>NZ_JAJQJH010000024.1 GCF_029544075.1 Chromohalobacter canadensis | reverse complement strand
GATGGGGGTGTCGTCGCTCATCCTGTCCTCCTGATGACTGCACTATAGCCTGTGCAGCTCTGGAGGGGGTCACTTCACGTCAACCTTAAGGCTATTAAATAACACCAGAAGAGAGGGACTCCTATACTCATATTCTTACTTGAGGGATAAGACGATGACCACGTCGAAACTGCCTGAAACGCCTTTAAAAACCGCCAATACCGACACTCTATCCTTGTGGTGGTACCAGCCTTGGGGGGAAGCTATTAACTCGGCAGTTAAGCTACAGTGTATATGGTTAGAAACGTGCAACGACGCCGCCCGCCACGAACTCGAGTTCTTCTCAACCATGGCGACTTCCTACAGCAAGCTCACACATTGCATGCTAGGTCTCGGCGAGCTGCACACACTAGCTTCGGTGGCGTGCTGCTATCACGAAATCGGCAATGACATGACCGAGGCCACCTTAAAACGCACGCGCATGGTCTCGGAGCTCAGCGACGATTTCATAGAGCGCATCTGGTGCGAGACTGAGCACTTGGCAGGAGCACACCCAGCGCCTACTAGTGGCTCGCCTGACTGGCCTAGCGTACAGAGCCGGCCTTGGATGTCAGATATCGGCTCGAAAGCCTAACTGCCGCCCAGGGAAGCTACGTACGGCAGATGTGAGCCTGGCATGACCTGCTGCATCTCGATATCGACCTCCACATACCGTTTTATGGCGCTATTCCTTGATTAGATATCATCGGGTGTTTCATGGACAAGCCAAATAGAAAGACCCTGCTGGAAGAGCTTAGGATAGAGCTTCAAGAGCGTATTCAGCGCTACGAAGACCATCGGCACCGCATCAGCGGCGTCTTGGACAAGGACCTCGAAGAGCAGGTTTCTCAGGCCCTGAACGACGAAGTGGTCGACCGGCTGCAGGATGAAGCCACGACAGAGCTGGCCCAGGTCGAACGAGCCTTGGCCCGTATCGATGCCCAATTGGGCGAGCGCTGCGAGAAATGTGGTGACACAATTACGGCTGGACGTCTGGAGGCGTTGCCTTATACGACCCGTTGTAAGAACTGCGTCGCCGCGTAAGAGAGGCCCATCGTCATCCGCTCCTGCCTTACGAAGCGACCTGTGAGGTCAGCATGGACAAGCGATATCAGGCACATGCATTGTTTTTCATCATCGGCTTCATCTTCATCCTGATCGCCCAGGATTTCATTGCCGCAGGTCGCTCCTTCAAACCAATTGCCTACTCCGAGTTTCGCCAGCATCTTGAGCAAGGTGATATCGACACTCTGAAAATCAGTACAGAAAGGATCAAGGGGACCTACAAGTCGCCTCTATCCGACGGTGCAACCGGCTTCACCACTCATCGCGTCGACCCCGAGCTGGCCACGGAGCTGGCCCGGTATGCTGTCACATTCGACGGTGAGCCGGATGAGACCTGGCTGACATTGCTGCTTTCCTGGCTGCTGCCTATCCTCTTCTTATTAGCCATCTGGGGATTCTTCCTGCGCCGAATGACCGCCGGTCAGGGCGGCCTCGGTGGCATGATGACGCTCGGTAAGTCCAAGGCCCGTGTCTATGCCGAGACCGAGACCAAGGTGACGTTTGCCGACGTGGCGGGTATCGACGAGGCCAAGGATGAGCTCAAGGAAGTCGTCGCGTTCCTGCGCGACCCGAAACGTTACGGTCGATTGGGCGCTCATGTACCCAAAGGCATTCTGCTGGTTGGCCCCCCGGGCACCGGCAAGACGCTGCTGGCTCGAGCCGTGGCCGGAGAGGCTGGCGTGCCCTTCTTTTCGATTTCCGGTTCAGAGTTTGTGGAAATGTTCGTCGGTGTGGGCGCCGCCCGGGTTCGCGATCTGTTCGCCCAGGCGGCTAAAACCACGCCCTGCATCATCTTTATCGACGAACTGGATGCCCTAGGCGGCGCCCGCGGGCTGGGGCTTCCCGGCGGCGGCCACGATGAGAAAGAGCAGACGCTCAATCAACTGCTGACCGAACTCGACGGCTTCGATACTTCGTCCGGCATCGTATTGCTGGCCGCGACCAACCGCCCCGAGATTCTCGACCCCGCCCTGCTGCGGGCAGGGCGCTTCGACCGCCAGGTGCTGGTCGATCGTCCCGAGCGTCGGGGACGTATTGCCATTCTCAATGTACATCTGAAAAAGATCAGCAAGTTGGCGCCCGACGTCGATGCCGAGCAGATCGCCGCCCTGACCCCCGGGTTCACCGGAGCCGATCTGGCCAACCTGGTCAACGAAGCCGCCCTGCTGGCCACCCGTCGTGATGCCGATGCAGTGACACTGGACGACTTCACACGCGCCGTGGAACGTATCGTTGCCGGGCTGGAAAAGAAAAGCCGCGTACTCAACGAGCATGAGCGACGCGTGGTGGCGCATCACGAAATGGGGCATGCCCTGGTCGCCGCCTCGTTGCCCGGCATGGACCCCGTGCACAAGATCTCGATCATACCGCGCGGGGTCGGCGCCCTGGGCTACACCATCCAACGCCCCACCGAAGAGCGCTTCCTGCAGACCGCCGCCGACCTCAAGAGTCGCATGGCAGTGCTGATGGGCGGCCGGGCCGCCGAACGCCTGGTCTTCGACGAAATCTCCACCGGGGCGGCCGACGACCTGGCCAAGGTCACCGATATCGCCCGCAGCATGGTCACCCGGTTCGGGATGAGCGATGAAGGTGGCCAGGTCATCTACGAGGAGGACCGCCAAGCGTTCTTGGGCGACAGGTTCGGGCTTGGCAGGTCCAAGCGCTATTCCGAGGCCACGGCACGCGACATCGACACCGCCGTGCGCCGGCTTGTCGATGACGCCTTCGATCATGCCACGCAGATACTGATCCGCCGTCGTGACGACCTGGAGCATGGTGCAGCGATGCTGTTGGAGCGCGAAACGCTGACCGTGCAGGATTTTCCGCCCATGGGGCAGGAGACAGTATCGTCCGTCCGGACACAACCCCATTACCCAAACGACACTGTCTCCGAACATCCTCGTGGCACCGAGCATCACCATGCTGGGACGTCTGCTCGATGTAACCGGTAAGCCGGCCCCTTAAATTACCGAGACGAAGATACATAAAAGCGGCTTCTTGAGGCCGCTTTTTATAAAGCGTTCATTAGCACACTGGAAACTCTATTAAAAACTGCAACCTACTTTAGCACTCCTCTATTTCAGCGGCCCGCCTCAAAGCATAGATATCATGGATGCAGTACTCGTGCCCTTTTGCAGACAAGACTCCGTTTTTTTTGAATCGACCGATAAGGCGGCTAATAGTTTCAAAAGACATGCTCAAATAGCTGGCTATATCGCACCGCGTCATGGGTAACCTAAAGCGATAAGGAGAGTATCCTTGTACCTGGAAATTATGAGACATAGTGAGAAAGAAACGTGCCAAACGAACTTCAGCCGACTGATTTTTTATTTGACGTATACGCATATATTCACGCTGAATAAAACTACTGAGATAGCATAAAACCTGTATATAGTTTTCGTGCCCTCCCGGGAAGTCATTAATTCTCGCAAAAGGGATTTGCACAATTCCGACTGTTTCCAGAGCCGTAACCCGGCCCAAGTAACACCCTCCTACGATCGCATCTAGACCGATGACGTCTCCAGGAAGAAGGAAGTGGGTAACCTCCTCACCATCTGTATTCCAATAGCTCTGCTTTAACATGCCACAGCGCACGACATATAAGCCATGAAAGGTCTCACCCTGCCTAACAAGTATCTGTTTTTTCCTTAACACCGGAAGCGAACGGGAAACACACCCAACCTCCTCGAATTCCAGAAAACCAATAAACTCAGATAACTGTCCTTGGCTTGAGCCCAGGTAAGGTCTCGCTTGCTCCATATTCATAAGCCCCCCTAAACATTACTCTTATAGCTCGGCCCTAACCTCATTTTTTAATCACCCTACAACAAAACAGTTTAAATATATTACGTAACAAAAACAAATCGCCACAATCAATAAAATTAATCATAGCCCTTCCCGAGGGGATTCACCAGAAATACACACAAAATGAGACAAAAAACCATCACTTCCGTGGCAGCGCTCCTATTTATTTTCAATGTCTTAAAAATTTACTCGATGGTTACTGAAATCTATTAATGGTTACTGCCACTTTCCTGCAACCAACGCGACTTTACAAATAACTCAGGGTTTCGTAATAAAACAGTGACCCAAACCATTTTGGTTAAGCTCATACTTCTCGGCAAAAGTAATTTTGCATAGTTAACAAATGCTACGCAATCATACTGATACGTTATTCATACGTTTTATTACTATCAGAACTCATGACTAACAAGCGGTATGATTCTGACATTGTGCGGTTATAGAGTTCTTAGAACGATTGGTAGCATGTAGCTATGGCACATAGTCGGAAAGCCGGCGAGGCGTAAACGCGGCTCGCAAAGCATTCATTACCGCCAAAACGTCGATGACTTCCTGGAGTAGCGCCCCGTTGACGGGCGGCAGGTAACCCATGGCCGCGACTGCTACGGCTACCAAACTCAGCCCCATGCCGCCAATGGCGCTCTGTATGGCAATTACGCGCATGCGTCGGCCGATGTGCAGCAATTCATCGACGCGACCCAGGGTACTGTCGAGCACGACGGCATCGGCGGCTTCCGAGGCGACTTCACTGCCTTGCCCAAAAGCAACTCCGACGGTGGCCGCAGCCAGTGCCGGGGCATCGTTGGTACCGTCCCCCATGAATAGGGTCGATGCACGCAATGTCGCCTCACGAACGAGGGCAAGCTTCTGTTCGGGGCTTTGGCCGGCATGGATCTCGTCGATACCGATCTGGTCGGCCAGATAACGGACCTCGCTGTGTCGATCTCCCGAGACGATCATCACCCGTTCGAAGCCGTGCAGCGGTAATAGGTGATGGATAAAATCGCGCCCCTCCAGGCGCGGTTCGTCACGCAACCTGAACAGCGCCGAGTAGACCTCTTCGACCAGCACGATACACTCCAACCCCCCGCCCGGGGGCGGCAGCCTTGACGCCATGTCGGGATGGCTGGCCAAGAACTTGTTGCGTCCGGTGACCCGTATGCGCTTGCCTGCCACGCTACCCTGTAGTCCTTCCCCAGGGCGCTCGCTAACTTCATCGGCGTCGCTCAACGTCAGGTTTGCCTCCCGGGCCGCTGCTACGATGGCGATGGCCAGGGGGTGCCGAGAGTAGCGCTCGAGACTGGCTACCCAAGCCAGCACGTCGTTACGCTCCATGCCGGGTGCCGTCAGGATCTCGGTGACGGTTGGGCGGCCGTACGTCAATGTCCCAGTCTTGTCGAAGATTGCCACTCGACAGGTGGCGATCTGCTCGAGCACGCCGGGGTTGCGTATGATAATCCCACGCCGCGCGGCGAGCGAGACCGAGCCAATTACCGCGACGGGGATGGCTAGCAGCAACGGGCATGGCGTCGCCACCACCAACACGCTCAAGAAACGCACGGGATCGCCGCTCACTGCCCAGGCTAACAGCGCGATGCCCAGCGCCAGCGGTGTATATAGGCTGCCAATACGATCACCTAGACGGCGAAGCCGGGGTCGCCGCTGTTCCGACTCGCGCATTACCTGCATGATCTTGGCATAGCGTGAATCGACGGCCCGCGTGCTGGCCTGGACCGTCAGCCGCCCTTCGCCATTGATGGCACCCGAGATCACCGCGGCGCCGACAGCCTTGGGCAGTAGATAGGGTTCGCCGGTGAGATAGGCCTCGTTCATGGTGCTGCGTCCCGCGACGACGATGCCGTCGACAGGACAGGTCTCGTGCGGATAGATCGAGACCCTGTCACCCACGGCAATGTCGCCAAGAGCGACATCTTCGATTTGCCCCTGATTATAGCGGTGCGCCACACTGGGCATGCGGTTAGCCAGTGCCTCGAGCGCGAACGATGCACGCCGCACCGCCCAGCCTTCGAGGGCCTGCCCACCAGAGAGCATCAGAACTATCAGCGCCCCGGCCAAGTATTCCTCGAGCAGCAAGGCGGTAAGAATCGATAATCCGGCCAGCAGGTCGGCGCCGAATTCGAAATGCGCCAGCTTCTTCGCCAGCACGAGCAACAGCGGGATACCGGCGATCAGCGCCACCAGCAAGGGGATGTCGGCTACGGCGAATTCCGCGGGGCCTGACCTATAACCGAGACCGAAGCGCAACACGAGATGGGTGGCGATGGCCAGCAATGCCACTGACGCGATCAAGAACTCCCTGTTGCCGACGAACCGGATAAGCAAAGGCGAAATTCGCATCGTCATCGCACTCGTAATACCAGCCGTCAGGCAAAAAAAGAGCCGAGGTTCCAAACTGCGTCAGACGCCATCATCGATCATCTTCCGGAGGCGTGAAAGCATCGCGACGGAAGGCAATAGCATCATCGACTTCCTTGAAGCCGATAACACCAGGCACAGGGACTCGGGCCCCGCCAGGATACCGAACACGCTTCTCGCACCAGGGAAGTCAGGTTATGCCCGCCTTCCCAGCACGACTGCCAGGCGTCCATCGCAGAAGCCCCGGGCACGAACAGACTCGGCATGGTGCCCAGGCGGGCAAACCTGGGCGAAAGCCGATTCCGCATGTCCCGACATGACCGCTTCCACGGCCGCCACGGCGGGTCCAGCGGCTACTTCCGCCGCTTCGATTCTACCGGGCGAGACGGCGGTCGTATCGACATCCAACCAGACCTTCTGGCCACGCAAAAGGCCAGAACACTATCCCTTTCAGTCACTTCGCCCTCTTTGCACAGCTAGTGTCATCTTGACGTCGCAGCCCTCCGACGGCGCCGCACGGCACATTCCAGACGATGCAGCCCACTGACATCATGATAGTCGTCCTCGCGGGAATGCGATATTCAAGGCCCAAACCGGCCAACCCCTCAGCCGACTCAAGGGCAGTGATGGGCAACGACGATAAAACCAGTAAATGGCCGCACGGTTTATGCACTGCCCGTGGAGCAGTTGCGCAAAAAGTTGATCCATTCTGAGGCAGGGAAACCAACACACAAGCCACGTCGCGGCAGGGCGTCGACACTGTCAAACTCATAACGACGCCGCCAACGAAGCCGGTATCACCACGGTCTTCACCAATACGCGTCATTTCAGGCACTGAAGCTCGAAGACAGCCTAAGTCCCGCCAATAGCAAAACACCCTGCCGGTGCATCCGACAGGGTGTTCTTCTTCATACCTCCAGGCGCCTAGCGCCGCGCTTCGAGCTGCCAGCGTTTAGCCTAGATCCATGCACAGATACTTGGTTTCCATGTATTCGTCGATACCGTACTTGGAGCCTTCACGCCCCAGCCCCGAGGCCTTGACACCTCCGAACGGCGCACTGGCGTTGGAGATCAGCCCCGTATTGATGCCGACCATGCCGTACTCCAGCGCTTCGGCCACACGCCATACACGGCGCAGGTCGTTAGCATAGAAGTATGATGCCAGCCCAAAGCGCGTGTCGTTGGCCATCTGCACGGCGTCTTCCTCGTCATCGAACGGCAGCACCGCCGCCAAAGGCCCGAAGGTTTCTTCGTGCGCGACCTTCATATCGGCATTCGCGTGGCTCACCAGTGTCGGCGTGAAAAAGCGCCCACCCAGTGGATGCGTATGGCCGCCCAATAGCAGTTCGGCGCCCTTGTCGACGGCATCTTGAATATGCTCGGAGACTTTGGCGACGGCATCATCGTCGATCAACGGCCCGATGTTCACGCCTTCTTCGGTCCCTGGGCCGACGTGCAATTCGCTGTTCATGGCTGCTGCCAGTTTTTCACTGAAAGCATTGATCACGCTGGACTGCACCAGAAAGCGATTGGTGCACACGCAGGTCTGACCGGCATTGCGGAACTTGCTAGCCATTGCTCCCTCGACGGCAGCATCGAGATCGGCGTCCTCGAAGACCAAAAACGGCGCATTCCCCCCCAGCTCCAGCGAAATCTTCTGGATATGTTCGGCGGCGCCGGCCATCAGTTGGCTGCCCACATCAGTCGAGCCGGTGAAGGTGATCTTGCGTACCACAGACGATTGGGTCATCGCCTTACCGATCTCGCTGGCGCGCCCAGGCACCACATTGAACACACCGCGTGGCACCCCAGCCTGCTCGGCCAACGCCGCCAGCGCGGTAGCGGAAAACGGCGTCTGGCTGGCCGGCTTGATGACAATCGGGCACCCCGCCGCCAATGCTGCGGCCGCCTTGCGAGTGATCATGGAAGACGGGAAATTCCATGGCGTGATCGCTCCGACGACACCGACCGGCTGCTTGAGCACCACGATGCGTTGGTTGGGCTTGGCCGCGGGAATGGTGTCGCCATAGACGCGCCGCGCTTCTTCGGCGAACCAGCGCAGGAAGCTAGCCGCATAAGCGATCTCGCCAGCCGCTTCCTTGATCGGTTTGCCCTGCTCGGCGGTCATGATCGCCGCCAGTTCGTTCTGATGCTCGAGCATCAGGTCGTACCATTTCATCAAGGTGTCCGCGCGCTCTTGCGCCGTCAGGGCACGCCAAGCCGGCCAGGCCGACTCAGCGGCTTCGATGGCACGTTCGGTCTCGGCACGCCCCAGCTTAGGCATGCGCCCCACGATCTCACCGGTAGCCGGGTCGTCAACCTCGATCTGTTCGCCGCTGTCCGCTGCTACCCAATTGCCATCGATATAGGCAAAGGGGCGAAACAGCGAGTTCTCTTGAAGGGACTCCATGGCGTTCTCCTTCCTGACAATGAGAGCGACGCTGACCGTCGCCGTGAATTCATCTTATGCCGAGTCTCCCGATGCCACCAAATGCAGCGCGCACTGACGTGACGTTCACCCCACACCCCAAATAAAGAGACTCAGCACCGCGATGGCGATGGCGGCCCCACACAGCGCCTGACCTCTGTAACGCGACGGCGAGCGCCGCACCTGCCTGATCCCGAGCACTGCCAGTAACATTGCCAGCGCATCGACGAGCAGCATATAAGACGCCAACAGCGGAGCGATGGTGACAAGCACCAGCGCCAGCACCGCCCAGGGAGACAATAAAGAAGATTTGGCCTGTCCTTGATCGTCACGCGTTTGCCGCGCGGTGCGCTGAGGCACGGGCGCGTCGAACACCTGCTCGGCACGTCCGGCATCCCCATCGAAGCGTAGCCGACTTCCCTCCCTTGGGAGGCCCCGTCCACGCCACTCGGTCAATGTGAATGTATAATGATGTCCATCGTCGCCGACGATCACGCCGCGCTGGGCCGCGTCGTCGAAGGTTTCCAGCTTACCGTGCATGATGCGGCTCCCGACCAAATCCTGAGGGCATGGTCATATCACCTCAGTCCAGGCGCGAGTCCGATAGCGTCACCGACACGGAGTCGGAAAAACGCAGCGCGAAAGGCTTGTCGATTTCCACCTGCGCCGTGAGGACCTGCTCGTAGCTCATGATGATATCCAAGACTTCGCGGGTCATGCGTTCCAGCAAGAGGAAGCGGTTATCCTCGACATAGCCGATGATATGCTTAGTGATCGTACGGTAATTGAGCGCCTGCTCGATATGATCGAACTTGACCGCACGCTCGGCCCGGTAACGAATGGTGGCATTGATCACCACATCCTGGCGGTTCTGGATTTCCTCGTCTTTGATACCGATATGGGTACGCAAGCGCAGATTCTTGATGTTAATCGTCGCCAGATCGTGATCGAGGTGCTGATCGTTCAGGGCATGTAAGGCCATGCGGCATTTCTCCTAAGGTACGAAACGCGCGTCACGCGCAGCGGTGACCGACGCTTCGCTCAGCCATGCACCAGCGTCAAGAACTCTTGACGCGTGTTTAGATTGTTGCGGAAGGCGCCCAGCATCACGGAGGTCTTCATGCACGAATTCTGTTTTTCGACCCCGCGCATCATCATGCACATGTGCTGCGCTTCAACGATCACTCCCACACCACGTGCTTCGGTCACTTCCTGCACGGCCTCGGCGATTTGGCGTGTCAGGTTTTCCTGGATCTGCATGCGCCGCGCATACATGTCGACGATGCGCGCGAACTTGGAAAGCCCCAACACCTTGCCCTTGGGCAGATACGCGATATGACACTTGCCGATGAATGGCAACAAATGATGCTCACACATCGAATAGAGCTCAATATCCTTAACCAGCACCATTTCATCGGTCTGCGATTCGAATACCGCGCCATTGACCAACGACTCGAGCGTCTGCCCGTAGCCCTGGTTGAGAAACTGCATGGCCTTGGCGGCTCGCATGGGCGTATCGCGCAGCCCTTCCCGGTCGGGATCCTCGCCCAAGCCGGCGATGATGTCGCGGTAATGCGTTGCGAGTTCTTCTGTCATTTAAGTGCCTTTAAGTGCCTTCGTCATGACGCCCGACCGGGCATACGTTACAAAATGAATACAACACCGGAAGTTTGCCACACGGGCAAAGCGCGACGCACGCGCGATTCGCGTCGAAGTTGCATGTCCCGACGTCGTGTTCGAACCTTCGAGGAAGCCAAGTCACGCCAGCCAGCGAGGATTTTCCAACGCTAAGCGCTGTTGCTCAAGGATACGAATATGCTGATCCCAATACCCCTCACTGGCCACCCACGGGAAGGCCCTGGGAAACGCAGGATCTTCCCAGCGATCGACCAACCAGGCGCTATGGCGCATCAAACGCAATGTGCGCAGTGGCTCGATCCAGCGCAGCTGGCGCCGATCGAACTCGACATGCTGTTCGTAGCCCTCGATCACTTCGGATAGCTGCATCTGCCATTCATCGGCTTCAGGTGCTGTCAGTAACATCCACAAATCCTGGACCGCCGGCGCCATGCAGCAATCATCGAAGTCGACCAGCGCAAAATCTTCGTCGCGTCCCAGGATATTACCCAGGTGACAGTCGCCATGTACGCGTTGCAAGGCCGTCTCCGGCCATCGCTGCTCGACGAGTAACGTCTGTAGACGCTCGGCGATGCGCGCATACGCCTGGCGTTGACGGCGACTCAGCCAATCGCTCGCCAGCACGCGCTCACAACTCGCTTGGCTGATCGCCATGGGCTCCTGAACAGGACGCGCCTGGAAAGAACTGTGGCGCGCCACGGCATGCACCTGGCCGATCAAATCACCGAGGGCAAAGAGGTGCGCAGGATTCTCGAGCTCCGGCGCCTGACCCGAGACGTGTGGAAACAACGCGAACGCGAATCCATAGGCATGATGAAGCGTCTCACCATTTTCGTCGCGCCAAGGCGGCGCGCCGGGCACGCCCGCCGCCTCGAGTTCATCGAGAAAGGTATGCTCCTCGCGAATCTGCGCCTCGCTCCAGCGCTCGGGACGATAGAACTTGGCCACCCAACGGCGTCGGTCGTCGTCGCTCAACAGAAACACGCGATTTTCATAGCTGTTGAGCGCGAACGGTTCGCCTGGCAACCAAAAGCCCAGCGACTCGACGGCATCGACCACGTGTGCGGGCGACAAACTTTCGAACGGGTGCTTCGGGGCGGTCATGGCGTGTCCTATTGGAGATGCCCCCTTATGCTATCAGATTCCTCGTGGCGTTCGCGTCATCGCCCAGGCCTCGACATGCTGCGCGCCCGCCTCTCGGCAGGCATCCGCCAGCGCCGAGAGCGTGTTGCCGGTAGTCATTACGTCGTCGACGAGCGCCACGTGAGCCGGCAAGCCGGATGCAACATGAAAAGCCCCACGTACGTTGTCGCGACGTGCACGGCGTGTAAGTCCACGCTGGGTCGGCGTGTCACGCTCGCGCCAGGCACGCAGATGTGGCACGCCCAGTTGACGCGAGAGCTCACGCGTCAGCCAAACGCTGTGATCGAAGCCACGCTCAAGTCGTCGCTGCGGATGCGTCGGCACCGCGATGAGTGCCTCGGGTAACACACCTTCGCGGCTACGCGCGAAAAGAGTCGCCAGCAAGATTCCCGCACGCGGTTGCGCGCCGAATTTGAAGCGCTGAAGCAATGCCTGCGTGGCATCTTCGTAACGCAATGGCGCCCGCGCCACATCGAAGGACGGCGCATGACGCAAACAGTGACCGCACAGCTCGGCGGGACGCGCCAACGGCTCGGCACAGCGCGCACAGGCCACGCGATTCCAGGGCAGCGCCTCAAAACACGCCTCGCACCACGGCGACGCCAGCGGCGTCATGCCCATGCAAAAGGCACAATGGCCCGGCAGCCCCACGCGCACTGACTGGTCAACCAATAACTTTATCTTGGTTGCTAGCCCCCAGGCGCTTCTTACTATCATCATCGTTAACTAATTCTTTTTTCAGTTCACAGGGCTACCACGCCCTGATCGACAGGAACAGACTAGCATGCCTGCCACCTCCCGCACGCTGCGTTCGATGCCGAACAGCCTCCCCATGGCCGAGAACCGCCGAGGCGTTCAATATCACTCGATGCCCGTGACGATTGACTTCCCTCTCGGCATACGTAAAATATCGCTCGACCTGCCAGACTGCGGATGTGGTGGAATTGGTAGACACGCTAGATTTAGGTTCTAGTGCCGAGAGGCGTGGGAGTTCGAGTCTCCCCATCCGCACCATCAAGCTTCCCCAAGCATCACCTGTTCTCAAGATGCTCTTAAAACTGCCTGTCCACAGGCATTTCTTCGACCTGATCTAATCCGAATGCTTTGCGCGGTGTACACCCACGTATGTCCTAAAGTTTGTGGGCGTACATGTTGGGGAACGCTCATCATGAAACGATCACGGATCAATCGGCGGCGGCTGGCGCAGACTTCAGTTGGCTACTAAACCTATGAGTGCATGATCATAACGATGGAGAAACGCACACATGGATTTGTACACGGTTGAATTCAAACTGCCTGGTGAGGACGAGCTACGGCGCGAAGAAGTCGAGGCAGAGAGTGAATCCGAAGCACGCACGATCATCGATCGTAATCATAAACCGTCTGAGATCCCTGAATTCAACCAATAAGCGCAGCACCTGCGGTATCCAGGGCGCCGGAGTATTCCCCCAGAAACACCTGTGCCGG
>NZ_JAJQJH010000023.1 GCF_029544075.1 Chromohalobacter canadensis | reverse complement strand
AACTGGTCGCTGTACTGGTTCCTCATAGAAACACCCCGAAGGTTGGATTGGGTGTCCAACTTTCGGGGTGCAGTTCACAAGCGGGGGCTTCATAGCAGTAGCATGGGCTAACGGCGCATAAGGCGGTACAAGGCACGCGCTCGATTGGCCAATAAGAAGGTCGAGAGTCCACGACGCATCCAGGCGCGTGTGGACCTAGGCCGCCGTACGCCCAGCGCCGTGAGCAGGCCGAGACCGCCCAGCAAGGGCGCACGCCACTGCATCAAGCGTTGCCAGCCATGATCGATAGGCGCCGTGGCGTCGCGCCAGTCATGCAGCGCATGCCCCATATCGAGACGTTGCTGCAGGATGCGGGTCTCAAGATATTCGAGCTCCGCAGCGCGTTCACGACGATTCACGAGAGCCCCCCAGCGCTTGGCGGTCTTGTTCCAAATGACTCAAGGTGGACTGCATCAGGCGCCGACGCTTGGCGATGCGCTTGGCGCCGTACGCCAAGCCCGCGGTGATGATGAACAGCACCGCCGCGCACACGCCAATTGCTAGCAGGCGATGATCTTCCCAATACAGGACCACCAGCATTAAAAGCAGCATGCCGATGGCGAACGAGAAAGTGATCAACGCGGCGCCCGCCAGCAATAGCAGGCTGAGCATGCGATCACGTTCGGCTTCCAGCTCAAGCACGGCGAGACGCAAACGCGTCTCGCCTGTGGCGATTATATTGGAAAGCAGACGGCGCGCCGAGGTAATGACGCGCTCCGCCGGTCCCTGGCGATCTGCCATTAGCGACGCCCGATGAGCAAGCCAATGACGACCCCGACACCAGCGCCGATGCCGATGCTGGTCCAGGGATTGTCACGTACGTAACGATCACAGCAGTCCATCTGGTCGCGTGCGCTTTCGTAGAATTTTTCACCGCGCGCCTCAAGCTTGGCGCGAGTTTCGCTGAGGCGCTGTTGAGCACGCTCGCGCGCCTCGGTGATGTGTCCGCGAGAATCGTCAGCTGTCGCCTTGACCAGTTCTTCAACGGTCTGGGACAGATGGTGCAGGTCATCCTTGAGCTGCTCGGTGGAAGCTTCGCTTTCGCGGCGGCCGCCGGTTGGCTGCATGGTCATGGTGTCTTCCTCTGACAGGTTAATGGCGTCTTCAGCATAGCAGGCCAAGCAGACGTATCAACAGCCCTGCCTGACCTGCATCGTTACTCTAGGCCAGGAATACCGGCCAGGAAGGTGTTGATGCTAAAACCGAGCCCTAGGCGTCGGTTGATGTGATCGTAGTTGACTAGGCTTTCGCCATAGCCGTGATAATACTGAACGTAGCCGCGGACCTTGCCGAACAGCGGGAACGAGTAGTCCAACTGAGCACCGTAATGGTCCTTGTCGGGATTGCCACGCACCAGCAGGGAAATCTCCTGATCGCCGAAAGCGCGCACCATGGTGATGTCGCCATAGCCGATGTAGTCCTGAATATCAGGATTGTCGTCATCTTTCTCGTTCTCGGGGACTCGCCAGTGGGGAGCGATACTCACCGCCCACTCGCCGCGTTGGAACACTATATCGGCGTAGACACGATTCCAGCTACGCGACAACGGATCGGAGCGGCCGTTGGACTGGTGAGCGAAGCCGATGCGATTGAGGGTATTAGTCCAGCCTAGGACGTTCATACGGTTATCGAAGCTGATGAATGCTTCGGGTTCGTAATTGGTCTCGCGAAACGGTGCCGACGCCTCTGAATTGTAAGCTTGCCACCAACTGCGCTGGGTATAGGCGAAGTACAAGTCGCCGTTATCATCGAACAGATCTTCGATCAGGTTGACCTTGAAGCTCAACTGATACTTGACCTCGGCGTTATCGGCGCTGGTCTCACCGGTGACCTCCTGGAAACGGGCTTGGTCTGGATTGGCGTTATAGGCCCAGGGCAATAGATAGTTGCGCCGATAGGTAGTCACCGCCAGAGGATTGCGCGAGGACTCGCGTTCGAGTTCGCGGCGCTTCTCGACCCTGGTTTCCAAAGCTTGGGCATTGCGCTCTTCGGGCGTGGCGTCGGCCTCTGTAACTGTGGCGTCGTTGGCCAATGTTTCGCGCAGCTCGTGAAGCTCCGCTTCCAGTGACTGGACGCGCGCTTCAATGGCTTCGCGTTCACTATCGCTCAGTGTGGCGGCGGCCTGCGCAGGGGCGGACAGCACGAGCGTGAGTAACACGAGAATCGGCAAGTAGGGGCGTGGTGACTCCATGTCATTTAGTACCTTGTCGATGGCTAGCATTGGTCATCGTGAATGTTTCTATCACGCTGGTGGTAGAAAGCAAACGTCGCTTGGTCATGCTGACCAAAATGTAAGCATGCGAATGCCAACCCGTCGCCTATTGTATCGCATGTGTCGCGCCTGCCTGCTGTGGGCGTGCTGCTGTGGTTGGTGATTGCACTGTGGGGCCGCCTGGCAGGGTCGTCAGGAGCTCTTGACCGCATGCAGCAGGAACTCGCGATTACCGTCGCCGCCGCGCAGCGGGCTTTCCTGCCAGTGACGGATCTCGAAGCCGGCGTCGGCGCAACTCTCGCGAATGCGAGCTTCCACCGCCGCGTAAAGAGCCGGGTCGCGCACGATGCCATGGGCGTCGACTTTGCGTGGGCCGACCTCGAATTGCGGCTTGACCAATGAGACCAGGTGCGCGCCGGGGGATAGCACGGCGGCAAGTTGGGGAAGGATCAAGGTCTGCGAGATGAAGGAAACGTCCATGACCGCCACGTGCAGCCCTTCCGGCGCCAGGGCGGCGAGCCGTTCTTGGGGAAGTGCGCGGGCGTTGACGCCTTCCAGGCAGATAACGCGTTCATCCTCGCGCAGCGACGCGTCGAGCTGGTCGCGCCCGACTTCGATACCCACAACGCATACGGCGCCGTAGCGCAGAGCACAATCCGTGAACCCACCGGTGGATTGTCCTACGTCGAGTACCGTCATGCCTTCGAGGCGAAGTCCCAGCGTGTCGAGAACGGCCTCCAGCTTGAGACCGGCACGCGAAACGTAGCGCTCTTCTGGATCGTCGGTGAGCTGGAAACGGCTGTCGTCGGCGACTTTCTCGCCGGGCTTGGTCAGCGTGCGCGGAGGTTCCGTCGAGACCAGCGTGACTCGCCCATGACGGATTAGGCGCTGGGCCCGCGTGCGTGAGCGTGCCCAGCCCTGGGCGACGAGAAGTTGGTCGAGACGTTGCATGCCCACACCGCTGGAGGAGTTGATAAAAGGCGTCGATAAAGCGCTGCACAGTATAGCGCGAGGGCGTGTGACGTTCATGCGTTTACGGTCCGCTTTCACTGAGCCGAGTGTACTCGCGCTGCCAACGCTCGAGCAGCGAGTGGCGCTTGAGGGTGTCGAGTGTGGCGAGCAGGCTGGGGTCGATGGCAATTGGGTGAATGGCGCCCCCGAGGGTCTTGCGTAAGTCACGGGCGGTGCCTTCGCCTTGTAGTGCGGTATGTACCGCCCCGAGAGGGGTCTTGTCGCGGATCACCTGCTGGCCTTGACGGCTGAGAAGATAATCGACGAAGCGCTTGGCGGCCTCGGGGTGGCGCGCGCGCTTGGGAATCAGCACCAGGCGCTGCGTCACTAGGGCATAATCGCTGGGAATGACCATTTCCAGTTGCGGGTGATCGGCCACGAAGTCGCGTGCGTAGGAACCCAACAAGTTATAGCCGACGGCGTAGCGTCCGTCGGCCAGGCCGTCGAGCATTTCCCCGGTGGTATCGGCCAGCGCCGCTTCCACGCCGCCCAAGGCGGCCACCAGCTCCCAATAGCGTGGTGACATGTGTGCGTCTTCGGTGGCATAGGTATAGCCGGCGCCACTGCGCCAGGGATCGTAAGTCACCACGCGACCTTTTAGACGTTGGCGCTCATTGGTCAGCAAGCGCAGCAAGGTTTCGTGGCTATCCGGTGGCGTAGCGCCCTCGAGGGCATCGCGTCGATAGACGATGACCACGGGTTCGAAGGTGAAGCCGAACAACTCGTGACGCCAGCGAGACGCTTGGGGCCACTGCCGTGCTGCGGAGGTGGTCAATGCCTGTGCATGGCCACGGTTGGCGAGTTGATATTGCCAGGGCATTGCCGAGGACATCACGACATCGGCGGAGGCTTCGTCTTCCGCCAGGAAGCGGCGGTACAACGTGAGCGTGGTCAGGTTGCGGTAGGTGAGTTCAATGTCGGGATAGCGCGCATGGAAATCGGCCAGCAACGGGGCCATCAGGTCGTTGTCCAGTGCACCGTAAATTTCCAGTGGCTGTGCGGTGGCCTCGTGGGCGGCAGCGTAACGAAGCACATGGGCGTCATTAGCCAGCGCCATGGCCGATAGCATCATGCCGGCAAGTGCGACGGCCCAGTGCACGGGTAAGCGACATGGCGTGGTCATGGCGTTGACTCCTCGGTGAAATGCAAGCGCACGCGTAAGCCCGGCGGCTCGGCATTCGGCCGTGCCGGGACCAGGGTGAGTCTGGCGGCATGGGCTCGGGTGATGCCATCGACGATTGCTAGGCCAAGCCCCGAGCCTTGGCCGCCTTCCATGCCGCGATGAAAGGGGCGCAGGACCAACAGGCGTTGCGCTTCGGGAATGCCGGGGCCGTTATCCTCGACCTCGAGTCGTGTCGGGGCCTCGCCGACGCGCACCGTAATGCGTGATGCGCCGTAGCGGCTGGCGTTATCGATCAAGTTGGCCAAGGCCTCAGCGAGCTGCCATTGGACCGCGTGCTGGATGACCGCATGTGACGGTGTCTCGACGCCCAGGTCGATCCCTGCACGGTGGCAGCTCGTCAGGGCGTCGCGTACGGCTTGCCGAGCGATGTCGCAAAGATCGATATCGCGGGCTTCCGGCATCGACTCGGGGTTGTTGAGGCGCGTCAGAGACAGTAGTTGTGAAGCAAGGCGCGCGGTCTTGTCGGCACTACCGCGCATGACGCCGAGCGCATCGTGCCAGGCGCGCGGGTCGTCCTGGCGCAGGGCGAGCTCGGCGCGTGCCGAGAGCCCGGCCAGTGGAGTGCGCAACTGGTGAGAGGCGTCGCCGATGAAGCGTTCCTGGTTGGCGCGCACGCGGCGCATGCGCGCTAGCAGGTCGTTGAGTGTTTCGCGCAGCTCGGCGAGTTCGCGAGGCAAGGTCAGATCGAGCGGTGCCAGGGTACGCGGGTCGCGAGCGCGGATCGCCCGGCGTAGCTGGGTCAGGGGCATCAATGCCATGCGTACCCCGAGCAGCACCACGCCAATGGCCAATATAGCCATAGCAATCAAACGCAGCATGCTGCCTTGGAAAAGCGTTTGTGTCAGGGCTTCACGCCCTTCGCGGGTATGGGCTACGCGGACCTCGAAAGGCTGGCGGTCGCGCCATCCTTCGAGTTGTGAGCGTCGCACGCCGAGACGCAGTGACATATCGTGCCACTGGATGTTGGTGAAGCGCATGTTGCCTTGCCCGTCGTCGATGCGCGGCAGCTCGGCGTTGCCGCTGATGAAGTTGTCATGGGCATCGTAAAGGGCATAGAAAACGCGCTCTTCGGCGTTCGAGGCCAGCATTTTCAGGGCCGCCGGGGGCAGATCCATCCATAGCTGGCCTTGCTGGCGTTTGACCTGCTCGGCGATGGAGAGTGAGGCCGACTCGAGTAGGCGATCGAACGCCCGGTCGGCTGTATCGCGCGAGGCCAGGTAGGCCTGAATGAGCATCAAAGTCCCCAGGGCCAACATGGGCACCAGCAGCCAGATCAGCAGGCGCCGGTAGAGGCTGGGCGAGTTGACCGATGGGCTCACGCTTCGCTCTCCAGCAGATAACCCAGCCCCCTCACGGTGCGCAGTGTCAGTGACGAGCCGGCAAGACGCCGCCGTAGGCGGTGGACATAGACCTCGATGGCATTGTCACCGAGTATCTCTTCGGCAAAGACCTGTTCGAGCAGATGGGCTTTTTCTACCGGTTCGCCGGCATGGCGCATCAGGTAGGCCAGCAGGCGCTGCTCGCGGGGCGGCAGCTCGAGCGTGACGTCATCGAGGGAAAAGCGTTGCGTCAGGGTATCGAAATGCAGCGCCCCGACATGCAACTGTGTGCCATCGTCGTGCTGGCGCCGACGCAGGAGGGCTCGCACCCGGGCTTCCAGTTCGTCCAAGGCGAAGGGCTTGGCCAAGTAGTCGTCGGCGCCGAGATCGAGCCCCTTGACGCGATCCTCAATGGCGCCACGCGCGGTGAGGATCAGCACCGGCGTGTCGCGATCGTGGCGTCTCATGGCATCGAGAATCTCAAGACCGCCACGGCCCGGCAGGTTGAGGTCGAGCAGGATCAAGGCGTGGCCATGGTCGGGAGCGGCGAGGCGCGTGAAGGCGGCGTCGCCATCCTCGAGGGCGTCGACCCGGTAGCCAGCCAGACTCAGTGCGTCGTACAACGTACTGGCCAGCAGGGCATCGTCCTCGACCAGTAACAGGGGAGCGGTGGTCTCGGGGGTCATGACGGATAGTCCTGCAAGGCGCGTTGGCTCAGCCATGTCGCGGCTTCTTGCAGGGCGCGCCTCGCCTCGCGGATGGGCAAACGTCCTTTGGGGCCGGAAAGGCTCAGCCAGTACGCGGTGTCGGGGACTGCTTGGCAGGTCATCGTCCCGCCCGGCAAGGCCAAAGTGGGGTCGCCGTCCTGCCACTGCCAGCGGTAGCCGGGACGTAACGTATGACGCAGGTCCGTGTCCGGCAAGGTGCTCAAGCGGCATTCTATCTGGCCTTCCTCACATGAGAGCAGCGCGGCGGTTTCTCCTGTGTCTCGGCATAAACGTTCGAGAATTGGCATGACCAGGCTAGCCAGCTGACGCGAAGGCACATGCCGGCGGGCCAGGCGCGCCGGCGTGGCCCCCAGACGATAGCGCCCCCGTCCATCGCGCTGCACGTAATCGTAACGCTCCAGAGAGCCGAGTAAGCGCAATAGCGTGCTTTTATAGAGTGTGGTTGCCTCGGCCAGTTCGGCCAAGGACAGGCTTTCATTCTGTGTGTCGAAGGCTTCCATGACGGTCAGTGCACGTTCGACGGCTTCTACCCGATCCTGCGCCATTGCGGGACTCTCCAGCGATTCTTACCGCCTGTATGGCGGCATTCAACTTTAGTCGCGCACGACGTGATTAACGTTGACGCTCGTTTCTGACATGCCTAGTTTTCCGCTCAAGGGAACGTTGTTCTACCTTACAGAACTGTAAGGTAAGTGTCAGCTTTCTCGCAACCCATTTCAATCTCGTGCAAGGGAGACAACAACAATGGCTTTCAAGACGCCACTCAAACTCGTCATGGCGGCCGCACTGGCACTGGGTGCCAGTTCCGCCATGGCTTTCGAGCCGGAAGGCAAGGTCGAGTGCATCGCACCCTCCGATCCCGGCGGCGGTTGGGACTTCACCTGCCGCAGCGTGGGCAACGTGATGGAGGAGCTCGATCTGGTACCAGCCAGCGTGCAGACTATCAATATGGCCGGCGCCGGCGGCGGTGTCGCTTACGCGCACACCGTCAGCAAGCGTGCCGGCGACGATCAGTTGCTGGTGGCGGCTTCCACGGCGACCACCACGCGCCTGGCGCAAGGTCAGTTCCAGGGCCTGGACGCCGACATGGTCAACTGGATCGGTGCCCTCGGGGCCGACTACGGCGTGATCGCCGTCTCCAAGGACTCGCCGTACCAGAACCTCAACGAGTTGATGGATGCCCTGAAGGAAGACCCGCGCTCGGTGAAGTTCGCCGGTGGCAGCGCCAAGGGTGGCTGGGACCATCTCAAAGTGTTGATCGCGGCGCAGGCGGCGGATGTCGATAACCTGCCTCGGATTCCGTATCTGTCCTACAACAACGGTGGCGAGGCCATGACTCAAGTGGTCGGCGGTCATGTCGATGCCTTCACAGGCGACATCACCGAGGCCCAGGGCTTCATGGAATCCGGCGACCTGCGTGTGCTGGCCGTGCTGGCCGATGAGCGTCTGCCTGGCGAGTTCAACGATATCCCTACCGCCAAGGAACAGGGCATCGACGCCGTGGGCCCCAACTGGCGCGGTTTCTACATGCCGGCGGATATCTCCGACGAGGCTAAGCAGTACTGGATCGATGCCGTCGATGAGCTCTACGCAAGCGACGAATGGAAGAAGGTCATGAAGAACAATGGCCTGATGCCGTTCCACGTCAGCGGTGCCGAGTTCGAGGAATTCGTCCATCAGCAGATCCAGGATATTCAGTCGCTCTCCAAGGAAATCGGGCTGATCAAGCAATGACCCAACGCAACGACCGTCTTTGCGGTGTGCTGCTGCTCGTCCTGGCCGTCGCGTACGGCTGGGGCGCCACGCAGTTTCCAGAACCGTTCGGTGGGGCCGAGTCGGTCGGCCCCGAGACTTTCCCCAAGGTGCTCGCGGTAGTGCTGGCGCTTTCCAGTCTCTATCTGATCGTCAAGCCGGACCCGGATAACGCCTGGCCCAAGGGCCGTATCGTGCTGGAGCTGGTCATCGCCGTGGCCGTGCTGATTGCCTACACGCTGCTGCTTCAGCCGCTCGGCTTCATCATCTCGACGCTGCTGGCGGTGGGCACCTTGTGCTGGCGCATGGGAGCAGCGCCGATGCGTGCCTACATGACCGGCGCGGTCGCCGGCGTGGTGGTCTACCTGCTGTTCACCTACGCACTCAACCTGGCCTTGCCATTGGGCGTGTTTAGCGTCCTGGAGGGAAGCTGATGGAAACCCTGGGCTATCTGATCGACGGGTTCGGCGTCGCCCTGGCGCCACACAACCTGATGTTCGCCTTGATCGGGGCCTTCCTGGGGACCCTGATCGGCGCCTTGCCGGGACTGGGTCCTGCCAATGGCGTGGCGATCCTGATTCCGCTGGCCTTCACGCTGGGGCTGCCACCGGAAACCGCGCTGATCATGCTGACATCGGTCTATGCCGGTGCCATGTACGGGGGGCGTATCTCGTCGATACTGCTCAACATTCCCGGCGACGAACCGGCGATGATGACCTGTCTCGACGGCTATCCGATGGCCCAGAAGGGCAAGGCCGCCGAGGCATTGGCGATTTCGGCGATCGCGTCGTTCATGGGCAGCCTGATCGCCACGATCGGTCTCATCCTGCTGGCGCCGCTGCTGGCCAAGTTCGCCCTGACCTTCGGGCCGGCGGAATATTTCGCGTTGTTCGTGCTGGCCTTCGCCACCCTGGGTGGCATCACCGGCAAGAATCCGATCAAGACGGTGCTGGCCGCGGCCCTGGGTTTGATGATCGCCACGGTGGGCATCGATTCCACCGGCACGCAGCGCTACACTTTCGGCGTGCTGGAACTCTATGAAGGCGTCGACTTCATCATCGCCATCGTCGGCCTGTTCGCGATTTCCGAGTTGCTGTTCTTTATCGAGGACCGTGCCGGTGGCGGCAAGGGACCGATGAAGGTCAACAAGCTCACGCTGTCCTTCAAGGAAGTCCGCGAGATCATGCCGTCCAGCATCCGCGGCGGCATCCTCGGCTTCATTGCCGGTGTCCTGCCCGGCGCGGGTGCCTCGCTGGGCAGCTTTATCGGCTACACCCTCGAAAAGAAGGTGGTCGGCAAGAAAGGCTACTTCGGCGAGGGGGATCCGCGCGGCGTGGCCGGCCCCGAGGCCGGCAACAACGGAGCCTCGAGCGGTGCGCTGGTGCCCATGCTGACGCTAGGCGTGCCGGGCAGCGGCACGACCGCCGTGCTGCTGGCGCTGCTGATCTCGATGAACATCACGCCGGGCCCGCTGATGTTCACCCAGAATGCCGACATCGTCTGGGGCGTGATCGCGGCGCTGTTGATCGGCAACTTTCTGTTGCTGCTGCTCAACATTCCCTTGGTGGGCATCTTCGTCAAGCTGTTGTCGGTACCGCCCAAGTATCTGCTGCCGATCGTCACCATGGTGGCGTTCGTGGGTATCTACTCGATCAGCAACTCGGCGTTCGACCTGTACTTCATGGTGGCCTTCGGCGTGTTCGGCTACTTCCTGCGCAAGCTGGAAATTCCCATGGTGCCGATCATCCTCGGGTTGTTGCTGGGCCCGGAGATGGAGAAGAACCTGCGCCACACTCTGGACATCGCCGATGGCGACTGGACCGCGCTGTGGGACAGCGGTCTGGCGATCGGCCTGTGGGTCGTGGCCTTCGTCGGCCTAGTGTTGCCGTACATCGTCGGCCCGATTCTGCGACGGCGCATGAATGCCACGCAGCAAGGCGCTGAGTAAGCGCACAGCCGCTTGCATCACACCGTGAGCGAGATGTCAGCCGCCCCGGACGGGTCCCCCTTCCGGGGCGGCTGTCGTTGGTGGGGTCAGGACGGCGAGCAATGCGCCTGTAGTTCCGCGGCAGGGACACGAGTGGCTCCCCAGCTGCGATATACATGGCCGATCACGCGATCGAGTTCGGCCTGAGGAATATGCGCCAGTTCGCCATATTCCAGTGGGTCGTAATGAAAGATATACAGTCGCGAGGCGAATTGCTCGAAGGGGAGCGAGGCCTCTCCGAAGCGCTCGCCGCAACCGGCGGTGCTGACCTTGACGCCGTCTCCCCAGTCCTGACCGCTGTCGTTGTTGGGGTTGAAAAAATAGGCGCGCATCACGTCCTGGGGGTCCAGATTGACTCGCAGCAGGGTGATGGCATGCCAGCCGATGAAGCGCGCCGCGCTGTCGGTCACCGCGATACCGGCGGGTTGCGGATGGATCAACGGCTGGTTGCCGTTGTAGTAGGGGTGGTAGCTGGCATAGAAATGACGCAGGAACGCGTCGAGCTCTTGGAGCTGGCCGGTTGCCACGTCGACGTTGATGCGAAAGCCGCGCCCGGCCCACCAACCATGGAACTCCGGGTTGACCCAGCGGTGGGGGTCGCCTTCGCGGCCCGCGCAGCGCCGCCCCATCTCGGCATAGATGCGATCGAGGTGCGGCACCACGATCAGCGAGACCGGATCGAGATCCAGGGGCAGGGTCGTGGCCACGCCCGACAGGCTGGCCATCGACGACAGTGGCATGCCCTCGAAGTGCATGACGATCTCGTCGTCGCGGGCCGCCCAGGCCACCATCTGCAACAGGTAGTCGGGATCGTTGTAGGCCCATATCGACAGCGCGCGCGCCGACTGGCAGGTCGGGTTGTTGCCCTGGCCGACCCCCAGCGGAAGCCCGAGCATGCACAGCACCCCCTCCAGCAGACGCGCGCGGGGTGAAGCGGTGTCGCCATAGGCCATGCGGATGCGTTCCTGAGACCAGGACGAGATCGGCAGGCTGATCTGTCGCCACAGTGCGGGCGCGACCGGCTGCTGATAGAGGATGCCCCGTTCGAGCATCAGTGCCAGCCCATACACCGCCTGGGGCGTCTCGGGAAAGATGCTTTCCTCGATGAGCGCCTGAACCAGCTGGCGGTAGCAGAGCAGGCAGTCGCGCCCAGTGGCTGACAGGCCCAGTGCCTCAGCGAGTAGATGATCACCCTGGTCGAGAAGGTGGCGCAGCAATACCGGATGATAGGCCGAGACCAGTCCGGTATCGTGCATGGCGCGGGCGAAGCCGGTGGCTTCGTACTGCAGGGCGCCGCTGTCCATCGCTTGCAGGCGCTCGAGATAGACCTCGACGCCGGGATCCTCGCGGGATGCCTGGGTCGCCCCGAACAGGCTGCTGACCAGACGGTCGGCGCCTTGGCCGCTGGTGCCAAGATCGATGTCGGGGTTGGCCTGACAGATGGCGATCTGGGTGATCATGCGCTTGATCGCATCGACCTGGATCGGCCGTTGTTGCAGGATGCGCCAGATCTCGTCGATCAACTGTTCAATCACATGTTCGTAGCCGATGGTCTCGGCCAGGTGCGCGAACAAGCTGCGGGTCAACTGTGCCAGGCGGCCCTGGGTTTCGCGTTCGGCCTCGCTGGGCGTGCTGAACAGTAGCTCGAGATTGATCGCCAGTACTTGAGTGAGATAGTGGTGCGCTTGTTCGGCGGAAATCAACGCATGCTCGTAGCGACTCGTGGCCACTGCCAGCAAGCGCAATTCGCTGAGCGCCTCGAGCACCACGGTGTCGCTCTCCGCGCTCTTAAGCGCATGCACAGTTAGCGACGGCACTAGAATCTGCGGCTGGGCCCAGTCGGAACCGTCGAAGATGCCGGCGCCCTCGATCACTTGGGCGCGCGTTTCGATGGCGGCGCAGCCACCCGGTTGTAGCATCACTTTACGGGCGCCGTCGAAGACCCGGCGCAGCTTGCCGGGCTTGGCGAAGTCAGGGGCGTTGGCGAGAATCTCGACCGCTTCGTCGAGCTTGGCCAGCGCGGCGTCCAGCTTGGTGTTATCCGGGGGTTGTTCGTTGTGGCTCGTCACAAGGGCTCCTTTTGCCCAAGAGTACAGGCGCGATTATACATAGAAGTCGAGCTCTTCCTGGTGCTTGAGCAGGTCGCGCATGGTGTGCGGATCGTCGCCGAAGAAGTATAAAAGCCCCCAGTGCGTGCCAAAGGCCGTCCGTTTGGTGACGGTTTCCTCGAGCGGTGCGGTCAATTCATGGGACTCGAAGTAGGGATGATCCTCGGTTTCCTCGGGCATCTCCAAACGGCTGACCACACGGCGGCGCGGATAGACGCCAAAACAGCCGGCGACGCCCTTGGCATCGACCACTTCACGGGGGAAGAAGTCGGTGATCTCCTGCTCGGTGGTTTTCGGGTCGAAGGCCAGGATTAGCCCTTGATAGGCGTTGAAGCCGTAGGCGCGCTCAAGCAGTTCGAAGACCTTGAAGCCGGGCGGGCGGTAGGCGACTTCTCCGAAGTACATCTCTCCATCGCTGGTGACGAAGTATTCTGGATGCACGAACCCGAAATCGATGTCGAAGGTCTTGATCAGCTTCTCGATCTGCCGGGTAATCGACTCGCGGTATCTTTCGAGTTCCGGTGTCGCCGGGACGAACACCGAATACCCCAGGGTCACGTATTCGGAAATGTTGAGAAAGCGGATCTTGCCGTTGTGGATCCATGCCTCGACGGCGAATTCCCAGCCATCTAGGTGCGATTCCATCAGCACCGGGAATTCTTCCTCAGGGATGGTATCGACCTCGTCCGGCGTGCGAATCACGCGGTGGCCGAGGCAGCCCGCCTTGTCGAAGGCCTTGAGGTGAATCGGGTCGTTGGGATCGCCGTCGAGCTTGAGCAGGGTCTGGTTGACGCGCTTGAGAAAACGAATCACATCTTCCTTGTCGTGGGCTTCCTCGAAGATGCCCACACGGATGCCGCCCAATTGTGCGCGGCGCTTCATCAGTGCCTTGTCGCGCAACAGCAGAGCCTGACCATAGAGGCGTGGGTTATCGAGCAGCACCGAATTGATCGCGCCGGCCCATTCGACGGTTTCTTCATAAAGCGGAATGGCGACGTCGACGCCCATCTCCTGGAGCGTCTCGGCGATTTCCATCGAGCGATCGTTGAGGCGCTCGAAATTCCACAGCACGTAGGGAATCGCGTGCTCCTTGCAATATTCCTCGGCCCAATCGGGTGCCACCACAACATAGCGCCGGTCGAACTTTTCGGCGGCCTCAATGGCATTCAGGCTCCAGCCCAGAAGTGCGATGTATCCCTTGTCGGGAGCTTTGTCCATGAGGTTCTCCTTGAACATGGGAGGGGAGCATGCCTTCCCAGACTAGCCGATAATGCATAGTCAGCGTTGAATTGTTTGATGTCTTGCCGACCAGCGGGCACACTGTTATAGTGCAGCGGCGTTCGAGGCAAGTCATTGAAAGCGCATAGCGTTTTCCTCATGTTCGAACGTTTCGGTGGCGACTCGTACAAAGCGCTCGTCAACCGGATGCACTGTGGTGGCCCTGTCGGTCCTCCCGCAACGCTAAACCGCGAACCCCGCCAGGCCCGGAAGGGAGCAACGGTAGTGGTGGCTGCGTGTGCCGGGATGTGGCTGGCGGGGCCGCCTCCAACCTATTGATTTTAAAGGCTTTTTAGCTCTCTGGCTCTCAATAGTAGCCAAAGGGTGATCCAAAATGCCTTCATACCAGCGTTCAAACGCTCCGTACCTGTACCGCTCTCGTCACGGTCTGTTCTACTTCCGAATCGTCGTCCCTGAAGCCATCCGGCCTATCATTGGTAAGCGCGAGATACGCCGCTCTCTACGCACGACCTCAAAGCGTGAAGCTGTCATCCGCTCCAGTGGGTTGATGGTGAACATTCAGAGCGCGTTCGAAAGGGCATATCAGGGAGAGAAGCTAGACACGACCACTAGTCCTATTGGTAATAAGAGCATTCCAGCAGGTAGTAACTATTTTCCCTCCTATCAGCACGCCTCAAACCAGCCTGTGAGCCTCACACAAGCGACAGCACCACCAGCCCCCACCAATCCCCCTCAAGACCTTCCAGCGCCTTCACAGGGGCCGTACCTGTCCGAGATCATCAAGGAGTATCGAGAGAGCCAAGAAAGGGAAGGTGTGTCCTTGAAGACACTGGACGACAAGGAATCCGTGGTAAGGCTTCTTATACGTATCGTGGGGGACGTGCCTGTATCTAGCTTCAGTCTGAACCACGCCAAGACCTTCCGAGAAACAGCCTTGAAGCTCCCGCCACTGGTATTCCGCCTGCTCAAGAAGAATATGAGCCTTGAGAGCATCATCGAGAACGCCGACAAGACCATCAGCGTGACCACGTACAACAACTACGTGAAGTACCTTGTGACTGTCTTTCAGTTCGCTATCAGGGAGGAACACATAGACCGTAACCCCATGCTGGGTATGAAGATCGTTCAGAGGCGCAAGGCGAACACGTACCGGGCCATCTTCACGAACGATGAGCTTGAAACGATCTTCAAAACGGTATCGGTGCTTAGGGAGAAGGCCAAGCCATTCAAGTATTGGCTTCCTTACCTTGGGCTCTACACAGGGGCAAGGCTGAATGAGTTGTGCCAGTTGTACTTGGAGGACGTGAAGACCATAGACGGCATTCCTTGCATCCATATCAATGAGAGCAAGCCCGACCAGACCTTGAAGACCTTCCAGACGGAACGGGTGATACCGATTCACTCTAAACTGATAGAGCTAGGCTTCCTTGAGTATGTCGAGCAACAGCGGGCGAACGGGCGCGAACGCCTATTCCCTGAGTTGGTAAGGCACAAGAAGCATGGCTTCTCAGCATCCCCTTCAAGGTGGTTTGGACGCTTGAGAGAACAGCTAGGATTGAGGGATGGAGACGAGAAGCGGGACTTCCATAGCTTCAGGCACTCCGTAGCGGACCATCTCAAGCAGAAGGGCGTAACAGAGACGCTGATTGGCGGCATCCTTGGACACACGACAGGCGGTATCACCATCAATCGGTATGGTAAGGACTTCAAGCCAAGCGTGCTGAAGTCTGTCATTGAACAAATCGAGCTATGAGGGGTAAGCACCATGCTGGCGACGACCATGCTTCTAGCTGCGCTCACAATCCCTGTGGAGCCGGGTAAGAATCCGTATGATGTAGCTTTGGAATACTGTCAGGATAAGGGAGGGCTTGCCATATATGCGCCCCATGGCGATGTGGTGGATTTCAGTTGTGGTAATGAGCCTGCAAAGATGGTTACAATTAGTAATAAATAATCTTATATGGTTGATTTTTGTTATGAGAGCTAAGATTTTCGACAACTGGCGTACTTACACAAGGATCAGGGCTCAAGCTATTGAGGGTATGAAGTTTAGGGGTAGAAGAGAGCAATTAATATGTGGCTTATTTGCTAGAGTAGATGCATTGTCTCAAGACATAGTAAGAATTCTTAAGGCAGATGCTTCGACAGGTTGTGCTCCCTTAATGCGCTGTGCATTCGAGTCATTCATAGACCTCAAATGTTTTAAGGAAAACGAGAAGTACATTTACGAATTTGAAGCTCTCCACGTCGATAGTGAGATAAAATATTATAAATTCTATGATGAAGCTAATAAATATTTTCCAAACATAGGGGCTGAACAGGCAAAACAAAAAGTCAGAACATTACAAGAACACAAGCGTGACTTGCTTGAAGGGCGCGAGAAAGTAATGAGGATCAAAGATAGGTTTGAAATGGCAGGTGAATTGGGCTCATACCTGACCATTTATCATACACTTAGTAATTTGACTCATCCTTCTATTACAGCATTGTCGAGTCAGACAGATGGTGAGGATTATGTTCTTCAAAAAAGACCGAACGACTCAACCTATAATTTTTTCTTTAGTTCTACAATTAACCTTGCCTGTGCGACACTGATTGAAACTCTTGAAGCTCTAGACTATAATCGACACTTTGAGAAAGATTTGTTTGATAATATAAGTCGAGTAAACAATAAATGCCCCAAAAAAGACCGTGTGGCAACTGAAGAGTAGCATTATTGAATTAGAGGGCTATTTAGAGTAAAGTGTGTGGATTATTAAGTATGGCGGGGTTAGCCAAAGCCCACATGCCCCCTTTAAAATCAATCGTATAATTCTATTGGTTGCCAGTATTTAATAGTCATTCTATATGGATTCGAATCCTAACTATTTTACCTTGACGAGACCTTCTAACAATTCCATTTTGGCGCTATTTTGGTTTGTAATCCATCCGTACAATTCGATAGTCAGAATCAATATATCATTCAAGACTGTCTTGTTAATAGTTCTGTGGATAAGGCTTAATATCAATAACTTATGGGTTCGTGTAACAGCCATTATGTTAAATGCGTGATTTCTAAATGGGTAAATGGCTGGTCCTGATTGCTGGAAGATAAGGGAGTAACTTGAAAGGTGAGAGGTCAGGGTATTGACGGTAGTGGATGATTGTGAAGGAGATTGGAAGGGTAGGGGATTATATAAAGTTATTGATGAGGAGTATTTGATAAGTAATAGTTATAGATCCTAGGCAAACAAATAAAAGAAGACAAAGAAGTAAGACAAGCTAAACTTACTAACACAATCACCAATCACTCTAAGCCTCAAGGGTACAAGTATTTAATAAGTATCTGACACTATCTTTAGCAATAAGCAAACACCAGAAATTAAAGTATGCTGAGCATTGACCACTTCAAGGCTTATTTTAACGGCTGATTGTAAGAAAATTGAAGCTCAAGATTACCATTCGTGCCTTGAAGCGTATTTGAGTGGTGCTAGAACTCCCTGTGAGTCCACATGCTATTGGAGCTTCAGTTCCTAAACGTAACATGCTAGACAAAAAGAAAGCCCAAACACCAAGGTAGTGAGTGGGCTTAAAGGGTCTTACAACGTTGGTGCTGTAATATCAGGGGCGCTACCAAGACCAGAAAACTGAAACTTGAAATGCTTTGGTCCTGAGGCTGGTGTGGTGTAATCCATCCATCCTTCGGCCTGATACCATTCTCCATTGGCGTACATTATCAAGCTTCCATCCTGTTGGTCTTCAGGAACATCAGGGAAGTTTGGATACTCTCTCAGATATAAAACCTTGTAGTCCTGTGTGTAGTATTGACCTGCTTGTGTGAAGGTCAGGTTGTTTCCACCACTGAAGGGCTGAAGGTTGCCACGAGTAATGTAAGGCTCGCTATAGCCTTCTACATAGTCGCCAATCTCATTGTAATAACTGGCAGACATATAGAGAGCAACAGGTGTCCTGTAGAATGATCGTTTCATGTTGAATCCTTGCGTTATAATAGAGTTGAGCCACCAAGGGATTGAAGGCGCTTGTTGTCCTTACTTACCCTGATAGGGCTGATTAAATTTCCCTTGGTAAGCTGGTTGTAACAATCGGAAAGGGTGTCGATAATGTCATCGTGGGCACCACTGTTCTTGTTGCCATCGAAGGCTTCAAGCTCTCGATAGTTGTCTGAACTGAATACGCCTTTGACAACGAATACTGAGCCTTCCTGAGCGGCAATCATGAAGTCCTGGGCTCTGTTCAACTTTGACGTTCTGGTCTTACAAATAACGGCTCTGTTGCCTTGTGCTAGGAGGCGAGCTTTCTTGCTCTGTGCTACTTGTTTCCCTGTAGCTCCCGCATCCTGTGGGATACCTTGGTAAACGTCTCTACCATCTCTTCGAGCGGTATCGAGCATAAGCTTTTCGACGTGTGCGGCTCGATCCCTCATGCTTTCCATATCGAGAATGTAAAAGCAACCTGATTCCTTGTCATAGCTACACTTGATACCACGAGTCCAATCGGGGTCAGGGTAACTCTCACTCGGAAGCGTCCCCGCAATATCCCAACAGCGCATTGTAGGAGCATCCAAAGGGACTTCGGACAATGACACTTCCTTGAAATGATCGCGTCTTAGAAAGCCTTCTGAACCTTGTGTGGCGTACCAATTACCTAGAAGTAGCCTTTCACGCTCAAGGCGTTTCATGTTCTCAAGCTTGAACACATAGTCAGGTTGGTGCTTGACCATATAAGGATTGTCATAAATGTTCGCAGCGTAGAACACAAAGGAAAGGGCGTGTTTCTGTGCCTCAGTACCGTAAAGGGCTTTGATTTCTTCCTTGGTACGGTAAAACTCAAAGTTTCCGTTGATTTGGAGCATGTAGGTTGTCACACCATCCATATCAGGATCGGGTAAACCACTTTCCAATAGATACCCGCCTTTCTGAAGCCATTCACAAAGGAAGCTGTCACGATCAGGGTTACAGGTTAATCGAAGCTGGTGCTTTCTATCACTCTGAGAGCGTAGGCGAGAGGTGAGATACCACACGTCAGACTCGTCACACTGAGCGGCTTCATCTACCAACCATTCAGTTACCTGTGTCCCTTGCATATCGTCAGTGTTGTTATTTAGGTAGTGAGCCTTCACAAAGGAACCTGAAGGGAAGCGCCAATTCATTTCAATAGAGTTGCTGGTAACACCATGGGGCTTGAACAGTTTGTTTCCTGTCTCCCATAGACTACCAGCGCCTTTAACCATTCGCTGTGACTTCCTCAAGATGCCCGCTACATAATCGGAATCGTACAAGGCAGCCTGAAGAATCCTCATTAATGAAAGCTGCGACTTGCCACTTCCCGCAGCGCCGCCGAAAACGATAATGTCATTAGTTTCATCGTTTAGATAGAGTTCATGTTTCTTTGAAAGGGGTGCGATAATCGGGATTTCTGATAGGGATTCTTGATTATGGTAAAAGGTATAGTTTCTTGTGTTCTTTCTTGGCATTATTCCTCCTTGTATGTGTTCTTATGCGGCTTTCTAAGGGCTTTAAATAACTGATTGGTATGGATGCCTTGATATGGATATTCAAAAGCCTGAGAGAGCAACACAAACGGATATTAAAGGCATTAAAAAAGGGAGAAGGGCGTTAACCCAACTCCCCTAGGCTGTAAGCCTTGGCGGCTCACCATATTTAGAGCAATAGTAAGCCCTGAACAGACTTGGAATCCGTTTCCTTATCTGTACTTGATTGGTTCAACAAAGATTCGGGAAGACTTACTAAAGCGCTAGCAATTAAGCGGCTGTACCAATGGAGAGTTCCACTGTTGCGCCAAACTGTTCAGCAACGATCAGGCTGTTCTGTTCGCTGGAAACTTCAACATAACGATCACGCGGATCGCGGAAGCTACGGGCGAAACGACGAGCGCCACCATTACCAAGACCGCCAAGAGTGCTTTCAGGACCGAAGAAGGCGCGTCCCAGCTTGGTACGGGGAACCAGTACACCGGCTTCAGGTGCCAGTACATCGACGGTAGAACCATCGGCTTTCTGGAAGCTGTCATCATACTGGACCACTGACACGTTACCCATTTGGAACATGCTGTAGCCATTGGCGACAGTACCAAGCTCAAGGCGGAGCGGGTTATTTCCGCTATTGTCGAACTGGTAGGCTTCTCGAACGTCACTAGAGCCAACAATATGATCAAACATTTCGACACCAGCGAACAGGATATAACCACCGATACGGCCACCATTCGTCAGACCAGCTTTGGAAGCTCGCTGTGCTGCGCGTAGGTCAGCGGTCAGGGAACCATCGTTAAGCGCCTGAGTAGGACGAGAAACGCCAAATTCACTAGCCATATTGATAGTACCGAAATGCTCTGTCTCCACTTGGCCTGTCAGGGTCATAAGCGCCTGAAGATATTCTAGATGAAGCTCATGATGTTCCACTTGAACTTCGAGTTCTTCAGCGACAGCCTGAGCAACGGTTTGTTCGCTCTGTTGGTTGAAGCCACGAATACCGGCCAGACGCTCGCGGCCAATGGTACGAGTAACCGGGTAGTGGGGTAGTGCCATCGTATGCACATCATACGGACGCTCACCAGTTACGTTCTTCTCGGACACGTTACGAAGATGGTCTTCAAGGACGTGTAGGCTGTTGTCACGAACATCAAAGGTAATCGCGTCAGTACCTACCATCTCTGCACGATAAAGCCCGAGAGCGCCAAATAGGCCCGGCAGCGGTTTGATCTTGTTGATCGCATTGGTTTGATCAACGACTTCAGTGTTATTCAGAATACTCATTAATTATTGTCCCTGTGTTTCCTGAATTCAACCAATAAGCGCAGCACCTGCGGTATCCAGGGCGCCGGAGTATTCCCCCAGAAACACCTGTGCC
>NZ_JAJQJH010000022.1 GCF_029544075.1 Chromohalobacter canadensis | reverse complement strand
CGGACCGGACGGGACTCGAACCCGCGACCTCCGGCGTGACAGGCCGGCATTCTAACCAACTGAACTACCGGTCCGCTACATTCTTCTTCACGTGTCCCCATCACTAGAAACGCATTTCGCGTAATGGTGGGTGGTACTGGGCTCGAACCAGTGACCCCCAGCTTGTAAGGCTGGTGCTCTTCCAACTGAGCTAACCACCCCTGGTCACGTGGCGCTGCATTCTACAGAGAGGCTGTGGAAAGTCAACCGATTACATTCATCTGATTCATTCACTTGCTGACATGGCGGCGGCCACGACACGCGCTGCTTCCTCAATCAACGACGCCTGATCATGCCCAGTCCGCCGTCGCGGCTGCCAATCATGATCACCATCATCGAGAAAATGCACATGCGCCGTCGCCGGCAAGGCATATCCACGAACTTCGCCCTCCGCCCCGAACGGGTCCCGCGTGCCTTGCAATACCCGGGTGGGACAGGTCAAATTCGGCCAATGCGCCAGCCGAGTGCGCTCGGGCTTGCCGGGGGGATGAAACGGATAACCGAATAACGCCAGGCCCGGCGCCTCGTCACGCGCCGCCAGCAAACTCGCCACGCGCCCACCCATCGACTTACCCCCCAGCCACAGCAGCGATGGCGCTTCGCCGGCAAGCGGCGTCAACGTGTCTCGCCATGCGGCCAGTTCGTCGACCAGATTCTCGATACGCGGCGGCGGACGCCGACGATTTTCATGCCATACTCGCTGCATGTAGGCGAAGTCGATGGCCCAAACCTGTATGCCATGCAGCGCCAGCGACTCACGCAAGCGCTGCATGAAGCGCGACGTCTGCCCTGCCCCGGCGCCGTGGGTCAGCAACAAGCGTCCCACACGCGGCATGCCACGCACTTCTAGAGGGCCAAGGCCATCCAGATAATGATGCTGCGCCGCGATGGTGGACGATATGCCGCTCTCGTGCAGTGACGTCAGCGAGCAAGGCGTCGCGGCATAGGCATTTTCGAAGCTCATATCAGCCGTGTCTCATTGGGTGGCAGGGTGCGTCACTATGCGGCTTTGACGGGGTTCACACGCTACCCTAAGGTAGGCGCGTCCTAGGAGAAAACGCCATGACCGACGACACCGCCATTCCGGCCTCGCCGATGCATGCCCATTGTCAGACATGCCGGCTCAACTCGTTGTGTCTTCCGCTGGCGCTGGGGCTTGACGATCTTGACGACTTCGACGCCATCATCCGGCGACGCGCGCCTCTCCAGCGCGGTGAAACGCTTTTCGACGCCACGACGCCTTTCACGCACCTCTTCGCGGTACGCTGCGGCAGCCTCAAGCAGAGCGTCGCGCAAGCCCACGGCGAGGAGCGCATCACGCACTTTTACCTGCCCGGAGAACTCGTCGGTCTGGATGGCCTCGCCAGCGGTGGCCATCCGGGGCTCGTCGAAGCGCTCGAAACCACTGCCGTATGCGCGATTCCCTTCGATCAACTGGACCGCCTCTCCGTTGATCTACCCGAGCTGCGCCATGCGCTCTACCGCAGCATGAGCCGCGAGCTTCACGACGACCGGCATTGGCTTTGCCGGCTCGCCGGCCACACGGCAGAGGCCCGTCTCGCCAGCTTCATCATCGACGTGTCGCACCGCTTCCAGCGCTGCGGTTTCTCCCCCACCCGCTTTCGCCTGCCCATGGCACGTGCCGATATCGGCAATCATCTCGGCCTGGCGGTGGAAACCACCAGCCGCCTGATGAGCCGTTTTCAGCAGGCCGGGTTGCTCCAAGCGGCACGCCGCGAGATCACGCTGCTCGAGTACGAACGCCTCGCTGCCGTGGCGCGCGGCGAGGCATCGCTTCGTGAGTGAGCGTTACGCCTCGCGAGTCAGCACGTCGAGTGTCTCGATGCGTTTACTCTGGAACTCGCGTTGCTTGTCTTCCAACCCCACGAAATCGAAGAGGTCGCCATCGGCCAGCTGCGACGGTGCCACATTGGTGATCGACTTGAACATCGTCTCTAGACGGCCGGGATGTTTCTCTTCCCATTCCGCGAGCATCTCCTTCACCACCTGGCGCTGAAGATTGGGCTGCGAACCGCACAGATTGCAGGGAATGATCGGAAACTCACGCCACTCGGCATACTCGGCGATATCAGCCTCACGGCAATACGCCAAGGGTCGGATGACGACATTCTTGTTATCGTCGGAGAGTAGCTTGGGGGGCATGGACTTGAGCGTGCCGCCGAAGAACATGTTGAGGAACAACGTCTCCAGCATGTCCTCGCGGTGATGACCCAGCGCGACCTTGTTGGCGCCAATCTCTTCGGCGAATCCATAGAGCGTGCCACGCCGCAGCCGCGAGCAAAGCGCGCAGGTGGTCTTGCCTTCCGGGGTCTTCTCCTTGACCACCGAATAGGTATCACGCTCGACGATGTGGTAAGGCACGCCCACGCCATCCAGGTATTCGGGCAAAACGTGCTCGGGGAATCCCGGCTGCTTCTGGTCGAGATTGACGGCCACCAGCTCGAACGAGACCGGCGCATTACGCTGCAGGTTCATGAGGATATCCAACATGGTGTAGGAATCCTTGCCGCCGGAGAGGCATACCATGACCTTGTCGCCGTCACGGATCATCCCGTAATCGACGATGGCGTTTCCCACCTGGCGCCGCAGGCGTTTTTGCAACTTATTGAATGCCAGTTTGTCTTGACCGGTGAGTGCGTGCATGACGATAGCGCTTTGGCCTGCCGTGATGAGTGAAGCTCCTCATGTTATCACCGCAAGCCATAACGACGAAGTGTCAGGCCTGGCCGCTCAGGCACTGAGCGCACGTCCGTGGCACAAGCGCAGATACATCAGCGCCGTGGTCACGGCATCGCCCAACGCTGTATGGCGCCCCATGACCGGCACGCCCAAGGCCTCGCTCATAGCCTCGAAACGCACATCCGGCTCGATGTCTGGCTGCACGCGCCGGCGTTCACGCGCATACAGCCGGCAGACATCCAGCGTCCGATTGGGTAGATCGAACCCCGTCCGCGGGCGCAAGTGACGATTGATGACCGCCACATCGTAATCGATGCACCAGCCGACCAACGGACGATTGCCGATGAAGTCGAGCAAACGGTCGAGTGCATCGCCCAACGCCTCGCCGCCCCACAGGTCGACGCCGCGCAAGCCATGAATGCGAATGGAGTCGCCCGACAAGCTCTCCGGCCGCTGGAGGCGCAGATCCAACGACTCGCTGGTCAGGACACGTCCACCGCGCACCTTGACCGCCGCCAGTGCTACTAACTCTGCGCGCCGCGGGTCGAGATTGGTGGTCTCGCAATCCAATGCGATGACCTCGCTGCCGCAATACGGCTCGAAGCGCCAGGCGTGATGCCCGCCCAGTTGGCGCCGCCTGTCACCGGCACGACGTAATGCTTTTATCATCGCAACCTCCCGTATGCCTCTGACGATAGCCCGCGTGGCTTGACTCGGCCATTCGTGGCCCTTACCTGACGACCTCAATACTCGAGATGAAAGCGCTGCGACAAGCGCTGCTTGAATTCCTTGACCGTATGCAACGCTTCGCGCAGCAAGTCACGCTCAAAGCCACTGAGACGCTGAACGATGACGTGATTAGGCTCCGGCGACGTGTCGTTTCCCTCCAGATTCTCCAACTGTTGACGCAGGCGCAGCTCGGAAAAAAGCGCCATGGCTTCGCCCAGGTCGTCGGCAAAAGGCCGGTCGAGGCGGCCGTCGTCGACCAAGGCATCGAGTCGCGCAAACGTAGAGGTGGCGACGACTCGGCGTTCCAGCGCCAGCGTGCGCACGCCATGCACGATGGGGAAAAGCCCACCTTTCTTGATGTCGATGCCATGTTCCGGGCGCTTGAGCGTTCCGAACAGAGTCAGCGGCGTGGAATAACGCAAGACGCCCCGAGCGAAATACGACAGCAGCAGCTCATCGTGGGAGCCGCGTGCGAACAAGTGCTCACGGAGACCTTCGAGCAAGCTCGCGTTGCCGGCGATGGCGTGGGCGTCGAGCATGATGGCGAGATTCATCAACGCATCCGGATCGCGGCTCGAGGCCCAGCGGGCGATTTTGCCGCGCCATGCCGACTCGCTCGCCACCCACTGAGGATTGGAGACCATAATGTTGCCCGGACAAGGCGGATAGCCGAGCCTGCCCAGCGTATCGGTCAGTCCTTGCATCGCCGCCTCGATCCCCGGCCAGTCGCTACCGTCGGCCAGGATCAAAGCGTTGTCCTGGTCGGTCTTGAGAATCTGCTCGCCTCGCCCCTCGCTGCCCATGACAAGCAGGCATGACTGCGACTGACGCTCCTCGGGCATCAATAACCGGAACGCCTTGTGGATGATCCGACCGTTGAGCGCCGCCAGAAGCTCCATGGCGAAGCGCAACTTCACGCCTTGCGCCGTCAACGTCTGAATCAACTGAGGTAGACGCGCGCTGGCACGCGTTAACGCCTCGATATCCTCCGCCTGCTCGATCTGCAGGCTGACGGCATGGGCGCGGCTCGAAAAATACCCCAGCACATCGGTAAGCTCGACGACGCCCACCGCCTGCGCGCCCTCCATGACCACGACACGCGCTACCTCATGACGCGTCATGCTCACCAGCGCGGTAAAGAGATAGTCATCGGCATGCGAGGTGATCAGCGTGAAATGCGCGATGCCGCCCACCTCGGCGGAATGCGGCAACCCTTGCTGAATCAGCGCATCGAGAAGATCGGTCTTGGTCACCATGCCGCAGCGCCCCGCATGGCTGACCAGCAAGCTATCGGCATGACGCTCGCGCAAGTGCGTGACAGCCTCGGCAATCGTGGTATGTCCTTCGATCACGACGGGTTCGCGCATGCATTCCGCTACCCGTGCCAGCATGAAGCGTGCCATGCTCATGCCTCCTTCCGCCCGTCGCTCGAGCACATGGCGCGCCTTTTCGGCCAAGTGCTGGCGGAAGTAATCATCAAAGGCGGGGTACGCGGTGCAAATGTCTTCGAAAAGCCGGCGGGGCAACAAATAACACAGGCTTTCCTGCTCGGCCTGGAACCTATAACGGCTCGTACCGTTGAGGATACTGATCGCCCCGAACAGATCGCCCGCCGTGTAATGACCTATACGCCGCTCCCTCTCGCTAGCGTTGAGATCGAGCTCTGCCACTTCACCCTTGTGAATCAGGAATACTTGCTCACCGGATTGACCGGCATCGAGTATAACCTCGCTCTCATTGAAATAGGCGAGATCGACTCCATCCCGGACAAGCTGCCGACCTTTTTCATCGAGCAAATTGAAAGGTGGTTGCGAGAGGTTGATATCGACCATGGTAGTACCCTCGTCCTGTGCCGGCCCTGGCACGACTTGGTGTCATCATTACCGCTTCATGTTCCTTATACTTTTCGGTAACACGGCCGAAAGATGCTTACCATATTACGTGATCAAGAGTAGCAAATCTGGCTTTTATTACGACACATAGACTATCGTTCTACGCTGAGATCGCATCTAAAAAAATCCATTGACTTACTCTCAAAGAGACTCGTCTATGTCCTTTTTGTAAGCCTGCTACAAATTTTCGTCTCCCCTCACAACCCCATGAAAACCATAATAATTCAAAAAATGACTCTTTAAACTAATGGCTTGATACCAAAGTATGGGGTTCTTTTTTTCCGTCATTGGCCACTATCATCAGTATGGCCATTCAAGGCAATCCCAGGTGGTTAACACACGACGGATAGCACAGTCATTGTCGATAAAAGTCTAGCGCCACTATCGTATCAATGACGTTACCCCACAGAGTGTTCTATACCTGCGATTGCTTTGAAGCGTCTCGCACTCTTATCACAACACCAACCTGTCCTTACCAGTGGAGAGCACACCATGGCAGATGAAAAAACCAATGCCGAGGCTTACTGGAAAGCCAACGTGCGCCTAATAACCGGCTGCCTGATCGTCTGGGCACTCGTCTCTTACGGCTGCGCGATCCTGCTGCGCCCCCTGCTATCCAGCATTCCCGTCGGTGGCACTGACCTGGGCTTCTGGTTTGCTCAACAGGGCTCCATTCTGACGTTCATTGGCCTGATCTTCTTCTATGCCTGGAAGATGAACCGGCTGGACAAGCAATACGGACTCGAGGAGTAAGCCAGCATGAGTCAATTTGCCATCAATATCCTGTTCGTCGGCGCTTCTTTCGCTATATACATTGGCATCGCTATCTGGGCCAAGGCGGGCTCAACCAAAGATTTCTATGTGGCCGGTGGCGGCGTACACCCGATCACCAACGGCATGGCGATCGGGGCTGACTGGATGTCCGCCGCATCGTTTATTTCCATGGCGGGTCTCATCGCCGCTGGCGGCTATGCCAACTCCACCTTTCTAATGGGCTGGACTGGCGGGTATGTGCTGTTGGCCTTGCTATTGGCACCTTACCTAAGGAAATTCGGCAAGTTCACGGTGCCCGAATTCATCGGCGACCGCTTCTACAGCCGCACGGCACGCATGGTGGCCGTCGTCTGCCTGATCGTGGCGTCCTTGACGTACGTCATCGGCCAAATGGCCGGCGCTGGCGTCGCTTTTTCACGCTTTCTGGAGGTGGATGCGACCACCGGCCTGATCATTGCCGCCGTCGTGGTATTCTTCTATTCGGTACTCGGCGGTATGAAGGGCATCACCTATACGCAGGTGGCTCAGTACATCGTCCTGATCATCGCCTATACCATTCCGGCCGTGTTCATTTCGCTGGAATTGACCGGCAACCCGCTTCCGCCGCTAGGCCTGTTTTCCGATCATAGCGCCTCGGGTCAACCGCTGTTGGCCAAGCTCAACGAAGTAGTTACCGCGCTGGGCTTCGATGCCTATACGGCGATGGTGGATAACAAGCTCAATATGGTGTTGTTCACGCTTTCGTTGATGATCGGGACCGCCGGCCTCCCGCACGTGATCATGCGCTTTTTCACCGTCCCCAAGGTGGCAGATGCACGTTGGTCCGCCGGCTGGGCCTTGGTATTCATCGGCTTGCTCTATCTGACCGCACCGGCAGTGGCCTCCATGGCACGCTTGAACCTGATGACGACCATCTACCCCGACATGGCCGGCCAGGTCGAGAATTACGACGCCGCCGCCTCCAACGCCATCGCTTACGGAGACCGTCCCGATTGGATCCGGACATGGGAAGAAACCGGGCTGATCACCTTCGAGGACAAAAACAACGACGGCAACATCCAATTCTACAATGACAGCACCGATTTCGCGGACCGGGGCTGGCAAGGCAACGAGTTGACCGTCAACAACGATATCCTGGTACTGGCCAACCCGGAGATCGCCAACCTGCCCGGCTGGGTCATCGGGCTGATCGCCGCCGGTGGCCTGGCAGCGGCGCTCTCCACTGCAGCCGGACTACTACTGGCCATCTCGTCGGCAATCAGTCATGACCTGATAAAAGGGGCCATCAACCCAAACATCACGGAACGAGGGGAATTGAAAGCGGCACGCATTTCGATGTCGGTTGCCATCGTGGTCGCCACTTACCTCGGTGCCAACCCACCAGGGTTCGCGGCTCAGGTCGTGGCATTGGCCTTCGGTATCGCCGCGGCGTCGCTGTTCCCGGTGCTGATGATGGGGATCTTCTCCAAGCGGGTGAATAACAAGGGCGCCATCGCGGGGATGTTGTCAGGGCTGACCTTCACTTTGGTCTACATCTTCGTCTACAAAGGCTGGTTCTTCATCCCCGGCACCAACAACTTGGCGGATACACCAGAAAATTGGGTACTCGGCATCTCTCCGCTCTCCATCGGCGCGGTGGGTGCGATCATCAACTTCGCAGTGGCCTACCTCGTTTCCAAGTCGTCCGAGGAACCGCCTCGGGAGATCCAGGAACTGGTGGAAAGCGTGCGCTATCCCAAAGGTGCTGGTGGTGCCGTCAATCACTAAGCCATAATACCCACTGGCTCGGCGGGCCCGGGCCATGGGATCACATCATCGGGCTTCCCACGGGAAGCCCGATTTCGTTGCAGGGAGACATTATGATTTGGCAATTGGTCGCGGTGATATTTGCCGGCCTCGGCGCGGCGGGGATCGGATTGATCCTGCGACAACTGAGCGGCAAACGCTTACCCCGCTGGATAGTGCCGGCCCTAGCCGGCGTAGGAATGCTCAGCTATCAGATCTACTATGAATACAGTTGGCTGGCCTCCAAGCAGCAGCAACTGCCCGACTCCGCCGAAGTCGTCGATGTCGAATACGATTCGATGTTCTGGCGCCCCTGGACGTACCTGTCCCCCTTACCCGTCGCCTTCGAGGTGATCGATCGCGAGCATTTACGCACCACTGAGGCCAACGGCCAACGCATGGTGGAATTTATCCTCTATCGTTTCGAGAAACAGGTCACGGACCGCGTGACCCATCAGGCCTATCTGATGAACTGCGGCGAACGGGAATGGGTGCCGCTGATCGGCGATGAGCGTCAACCAGATGCCTCCGCGCTGCATGACATTGGCACCAACACCCCGCTTTACCAGGCCCTTTGTGAAGCCTCCTGAGCATACACACGACTGACGCGCGCCAGCGGATTACCCTAGAATGGCCGCAAACTTAGGGGAGAAAGCATGTTTGCTGGCTGGCTACTGATCGTCATATCGCTGATCTACATTGCCGTATTGTTTGCCATCGCCTGGCGTGGCGATAGCCAGGCCAAGCGCCATGGACCGGGCAGACGGCGACCTATCGTCTACAGTCTCGCGCTGGCGGTCTACTGTACGTCGTGGACGTTCTACGGCGCTGTCGGTGAGGCTGCTACGTCGGGCTGGTCGTTCGCCAGCATCTTTGTCGGCCCGATTCTGACCTTCCTGCTTTTCTGGCCCGTGCTGGCCAAGATGATCCGCGTCGCCAAACGCCAGAACGTGACCTCGATCGCCGACTTCATCGCCTCGCGCTACGGCAAGACCCAATCGCTTGCCGCTTTCGCCAGCCTAGTGGCCTTGATCGGCACGCTGCCCTACATCGCCTTGCAACTCAAAGCCGTGGCCTCGGCGTTCACTGTGCTGACCGACAGCGCCGACCTGACTCGTGCCCCTGTGTTCGGCGATACGGCCTTCTATATCGCAGCCGTCATGGCGCTGTTTGCCATTCTCTTCGGCACGCGCCACACCGACGCTACCGAGCACCACGAGGGTTTGATTCATGCCATCGCTTTCGAATCGGTGGTCAAGCTACTCGCATTTCTGGTCCTCGGCGCCTATGTCACTTGGGGCATGTTCGACGGCCTTGGCGACCTGTTCAGCCGCGCCGATACCCATCTGGAATTGCAGCGTCAGCTAACCGAGCAAGATTTCGGCCATGGCTTTTGGGCACAGACGCTACTCGCAATGCTGGCCATCTTCTGCCTACCCCGCCAGTTCCACCTCGCCGTGGTCGAAAACACGCATGCGGACGACGCCAAGCGCGCCCGCTGGCTGTTCCCGCTGTATCTGGCCGCCATCGGCTTCTTCGTGCTGCCCATCGCAGCAGCGGGCCTGACGATGTTTCCCGATGGGGACGTCAATCCCGATACCTTCATGCTGGCGCTGCCCATGGCCGGCGGCAGCGAATGGCTGGGACTGCTCACCTTCATCGGCGGGCTCTCGGCCGCGACCGGCATGGTCATCATGGCCGCCGTAGCGGTGTCGATCATGATCTCCAACGAGATCATCATCCCGGTACTGTTCCGTCTACGCTGGTTCGTCACCGAAGGCGACTACGCCAAGCTAGTGCTACGTGCACGACGTGCGACCATCGTCGTCATCCTGCTGCTGGCCTACATCTTTTATCGCCTGATCGCCGAATACAGCACCCTAGCCTCGACGGGCATGCTGTCGTTCGCTGCGGCCGCCCAGTTCGCACCTGCCTTGCTCGGCGGGCTTTACTGGAAGCGTGGCAACCGCCTCGGCGTCATTGCCGGCATGAACGTGGGTTTCGCGGTGTGGGCCTACACGCTATTGCTGCCGGCGCTGGTGCAGGCCGAATTGCTGCCGATGACCTGGCTGACCAGCGGCCCCTTGGGACTCGACTGGCTGGCACCGACGCACCTGTTCGGGCTCAACGTCGGTGACAGTTTCACTCACGGCGTCATGTTGTCCTTGGGGCTCAACCTGTTCTGCTACATCTTTGTCTCGCAGATCACCCCGCAGCGCGTGGTCGAGCGCATCCAGGCATCACTGTTCGTCGATAGCGTCGAAACTCGCCAGACCTCGGTCAACCGTCCCTGGACCGGCGCCACCACGGTGGGCGATCTCAAGGTCCTCTGCGAACGCTTCCTGGGCACCAGCCAAGTACAGCGCGCCTTCGAGGATTACTCCCGCCGTGGCGGCCAGTCCGTGGACGACAATACCCGCGCTTCGATCGACGTCATCCAGTTCACCGAACGGCTGTTGTCGTCGGTACTCGGGGCGTCCTCGGCACGCATCGTGGTCAATTCGGCGCTGCAAGGGAGAGGCATCGGCATCTCCGATGTCATTTCGATCGTCGACGAAGCCTCGCAGGTGCTGGAGTTCAACCGCGCCCTGCTGCAAGCGACCATCGAGAACATCAACCAGGGCATCAGCGTGATCGATCAGAACGCACGCCTGGTGGTATGGAACCAGCGTTATCTGGAGCTGTTTCGTTTCCCCGACAGTTTGATCCGGGTCAACGCGCCGTTCGACAAGATTCTGCGCTACAACGCGCATAACGGCGAATACGGTCCTGGCGACCCCGAGGAGCACGTCGAGCTCTTGATGGACAACATCCGCCAAGGGCAACCGCACCGCTACGTGCGTTACCGCCAGGACGGCACGGTGCTCGAGGTTCAGGGCAACCCCATGCCAGGCGGCGGATTCGTCTACACCTATCAGGACATTACCCAGCAAAAGCGCACCGAAGAGGCGCTGATCCGCTCCGAGAACAACATTCGCATCTACACCGACAATGTGCCGGCGCTGATCGCCTATTTCGACAAGGAATGCCGCTACCTCTTCACCAACCGTGCCTATGAAGCGGCGATGGGCATCGACCGCAACGAAGCGATTGGGGAACGCTTCGACCACGTCATGCCCGCCCAGGTCATCCGCGAACGTTCGCCGTGGATGCATCGTGTTCTGGCCGGCGAACGAGTGAGCTTCGAGATTTCCCAGGATGACGGCGACGGCGGCGTGCGTTACATGCTGGTCACCTATACGCCTCACTTCGGAGAAGGCGAAAGCGTGCTCGGGTTCTTCGCCCTCTATCAGGACATCACCGAGCGCCGTCTGGCCGAAATCGCCCTGCGCGAGACCAACGAAAATCTCGAGGAACGCGTCCGCGAGCGGACCCAGGCGCTGTCGGAGGCCAACGCGGCCCTGCGCCAGGAAAACCGCGTGCGCGCCGAAGCCGAGTCGGCACTGCGCCAGGCCAAGCAGGTCGCCGAGGAGGCCAACGCCTCGAAGACACGTTTTCTGGCCGCCGCCAGCCATGACCTGCTCCAACCGCTCAACGCCGCGCGTCTATTCACCTCGGCACTGGGGCAGCAGGTCGAGGCCGATGAACTGCGCCATACCATCGGCCATATCGACAACTCTCTACAGGCCGCCGAGGAGCTTTTGAGCACGCTGCTTGACATCTCCAAACTCGATGCCGGCGCTCTGACACCTCGCCGCACGCAGTTTCCGCTAACCGACATCCTGCGCCCGCTGCGCGCCGAGTTCGAGGTCATGGCCACGGATCGCGGGCTCGACCTGGATGTTGTCGCCACAGGGACCTGGGTGGACAGTGACGCCCAGATGTTGCGACGCATCGTGCAGAATTTCCTCTCCAACGCACTGCGCTATACACAGCAAGGGCGTGTACTGCTGGGTTGCCGGCGCAAGGGCGAACAATTGACCATCGAGGTCTGGGATACCGGTCCGGGGATTCCTGAGGCCAAGCAGGCGGAAATCTTCCAGGAGTTTCGTCGCCTCGATCAGGCCTCGCGTCACAAGGAGAGCGAGAAAGGCCTGGGGCTCGGGCTATCTATCGCCGACCGTATGAGCCGAGTGCTTGAGCATCCCATCAAGATTCGCTCATGGGAAAACGTCGGCACCGTGTTCTCTGTGTCGGTGCCCCGCGTCGAGGGACGTCAACAGGAAAAAAGTACCGAGGACACGCCTACGCGGCGTCCTGGCAACAAACTCGCGGGCGCCAGAGTTCTATGTATCGACAACGAGACATTGATCCTCGAGGGCATGAAAGCGATGCTTGAGGGTTGGGAGTGCGAAGTCTTTACCGCCACGTCCATCGGCGGCGCCAAGTCGGTACTGCGCCATCTGGATAGCGATCCCGAAGCCATTCTCGCCGATTACCATCTGGACAACGAGGTCACCGGTTTGATGGCTCTGGAAGCCCTCGAGGAGCTCTGCGAGGGCCCCGTTCCGGGTATTGTGATCACCGCCGACCGTACCGACGAGGTCGCCGAGGAGATTCGTCGCAATGGCTATCAGTTGCTCCTCAAGCCGGTGCGCCCCGCCGCCTTGCGGGCACTTTTGACACGCACTCTGCAAGCCAACCGCGCCGCTCGTCAGGAGCGCTAGCGTGGGCACCGAGGTCGAGTATCGATAATAGTCAAACTCAATCGCCTCTCGATCCAACCGCTATTGGCCAACCCAAGGTCTCTAAGTTAACCTTCAGACATTCGATTAACCATGGTTAACTTAGAGTCGCTACCATGCTGAGTACAATTTCTGACAGCGCAATACGCGCGCAAGCTGCATCAACACTCAACGGCAAGGCACAACGCTGGGGATGGACGGCCTTCTTCGGTCCCGCGCTGATCGCGGCGGTGGCCTATATCGACCCCGGCAACTTCGCTACCAACATCGAAGCGGGATCGCGCTACGGCTATACCCTGCTATGGGTGGTGCTCGCCGCCAACCTGATGGCCATGCTGATCCAGACCTTATCGGCACGTCTGGGGCTCGCCACCGGGCGCAATCTGCCCCAAGTGATTCGTGCACGCTATCCACGCCCCGTGGTCTGGTGCTACTGGGTACAAGCAGAGGTCGTGGCCATCGCCACCGACCTCGCCGAATTTCTTGGCGCAGCGTTGGCCTTCAACCTGCTGTTTGGGCTATCGCTGATGGAAGGCGCGTTGCTCACCGGGGCGATCACCTATCTGGCGCTGCATCTCTACCGCTACGGCTTCCGACTCATGGAAATCGTCATCGGCGCCATGATCCTAGCCGTGGCGGGAGGATTCATCCTCGAGCTGGTGCTGAGCCGGCCGGAACCGACGCCATTGCTTGAGGGGCTTCTGATTCCCAGTTTTCCAGATAGCTATGCGCTCTACCTGGCGGCGGGCATACTCGGCGCCACGGTCATGCCACATGTCATCTACCTGCACTCGGCACTGTCGCAGCAACGGATCCAAGTGAAAGACGACGCCCATCGCATACGCTTGATGCGTTATTACCGTCTCGATGTCATCATCGGCATGGCCATCGCCGGCGTGGTCAACCTCAGCATGCTGGCCATGGCGGCAGCCGCCTTCAATGCCAATGGCCATCTTGATGTCGCCACCATCAGTGACAGCTATAAACTGCTGGCGCCGATACTTGGCCAGGTCACGGCCAGTCATGTCTTTGGCGCCGCCTTACTACTCGCTGGTTTATCGTCATCCATTGTCGGCACGCTCTCGGGGCAGGTCATCATGCAGGGTTTCGTGAACTTCACGATCCCTCTCTGGCTACGCCGTCTGGTGACCATGCTGCCGGCGCTTGTGATCATCATGCTCGGCGTGCCCGAGCAGAAAGCCCTGGTCGGTAGTCAGGTGATTCTCAGCTTTGGGATTCCGTTTGCACTCATCCCACTGCTTTTTTTCACCGCCAATCACCGTATCATGGGCAACCTAGTCAATCACAAATCGGTAACCGTGGTGGGCGGTATTGTGTGCACGTTGATCGTCGCCCTCAACGCGTACGTGCTATTTTCTACGTTCACGGGACACTGAAAGCAGGGGTTGCATGAAGTCTCAGCCCAAGCACGAATATTTCAAACGCGTCCGGCAGGATCATCAGACCGAACTGGTCGAGGATTATGTCGAAGAAATCGCGCACCTGCATACGCAACTGGGCGAAGCACGTGCCAGCGATCTGGCCGAATGTTTCGGCGTCAGCGCGGCGGCGGTGTCGAAAGTCATTGCACGCTTGAAACGCGACGGGCTTGCTGTCGCTCGCCCTTACCGCGGGATATTCCTGACCGACGAGGGGGACGCGCTCGCCAAGCGCGTCATGGCACGCCACCGGGTAGTACTCGATGCCTTGCGGGCGCTCGGTGTGCCCGAGGAAGTCGCGCGCGCCGACTCCGAGGGCATCGAGCATCACTGCAGTGAGGAAACCGTGAACGCCATGTGCAATTTCCTGGGCCGCCAGCCGCCTTCATAGGCTGTCTTGCATGCCCTGAGAGCGCACACAGATACGAAGAAGCCGTTCCCTTAATAACTACGGGAACGGCTTCTTGTCTCTCACACGGCCTCTTATGCTGCCGACAAGGAAAGTCTAGGACTCGACCTTGGGCGGCTCGACCTCGAGTTTCTGTGCAGCGATGACCGCCTGGGTGCGCGAATGCACCCCCAGCTTACGGAGAATCGCCGTGACGTGCGCCTTGATGGTCGCCTCCGACACGTTGAGTTCATAGGCGATCTGCTTGTTGAGCAAGCCTTCGTTCAACATGTTGAGTACCCGGAACTGCTGGGGTGTCAGTGAAGCGATGGCTTCGGCGAAGCGCGCTTCATCTTCGTTCGACTCCCCGAGAACATCGGCCATCTCCTCGGGCAACCAGACCTCCCCTTCGAGCACTTGGCGGATCGCCTCGGCGATAACATCCAGTGACGAGGACTTGGGAATGAAACCCGAGGCACCGTAGTCGATGGCGCGACGCACTACCGGCGGCTCCTCACTGCCCGAAATGACGACCACGGGCACCTCGGGCGACTGACCGCGCAGTTGGATCAGTCCCGAAAAGCCATGTGCGCCCGGCATGTGCAAGTCGAGCAAGATCAGGTCGGCATCGGGATGGCGCATCACCATGTCGGACGTCGCCTCCATGGTATCGGCTTCGACGATCTCCGCCTGTGGCGCTACTTGGCGCAACGCCTGGTTGAGCGCGGCACGAAATAGCGGGTGGTCATCGGCGACGATGAATTTCTGGGCAAAAGCCATTGTGTCTCCTCCGGATCCCCCTGGAGCGAACGGTCGTGCCGCGATTGTCATCGGCAAGCATCAGGTTCACTTCTTGTTTTCAGCATGTTACCCCATGCTGTAGACAATACCCAAGCCTTGCGTCGACGCACCCCCGAACGTTCCTGGTGGCACGAAAAAGCCGGCCATCGGCCGGCGAAAGTCGGGCAGGCACCCGAGGCAAGCTGGCGTGCTGCCCCGTGTCGAACGAACCGACGTTAGATACCCACCCCAACGCGTATCAACGATTGGCGCGGTGCTCGATCAACTCATCGACCACGCTCGGGTCAGCCAGCGTACTAGTATCACCCAAGCCCTCGCACTCGTTAGCGGCTATCTTACGCAAGATACGCCGCATAATCTTGCCGGAACGGGTCTTCGGCAGCCCTGGCGCCCACTGAATGACATCGGGCGTCGCGATCGGCCCGATATCCTTGCGCACCCATTGCGTCAATTCCTTGCGTAGCTCCTCACTAGGTTCGACGTCATCACCCAGGGTCACATAAATGTAGATGCCCTGCCCCTTGATGTCATGGGGATATCCCACCACAGCGGCTTCAGCCACGGCGCTGTGTGCCACCAGCGAGGATTCGATCTCGGCGGTGCCCATGCGATGTCCAGAGACGTTGAGCACGTCGTCGATGCGGCCAGTGATCCAGTAGTAGCCATCCTCGTCGCGACGGCAGCCGTCACCCGTGAAATAGACGCCTTCATAAGCAGAGAAGTACGTCTGCACGAAGCGTTCGTGATCGTTCCAGATGGTGCGCGCCTGACCAGGCCAAGAATCGAGGATCACCAGGTTGCCCGAGGTGGCGCCTTCTAGCACATTGCCCTCATTGTCGAGCAGCGCCGGCCGCACGCCGAAGAACGGCCGCGTGGCTGAACCCGGCTTGAGATCGGTGGCGCCGGGCAAAGGCGTGATCATGATCCCGCCGGTCTCGGTCTGCCACCAAGTGTCGACGATCGGACAACGCGAGTTGCCGATCACACGGTGGAACCAGCTCCAGGCCTCGGGGTTGATCGGCTCACCCACCGAGCCCAACACGCGCAGGCTGTCACGCTGGCTGGAGTCCATGATGTTCTCGCCATGTGCCATCAACGCGCGAATAGCAGTCGGCGACGTATAGAGGATCGATACTTGATGCTTGTCGATTATCTCGCCGAGGCGCCCGTGCGAGGGATAGCTTGGCACGCCTTCGAACATCAGCGTAGTCGCACCGTTGGCCAGCGGGCCATAGACGATGTAACTATGTCCGGTGACCCAGCCCACGTCGGCGCTACACCAGTACACTTCACCCTCGTGGTAGTCGAATACGTAGCGATGCGTCAGCGCTGCATAGAGCAGATAGCCACCAGTGGTGTGCTTGAGTCCCTTGGGACGCCCTGTGGAGCCAGAGGTATAGAGAATGAACAGCGCATCCTCAGCGTTCATTTTCTCCGCCGGGCATTCGCTGGACTGACGTTCGACCCACTCGTGATACCAGACGTCGCGGTCGTCGTGCCATTCGATCTCGCCGCCGGTGCGGCGCACTACCAGCACCTTGTCGACGATGTCGGTACCATCGCGGGTCATCGCGGCATCAACGTTGTCCTTGAGCGGCACATGCTTGCCACCGCGCACCGACTCGTCGGCGGTGATCACCACACGCGATTGGGCATCGACCACGCGCTGTGCCAAGGCATCCGGCGAAAAACCGCCGAAGACTACCGAGTGCACCGCCCCAATACGCGCACACGCCAGCATCGCCACCGATGCCTCGGGGATCATCGGCATGTAGAGCGTGACGGTGTCGCCCTTGGTGACACCCATTTCCTTGAGTGCGTTGCTCAAGCGGCACACCTCGGCATGCAGCTCGCGGTAGGTGATGGTCTTATCCTGACCGGGGTCGTCGCCTTCCCAGATAATCGCTGGCTGATCGCCGCGGGTCTCAAGATGACGGTCGAGACAGTTGTAGGCGGCATTGAGCTCGCCATCCTCGAACCAGCGAATATCCACGTTGGAAGCGGCGAATGAGGTATTCTTGATCTTGGTCGGCGCCTTAAACCAATCCAGAGACTCGGCCTGCTCCGCCCAGAAGCCTTCGGGATCGTCGACCGAGCGCTGGTAAAGGCTCAGATACGTCTCGTTATCCGCCCAAGCATTGGCGGCGAAATCCTCCGCCACCGGGTAGACTTTCTGCTGTTCGGTCATGGCTTCCTCGCAAAGGTCGAGAAATGGATGATCGGCCACACGCTTGCCAACGTGACCGTCCAAGAATGTGCTACCAGCATATACCCCTAGCCCCCCTGGCCCCCTATTAGACCTTGGTATTACCATTTTTTCTTTTTAATTCATTGAGTTACATCACTTTTTCGCGACAAAACGCAAGCGCTGTCGACAATATCGGCAATGGTAGTTCGTGCCTCGCTGTGCCAGCGAATGACGCCGCGCGGAAAATCGATGCTCAGTGGCGCAACCACAACGATAGCAATACGGCGCGGGACTGGCACGCGTGACATCGAAACGATGCGTGGTACGTGGCGGCAACCCGTAGAGCTTTTGCATGACGGTGCGCCATTCGTGGCCGTGCGGACGCGCCGGTGGCCCCTCGAGATGAAAGACTATCCAATGCGCCATTTCGTGCGGCACGACGTCTTCCATGAACGCCTGGCGATTCTCGCTCAGCAGGACCGGATTGAAGCGCAGGCCGCCACGGGCGAAGTGTGCCTGACCGGCGCCCTTGCCGCGTAGATCCAGCCATACCTTGGGGCGCGGCAGTGAGGGATGGACCTCGAGGGCGACCCGCCAGGCCGCTTCGACACGCGCGAGCAGCGCCTCGTGGAGGGCGGGCTCGTCGAGCGACACTAACCAATCGTTATCGGGAGAGGGCAAGGTGACAGACATCATGGGATGCTAGAATGCCGCGCAACGCGCCAGGCGTCCACCACTCACCGACCGCTCCCTGCAAGAGGCCCATCATGTCCGAGACGTCGCCCCCCATGCCACTGCTCGACGATACAGCGCTCGAGACCCTCGACGATTTCCTTGAATCCGATCAAGTCGACCCCGAAGCGCTCGACTTGATCGGCGCGCACGGTTTCCTCGTCGCCCTGGCGATCGCACCGATCGAAACACCGGCCACGACCTGGGTCGCCGAGCTATACCATGGCGAGCCGCAGTTCACCGACGCCGAGCAGCGCGAACTGATCCTCGGCCTCTGCGAGACGCTCAAGCAAAACGCCATCGATGCCCTTGAACATGGCCACCTGCCCGAACTGCCATTCGATCTTGAGCTCGGCGACATAGCACCGGAGGAAACGCCCATCGGCGATTGGTGTGCGGGCTTCATGGAAGGCGTGTTTCTCAATGAAGTCGTGTGGTTCGAGCACGACGAAGCCCGAGTCGCCGAGCTACTACTGCCCTTCATGGCCTTATCGGGACTATTCGACGACGAACCCGACATGCACGAGCTGATCGCCGACGGCACCCGCGCAGAGGCGCTCGTCAAGCAGCTCCCCGAACTGATCCTCGATCTCTATCTGCACTACCGCGTCCCCGAGGAAAAACCCAAGCCCACGCCGCGCAAGAAGAAGCCTGCCGGGCGGCCGGGGAGCAAGGGGCGCAGCTAGGCGTGTGCTCACCGCAGCCGCGTTATCCATCCGTTGAGGGTCCCGAAAATCCACTCACGGCAACGCTGAGTCCATGGACGATGGCGCCACTGATTCCAATGAATTTCTTCGCTGGCGGCGAAATTGCGCTCGAACAAGGCCGCCACGTCGTGGGCGAAACCGGCATCCTCGACTTCCTGGTTGGCCTCCAGGTTCCACTGCAGACTCCAGTGATCGAAATTGCACGAGCCGATCGATGCCCAATCATCGACCAGCACGAACTTAGCGTGAATGAAGGTCGGCTGAAACTCGTAGATGCGTACCCCGGCCCGCAGCAGTCGTGCGTAGAAACGCTGCCCAGCATAGCGAATGCCCGGATGGTCGTGGCGCGAGCCCGGCAGCAATAGCCGTACGTCGACGCCCAGACGCGCGGCGCGGATCAGGCGACGTCGCAGGCTGAAGGTCGGCACGAAATAAGGGGTGCACAGCCACAACCGCTCCTCGGCGGTGGCAATACGCTGATGCAGCGAATGTCGGATCGCCTGGTAACGATGCCCCCTTCCACTGATCACCCGTCCGCGCATGTCCTCCGTGAGGGGGGCAATGGCCCCCGGGGCCGGCCAGTGACGTGGCGCTGCCTTACGGCGTGTCAAGGGCGACTCCCAGAGCTGCGCGAACAAGCCGATCCAATCCGCGACGACCGGCCCCTCGATACGTACGGCGACTTCATACCACGCCTCAACGAAGGAATCGACGGCGCCGAAACCACCGGTAAAAGCCAGCTGCTCGTCGACGATCAGCAGTTTGCGATGATCACGCGACAGATTCTTGCCCAGCTGACGCCAGGCCAGCGGGTTGAAGAAACGTAGCGCCACGCCGGCCTCGCGCAAGCGCTCGCGGTCCGAATGCGCGAGTTTCATCGAACCATAGCCATCGAGCAGGACCAGCACCGTGACACCGCGCTCGGCCGCCGCGCACAAAGCATCGATCACTCGTGTGGCGAGCGCTCCCGATTCCATTAGATACAATTCGAGATAAAGCGTAGTGCGCGCTTCATCGATGGCTGTAAACAAGGCGGGGAGAAAACGTTTGCCTTCCGGCAACAAAGTAAAACGGTTGCCTACCTGCCAACGTCCGCGCATGGTGTCTCCTTGATTCGCCGCCTGCGCGGCGGCTTGGTCATGCGTGATTGACGCACGTTTACAGCGTTGCTGAAAAGCGCCGGCCTTGGGCCTACCCGGCCTGGCTGGCTATACTGCTTCATCGCGTTCCTTCAAGGCTAATGGATGGCTGTTCTACGCACGCTCCTCGCTCCCTTGCGCGCCCTGTGCCGCACGCTGCTCGGTCACTGGCTCGATTATCGTCATGTCGAAGCGCCACGGCCCGTGCTCGATGCCACGCGCCCCACACTTTACGTGCTGCCGCATCCCGCCTTCTCGGACAGATTGGCACTCGAACTGATGACCCGCCGCGAGGGCTTGCCCAGCGCCCGAGGCAGCGTCACGCTCGGCGAGACGCGCCTTCCCGCTTGTATCGCCCTGCCCCGACTCAGCCGTGGGCTGACAAAGGTACGCGGGCGGCACTCACCGCACCTCGACACCTTACTGGCACAGCTAGCCGACGAACCCGGGCGAGATATACAGCTAGTGCCGGTCAGCGTGTTCTGGGGGCGCGCCCCGGGCAAGGACTTCGGCTTCTGGAAACTGCTCGCGGCGGATAGCTGGCAGTGGAGCGGACGCCTGCGCCGACTCTTGTCGATGGCGATCAATGGCAAGCACGTGCAAGTGCATATCGGCGCACCGTTGCAACTACGCACGCTGGTCGAGACACGTCCGCTACCGGTCGCCCAGCGCAAGACGGCACGCGTGCTGCGCGTTCACTTTCGTCGTGTTCGCGCCCGCGTGCTGGGCCCCGACCTCTCGCACCGTAACACGCTGATCCGCGGCGTGGTCGACAGCCCACAAGTGCGTCAGGCGATCTCCGACGCGGCCACCGCCCGCGGCACCAGCCCCGAGCGTGAAACACGCCGCGCGCTGCGCTATGGCCGCGAGATTGCCTCCAACACCTCCTACCCGGTGTTGCGTTTCCTCTACCAACTGCTGCGCCGGCTCTGGAATCGTCTCTACGACGGCGTCACCGTCAACGGACTCGATGACGTCAAGGCGCTGGCCGGCGACCACGAATTGATCTACGTGCCCTGTCATCGCAGCCATATCGACTATCTGTTGTTGTCCTACGCACTATTTCGCGAGGGATTGATGCCGCCGCACATTGCGGCGGGGCGTAACCTCGACATGCCGGTGATCGGCGCACTGCTACGTCGCGGCGGGGCGTTCTTCCTGCGCCGCAGCTTTCGTGACAACCGTCTCTACGCGGCGGTGTTCAACGAATACGTGCATCGCCTGATCTCTCGCGGGCACCCACTCGAGTACTTCATCGAAGGTGGCCGCTCGCGCACCGGGCGAATGCTGGCGCCGCGCCCAGGTATGCTCGCCATGACCCTGCGTTCCTTCGCCCGCGACCCCCGCCGCGAGGTCGCCTTCGTTCCCGTCTACGTGGGATACGAGAAGGTGCTGGAAAGCGGTAGCTACCTCAAGGAGTTGCGTGGCGGGCACAAGAAGAAGGAGTCGCCCTTCGACCTGTTGCGCATCGTGCGTCGCCTGCGACAGTCATACGGGCATGTCACGGTCAATGTCGGCGAGCCGCTCATGCTCAGCGGCTTTCTCGACCGCCAGGTACCCGATTGGCGAGACAACCGCCGCCAAACACGCCCCGACTGGCTGAACCAGGCCGTGCCCGCGCTGGGCGCCAGCCTGGGCCAGCGCATCAACGCGGCAGCGGCCATCACGCCGGTTTCGCTGGTCGCCCTGGGGCTTCTGGCCAATTCGCACCATGCCATCGAGGCCGACCTGCTCGAGCGTCATATGCGCTTGCTAGTGGATTTGAGGCAGCATCTACCGGGCGGTGAGCGAATCACTCTGCCCGAAGGCGAGCCTCGGGACTGGATCGCCCATACCGCTCAATTGGAGTTCATCGAACGCCGCCAACAGGCACTCGGCGAACTCGTACTCGCCACGCCAGAACAGGCCACTTTATTGACGTGGTATCGCAACAACGTCTTGCACTTGTACATCGACATGGCACTGGTCGCCTTCGCGTATCGGCATAACGCACGCTTCAATACCGAGGAGCTGCTGACTCTCTTGGGGCCCGCGTGGCCGGTACTCGCGCATGAGTTTCACCTGCCCGTCGATGCCTTTTCGACGCGGCTGGAACGCGCCTTGGCGGCGCTCGCGTCAGAAGACCTGCTGATTGAGACCGATCACGGTTGGGAGCGCCCGGCGGGGCACCTGGCCAGCAGCGAGCATCTACGCCTGCTAGGTCGGCTGGTACAACCGACCCTGGAGCGCGGTTATCTGCTGTTGGCCGTGCTGCTGCGCGAGGGAAGCGGCACCCTGACCCGCGAGGCGCTGGAGGAGCAAAGCCGTCAGTTGGCTGAACGTCTGACGCTGCTCTCCGGGCTCAACGCGCCGGAGTTCTTCGACAAACGCCTGTTTAGCGGCTTGCTCGACACCCTCGAAGCACAAGGCTGGTTATGGCAGGAAAACGACAAACTATGTTATGACCGCTCGCTCGAAAACGCTCAACGGCGCGGGCAGGCGCTCTTCGACCCCAGCCTGCACCACCGCCTGACTCAGTTGGTACATCGCCGGTCATCGTAGTATCAGGTGCGTGAAAATTATCGTCACGCGGATTTCAGGCTGCGATGCACGTAGAGATCGTAGCGACTGGTCTTGCCCTCGAGCACGTGATCGGGTGCCGGGCCCTCAAGCGGCGGCGCGCGGCGGGGGCGCTTGACCACTACCCGGTGCGTAGCAACGTCCAGGGCAGCCTCCAGCAAACGTGACGCGTCGTCATCGTCACCGGCCAGTTCGCGGAAGACGCGCATCTCCTTCTTGACCAACGCGCTCTTGTCACGGTGTGGGAACATGGGGTCGAGATGCACCACCTGCGGCGCAACGTCGTGAAGCGCCACCAGCGTCGCCAGCTCACGCGCGGCATCGCCATTCGCCACCCGCATGCGCGCCACGATCTCGGCGGCCTCTTCATCCGCTCGGGCACGCCGCACGCCATCTTCGAGCAGGGCGTATATCGCCGCCACGCGCTCGATCAATAAAATCTCGGCGCCGAGACTCGCCAGCACGAAGGCATCACGCCCCAGCCCCGCCGTGGCATCGACGATGCTCGGCGTCACACCGTGCGCCAGTCCGCATGCTTTGGCGATCAGTTGCCCACGCCCACCGCCGAAGCGGCGCCGGTGCGCGACTTTGCCGGCGGTGAAGTCGACCCGAATCGGCGCACCGTAGCGCCGCGCCTCGCCCGATAGCGCCAATCCTTCAGGCGTCATCACCAATCGCAAGGCAGCGTTGGCGTCGCCCTCGGCTTGCCAAGGCAGCCCCAGCCGCGCGGCCAGGTCGCGCAATGGCTCGCCCATGGCGACGACGGATTCGCTCATGCAACCCACACCAACAGAACGATGCCCAGAATCAGACGGTAGATGACGAACGGCAGCATGCCGATGCGATCCAGCGCGGCGAGAAACAACTTGATGCACAGCCACGCCGCGACGAATGACATCAGCGTCCCCGCGATGATCGTGCCCCAGGCCACACCCTCGCCCGCTTCGACAAGCTCAATGCCCTTGAGCGAACCAGCGGCAAGAATCAGTGGGATCGACAACAAGAACGAGAAACGCGCGGCGGCCTGGCGGGTAAAGCCCAACAGCAAGGCGGCGGTAATGGTAATCCCCGACCGCGACGTCCCAGGTATCAATGCCAAAGCCTGGGCGAGCCCGATGATCAGCGCATTGCGCAGCGACATCGCGGTCAACGCATGGCGGCGACTACCGCGTACATCCGCCCACCACAGCAGCAAACCGAAGAGCAGCGTGGTGATCGCGATCACCAACGAGGCACGCAGGTACGACTCGATGACGTTTTCCAGCAAGAAACCGATGACCACGGCCGGCAGCGTCCCGATAATCACCGCCCAGCCCAGGCGGCTTTCCGGCGTTGCCGGCCCGCCGCGACACTGCGCCACCCAATCACGCACGATTCGAGTCACTTCACGATGAAAGACCAGCACCACCGCGGCGAGCGAGCCGACATGTACAGCCACATCGAAGGCCAATCCTTGATCGGGCCAGCCCAGCAACTGCGACGGGAGAATCAGGTGAGCGGATGACGAAATGGGCAGGAATTCGGTAAGGCCTTGAATGATGGCCAGCGCAACGACGTGCAACCAATCCATGAAATGTCCTTGAAGCAACGAAAAAATGACGCTGCGTACGAGCGTGCGAGCACGCCATTATTATTCTCGGGAGCTTAAGAAACGCTTAGGCGCGTTTCCACGCCACTTCATTGCGCAAATACACCGGGACCGCCTCGTCGGCGGCGGGACGCTCCCCCGCCTCCCAGGCCTGTGCCGCCAGTCGCACCATGTCTTCGGCGGCAGGCTGCGGCTCGCTCAGGCATTGGCCGAGCGCCGATTGCACCTCGACGGGCATACGCTCGCGTAAGGTCCAGCCCGAGCCGATGCCAACCCAGTCGACATCGTGAAAGGCCGCAGGCAGGCGCAACCGCTCCGGTATCAACACGGCTTCCTCCACGAGTGGCTCGAGCGTGCCGTCGTGGCAACGATAGGCAGCGGCGTATATCTCGTCCATGCGCGCGTCCATTGCCGCCACCACATAGCGCGCATGGAGACGCCGATGCGCAGCAAGCGCCAGGGCTTCCAAAGTAGATACGCCGATCAAGGGACACTCGAGTGCGAAAGCCAGCCCCTGCGCCGTCCCGGCAGCGATACGCAAGCCGGTGAACGAGCCCGGCCCACGACCGTAAGCCAACGCATCGAGATCGGAGAGACCGACGCCTGCCTCGGCCAGCACGTCATCGACCATCGGCATCAGCAGCTGGGTGTGTTGACGCGGGGCGTCACGATAACGGGAGATGACATGGCCATCGCGCCACAGGGCGCAAGAACAGGCGCTAGTAGAGGCATCCAGGGCCAACAGAGTAGGCATCGGCGATCATTGAGCAGCGGGTGAGCACGCACTATAAACGTGCCACCAGTCATTGGCAAAACGCCCGGCGCACCGCCCGATGCAATCTTGACGCAGGTCGTCATTGCGCGGCGCCAGGGACGCCGCGCGGTAGGAACAGATACTTATCCTTCGAGCGCTGTGAGCACCTGCTGGCGGATCGATTCGACGCTGCCGGTACCTTCCACACGGTGGTAGGTTGGCGCGCTTTGCGGGTCTTGCTGCGCCCATTCGCGGTAATACTTCACCAGCGGCTCGGTCTGTTCATGATAAACGGACAAGCGGTTGCGCACGGTCGATTCCTGATCGTCGTCGCGCAGCACGATTGCTTCCCCCGTCACGTCATCCTTACCCTCTTCCTTGGGCGGCTGGTACTCGACATGATAGACACGCCCCGAGCCCGGATGCACCCGGCGACCGGCCAGGCGCTTCACGATTTCTTCGTCATCCACGGCGACTTCCAACACATGGTCGAGCTTGACGTCGGCTTCCTTCATGGCATCGGCTTGGGGAATCGTGCGCGGGAAACCATCGAACAGGAAACCGTTGGCGCAATCCGGCTGGGCGATACGCTCCTTGACCAGCGAGATGATAATATCGTCAGACACCAGCCCGCCGCTGTTCATGATCTCCTTGACCTTGAGTCCCAGTTCACTTTCCTCCTTGACCGCCGCACGCAACATGTCACCGGTGGAGATCTGCGGAATGTCGAAATGCTCGCAGATGAATTGGGCCTGGGTGCCCTTGCCTGCGCCTGGGGCGCCCAACAAGATCAAACGCATCGATAGTGCTCCTTGAACGAGTCATCACATGTTCGTTATTAGCCATGGCATGCTCCATGAAGCACACGCCATCGCCGTGGGAATGGCCCATGACGATACCTGCACGACTCGAGCGGCACAAGCACGCCCGCCCTGGTCTCGTCCGGTTCCAAGCACCATAATTCGCCTTTTTTCATGGAGTTGCCTGAAGCGTTGTACTTTCGTCGCGCGCCTGACAGCCGGCTCCGTTTGTCGCGACATAAAAAAGCGGCCCCCGAGAGGGCCGCTTACGTCGCGTCGTGAACGCGCTTGGATCACATCAGCAGGCGACGAATATCACTCAGCGCCTGGGCCAGAAAGGCCGTGAAGCGAGCCGCGTCGGCGCCGTTGACTGCCCGGTGGTCGTAGGACAACGACAGCGGCATCATCAACCGCGGTGCGAACTCGGCGCCGTCCCACACCGGTTTCGTCTGCGCCTTGGAAACGCCGAGGATGGCGACTTCCGGGGCGTTGACGATGGGCGTGAAGGCAGTCCCGCCGATGGAGCCCAGGCTGGAGATGGTGAAGCAGCCACCGCTCATCTCCTCGCGCTTGAGCTTTTTCGATTGCGCCTTGCCGGCCAGCTCGACCGATTCCTTGGCCAGGTCGATCAATGATTTCTGGTCGGCGTTGCGGATCACCGGCACCATCAACCCGTCCGGCGTGTCCACGGCGATGCCGATGTGCACGTAGTGCTTCTGCACCAGCGTTTCGCCGTCGCTCTTCAGGCTGACGTTGAACTGCGGGAACTTCTGCAAGGCATAGGCGCAGGCCTTGATCATGAACGGCAGCGGCGTGAGCTTGGTGTCCTGCTTGGCGGCCTCGTCCTTCATCGACTTGCGGAAGGCTTCGAGCTCGGTAATATCCGCTTCGTCGAACTGGGTCACGTGCGGCACGTTGAGCCAGCTGCGATGCAGGTTGGCCGCACCGGCTTTCATCAGGCGACCCATGGGCTTTTCCTCGACCTCGCCGAACTGGCTGAAGTCGATGTCCGGCACCGCCGGGATACCCGCACCGCCACTCGGCGCCGCGCCCTTCTCGGCACCGCTGGAACGCTGCTGAAGGGCGTTCTTGACATAGCCCTGCACGTCTTCCTTCAGCACACGACTCTTGGGCCCGGTGGGCGTGACCTGGGCCAGGTCGACGCCCAGCTCGCGCGCCAGCATGCGCACCGCCGGACCGGCATGCACATGAGCACCTGCCGTTTTATCGTCGCCTTGCTTGTGACGCGCCTCGGGACTCGGCTCACCCATGGACTGCTTGGTAGACGGCGTCGACTTGGAAGCGCTAGACGTTTGCTGACTGGAGTCGGCCTTCTGGTCCGCTTTGCTAGCGTCGGTCTTCTTACCGGCATCGGTTTTCTTGGCCGGCTTCTTGCTACCAGCCACTTCTACATAGCCGATCAGGTCGCCCTCGGAGACGCTATCGCCTTCCTTGACCGAGACCTCGACCACCTTGCCCTTATAGGGGCTGGGCACGTCCATGGAGGCCTTGTCGGATTCCAGCGTGATCAGCGTGTCTTCCGCGTCGATCTCGTCGCCTTCGCTAATCGCCAATTCGATGATCGGCACGTTCTCGCTGCCACCGATATCCGGGACGCGGAGTTCCTTGCGGCCTCCCTCGTCGCCGCCTTCTTCGGTATCCTCGCCGGCGTCTTGATCCTCAGTGTCCGCGTCCGACTCGGCACTGTCAGAGTCGCCTTCCGCCGGCGCTTCGTCGGTATCGTCGTCTTCGTCGTCACCTTCGCCGGCGATCTCCATGCTGCCGATCAGGTCACCTTCGGAGACGCTGTCGCCCTCCTTGACCGCCAGCGAGACGAGCTTGCCACTGTAGGGGCTCGGCACGTCCATCGATGCCTTGTCGGATTCCAGCGTGATCAGCGAGTCTTCTGCGCTGACCTCATCGCCTTCACTGACCGGAACCTCGATGATTTCGACGCCTTCGCTGCCGCCGATATCCGGCACCTTGATCTCGACGGTGCGTTTGCCGCCACCGGTGGATTTCTTCTTCGGTGTCGCCTTTTCGGGCTCAGCCGTTTCCTGCTTCTCGGCGTTCTCGTCCTGTGACTGATCCTCGTCCTGCGAGGACGTGTCACCCGCATCGTCGCCACCGCCTTCCGCTTCGAGCTCGAGAATATCGTCGCCCTCGGAGACGCTGTCGCCTTCTTTGACCAGCACTTTGACGACCTTGCCGCCCTTGGGCGCAGGGACATCCATGCTGGCCTTGTCGGATTCCAGCGTGATCATGGTGTCCTCGGGCGCGATGACATCGCCCTCAGATACCGCCACCTCGATGATCTCGACGCCTTCGCTACCGCCGATATCGGGAACTTTGATGATTTCGCTACTCAAGGTCGCGCTCCTTTCCAATCTGGTGGCCTGATCGCTCCGGTCCTCGATACCGACCGGCTGACGCGACCAGACCAGGCAATCTGGCCATGGCCGCCACCACACTCAGGCGGTGGCGGCACCTTGATGGGACCTTTCGGTCCAAGACATCAACGGGGCTCAAGACACCAGCGGGCTGGGCTTGGCGGGGTCGATACCGTATTTCTTCATGGCATCATGGACGACCTTGGCGTCGATCTCACCGCGGTTGGCCAGCGCGCGCAGCGCCTGAATGGCGACGTAGTAGCGGTCGACTTCGAAGAAACGACGCAGCGCTTCACGCGTGTCGGAACGCCCGAAACCATCGGTCCCCAGCACGTGGAAGTCACTCGGTACCCAAGCACGAATCTGATCAGCGTAGAGCTTCATGTAGTCGGTCGAGGCGATGACCGGCCCCTCGACATCTTTCAGCTGCTGTGACACCCACGGCTGCTCACGCTTTTCATCGTAGTCGAGGAACTGCAGCCGGTCGTACTCGAGCGCTTCGCGACGCAGTTCGTTGAAGCTGGTCACACTCCACACATCGGCGACGACGTCGTGCTCTTCCGCCAGCATCTCGGCGGCGGCTTCGACTTCGCGCAGGATCGTCCCGCTACCCATGAGCTGCACGCGTGGTTGCTTCTTGCGCCCGTCCTTCTTGCCTTCCTGAAGCAGATACATGCCGCGAACGATGCCTTCCTCGCTACCCTTCGGCATCTCCGGGTGCGGGTAGTTCTCGTTCATCACAGTCAGATAGTAGAAGCAGTTTTCCTTGTCCTGGAACATGCGCTTCAGGCCATCTTGCAGGATCACCGCGACCTCGTGGCCATAGCACGGGTCGTAGGCACGGCACGACGGCACGGTCGACATCAAGATATGGCTGTGGCCGTCCTGGTGCTGCAGGCCCTCGCCATTGATGGTCGTACGTCCAGCAGTGCCGCCGATCATGAAACCACGCGCCTGCAGGTCGCCAGCGGCCCAGACCAGATCACCGACGCGCTGAAAGCCGAACATCGAGTAATAAACGTAGAACGGAATCAGCGGTAGATGGTGGTTGGCATACGCCGTCGCCGCCGCGATCCACGCGGAGATGGAACCGGCTTCGGTGATGCCTTCCTCAAGGATCTGGCCCTTCTGGTCCTCCCGGTAGTACATGATCTGGCCGGCATCCGTCGGCTCGTATTTCTGGCCTTCGGCGGCGTAGATGCCGAGCTGACGGAACATGCCTTCCATCCCGAACGTGCGCGCCTCGTCGGGAATGATCGGCACTACACGCGAGCCGAGCTGCTTGTTCTTGACCAAGCCATTGAGCACGCGCACGAAGGACATCGTGCTGGAGACTTCGCGGTCGCCGGAGCCCTTGAGCTGGCTAGCGAACATCTTATCGTCGAGTCCGGGGATCTCGAGTGCCTCGAAGTCGTTCTTGCGCGCCGGCAAGAAGCCGCCGAGCTTTTCACGCTGGAGATGCAGATACTTCATCTCCGGAGTGTCGTCGTCAGGCTTGTAGTACGGGATGTCACCGCTTTCGATCTGCTCATCAGAGATCGGCACGCCGAAACGATCGCGAAACGTCTTGAGAGCTTCGGTATCCATCGACTTGATCTGGTGAGCTTCCATGTCGGCTTCGCCACTGCCGCCGCCCATGCCATAGCCCTTGACGGTATGCGCCAAGATTACGGTGGGACGATTGTCGGCGTTGTTGACCGCTTCATGGTAGGCCGCGTAGACCTTCTGCGGATCGTGACCGCCACGATTGAGACGGAAGATCTGCTCGTCGGAGTAGTCCTTGACCATCTCCGCCGTTTCATCGTATTTGCCGAAGAAATGCTCGCGGGTGTACTTACCGCCCTGGGCTTTGTAGTTTTGGTACTCGCCGTCGACCGCCTCGTCCATGCGCTTTTGCAGCATGCCCTTGGTGTCCTGTTCGAACAGCGGGTCCCACTGACCGCCCCAGACGACCTTGATCACGTTCCAACCAGCACCGCGGAAGACACCTTCGAGCTCATCGATGACGCGCGAGTTGCCGCGTACCGGCCCGTCGAGACGCTGCAAGTTGCAGTTGATGACGAAGATCAGGTTATCGAGCTTCTCGCGGCTGGCCAAATGCAGCGCACCCAGCGATTCCGGCTCATCGCACTCACCGTCACCGAGGAAGGCCCAGACCTTACGGTCCTTCATATCTTCGAGCTCACGCGAATGCAGGTACTTCATCACGTGGGCCTGATAAATCGCCTGGATCGGCCCCAATCCCATGGAGACGGTCGGGAACTGCCAGTAATCCGGCATCAGGTACGGGTGCGGATAGGACGGCAGCGCTTCGCCATCGACTTCCTGGCGGAAGTTATCCATCTGCTCCTGCGTCAGACGGCCTTCCAGGAACGAACGCGCATAGATGCCCGGCGTGACGTGCCCCTGGATATATAGCAGGTCGCCCTTATGGTCGCCATTGTCTGCGCGGAAGAAGTGGTTGAAACCCACTTCGTACAAGGTCGCACTGGACTGATAACTGGCGATATGACCGCCCAGGCCCTTGTGCTTCTTGTTGGCGCGTAGCACCTGCACCATCGCGTTCCAGCGGATGGCCGAGCGAATCTTGCGCTCGATGAACATGTCGCCGGGCATCTTAGCTTCACGATGCACCGGAATGGTATTGCGATGCGGCGTGGTCCCGGAAAAGGGGGGTGAAGAGCCATCGCGACGCAGACGATCCGCCAAGCGGCTCATGATATACCGAGCGCGCTCTTCGCCCTCATGCTCGATGACCGAGGCCAAGGAATCCAGCCATTCCGTGGTTTCGATCGGATCGAGATCGTTTCTTGCCTCCAGACTCATAGACGTCTCTCCGAATGAAGATTGTATGTCGGTCATGGCCCGTCTACGCATCGCGATGGGGCCTGTGGCGCTCTTCAGTGCGGGCGCGACCTTCTTTGGGTCGTGTCTCCGAGAAAACTTTCTGTAACTTCCTTACAGCGGGGCGTGCAAGACGCACGAATTCAGGGCACGACGATACCGCAAACGCCGTCTGCTGCCAATTCGATAGGCCGCAAGCGACTTGCAAAATACTTATTGACCATGCCCGCTTAGGAGATATCGCAGGGGTACAACAAAGTCTTACACGATGTAGTGAATTTACACGCATGCAGTTCAGCAGGACGCTGGGTCCACCGCCTCCTCTAGACAACGACGAAAATAGGCCCAGTCAAAGGCCGGGCCGGGGTCGGTCTTGCGCAACGGCGCAATATGCGCGTGACTGGTCATCCGCTCGACACTCAAGGCAGGATATTGTGCTCGCAAGGCAGTAAATACGCGCACCAGACAGCGATACTGTGCATCGCGATAGGCATGAATATCGTCGCCTTCCAGCTCGATACCGATACTGAAGTCGTTGAGTTCACGGCGCTCACGCTGGCCATCCCACCAGCGCGAGCGACCGGCATGCCAGGCGCGCCGGTCGAACCCCACGAACTGCACCGCTTCGCCGTCGCGACGAATCAGTACATGGGCCGAGACCCGCAAGGCGTGAATCGTGGCAAAGTAGGGATGCGCGACGGGGTCGAGACGATTAGTGAACAAACGCTCGATGGCCTCACCACCAAAGTCCCCCGGCGGCAGACTGATTGCATGCAGCACCAATGCCGACACCTCCCCCTCGGGGCGTGCGTTATGATTGGGGGAGACAACGTGTCGCGCAGTGGTGAGCCAATGATTGTCGACCTGCATGCCTGCTCCTATCTTTTCGGGACGTACTTCTCGAAACGTACTTCTCACGACATACTTTGCGGGACGCGCCCGGATGACCAGCATACCCCTGACCGAATCGCCATGATCCCGATATAATGTCCCTATTGTCGCATATCAAAGGAAGGCGCCCGACATGCAATATCGCGAAGCTCTCGCGGAGGATATCCGCACCAGTGCCGCCCGCCTGCTGGCCGAAGACGTCGGCCCCGGCGACATCACCGCGCAGCTGATCCCCGCCAAACAATGGGCCTGGGCACGCGTCGTGGCTCGCGAGGAAGCGGTGCTGTGCGGAGTGGCATGGGTCGACGAGCTTTATCGGCGCCTCGATCCGAGCGTCAAGCTCCATTGGCATGCCGCCGATGGCGATGCGCTAGCTCCCGAGGAGACCTTTCTCGAACTGGAAGGCCCCGCCCGCAGTCTGATGACCGGTGAGCGCGCAGCCCTGAACCTGCTGCAGACACTCTCGGGTACGGCAACGCGCACGCGCGATTACAGGGCACGAGTAGCCGACACCGGCGTGGCACTGCTGGATACTCGCAAGACCCTACCCGGCCTGCGCTTGGCGCAGAAATATGCCGTCACCTGTGGCGGCGGCCACAACCACCGCCTCGGGCTACACGACGCCTTCCTGATCAAGGAAAACCATATCGCCGCCTGCGGCGGCATTGCTAAAGCCGTCACCGCCGCGCGCCGTATCGCCAGTGACCTGCCGGTAGAAGTAGAAGTAGAAACGCTCGACGAGCTCGACGCCGCACTCTCCGCAGGCGCGGACACCATCATGCTCGACAACTTCGATCTCGAGACGCTGCGCGAGGCGGTCACACGCACGGCCGGGCGCAGCCGCCTGGAAGCCTCCGGCAATGTCAGCGAGGCAACCCTGCGCGATATCGCCGACACCGGAGTCGACTGCATCTCCATCGGTGCGTTGACCAAGGACGTCAAAGCCGTCGACCTATCGATGCGCGTCGTGCGTACCGAAACGCTGTGACGATACTCACGCGGCCGTTGCCACTGTTCAGCAGCCGAGCGCCAGTCAGCGGCCGAACGCCAGCATCCGTTCCAGGGGTTTGAGAGCTCGCTGACGCAACGCCGCCTCGATGTGAATCTCGCCACCGCCTTCGCTGAGGGCGCGCTCAAGGCGATCCAGGTCATTCATTGCCATCCACGGGCAGTGCGCGCAACTCCGACAAGTCGCGCCGTTGCCCGCCGTGGGCGCCTCGAGCAGCGTCTTGTCCGGCACCGCCTGCTGCATCTTGTAGAAAATACCGCGGTCGGTGGCCACGATCAGGCGTTGCTGGTCGAGTTCGCGCGCGGCCTTGATCAACTGCGAGGTCGAACCCACCACGTCGGCCAGTTCGACCACCCCCATCGGCGACTCGGGGTGCACCAGCAAGGCAGCGTCGGGATAAACCTTCTTGAGATCCAGCACGCCCTGGGCCTTGAACTCCTCGTGCACGATGCAGGCGCCATCCCAGAGCAGCATGTCGGCACCAGTACGCTCGCGGATATAGCGCCCCAGGTGCTTATCCGGCGCCCACAGGATCTTTTCACCGCGGGCCTGGAGGTGCTCGATCACCTCGATCGCGATCGATGAAGTCACCACCCAATCCGCGCGCGCCTTGACCGCCGCCGAGGTATTGGCATAAACCACGACCGTGCGGTCGGGATGCGCATCGCAGAAGGCCGCGAACTCATCCGCCGGACAGCCCTCGTCCAGCGAGCAAGTCGCTTCCAGCGTGGGCATCAACACGTGCTTTTCGGGGGACAGGATCTTGGCGGTCTCGCCCATGAAGCGGACCCCTGCCACCACCAAGGTCGTGGCCGAGTGCCGGGCGCCGAAGCGCGCCATCTCCAGGGAATCAGCCACACAACCGCCGCTTTCCTCGGCCAGTTGCTGAATGGCATCGTCGGTGTAGTAATGCGCCACCAAGGTGGCATTACGCTCGCTCAGCAAACGCTTGATCGTTTCGGTTTGCGCACGTGCCTGTTCAGTCGTCGCGTCCGGGCAGTACGCACGGACCAGCGACGAGGCTGCCTCAGGCGCTTTCGGTGTCATGATCGTCATCGTGTCTACCACTGTGACTGGCAGGGGATCCCCCTGCATAACGAGAAGCGTCGCGCCGCGATCTCTTCGCGGACACATCGCACCCGATGTCATGATACTGCCCGTCGACGCAGGCATGCCAGCATCATGCTCGCACGAATATCGTCACCGCCGCATAGCGCCCAGAACGCAAAAACCCCGCCTCATGCGAGACGGGGTTGAATGCTGGTGGGTCGTGTAGGATTCGAACCTACGACCAATTGGTTAAAAGCCAACTGCTCTACCACTGAGCTAACGACCCATAATCTGTCCATTCAGACAGTTGTCGGCGGCAATGGTGGGTCGTGTAGGATTCGAACCTACGACCAATTGGTTAAAAGCCAACTGCTCTACCACTGAGCTAACGACCCGCCGCCGGGTCTTCGAAACGTATCATCGCACCACGCCATTCAATGACGCTTGCCAATGGTGGGTCGTGTAGGATTCGAACCTACGACCAATTGGTTAAAAGCCAACTGCTCTACCACTGAGCTAACGACC
>NZ_JAJQJH010000021.1 GCF_029544075.1 Chromohalobacter canadensis | reverse complement strand
AAGGCCTGAGCCCCGTGCAATACAGGACTCAGGCCATGGTCGCCGGTTAAGAGAACTAACCGTCCAACGATTGGGGGTCAGTTCACTTGGGGGCTTTTTCATATTCAATGTGTCAGTCCGCTAGTCAACTCGGCATCGACATCTTCGTCGTCCGGCGACAGGCGTACACAGGGTACGCCCCGCGCCGCCAACCGCTCACGCGTTTCAGCAGCGAAGACGGCCAGATCACCCTCATGGCAATAAACTACCGCCGCCACGCCATGCCGCTCCACCAGAGACGGTACCTCGCTGGGGTAGTAGACGCGTATGCCTTCCACTTGCGTGCCATGATGCCAGGGGTAGTCATCGACCACCGCCAACGCCTTGTAGCGTGTCGAGCGTGTGAAATGCGTCAGCAATCGATAATGCGCGTATTCCAGCCCGCACACGACCACCGGTAACCGCTCCTGCGTTGTTCTCTTAGCATGACGGGCGGAAAGCCACTGGCCTATGGCCTGCCAGAGCGCTTGCAATGCACGTTGCAGCATGGACGTCTCCTCTGCCCTTTCTGCCGCTTGTTACACGGCCTGCCCGCAGGCCACACCCGAGGCCCAGGCCCATTGAAAGTTAAAGCCGCCCAGCTGACCAGTGACATCCAGCGCCTCGCCGATAAAACGCAGCGCCGGTAGCCCTTCTACCGCAAAGGTCTTGGAAGAAATAGCTTGCGTCTCGACGCCACCCAGCGTCACCTCGGCGGTCCGCCAGCCCTCGGTCCCTGCGGGCTTGAGCTGCCAGCGCTTCAGCTCGCCCTCCAGGCGCGCTACTTCACGGTTGGACAACGCCCCTAACGGAGCGTCCGTCACACCGTGCCATTCGCACCAGGCCTGCGCCAGGCGCTTGGGCAGCCTTTCACCCAGCCACGTGGATACACGACGCTTGGGCGCTTCATGACGCATGGTGGTCAGCTCCGCGGCAACGTCGATATCCGGTAGCAAATCGATGGACAATGCCATGCCTGGCTGCCAATGACTGGAAGCCTGCAACATGGCCGGCCCGGAGACGCCGCGATGCGTGAACAGCATGGGTTCACGATAGCGTCCCTCGCCGATCTCGACCGTCACCGGGCAGCTTACGCCCGCCAGCGACGCAGCACGCTCACGCCATTGCGAAGTCAGCGTGAACGGCACCAACGCAGCACGTGTCTCGGTAACGCCCAAGCCAAACTGACGGGCGATGTCATAGCCGAAACCGGTGGCCCCCATGGTGGGAATCGACAATCCGCCGGTGGCGATGACCACCACGCCAGCGTCGATGATGCCACTCGAGGTCTCGAGACGCATGCCTTCGCCAAGGCGTTCGAGTGACTCAACGCTGGTCTTGAGGCGTACCTCCGCCCCCGCCCACTCGCATTCGGTGAGCAGCATGGACACCACCTGCTTGGCGGAGTCGGCACAGAAGAGCTGCCCCGGCGCTTTCTCGACATGCTCGATCCCATGGCGCTCGACGAGCTCGACGAAATGGCCCGGCGTATAGCGCTTGAGCGCTGAAATGCAGAAATACGGGTTGGCGGAGAAGAAATGCTCCGGCCCCGTCGCTAAATTGGTGAAATTGCAGCGCCCGCCCCCGGACATCAATATTTTCTTGCCCGCCTTGTTGGCATGGTCGAGCACCAGCACACGCCGCCCCTCGTAACCGGCGGTCAGTGCGCACATCAGTCCCGCCGCGCCGGCACCGATCACCACTACGTCATAGGTCTGCGCCATCGTCGCGTCTCATTCTGGCAAAGGCGAACATTCTAAGCGTTATCCGAGAAAGCGACGAGCACGGAGACTCTGCACGTATCTGTCGTGTTGAACGCAACGTCGTGGCCCACCGCGCCAAACGTGTAAAAACCGTGCATGATGAGTCAAAACGTTTCCTGCACTTTCATCCACGCCTCGTGTCGGATACAACGACAGTCTCCCGGCACGTATTATCCGGTGTCATAGAGCCGGCGCCACGCAGGGGCGTGCCCGCACGAATCGTCAACGAGTAACATAATAACGAGACACTATGCCCGTATTTCCTTTTCCGGCCGTGAGCGCACTCGGTCGGCACACCCTCGGGCTGGCGGCGTTGAGCCTGCTAGCACTGACAGGCGCACAGGCACAAGAAGACACCGACCGTACGCAGGTCATTGCCGTGAAGGCCTCCACCGCTACGTGGAGCGATCCGCTGGAAGCGTTGGGCACACTGCGTGCCGACGAGAGCGTGATGCTTTCCGCGACCGTGACCGAAACCGTGGCCGAACTCAATTTCGATGACGCCCAGCGCGTCGCCGAGGGCGAGTTACTGATCCACCTCGATGATAGTGCGGAGCAGGCCGAACTGCGTGCCGCTCGCGCATTGCGTCAGGAACGCGAGAATGCCGTGCGGCGCGCTCGGCAACTGCAGGACCGCAAAGTCGGCACTCGCGCCGATTTTGAGGATGCCCAGGCCCAACTCGCCCAGGTCGACGCGCAGATCGACGAGATCCAATCACGCCTCGCCGATCACCGCTTGCGCGCGCCGTTCAGCGGCACCGTCGGCCAGCGTAACCTCAGCGTCGGTGCGCTGGTTACACCCGGCACCGAGCTGGTAACGCTCGACAAGCTCGATTACATGAAGCTCGATTTCACCGTCCCTGCAACGGTGCTCGACATGCTCGCACCGGGGCTTTCGCTCAGCGCTACTACTCCCAGTTATCCCTCACGCACCTTTCGTGGCGAGGTGACTAGCATCGGCACGCGGATCGATCCCGTCTCGCGCAGCGTCAGCGTACGCGCTCGACTGCCCAACCCCGAGCGCACGCTGCGCCCCGGCATGCTGATGGTGGTCACGCTGGAACGCAATCCACGCCAGACACTGGTGGTACCGGAGTCCGCCCTCGTGCCCAGTGGCGAACGCCAATATGTCATGCGCATTCTCCGTGATGCGGACAACCGCATCCAACGCCACCAAGTAGAGATCGGCAAACGCCGCGTCGGTAGCGTCGAAATCCTCGACGGTCTCGCGCCAGGCGACTGGATCGTCAGCCACGGCATTAACAAAGTACGCGATGGTGATCACGTGGACATCCTGGCGCTCGATGATGGCAGCCGCACCATCAGTGAAATCCTCAAGGTCGCGCGTGACGGCGAGGTACGCGGCGAGCAAGAACGTGACGGAGAAGACGGCTGATGCGCCTTTCCGATACCGCCATTCAGCGCCCGGTGCTGGCAACCGTCTTCGCCTTGTTGTTGATCGCCTTCGGCATCCTCGCGCTCGAACGCTTGCCAGTGCAGGAATACCCCGCTATCGATCCGCCGGTAGTCAGCATCGAGACACGTTATCCGGGTGCCTCGGCGAATGTCGTGGAAACTCGCATTACCCAGGTGATCGAAGACCGCATTGCCGGCATCGAGGGCATCGATCTCATCGAGTCGACCAGCAGCGATGGTGAGTCGGAAATCGACATCACGTTCAACCTCGATCGCGATATCGAGGCGGCGGCCAACGACATCCGCGATCGCGTCTCCGGCGTGAGCGATAACCTGCCCGAGGAAGCCGACCCACCGGAAGTGGAAAAATCCGATAGCAGCGACGACGTCATCATGTGGCTGAGCCTCACGGCGGAGGGCTACTCGGTATCCGAACTGACCGATTACGCCAATCGCTACCTGGTCGACCGTTTCTCCACGCAAACCGGCGTCTCACGAGTACGCGTCGGCGGTGGTAAGGAATACGCCATGCGTGTGTGGCTAAAGCGCAATGCACTGGCCGCCCGCGACCTGACCGTCAGCGACGTGGAAGGCGCATTGCGCGCCGAAAACGTCGAACTCCCGGCGGGTTTTCTGGAGTCCGACTCGCGGCAGTTCACCCTGCGACTGCCGCGCAGCTTCGAGACCGCCGCCGACTTCCGCGACCTGGTCATCGACCAGGGAAATGACGGCTATCTCACGCGACTGAGCGACGTGGCCAGCGTCGAGGTCGGCTCGGTGGAGGAACGCTCGCTGTTTCGCGGCAACGGAGTGCCCATGGTCGGCCTGGGCATCATGAAGCAATCAACCGCCAACATTCTGGAGGTGTCCCAGGGCGTCAAGGCGGAAATGGAGCGCCTCGAGTCGACACTGCCCGACGGCATGCAGTTGCGGCTCAACTTCGACTCCTCGGTGTTCGTCTCCGGCGCCCTGAAGGAAGTCGTCGCCACGCTGTTCATCGCCATGGGCCTTGTCGTCATAGTGATCTTCCTGTTCCTGGGCAATGTGCGGACAACGTTGGTGCCCGCGGTTACCGTGCCGATCTCGATCATCGGTACCTTCATCGCCCTGAACGCCTTCGGCTTCACGCTTAACCTGCTCACGCTGCTCGCCCTGGTGCTGGCGATCGGCCTGGTCGTCGACGACGCCATCGTGGTGCTCGAGAACGTCCACCGGCGCATGCAGCTCTACGGCGAAACGCCACTCGTCGCGGCGTTTCGCGGTACGCGCCAAATCGGCTTCGCGGTCATCGCCACCACCCTCGTGCTGATCGCGGTGTTCGTGCCATTGAGCTTTCTGCGCGGTGACATCGGCCGGCTGTTCACCGAGTTCGCGCTGACCCTGGCCGCCGCCGTGGCGATCTCGTGCCTGCTGGCGCTGTCGTTGGCACCGATGATGTGCTCCAAGGTGCTCGACCCGCGGATGCACGAAAGTCGCATCAGCCGTGCTGTGCATACCCTGCTCGACGCCACCCAGCGGCTCTATCGCTACGTACTCTTCACTTTGTTACGCGTGCGCTGGCTGTGCCTGGTCGTGTTCGTCGCACTGCTCGGTGCCACCGTCTGGCTGTTCGGAGAACTGCCCAACGAGTACACACCGCAGGAGGATCGCGGTAATTTCTTTATCCTCGTCAACGGCCCCGAAGGCGCCACCTTCGACTACATGCAGGATTACATGGACGAGATAGAGGCACGCCTGCTGCCGCTGGTCGACGAAGGCGAGATTCGCAACATCTCGGTACGCGCACCGCGCGGCTATGGCAACATCGAGAACTTCAACGACGGCATGGTGATCGTCAGCCTCGCGGCGTGGGGCGAGCGGCGCTCGGCCTGGGACATCATGGCCGACGTGCGACAACGCCTCGCGGATCTCCCTGGCGTCGATGCGGCACCGGTAATGCGACAAGGCTTCGGCGGGCGCATCCAGAAGCCGGTACAGTTCGTGATCGGTGGTGGCACCTACGAATCCCTAGTCACCTGGCGCGACCAGCTGCTCGAACGCATTCGCGCAGACGAAGACTCGGGCCTGACCGCTCTAGATAGCGACTACAAGGAAACCCAGCCGCAGCTGCGCATCAAGATCGACTACCAGCGCGCCGCCGCCCTAGGCGTGAACGTCGACACCATCGGCCACACCCTGCAGACACTATTCGGCGGACGCAGCGTCACCAGCTATGTCGACGACGGCGAGGAATACGACGTTATCCTCGAAGGCGAGCGCGACACGCAAAGAAGCCCCAGCGCGCTGGACAACATCCAGGTCCGTTCAGACCGCAGTGGCGAACTCATCCCCCTGGCGAGCCTGGTGACGCTCAGCGACTACGCCGACGCCAGCGAGCTCAATCGTTTCAACCGCGTTCGCGCGATCACCCTGGAAGCCAACCTCGCCGACGGCGCGTCCATGGGCGAGGCCTTGGGCTATCTCAACGCGCTCGCCGACGAGGAATTGCCCGCCGACGCCATGATCGACTACAAGGGCCCATCGCGGGACTATCAGGAAGCCAGTGGTGCCACCGCTTTCCTGATGCTCATGGGCCTGCTGGTCGTCTTCCTCGTGCTCGCGGCGCAGTTCGAAAGCTTCGTGCATCCGCTGGTCATCATGCTGACCGTGCCTCTGGCGATCAGCGGCGCCCTGCTCGGCCTGTGGCTGACCGGTCAGTCGCTGAACATCTACAGTCAGGTAGGCATGGTGATGCTGGTCGGGCTCGCCGCCAAGAACGGCATCCTCATCGTCGAGTTTGCCAACCAACTGCGAGACGAAGGGCGTGCCTTCCGTGATGCTCTAATCGACGCCTCGGTGACGCGCCTGCGCCCGATCCTGATGACTGCCGTCACCACCATGGCCGGCGCCGTGCCACTGATATTCGCCAGCGGCCCCGGCGCCGAGACGCGGCTCGTCATCGGCACGGTCATCTTCAGCGGCGTGGCCGCCGCGACGCTATTTACGCTACTCGTCGTGCCTGTAGCCTACGATCTTTTGGCACAGCATACCGGCTCGCCCAGCGATGTCAGCCGGCGCCTGGCGCGTGAGATGGAAGGAACGCAACGATAAAAGCGGCATCGACACAGTCGGCGTCAGGCGCACGGCCAGCATGAAAACGGGGGAAAACGCAGGGAACGGCGAGGAAAATAAAAACCCCGGCCATCCTAGCCGGGAGTTTGCACGGCGCATCCCTCGCCGCACTTTTATCTTAGAGCCTGCTCGGTCATTTGCCTGTCAGAGATCAGCGACACGACCTGTGCGCCAAACGCACCACGTGGGGCGTTTGGCTATCACGCGAATTCTTCGGTATCGATATCCGCCTGCTGGGCCTCGCTGTAACGTCCGCCGCGGACTTGATCGGGCGTCATCATTGCGTTCAACTTTTCGAGCGAGGCAGCATCCAATCGCAATGTCTCCGCTGTCAGATTCTCGCGCATGTGCGCGATATCACGCGTGCCGGGGATGGGCACGATATCGGCCCCCTGCGCCTTCACCCACGCCAGCGCCAGTTGCCCCGGCGTCATCTCCAGTTCCTCGGCAAGCGCCGTGAAATCTGTCAGCAAACGCCGGTTATGCGGGTAATGTTCGTCACTGAAACGCGGCATACCGCGCCGCATGTCGCTTTCTTCCAGACGCGCCGGGTCCGGGACCGCATCCGCCAGAAAGCCTCGGCCCAGCGGGCTGAACGCCACCAGCGTAGTGCCCAGTTCACGGCATGCCGCAAGCAAGGCAATCTCGGGATTGCGCGTCCACAGCGAGTATTCCGACTGTACCGCCGCCACCGGATACTCGGCGTGGGCACGGCGCAGCGTCTCGGCGGAGACCTCGGACAACCCCACGGCACGCAGCTTGCCCTCCTCGACCAGCCGCCCCAACGCCCCGACACTCTCCTCGATGGGCACTTGGCGATCCATGCGATGCAGATAATAGAGATCCAGCCGGTCGGTCCGCAGACGCTGCAAGCTCGCCTCGCACTGGCGACGCAGTGTCTCGGGGCGACCGTCGATCACCTTGCGGCCGAGCGCCGGGTCGATCGCCATGCCGCACTTGCTGGCCAGCATCAACTGATCACGCCGATCCTTGAGCGCCTTGCCCACCAGCGACTCGTTGGCTGTCGCGCCATAGAGCGTCGCGGTATCGAAATGCCGATAGCCCATCTCGAACGCCGCCTGCAACGCTCGCACGCCCTCGGCCTCCGGCACCGGCGTCCCGTAACCATGGGACAAGTTCATGCAGCCAAGCCCGATGGTCGGCGACGCAACCTCCTCGAGAAGAGATAACACATTCGGCATGGGAGAATCCTTGTACGCAAGAAGAACACAACCGGTCGGCGACCGGGATGACAGAGACACAGCTTAGCAAGAGAACGGCGGGCAAGGCTGCGGTTTCACGCCATATGAGGCATGTCACGCCTCCCTGGTACCAAGGCCAGGACTGGCTTGCCATGACCTTAGGACCGCAACCCTGTCGTAGAAGCCAACGATACCTTAGCGACATCTCACGAGTCAGAGACGCCCATGCAATTGTCGCGATACAGATCGGCATTCGCGTCCAACGCCAAGCGCTTGGTGGCACTGTTGTAATAGAAGGAGCCGGATTCGCCACTAGCAAGCGTGTAGTCACCGCATACTCCATAACCCTTGTTGACGCGAATCAAGTGTGAAATCTCGGCAGGCGTCTGACTCTGGTGTCCTTCCGCTAGGGCCGTGGCGATGTGAGCATCACGCTGTGCCTCGGAATAGGCTTGACCACCGAAGATCAAGCCGGCAACGGCGAGAATGGCGACAAAAGGAATCCATAGATTGTGCATAGCAGTGTCCGTTAAAGGCGATAAAGTGACGGAGGACAACCGTGACCCTGCATGGCAATCCGAGCATCAGGTCGATGGGCTTTTTTCGTCTTCCTGCGGCTGTGAGCCGTACTCCACGCCATGCTTATGCAGATAGTCACGTATCAGCTGTCGTACGACTTGCGATGGCGTCAGGTCCTGTAAGGCACACAACTCCTCGAAGGCGCGTTTCTTTTGTGGATCTATCAGCAACGTGAGGCGAGCCGTTTTCTTTTCCATGAGTGTTCCCCTTTTGACATTAACATTTAATGTTAATGTCATTGCTTTCATGTCGCAATGCCTTGTCTCTATCCTTGATCCATAGCGTGACCACATTTGCACTTAATTATAACTACATGTTAATGTCATTAACATAGTTTTATCCTCCACTCCAAATGCTCCGATCCACGCCTCATGACGAGGGGCATTACAGCGAGGGCTACCGTATGTCACGCCTAAGGTTTCCGGTTGACTTGCCCAGCCTCTCTTCAGGGCTTCGCGCGGCATGGCGAGGCGGCTACGGTCTCGCCGATTTGCGCAAAGATGTGATGGCTGGCCTCACCATCGGCACCGTGGCCGTGCCACTCTCGATGGCATTGGCGATCGCTACAGGCGTTCCTCCTCAGCAAGGGCTTTACACGGCGATTGTGGCCGGGGCCATCATCGCGTTAACCGGCGGCTCGCGTTTCAATGTGTCAGGCCCGACCGCCGCTTTCGTCGTCATTCTGTTCCCGATTGTCCAGCAATACGGTCTCGGCGGGTTGCTCATCGCCTCGATGATGGCCGGCATAATCCTGGTGGTCCTGGGGATTACCCGAATGGGCCGCCTGATCGAGTTCGTGCCTTACCCTGTGGTGCTAGGCTTCACGGCGGGGATTGCCGTGGTCATCGCAGGACTGCAGATTCCCGATTTCCTGGGGTTGAGCGTCGGGCAGCTCGGCGAGCATTTCGTCGAAAACATGGGGCGGATCGCCACCTCACTGCCCACGCTCGACCCTCTCGAGTTCGCCATTGGGGCATTTACTCTGGCTGTCATGTTGCTATGGCCACGCTTGCATGTGCCCATTCCCGCGCCTCTTGTCGGGCTGGTCGTCGGTGCTATCGTGGCGTACGTGGCCAATCAGTGGTTCGGGAGCCCTGGCGCACCGGCCGTCGAGACGATTGCCTCGCGCTTTACCTGGGAGGCCAATGGCGAAACGGGGACGGGGATTCCCCCGGTAGCGCCTTCCTTCACGGCACCCTGGTTGCTACCAGGGCCCAATGGCGCCCCCTTGGAGCTGAATTTCGAACTGATTCGTGCACTGCTGGGGCCCGCCTTCGCCATCGCCATGCTCGGCGCCATCGAATCACTGCTATGCGCGGTGGTATCGGATGGACTGACCAAGACCAAGCATGACCCCGACGCCGAGCTGATTGGCCAAGGGCTGGGTAACATCATTGCGCCGTTCTTCGGTGGTATCACCGCCACGGCAGCTATTGCTCGGACGACGACCAACATCCGCAGCGGCGGGCGCTCCCCCATTGCCGCAGTGGTGCACTCCGTCGTGGTGCTGTTGTCCGTCATCGCGCTGGCTGAATTGCTGGGCCTCGTTCCCATGGCCGCCCTTGCGGCGCTGCTGTTCATCATTGCCTGGAACATGAGCGAAGCGCGTCATTTTCTACACACCCTGCGCTCGGCACCGCCTGGCGACGTCGCCATCCTCGTCACCTGCTTCGGCCTGACCGTGGTGTTTGACATGGTCTTGGCCGTCGCCGTTGGCATGGGGCTGGCCGCAGCGCTTTTTATCCGACGCATGGCCTTGCTGACCACAACCGATCGCCTCGAGACCGACCAGCACCCTGCCGTCACCGGGCTGCCTTCAGAAATAGCGGTGTACGAAATCAATGGCCCCCTGTTCTTCGGAGTGGCCGAGAAAGCCCTTACATCCCTGTATCGGGTGGATCATCACGTCCAAACCGTATTGATCGACATGCGCAAGGTGCCCAGCATGGATGGCACGGCCATCGTCGCCCTCCAGTCATTAATCGACGAAATGCATCGCGAAGGAGTGGCACTGATCCTGGTAGGCTTGCCGACACGCATTATTGTCAAGCTGCGCCGTGCAGGTATTCGAAAAATCGCTGGAACGCTGACCTACTGTAGCGACTTGCCGTCGGCCACAACCTTCGCGCTACGTTGGTATCACGAGCGAAACGACATGCATCGCAACACCTACTGAGGCATGACAATGAGTCAGACGATTGCAGTATTGAAGGGGGATGGCATAGGCCCCGAAATCATGGAGGCTACACTCAGCGTCCTGGATGCACTGGACTGTGGCCTGCAATATGAATTTCTGGATGCCGGGCTGACTGCGCAGGAAAAGCATGGACAGCCGATGCCCGCTGACACGATCGCAGCGATAAGAAAGCACCGCATCGCCTTGAAAGGCCCCTTGACGACGCCCCTCGGTAGCGGGATATCGTCCCTGAATGTGCAGTTGCGCCGTGAATTCGATCTTTATGCCAATGTTCGCCCTGCGATCAGTTTCCCTGGTACTCGCTCACGCTATGACAATATTGACCTGATCACGGTACGCGAGAATACCGAGGGTGCGTATCTCTCCGACGGGCAGAGCCTCTCCGATGATGGCGAGACGGCACTTTCCAGCATCCGAGTGACTCGCCGGGGATCGGAGCGCATCGTGCGCCATGCCTTCGAACTGGCACATCAACGCAATCGGAAAAAAGTCACGGCCGTTCACAAGGCCAACATCATCAAGACCAGTTCCGGACTTTTCCTCGATGTCGCCCGTGAGGTAGCGAAAGAATATCCGGACATCGAGTTCCAGGAAATGATCGTCGATAACGCCTGTATGCAACTGGTGATGAACCCTCATCAGTTCGACGTTATCGTCACGACCAACCTGTTTGGTGACATCCTATCGGACCTCTGTGCCGGGCTGATCGGCGGGCTGGGGCTGGCACCGGGCGCGAACATTGGTACCGAAGCCGCTATTTTCGAGGCGGTGCATGGCTCGGCACCGGATATCGCCGGGCAAAAGCTCGCCAACCCCTGTGCCCTACTATTGGCCGCCGCGGATATGCTCGATCACCTGGGCATGGTGGAAAAAGGCACCCGAATTCGTCGAACGATCCGGACGGTGCTAGAAACGGCTCGAGATCGAGTGACACCTGACATGGGTGGAACCGGGACCACCGATACCTTTGCCGAGGCATTGGTCGCCCACCTGCATGACCGATAAGCCGCATGACTCTGATCCCAGCTCCTGAGACATCCATTAGCCAAGGCTATTGGCATTCAGAGTCTGCATGCACGGAATGTTGAACCCCGTGCCTGCACAATCCATGAAGCGCGGACTTGACCCCGTCGCGTTTCGAGCGCACTTGTGAGCTGCATGAATGGCAGCCTGAGGCGATCTATCGACTGAAGGAATGATCGACGGCGCTCCGAGAGTACTGCTAGAACGGGAAGGGATAAAAAAAGGAACATGGACTGGGCGTCGGCCTACTGGCCAACCCGGTTCGATCAGGCACCGGCCAACAACAAAGGAGTAGTCGCATGGATGCTCTCATATCGCTCGCGCCCCCTATCGCCGCCGTCGTGCTGGCGCTGCTTACGCGGCGAGTCAATATTTCACTTTTCCTGAGCATTTTCCTGGGTGCCTGGATCATCGCTGGCAATCCTCTCGCAGCTGTCGCACAGACTTTCGACTGGTTCGCGGAGGTGATGACCGATGAATGGAATGCACGCTTTCTGGTGCTGGTCTCCTTGCTCGGCGCCGGTGCTGCCTTCATGCATACCACCGGTGGCTCTCAGGCCTTGGCCAAGTGGCTGTCGCGCAAGGTCTCTTCCTCGAGAGGTTCCTTGCTCCTGACATGGATGCTCGGCGTCGTCATCTTCTTCAATGACTACGTCAATTCCGTCATCGCGGGGAATGCTTCGCGAGACCTGACGGCCAGGCACAACGTCTCGCGGGAAAAGCTGGCCTGGACCATCGACGCGACATCCGCGCCGATGGCGACTCTAGGCCCCGTCTCTGACTGGATCGGTTATCAGGTCTCGCTCATCGCCGGCGCGTTCGCCGTGCTCAGCTTGACCGGCGAACAACCCTACTGGGCCTTTCTGCAATCGATACCCTGGAATTTCTATGCCCTGCTGTGCCTTGCCTCGGTGCCCATGATCATCGTCATGGGCGACTTCGGCCCCATGAAACGCGCCGAGGGTCGCGCACAAGAAACTGGCGAACTCGTTGCTCCCGGCGATAACCCGCTTTCCAGCGTCGAAGGAGACTTGGGAGAGGTTCCCGAGGGTAGAGGTCGCGTCTGGAACTTCTTGATCCCACTCGTTGTTCTCGTTGGCGTCGCTTGCTGGGCGCTTTGGTACACAGGGGGTGGCAGTGAAGGCAAACCGCTCATGGAAGCGATTGCGGACACCAAGGTCAGTGTCTCGCTCAGTTGGGCAGCCTTCGCGATGGTCGTAGCAGGCATCGTCATGGCATTACTCCAGCGCCAATCGTTGGAAGCCTGTGAAAACACGCTGCTGGCTGGCTTCAAGACCATGCTACCGGCGCTGGTCATCATGGTGTTGGCCTGGTCGATCGGCACCGTTACCGGCGCGCTCGAGACCGGCGATCATGTCATCGCAGCGACGGAGAGCTGGCTATCGCCGACGCTACTGCCGATCCTCATCTTCGCCATTGCCATGGTGATATCTTTCTCCACCGGCAGTTCCTGGGGCGCCATGGCGATCCTGACGCCGATCGGGGTCCCCCTGGCATACAACATCGGCGACATGACGCTCGTGAGCATGGCAATCGGCGCCATCTTCTCCGGTTCGATTTTTGGCGATCACTGCTCCCCCATCTCGGACACGACAGTCATGGCCTCCATCTTCTCCGGCTCCGACCACGTCGCACACGTCAAAACCCAAATCCCCTATGCGCTCGTTCCGGCGTCCGTAAGCGCCCTGCTCTATCTGGGGACGATCGTCATTGCGTCTCCCTATATCTTGCTGGCTATCGGCCTGGTCCTGCAGGCCGTTGTCATCAAGCTCTTGGCCTCGAGACGCACCTAACGCGAAAAAGCGGACGCAGGGTTAACCAAAGTCGCATCCAGACGCTCTCTGATATGCCGATATGACAATGACATGACGCATTCACGCTGAGCACAGGAGGTCGTCTGGATGGCCACGACAACGCACGGGTCGCACCGCGGTAGTTCGCTAAGCCTGCAGGGCAAGGTCCTGCTGCTGGTACTCGTTCCACTGTTGCTGACGACTATGACTCTGATCGGGGTGGTCGCCTACGATCTTGTCCAGGCATCACGCACTGCCCTGGCCGAGCAACGCGACATGTTGGTCGAATCGCGTAAAGCCGCCGTGCAGAACGTTATCGAGACCGCCAAGTCTGCCATTGCGCCGATCGTCGCCGAAGCCGGTCCCGATGATGCCGACGCCAAGGCCCGCGCCAAGGAGATCCTCAGCAGCATGCGCTTCGATGGCAGTAACTACGTCTTCGTCTACGACTACCAGGGGACCACGCTGGTACAGCCGTTGAAGCCGGAGAGCATCGGCAAGAACGCCATCGAGACCCAGGACAAGCATGGCAACCTGCTGATTCGCGACATGATCGAGCTCGCCAAGCAGGGTGGCGGTCATTACCAGTACGCTTGGCCGCATCCGGACAGCGGCGAGATCGAAACCAAGTATTCCTATGCCACCGGGATCGACAAGTGGAACTGGATGCTGGGCGCCGGCACTTATGTCACCGGCATCGACGCGGCCATGGCCGATGTCGAGGCTACCCAAGCGGCCGAACTGCGCAGAGTACTGATCGCTACCGTACTGATCGGCGCAGCCATCTTCGTCATCGTCGCCCTCATCGCCTACTGGCTAACCCGACGCACCATCCAGCCCATCCGTCGCACCGCCCATGCCATGCAGGACATCGCCCAAGGCAAGGGTGACCTGACCCGGCGACTCGAGATTGAAAGTCGCGACGAGGTCGGCGAACTGGCGACCCAATTCAATGCCTTCGTGGCACGCATGCAAGAGACCCTGCGCGAGGTGCGTAGCAGCACCGCCAAGGTTTCTCACTCCTCTGACGAGATTGCCCACAGTAGCGAAGAATTGGCAACACGCACCGACCAAGCTGCTGCCAACCTGCAAGAAACCTCGGCCTCGATGGAAGAGATCACCTCCACCGTCACGCATAGCGCCGAATCGGCCCAGCAGGCCAATCAACTGGCCCAGTCCACGGCCGACGTGGCGCGCCGCGGCGAAACCTCGATGAGCCAGGTCGAGCGCACCATGAACGACATCAACGCCTCGGCGACCAAGATCGGCGAGATCATCACCATGATCGACTCTATCGCCTTCCAGACCAATATCCTGGCACTCAACGCCTCAGTGGAAGCGGCCCGCGCCGGCGAGCACGGTCGCGGCTTCGCCGTGGTCGCCGAGGAAGTACGCACGCTCGCCAGTCGCTCCAGCGAGGCATCTCGGGAGATACGCGAGTTGATCGACACCTCCATGACATACACCCGCTCGGGCACCGAACTGGTACGCAATGCGGGCGAGACCATGCAAGAGATCGTCACCAGCGTCGCCCGCGTCACCGATGTGATCGGCGAGATCAGCGCGGGCGCGCGCGAGCAAAGCAGTGGCATCAGCCAAGTCAATGTGGCGGTGACGGAAATGGACACCATGACCCAGCAGAATGCCGCCATGGTCCAGCATACCGCCGCCAGTGCCGAGGCCATGCGCGAACACTCTCAGCGTCTGAGCCAGTTGATCAACGGCTTTGTCCTCGGCGAGGACGAGGGATCGGCGACTTCTCGTCCACCTGCTTCGCAGCCGGCGGAATACTCGGCTCCGGTACGCAGCGAAAAAGCCAAGTCGCCGGTACCCAGCGAGGGCGATGACTGGGAAGCGTTCTAGAGGCAGCAATATGCTGTAGCTTCATCGTTCCACGTTTACTGTCAGGTCGTTGGCACCGAACCGCTCCGCACTCTTGACCAGCAGCGTCAGGGTGCGGTTGAGGGGGACGGCGATATCATGTCGGGCGGCGCGCGCGACGATCTCCCCATTGAGGAAATCGATCTCCGTGGGCTTGCCGTTCATCAGGTCCTGGGCCGTCGACGAGTATTGCTCGGCCATCGATATGGAAATGGCGCGAAGGGTCTCGAACACCCCGGCCGGCACGGCGACGCCCTCCGCCTGGGCGACGGCGATCGCCTCGCCGGCGATCTCTTCCATCAGCTGCGGTACGCCGTCCTGCCCTACCATCTTGCCGTAGGGCAGGCGGGTGATCGCCGAGAGCGGATTGATGGCGCAGTTCACCACCAGCTTGGCCCACAGAGATGCCATGGCGTCTTCGCTGACCTGGGTCTCGACGCCGGCCGCGTTGAGAACGCTCGCCACCTCGTCCGCCCGCTCTCCGGACACCGCCAGCTCCCCGCGCCCTTCGTGGCGTACCACGCCCGCCCCGTGCATACGGCTGGCCACGTAGACCACCACCGGCATCACCCGCCGGCCGAGAAGGGCCTCCAGCGTTCCGGCATTGGAGACCCCGTTCTGCAGGCTGAGCACGATGCATGACGGGCTCAGATGCGGCGCCATCTCCCGCCCGGCGCGCTGGGTGTCGCCGGACTTCACGCAGACCATCGCCAGCTCGGCCCCGGCGATCGCCGCCGGGTCACTGCTGGCCTCCACCGAGGCGACCCGGCGCTCGCCGTGCTTCTCCAGGATCAGGCCGTTGCGGGACACCGCCTCGACGAAGGCGGCACGCCCCACCAGCACGACCTGGTGTCCAGCCAGCGCCAGCATGGCGCCGTAGTAGCAGCCGACCGCGCCAGCTCCCACGATGGCGACTTTCATGAACTTTCTCCTTTACGCGTCATTCACACTTCGACCGAGCATCGGTGATCAAAGAGAAGCCTCTATGTCGTTGACTGAACTTTGAAGAGACATAGGTATCGCAACCCTCAAAGGCGAGGTATTAAGTGAACCATCAGTTGCTTTGGCTAGGATATTCAAGAAACAACTGAATCATGCCCGGGCTTCTGAAAACCCCGCCCCGTTATAGTTAATGTGGAACGCATAAAATAAAAACTGATATTATTCTCCCTCACCCCGCTCCGGACAGTCAGTCCTTTTCACTGGGTACAGGCGTCATCCGTCTAACCGATTACTCTCGATTCAATCGTCATTCCCAAAGTCGCCATGCAGGCATGACGCCGCCATCGAGGGCCTGATAGACTCGATTGTATCACTGCGTGACAAACGTCATTGCGTGATGATTTGATCGACGCCCTCGTGCGTCGCACTATTCGATCCGTGAAAAGCGTTGCCGGTCAAGGCGGGTGAGACACGACCATCTCCCGCTAATGTCCGCGCGCACACAACCACAACAAAACGCTTACGAGGCATTCTTCCTTGATTCGAATCGACAACGTCTCCAAGGCGTTCGGCGGCTTGCAGGCGGTACGGGGCGTTTCCTTCGAGGTAGCGCAGGGCAGCATCACCGGCTTGATCGGGCCCAACGGGGCCGGAAAGAGCTCGCTGTTCAATATCGTCGCCGGACTCTTCCCCCCTTCCAGCGGCCGCGTGCTGCTCGACGGCCACGACATCACCGGCCTGCCGCCCCACAAACTCTTCCACCGTGGCCTGGTGCGCACCTTCCAGATTCCGCATGAATTCTCGCGCATGACGGTGCGCGAGAACCTGATGGTGGTGCCGCCGGGGCAAAGCGGCGAGAACCTGTTCAAGACCTGGCTGCGTTGGGACAAGGTCAAGCAGCAGGACAGCGAGGTGCTGGACCGCGTCGACGACGTGCTCAAGTTTCTGGAGATCACCCACGTCGCCGACGAACTGGCCGGCAACCTCTCGGGTGGGCAAAAGAAGCTGCTCGATCTGGGCCGCACGATGATGACCGACGCCAAGATGGTACTGCTCGATGAACCCGGCGCCGGCGTCAACCGCACCCTGCTCGGCAAGATCCGCGAAGCGATCCTGCGCCTCAACCGCGAACGCGGCTACACCTTCTGCGTCATCGAGCACGACATGGACCTGATCTCGGCACTCTGCGAGCCGGTCCATGTGATGGCCGATGGCGAGCTCATCGCTTCCGGCTCAATGGAGGCGCTGCGCCAGAACGAGGAGGTCCGCGAGGCCTACTTGGGCGGTGGCGCCAGCGGCCGGATGGGCGAAACGGCCCGCCAGCCCTCGACGGATGAAGGAGAGCCCTCATGAGTAGCCTGCTCGAAGCCAAGGGCCTCTATGGCGGCTATGGCGGCGCCGACATCCTTCAGGGCACCAACCTGCGCGTGGAAAGTGATGAGATCGTGGTCGTCGTCGGCCCCAACGGCGCTGGCAAGTCCACTGCCATGAAGGCGATATTCGGCCTGCTGCACATCCGCGAAGGCGAGGTCCGCTACCGCGGCGAGACAATCACCAACGCCAAGCCCGAACAGATGGTCCGCCGCGGCATCGCCTATGTGCCCCAAGAGAAGAACGTCTTTCCGTCGCTGACGGTGGGCGAGAATCTCGAGATGGGGGCCTACCTGATGAAGGGCGACCTAGCGCGGCGTCTCGACAAGGTCTACACGCTGTTTCCCAAGCTTGCCGAGCGGCGCCGCCAGCAGGCCGGACTGATGTCCGGCGGCGAGCGCCAGATGGTCGCCATGGGCCGTGCGCTGATGATCGACCCGCAGTTGTTGATGCTCGACGAACCCACCGCCGGCCTCTCGCCGCTGCTGATCGATGAAACCTTCGAGCGCATTCAGGAAATAAATGCCCAGGGCATCGGCGTGCTGATGGTCGAGCAGAATGCCAAGCAGGCACTGTCCATCGCCAACCGGGGTTACGTGCTGGCCACCGGTAGCAACCGCTACGAAGACACCGGCCCCAATCTGTTGGCCAACCCGGAAGTCGCCGAAATGTTCCTGGGGGGCTGAACCATGACCGATATCCTGCAACTTCTCATCTACGGCCTGGTATTGGGCAGCGTCCTGACCATGGGCGCGATCGGCGTGTCGATGATCTTCGGCATCCTGCGCTTCGCGCACTTCGCGCATGGCGATTTCATGACCTTGGGCGCCTACCTCGGCCTGTCCTTCATCTCGGCCTTCGGACTGAGTTCGTGGTGGGCGCTGCCCGCGGCGATGGTCGGCATGGCGGTGATCGCGGTGTTCATCGACCAGGTGCTTTACCGGCGCATTCGCCGTACCCAGCCGGTAATCCTGCTGATTGCCTCGTTCGGCATGGCGTTGATCCTGCGCAGCCTGGTACAGCTGATCTGGGGCTCTGACAACCAGACGTACGCCTCGGGCATCCAGTTTCCGTGGCAACTCGACTGGTTGGGCGGGATGCGACTCAAGCCCGATCATCTATGGATCATGCTGATCTCGCTGGGCCTGGTCGCCGGCGTGCACCTGTTCCTGACGCGTACCCGGCTGGGCAAGGCGATGCGCGCGATGTCCGACAACATGGATCTGGCGCTGGTCTCGGGAATTCCCGCCGAGCGCGTGATCATGGTCACCTGGGTGATCGGCGGTGCGCTGGCAGGTGCGGCCGGCGTGTTTCTGGGTATCGACACGCGCCTGCATCCGGTGATGGGCTGGACCACCCTGCTGCCAGTATTCGCCGCGGCGATTCTCGGCGGCATCGGCCGGCCCTACGGCGCCATCGCAGGCGGCATGATCATCGGCGTGTCGATGGAGATGTCGACGCTGCTGATTCCCGCCGCCTACAAGCCCGCCGTGGCCTTCGCGATCATGGTCGGCATGCTCATCCTGCGTCCGCAGGGCATCTTCAAGGGGACTGTGTGATGGAACTCTCCGGCATCGCCTCATACCTGATCTCGTTTCTGACATTCGCCGGCGTCTACGCCGTCCTCGCGCTGGGCCTCAACATGCAGTGGGGCTTCACCGGTCAGTTCAACATCGGTATCGCCGGCTTCTTCGCGGTTGGCGCCTATACCAGCGCGATCCTCACCACGCCGTCGAGCCCTGCCTATCTGGGCGGCTTCGGCATGCCGTTCCTGGTCGGCTTGGCCGGCGCGGTCATCGCCTCGACGCTGCTCGGGGTGATCGTCGGCCTGATCACCGCGCGGCTGCGCACCGACTACCTGGCCATCGCCTCGATCGGCATCGCCGAGATGGTCCGCCTGTTCGTCAAGAACGAGGATTGGCTGACCAACGGCGTACGCGGCATCGCCGGCATCGAGCGGCCGTTTGCCGACACCCTGCTGGATAGCCCGCTCACCTACCTGGTGATCGTGGCACTGTTCGTTGCCGGGGTGTATTTCCTGGTCGAGCGCGCCTACGCCTCGCCCTGGGGCCGCGTGCTGCGCGCCATTCGCGAGAATGAGCCAGCCACCGCGGCGGCCGGCAAGTCGATCGCCGGCTTCCGGCTGCAGGCATTCGTCCTGGGCTCGGCGATCATGGGCCTGGGGGGCGGGCTCTATGCCCACTTCTTCGGCTTTCTTAGCCCCGAGGCGTTCATGCCGCTATACGGCACCTTCCTGGTCTGGGTGATGCTGATCGCGGGCGGCAGCGGCAACAATCGTGGCGCGATTCTCGGCGCCGTCCTGGTATGGGGCGTGTGGTCGGGAACCGAGCTACTCACCGGGATGCTACCCTCAGAGCACGCCACCCAGGGCGCAGCCCTGCGCGTGCTGCTGATCGGTGTGTTGTTGCAAGTCATCTTGGTCACTCGGCCCGAGGGGGTACTCCCCGAGAAGCCGCCCAGGCTGATCGCCAGAAAGCGCTGAGCGCCGGCAACGCTCCAGCGGCTCCCCCTGTACGCTTCCCTGTCATGACAGTCACGACAACGCCCGGCCTGAGCCGGGCGTTGTGTGAATAGCAATAGAGCTGAAACGTTCGCCGCGGCGGCCAGACGATATCCGACCGCCCGACGAGCGATTACATCTTGGGTTCGAAGATTCGATTGGTCACCACTTCGCCATCCTTGAACGTCCACTCGCCGAAGGTCCCCGGCACGTCGCCGTTGTCGTCGAAGTTGACCGAACCGGACGCGCCTTCGTAATCGATTTCCTTGCCTTCCTCGAGCAGCTTGGCGGCTTTCTCGAACTCACCCGGACCGACCTGCTCGCCCGGCGGATTGGCTACCGAGCGCAGTTGGTCGCGAATCGCCACGCTGTCGTTGGAGCCCGCCGCCTGAGCCGCCAGTGACAGCAGATAGAAGGCGTCGTAGGCGGTATCCAGATAAGGCTTGGGCGGCAGCGAGCCATATTCGCTCTCATAGGTACTGCTGAAGTGCTGAGCACCCGGTGAATCGTCGCGGGCCTGCGGCACGGTACCCACCGAGCCTTCGAGGTATTGTGCGCCCAGGTTCTCGACCAGTTCAGGGGCCTTCATACCGTCGGTGAACACGAAATTCTGGAAGAAACCGCCCTCCAGAGACTGACGCAGGATGGTCTGGCCGTTTTCCGGATACCCGACCAGCACTAACGCGTCCGCATCGTCGCTGGCCGCCTGCTGCAGTTCGCCGCGATAGGCTGCCTGACCTTGCTCGTAGGCTACCGTCTCAGACACCGTGCCCCCCGCCTTTTCGAAGGCCTGGGTGAAAGCCTCGGCCAGTCCTTTACCGTAGTCGTTGTTGATATAGATGATGCTGACATTGTCGTAGCCCTTCTCCTGAGTCACCTCGGAGAGCGCTACGCCCTGGAAAGCATCCGACGGCACGGTCCTAAACAGGAAGTCGTCGTCATCCAGCGAGGTAATGACCGGTGAAGTCGAGGCGCTGCTGATCTGCGGTATCTGCTCGCCCTTGGCAACGCTCTGTGCCACGGGAATGGTCACCCCACTGGAGAGCGCGCCCATGATCGCGTTGACGCCCTCGATGTTGACCAGCTTCTGGGCCGCGGCGACGCCGGGCTGCGGTGAAGTCTGGGTGTCGCCACTGCTGATCGCGACGTCTTCGCCGAGCACGCCGCCGGCGGCATTGATCTCCTTGGCGGCGAGTTGCGCCGCCTTGAGCGCGGGTTCGCCATAGCTTTGCAGGTCGCCGGTCAGCGGCACCAGCACACCGATCTTGAGCGGTTCGGCCAGGGCGGAAATACTGGTGGCCAGGGCCACCGCGGAAATAGCACCGATAAGCGGTTTCTTGACGGTCATTGCAGAAGACTCCTTGTGCAGACCTTAATTGTTGATTGATCGGCGGGTATGACCCTTCATTTTGCTATCAACCCGACGTCCAGCATAAGCGGATCGCTGACATTAGACAAAGATAGCGGCCTCGATATGAGGCCTCTTCTGCTTGATCATGCGGCTTGCGGATGGCGATGCCCGGCGCACTGCTCCACTTCGAACGTGACATGCACCAGTTGGGGCAGTCGCTGTCGTACCCTATCCCGGTAGTCATGCGGTGTTGCAGGCGCATCGGAGACCACCGCAATAATGCCGGCATAGATGCCCGGCCCGATCGACCAGACATGAAGATCGCTGATCCGGTCACCCGAGCCGGTTTCAACGACATCACGAATTTTCTCATCGAGCTCATGCACTTGGCGGTCCAGCAATACCTGGCTGGTATCGCGAAGCAATCCCCAGGACCAGCGGGTTATCAGGATGGCCCCCACGATGCCCATGATCGGATCCATCCACTGCAACCCAAGGTACTTCGCTGCCAGCAAAGCAAAAATTGCCAACAGGGATGTCAAGGCGTCCGCTAGCACATGGAAATAAGCGGAGCGTCGGTTATGGTCATGCTCATGATGGTGATCCTGCCCACCGTGACCGGATTCATGGCTATGCCCGTGCGCCCCCAGAATCCAGGCAGAAACGCCATTCACCACTAACCCGACGCCCGCTACCAGAATGGCTTTATCGAACACGATGGCGACCGGGTTGAAGAAGCGGTTGATGCTTTCAATGCCCATGAAAACCGCAAAGCCCACCAATAGCACTGCTCCGGTAAACCCGCCCAGCGCATTGATCTTTCCGGTACCGAAGCTAAAGCGATGATCGCCAGCATGGCGGCGAGCATACGCATAGGCGAATGCTGCGATGCCCAAGGCCGTGGCATGAGAGCCCATGTGAAGACCATCGGCCAACAAGGCCATCGAGCCATACACCATGCCAGCGAATATCTCGACGAACATCGTGACCAGCGTCAGCAGAACGACGATCAACGTACGGCGCTCTCCCGAGCGGACGCTGTCCTGATCGAAGACATGGTCGTGCCTCCAGGCGCTGATATCTTGCTTATGCATGGATTCTCCCCGCAGCCATCAGGCAATGACATATTGCCAACAGGATAGCCAAGAACAGGGCATCCAGAATGTCGCAAGGCATGAACGTTGGTGACCAAGTATCGACGCCACACCCTGGCTGATCACGGAAGTGGAAGATTTACTTGATGACAACGGCTTTGGAACGCGGGTGCAGTAGGTGCGAGGTGGGGAAAAAGCGACGAGCGCGGATAGGCAGGGGCTAGATTTAAAATCGGCGGGGCAATGCCCCGCCGAGTGCGCTACTTTTCGCGTACAGCGCCAGAATCACGCCGCGCTGACAGTATGCACTTCAAGATTAACCTTCAGCGTCTTACGGATCGCACCGATGATCGCAGATAGATTGTCCATGCCGGGATTGCCCGACGGTGACAGCATGCGGTGGAGGCTCTTGCTGGGCTTGCCAATCTCGTTGGCCAGTGCCTCGAACCCCACGGTTGCATTGACCAGGTCGCGGAGCATCGCGCGCGCGGTATCGGGCTCGCCATTGAGAAACAGCGTGACGGCCTCATCCAACATGGCTTTCGCAAACGTTGGATCGCGTTCGACGCGCGCGGCAATCGTCGCCTTGAAATCACGGGTCAGTGCCATTTCACTTCCCTCCCTGCTTCGCCTGGCGCTTGCGCCGCTTGTATTCGTCGCGTAGCGCCTTGGCATTGTCGATATCGGCCTGCTGGCGTTTTTTCGTACCTCCGCCGAACAGAACGATCAGTTGCTCGCCATCACGAGCCAGATAGATGCGATATCCCGGCCCCCAGTCGATTCGATATTCACCGATCCCCTCGAACCACTTGATGTTCGATGTGTTGCCCATCGACATACGGTACTCGGAGGTGGCCACCTTCGCCGCGGCCTGGGCATCGAGCCCTTCAAACCACTCTTGGTAAGGGCTCGACCCGTCATCACGTAGAAATTCTCGGAGCTCGATCTTCATGGAAAAATAGTAACTTATAAGTTACTAATCGGCAAGCAGACAACCAGATGCAGAGCGAAGGCCTGATGAACGATGGGCGAATGCTGCGATGCCCAAGGCCGTACCGTGAAAGCCCATGTGAAGACCATCGAGCCACTATAGCGAAAACATCAATGAGGAAATCTGCATCCAAAGATGAGAATATGAAGCATTATATTTAAACCGGATTGACGCCATGCTGCGTAACTCACCCAACCACTACGGCAGCCTCACGCGATGCCTGCACTGGCTAATCGCGATTCTAGTCATCCTTCAGCTGAGCAGCTCGTTTCTCAACATCCTGCGGGAGGGAAACGTCTACAGTCAGGCTGTCGTGCAGTGGCACACGACCATCGGCGTCGGCATTCTCGCCTTGATGGCCATGCGCACGCTGTGGGCCATCTCGCAGCTCAGGCACCGGCCGGAGCATCGTGGCGCACTTCAAAAGGCGGCGATATGGGGGCACGTGCTGATGTATCTGGTCCTGCTGCTGATGCCGCTTTCGGGCATGGCATTCACCTGGGGGTCAGGCTACGGTGTAATGACCCCCTGGTTTCTGCACACCCTACGCCGTTAATGCGGGGTGTGCTCGGGGTGCCACGTAGTCCAGAGACTGATGTGGCCGCTCTTCGTTGTAGTACCGGATCCAGCGATTGATCACGACCCTGGCTTGGCCCAGCGATTCGAAACGGTGAAGCCAGATGCACTCCTCCTTCAAGGAGCGGAAGAAGCGCTCCACGAGCCCGCCTGTTCTGCCTATGCCATCCTCGCTCTGCAAAAGTATGGATTCCTGAAGGGATGGGGGATGGCTTTGCGTCGAATTGAAACCTGCCGCCCTCCTCATGGCGGCAGAGACTATCCCTGATAGTTTGGAGCAGCCCCTTCGCCTCACTCCCAGCCTGCGTACCGAAGAATCCACAGCGGTATTCGGCCACGTCTCCTAGCGCCCAAACATCCGGTGTGCGTGTCGTCACGCCGAATCAACCGGTGGTAGCCAGCCATGATGATATGTCCGGTCACCAAGGCAGAGAGGAACCAGGAGAGTGGCGCATGGAGTTGGCCGAACGCGGCGGCCCAGGGCACATCGGCGTCGGTCCAATACGCCGTGCCGAAGACATATACGCCGTTGAAGTGACCCCCTCCACGAGCGGTCCCACGTAGTGCACACGCATGCTTACTCCCTGCGCCTTTGAAGGTGGCTAACGCGACTTGTGCATTGCATAAGCACTTGCCGTCTTTCCGATACATAGACTAATGCTGTATAAATACACAGCACAAGTGCAGCGTCAGGCACGACAGCCCCGCATGGATATCGGTATAGTGGAACGCTTTACGAGCATCCGGATGTCACAAGTCGAGGACTGCGCTCCGCTTGCCATAGCCGATCCAGTCACGACTACCGATACGAGTCATAAGGCACATGACCAACAGCAGCAAACGCCCCATCGGCATCGACCTATTCGCCGGCGCAGGCGGCATGTCGCTCGGCTTCGAACAAGCCGGCTTCGACATCGCCGCCGCCGTCGAGATCGACCCCATACATTGCGCAACGCACGAGTACAATTTCCCCCACTCGAAAGCGATTTGTGCGAGCGTGACCGACCTGACCGGCGACGAGATACGTCAACGCGCCGGTATCGGCGGCAAAGAAGTGGATGTCGTGTTCGGCGGCGCTCCATGCCAAGGGTTCTCGTTGATAGGCAAGCGCGTACTGGACGACCCACGCAACGAGCTCGCCTCCCACTACGTCCGGTTGGTAAAGGAGCTCCAGCCCAAATACTGCGTCTTCGAGAACGTCAAAGGCTTGACGCTGGGCAAGCATCGCAAGTTTCTCGATGCAATGATCGAGGCGCTGGACGACGCCGGTTACGACATGACCATGCCCTACCAAGTGCTCAACGCAGCGGATTACGGCGTCCCCCAGTCGCGCCAACGCTTGTTTTTGATGGGCGCACGCAAAGGCCTGTCAACGCCGACGTATCCGGAGCCATTGGAGGAAGGCGCAACCGTATGGGACGCCATCGGCGACCTACCGAATGCCAACACCTTCGAAGAGCTCCGCACGACGGATGCCGTCCATGTCGAATGGTCCACCTCGGCGACTTATGCCAGGCGCCTACGCGGCCTCGAGCGCGATCCTCAAGATTTCAGCTATCCACGCATCCACGACATGGGCCTACTGTCATCCAGTCTCAGGACGGAACATACCGAGCTCTCCCAGAGCCGCTTCACGGCCACGGTTCCCGGCAAAACCGAGCCCGTCAGTCGGTTCCGTAAACTGGCCCCTGAAGGTCTCTGCAATACGCTGCGTGCCGGCACGGATAGCGCACGAGGCGCTTTCACATCGCCCCGCCCTATCCATCCCAATCTACCGCGTGTCATTACCGTCAGAGAGGCGGCCCGGCTGCACTCCTACCCGGACTGGTTTCGCCTACACTCGACGAAATGGCACGGGTTCCGACAGATCGGCAACAGCGTGCCGCCCTTGCTCGGCAGAGCCGTCGCGGGCCAGATCATGCAAGCGCTCGGCGCGAAGCCTAAAAAGCCGCGCAAGAAGCTCGAGCTCAACGACGCCGAGTTCCTCTATATGGACATGGGCGACGCCGCCCGATACTTCGGCGTACCGCACAATACCATCGCGCAAAGAACGCGGAAGAGCTCCAGCACACCCAAGAAAGTGGTAAGGGATCAAGCCGATGTCGGATGAAAAGAAAAGCCGTAAACCCAATCGCTACACAGCCATCATCCAGCGGATCTTCGACGACCACTATGTCAATGGCGACCGTGAGTTCGAATTCGAGCGAGACGAAGCCCATCCCATCGCGGATGAGCTCGGGATCGTGCTACCCAAGAACATCGGCGATATCTTCTACTCTTTTCGTTACCGGAACGAGCTGCCCGACGCCATCAAAGCGACGGCCGAGCCGGAGCTGGAATGGATCATCGAGGGCGCCGGCAAAGCGCGTTACCGCTTCAAACAGGTGAAGCTTAGCCGCATCATCCCGCGAGACGATCTCGTCACCGTCAAAATCCCTGACTCGACGCCCGAAATCATCGGCGCCAACGCCCTGGGAGATGAGCAGGCCCTATTAGCCAAGGTCCGCTATAACCGGTTGATCGACGTGTTCCTGGGCATCGCCGCCTACTCGCTGCAGAACCATCTGCGCACGACCGTGAAAAACCTCGGGCAAATCGAGATCGACGAGATCTACGTCGGTGTCGATAGCAACGGTCGGCAATATGTCATACCGGTCCAAGCCAAAGGCGGCAACGACAAGCACGGCGTCACACAAACCGAACAGGACATACGCTGCTGCGAGCAGCGGTTCTCCGACCTCGTCTGCCGCGCCGTGTCGGCCCAATTCATGGACGACAATAGAATCGCCATGTTCGAACTGACGGTCGATCACAGCGAAATCAAAGTCGTCCGGGAAAAGCACTATAAGCTCGTCCCCGCTGCCGAGATCACGCCGGACGATTTCAACGTCTACGCTCGGATGGAGTGAACGCCCCGACACCGGCTACGGCATCGCAAGAGGCTCAAGGTGACCGACCACGTCGATAGCGAGACACGCTCCAAAATCATGGCCTCGGTCGGCGGCAAAAACACCGGCCCGGAAATGGTAGTGCGCCGCTACCTACACGCCAGGGGCTACCGTTTCCGCCTCCACCGTAAAGACCTACCCGGCAAGCCGGATTTGGTGCTTCCCAAATACCGGCTCGTCATCTTCGTCCACGGTTGCTACTGGCATCGCCACGCAGGTTGCTTCTACGCCAGCACACCGAAAACACGCATCGCCTTCTGGCAAGAAAAGTTCGAACGCAACGTCGTACGAGACCGGCGACAGCAAGACGCGCTGACCGAGGCGGGATGGAGGGTGCTCATCGTCTGGCAGTGCGGCTTGAGGCACAGCCGGGAGGACATCGACGCTATCGAAACCGCTATCGTCGGCAATGGCACCAGGAACGAATGGCCCGCGCAGCCACCCAGGACACGCAACGGCGATGAGAGACCGTAACACGCACTGAAAACTACGGAAGAACGTTGCATGAAGGGAACGAGAGAAGGAAGGTGAAGGCCCGTTGCCGGGCCTGTTGGCTACCTTACAACCCGAGTCGCGTCGCATCCTGCTAGCGCTCGTCATCCCTTAGCCAACACTAAATAAGATATACAGTAATTAAATTCAATATAGATGGCCCCATGCTTGCCTTAATCGATGGCAACAACTTCTACATGCGAGCGCGGCTCCCGTCCCGAAGTGCGCAAGAGAGGGACCCAGCGTGGTCAACAAGCTCAACCGTGAGATGGGACGCAACACCATCCGCCTGAGTGGACAGCGGGATGCAGTATGGCAACTGCGCCGCGACTACCTCCAGCGCTATACGACGGAATGGGGGAAGGTAAGTAATCACGGTGCCCGGCGCCACGTTGCAACGCAGCTGCAGCTCCCGGGGCTCCAGCGGTAGACGCAGGGCCTGGGAGAGCTTGGGGTAAGGGCTATAGAGGGCGAAGCGGCCGCATATGGGAAATACCTCAGCCGACGGAGCAGACAATGCCGAAGACCAGCGTGGCCGTGGTGAGGATGGTGCCAACGCTCTACATGATCTATTGAAAACCTGGATTCATAGAATAACCGCAGCACTTTGGACCGCCAGGTAGAGGAAGGAGGGCCAGCGCCGGTACCCTCTCGACTTTACCGACCAAAGTGAAGCAGAGCATGGGATACCGACAGCTGACCCAGACCCAACGATACCAGATTCACGCCCAACAGGGTGTCCGTATGAGCCAGCGGCAGATCGCCAGAGTGCTTGGCATCCACAGCAGCACCGTCAGTCGCGAATTGCGCCGTAACATCTCTCCTGATGGCTACGATCCCTGCCAGGCTCAGGCGCGCAGTGATCAGCGGAGGCGAACTGCCTGGAAAATGACAAAGCGACTCCCCAGCCTCATGCGCTGGGTGACTGATCAACTGGCTGACGAATGGAGCCCTCAGCAAATCAGTGGCTTTATGGCCAAGGCCAACGGTGCTTACGTGAGCCATCAGTGGATCTATTCGTTGATCTGGGATGACAAGGTACGTGGTGGCGGGCTGTGGCGATATCTCCGGCAACCCAAGCGGCGGAGTAAGCACCGTGCACAGGCCAAGAGCGCCGGACTCGGCAAGATTCCGAACCGAGTGGGTATCGAGTACCGCGCCGCTGAGGTGGATGATCGGCTCACGATTGGCCACTGGGAAGGCGATACGGTGCTCAAGGGACATAAGCAGTCCGGATTGGTCACGCTGGTTGAGCGCCGCAGTGGCTATCTGCTGGCCACTCGACTCCCTCAAATCACCGCCGACCTGACACAAAAAGCTATGATTCGTCTGCTGAAGCCCCGGCGTGGGGCTGTTCAGACCGTGACGCTGGACAACGGCTCGGAGTTCGCCAATCACGAGGCAGTAGCCACGGCAGTGTCAGCGGCGATCTATTTCTGCGATCCCTATTGCTCCGGCCAACGCGGGACCAATGAAAATACGAATGGCTTGATACGGCAGTACTATCCCAAGGGAACCGATTTTCGACAGGTGACGGATGCCGAGCTGAGAAAGACCGTCAATAAGCTCAATGATCGCCCCCGAAAGCGGCTCGGTTATCGGACACCGGCACAGGTGTTTCTGGGGGAATACTCAGGCGCCCTGGATACCGCAGGTGCTGCGCTTATTGGTTGAATTCAGGAAAAACAGGAAGTGCATTTCAGCGTGCAAGCTGCCAACTTCACCGACCAGATCCTGTTTGGAAGCCATCGTCTCGCGAATCACATGCACTTCCTGCTTGAGATGTCTGGGCCGGGCTTCCATATCGGGCGAGACTCCACCGCCATCAATGACACGCAGATCGGAACGTTTCCTCTCAGCCATTGTCTCGTTCAACCTGTATGAACACCAGATACTCGGTATTCCATGGCCGAATGCGTAAGAGGACTCATACCTTCGAAGAAGAGTCGTATGGCGCATACCCACCATCACGATGAATAATCACGAACTAATTAACCAGCAAGAAAAAATCCTGAACTAAGATTTTGGATTATAATGCAGACTGACTGGTAAATGCTGAACGTAAACCTGCTCTCCCGTATCACAGTGAATATGAGTTGAATGGACTCCATACGTGGCATCAACACCCAGGTAGCTACACCTAGATAAACCCTCAAAGTCATCGTCGTTAGCATGCAAAAACATGTAATCTAACCACTGCCCCAACCTACGACTAGTCTTGTTTTTATAATTATAAATCAGCAGAAAGCTATAATGATTTAATCTATCACCAGTATCGTACCTAGTACATAGTTGCTCCAAACCACCGTAAACATGATCGTTCCCGTAATTATTTTCGCCGCCTAATATCTTTGCTTCACAAATTACACGAAAACCTCGGCAATGCAAGTCGGTAATCGAAATATCGGTGTTGCCTCTGTGATGTGCGGGGAGTGCATTCAAACCATGACTCTTTACCACAGCAATCACCTGAGAGGAGAGATAGTCTTCCCTCTGCTTTCGTGCAGATATGAACTCAGAGTTACCCCGCAAAGTCGCCGAGGCAATTTCCATAACCCCCGAAACCGCTGACACAAACTCACGATATGTTGTAGCTTTTTCAGCTTGAATACTTAAAACTGTGACGGGTGACAACCCAGCGCCAAAGTAATGTGCAATATCTTCAGGAACCATGCAGAACTTCCGGCGCTAAAGAATAAGTAACGAACACATGATCCAAAAAATTATCTACAGGCTTTCCAGTCGCAAGACAGCTTTTATAACGGCCGCCAATAACTTCCGCCAACAAGTCTTCATCAACTGTCTCGCTATAATCTAAATCTTCAACAATATATTGGTAGTGTGCCACAAGAATCTTGGGAGGATTGCGAACCAATGATTGAATAAGAGTGTCAATATACTTCGGCTCGGGTATATAGTTACAAAATATGGAGGCTAGCTTGTAATTGGTAAAAAGCAGACTCTCGGGAGCATGAGGAGTTTTTTCTATGTACGCGCACAGAGCACTAAGAGCTTCAGAAGAAGCTCCGAGATCAAAATCATGCTCAAGTACTAGCGAACGATTTATTTTCATGGCTGCGGCGGAAGAGAATCCAATAATTTTTGAACAAGAAAATTATAGTTGCTAGCCGAATAAGCATCCAATAGAAAAACTTGATCAATCCTAGGGTAGGGTTTTTTTAGAACACTTTGCTTTCCACGAATATCGATTTTGCAGTTATCAACACTGCGTCCATCAGGTAGGCTCCAACATTTACGAATACCATAGGTTTGAAAATCATGACCGATAGAGTTGGCACCTGTAAAATGATAATCCTCTCCCCTAATGTCTATTATATCACGAGCACTTTTCTCATCACGGCCTACCCCTTGATTTGTGAGAAAGTCTAATCTTGTAACACGGCACCCATGAGAATTCTCATGATAAAGCGGCTTAATGGCATAAAAATAGTTAACCACTGAATCGCCGAAAGCGATATCACACTCCGCTCTCAAAAAATTCATAATATGGGTAAAGCACTCATTTTTTGCGTGAACTGGCAGTCGCTCAGCCCCACCAACCCTGATCTCAATAACATTTTGGCTATGACGAATCGCCAAGTGATCAACAGTACACTCATTAACTAGGGCGCTAGCGCTAACGCGAGTAACCATCATTTCATCGCGAAAAACCTCGTCTTTAATATCTTCTGCATCTAGACTAAAAGACTGCTGATACCGGCGGCTTCGCCCCAAGCTATAAGTTGTAACCCCGCCAACAACATCTTTAGAAATCGCTTCATAATCAGAGGAAATATCTACTGGAACTTCAGGAAAGTTTGGGTACTCATCTTTAAAGGATGTTTTTTCATCTCTCTCGAAAAAATCGTCTAATTCTTGCAAAACCTTTGCCATTAATTCGTCAGATGATCTGACCAGCATAATGACTTTATTTGTGTAACGCAGAAAATTCTCAAGCCTGGCATCAAGTGCGCTGAGGATTCTGTCAGCTTCAGCATCGTCTAAAGACTCAAAATATTCTCTAGCGACTGACCGATGATTTTCCTGAAACGAAACTGTAGGAAAGCCTAAAAAATTAAAAAACTTAGTTCTTAGTTTTTGAGGCGAAACAACATGAAATGCAACTGCATCGTACAAATTATCAAATTTTTCGAGTTGTACCTGCGTACTCATAAAACCTCTTATGCTTCAAAGTTTTGCCCGCCTTACGCCAGCATTGCCCGGTGGTCTCCACGCCTCCTTCAGGACCATGGGCGGCCAGCTCTCGCTCGCAAGCCAACTTGTCAGCTTGCCCTTTACACAATGAAATATACTCAAAGATAGCTTAGGACTCTGTAAGACATTTCCTACGCGCCTACAGAAAGCCGACCAAAGTATTAGCCCTATGACACCCGCCCAATCCTGACCCGGCACCGGCCCAGAATCTCCACGTCCGGCATCTCGTCGGGCTTGATCATCTCTTTTTCGTAAGCGTGGTTGTCGCTGATCAGCAGCCACGACGCGTTTCATGCGCTTGATGCTTACCCTCTGGGCTAGTTCCCAAATAGCCAAGACCCACGCATCCATCTACCACTACCTACTACTCAGAACACTTAGGAAACACTACCGAAAGCCAAGGTCGCTGTCATTCCTAAATGAGCGGATATGCGACCAAACGGGGATGGTGAAGACGAGGTTAGGAACCCAAGAAGTGCGGGGTGGCCCTTCCGAAAGACAGGCACAAAAAAGCCGCTGATATCTCAGCGGCTTTTCTAGATTCTGGCGGAGGGGGAGGGATTCGAACCCTCGAAGCCTTTCGACTTACGCGCTTTCCAGGCGCGCTCCTTCGACCACTCGGACACCCCTCCGCAAATTGTCGTCCTGTCGGATGGCGTTGACCGTGTCCGTCAGAACGGCGCACATACTATCGAGCTAAGTGCTGTTTTGCAAGCGATTTTCCGTTTCGGCGAGGAATCACTTGAGTACCGCGTAACTGCCTTGAGCTTCCATGCAGAGGGTGTCGCCGCAGTAGACGCGCTGAACGAGTTTGATGCGCCCTCGCCCTTTCTCCGCCAGCGAGGCTTCCAGGCGGGCAATGCCGTCGGCTTCGAGAGGGAAACACTGCATGTGATAGTCCGTGGTGACCGGGGCGAGAAAACGCTGCTGGCCTTCGGCGATCACCACGTCTTGCGCCCTGCCCTGGGCGCGTAGCCATAGCGTCGTCCAGCACCAGCCAAGCAAGGTGGTCTCGCCGGCGAGCGCGCCGCCGAAGCCGGTGCCCTTGTCATTGAGGTTGGCATTCAGCGCGACTTGCCAGTGGAGCGTCGTCGCGTCCCAGGCGGGCGAGTGAATGCCGTAATGCGCAACCTGCGGGATCGCCTCACGCAACCAGGCGAGAAAGCCCTCGAGGTCGTCTCCGTCGCTCGCCTCAGGTAACGGCAAGCGGGGATGCATCACCCCCGGGCGGCGTGGCGTAGCGTTCACGACCAGCGCTCGACGAAGTCGCTCGGATCGCGTTCAGGCAGCGGCTTGTGGCGTCCACCCATCTGGCCGAGATACAGAAAGCCGACCAGCTCGTCGTCTTCGGCGAGGCCGAGGCCTTCACGCACGGTGGGATCGAAGGCGTAGTGGCCGGTGCGCCACATGGCGCCCAGACCTTGCGCCTGCGCCGCGAGCAGGATGCCATGCGCCGCACAGCCGGCGGAAAGCAGCTGTTCGATACGCGGCACCTTGGGATGATCAGGCGTGACCTTGGCGATCACCGCAATGATCATCGGCGCACGCTTGGGCTTCTTGCGCGCGGCGTCCAGGTGGCCATCGTCGATATGCGGATTGAGACGCTGCTCGGCCTTGGCATACAGCTCGCCCAGCCGGTCAAGCCCTTCCCCGGAAAACTCGATGAACCGCCACGGGGTCAGGGTATCGTGATCGGGCGCACGCAAGGCGGCACGATACAGCGCGTCCAGTTGATCGCGGTCGGGGGCGGGCGCGGCCAGTTTCCCCATCGAGCTGCGCTCGTGCAGTAAGGTCATGGCATCCATGAACATCTCCTTGGCCGTCTGAATAGGGTAATGATGTGCGGCCGAAGCCGCCGGTGTTCAATGCATGGCGTCAGTTTGCACGCTCACTGACGCGCCAGCCGGAGTGGCGTGGGCGGCCGCTCGCCGGGCGTACCCCGCCAGGGGCTGATATCCAGCCCGCCCCGCCTCACGTAGCGCGCCATGACCAGCAGCCGCTCCGGCCTGGCCCGCGCCATGAGATCGACGAACAGGTGCTCGACGCAGTGCTCGTGAAAGTCCTGATGCTGCCGATAGGAGATCAGGTACTTCAGCAAGGCCTCGCGCTCCAGCCGGGGGCCGCGATACCGAATCAGCACGCTGCCCCAGTCGGGCTGGCCGGTCACCGGGCAATTGGACTTGAGCAGGTGCGAGTGCAGCGTTGCTTCGACGACCTCTTCGCCGACTTCGAGCAGCTCGGGAGTAGGCGTGTAGTGCTCGATGCGCACGTCGAGATCGTCCAGGCACTCGCCGGGCAGCGCTCGGGGCATCAGGGCATCGTCCTCGACGCCGAACAGGGCCACCGCCACCGGCGCGCCCGCCGCCTGGGCCAGGTCGCGCTCGAGCGTGTCGATCACCGCCTCGCGGCTGTCGAAGCGCGTCTGGTTGAAGCTGTTGAGATATAGCTTCCAGGACTTCGACTCGATCAGCGAGGGCGAGTCGGCGGGCAGCCGGAACCGGGCCACGGCGACGATCGGCTTGCCCTTCGCGTCGAGCCAGGAGAGTTCGAAGGCGTGCCACTCGTCCTCGCCCTCGAACGGCAGCGCGGCGTCGTCGAGCCCCAGCGGCGCGCGGTTGGCCTGTCGGGGAATGGGAAACAGCAGGCCGGCGTCGTAGTGCTCGGGATACGCGGACTCGCGCCCCAGCGGCGCATGCGCGAGGGTCTCGTCACGTTCGCTCATGTCAGCTCCGGATCCCCTTGCCACGGTCGAGCATCCACATCCCCAGCGCGAAGAACACGACGATGAAAACCGCGATGGCCACTAGCGCCCCGCCGACCGGGATGTCCGAAACCCCGAGAATGCCGTAGCGGAAGGCGTTGACCATGTACAGAATGGGATTGACCATCGACACGCCCTGCCAGAAGTCCGGCAGCATGTTGATCGAGTAGAACACCCCGCCCAGGTAGGTGAGCGGCGTCAGCACGAAGATCGGCACGATCGAGATGTCGTCGAACTTGTGCGCCACCAGCGCGTTGATGAACCCGCCGATGGAAAACAGCAATGCCGTCATGATCACCACCCCGATGGTCACCAAGGGATGATGAATCGAGAGGTCGGTGAAGAACATCGAGACCACGGTGACGATCAAGCCCACGGCCAGGCCGCGCGATGCACCGCCGACCACGAAACCGGCGAGAATCACCCAGTTGGGCATCGGCGAGACCATCATCTCCTCGACGCTGCGCTGGAACTTGTTGGAGAAGAAACTCGAGGCCACGTTGGAATAGCTGTTGGTGATCACCGCCATCATGATCAGGCCGGGCACGATGTAATCGATGTAGGGGATATCGTCCATGGGCCCGATGCGCGAGCCGATCAGGTTACCGAAGATGATGAAGTACATGGTCATGGTGATCGAAGGCGGCAGCAGCGTCTGCGGCCAGATGCGCATGTAACGGCGCACCTCCTTGGTCACCAGGGTCCAAAGCGCGATCCAGGTCTGCCAGGCATTCATGAGCGCACCTCCACCTTGTCGGTGGATCGGCCGCTTTCGGCGTTGGCGTGTTCGACCATCGACACGAACATTTCCTCCAGGCGGTTGGCGCGATTGCGCATCGAGACGATTTCGAAGCCCTGCGCAGAGAATTGCTCGAAAGCATCGTTGAGCCGCTGTCCTCGCTCGACCGACAGCGCCAATTGCGTGGCGTCGACACGTTCCACGCTGAAGCCTTCCAGTTCGGGCGCGGTCTCGACCGGCCGGGCCAGATCGAGCAGGAAGGTCTCGGTGTTGAGCTGGGCCAGCAGGTCACGCACGCTGGTATTCTGGACGATATCGCCGTGGTTGATGATGGCGATGTTACGGCACAGGCTCTCGGCTTCTTCCAGATAATGCGTGGTGAGGATGATGGTGGTGCCTTCACGATTGATGCGCTTCATGAATTCCCACATGCTGCGGCGCAACTCGATATCCACCCCGGCGGTCGGCTCGTCGAGAATCAACAGGCGCGGGCGGTGGATCAAGGCACGTGCGATCATCAGGCGGCGCTTCATGCCACCGGAGAGCATGCGCGCACTCCCCTTGCGCTTGTCCCACAGGCCGAGATCGCGCAGCAGCTGTTCGGCGCGCGGCTTGGCCTCGCGCATCGGCATGCCGTAATAGCCCGCCTGGGTCAGGACGATGTCCTCGACCTTCTCGAACTGGTTGAAGTTGAATTCCTGCGGCACCACGCCGAGGTGATACTTGGCCTTGGCGAAGTCGCGGTCGATATCGATACCGAACACGCTCACGCTGCCACCAGTCTTCTGTACCAGGGATGATACGACCCCTAGCGTGGTGGACTTGCCCGCCCCGTTGGGACCGAGAAGCGCAAAAAAGTCGCCTTCGGCGACGTCGAGATCGATGCCCTTGAGGGCATGGAAGCCATTACCGTAGACCTTGGTCAGCCCGCGGATGGACAGTGCTGGTTCTGCCATCTGGCGCACCCAATTCTTGATATTCGAAAGAAACCTTGCAAAGACAGCAGACAATGCGGGCAAATCGAGAAAAATCAATGTCTCGAACGCCGCACTAAATGATAAGGCATATTATAAGCAAACGAAGTGGCGTCCCATAGGGGGTTCGAACCCCTGTTACTGCCGTGAAAGGGCAGTGTCCTAGACCACTAGACGAATGGGACGTATCGAGATAGGGGGAGGTGTTTTGGTTGGAGCGGGAAAGGAGATTCGAACTCCCGACCCTCGCCTTGGCAAGGCGATGCTCTACCGCTGAGCTATTCCCGCA
>NZ_JAJQJH010000020.1 GCF_029544075.1 Chromohalobacter canadensis | reverse complement strand
GCTTCCCCATGCGAGAGTAGGTCATCGTCAGGCATTTCTTCTAAAACCCCAGCTTCGAAAGAGGCTGGGGTTTTTTTCGTTTAGGGCAGAAAAAACAACGAGTTTGATGCTGGCGAATGAAAAACTACTACGCCGAGTATCGTCAAAGCGTTCATAAAACTCACTCATATTGCGTATGTACGTTATATTCCTCCCCCTTTGGTCGTGTCGCGCCATGATTCGCTTGATGCGTAGGGGAGGCCATCGCATCATCGATAAAGAATCGCGACGATAACCAACAAATATCCGCAGTGCCTTCTGTCGAATTGAGAAGCAGCGGCAGGGAGCGTCTCCCACTATGACGATGAATCATACGACAGTGGCTGTCATCGATGACGACGCCGAAATTCGTGAACTGTTGCAAACTTACCTCGAGCGACATGGTTTCAAGGTCGTATTGGGGGAAGACGGCGATGCCTTACCTACCTTGATACGCGATGAAGACCCCGACTTGCTGATACTCGACATCATGATGCCGGGAGAGGATGGATTATCGCTTTGTCGCGACCTTCGCCACCACAGTAGCTTGCCCATCATCATGCTGACCGCCAGCGTAGATGAAACCGACCGTATTCTCGGACTCGAACTCGGAGCCGACGACTATTTGGCCAAGCCGTTCAATCCGCGTGAACTGCTGGCGCGCGTCAAGGCGATATTGCGCCGAGTTAAACCATTACCGGCCGCGGCTACACGCATTGTCCGATTCGGGCCTTGGTCGTTAGATAGGATTACGCGTGAGTTAATCGACGATGCGGGTAACCGAAGTCATCTATCAGGCGCGGATTATCAGCTACTCGGCGTGTTTCTTGATCATCCCGAGCAGGTGCTGTCCCGCGAGCGCTTGTTCGATCTTAGCCGAGGACGCCGGGCGCCGCCCTTGGATCGCTCCATCGATGTACACGTTTGTCGCTTGCGCCAGCGCTTGGGAGAAGATGCCCAGCATTCGCAATTGATACGTACCGTGCGCGGAGCAGGTTATGTCCTGGCCACTCCCGTGGAATCAGTGATGTGAAGCGATGGTGGCGCCCGCGAACCCTTAGGGGTCGCTTCGTATTGATTATGTTGCTGGGCGTGTTGGGCGCTCAGGTTGCCAGCTATGGGATCTGGAGTTGGCAGGAAAACCGCGAGCGCCTGATGAGGCTCGATACCCTATCGCATCATCTTGCCGAAAGTTTGGCCGCCACTGTACGTTACTTCAGTTCCTTGCCGTATGAGTATCGGCATATCGTGCTCGATCAATTGCGCGATATGGGGGGGACTCGCTTCTTTGTCAGCGTCAACGACCATCGCATCGCCTTGCCGAGTACCCGTGGAGGCAGTGCGCGCGAGATGGTGGCCGCTAATTTGCGAGATGGACTCGTGCAAGAGCTTGGGCAGCGTGAGATGTATATCGGGTTTTCACGGCCCAGCGATCTGCGTGTGTTCAATAATGAAGTCCCCCTAGCGGAGCTCCCCGCACATTGGGCGCACCGCAGCTTGGCTATCACACCGTTGTCGACGCCCATTCTCGTCGTGCAAATGCCCCTCGAAGGGGGGAATTGGTTGTTCGTCGCGACCTCCCTTCCCATGGCGGAGTCCCTGGAAGACGCCACTTGGCTATCCGGGGATCGGCTCTTTGTCTCCATCGCCGTATTATTGACGGTCATCGCGCTGTCGTTATGGGGAATACGCTGGTCGACGCGGCCGCTCTCGATCCTGGCCAAGGCGGCAAGACGTCTGGGGGACGATCTTGAATCGCCGCCGCTTGCCGAACGCGGGCCACGTGAATTGCGCGATACTGCGATGGCGTTCAATCGCATGAGCGAACGGATTCGCCATCAGGTTGAGGAACGTGAACGCTTGTTTTCCGCCATTTCGCATGATCTCAAAACCCCCATCACACGCTTACGCCTGCGTGCTGAGATGCTCGACTCATCCGCCCAGCGCGAGGCTTTCATACGCTCCCTGGATGAAATGGATCAGTTGGTGAAGGGGGCCTTGGCTTCGGTGAAAGGGTTAGATCTACATGAGACGGCCTCTGCGATCGATGTAGACGCACTGGTGAAAGACATCATGAAGGATCTTGCTGTACATGAAGGTGCTTCGATCCATCTTGAAGGGCATGCGGGATGGCTGTCGGCGAAGCCCTTGGCACTCAAGCGTTGTCTGGCCAACCTCATAGAGAACGCCATTTTTTATGCACAGCGTGTGGATATCGCACTTCACCGGAATTACGAGCATATTACCATCTGCATCAATGACGATGGGCCGGGCATTCCTCAGGCACAGCGGGAGCGTGTCTTCGAGCCTTTCGTGCGGCTCGAGCCCTCTCGGAGTCGTCACACGGGCGGTAGTGGCCTAGGGCTTTCCATTGCTCGGCATATCGTGCGTGCCCATGGTGGGGAGATCTACTTGAATGAGGCCAGCGAAGGAGGATTGAGCGTTCAGCTAAGCATTCCCTTGGCGCATTGAACTCCCTGACGTTGTAGCTGCGTGGCATATTACAGGGCTGCAATATGTCGCCAAGACTTTGTAGGACTCGGTAACCCAAACGCATGTTGGCATACGCTACGCTCGAAGCCAGGGATCGGGGCGTTCGATCCGCTGGCTCATGGTCTCCAACGAGGGACTGACGTCATAACGATAACAGCCGCGGATGGCGTCATTCATTCGAGCGTGAAAAATGCCGGGCGTGACTGCCCTTTGGGCTTTCTGTCTCCCTTCCTCGCCCCGTCGACGCTTCGTCGCCCGCTCCCGAGACTGGTAAGACACGAGGCCCCCCTCGTGATTGAGCGACCCATGTCGCGATAACAACCATAAGGAGTTACGCCATGAAAACTATCCATGCGCTCGCCGCAGGTGCTCTGCTGGCTGCTGCCGTGGGACAGGCCAATGCCGCTGAAATCGAGGTCCTGCATTGGTGGACCTCGGGTGGCGAAGCCAAGGCCGCCAACCTGCTCAAGGAAAAACTCGAGACCAAGGGCCACACCTGGAAAGATTTCGCGGTTGCCGGTGGTGCGGGCGATAGTGCTATGACGGTACTCAAATCGCGTGCGATTTCGGGAAACCCTCCGGCGGTAGCGCAAATCAAGGGGCCCTTGATTAAAGAGTGGGGTGACATGGGGTTCCTCGGTAACATCGATAAAGCCGCCGAGGCCGATGGGTGGGACGACTTCCTTCCCGAGGAAATCGTTGCCGCCGACAAAGTCGACGGTCACTATGCCGCAGTCCCCGTCAATATTCACCGTATCAACTGGATCTGGGCCAACCCCGAGGTTCTAGAAGATTCGGGCGTTGATCACGTGCCGCAGACCTGGGACGAGTTCTTTGACGCGGCCGACAAGATTCGCGAGGCGGGCTACATTCCGCTCGCTCACGGTGGCCAGCCCTGGCAGGACGCGACCGTGTTCGAAGTGGTCATGATGGGGATCGGGGGTGGCGATTTCTATCGCAAGGCGTTCGTCGACCTGGACCCTGAAGCGCTGACCAGCGATACCATGATCGAGTCGCTCAAGACCTTCAAGAAGCTACGCGGCACGATGGACGAAAACATCGCCGGCCGTGACTGGAACATCGCTACATCGATGGTCATCAATGGCAAGGCGGCCATGCAGATCATGGGCGACTGGGCCAAGGGCGAGTTCACCGCTGCAGGCATGACGCCGGGCGAGGACTACGAATGCGTTGCCCCGCCGATGACTGAAAACATGTTTTCCTACAACACCGATAGCCTGGCCATGTTCGATGTCGACGACGAAGGTCAGCAACAGGCCCAATTGGACTTGGCGAGTATCGTTCTGTCGAAGGATTTCCAGGTTCAGTTCAACCAAGCCAAAGGGTCGATCCCGGTGCGGTTGGATGTCTCCCTCGACGATTTCGATGCCTGCGCCAAGGCTTCGCGTGAAGCCTTTGATGTCGCCATGGACGAAGATGCGCTGGTGCCCAGTCTGGCTCATGGCATGGCGGTGTCGGACAGCCAGCAAGGTGCGGTATTCGATGTCATCACCAACTTCTTCAATGATCCTGACATGAAGGCCGAAACTGCCTCAGAGCGATTGGTCAGCGCCGTACGCGCGGCCGAGTGAGGTGAGTCGTTGCTCGCTGCCGGGGCTTGAATCGGTAGCGAGCAATCGTGTCTTGTCAAAAGGATATCGTCGATGCCATCAAAAGTATCTGCGCCTGCTTCCGGAGAGCGACGACACCGTCGCTCTCTGGCGGGCCATATTGAACGTGTATTGCCCCGTCTGGTTGTCGCGCCCTCGCTCGGGGTGGCGTTGTTTTTCGTCTATGGCTACATGCTCTGGACGTTTCTACTGTCATTGACCAACTCGCGGATGTTGCCGCAATACGATTTCGTGGGGTTCGCGCAGTACGCGCGGCTTTTTGCCAATGAACGCTGGCACGTGGCGGCTACTAACCTGGTGGTATTCGGTGGCTTGTTCATCGTGAGCTGTCTGGTGATAGGGCTACTGCTCGCGATATTTCTCGATCAGCGTATCCGACAGGAAGGCGCGCTGCGCACGATTTATCTCTACCCAATGGCGCTTTCCTTGATCGTGACCGGTGTCGTCTGGCGCTGGTTGCTCAATCCAGGGCTGGGTATCCAGGCGATGGTGCGTGGCTGGGGGTTCGAAGACTTTACCTTCAACTGGCTCGTCGATAGTGATATGGCGATTTACACCCTGGTGATCGCTGCCGTATGGCAAGCGTCCGGGTTCGTGATGGCCTTGTTCCTGGCCGGTCTCAGGAGTATCGACGACAGTCTCTTTCAAGCAGCGGCGCTGGATGGTGCCAGTTTGCCGCGTATCTACACACGCATCGTCTTGCCGAGCCTGCGTCCTGTAGTGTTCAGCTCTGTGATGATTCTCGCTCATATCGCCATCAAGAGTTTCGATTTGGTCATGGCGTTGACGGGAGGCGGCCCCGGCTACGCGACCGACCTGCCCGCCACTTTCATGTATGCACACACCTTTACACGGGGGCAGATCGGCCTGGGTTCTGCTAGCGCGATCATGATGCTGTGCGGCGTGTTGGCGATCTTGGTGCCGTATCTGTATTCCGAATTGCGAGGGCAGCGACATGGCTAACATGGTACGTCGACATACAACCTCCGCACGGCTATGGCGCGCTGGGCTATATACGCTGCTGATCATGGCGGCGCTGGTGTATTTATTACCGCTCGTGGTAATGCTTCTGACATCGCTGAAGCCCTTGGATGACATTCGTGCCGGCGGCCTCTTGTCGCTGCCCAGCACGATTTCCTTCGAGGCCTGGAGCAAGGCATGGGGTTCGGCCTGCACCGGTATGCGCTGTAATGGCATGTCGGGCTACTTTCTCAACTCGATAGCCATCGTCGTGCCCGCCGTGGCGATTTCCTCTTTAGTGGGCGCGCTTAATGGCTATGTATTGACCAAATGGCGTTTTCGCGGCGCGAACCTGTGTTTTGCACTGCTGCTATTCGGCTGCTTCGTGCCGTTCCAGGTGGTGCTCATGCCCATGGCGAGAACGTTGGGCTGGCTGGGGCTGGCCAGTTCCACCAGTGGTTTGGTGCTTGTACATGTGGTGTATGGCATCGCGTTCACGACGCTTTTCTTCCGTAACTATTACGTGTCGATACCCGATGAAATGATCGCCGCCGCCAAGCTCGACGGAGCGGGATTCTGGCGTATTTTTTGGCGCATTCTGCTGCCGGTATCGGGTCCCATCATCACCGTGACGGTCATCTGGCAATTCACTCAGATCTGGAATGATTTCTTGTTTGGGGTGTCGTTCGCGGGCTTCGACTCGCAGCCGGTGACGGTGGCACTCAACAATATGGTCAATACCTCCACCGGCGTTAAGGAGTACAACGTCGACATGGCAGCGGCCATGATCGCCGCCTTGCCGACATTGGTGGTGTACGTGCTGGCCGGAAAATATTTCGTGCGCGGGTTAACCGCGGGATCCGTCAAGGGTTGATTACAGAGGTCATTATGTCCGCTTTGAACATCCGTCACGTCAACAAGACATTCGGTAGCACGCAGGTACTCAAGGATATCTCCCTGGCGATCGACTCCGGGGAGTTCCTGATCCTGGTCGGTCCCTCGGGCTGCGGGAAATCGACATTGATGAATACTATTGCAGGGCTCGAGCCCGTTACCAGCGGCGAAATACGTATCGGTGATGAAGATGTGACCTGGCATACGCCGTCCGAGCGCGATATCGCCATGGTGTTTCAGTCCTATGCGCTCTATCCGAGCATGAACGTGCGGCAGAACATTTCCTTCGGGTTGGAGATGCGCAAGATGCCCAAGGCCCAGCGCGAAGAGGCGGTCTCGCGCGTGGCTGAGCTGTTGCAAATCACGCCGCTGCTTGATCGCAAACCTTCACAACTATCGGGTGGGCAGCGCCAGCGCGTGGCCATGGGCCGCGCCTTGGCGCGTGAGCCGCAGATCTATCTGTTCGACGAACCGCTCTCGAACCTGGATGCCAAGCTGCGCGTGGAAATGCGTACCGAGATCAAGAAATTGCATCAGCGTCTCGGGACCACCATTGTCTATGTCACGCACGATCAGATCGAGGCCATGACGCTGGCCGATCGAATCGCGGTGATGCGCGATGGAGAAATCCTGCAACTAGGTACGCCCCACGAAGTGTATAACGATCCTGTGGACATGTTCGTGGCAGGCTTCATGGGCTCGCCATCGATGAACTTCCTTCCCGTCACGCTCGTCAGTCATGCAGGCGCAAGCGGTTATGCCTTGCAAATCCACGATGAGGAACAAGGCGGGGCGGCGTTGACGTTGCCATGGCCAGTGGAGCGTGACACTCAGGAACTTTCGTCCCGCGTCGGCGAACGTCTGATCTTGGGATTGCGGCCCGAGCATTTTCTCGAAGACGACGCCATACAAGAAACGTCAGGTGAGGGTACGCGGCTTGAGGTGACGGCGACAGTAGTCGAGCCGACAGGTGCGGATACCTTGCTGCAGGCGTGGCTGGGTGGCAACGAGGTAACGGCCCGCCTCGGTCCGAAGAGTCGCGTAGTAGCGGGAGACCGCGTGGCATTGCGCGCCGACTTGAGTCGCGCCGTCTTGTTCGATGAAAAGACTCAGCGGCGCCTAGCGTAGTACGGCGTCAGACGCGCGTGGCACGACCAGTGACGGAACAGGGCGCGGAGCAAGATTGCTTGCCTCGCGTACTCTCCGCTCGTTAGACTGCCGCCCCGCCGATTCTGGAGTCCAACATGGCCGTCTGTCCGCACGAGTGGCTACTCTATTGCCGTCCCGGTTTCGAGAAGGACCTGAGCGCCGAACTCTCGGACAAGGTCGCCGACATGGGGCATGTGGGATACCCCATCGCGGCGCCGGGCAGCGGCCATGTGCGTTTCGTACTCGACCCCGCCACACCTGCCAATGACGTGCATCGTCGCCTACCGCTCGAGGCTCTGGTGTTCGCGCGACAATCGCTGGTGGCGTTTCCGCCCTTGGAAGACTTGCCACGCGACGACCGGCTGACGGCGATCGTCGAGCTCGTCGTCGCCAGCGGCTGGTCGTTCGAATCGGTCTGGCAGGAAACGCCGGATACCAACGAAGAGAAGGCGCTGGCCGGTTTGATGAAAGCCTTGAGCAAGCCGTTGGAAAGCACGCTCAAAAAACGCGGTGCGCTGCGTCGTAAGGCGGGTGGCCGGCGCTTGCATCTATTCTGGACGGCGGGGGATCGTGTCCAGCTGGCGATCAGCTTCCCCGGTAACCGTGCCGAGCATCTCGGCGGCATATGGCGCCTGAAGTTCCCGCGTGAAGCGCCGAGTCGCTCGACCCTCAAGCTCGAAGAAGCCTGGCATGTCTTCGTACCGCGTGACGCCTGGCCGGCACGCCTCAACGATGCCATGCAGGCGGCCGACCTCGGCGCCGCCCCCGGAGGCTGGACCTATCAGCTCGTGCGCCAAGGCATGTATGTCTATGCCATCGACAATGGCCCCATGGACGCAACGCTGATGGCCACGGGGCAAGTCGAGCACTTGCGCGAGGATGCCTTCGTCTGGGAGCCCCCGATGCGCCTAGACTGGTTAGTGTGCGACATCGTCGACAAACCCATGCGCGTCATCGACATGGTGGAGCGCTGGTTGATCAAGCAGTGGTGCCGTGAAGCGATCTTCAACCTGAAACTGCCCATGAAGAAGCGCTGGGAAGAAGTGGCACGTTGCCTGGCACGCCTTGAGGATAGCCTGCATCGAGCCGGTGTGCGGGCACGGATACGCGCTCGACACCTTTACCACGATCGCGAGGAAGTGACCGTGCATGTGTACTTGCAGGATTGAGGTCGCCACGGCGATAGCGCATCATCTAACCTGAGCGAACACGAGGTTACGTCACTTATGTCCGATCCCGATACGTCCCTGCCCACGCCGGATGCCGTGCTGGATACTTCCGGCCTGTATTGTCCCGAACCGATCATGATGATGCACAATCAGGTACGGGACATGAACGTTGGCCAACTTCTGGAAGTCATCGCCACGGACCCCGCCACGACGCGCGACGTCCCCAAGTTCTGCACCTTCCTGGGCCATGAACTCGTCGCCCAGTCGCAGGAAGAAGACGAGCGTTACCGCTATGTCATTCGTCTAGCGTGACGCCCCTCTCCGTCAAGACGATGAGGAAGGCGTCGTCATCACGGCGAGGGCCTCCATTGTGGTGGGGTCCTGTTGCTTGATCTGATTGGCGATATGACGCTGGAAGTAATACACCGTCGCATGGCGGCTATGGCCGGCATAGAGGCAGGCATCGCCAGCCACGATCGGCGTCTGCTCGACACGTTTTTCATCGACGAGTAGCGATTCCACATTGCCGTCGTTGTACAAGCGCCAGCCAAATACCTGCTTGAGTTGCCAGCTCTCCCCGTCGCTGGCGAGGCACAGCGCATGCGTACCCTGGGTATCGGGCAACTGCTGTATCAGGGTCGGTGCCGACGTTTCTTCGTAATCGAAATACGCGGCGGCATGTTCCAGTTCATAGACTTTATGCTCGGGCGGCGAGTGGAAGATTTCTTCCGTTTCGGGATCGCGATAACCGAAAAAGTGCCCATGATCGGGACTGTCCATCTCATGGCAGGCGGTCAGGGCCTCCATCCAAGGCACCAAGCCAACCACCTCGCCGCTTTCGCGTAGTCCCCAAGCCAACAGCGGCATGCCATACAGTGTCTCTGGGTCCGAAGCCAGATGATACAGCATCTCGAGGCCATCCAGTTCAGGCGCCAGGCGTAGAATGCGGCGTTGTGCCTGACGTCGCTGCCTCATGGTGTCCAGGTCAATGACCCGGGCGGTGCGTGGGGACGAAACGATACCCATGGCAACCTCCTTGCGCAGCAGTAGTAGGCCAAGACCTAGCTTCACTATTAGCACAGGCCAACGTGGAAAGTTAAGCACCAGGGCAGTGTTTTTTCGGTTACCACACGTTACGCCCCCAAACAGTTAAGCTGAATGGGGGCGTTTTGGGGTGGGGCAGGCCCAGGATGCTAGCGCGGCGTGGCGGCAGACGTGCCATTACGAGCGCGTTGCATGGCATAAAGTCCCACTCCGATCATCAGGCCGATGATATCGGTGTAGATGCCGCCATAAATCATGCACAGCGCACCTATCAGCATCACCAGGCGCTGCCAGGCCTTGACTGGTCCGAAGAGCCACGCCTGCACGGTGGCTGACAGCAGCACGATGCCGAGCGTCGCGGTGATGCCGACACGTAGGATCTGTAGCCACGAGCCCTCCATCAGCATGGCCGGGCTGTAGAAGAACATGAACGGCACGATGAAGGCCGCCAGGCCGATCTTGAACGAGGCCACGGAGGTCCCCATAGCGTTGTCGCCCGAGATTCCCGCTGCCGCGTAGGATGCCAGCGCCACTGGCGGTGTAATGGCTGACACGACCGCGAAATAGAACACGAAGAAGTGCGCCACCAGTGGCTGAATGCCGATGTCGATCAAGCCGGGGGCCACCACGGATGCCGCGACGGCGTAAGCGGCAGTGGTCGGCATGCCCATGCCCAGCAGGATACTAATGCACATGGCGAAGACCAGCGCTAACAATTGGCTGACGCCGGCCAGGCCGAGCAGCAGCGACGAGAAGCGCGCTCCAACCCCTGTCAGCGCTATCACGCCGACGATCAACCCGGCACAGGCGCACACGGCGATGATCTGAATCGACATCGTCCCGGCCAGCTGCAGCGCCTTGAGGATGGCGCGTATTCCCATCTTGTTAGGCGAGACCCAGCTCACCACGGCGGCGGATGCCGTCGCCAGCGTGCCCGCGCGAATCACCGAGTAACCCATGAACAGCGCCGCGATCAAAATGATGATCGGTGCAAACAGGTAGACCTGTTTGACGAGCTTCGAGAAGCGCGGGATCTCGTCCTTGCGCATGCCGCGCATGCCTTTGCGGGCGGCCTCGAAATCGACCATGAAATAGACTGAGGCGAAGTACAGGATGGCCGGAATCAGGGCGGCGATGGCGATTTCGGTGTAAGGGATACCGGTGATCTCAGCCATGATGAAAGCCCCGGCGCCCATGATCGGGGGCATGATCTGCCCGCCGGTGGAAGCGGCTGCCTCGATGGCCCCGGCGCTGCGTGGCGGATAACCCACCTTCTTCATTAACGGGATGGTCAACGAACCGGTGGAAACCACATTGCCGGCGGAGGTGCCATTGATCATGCCCATCAAGCCAGAGGCGAAAATGGAGACCTTGGCGGGCCCGCCTCGCGCACGCCCGGCGGCGGCGAAGGCGAAGTTGACGAAATAGTCACCGACCTTGGAAGCCTGCAGAAACGCCGCGAAGATGATGAACAAGATGATGTAGGTCGAGGAAACGGCAGTGGTAGGGCCGAGAATGCCGGCATCGGTGTAGACCTGGCTAAAGAAGCGCCCCACCGAGAGGCCCGGGTAGCCGAGAAAGCCTGGAAGATGCGGGCCGACGAAGACATAAACCAGAAAGATCGTTGAGATGGTCACCAGCGCGAGACCGGCGACGCGGCGCGTCAGCTCGAGAATCAGCAGCGAGCCGGCAATGGCCGCGTAAGAAATCCCCATTGGGGCGAAGGGCGTGCCGGTGGAGGCGCGTAGCTGGCTGTTGAACATTACCAGCAGATAGCCGGCCACGGCCAGTGAGCAGACCATCAACACCACATCCGCCGGCGACAGCCCGTCGCGAACCTGACGATAGCTCCATGACAATACGATGCCCGCCACGGTGGCCAGCAGCAACGGATAACCATAGTGCCAGGCCTCGATTTCGGGGGCGATGCGCATGGCGCCGTCGTTCATCGTTTGATACATCATCGCCGCCCGCACCAAGGCGTAGAGCGCAGGGATCAACATGGCGTAGCTCAACCAGCGCATCCAGGCACTCGAGCGTGCTTGTGGGGTCTCGGCGAATTGTGTGCCGGCGTAGAAGCCATAGCCCAGTATCAGGGCACCGGCGATGTGCAGAATGCGAAACGACCAAGTCTCAAGAGGGTAGATGTTGAGCGAGATCAAATGAAATAGTGAATAGGCGATGGCCAGGGCGCCGAACAGCCACCATTGCCATCCGCCGTAGAGGCGTCGGTTGGATTCGACGGCGACCTCGTCGACACCGTCGGCATTGACGGACTGAACGACGTCGTCGGCCCCCTCGTCACGGGATTGAGAATGTTGAGACATGAAAACACCCTTGGGTGTGAATGGGATGAGATGCATGCCGCCCCGCATCTTGATGCGAGGCGGCATTTAGATAAACGACCGACTTAGCGCTTCAGTTCTTCGGGGATCTCGTAGCCATTTTCCTCGTACCAGCGCACCGCACCCGGATGGAAGGGCAGTACGGTGTTGTACTTGAGGTTCTCGGGAATGCTGAATTCGGCGCTGCGGTGGATATCGCGCATCTTGTCGTTGTTTTCCATGCTCAGCTTGGTGATCTCGTAGACGAAGTCCTCGGGGAGATCGCAGCCGGCGATGGTGAAGTTCCACATGGAGACCGCACGAGCATCGTCTTCGAGAGTCTGGTAAGTATCGGCGGGAATCGAGAATGCCGAGACCGGGAATTCCTCCATCACCTTGGCTTGCTCCTCCTCGGTGAACTCGACGATATTGACGTCGGTTTGCACCTCGAGCTGGCTGACGGCGGGAATCGGAATACCGGCGGCGAAGGCAATGACGTCGATCAGACCATCCTGCAGCTGGCCGCCCAGGTCATTCCAGCCGCCGTTACGACGATCGAACTCGACACCCAGGGTTTCGAGCATGGCCGGGAAGTAGGTATCCGAGGTGGAAGCCGCCGGGCCAAAACCGATGCTGGCCCCGTCAGGGATATCGGAGATCGACTCGATACCGCTGTCGGCGAGCGTGGTGATGGAAAACGGCGTCTCGTACATTGGGAACAGCGCACAAACATTGTCCATTTGCACGCCCGGCGCCAATGAGCTCTTGCCGGCTACGGCATCGGCCGCTGGGCCCATGGTGGTTAGGCCGAGAGCCACCTCACCTGTGTGTACCAAGGCCAGGTTCTGATTGGGTCCACCGGTGACTTCACCGCCCCCTGAAAGCCCTAGTTCGTCGGCGACCATGTTGGCCCAGCCGGAGCCATACACGAAGTAAGTGCCACCTTGGCTGGCGGTGCCCACGGTAAAGTTTTCCGGCCAATCCTCACGGTCGGCTTGCGCCACGGTGGCGAGGCACATGGCCCCCGCGAGGGTAGCGGTCAAGGCGTGTGTCTTGATAGACATGGCGAATTCTCCCGATATCGATTGTGGTTATGCGTATCCATTACCGAGCTGTGCGGAGCATCAAGCTCGTCAAATACGTACTATCAGGGCAACCGCCATTCCATCTTTTGATTAAGCTTTACCTTTCAGGTAGTTACGATTTCATGTTTCGACGAAGGTAGAAGAAGGAGCGGCCTTTAATGGCTGGAAGTTCGCACAAAGCGACCAAAACATTGTGCGGATTTCCGCACAGGCTGGGCGTTTCTCGAGAATCTGACTGCGTCGAGCGCGAGGTTACTCCGTCTCGACGATGTGGCGGTAATCCTCGGCTTTCAAGCCGTGTTTTTTCAGCTTGTCGTAAAGTGTCTTGCGAGGTACGCCCAGTCGGTTGCATATATCAGTGACGCACCCCTGGTAGCGAACCAGTGCCTGGTTGATCACGCTCTTTTCGAAGACTTCGACCTGTTGGGCGAGTGGCAAGTCGCCATTATCTTTATGTGCGCCTTGAAGTAGCGTCTCGAGGCTATAATCACAGGTCGCCCCCAGCAACACGTAGCGCTCGGCGACATTGCGTAGCTCGCGGACGTTCCCTGGCCAATCGTGGGCTAGCAGGGCGGAGACTCCCTGACTGTCGAGCGGCGGTGCCTCCAGCCCGCTGCGGCTGGCGGAGACGGCAACGAAGTGCTGAAAGAGTAAGGGAATATCCTCGCGGCGCTCGCGTAGCGAGGGAATCGGCAAGGTCACCACATTGAGTCGGTAATATAGATCTTCGCGAAATCGCCCCGCCTCGGCGGCGAGCTTAAGATCCGTCTTGGTCGCGGCGATCACGCGTATATCGAGTGTGACCAGGTCATTCGACCCGAGCCGCTCCACTGCACGTTCCTGGAGCACACGCAGCAGCTTGACCTGCAGCGATAGTGGCATCGACTCGATCTCGTCGAGAAATACGGTGCCGCCATTGGCATGTTCGAATTTACCTACGCGACGTTCCACAGCGCCGGTAAAAGCGCCTTTTTCATGCCCGAATAATTCGGATTCGATGGTGCTTTCCGGCACGGCCCCGCAATTGATGGCGACAAAGGGTTTGCCACTGCGCGAGCTGCGCTCGTGAATGGCGCGTGCGACCAGATCTTTGCCCGTACCTGTCTCGCCGAAAAGCAACACATCGGTTTCGACTTGGCTGATGCGCTGCACCATTGAAGCGAGTTGCTGAATGGCGGGCGCGCGTCCCACTAGTCGGGGCCCCGGAGTCGATTGCTGCGCCTCGAGCTCAGCCTTTAGATGACGATTTTCCAAACTCAAGCGACGCTTCTCGATGCCGCGCCGCACGACCTCAACCAGGCGTTCTCCCGCGAAGGGCTTCTCCAGAAAGTCCCAGGCGCCATCGCGCATGGCTTCCACGGCGGTGGAAATATCGCCGTGCCCGGTGATCAACACCACCGGCAAATCGGGGTCGCGATGGCGGACCTCGCGCAGCAAGGCCATGCCATCCATGCCGGGCATGCGGATGTCGCTGACCAGCACGCCAGGGAAATCCGCGCTCAATGCTGCGAGCGCGGATTCCGCGCTTTCATGCACGTCGGGCGCATAGCCGGCCAATTCCAATGTCTGGCTGGCGGTGATACGTAGATGAGCTTCGTCGTCGACGAGCATGACGGGGATGGCGGACGTTTCATGCATGAGAGCTTTCCTCGGGTCGCGCGGGATCATCGGGGTCCGCGATGCGGGGAAGTGTGACACGGAAATGGGCGCCGCCGTCATTATGACCGCTAGCGTCGAGTTGGCCGCCGAGATCTTCGATGATGCGTCGCGAGATTGATAGCCCTAGCCCCAGGCCGCTACCCATGGACTTCGTTGTATAGAAGGGCTCGAAAATCCGTGTCAAATGCGCCTCTGAAATGCCCGGGCCGTTGTCGATGACGTCCAAGTGGACGCATGTCGCCTCGGGGACGATGGCGAGCGTCAGGCGTGGCTGGGAAACCTCGCTCATGGCCTGCAGGGCATTGCCGATGAGGTTCACCAGTACCTGCTCGAGCCGCACCGAGTCGGCGCGTACCCACACTGCCTGCTCGGGCCAGCGCTGAATGACCTGCACGCTGCCTTCGTGGATCCGCGATTGGAACAAGCGCAGCGCGTACGTAAAACAGGGCGTGACGGCCATCGCAGCGAGGTTGTCGCCGCTCTTGCGCGAGAACTGGCGCAACTGAGCGCTGATGTCTGCCATGCGTTCGGTGAGCTCGAGTACTTGCGCCAAATTGGCGTCGGCAGTCTCGAGGCGCTGTCGGGCAATGAAAGCACGGGCATTCTCGGTATAGGCGCGAATCGCTGCCAGCGGTTGGTTGAGCTCGTGGTTGATGCCGGCGGCCAATTGCCCGAGGACGGCGAGTTTGGCGGCTTGAACCAACTCATCCCGTGTGGCGCGTAGGCTGTCCTCGGCACGTTGGCGCTCCTCGATCTCCGCCGATAGCTGGCGGTTGGTGGAGACCAGGTCACGGGTCCGGCTTTCCACGTGGCGCTCGAGCTCGTCCCGTGCCTGGGCCAGGGTGCGTCGCTCGCGCTCGGCGAAGCGTTCCCGCTCGCGACGCAGGCGTAGGCGCTGCCAACCGATGCCGCCGCCTAGTGCGATGAGCCCGTAGAGTCCGCCGGCCAGCACGGCCGCCAGCCACTGGGCCTGATGGACGGGCGTCAGCGGCTTGAGGATATGAATATGCCAGTCGAAATTGGACATGGGGCGGGCCAGGCTCAAATAGCGTTGGCCGGCGAGCGGGCCCGAGTCGAAACCCACGAGGCGCGTACGGGTATCTCGGCGATGATGTTCGCGCAGACCCGAAGGCGGCAGCGCTGCGTTGCCGTAGCGTCGGGAGGCGATCACGGCCTGACGCTGGGCGTTCGTCAGCGGCGCCATGGTCGTCAAGCGCAGTTCGGGATGGCTGGCCATGAAGATGACTCCATCATGATCGGTGACCAATAGTTCGGCATCCTGCTCGGCCCACCCCGTTTCCACCGCGTCGAGCAGGACCTTGAGCACCATGACACCATCGGGGCGAGCCTCGGCGGCAGTGTCGTCGAGCCAAACCGGTGCCGAGAAATAGTAGCCGCGATCCTGAGATTGAATACCTAGACCGAAGAAGCTGCCATTCTTCCCGGCCATGGCTTCCCGATAATAAGGACGAAAACGATAATTCTGGCCGATGAAGGTATCGGGACGATGCCAATTGCTCGCCACGAGGGTGTCACCCGCCTGATCGAGTAAGTAAATGTCCGATACATTGGCAGTGGCTCGAAAACGGTCCAGCATGCGGTTTAACGGCATCGGATCTTGAGCGTCGGGGTCGTCCAGGAAGCGCTTGACCATTTCGCGCGAGGCAAGCAGCTCCGGTAAGTAATCGTGCCGCGATAAATGGCCGACGAGGCTAGCGGCCGACAGACGCAACTCGTTCTCGGCATCTTGACGCAGCGCCTGAAGTGCTTGCTCGCGGGCCAGGCGCGCCGTTTGCCACATGCAAAGGATCAAACCGGCGATGACGCCCAGCACCAAGAGTGTGCGCGGACGTAGCGGAACTGGAAAGCGGTGCTGAAAGGGCATGGGAACGTGCTGACTCGTGGCGGATGGCGTAACGCAGCGGGGCCACATGGCCACGCTCCCATGATGAGCGGCGGTTTGCTTAAAGTTAAGCGGCAGCGCTTAGTCTTTAGTCGCGACCCGAGCGCCGGTTACTTGGGTACTGAGCGTCGGAGCCTGGTCACGTTGCAGACCAGGCGCGTGGCAGGATGAATCTCTCAAGCGGCCGTTTTGTTAACTCTGCCGATGCTTCGTCCGCCAACTGAGCACCGCCACGGTAAGCGCGGGCAAAAAGGTCACGGTGACGATCGCCGTGCCAAGCAGCCCGAACAGCACAATGGCCCCGACACCGCGATATAGCTCGATTCCTTCGCCGGGTAAAAACACCAGCGGCGAGAGTCCGCATAGAGTGGTGAGTGTGGTCATCGCTATGGGGCGCAAGCGGCTCTCCACCGCATGAAAGACCGCGTCGCGCACGTTCATTGACGCTTCGCGCAGGTTCTCGCGGGCCTGGTGAACGACCAGAATAGGATTGTTGACCACGGTCCCCATCAGTATCAAAAAGCCCAACATGGTGATCATGTCAAACGGCTGGCTGATAGCGTTCAAGCCAATGCGTGGCAGCACCGCGCCGACGGTATTCATCAGCCATAGCCCGACGATGCCCCCGGCCGCGCCGAGGGGAATAGTCGCCAGAATCAGCAGCGGGTAGCCCCAGTGGGTGAAAATCGCCACCAGCAACAGGTACACGATCGCCAGCGCGATCAGGCCGTTGCTGGTTAACGCCTGGCGAGTGGCGTCCAACTGATCGCCCGCGCCCGTCACCGTTACATTGATATTGCCTGGCAGCTCGCCTGTGTCGCGCATTGGCTCTAGCACCTCACGCTGCATTCGTTCGATGCCGGCTTCGAGCGCCACGCTGCGCGGTGGAATCACGTCCAGGGTCACGCTACGCCGACCATCGACCCGGCGGAGGGTCGCGGTGCCCACGGTTTCTTCAATATCGGCCACGTCATTGAGCGGTACGTTGGAGCCGGTTGGCGTGTGCAGGGGCAGGCTGGCCAATTGGTCGAGGTCGATATCGCCTGCATTCGGGCCATAGCCGTACAGGTCTATTTTTTCATCGTCGAGATAGAAATCATCCAGGTAAGCGCCGTTGGTCAATACCGCGATGGCGGTGCCCAGGGAATCGGTGTCGAATCCTAATTCAGCGGCGCGCTCCCAGTCAGGGTAGACCTCGATCAGCGGCTGGCCGAGGTCGAGCGCAGAGGGGCGCGATTGAATGCGTGGATTGTCGAAGGCCGTTTCCGCACGCTGATAGATGCGGTTGGCCGTGGCGTAGAGCGTTTCAAGGTCATTGCCGGCTATATCCAGCGTGATGCTGCGTGTGCCGCCGTCGTTGCTGGAAATGATCGAGCCGCGAGCAGCAAAGGCACGCATGTCCGGGTAGGCCTCGTAACGCTCGGTAAGCGCATCCATCAGCGCTTCAATATGGTTGGGATCGATGGTCTCGGCAATGATGCGCACGCTCTGGGCTTCGGCCTCGATGCCCATGGTGCGGATCGGCGGAACATCGGTATCGCCGCGCTCAAAGGCGGCCGGTTCGGCGCCCACATGGGGCTCGAGTTCACGCTGCAGGGTGCGCGCGATCTCGTCCATGGTAGCGAGGTTGTAGCTGGCGGGGGCATTCATGCTCGCAAAGGTCTTGGCTTCTTCACCCTCGGGCAGGTACTCCGCAGGTGGTGTCAACCAGACAAAAATTGCCACGCCACCGATGACGCCAAGTACGATGGCCGCCAGGCGTCGTCCGGCGCTCTGGATCATGCCGTCCACTACCCATAAGCAGGCGCTCATCCAGCGCGGGCGGGTAGTGTTGCCATTACGATTATCTCCACCCCGGCCGCGGAAATCGATATGCGCGCCCAGGGTCGGGATGACGGTAATCGCCACGACCATCGAGATCAGGATCGAGGTGGCGATGGCCACGGCAATATCGGAGTAGAGCTGCCCGGCTTCCTGCTCGATGAAGAAAATCGGCACGAACACCAGAATCGTCGTCAGCGTCGAGGCCAACACTGCCGACCAAACCTGCTTGACGCCCGCAAGTGCCGCCTGGAACCGTGCTAGCCCCCGACGGCGCTGGGTTTCGATACTTTCGAGTACCACAATGGTGTTATCGATGGTCATGCCGATGGCAAAGGCGACCCCCGCCAGGGAAATCACGTTCAGGGTGCGCCCGGCCAGCAGCAGGCCAAGAAACGCGGCAATGGTACAGATGGGGATGCCGACGACACCGGCGAAGGTGGCCCGTGCCGAACGTAGAAAGGCATACATCACCAGCGTGGCGAACAGCGCCCCCAGGCCGAGGTTGAACCAGACGTTGGCAATCGATGATTCCACGTAGCGCACGTCGTCGTTAGACAGGGTGATCTGTATGCCCTGTTCTGCGAGCAGGCCGTCGTTCAATGCCTCGACTTCCTCAAGCATGTCGCGCTTGATGTCGATGACGTTGGCCCCGGGTTCGCGGCGGACCTGAACGCTGAGGACTGGCTCGCCAGCGGCGTTATACGATCGTGATGTGAGTTCGGCGTAGGACTGCTGCACCTCGGCGACGTCACCAAGGCGAACGATTTCGTCACCCTGGCGCCTGAGGATCAGCGCTTCGAGGCTTTTTACGTTGTCAAAGCGCCCCACGGTGCGCAACAAATAACGACGCTTGCCGCTTTCCAGATTGCCACCCGACACGTCCTGGTTGCGCGCTTCCAGCGCGGCTTGAATATCGCTGATGCTGAGGTCGCGAGCGGCGAGGGCGTCTGGGTCGAGCAGCAATTGCATCTGGCGTTCGGCTCCGCCGGAGACGCTGACTTCCGACACCCCGCTGACGCTTTCCATGCGTGGGCGCACGTTATCTTCCAGGTAATCGCGCATGGCTGGCATATCGAGCTGGCGAGGGTTGCCCTCGCGCGGGCCGACGTTGAAATACATGAACGCGTTGGCCGAAAACGAGTTGGCGACGATGCGCGGCTGGTCCACGTTGGTGGGGTAGGAGGGCACCTGACTGAGGGCGTTATTGACCCGGATCAGGGTTTCGGTGAGATCGACGCCGAAGGGAAACTCCAGCTCGATTTCTGCACTGCCACTGCTGGCGGTGGACTCCATACGCTGCAGATTGGGCACGTTGCGTAGGTATTCTTCCTGCTCGATGAGGATGTCTTTTTCGATGTCCTGCGGGTTGGCGCCGGCCCACTCGGTCTCGATACCAATCACCCGAGTTTCCAGGTCGGGAATCATATGCACGGGAATCCGCCAGATGGCGGCGATGCCCACAATCAGTAAAATCAGCGTGACCACGCTGACCAAAATGCCGTGGCGAATAATGGCGGCAAACATGCGTGGGCGTTACTCCTTGTCGTCGGCGAGGGTCAGTGCTTGCCCCTGCTCGAGGCGTTCATTACCCACCACGATCACGCGATCGCCGACCGCAACGCCTTCATGAACGGCGACGTTCCCCTCATGGCCGCTGCCGATTTCGACCCGCTGTTCAATGGCGCGCCATTGACCACTTTCCTGACGGGCAAGCCACACGCTGACGCTGCCATCCGGGCGTCGGATCAAGGCATCGCGGGGTACGCTGGGACCTGAGTCGCCCTCAATCCGCAGGCGGCCCTCAACGGCCATGCCGGGCATCAGGGGGAGCGCCTCGCTGGGGGCGGCGCGCAGCAGGAATTGGCGGTTACGGGTGTCTTGCGGTACCTGCGCTTGGGGACGGGCGGAATACCATTGGTCATCGCCTTCCTGGCGCACTTCAAGCGTGGCGTCACCCATTTGCGCATAGGCGGAGTAGGGCACTGAGAAATCAACCACCAACGAGCCGATGTCGATCAGCGTCAGCAAGGTGTCGCCGGGCGTGACCCATTCGCCGAGTTCGATTTCGCGCTGGGTGATCAGCGCGTCGAATGGGGCGGTGATCTCATGGCGGGTTATGCGTAGTTCCCAAAGTGCCTGTGCGGCTTGTTGAGCATCCAGAGTGGCTTCGGCTGCAGCCAGAGTATTTTGCCGCTGACGCTGCTCGCTAGCCGCGATGTGCTGCTGTTCTGCCAATTGGTTGGCTTCGTCGAGCAAGCGTCGGGCGTCGTCACGTTCGGCGCGGGCCTGGTCGACATTGGCCTGGGCGCGTTGGTGTTCGAGCTCGGCTTCTCGGCTGTCCAGGGCTAACAAGCGCTCACCCTGGCGGACTCGCGTACCCAGGTCGACATGTAGCGTGCTTACCTGGCCCGCCTCGGCGCTGGAGAGCTGCGACGTGCGCGGAGCACTCACGCTACCGTTCAAGCGGAGCATCTCGACACGCTGAGTTTCCTCGACTCGCTGGGTTTCCACCTGCGTTTCTTGAGCGGTAGCGGCATCCGCTGTGGCCACCAGCAAGGTCAGTGCCACTGTGCACATCCTGTACGTGCGGCCGATAGATCGGAGTCGTCGCAAGTTAGCCCACCCTTCAACTCAAATAACGCATCAGCGTGACACATTAAAACGCTCTGTTGGCGTTAGTGAGATCAACGTTATCGCGCTTGGGGGTGCCCACTGAGCATGATGAGCGACACTTTGCCGAAAGGCTGGACATCAAGCGTCGGCGCTGAGGCTGCGTCGGACACGGTGATGCAGGCGCCAGCCTAGCAACAGGGCAGCCACCGTCAGCCCGGCGCACAGCCCCAGCCAATAACCGTGGATGCCAAAGGGAGCGAAATGGCCTTCCCAGCCGCGCCCGAGCCAATGGCCGCCCGCCAGCCCGACTAACCAATACGACAATACCGTGATCAACATGATGATCCGCGTGTCCTTGTAGCCACGCAACGCGCCGGCCAGATTGACCTGGAGTGAGTCGGATATCTGATAGAACATCGCCAGGGCGACCAGCGACATGGCCAGCGTATGCACCTCCGTGTTCGACGTATATAGAGCGAGGATGGGCGATGCCGTCATCCACAGGATGGCGTCGTTTAACAACGCGACCAGCAGACACACGACGACGCCGTTCCAGGCCACGAAGCGCGCCTCGTGCATGTCACCGCGCCCTAGCGTGTTGCCCACCCGCACGGTGAGCGCCATGCTCAGCGACAACGGCAACATGAACAGGATCGAGGTGTAATTGAGCGCGATCTGGTGGGCAGCGACAACGACTTCCCCCAGGCGCGCGATGAACAAGGCTATCAGGGTAAACAGCGTGACCTCGACGAAAATCGCCACGCCGATGGGCACGCCGACATGCAACAGCTCGAGTATGGCGCGCCGCCGGGGTGGCACTGGCGAGTGCCATAACCTGACCTCACCGTATGCGTGTGCTCGACGCGTATAGATCATCATCGCCAGGCACATCACCCACATGGAGATCGCCGTGGCGATGCCACAGCCCACGGCGCCCAAAGCGGGCAATGCGGCGATCCAGTCGGGGGTGAGGCCGCCGAACAGCGAGACGATGCCGGGGGCCCCATAGATCAGCGCGTAGTTGCAGGGAATGTTGAAGCCCAGGCCCAAAAGACTGATCCACAAGGCAGGACGGGTGTGGTTCATGCCATCGGAGAAGGCACGCAAGGCTTGATAAAGGCCGATGCCCGGCATGCCAAACGCCACGCCAGCCAGATAACCGGCGGAAAGCTCGGCTACGTGGCTGGGGACACCCATGAGTCGAAAAATCTGACTGACGCCGAACCACAGAGCCGCCGCCGAGAGCCCACCCAGCAGCAAGGCGATCCACAGCGCCTGATGGACGTAAGGACGAATCGCCGCCTGGCGCTGGCCTCCTAACAGCTGCGCCACGATGGGCGTGAGTCCCATCAGGGCGCCGGTCATGAAGAGCATCAACGGTAGCCACAGGCTGGAACCGACCGAGACGGCAGCCAGGTCGGTGGCGCTGGCACGCCCCGCCATGATGATATCGACCGCGCTCATGCCCGACTGCGCCAATTGCGCGCCGCAGATGGGCAATGTCAGGCGCATCAAGAGACGCGATTCACGAAGGCTATGGGCGAACAAGGCCTGTGGCGCGGTCAAAGCAGTCCTCCCGGATAGGTAAAAGCGGCATTCTAGCAAGGGTGCGACGAGGACGCCTTTCATCGTGCGTCGGAGTGCCTATAATGTGCCTCCGCTTTTGAAGGAGGTCGCGTGAAGCACCGTATCGACGATGTCATCGCCGTATTCGACGGCATCTTTGCCGTGCCGTATCGAACGTGTCTGGTCAGCGGTGACGACGAGCCCCTGTACTGTCCCGCCGACAGCGAACATGACATGCACCGGATCATCTTCGCGCATGGTTTCTTCGCCAGTGCTCTACATGAAGTCAGTCATTGGTGCATCGCCGGGGAGCGCCGTCGTCAGCTCGAGGATTATGGCTACTGGTATGCGCCGGACGGCCGCGATGAGGCGCGTCAACGCGAGTTCGAAAGCGTCGAGGTCGCCCCCCAAGCGCTTGAATCGCTGTTCAGCGAGGCGTGCGATCTACGTTTTAGCGTCAGTGTCGATAATTTGGATGGCATCGAGGTCGATCGGCATGCCTTCGCCGCGGATGTCGAGGCCCGCGCGGATCGCTATCGTGAGACTGGTCTTCCTCTCCGCGCGGCGGCGTTTCGCGATGCACTACATGCCTTCTACCGTCGCGGGCTATCGCGCGAAGCGGCGATCGAGATAGGGCGCGAGCGATTGGCACAGGCATGACCGAAGGCATGCCCGTCCCTTGCCACGATAACGGTCACGAGTGCCCGCTATTCTTCGCCGCGCAAGCGTTGATGTAGATATAGCATGACCTGCACTTCGTGATCGGCGCGCATGGGCTCGAGCCCGAGATCGCCGAACAGTTCGCCCCGGGCGCGCGTCCATTCTCCCGGGCCGAGGTCGGGGTAGAGCGTTTCTGCCGGCGCCAGTTCGACGAAAGGCGTCACCGCGAAGTCCTCGAACAGGCGCGATAGTGCAGCCTCGTCGTCGCCAACCCCCGCAGTATAGAGTGTCACGTTGAAGTGATCGGTCTCCAGCTCGCGCAACACGTCCAGGGGGCTGAGGCCCAGGCTGCGCAGTTCGTCTAGGCTATAGTCGCCGAGTTTGAGGAGATCCTCGTCGAGCCAGTCGTCGTCGGGTTGGATCAGCGCATGCTTGATCTGGCCATCGGGCAGGGCCCAGGAAATGGCGACGGGAAGCGCGTCCTCGTCGCCGGTTTCGATGGTGATGAAACCGGGAAAGTCCATGTCATTGCTCCTCGTCGAGTTGGAAGAATCGGCGTGCTGTGGCCGTCGTTGCGGCGGCCAGCGTCGCCTCGCTTTCACCGCGCCAATGGGCGATCTCACGGACGATCCAAGGCAGCAGTGCCGGTTCGTGACGGCGTCCCTTGAGCTTGGCCGGCAGGTTGCGCGGCAACAAGTACGGGCAATCGGTTTCGACCATCAAGCGCTCGGCAGGAATGTCGCCGACGATCTCGCGCAGATGATGGCCGCGGCGCTCATCGCACAGCCAGCCGGTCAGGCCGATATGCACATCGAGATCCAGGTAGCCATGCAGGGTCTCGCGATCGGCGGTGAAACAATGGATAACGGCGTCGCCGATATCGTCGCGCCAGTGACGCAGGATTTCGCGCATCCGGGGGCCGGCGTCGCGCTCATGCAGAAATAGCGGCAGGCCGCTTTCGACGGCCAGGCCGAGCTGGGCTTCGAGGGCGCGTTCTTGCTCGGCAGGGGTGGAAAAGTTGCGGTTGAAGTCCAGCCCGCATTCGCCTACGGCGACGACCTTGGCATCGGTATGCAACGCCCGCATGGCGCTCTCCAGCGTGGCATCCCAGTGGCTCGCCATATGCGGGTGCAGTCCCGCCGTGGCGTAGAGGCCGTCATGGCGATGCGCCAGAGCGGCGGCTTGTTCACTGTGCGCCATGTCGGTGCCGGTGAGGATCAGGGTCGCTACCTGGGCCGCGTGGGCACGCCCGAGTACGGCGTCGACATCCTTGGCGAAGCTTTCGTGCGTCAGGTTCGCGCCGATGTCGACCAGGGGCGCGGGCGACGTCATGCGCAGCGCGTCAGGTAGCGGATTGGCGTCGTCGTGTGTCACGGAAGATCTCTCCAGCCCAATGAGTCGCGAAAACCCACCATTCTACCCCCGGACCTAGGAGGCGACCATGCGTTACACTAGTGTCTTTACTACGAATGTCTGTCAACGAGGTGGTTACGCGTGACGCTGTTACGTCTGGAACAGGTGCAATTGGCTTACGGCCCCCAGGTCCTGCTGGATCATGCCGAACTCACCTTGGAGAAAGGAGAGCGCTTGGCGCTGGTGGGGCGCAACGGCACGGGCAAATCGACGCTCCTCAAGCTGATTGCCGGTGAGGCGTTGCCCGATGGAGGACACATCTGGCGCGCGCCGGGACTGAAGGTGGGCGTTCTGGCGCAGGAACTGCCGGATGCGAGTGGCCGCACCATTTTCGATGTGGTCGCCCAGGGCCTGCCCGAGGCAGGCGCCTTGCTGAGCGCTTATCACCACCTGGTGATGAGCGATTCGCCCGACATGGACGAGCTTGAGCGGCTGCAAACCCAGCTTGAATCGGTGGATGGCTGGTCGTTTCATCAACGCATCGACACCATTCTCTCGCGTCTGGGGCTGCCGGAAGATACCGAAATGGTAAGCCTCTCCGGGGGCTGGCGGCGTCGCGTGGCACTGGCGCGCGCCCTGGTAGCCAACCCGGATGTGCTGTTGCTCGATGAGCCGACCAACCATCTCGACCTGGATACCATTGGCTGGCTGGAAGAGCAGCTGCTCGCCTTCAATGGTTCGGTGCTATTCATTACCCACGACAGGGCCTTCCTGTCGCGACTGGCGACCAATATTCTCGAGCTCGACCGCGGGTTGCTGGGGCGTTATCCCGGTGATTACGTGGCGTATCAGGAACAAAAGCAGCATGAGCTTGAGGTCGAAGCGCGAGAGCGCGCCGAATTCGACAAGAAGCTCGCCAAAGAAGAGAGCTGGATTCGTCAGGGCATCAAGGCACGCCGCACGCGCAACGAAGGTCGCGTGCGGGCGCTCGAGAAGATGCGTGGCGAGCGTGCCGAACGTCGTGAGCGCGTGGGCCGCGCGCAGCTCAGCGTCGACAGCGGCGAGCGTACCGGCAAGCGCGTCGTTGAACTCACCGGTGTCAGTCAACGTTTCGGCGACGATTGGGTGGTGCGCGATCTATCGCTTGAAATTCAGCGTGGCGATCGTATTGGCTTCATCGGTCGCAATGGCGCCGGCAAGACCACGTTGCTGAAGATCTTGCTGGGGGAGCTCGAGCCCTCCGAAGGACAAGTACGGATGGGCACCAACCTGAGCGTTGCCTATTTCGATCAGCTGCGTGCCGGGCTCGAACTCGAGAAGACGGTCTACGACAACGTGGCTCAGGGCAGCGACCGCGTTCAGGTGGGTGGCAAGGACAAGCATGTCATGAGCTACCTGCAAGACTTCCTGTTCTCGCCGGACCGCGTTCGTCAGCCGGTCAAGGCCCTCTCGGGCGGGGAATCCAACCGCTTATTGCTGGCGAAGCTGTTCACCCAGCCGGCCAACGTCCTGGTGCTTGACGAACCGACCAACGACTTGGACGTCGAGACACTCGAGTTGCTCGAGGAGTTGCTGCTCGATTTCGACGGTACCCTGCTGCTGGTTTCACACGACCGCGCCTTCATGGACAACGTGGTTACCAGTGTGCTGGCCTTCGAGGGCGAAGGTCGCGTTCAGGAGTATGTCGGCGGGTATAGCGACTGGGTGCGTCAGGGCGGCAAGTTGCCCCCGGCGCCTGGCGAGTTCGGCAATGCGGCGAACGTGCTGCCGGCCCGTGAGGCCGAGCCCTCGACGTCCGCGCCCGCCAGTCCTGAACCCAGCAAGAGCGAGGCCTCAACGGCGTCGGCTACGTCCAAGCGGGTCAAGCTTTCCTACAAGTTGCAGCGCGAACTGGATCAACTGCCGGCCACCATCGAGACGTTGGAAGCCGACATCGCCGACTTCGAAGCGGAAGTGGGCGCCCCTGAGTTCTACCAGCAAGATGCTGAGACAGTTACTCGGCGCTTGGAAGCACTGGAGGCCAAGCAAGCCGAGCTGGATGAGGCGATGTCGCGCTGGATGGAACTGGAAGCAATGGCCGAGGGCGAGTAAGTGGCGGCGCGCCGGGCACGTTCGACGTGCCCGGCGCATACGGTCATTCGTCGACTTCCCCGTCTTTCCCCACGCGTACCGCTAGCACATCGCATTGCGCGCCGTGTAGCACGCCGGTAGAGGTCGAACCAAGCAGCAAGGCGAAACCGTGACGCCCGTGCGAGCCCACTACGATCAAGTCGACATTGTGTTCGGCGGCGAAACGATGGATCTCGGTATCCGGCATGCCGACCACGACGTACTGGTTGTCCGCCGAGATCCCGTGAGGATCGGCGATTTCCGCGAGCCGCTGCTTGGCATGATCGTCGAGCTGATCTTGAATGCTGGTCAGATCCATGGGGATATCGCCACCATAGGCGAATCCCAGTGGTTCGAGCGTATGCATGATCGACAGCTTGGCATGGTTGCGTTCGGCGATGGGAATCGCACGCTCGAGTACCTTGCGGGAATCCTTGGTCAGATCGACGGCGACTAAAACGTGTGTGTACTCGTTACTCATGGGGCATCTCCCACCTTGTCGATGAACACTTCCACTTTAGGCGTGCCGAATCGACGAGACAATGCTTTAGATCAATCAGCGCCTACGGAGGCAGGCTTGGAGATCTTTCTATTCTTGGGGCTGGCGGTATTTCTCATTCTTTCGCCAGCTTTGTGGCTCAGGCCGGGGCTTCATGAAAAGCGCCGCAGTGCGTTGCGGGTGGCAGCGCGTGAATCGGGCGCGGCGATCCGTGCCGACAAGCCGCCGCTGCAAGCGGTGGATGGCTTGGTGGGGTATCGCTGGCGTTATCCGCAAGCCGCGCCGGGGAGTGATTTCACGCTGGTGCGTGATGCCCATGCCAGTGATCGGTTGCAGGAAGTCATGGCGGGATGGCGTTGGCGTCAGGCGCCGTTGCCACCGTTGAGCGACGACAATGATCGCCGTTTGAAAGAGGTACTGCGTACTCTGCCCGAGGACGCGCTGGTCGTGGCGTCGGCGCCGCAAGGCTTGACGCTGTGGTGGGAGGAATCTTGCGAGGCCAAGGCATTCGAGCCATCACTGCGTGCACTGGTCGGTCTCGTCGACCAACTGGCTGGAAGTGGCCGCCATCGTAAATAGCATTGCTGCATAAGTGAGTACCGCCACGCACGAGCACCGCGTGATGGCTCACGCGGTGCTCAGGGCAATACCAAGTGATCGCTCACTCCTCGCAAGACGAGCGTGACAGCAGCTGCTGCCCATTCTTCTCGATGCGCGTCAGTATAGCGTCCAACTGGTCGATGTCGTCATCGCTCAAGCCTTCGATCATTTCGATACGCGCCTGCTCGACGACGGTTTCGATCTTCTTGAGCAGTGGCGTCGCCTTGTCGGTGAGGTAGACGCGCTTGGTGCGACGGTCCTCATCGCTGGGGCGGCGCTCGATGAGCCCTTGTTCGGTTAGTTGGTCGAGTGTCCTGACCAAGGACGGAGCTTCCACGCCGATTGAGCGAGCCAGATCGCATTGCGGCTGGCCATCACCCATTTTCGACAGGTGATAGAGCGTCACCCAACGTGTCTGCGTCAGCTCCAGGGGAGCCAGGCGTTCGTCGAGGATGGCGCGCCACAGGCGTGGTACGCGCGACAGTTTGAGTCCGATATCCTGATGCATGGGCCTTGTATTGGTTAGGAACCTAACGGGATTGTCCCGAGTGCGACGTGCTATTGCAAGTCACACTATCGTCGACCTTTCATTCATCGTCTTGGGTCGAACCGGCGACCAAGTGACGGATGTTCCAGCCAGGCAAACCCGGGGGTGAATGGATGTCGCCATCGGCATGCGTGGCCTTCGAGGCGTCTTCGTCGACACGAAAACGCAGTGTGCCGATTCGCTGGTCGGTGGCCGTCATCACATCGATCTGCCAGCTACCTTGCGATGCCGAGGGGAAGTTCTGCTTATGCGTCCAGGCGCGGTAGCCCTGCTCGCGTCCCCCGCGGATGACCAGCGGTATGCGATCGACCACTTCGCCATTGTGCCGCCACACGTGATAGATCTTCTCGCGTAGGCCGCGTGGCGCGCGAATCGCGGTGTAAGCGTACAAGCCTTGCCCCGAGAGTGTCGATGGGGTTAGCACGCTTTCGTCGCGCGGCTCGCGAGCCCCCACATCGAACCCTGGTGAGAGTGCGCTGCCGGATAGCCACAGCGTGGCCGGCGGAATCCACACCCGGCCCATCCAGGCCACCGAGGACAACACCACGATCAGCCCGATCATCGCCAGCCAACGCCACAGCCCTTGGGGCTGCATCAGGTTGATCAGGCTGGGCACGCTGAAGATCGCCATGGCCACGATAGCCAGCAGCAGGCTCTGTCCGGTGGTCAGATGCAGCATGATCGGCAATGTCACCAGCACCACCACGAACACGCACAATGCGTGGAACATGAAGTACAGCCAGCGATGGCGTTGCGCGAGGCCGAAATACAGCGGATCGAGAATCGCCAGCAGGCCGCAGCCGATCAGCAGCAACGTGAAGACGGCCTGGCCGCTTGCCCATACCGTGGTGGCAAGGAAAAACGGCAACGCGAAGAACAGCGTCTCCTGGTGAATGAGCTGCGCGATGAAGGTCGTCACCATGCGTGGCAGGCCGGGCTGGCCGCGGAAGTTGAGCAACCGAGTCAACAGGCTTTCGGCTAGCAACAGGCACCAGGCGAACAGCAGCCCCAAGGCCAGCACTGCGCCCAGCCATTGCTGGCGATTGACCAGGAAAAACCCCAGCAAGCCGATGACGAAGGCAGTGGGCGGCCACAGCCAGGCATAGCGTTTGAGCTTTTCGACAAGCGGCGTAATGCGAGCGAGCAGTGTCGCGCTAGCGGGTAAGGACATGAGGCGTGTGGATGTTCCGATGCAGCGTGTAATAAAAGGGAGTGCGTAAAAAAGCGGCGCGATGGCTGGTGGATCGCAAAGATGCCTATCCTATCAGGAGTCCGTCGTGTCCGGGAGTTGTCTTGTCGGGATGTGCCTCGTCGGGATGTTCTCGATGGGACGTGTTTCAACGCGACCATTCGCTAATGGTGGAAGACTTGACGCCACCGCTTGGCTGGCGCAAGCTGATCTGCATTCAAACGACTGTATGAAAGTGTGCGAGGAGCAGCGCCACGCCCGAGCTCGGCGCATGCCTCCTTCGTGAATCGTGAGGTCCAGGCCAACAGCAGGGAGAGCCCTGAATGATTTATCAAGGTAACGCCATCACGGTGGTGCAGCGCGATGACGGCATCGCCATGCTGACCTTCGATGCGCAAGGCGAGTCCGTCAACACGCTCTCGAGTAAGGTGATCGAGGAGTTCGAAGCGGCCCTGGCAGCCCTCGGCGAGACAGCGGGTGTCAAGGGCCTGGTCATCGCCAGCGCCAAGGACGCCTTCATCGTCGGGGCAGACATCACCGAATTCCACGGCATGTTCCGCCGCGACGAAGCCTTCCTGGTCGACATGAACACGCGGGTGCATCGCATCTTCAACACATTGGAGGACCTGCCTTTTCCCAGCGTGGCGGCGATCAACGGCCTGGCGCTCGGCGGTGGCTGCGAGATTACCCTGGCGTGTGATTTCCGCGTCATGAGCGACAACGCCAAACTGGGCCTGCCCGAGACCAAGCTGGGGATAGTGCCGGGTTGGGGCGGTTGCGTGCGTCTACCGCGCTTGATCGGTGCCGACAACGCCATCGAGTGGATCTCTGGCGGAACGGAAAACCGTGCCGACGCCGCCTTGAAGGTCGGCGCGGTGGACGCCGTCGTCTCGGGGGATGCCCTGGAAGCCGCTGCGCTGGATATGCTGGCCCGCGCCAATACCGGCGAGCTCGATCACCAGGCGCGCCGCAACGCCAAACAGTCCCCGCTGATGCTCAACGCCATCGAGCAGATGATGGTGTTCGAGACCGCCAAGGGCTATGTGGCGGGCAAGGCGGGGCCGCATTACCCGGCGCCCATCGAAGCGATCAAGGTCATCCAGAAGGGGGCCGGCGAAGGCCGCGAACGTGCGCAGGCCATCGAAGCCAAGGCGTTTGCCAAGCTTGCCAAGACTGACGTCTGCTATCACCTGGTTGGCTTGTTCCTGAGCGATCAACTGGTCAAGAAAAAGGGCAAGCAGTATGCCAGCCAGGCCGCCGCCGTGAACAAGACAGCGGTGCTGGGCGCGGGCATCATGGGCGGGGGCATCGCCTATCAGAGCGCGTACAAGGGCACGCCGATCCTGATGAAAGACATCAAGGAAGAGGCGCTGCAACTGGGTCTGCAGGAAGCGCGCAAACTGCTCGGCAAGCAGCTCGAGCGTGGCCGCCTGAGTAGCGACCAGGTCGCCGAAGCGCTGTCCAACATTCGCCCCACGCTCTCCTATGGGGATTTCGGCGATGTCGACCTGGTGGTCGAAGCCGTGGTCGAGAACCCCAAGGTCAAAGAGGCCGTGCTGGCCGAGGTCGAAGGGCTGCTCGACGACAATGCCACGCTGACCTCCAATACCTCGACGATCTCCATCGACCGCCTGGCAGCCAATCTCAAGCGCCCCGCAAACTTCTGCGGCATGCACTTCTTCAATCCCGTGCATCGCATGCCGTTGGTCGAAGTCATTCGTGGCGAAAAAACCAGCGACGCCGCCGTGGCCGCAACCGTCGCGTATGCCCGGCAGATGGGCAAGACCCCGGTCGTCGTCAATGACTGCCCGGGCTTTCTGGTCAATCGCGTGCTGTTCCCCTATTTCGGCGGCTTCAGCCTGCTGGTCGAGCAGGGCGCCGACTTCGAGCGTGTCGACAAGGTCATGGAAAAGTTCGGCTGGCCCATGGGCCCCGCTTACCTTCTGGACGTGGTAGGCATGGACACCGCCGTGCACGCGCAGACGGTGATGGCGGAAGGCTTCCCCGAGCGCATGGCGCAGGAAGCCAAGAACGGTGGCAAGACGGCCATTCAGCGCATGTACGACGAGGACCGCCTGGGCCAGAAGAACGGCAAGGGGTTCTATCGCTACGAAGAGGACAAGAAGGGCAAGCCCAAGAAGGTCTCCGACGAGCAGGCGCATGCGCTGGTCGATGAAGCCGTCGATACGCGTGGCGAGTTCAGTGACGACGATATCATCGCGCGCATGATGGTGCCGCTGTGCATGGAAGCCGTACGCTGCCTGGAAGACGGCATCGTCGCGACGCCGGCCGAGGCGGATATGGCATTGATCTACGGCATCGGTTTTCCGCCGTTCCGGGGTGGGGCGCTGCGTTACATTGACGCGCTGGGTGTCGAGGCGTTCGTCGCCCAGGCCGAGACGCTGGCCGAGGAACTCGGACCGCTTTATCGCCCCACCGAGCGGCTGCGTGATATGGCCGCCAAGGGCGAGCGTTTCTATCCCGACACGTCCGAATCCGATCAATGAGCCACCACGCAACGAGGAGCGCGAAAATGAGTTTGAATCCTAGAGATATCGTGGTGGTCGATGCCGTCCGGACCGCCATGGCCAAGGCCAAGCACGGTGCCTTCCGCAATGTGCGTGCCGAAAATCTTTCCGCCTCGGTGATACAGGCGCTGTTCGATCGCAACGCCAACCTGGTGCCTGCCGAGGTCGACGATGTGATCTGGGGCTGTGTCAATCAGACCCTCGAGCAGTCCATGAATATCGCGCGCAATGCCGCGATCATGACCGGTATCCCGCGCAGCGTGCCGGCGCAGACGGTCAATCGCCTGTGCGGCTCGTCGATGAGCGCGCTGCATATCGCCACGGCCAACATCAAGGCCGGCATGGGCGACTTCTACATCATCGGCGGTGTCGAGCACATGGAACATGTGCCGATGGACCATGGCGTCGACGTCAACCCCGCGGCCAGCAAGTACGCCGCCAAGGCCGCCATGATGATGGGCCTGACCGCCGAGCTGCTGGGCAAGATGCACAATGTCGGCCGCGAGGAGCAGGACGCGTTCGGCGTGCGCTCGCATCAACGTGCAGTGGCCGCCAACGAAAACGGCTACTTCGACAACGAGATCGTCGGTGTCGAAGGGCACGACGCCGATGGCTTCCGGCATTTGATCGACCGCGACGAGGTGATCCGCCACGACGCCAACCTGGAAGACATGGGCAAGCTCAAGCCGGTCTTCGACCCCAAGGGCGGTACGGTCACGGCGGGCACGTCTTCGGCGTTGTCCGTGGGCGCCTCGGCGCTGGCGGTGATGAGCTACGAGCGTGCACAAGCGCTGGGGCTCGAGCCGCTGGCGCGGGTGATTTCCACGGGCGTCGCCGGCTGTGACGCCTCGATCATGGGCTACGGCCCGGTGCCCGCAACGCAGAAGGCTCTCAAGAGCGCGGGCCTTGCCATCGACGACATCCAGACCGTCGAGCTCAACGAGGCGTTCGCCGCGCAATCGATCCCCGTGCTCAAGGATCTCGGCCTGCGCGAGCGCATGGACGATGTCGTTAACCTGAACGGCGGCGCCATCGCGCTGGGGCATCCCCTGGGCTGCTCCGGGGCGCGTATCTGCACCACGCTGCTCAACGTCATGCGCCAGCAAGACACCAAACTGGGTCTGGCGACCATGTGCATCGGCATGGGCCAGGGCGTGGCCACGGTGTTCGAACGCCTCAAGTAACGCACTATCCGCTTTTCGCCTGAAGTACAGCGACCACAAAGCGACACTCGCCATGAGTGTCGCTTTTTAATGTGTATGCCGTTTCAATCGGTAAATCTGATATTACTGACCAAAATACTGACTACACTGATAAAAACGTCGCGGCGCATCGAATCATTACGTGGGCCGCGACGTGATACGTACATCGGCGATGGAGGAGGTGTTTTCTATGCTCACGCATGTCTGGGGACTCTTGGCGCACCCGAATCGTGAATGGAAGCAGATCCACGACGAAAGGGAGACCATCATCCACCTCTACAGTCACCATGTTCTGGTAATGGCACTGATCCCGGTGGTGTGTGCGTTCATTGGTACCACTCAGGTTGGCTGGGATTTCGGTGGTGGGCACACCATCCAACTCAACTATCTGGACGCCTTCTTCGCGGGGGTCGCCTTCTATGTGGCGATCTTGCTGGCGGTGGGCTTCATGGGTTCGGTGATTCACTGGATGGCGCAACGCTATTCCAGTCCCCCGAGTCGTCGACGCTGCATCATCTTTGCCGGGTATGTCGCTACGCCGATGTTCGTCGGCGGCGTCGTCGCCCTCTACCCATTGGTCTGGCTGTGCATGCTGGCGACCATCATCGGGCTCTGTTATAGCGCCTATCTGCTGTATCTGGGTATTCCCAACTTCCTCGACATCGGCGCGGAAGAGGGTTTCATCGTCACCGGCTCGACGCTGGGTATCGGCGTGCTGGTACTTGAGGCGTTGCTAGCTGTGACAGTATTGCTGTGGGGCTACGGCGCCAAGTTGTTGGGCATCGACTTGTAGAAAGTCGCTGAAACGGAGTGTGTCGAGCAGCGCCCGGTAAGCACTCTGGAATGCACATGCGAAGCAGACGCCAACGGCACCCAAAGGGGCGCCGTTGGCGTTGAAGGGAAGGGCTCGGTTTTACGTTACTGCGGCGCCTGGTAGGCATCGAAGGCTTGGGACAGGATGTCACGCGCCTCGCTGGCATCGCCGAAGCCGTTCAATTCGATATCGCCGCCCTCCGGCAGATCTTTGTAAACGCGGAAGAAGGCATTGAGCCGTTCGGCTTGCATGGACGGGAGGTCCTCGATTTCCTCGACGTCGACGTAGCTGGGATCTACGGCATCGGTGGGCACGGCGATGATTTTGTCGTCGGCTTCACCGTCGTCGACCATCCGCAGCACGCCGATGGCCCGGACCTCGATCACGGCGCCGGGATAGATGCTGTCACGGGTGAGCACCAGCGCGTCCAGCGGGTCGCCATCGCCACCCGCCGAGCTGGTGATGGAGCCGTAGTTGGCGGGGTAGCGAACCGGCATCGAGACATAACGGTCTACGATCAACTGGCCGTGCTCAGCATTGATTTCGTACTTGGTGAAGCTCCCGGCGGGAATCTCGTTGACCACATGGAAGCTGGCCGGTGCGTCATCGGGTTGCGGATAGTCGAAGACGTTCGGCTGCGCCTGGGCGGACGCGGTGAACAGCAAGCCGGCGGCGATCAGGAAAGGGGTGATGATATTCATGGGACCTCGCGCTGTGGTGAGAAAAGTGAGGTCTCCAGCCTATCCATCGGATGATGACACGCGCGTGACACCGTCCCCGGTGGCCGCCAGCAGGCGTGGCGCTATATGGACGGATGCCATGAGAGAGGCGCTGGATAGTGCGCCTTTGCATAGATTTTTATGATTCCCAATAGTTAATAAATATATTTTAACTAACCAAGCGCGGCTCATAAGGTTGTCGTCACAAGACAACAAGGAGACCGCCGATGACCGAGCTCACTCTCGATAACCTGCATATTGATACGCTCGTGGTCGGCGCCGGCCAGGCCGGCGTGGCCATGAGCGAGCACCTGGGCAAGCTCGGCGTGCCGCATCTCGTGCTGGAGCGCCACCGTATCGCCGAAGCCTGGCGCACGGCTCGCTGGGATTCGCTGGTCGCCAACGGCCCAGCCTGGCACGACCGTTTTCCGGGTCTGACATTCAATGCCGTCGACGCTCGTATCGGCGCCGACGACTTTCCTTCCAAGGAGAGCGTGGCGGCCTATTTCGAGGCGTATGCACGCCAGATAGACGCCCCTATCCGCACGGGCGTGGACGTTCATCGGGTGACGCGCAACGAGGGCAGTCTGGGGTTCACCGTCGAGACCTCGCAGGGCGTGATCGTAGCCAATCGCGTGGTCGCGGCGACCGGCCCCTTCCAGCACCCCGTCATTCCTGCCATCGCGCCCCGCAATGGGTCTCAGAGACAGCTCCACTCCTCCGAGTATCGCCATCCAGAGCAACTGCCCGATGGGGCGGTGCTGGTCGTCGGTGCCGGCTCCTCCGGCGTGCAGATCGCCGATGAGTTGTTGCGGGCCGGCAAGCGCGTGTATCTCTCGGTCGGGCCTCACGATCGGCCGCCGCGTACCTATCGCGGCCGTGACTTCTGCTGGTGGTTGGGCGTGCTCGGCAAGTGGGACGCCGAGGCCATGCAGCCCGGCACCGAGCACGTCACCATCGCCGTCAGCGGTGCCCACGGCGGCCGCACGGTGGACTTCCGGGAACTGGCTCATCGAGGCATGACACTGGTGGGAAGAACGCAAACGTTCGACGACGGTGTGGCGACCTTCGCCCCGGACCTGGCCGACAACCTGGCCCTTGGTGACGAGAACCTTCGCGCGCTGCTGGATGACGCCGACGCGTACATTGCGCACAACGGCCTCGACCTGCCGGAAGACCCCGATGCGCGCCGCATTACCCCCGATCCTGAGTGCGTCACCCAGCCGTTGCGAGAGCTCGACTTGGAGGCAGCCGGCGTGAGCGCGATCATCTGGGCCACTGGCTTCAAGGTTGATTACGGCTGGCTGGACGTCGATGCCTTCGATGCGGACGGCAAGCCGCATCATCAGCGCGGTATCTCCACCGAACCCGGCGTCTACTTCCTGGGCTTGCCGTGGCTGTCACGGCGGGGTTCCAGCTTCATCTGGGGTGTCTGGCACGATGCCAAGCATATTGCCGACCACATCGCCACACAGCGCCGGTATCTCGACTATCACCTGCAAGCGCAATCAACGACGGCACCGCGGGATACCGCCACGACGTCACCCCTGACATACAGCGCCAACGCGAGGGCCGAATGATGCCGACGCATACCCGAATCCGCATGTTCAACACCAAGGAAACCTATCCCAACCAGGCGTTGGACAACGATCTCTGCCAGGCGGTGAAGGCGGGCAACACCGTCTATGTCCGTGGCCAGGTAGGCACTGACTTCGACGGGCGGCTGGTCGGGCTGGGCGATCCACGGGCCCAGGCCGAGCAGGCCATGAAGAACGTCAAGCAGTTGCTCGAGGAAGCCGGCTCCGACCTCAGCCACATCGTCAAGACCACCACCTACATCACCGACCCGCGATTCCGCGAGCCCGTCTACCGCGAGGTGGGGAATTGGCTCAAGGGCGTTTTTCCTATCTCCACCGGCTTGGTGGTGGCAGGCCTGGCCCAGCCCGAATGGCTCATGGAGATCGACGTCATCGCCGTTATACCGAATGAGTCAGACGACGAGGAGAACCACTCATGACCTTTTCCATTGCCGGCTTCTGCAGCGAGACTGGTCAGTTCGGTACCGCCATCAGTTCCTCGAGCATCTGCGTGGCCAGCCGTTGTCCCTTCATCGCCCCCGGCAAGGGAGCGGTACTGACGCAGAACGTGACCAATCCCGCACTGGGACAACTGGGCGTGCAACTGCTGGAGGAAGGGCTCGACGCCGAGGGCGTGATGGCACGTCTTCGCGAGCACGAAACCTATCCGCAGTGGCGCCAACTCCAGGTCCTCGATGCCAAGGGGGCTAGCGCGGTGCACAGCGGTGCCGAAACCCTGGGCATACATGCCACCCGACAAGGGCGGGACTGCGTGGCGGGCGGCAACATGCTCGCCGATGAGAGCGTGATCGACGCCATGGTCGCTGCGTTCGAGGCCCACGACGGCGAGCTCGCCGAGCGCCTGCTGGCCGCCATGGATGCCGGCCTGGCCGCAGGCGGCGAGATGGGGCCGGTGTTCTCGGCGGGGCTCAAGGTCACCGACCGGGCCAGTTGGCCGGTGGTCGATCTGCGGGTCGACTGGCACGTCGCTCCGTTGGCCGAGCTACGCATGATTTGGGAGCACTATCTGCCACAGCGCGACGCCTACGTGCTGCGCGCCTCACGCCCCGATGCCTCGCCGTCCTACGGCGTGCCGGGCGACGAGCGCTGATATCTTCTGGGCAGGCCTGCCTGGACCATCGCCGTTGCACAAGGCGAGGGATGCCGAAGACAGGTTGAAAAGGAGGTCTTTTGCCATGGATGGCAAAAGTAGTGCCCAAGGAAGGGGGCACAGCGCCTCCTCGTAAACCTGTCGACGGCTCAGTCTCGCGTCGCTGCCTTGCTTTCTTCCCTGACCATCCGGGGGTCTCCATGTCCCAAGACACCGTCGTCGACCTGCTTGCCGAACTGGTGGCCTTCGACACCACCAGCCACCGCTCCAACCTGGCGCTGATTGCCTTCATCGAGGACTACCTGGCTCGCCACGGCGTGGCGTCGCGGCGGGTGCCCGACGCAAGCGGCAAAAAGGCCAATCTCTATGCCACCATCGGGCCGGCGGATCGCCCCGGCGTGATGCTCTCCGGGCATACCGACACCGTGCCGGTGACCGGCCAGGACTGGCGCTTCGATCCCTTCCGGCTGAGCATCGAGGGCGAGCGCCTTTTCGGTCGCGGCACGGCTGACATGAAAGGGTTTCTGGCCGTGGTGCTGGCCGCCGTGCCGACGCTGGTGGAGGCCGAACTGGCCGTGCCCGTGCACCTGGCCTTCTCCCATGATGAGGAGGTGGGGTGCGTGGGCGTGCGCACGCTGCTGGCGGACCTCGCGCAGCAGCCGGTGCGACCGGCTGCCTGCCTGGTCGGCGAACCGACCTCCATGCGCCTGGCCACTGCGCACAAGGGCAAGCTGGCGGCGCGGTTACATGTGCGTGGCAAGGCTTGCCACTCCGGCATGGCGCCCCAGGGCGTCAATGCCATCCACACCGCCGCCCGCTTGGCCAACTGGGTCGAGGAGACGGCTGCGGCCAAGGCGAGCCACGGCCCCTTCGATGAGCGCTTTGCGGTGTCCCACACCACGCTGCAGGTTGGCACCATCCAGGGCGGGGCGGCGCTCAATATCGTGCCGCAGGATTGCCGGCTAGACATCGAGATTCGCAACGTCCCCGAGGACGACCCCGAGGTGCTGCTCGACGCCTTGATGGCCGTCGCCGCTACCCTGGAAGCCGAGATGCGCGAAACCGCGCCCGAGGCGAGCATTCGCCTGGAGCGTCTAGGCGATTATCCGGGGCTGTCGATGGCCGACGACCATGCCCTGGTGGACTTCATCATGACGCTGCTCGACGACCGGGACCTGGCGTGCATCGGTTACGGCACTGAAGGCGGGCTCTTCCAGCGTGAGCTGGGAATCCCGACCCTGGTCTGCGGACCCGGCAGCATGGACCAGGGGCACCAGCCCGATGAATTCGTGACGCGCGATCAGCTGGCCCGCTGCGAAGCGTTCCTGACCCGGCTGGCGGCTACGCTCGCCGGCCCCGAGGCACACCGCCTGGCGGAAGGCCAGTTCCCGCGCCCCGCGTCGGTGTGATTCGCGCCCGGATTCGGGCATTGGCCGTCGCGAGGCGATGTGGAGCGACGTGGGTCTGTTGCCGGAGAGGCGGAGTCAGGACGCTTGACGCCGGTACCTGATATGCTGAATTGAATTTCCCTACGCCTATCGTAGGGGGGACCGATTCTTCAGCGATGGTAGCGAGTCAATGCGTCAATTCACTCTCAAGCAGCTGCGCTACTTTGTGGTCGCCGGGGAGCTGTTAAGCGTTACCCAGGCGGCTCGCAAACTGCATGTTTCTCAGCCATCGATCTCGGCGGCGATCCAGCAAATAGAGGATATTTCCGGGCTTCAGCTGTTCGTTCGCCACCACGCACAGGGCTTGTCCCTGACACCCTCAGGCAAGCAATTGCTGAGCCGGACCCGCGAATTGCTGCGCGATGCGGAAGGGCTCGAAAAATATGCATTGTCGTTGGGCGAGGAAATTGGCGGCGAGTTGCGCCTGGTGGCTTTCCCCACTTTCGCCCCGGTTTTTTTGCCCCAACTGCTGCGTCGCTTCGCCGACCGTCATCCCTCGGTGAGCCTCTATTGCGATGAAATGAACCAGGTGGACATCGTTCGCGGGCTCGGCCAAGGCGACTATGAACTGGCCTTTACCTACGATCTTCAGGTCCCCGAAGATATCGATTTCACGCCGCTGTATCGCTTTCCCCCTTATGCCGTGGTGGCGGCCGATCATCCCTTGAGTGAACGCGGCAGTGTCTCGCTGGAAGAACTGGTCGCCTATCCCATGGTCCTGCTGGATTGGCCGCTGAGCCGCGAGTATTTTCTGTCGATCTTCACCCACCATGGCCTGTCGCCGACCGTCGCCCACCGTGCCAAATCGATGGACATGATGCGCGGCTTGGTCGCCAATGGCTTCGGTTTCTCGCTGTTCAACACGCCGCTTACGGCGCTGGAATCGCTGGACGGTGGCGGTCTCAAGCCGCTGCAACTGGTCGACGAAGCGCGCCCGCTCTCCATGGGGATCGCCTGCTTGCGTGGATTGCGCCTGAGCCCCGCCGCCGAGGCCATGCATCGCCTGGCGCGTGACCCCGAGGCTCACGGCAAGGTGTTCGCCCAGCTCGACGAGGGTTTGGCCGCTTCCTGAGAATTCCCCCGGCGTCATAGCACGCATTCACGCTCGATGGGCCGCCTTCCAGATGGGAGGCGGCCGTTCAGTGCGTTGCATAGAAATTCATGATGCTGTTCTTCGAATAAAAATATTTTATTTAATCAGGAGGAGGGGGCTATCGTCTCAAAGTACTCATCAGGCGCGGCCAGGCCATCTCAACAATAACGTCATTGCTATCAGAGGCCCTTGGATGAACTGTCAAAATCTTCCCCCGTTGCGAACGCAGAGATGCCCCGCGCGTGCAGGTTTTGTCTTGCCTGGCGCCCTAAATTAGGGAAGTTTTTCCAAGAAAATTGCCTGGCTTGGCCCAAGTATCGTGACATCTCGCAGGCATTTCTGCGGGTTGTTTTTCACTCGCTACCACGCGGCTTCCACATCTCAAGGAGCCCATCTCAATCTGCCAACCAAGGAAAACAATATGGAATCCTGGACCTTTTTCGCCTTTGGCGTCGCCTCGGTGGTGACGCTGGCAACGGCCCTGATTGCGCTGGCGTTTGATCGCCGCCGCTAACAAAACAAAGCCTCACTACAATTCCAACGAGGAGTTTTCATTAATGTTGAACTGGATATTGCTGGGCGTTTCGGCCGTTATCTTGATCGGCCTGTCGCTATATTCCATGCGAGCGGCAGGGGACAAGGAGGAATCTGGCTTTCTGGTGGCCAATAATTCCCTGGGGCCTTTCGTGGCCGCCGCCACTTTGATTGCTACGGGATACAGCGGCTTCGTGTTTATCGGCTCGCCTGGCGTCGCCTATGAATACGGCTCCCTAGAGCTGTTCGCCAATGTCTTCTATACCCCCGCCTTCCTGATCGCCACGTTGTTCTTCGCCAATTTCCTGCGCCGCAAGGCGGCCAGCCTGGGGAGCCGGACCATGCCGGAATACATCGCCCAGACGCATGCCGGCGGACGAGCGGGGCGCTGGCTGCAGGGCGTGACCGCGATCATCATCGTCTTGCTGCTGAGCGTATTCCTCATCTCGCAAGTCAAGGCGATCGGCCTGCTGGTATCGAGCTGGCTGGGCGTTTCCACCACCACTGGCGCCTTGCTGATTACCTTGCTGGTGATCGGCTATACCATGTTCGGCGGTTTGCGGGCCGTGGCATGGACCGATGCCCTCATGGTGTTGGGCATGGTGCTGGGTTCCTGCGTGATCGCCTATGTGGTCTTCGTCCAGGTCGGGCTAGGGGAACTGATCAGTCGATTGGATGCCCAGGATCCGGAGCTAGCCAATCCCACCACGGGGGCGCCCTATGGCGACAGCACGGCATCCGCCTTCCTGCTGTTGCCCTATGCCTTCCTGTGGGCGGCGGCCTTGCCCTTCATGTCGGTGCGCTTCCTGGCGATCAAGCAAGGCGTCAGCATGGCACGCGTCGGTATCTGGGTGGCCGTACTCGGCCTGGCGCTCAATTTCACGCCCATGGCCGGGCTCTATGCCAAGGCCTACTTCCCGTCGCTTGAATCGCCGGACATGGCCATGCCCACCTTTCTGGAGCACGGCGTCGGTCCGTTGATGTCCAGCGTGATGACGCTGTTCATCCTGTTCGCCATGAAATCCACGGCCAACTCGCTGATGCACACCGTCTCCACGGCGCTCTCCTACGACCTTCGCTCGGCGCTGGGCAAGCAGGAAGGGTTCACCACCACCATGACCTTCAACCGGCTCATGGTACTGGCCGTGGGGATCGGTGCCTTCGTGGGCATGGCCTACTTGCCGCCGGTGATGATCCTGTGGCTGGGCATTCTCGGCAACGGCACCCTCATGGCCTCGCTGTTCGGGGTGTCGCTGTGCTCAACGTTCTGGCAGGGCAATGCGCTGGGGGCATTCACTTCCATCGCGGCAGGATTCGGCGTGAGTGCCTATCTGCTGCTGGGTACCGATCTCGGGTGGGTGCAAGGGCCGCTCTATGGCTGCCTGGCCTCGGCCGCCTGCTACGTGGGCGTGAGTCTGGCGACTCGCCGGGCGGCGCGCGCTTCGACCCCGGTGCCCGAGCGCTCCTAGAAGCACTGACGGCGACGCATCGCGAACGCGTCGCCTGCAAACGCCAACGGCGCCCCTCGGGGCGCCGTGTTGCGTTTAGCCTTCTGCGGCCACGTATTCCAGCGACTCCAGCGAGTCGGTCGCGGTGACGATGTGCTCCAGCTCGTCGCAGAAGGCGACGAAGGCGTCGCTGGAGTGGCCGGGCGTGCGATGCATTTCGATCTCAACGTGCCCGAGCGGCGGCAGGCCTTCTTCCTCGCCGACGATGCGACAGCCCTCGGGGACGCTGCGCGGGGTCTTGACCGTGGCGGCCAGCCCGGCTTGTACCGGCAGGTTGATGCCGGTGGGTGACTGGCTGGAATAGCGCACGTCCCAACGCTGCTCGGTGGGGCCCAGGGCCGCGAATGCATGGGCGCGGAAGGTGCAGCCCTCTGGGTTCAGCGCCAGGGGCAGAATCTCCCAGTCGTCGATGGCGCGGTCCTCGGCCACCACCCACACCATAGGTTCGCGGCCCAGCAGGCGACCGGTCTGCGTGGGGCCATGGCGCACCACCAGCGCGACATCCAGAAGCCCCTCCTGGAAGTCATGCACCAACGAACCGCTGATACTGCAGCTCACTTCGAGGCGCACCTCGGGAAAGCGGGCAGCGAAGCGCGGCAGCAACTCGGGCAGGTAGGTGCTCGCCTGTTCCTCAGAGGTACCCAGGCGGATCAGTTCGCCCTGGCGGTCCACCCCCATCACCCGGCGTGCCTCGTCCTGAAGCTTGAGTATGTGCCGGGCGTAGGGCAGCAAGCGCCCGCCTGGTGGGGTCAGTACCACGCTGCGGCTGGTGCGCTCGAACAGTGACTCGCCCATCTGATCCTCGAGCCGCTTGATCTGCAGGCTGACGGCCGACTGCGTGCGATGCAGCACCTTGCCGGCGGCGCTGAAGCCCTCGCACTCGGCGACGGTGACGAAGGCGCGGAGCAGGTCGGTATCCATGATCTATGAGCCTTTGCAATCTTTTTGATCTTAACCATTCATTTCTATTATTGAACCTGCCTCTCTACCCTGTCCATACGTTATTGGAAACGTTTTTGGAAAAAGTCAGGAGCAGATCCGCATGCCAGCCAACGCCACGCAGGCAGACGACAACGCACTCCAAGGTCTGATCGATCTCGAGCGTTACCCCATCGACCAGTTGGACGGCGAGCGCGGCCGGGCCCTCGTCGAAGAGTGCCGTGCCCAGCTCGGTCAGGACGGTTGTGTGGTACTCAAGGGCTTTGTGCCCGACGAGGCCCTGACACGGCTGGAACGCGAAACCGAGCGACTCTCGCCGGAAGCGCATTACAACCAGACCGAGACCAATCCCTACAATAGCGACGGCGACCCCAGCCTGCCGGCCTCGCATCCCAAGAACCGCTTCGGCGACCGCACCAACGGCTTTGTCGCCGGGGATCGCATCGACGCCGACACCATCATTCGCCAGGTCTACTCCGATCCCGGCTTCCAGCGCTTCATCGCCAGCGTGGTGGGCATGGAGGAGATCCACCAGTACGCCGATCCACTGGCCGACCTGGTCGTCAACGTGCTGCGCGAGGGCTGCCAGCATCCGTGGCATTACGACACCAACGAATTCATCGTCACCATGATGACGCGCCAGTCCCACGGCGGCGGCCGGTTCGAGTACGCGCCGGGCATCCGCAGCCCCGAGGGCGAGAACTTCGAAGGGGTGGGAAAGGTCATCGACGGCGACCGCTCGCAGATCAAGTCGCTGGATCTCCAGCCGGGGGACCTGCAGATCTTCTTCGGCCGCTACTCGCTGCACCGCGTGACCCCGGTGGAAGGCGACCGCGAGCGCCACACCGTGATCTTCGCCTACGCCAAGGAGCCGGGCTTCATCGGCCGCCCCGAGCGCGCCAAGCGCATCTTCGGGCGCATGGCACCGGTACACGAGCGTCTGCTGGAAGAGGGCATGCAGCGCAGCGACAGCCTGGCCGACTGACGAGACCGAACGACCAGGCGCCACCGATACCGGCCTACGCTCGCCGTCGCGGATACGCGCCCCGCGACGGCGAACTTGCCCCATAACGAATAGCTACAGAGAGCTTGATCATGAGCATCGTCGACTTCGAAAACCTGACCGACAACGAACCCAACGCCATACCGGTCGTGCCCTCCGCCCCCATGGCCAACGGCGACAGCATTCCCACTGCCTTCGACCCGGTGCAACTGCGCGGCGGGCGCCTCAAACGTCTACGCGCGATGATGGCCGAGCAAGGCTACGCGGCACTAGTACTGTTCGACCCCTACAACCAGCGCTACGCCACCGGCTCGCGCAACATGTTCGGCTATTTCCTGCGCAACTCCACGCGTTACATCTACGTGCCGCTGGAAGGCCCGGTGATCCTGTTCGAATACCCGGGCAGCGCGCACGTCTCCACCTGGCTCGAGACCATCGACGAAGCGCGCACCTCCAAGGTGGTGTGGTCCGCCGTCAATCAGCGCGACAACATGTCCTCCGACCCGTTTGGCATCGAGATCGCCGAGCTGATGGAAGAGCACGGCAAGGGCAACAAAAAGATCGGCATGGACCGCTGCACAATGAACCTGGCCCGCTCGCTGGAAGCCCAGGGGCTGGATGTCTATGACTGCATGCAGGACACCCTGCATTGCCGGCGCATCAAGACGCCCGAAGAAATCGCCTGTCTGGCCCAGTCGATGGCCGGCAGCGAGGCCGCCGTGGCCGCCGTGGAAGCTGCCATCAAGCCCGGCGTCACCGAGAACGAGCTGTTCGCCATCATGTACGGCGACGTCATCCGCCAAGGCGGCGAGTTCATCGAGACGCGGCTGTTGTCCTCCGGCCCGCGCACCAACCCTTGGTTCAACGAAGCCAGCAACCGGGTGATCCGCCCCGGCGAGCTGGTCGCGCTGGATACCGACACCATCGGCTGCCACGGCTACTACTCCGATTTCTCGCGCACCTTCCATGTCGGCCCCGGCAAGCCCACCGCCTATCAGCAGGGCCTCTACCGGATGGCCTATGACCAGGTGCACCACAACATGGGCATCCTCAAGCCGGGCATGAGCTACCGCGAGATCGCCGAAAACGCCTGGAAGATTCCCGAGCGCTTTCTCGACCGTCGCTACCCCTCGATCATCCATGGCGTCGGCATGCACGGCGAGACCCCGCTGGTCGCCCACCACATGGACTTCGACCGCTTCTCCAAGGACGGCATCCTCGAACCCGGCATGGTGGTCTCGGTGGAAAGCTACATCGGCGAGGTCGGCGGCGCCGACGGCGTCAAGCTCGAAGAGGAAGTGCTGGTGACCGACACCGGCATCGAAAAGCTTTCGCGTTATCCGTTCGATGAGGCTCTGCTCGGCCGGGAATTTTAAGACGGCCCGTATCCCGACATGACGCCCATATTCGATAGAGAAGAGATGTTATGACAGACGTATACCACCGGATCGCTGGCGAGCGACTGACAAGCGAGCGCACCATCGACGTGCTCAACCCGGCCACCGCCGCGCCGGTTCGCCGCCTGGCGATGGCCGATACCGCCACCGTGCAACGCGCCATCGACGCCGCCCGTGAAGCCCAGCCCGCCTGGCGCGACATGCCGCCGGCCAAGCGTGCCCAGGTGATGTACCGCTTCAAGACCCTGCTCGAGCGTGACGCCGACGAGATCTGCGCGCTGGTCAGCGAGGAACACGGCAAGGTGCTCGAGGACGCCATGGGCGAACTCAAGCGCGGCATCGAGAACGTCGAGTATGCCTGCGGCGTGCCGGAACTCCTCAAGGGCGAGTACTCCCACAATGCCGGGCCGGGCATCGATACCTGGTCCAACCATCAGCCGCTGGGCGTCGTCGCCGGCATCACGCCGTTCAACTTCCCGGCCATGGTGCCGCTGTGGATGTATCCCATGGCGCTGGCCTGCGGCAACGCCTTCATCCTCAAGCCCTCCGAGCAGACGCCCTCGGCCGCCGTGAAGATGGCCGAACTGCTCGACGAAGCCGGGTTGCCCAAGGGCCTGTTCAGCGTCGTCCACGGCGACCGCGAGGCCGTCGACGCATTGATCGAAGCGCCCGAAGTGCGCGCACTGTCGTTTGTCGGCTCCACCCCCGTGGCCCGCAAGATCTACGAGGGCGGCACCCAGCAGGGCAAGCGCGTGCAGGCCCTCGGCGGCGCCAAGAACCACGCCGTGGTGCTGCCGGACGCCGATCTCGACAACGCCGCGAGCACCCTGATCGGCGCCGCGTACGGCAGTGCCGGCGAGCGCTGCATGGCGATCTCCGTGGCCGTGTGCGTGGGTGACGCCACCGCCGACGCCCTGGTCGAGCGTCTCGCCGCCCAGGCTCGCGAGCTCAAGATCGGCCCGGGCACCGAGCGCGGTCTCGACATGGGCGCGCTGATCAACGAAGGTCAGCGCGACAAGGTCGCCGACTACATCGGGCAGGGCGAGCGCGCCGGCGCCGAGCTGGTGGTCGACGGCCGCGAGCACCCGCTGGTGGAAGGCTCGCCCGGCTACTTCCTCGGCGCCACGCTGTTCGACCGCGTCACGCCGGAGATGAGCATCTACCGCGACGAGATCTTCGGCCCGGTGCTGTGCGTGGTGCGCGTAGAGACCTTCGAGGCGGCCATCGCCCTGATCAACGCCCACCAGTACGGCAACGGCACCTGCGTGTTCACCCGTGACGGCGAGGCCGGGCGCCGCTTCGCCGACGCCATCGAAGTCGGCATGGTCGGTATCAACGTCCCGCTGCCGGTGCCGGTCGCCTTCCACAGCTTCGGTGGATGGAAGGACTCGCTGTTCGGCGACCTGCACGCCTACGGCCCCGACGCCGTGCGCTTCTACACCCGCCGCAAGGCCATCTCCCAACGCTGGCCGAAGCGCTCCGCCCAGGAAACCGCCCAGTTCAGCTTCCCCTCCTGAACCACCCCCACGGCTGAACCCCACGCCCGCGCCGCCCACACCGGCGCGGGCGTTTTTGTGTGTACGCCTTTCGTGTAGCGCTATGTTAATCGGCGTTGAATCGCGATAGGTTAGAGATACTTAAGGGCTTGATGGCATAAATAATGGCCGAGGCGGTGAGGGTTGTAGTTCCTCGCCCTGGCGGTAGCGTGGGGAAGCGGTATCCGGTCGAGGGGGCAAGGGCGGAAGTCGGCCCGAGGCTCTCAGGGTGGCAAAGGTGGCATGCGCTGTTATTGGTACTATATCGTGAGATCGGGTGAATAGTGCTGGGAAATCAATGGGATGGCTGTGCAGTATAAGAATCTTGAACGCGCGCGCTCGTTCAAGTTGTTATACGAGCGCGCTATCTAATACCTGTTATCCCTTAAATAAGGAGCCAGTATGAAAGATGCTTTGCTATGTCTCAATCCAGAGTGGCAAGGGTGTGAAAGCACGATTTTAGAGAAAGGTTCGAAGAGGCTTGCTCAAGAATTGTTCAATTGCAAAATGTATAAGAATTTCGGTACGACAGATGTTCAAAAACTAGAAATAAAAGATAACATCTTTGCTCTGGATTTTATAGCTAAGAAGTTTGTAAGAAATTTGAATTTAATTCGGGAAAAATCACCACAACGAGTCTTAACGGTTGGCGGCTCATGCGGAATAGACGCTGCTCCGGTATCCTATCTAAATAGTCGCTATGAGGGTGATCTGGCAGTTGTTTGGTTTGATGCTCACGGTGATCTAAATACGCCGGCTTCCTCTCCAAGCGGCCATTTTCATGGAATGATATTACGGACTTTACTTGGAGAGGGGCCGGAGGAGTTTTGTAAACATATCGAAAGACCCCTTGATTCTCGTCAAGTATTTCTCGCTGGGGTTCGAGACCTAGATTTAAGTGAGAAACAGTATATTGAAAAATCAAACATATCGGATTGCGAGGTCGATGTTTGCCTGGCTGATTTGGTTTTACAACATGGGTTTAGTAAAGTTTACATACATATTGATGTTGATGTTATAGATCCCGATGACTTTTCGGACGCTCTAATGCCTACTGATGGTGGACCGACACGTGAAGAAATCAGTAAATGTATATCTGTTATTAACGAGCGGCTTGATATAGTGGGACTTAGTGTCGTTGAGTATTGCGGTGAGCATGAAAATTCAGCAAAGCAAGTGACGCAAATGCTCGAAAAGGCGGGGATAACAAGTCAATGAACTGCGCGCATTAAAAACATGCGCCGGACTCGCTACCGCTCGCCGGTTATTGAGTCGTTAAACGGTCTTTGAAATGGACGTAGCTCAAACTTTAATTGACTTTGAAATGGAGCTGGTGAACCCTTCGGCGAGAGATGATCGTGAGCGCATTAAAGAACTCCTTGCCGAAGATTTTGAGGAGTTTGGTAGCTCGGGAAAAGTTATTACCAAGGCGGATGTTCTGAAGGCTGATGGCCCAGTTCCAGCCTATGAGCTTAGCGATTTTTCGGTCCACATGCTTGGCGAGAGGGCGGCGCTAGTGAAATACCGTGCCAGTATTCCAGGTCATAACTCGCACAGGAGTTCGGTTTGGGTGAAATGCGAGAATAGGTGGCAAATGCTTCACCATCAATCTACGGTGGTGCCAAGTGACGTTTAACCAAGCGCAGCACTACGCAGCCTTCGGCTGCCGGATGCTCGCAAGCTCGCACCGGTGTGCGCGGCGTTAGCCAAATCACATAGCGGGTACACGGGCAGTGAATAAAATTGAACCTATTTTAGAAGTGCTACAACTTTACGAGCTTGCACGTGATGAAACGGCACTCCTCTGTAACGTGCCACATGATGACCTTGTAGGTGCAACAAACGACTTCCTTTTCCACCACGCCCCCCGATTCGGTATCACCGGCTCGGGTGATCTCACGCAAGGCCTACGAGACGGCGGTGTAGACTCAGTTTGGCAGTACCGCGCATCGGATATCTCTGGTCAATTGGGGGTACAGATAAAAAGCTCCGGTGACTTCGATCAAGGTTCAAGTTTTCGCCGAAGTGTTATGGCGCAAATTGCTGAGTCTCGACAGTACAATTTGACACACTTCCTAATTGGGTTAGCTGCTGATCTTACCAACGCATCGCATCGTGAGAAGGCCCGAGGCATTTTGGCTGACGTCGCACGTATGACAGATAACTATGTGATTGCCTTATCCCCTGAGAAAGTGGCAGGGCTTTGGAAATGGAGGCAAGGACTGAATATTGCCCCAATCGAGCAGATGCGACTGGCAGGCTATTCGTGGCTCACAGCGACGTATGATTCTCTAGGTAATTTAAACCAGAACTCGTGGGGAAAGGGCACTGGAGGCGACTGGTCAAATCTCAGGTGCGGCACAATCCATTCTGGTCAAAGCGTAACCATTCGTGCTATCGGACATTCACCCACAAACTCGCAGCTGGAGTACCGCTTTTCAGTCCAGCGAAGTGGACAATCTTTCATTGTTCGAAAGGATTGGTCTCCTAGTGACACATGGACTTGGCATTTGGAACTCGCAGATGTGGGGCGGCATGTGACGGTCATGATTGAAATACGTACGGTTAAAGAGTATTACCAGTTTAATGGTTCTGACGATTACAACTATGCAACCTATGACGTTCTTCCAGCCTCCGCTGGCTAACAATGCCAAGCACAGCGACAGCTTTTTCGTTGCGGCTTCGCCTTCACTTCAAAGCTGCGCGTGTTGGCGGCGTTAGGCAGTAAAAACTATGGCAGATGAGAATGAACAGTTTAACGCACATCAAGCCGACGTTCGGGGCCGTGCTGATTCCTTGGTGCGCGCAATTTTCATTCTTGCCGGCGGCTCATTGACTGTATCTATAGGCTTCTTCAGTGGTTCTTCACGTGAATTGCTATCGGCGGCTCTCATTCCTATTCTGCAAGCATCGTGGTGGGGCCTTTTTATTTCAATCCTGAGTCTCGCCTCATCGCTCGTCGCAATCATCGGCAGAGATTACGCCTTCGGTGAAAGGTGGCGACAAAAAATTTATGGCAAACGGCAGGGTGCTCCAAATGACCCAGGCTGGTGTGAGTGGCTAATCTGGATCCTGGCGGCCACCGGCTTTGTTTGTTTCATTTTCGGTATGATCGGACTTGCGTACGTGGCATCTGCCACGGTGTCGAATGCCTAACAAGGCAATTAAATTCGTTCTGGACGTCCCCCGATTTAGTGGACACGCATCGATAACTCCCACGGAGGAGAAAACCGATGCCCGCAATCATCACGGGGAAGAAAACGCAACGTTACAGCACTGAGTTCAAGGTGAAGGCGGTCGAATGGAGCCATCAGGCTCACCGAAGCGTCCAAGGGGTCGCGGAAGCGCTGGATATTCACCCGTTCATGCTGTCACGCTGGCGAAAGGAGTACCGAGAGGGAAAATTTGCCATGAAACGGGTCAAGAAAGCGCCTGCCGAGGCCAAGGAAAAGGTCAGGGAGCAGGATGAAGTCACCCGCCTCAAACGCCGGATTGCGGAGCTTGAGGAGGAAAACGACGTCCTAAAAAAGTTTCAACGTTTTCAGGCCGAGGAACGACGGAAGCGTTCCGGTTCGTCTGGAAACACCGGCAACGATACAGCGTAAAGTCGCTTTGCCAGCACCTGAGCATTTCACGCTCCGGCTACTACGCTTGGGTCAACCGAAAGCCAAGCAAACGAATGTCCGAGCAGGCTGTGCTGTTGTCCCAGATCCGCAAGATCTACGATGACAGCGGGGGACGATATGGCAGTCCACGGGTTTATCAAGCGTTGCGCCGTGAGGGCGTCACGGTAGGTGAAAACCGGGTTGCGAAGGTGATGCAGCAATGGGGAATGAGGGCGCGTGTTTCCCGTGTCTACCGGCGCTTGGCGAGGCGACGTCATGAGCTGAAAGCGCTGCCCAATCACCGTTTGGAAGCCTCCGCACCGGACGCTGTCGATCAGCAGTGGAGCAGCGACGTCACCTACATCAAGCTGGGTTCGAAATACGTCTTCCTGGCGGTGGTGCTGGATCTGTTCTCGCGTCGAGTGCTGAGCTGGCGATTGGGTGAGAAACTGAGTGCGGATTTCTCCAGAGCGACCCTGCGAGAGGCTTTCGAATTGCGGCGTCCCGCTGCTGGATTATTGCTTCACACGGATCGAGGTATCGAATACCGGGCCCAAAAGACGCAACGATTGCTAAAACAGCATCGGGTACGTCACAGCATGAACCGCCCGGGCCAATGCACGGACAACGCCGAGGTTGAGTCCTTCTTCAAGACGTTGAAGGGAGAATTGCTGCACGCCACCAGTTTCGTGACGATGCGGCAATTACGGAAGCATATAAATCGCTATATTGAAGGCTTTTATAACACCCAACGGCTCCACAGCAGCCTTGGTTACAGGACGCCGCTGGAATTTGAGGATTTGCACTGATGGCGCGTGTCCACTTTTTTGGGGGAAGTCCACGCCTTCACCGCTTCGCGGTTCCGGTACGGCTAGGCATTGTCGTTAAGCCTCACAGGAGCAATAGTGCATATCCGTCGCTTTCGTATTGGCGAAGAGCGTGAGCTTTTCGAAATCTTTCACTCGGCGATTCACCTTGTTGCAAGCCGTGACTACACACCGGAGCAGATTAATGCTTGGGCGCCGGCAAGCTTGGATCAGGAGCTTTGGGCACGGAAAATGCGTGATATCAAGCCATTTGTCGTAGAGATTGACGAAAAGGTTGTTGGGTATGCCGATGTGCAACCTTCCGGCTATATTGATCATTTTTTCGTCTCGGGATTTCACCCAAGTCAGGGAATTGGAAGGTTATTGATGTCGACTCTTCACAGTGAGGCAGTCTCGGTTGGTTTAACAGAACTGACATCCGACGTCAGTCGAACGGCACAGCCTTTCTTTGAAAAATTCGGGTTCTGTATAATTGAGCGGCGGGCGCCCGAGTTGCGGGGGGTAGTCGTTCCAAACGCACTCATGCGTAAGGTTTTGCAGTGACGAGGCTTAACCAGGCCATTCAGTTCATGCACTCCGTGCGCCGGACCTCGTTTCACTCGACTGCTTATGGCGCACGTTAGACATGCCAGTCGGAAGGAGTCGAGATTATGTTTGAAGAAATAAAGTTGAGGATGTTCTTTGCAAAAATTCAAGCTGAACTGAAGGCACAATATAATGACCAAGCCTTTGTGAATCGAGTATGTCAGTTACCTCACATAATGGAGCAGCTCGGTGAGATTAGGACGAAAGCTTATTATAAGGGACAGAAAATTGCTCCATTCCTCAACATTTGCTTTGTGTTAGGAGAAGCAATGGAATCCGACTTGCTCATCCATGAGGATCGAGCCAATTGCGCAGAGTTGCTTGCTCAGAGACTGGAGAAGGCCTCGTCAGACCCTCATTTCAGATTAAGGCATGTTATGATTTTTGGAGATTTGGAAAATAAAGTATCCAAGTGGACTGCAGAAAATGCTGAACAATACGCAGGCATAGCGACGGCTTTTTCATTGCGGCTTCGCCTCCATTACAAAGCCGCGCATGCTGCGGGCATTCAATACCAGTAATAGCGAGATCCAGAGCTTTAACAATCGGTTCTCTGGCATGAGCCAGGGAGCCAATCGGGCTCTTGAGGTGTTTTTCAGGTACTGAGGAAATTTGCGGGGTCAGCAACAATAATTCCTGATCGGCGAAGGTAATTTCCGGTATGAGGCCCTGCATGGCCTGCCCGCCAAAGGCGGAGCGTTAACCCAGAGGGATGACGATACGCGTTGCGAGCTCTCTAAGTAGAGGGCTTTGAACATCCACCAAGTAAGGGTAATATGTCTTGCTGGTTCGGCTGGGGTTCGGATAAACGTCGAACTGAGCCATCAAAACTCCCGAAATTCGTCTCCGAAACAGCCATGCTGCTCGACGAATTCGTTGTAGCGATTCGATCGCTGACCGGTTTTCTTCAACCCATTGCTCAGCTGCGCGCTTTGCCAGTTCCTCTTGCAATGCCCGCTCCAGGGTGGCCGAGAGGTTGATGTTCAGAGCGCGGGTCTTATTCAGCAAGTCGCTGTTAACTGAAAGATTCGCGGCTTTTTTTGGTGCGGCTGTGTTGTAGAGCTTGCCCATGACAGCCTCCGGGAACAGTAATCACGTAAAGATAGCCTATGCGCATGGGTGTGCGCATGCCAGCGCGCTCAGAGCCATGGGCTGCAGAGAGGCCTTCTGCCGATGACGAATTCGTCGCCGGCCACCTGGCGACGAGAGCAGCGTGCATTGGAGGGCTAGAGCATTGCTCCTGATGTTCGAACTGCTCCACGGCCCGGCTGGGGCCACAAACGTTCCTTCCTTGCTTGTTCATCCGGGCCCCGGAGGGTCGTCGACGCCGGAGCTATAAGTCCGTAAAGGGGGGGGCGGCGCTTTTCTTGGACTCCTTCATGCTGCGATCCCTAGGTCCTTTCGGTATTCGAGAGGACTCAGGCCACCTAGCGAGATTTTAATCCGTTTCTCGTTATACCACCGTATGTAGGAATCCACTTCCTCCATGAACTGCTCGAGCGACGTGTGTTGCCAATTCCTGTGGTAGAAAAGTTCGGCCTTAAGCCGACCAAAGAAGCCTTCGCAGGCTGCGTTATCCGGTGTGCAGCCTTTACGAGACATCGGCCGGGTCTCGCAGGTCAAGGGACAAGGACGACCCGGCCCAGAATGGAATTTTCCTCGGCATAGGCATGTGCCGCCGCGACCTCGCAAAGCGAAAACCGTCGATCTATGGGAATCTCCAGCTCACCGGTGGCGGCCAGGCGCAACATGTCGTCGACCGTCCTGTGGACTTCGGGTTTTTCGAGCTGGCTGCCCATGAACACACCCAGAAGCGTCTGGTTGGCCTGCAAGGCGGGCCAGAGGTCCAGGTCCAGCGACGCGCGCCCTGCATTGCCGACGAAGACCAGACGGCCCTCGGGCCGGAGTGCGGCAAGCGATCCCGCGAGCGTGGACCCGACGGGATCGACGACCAGATCCATGCCGCGGCCGTCGGTCAGCCGCATGACGGCCGCTGTCACATCCTCTGAGCGGTGGTCGATCGCGGCGTCCAGCCCATAAGCTCGCAGTCGCGCGACGCGATCCGCGCCCGAGACGGTTGCCAACACCTTCGAGCCGGCGCGATGTGCCAGTTGGATTGCCGCGACCCCGACGCTGCCCGCTCCGCCCTGCACGAGCAGGGTCTCGCCGTCGACCAGGTTTCCGCGCGCGAACAGGCTGTGATGGGCGGTTCCGAACGAGATGGGCAGGGCGGCCGCAGCCGCCATCTGCAACCCGTCCGGCACGATCCATGTCCGCGTGGTCTTCACGGCGCGCAATTCGGCATGGGACCCGCCCATGTCGAATGACGTCACCTTTTGCCCGATGAAGCGGTCGTGAACCTTCGTGCCAACCTCGATGATCTCGCCCGAAGCCGCATAGCCGGGAACGTGGCCTGCTGCCTGAGGCGCCGCCGTCGCCCGATTGATGAGATCGCCCCCCTCGATCGAGATTGCCTCCACCCGGAGGAGCACTCCATCCTCGGGACAAACCGGAGCCTCGACTTCTGTGTAGCTCAGGACCTCCGGTCCGCCTGGAACATCATAATATGCAGCCTTCATGTTCTTTCCTCCCATCGAGGGAATAGTGGGACAGCCATCTAAACCTGCGCGTAGCCCCCGTCAACGAACACCTCACTCCCCGTCATGAAGCTGCTGTCGTCGGACGCCAGGAACGCCACCGCGCCTGCGGTTTCCTTGGGATCGCCCAGACGCTCAAGCGGTACGGTCCGGTTCATCTCGCTCAGGGCTTCGGATGGGAGCAGTTCCATCAGCTTGTCTGTTTTGGTCGGGCCAGGAGACATGACGTTCACGCGAATGCCGGTGCCCCTGAGATCATGGGCCCAACTGCGCACCAGGTTTCGGACGGCCGCCTTGGAGGCGCTGTAGATGCTCATCGCCGGGGTGCCCATGCTGCCCACCGTGGACCCGGTGAGGATGATGGAGCCGCCGTTCGTCATCAGGGGCAGGGCCTTCTGGACGGTGAAGAGGGTGCCTTTGACGTTGATGTCGAAGATGTAGTCGTAGTGCGCCTCGGTGATCTGTCCCAGGCTAGCGAATTCGCCAACGCCCGCGTTGGCCACCAATACGTCCAGGTGCCCTTTTTCTTTCTGGATCGTGTCGAAGACGCGGTCGAGATCCTCCGGCTTTGTCACATCCGCCTGGATGCTCCGGGCGTTGGATCCCAGTGCCTCAGCCGCGTTGTCGAGGACGTCCTGGCGCCGTCCGACAATGAAGACGAAAGCGCCTTCGTCGATGAGGCGTTGGGCCGAGGCCTGGCCGATGCCGCTGGCTCCGCCTGTGATTAGTGCGATTTTACCGTTTAGCCGACTCATGGTTGGGTCTCCGTGTGTGTTGACTTGATTCGCCTTCACGATATATAAACCGCTTACAAATGTTCAAGTATGCACCTTTTGGTAAGTACCCGTTATGGCGAAAGAAAACTCAGAAATCCCACGTTTCATTTGCGGCCTGGATGCGACGCTGCACGTGATCTCCGGGAAGTGGAAGCCGTTGATTCTGTTCTTTTTAAACAAGGGACCGACGCGTTACGGCGAGCTCAAGCGAAGCGTCCGGGGCGTGAGCGACAAAATGTTGATCCAGCAGTTGAAGGAGCTCGAGTCCGACGGCATCGTCCAGCGAACCGACTATGGAGAGATCCCGCTGCGCGTCGACTACTCGCTGACGCCCTTCGGGGCGAGTCTGGTGCGGGCCATGGAGCCGCTTTGCGGCTGGGGCGAAGAGCACGAAGAGGACATTGCCGTGGCGATGGACCGCCGGAAAACCAGCCGGTAGGAAGCGCAGCGACCAGGAAACCGCCCAGTTCAGCTTCCCCTCCTGAACCGCCCCACGGCTGAACTCCACGCCCGCGCCGCTCACATCGGCGCGGGCGTTTTTGTGTCTACGTCTTTCGTGTAGCGGTATGTTAATCAACGTTAAATTAAGCTAGGTTGCGAAATTAAGGGCTTGCCTTCTTAGGAAGCACAAATAAGCTCAGGTACATCGATAGCGAAGCGGTGGAGCATGCAACGCTGCACCTGGCGGTAGCGTAGGTAGAAGGTAGCGGGGCGAGTGGGCGAGGGCGAATGTCGGCGCGAGGCCCACATTGGGGCAAAGTGGCAGGCGTGGTTATTAGTGTTATATGGCTAGGTAAAACGCATATTCATTGTGAATAAAAGGTTTGGTGCGGAGCATAAAAATCATGAGCGCGGATGCTCGTTAAACTTTTTATGCGAACTCGCTATATAATGCTTTTTATACATCTTCAGGAGCCGTTATATGCATAAAAGCAGGCTGCAGACGCTCGTTATAGATTGTGAAACTGATGACCTTGCTAGTGACGCTGCGTTCTGGGGGGCTGCACTGGGCTGTAAAGTTTTCGCCTGCAATATGGAGCCTGGGGATGAAAACTACCGAGAGCTCGAAGTCGATCCATCACAGCCGAAGATACTTGTTCAGAAAGTAAGCCATCCCAGTCGTGTTCATCTAGATATAGAAGCTGATGACATTGAAGCTGAAGTGGTAAGACTTGAGCGACTAGGCGCGAAGAAGGTGGGGAAAGTACGTCATTTCACGATACTGGAGGCACCGAGTGGCCAACGTTTCTGCATCGTGCCCGTACAGCGTCCTGACTTTGAGGAAAAAGCAAATGTTTGGATGGAAAGAGATGGTAACGATACATAATAAGGTCAAGTACAGCGATGTGGACTTCTCCCACTAGAGTGGGGGCAGCATTATACTTAAAAAATACAGGGTGTATCCTGACGTGAAAATCCGAAGAATGTCACCGTCCGACCTGCCGGAAGTGTCTCGCATACAGCGGGAGTGCTACAGCGAGAGCCTTCTTGAAACAGTAGATTCCTTTTCCGCAAAGCTCTCTGTTGCCCCTGATTTTTGTTTCATGGCAGTCCAGGGTGAGCTGGTAGTGGGCTATGTTGTATCTCTGCCATGGGTGTTTGGCGAAGTGCCTGACTTAAATGGCGCTGAGTATCCAGTGCCACCAGATGCGGATAGTTTGTGCATCCATGATATGGCGGTAACTCCCACTGCCCGTAAAGCTGGTGCCGCAAAACACATGCTGGACGCTGTGCTAGATGTCGCACGGCACAGGGGATACCAAAGAATATCCTTGGTCGCTATCCAAGGGGCGTCATCGTATTGGCTGCGTCATGGCTTCAAAATTGTGCATGTAGGTGAGCCGCTTAAGACAGATTTATCGGCATATGGGCAAGAGGCGGTATATATGGCTAAAACCGAGGACTAGGTATAGCCAGCCCTTCCATTGCGTTCCGGCTCGAATGGGCCACTACCGGATAGCCTTTTTACGCTTCGCAAAGGCGACGCTATCTAAGTCGGCATGGTCGGCATGGTCGGCATCAATGTCCCGCTGCCGGTTCCGGTCGCCTTCCATAGCTTCGATGGATGGAAGGACTCGCTGTTCGGCGACCTGCACGCCTACGGCCCCGACGCCGTGCGTTTCTACACCCGCCGCAAGGCCATCTCCCAACGCTGGCCTGTAATGACCCCCTGGTTTCTGCACACCCTACGCCGTTAATGCGGGGTGTGCTCGGGGTGCCACGTAGTCCAGAG
>NZ_JAJQJH010000001.1 GCF_029544075.1 Chromohalobacter canadensis | reverse complement strand
TGCCTTGATAGGTCGTGACTGGCACCCCTATCCTGAGCAAACGCCCACATGAATTACCTGATCGATTGTTAAAGAGCGGCTCCGGGCTCGACATGACAAGAGCGGAGCGGCTTGCGTGTGCCCGATGGGCGCCTCGCAAGGAAGGCGTATTCTACCGAAAGTGCCGTGATTGTCAAGGCGTTAGCCGGGGTGACAATCGCTGACATCGCCTTGAAGCGCGGCGTTATCAGGGGCCTTTCGAGGTGCGGCGCATTTTACCGATTCCGGCGTCGCTGTCAAGCGAGAAAGCCACCCGAAGGTTTGAATTTCTCAAGCACGTCAGCTACTTGCGCTACCCTTCCACCGCTGGCCACGAAGTCCGTCGCCGGCAGCGGATGCGTACTTTACGGACCTGACGGCGCGAACGCAAGGGGTTTTTTCTCAGATTACGAAACGGTCGACGAAACGGTGTACAGGGGTGCTTTCCAAGCGCGCCTGATCAGCGCACAGCGCCAGAATCTCATCGCAGTGTCGTGCCGGGAAGCGAGTCGCAAGGTTAGCGCTAAACTTCTCTCCCAGAAGGGGCATACCTTCTTCCCGGCGCCGACGGTGGCCGATGGGATATTCGACAGCCACTTGCTCGGTCTTGCTGCCATCTTTGAAGAACACCTGAATCGCATTAGCGATGGAGCGCTTGTCGGCCTCGAGATACTCGCGGGTATAGCGCGCGTCCTCTACCACTTCCATTTTGTCACGCAATTGATCGATGATCGGGTGTGACTCATGAAAGGCATCTTCGTAATGCTCGGCGACCAGTTGACCGAAGATCAAGGGAACGGCCGTCATGTACTGAAGGCAATGATCGCGGTCAGCGGGATTGGCCAGATGCCCTTGTTTGGAGATGATGCGAATCGCCGACTCATGAGTGGTGATCACGATCCTGTCGATGTCGTCCAGGCGGCCCTTGACCTGTGGATGCAGCGTTACGGCTGCTTCGCAGGCGGTTTGGGCATGGAACTCAGCCGGAAAACTGATCTTGAACAGCACGTTTTCCATGACATAGGAGCCGTACTCCTGACTGATACGGAAGTGGCGATCATCTTCCGGTTTGAGCTGCTGGTCCTTGTTGGTCTTCGTGAACAGCACATCATAGAAGCCCCATTGCGGTGCGCTCAGCACACCAGGAATGCCCATTTCGCCACGCATGGCGATATCCGCCAGTCGCACGCCACGCGAAGTTGCATCGCCCGCCGCCCAAGACTTACGTGACCCGGCGTTAGGTGCATGCCGATAAGTGCGCAGGCTCTGGCCGTCGACGAAGGCATGCGACAACGCGGCAAGCAGCCGTTCGCGATCCGCCCCCATCAACTTGGCGACCACCGCAGTCGAGGCGACCTTGACCAGGGCAACGTGATCGAGCCCTACCCGGTTGAACGAGTTCTCGAGCGCCAGCACGCCCTGAATCTCATGGGCCATGACCATCGCCTCGAGTACATCACGCACGGTCAGCGGCGCCTCACCTTCGGCCACGCGCTTTTGCGACAGATGATCGGCAATCGCCAGGATTCCCCCCAGATTGTCCGAGGGATGCCCCCACTCCGCCGCCAGCCAGGTATCGTTGTAATCCAGCCAGCGAATGATGGCGCCGATATCCCAGGCCGCCTTGACCGGGTCAAGACGCAGCTGGGTGCCCGGCACCCGCGCACCGTGGGGCACAACGGTCCCCTCGACCAACGGCCCTAGATGCTTGGTGCACTCGGGAAAGCGCAGTGCCAACAAGCCGCATCCCAGTGTATCCATCAAGCAGTAGCGCGCGGTTTCCAGTGCCTCCTGACCGGTGACACGATATTCCAGCACGTAATCGGCGATCGCCTGCAGCTCGGGATCGTAGTCGGGACGCTGGTTCTGTTCGACGTTGGCACTCATGTTGATTCCTTGAAGTCAGGCTCGAAGCTCGAAGCTCGAAGCTCGAAGCTCGAAGCTCGAAGCTCGAAGCTCGAAGCTCGAAGCTCGAAGCCAGTATTATTGACGCTTTTCGATCGGCAACCATCCCTGCTTTTCGGGCCCTACATAATCCGCACTGGGTCGGATGATGCGGTTGTTCTCGCGCTGCTCGAACACATGGGCGCACCAGCCAGTCAGCCGTGAACACACGAAGATCGGCGTGAACAGCTTGGTGGGAATGCCCATGAGGTGGTAGGCACTGGCGTGGAAGAAGTCTGCATTGCAGAACAGCTTCTTCTCACGCCACATCACTGCCTCGACACGCTCGGAGACAGGGTAGAGCCGCGTGTCGCCCACATCGTCCGCAAGACGCTTTGACCACTGCTTGATGATGGCGTTGCGCGGGTCGGATTCGCGATAGATCGCGTGCCCGAAGCCCATGATCTTTTCCTTGCGCTCGAGCATGCCCAGCAGCTCGCGCTCGGCCTCTTCAGGTGTTTGCCAGTCCTCTATCATCGCCATCGCCGCTTCATTGGCTCCTCCATGCAATGGGCCACGTAGCGAGCCAATAGCGCCGGTCACGCAGGAATGAATATCCGACAGCGTCGAGGCGCATACACGGGCGGTGAAGGTTGAGGCATTGAACTCATGCTCGGCGTAAAGAATCAACGAGACGTTCATCACCCGTGCATGCAGCTCAGAAGCGGGCTCGCCATGCAGCAAATGCAGGAAATGGCCACCCACCGAGTCATCGTCGGTTTCGGTATCGATGCGCACGCCGTCATGGCTGAAGCGATACCAGTAGTTAATGATCGAGGGGAACGCCGCCAGCATCCGGTCACTTTTATCCTGCTGCTCGGCGAAGCCCTCCTCCGTCTCGAGATTGCCCAGCATCGACGCACCGGTGCGCATTACATCCATTGGATGGGCATCGGAGGGAATCTGTTCGAGCACCGCCTTCAGCGATGCGGGAAGGCCGCGCAGCGACTTGAGTCGGGCCACGTAGGCGTCCAGTTCCTTCTGGTTAGGTAACTTGCCCTTGAACAACAAATAGGCGACTTCCTCGAAGCGCGCGTGCTCGGCGAGGTCGTGAATGTCATAGCCACGATACGTCAACCCGGAGCCGGACTGGCCAACGGTACATAACGCAGTGCTGCCAGCGCTCATGCCGCGCAAGCCGGTACTAGTGGGCGTTTTATCCGTCATGGCGAACCTCCTTGTGCCAGATCGTTATCGTTGTTGCCTTACGCTGATAGCGCCAGCCACACCTACCGTTTCACTGGTCCTCGTCGAACAAGGCATCCAGCTTGCGCTCGAAGGCGTGGTAATCGAGAAACTCGTAAAGCTCATCGCGCGTCTGCATCTTGTCGAGGACATCGCGCTGATGCCCATTGTCGTGAATGCTGCGATACACCTCGAGTGCCGCGGCATTCATGGCACGGAAGGCCGACAGCGGATACAGCACCATGCGGCAGCCCACGTCATGCAGTTCCTGCTGAGTGAACAATGGCGTGGCGCCGAACTCGGTGATATTGGCCAAAATCGGCGCATTGGCGCCCGTGCAGAATGCACGGTAGTCCTCGAGGCTATGCACGGCCTCGGCGAAGATGGCATCGGCACCAGCTTCGAGACAGGCATTGGCGCGCTCGATGGCCGCTTCCAAGCCTTCCTTCTGGAAGGCATCGGTACGCGCAATCAAATAAAAATCGTCATCCAGACGCGCATCGGCTGCCGCCTTAATGCGGTCCACCATCTCTTGCTGCGACACGATGGCCTTGTTGGGCCGGTGTCCACAGCGCTTCTGCGCGACTTGGTCTTCCAGGTGCACCGCCGCCACGCCAGCGCGCTGCATTTCCTTGATGGTGCGCGCGATATTGAACGCCCCGCCCCACCCCGTATCGATATCGACCAGCAGCGGCGTTTCTGAGGCCGCCGTAATACGCCGTGCGTCCTCGGCGACATCGTTCATCGTGGTCATGCCCAGATCGGGCAAGCCGAAGGACGCATTGGCCACGCCGCCCCCGGAGAGGTAAATCGCCGGATGCCCGACCTTTTCGGCCATGAGAGCCGTATACGCGTTAATGGTGCCGACGATCGGCAAGGGACGATGCGCGTCGAGCGCGGCGCGGAAGCGGACGCCCGGTGTGGGATGGCTCATGACGTCGTATCCTCCTCGAAACGGGGTTGGGACGCCTGCTCCTCATCGAGTGTCTCGGCATAATGCTTGGCGACATTCTCGCGAGACGCGCTGACGTGGCGACGCATCAAGAGTTCAGCCAATTCCTCGTCGCCCGCCTCGATGGCGTCGACGATACGATGATGCTCGACGAAAGCACGCTGCGGACGGGCGCCGCTGGCACTGAATTGCGTGCGGTAAAGGCGCACTAGGTAATAAAGGTCGTCACACAGCATGGTCATCAGCATGCGATTGTGGCTGCCCTGCACGATGCAGTAATGGAAATCCAGATCACCCTCTCGCTGGAAATAGGCCTCGTCGCGCTGCAGGTCCTCCTGACGCTCGTGGACTGCCAGCACATCGCGCAGTCCGGCGATTTCCGGCGCCGTCATGTGTCGCGCTGCCAGACGCGCCGCCATGCTCTCCAGGGCTTCGCGCAGATCGAACAATTCCAGCAGCTCACGCATGGAGAGCTTGACTACGCGTGCACCGACATGCGGGATACGCTCGATCAAGCGGTGGGCTTCCAGACGACGCATCGCCTCGCGCAACGGGCCGCGAGAGATGCCATAGGTCTTGGCCAACCCCGGCTCGGTGATCTTGGCTCCGGGGGCCAGTTCACCTCGCACGATGGCACTTTGCAGTTGGTGAAAGACGCGCTCGGCAAGTGTGCGCACTTCGGGAGCGTCGTCATGACCAGTCGCCGATTGCCAAGCATCATGAGAATCGGCGTTATGAGGTAAAGTAGGAAGCGTCATTTAATTGTCGACAATAAAGAATAAGTATTACTTTAGTAATCTACCCCAAAAGGGTCAACTGCCTGAAGCCTGGCGCTACTACACCTTTCGCCGTATGACCAGCACTCACCGGTGAGCATGTTGTCGACAATCAACCATCTTCGCCCTTGTTAAATGAAGATGCTTCTTGCAACAGGCCGGCGAGCCGCCGGGGTTTTTGAAACGGCAGAGAATGGTCAGTGCCCGGCAGTTCAATGTAGCGCCAGTCGGACCGTCGCTGCGCCAATGTTGAGTGATAGGCTTGCATGGCCGCGAGGCTTTTGCCTCCCACGACACTCGTCACATCATGTTGCGCCTCGAGCAAGGCATCGCGGTCGAGATGCCGGACGGCATCGGTCACGCAATCCAGCGCATTGGCGAACCCCAGTGGGCGGTGCGCGAGGCGGCGTATCATCATGCGCTCGGCCCGTGGGTTGCGCGAGCGATGTGGTGCAATCAAATCCAGAAAGGCGACGATACCTGCTTCCGGCGTCGATGCCTCGCGCATGGCACATGCCGCCTCGGCATAGCCCTCGCGCACTCGCACCATGGTCGCGCGGTCTTCGCGCTCCAGAAGTGCCGGCTCGAGCAGCATCATACGTCCGATGCGGGTACCCAAGCGCTGCTTGAGCCGCATCGCTACCAGCCCGCCAAACGAATAGCCCATGACATCGCATTGATCGATATCCTGGGCGTCGAGCAAGACTTCGACATCGTCGACGACTTCATCTAGCGAGAAAGGCCGCTCACGGCCATCCGCCGCACGCGTCGCCCCCATGCCCCGCAAGTCGGGCATCAGGAACGTCCGCCAGGCATCGAGATACGTCACCATCGGTCCCCAGGTCAGCTCGGCCGCCACTCCGGCACCGTGCAGCATGACGACCTTCCCCGCGCCTGCTCGACGCTCGAGGCGACGCCAATGGCACTGCTGATCCGGGCGCGCCAGAGTGCCTTGCCGCAACTCGCCCTCGTCCAGCGACGTTGTCATATTCATCATCCTCTATGTGTCGCGCCTCTGGGGCGTTGAATGGCCGTCATTATCCGCACACGCTCATGGGCGGACAAATCCGGCCAGCTTCCCTAAAATGAGTCGCCCGCGACAGGAAGCTGCACCGATGCCGACACTCGAATTGACGCCCCTGCCCTATCATGGCGATCCACTGGCACGCTTCGAGCGCCTGCGCCATCGACCCGACGCCGTGCTGCTGGATAGCGGCTTCCCGACGGCCCCCGGCGGACGTTACGACATCCTCGCCAGCGACCCCATCGCCTGGCTGGAAGTCGATCGAGACGGCCTGGTCACTAGTGACGTCGCGAACCTGCCCGATGATCCGCTCGCCGCTCAGCGTGCCTTTCTCGAGCGTCTTCCTACCCCCGACGTAACGAGCGAGCTGCCATTTCTGGGCGGCTTGATCGGCTATTGGAGCTACGATTTCGGGCGGCACCTGGAGGCTGTTTCAGGCCATGCTTGCGAGGCGGTCACGCTGCCCCACAGCCGTGTCGGACTCTACGACTGGGCCCTCATCCACGATCATCACACCCGCCAAGCCTGGCTCGTGGCTACGCCGGCGCGCCGCGCCCAAGTGTTGGCATGGCTACAAGCCACGCCATCACCAGCCCCGCCGTTTAAGCTGCTTGCCCCCTTTCGAGGTGAACTCGACCGTGCCGCTTACGGCGAGCGCTTCCGTGCCGTGCAGCATTACATCCGCAGCGGCGACTGTTACCAGATCAATCTGGCCCAGCGTTTCAGCACCCACTACCAAGGCGATTTATGGCACGCCTATCGGCGGCTACGCCAAGCAACACCGACGCCTTATGGCGCCTATCTCGCCTGGGACGACAAGGGCATTCTATCGTTGTCGCCGGAACGCTTCCTCGAAGTCGTCGAAGGACGCGTGGAAACGCGTCCCATCAAGGGCACTCGGCCGCGCGGCAACACCTCTACTCAAGATCAGCACTACGCCCGCGAGCTGAGCGACAGCCTCAAGGATAACGCCGAAAACGTGATGATCGTCGACTTGCTGCGCAACGATCTGGGGCGCGTCTGTCAGCCGGGAAGCGTCCGCGTCCCCCAATTATGCGGCCTGGAGAGCTACGCCAACGTCCACCACCTGGTCAGCGTGGTGACCGGTGAGCTCGATGAGACACGGCATGCGCTTGATCTGCTGGGAGCAGCATTTCCCGGCGGTTCGATCACCGGCGCGCCCAAGGTCCGCGCCATGCAACTCATCGACAACCTCGAACCCAGTCGCCGCAGCGTGTATTGCGGGAGCATCGGCTACGTCGATACGCGCGGGCGAATGGACACCTCCATCGCCATCCGCACCGCCGTGGCGGATGCCGGTCAACTCCACCTGTGGGGCGGCGGCGGCCTGGTCGCCGACTCAGACGAGGAGGCCGAGTACCAAGAAACACTCGCCAAAATCTCGCGCCTGATGGAGGCACTCGGCGCCGCTGGGGCCCATGAGCGCGACGAATCGCGTATCCTGAGCGAATGACAACCGCAATGCCTGAGTTCTCTCCTACCGACAGCGTCACCCGGTATCGCACGCGTCGTCGTCGCCAGCGTCGTCTCATCATCGGTGTTGCCTTGCTGACATTCGCTATGGTCATCGTCGACATCGCTATCGGCCCGAGCCAGTACCCACTGCGCGATGTGCTCATGACACTCGTCGCGCCGAGTGAAGCATCGGACACGCTGCGCGTCATCGTGTGGAACATTCGTCTGCCGGTGGCCCTGATGGCAATCGTCGTCGGTGTGAGCCTGGCACTTGCTGGCGCCGAGATGCAGACCATCCTCAACAATCCCCTGGCCGACCCGTTCACGCTGGGCATTTCCTCGGCGGCAAGTGTCGGCGCTGCGCTCGCCATCACCCTCGGCGTCGGCATCGTACCCTTCGCCGATACGTTACTGGTCACCGGCAACGCGTTCTTGCTGGCCCTGGCCGCGTCGCTGGTCATCTGGGGTGTCAGCCGCCTGCGCGGTGTCAGCGTGCAGACCTTGGTGTTGATGGGCATCGCCATCATGTTTTTCTTCAACGCCATGCTCGGCTTGATGCAGTACGTCGCCTCCGCCGAGGCCCTGCAGCAACTGGTGTTCTGGTCGCTGGGCAGTCTCGGCAAGGCCAGTTGGGGGAAAGTCGGCCTGGCGACACTAGCGCTTTGCGTGACGCTGCCGGTATTTCTCCATGCCGGCTGGCGGCTCACCGCGCTGCGGCTTGGCGATCTTCACGCCCAGGCCATGGGCATCGATGTCGCGCGCTTGCGGCTGCGTATTCTGCTGTGTTGCTCACTGCTGGCCGCCACCGCCGTGGCCTTCGTGGGAACGATCGGTTTTGTCGGCCTGGTGGGCCCGCATATCGCGCGCTTGCTGGTAGGCGAGGACCAGCGCGTCTTTCTGCCCATGTCCGCACTCAGCGGGGCGCTGATCATGTCCGTCACTTCGATCCTCTCAAAAACCCTGGTGCCCGGCATCCTGATTCCGATCGGCCTGCTCACCGCACTCATCGGGCTGCCGTTTTTCGTCTCGTTGATCCTGCGCAGCCGCAAGGAGATGTGGGGATGACGCTAACGCTCAAGCATCTCGATTGCCGATTGGGTGGCACGCCCGTCCTCGAGAGCATCGCCGATCTCGAGGCACGCCCCGGCGAGATCACCGCTCTGGTCGGCCCTAACGGCGCGGGAAAATCGACACTGCTCAAGGCCATCGCCGGCCTCGAACGTGCCGACGGCTCGCTCATGTTGCATGACCAGGAATTGATGACGCTATCGCTCGAACGACGTTCCCGATATCTTTATTACTTACCTCAAGAGCTCGGCTCACGTGCCGTGCTCAGTGTGTTCGAAGCCGTCTTGCTGGCGCGCCGTACTTGCATTCACGAACCGCATGAACGCGCACTGCTCAAGGTGCAGGCGACGCTTCAGGCGCTGGAGTTGGAGCCACTGGCCGAGCGCGAACTGAACCAGCTCTCGGGTGGGCAACGACAACGCGTCGCCATTGCCCAAGCCGTGACGCGCGAACCTTCGCTGCTACTGCTCGACGAACCGACCAGCGCGTTGGATCTTCATCATCAATTGCAGGTGCTCGACTGGCTGACCCGCCTCGCTGCACAGCGCCATATCATCATCGTCATCGCCATTCATGACCTGAGCCTGGCAGCGCGTTTCGCCCAGCATGTATGGATGCTCAAGGCAGGCCGTGTCGCCGCCAGCGGCACTCCCGGCGACGTCCTGACCCATGCGCGTCTGCGCGATGTCTATGCCATCGAGGCACACATCGAATGGCCGGACGACGAGCCGCCCCGTATTACGCCCCTCACAGCGATTCACTCGCTGGGGCGATGACTGCCAACGTTCATGCAGTTAGGTTCTAACAGGACAATCACTGCCTTCGTTAAAGGCATATAAGCTTCGAACCAATCGATATTGGGGGATCGTTTCGGCGGTTTGCTAGGGTATGGCCATTCGTTGAAGTCGACAGACTTCACGCCACCTTCCACAGGAGCTCATCATGTCGCTCGATATCGATGCCATCAATCGCGAGCTTGGTCACGACCCGGAGGCCCTGGTTCGCTGGGCGCTCTCGCTCGATGGCAAGGCGATCTGCACTACCAACTTTCGGCCTTTCGAGGCAGTGATCCTGCATATGATCACGCAGGTCCAGCCGGACATTCCCGTGATCTGGATGGATTCCGGCTACAACACCGAGGCCACTTATCGCTTCGCCGAAGAGATCAGCCAACAGCTGGACCTCAACTTGACGATTTATCATCCCCGCCGTTCACGCGCGCATCGCGATGCCGTCGAGGGCGAGTTTCCGACCATCGACGATCCGCGTCACGCGGCGTTCACGGAGGAAGTCAAGCTCGAGCCGTTCCAGCGGGCGCTGCGCGAGGCCGCGCCGCGTGTCTGGCTCACCGCACTGCGCGCCGAGGACACCGCCGAACGTGCCCAGATGCAGCCGGTATCGATCAATCAGGATGGCTTGATCAAGGTCGCGCCCGTGCTGCACTGGACCGCCAAGGACATGTATCAGTACCTGCAGAAGCATGACCTGCCCAACAACTTCGATTACTTCGACCCGACCAAGGTGGAAGACAAGCGTGAATGCGGGCTGCACCTTCAGCACTAAACTAAGCAGCACGAGGCAGCACTAGGCGCTGAGCTTCACCATCGAATAGATGACACGAATGCGCGCCATGCCGATGCCGCCTCCACGGGGCATCGGCATTCTCGTATTGCCAGGCCGCTCTTAGCGCACCGGCAGCTCGATTCCTTCGAACAGAACCTGTTCGTGACGTGGTCCCGCCGCCAGCGCAGCTTCAATGCTGTCTCGATCGAGGTGGGGGGCAAAGCGATTGACGAAGTCGAACATGAAGCCGCGCATGAAGGTGCCACGACGAATGCCGATCTTGGTTGTCGAGCTGGCGAACAGGTGGCTGGCATCGAGTGCCACCAAGTCGCGATCGACGACAGGGTCGACCGCCATATGCGCCACAATCCCAACGCCGAGCCCCAGGCGAACGTAGGTCTTGATGACATCGGCATCGGCGGCGGTGAGTACCACGTTGGGCGTCAGATCATGCGCTTTGAAGGCATCGTCGAGCTGCGAGCGACCGGTAAAGCCGAACAGGTAAGTCACCAGCGGATACTCGGCCAGGGCTTCGAGCGTCAATGTTTCGACCGACGCCAAGGGGTGATCTTGAGGGACCAGCACGCAACGGTTCCAGCGATAGCATGGCAATAGCACCAAGTCGGTAAAAAGCTCCAGCGACTCGGTGCAGATCGCGAAATCGGCCTGCCCTTCACTGACCATCTGGGCGATCTGCTTGGGCGTGCCCTGCTGCATGTGCAAGGCGACATCGGGATACTTCTGCCGAAACTCATGAATGACCGGCGGCAAGGCATAACGCGCCTGGGTATGGGTCGTGGCGATCGATAGGCTACCGCGCCGCTCGTCGCTGTGCTCCTGCGAGACGTGCTTGATGTTGTCGACGGTGCGTAACACTTTGCCGGCCAACTCGATGATTGCCTCACCGGCTGGTGTCACACGGGTCAGATGCTTGCCGCTACGCGCGAAGATCTCTACCCCCAGCTCATCCTCCAGCAAGCGTATCTGCTTGGAAATACCCGGCTGAGAAGTAAACAGACTCTGCGCGGTGGCTGAGACGTTGAGGTTGTGCCGGGCAACTTCCCAGATATAGCGCAGCTGCTGGAGTTTCATGAGTAATGCCTCCCGACCTGGCAATCTTTTATGGCATAAAATTTAAATTTGTGATTACTTTAAAGCATATGGTGCGAGAGTAGAAGAGCGCCGACAGCCTGGCAATACCGCACCGTGGTGGTGCGTGGAAAAGCGCCAACATGATAGGCTGATGCTATTGTCACCATACCGATGGGGCATTTGCCAGGGCCATGGTCAGCGGCTACCATCGCCTCATCTACGCTCGCAAAAGCGCAATGGAATACTGGAGAGATTCGTAATGGCTAATAATGTCGATGTCACCTCCGCTAACTTCGAGCAGGAAGTCGTCAACGCCGAACAGCCCGTACTGCTCAAGTTCTGGGCACCGTGGTGCGGCCCTTGCAAGATGATGGCCCCCGTGGTCGATGAAGTCGCCGACGAGAAAGCCGGTGGCCTCAAGGTCGTCAGCATCAACGTCGACGACGCACCGGAAATCGCCGCCGAGCAAGGTGTCCGCGGCGTTCCGACCGTGATGATGTTCAAGTCCGGCGCCAAGGTGGCTTCCTTGGTCGGTGCGCAGTCCAAGTCACAGCTGACACAGTTCATCGATCAGAACGCCTGAGACCACGGCGTTAAGCTTTTGAAGCACGCTGACAATCGCCCCGCTCATGCGGGGCGATTGTCGTTACAAGGACTGTCGGAGACATAGGCTACTCGGGAGGCGGCTCCGGGGTGACCTCGGCACGACGGTGCCGCACGCGTTCGGAAGGGCTCAGCAATTTCGCTAACCAACGCGTCTCGGGATGACTATCCAGAGCAATCTTGAGCGTCATGGTCAACGGCACCGATAGCAACATACCCACCGGCCCGAAGATCCATCCCCATACCACCAGCGACAAGAATGCCACCAGCGTGGAAAGCCCCATCGTGCGCCCCATGATCCGTGGCTCGATGATATTGCCCATTAGAAAATTGATCGCCAGATAGGCACTTGCCAGCAGCATCGCCTTGAAGGGGCCACCTTCCGGCATCGCCAAGGTCAAGAGCACGGCAGGAACGGCCGCCAAGGCCGAGCCGATATTGGGAATGTAATTGAGACAGAACGCCAGGGTCCCCCATAGCAGCGCGAAATCGACACCGATAATCATGCAAGAGCCCCACACCAGCACGCCGGTCACCAAGCTGATCACCGTCTTGATGGCCAGGTAGCGCTTGAGATTGCGACTGAATTCGGTGAAACGCTGAAGGCTCGGCGCGGGATTGAGCAAGGCTTGTGAGACCTTGTTGCGGAATTCCAATGTCTCGAACAACATGAAGATCACCAACAGCATGATCACAACGCTTTGCGAGAGCAGGTTACCCACACTGCTCAGAAAAACGGGGACCCAATCGGTCGCCTGGGAGGCATCGAGAAGCCGCGAGACACCCTGGGGGTCGATGGAGATCCCCTGCCCCGCCAGCCATCGCAGCACGGTCATATAGTGCTCTTGCAGCTGCTCTTGAAGCTTAGGCAAGGCGTCCATGAAGGTCGTGAAACTATTGCCAAGCAGTGCGCCCAACAGAGTCACCAATACCCCGAGTATCAGCAGCGTGACCAACACCGACAACCGCATTCCCAGGCCGTGCTCATGCAGCCAGTGCACCGGCGATGTGCAGATAACGGCGATGAACAGCGACAGCAATATGGGAATCAGCAAGTCGGCGCCGGCCTGCATACCGCCAACGATGATCACCAAAGACGCCAGCGTCAGCATCAAGTTGAGAGGGAGGTTCTGTGAACCGGGGTCATGTCCGGGGGGCATGGTGCGTTCGCATCCTTGACGAAACCAAGGCCCTATTCTGCCTGGCAGGGGGTACTTGCACAAACGCCAGCCCCCACCGCTAGAGACAAACAAGGCGGACCTCGAAACGGTCCGCCAAGCATCATTCAGGTATGCGGGCCCGAGCCACGATCAAATGGCGAAACCGTGCCCGAAGTCCTCAGCCTGCATGGCCATCAACGACTCTCCACCGGCACGGATCATCTCGGCATGCGCGCGGGTACGCGGCAGCAAACGCTGATAATAGAAGCGAGCGGTATCGAGCTTGGCACGGTAGAACGCCGCGTCGTCGGGGTTACCGGCCAGGGCTTGATGCGCCGCCTGCGCCGCGCGGGCCCAGAAAAACGCCAGGGTGACGTAGCCGGAATACATCAGGTAATCGACACTCGCGGCGCCCACTTCTTCGCGATCCTGCATGGCCTTCATGCCCACCGCCATGGTGATCTCGCCCCATTCTGCATTGAGCTTCGCCAAGGGCGTGACGAACTCCGCCATGGCGGCATCGCCTTCGTGGGCCTGGCAGAACTTGTGAATCTGCTTGGTGAAGGGTTTGAGTGCCTCACCCTGGCTCATCAGCACTTTGCGGCCCAATAGATCCAGCGCCTGGATACCCGTAGTGCCTTCGTAGAGGCGTGTAATGCGGGCATCTCGCACGTACTGCTCCATGCCCCATTCGCGGATGTAGCCGTGCCCCCCAAAGACCTGCACGCCTTCATTGGTGGCCTCGAAACCCACCTCGGTCAAGAACGCCTTGACGATGGGCGTCAGCAAGCCCAGCTCGGTTTCGGCCGCTTCCCGCTCGGCGTCGGAGGTCACGCATTCGACGCGATCCGCGAGTTGCGCGGCATGCAGCACCAGCATGCGCCCGCCCTCGGCCAGCGCCTTCTGGGTCAGCAACATGCGGCGTACATCGGGATGCGAGATGATCGGATCGGCTGGCTTGTCAGCTTCCTGCGCACCGGACAGGGCACGCATCTGCAGACGATCACGGGCGTAGGCCAAGGCATTCTGAAAGCTCACCTCCATCAGCCCCAGCCCCTGGATGCCGACACCGATACGCGCCACGTTCATCATGGTGAACATACAGGCCAGCCCCTTGTGGGGTTCGCCAACGAGATACCCCCGCGCGCCATCGAAGTTCATCACGCAAGTGGCATTACCGTGAATGCCCATCTTGTGCTCCAGGGCACCGCAGCTGACGGCATTGCGTTCACCGGCTTCGCCTTCGGCATCGGGCAGATACTTGGGCACCACGAATAGGGAAATCCCCTTGGTACCCTCCGGTGCATCGGGCAGTTTGGCCAGGACCAGGTGCACGATGTTCTCGGCCAGATCATGCTCGCCCGCGGAGATGAAGATTTTGGTCCCGGTGATGAGATAACCACCCGCCTCGTCAGGACGCGCTCGGGTCTTGATCAGGCCAAGGTCGGTGCCGCATTGCGGCTCGGTCAGACACATGGAGCCCGTCCAGGTGCCGTCATTGAGCTTGGTCAGATACTGCGCTTTCTGCCCATCGCTACCATGATGGCGAAGCGCATCGGCGGCGCCCTGGGAAAGTCCCGGGTACATGCCCCACGCCAGATTGCTCGAACACACCATCTCCGAGAGCATCATGCCAAGCGACGTCGGCAACCCTTGCCCGTGATAGGCCGTATCGCCGGATAGACTCGGCCAGCCGCCTTCCACGTACTGGGCATAGGCTTCCTTGAATCCCGAAGGCGTCAGCACCTCGCCACCTTCGAGTCGACACCCTTGCTCGTCACCGGTTCGGTTGAGCGGCAGTAACACCTCGCGCGTGAAGCGTGCGCCTTCTTCCAGAATCGCGCTTACCACATCTGGAGTGACCTCTTCAGCCTGAGGCAATTGGGCATAATGACGGGGGTAATCGAGAACCTCGTCCATCACGAAACGAAAATCGCGTAGCGGCGCCTGATAACTGGGCATATTGAAGCTCCTGAACGGTACGGGCAGGTGTCCCGAGGACATCAAACATTCGTTTGAAATTAAGCGCCGACAATCACCAAGTCAAGCGTTTGTTTGAATCTCTTGAGCACCATTGGTGGTAAGCTCAGGCAGCTCCCAATGGCGCCGTGGCCAGTTGCCATGCCACCAATAACAGTATGGCGCAGATCCCGCCCTCGATGACCTGCCAGGCACGCGGATTGGCCAGACGCGGTGCCAACCAGCTCGCGCCGCCCACCAGCCCGAAGAACCACCCCAACGACGCCATGGCCGCACCGATCACGAAGGCTTCTGGCGCGGCTTGCTGGGCACCGATAGCACCGAGCATGATCACCGTATCCAGATACACATGCGGGTTGAGCAAGGTCACGGCCAGCGTCGCCATCAACACACCCCACAGACGAGGCCGTGTCTCACCACCGGCCTTGAGCGAGGCAGGACGACGTACACGCTGCCAGGCTTGCCATGCCTGCCAACTCAAGAACGCCACGCCGCCCCAACGTGCCATCTGCATGAGCCCCGCATGCGACGCCAACAAGGCCCCCAGCCCCAGCACACCCGCACCTATCAGCATCAGATCACACAACGCACAGACGATCGCCACCCACCAGGGATATTCATTCGTCAGTCCACGTTGCAGCACGAAAGCATTCTGCGCACCGATGGCAATGATCAAACCCGCCCCCACGAACAGGCCATTGAGCCAGGAGCCCCACATATCCGATTCCCTCCCTTTTCAACCGGGATACGTTGATAAGTGACGCAGAATACGCTTGACTACATAAATAAGTTAAATTAATTCAAGGAATGGGTGATAACGTTTACTGATGCTCGATTACAAACTTCTCGAAGCACTGGCCGTCGTGGTCGACCAAGGAGGCTTCGAACGCGGTGCACATCACCTGGGGCTTACCCAGTCGGCCGTCTCGCAACGCATCAAGTTGCTCGAAGCGCGCCTCGGCCAACCGGTGCTGGTACGCACGCCCAAGCTATCCCCGACCCCTCTGGGTCGACGGCTACTCAATCATGTGCAGCAGGTTCGGCTTCTCGAGCATGACCTGCTCGATAAAATCCCGGCACTTGGTGAACGCGAACAACGCCTGCGCCTCGCCATCAACGCCGACAGCCTGGCCACCTGGTGGTCGCCGACCACCGGCGACTTCTGTCGGCGCCAAGGCGTTTTATTGGATTTGATCGTCGAGGATCAGGACGTCGCGCTCAAGCGCATGCGCGATGGTGAGGTTGCCGGCTGCATCTGTGCCACGCCACGCCCCGTGCAGGGCGCCCGTGCGCACGCCTTGGGTAGCATGCGCTACCGCGCCATCGCCAGCCCTGGCTATGTTTCACGCCATTTCAGTGAAGGTCTGACGCACGATGCCTTGCGCAAGGCGCCGGCCATCGTGTTTGGGCCCGATGACCGCCTTCAGCATCGTTATCTGGAGATGCGGGCCTATAAGGAATCCTTTCCGCACCATCTGTGCCCGTCCTCGGAAGGCTTCGTACACCTGGCCCTAGCCGGCATGGGCTACGGATTGATTCCCGAACGGCAGGTGGAGCGCGAACTACGTGAGGGGCGTCTGGTCGACCTCGACGCGGACAGCTACATCGATGTGCCGTTGTACTGGCATCACTGGCGTCACGGCGGCGACACACTGGACGCCTTGACCGCCCACCTGCTCGACATGAGCAGCGCCTGGCTCATGCCGCCCTCGCCAGAGTCTCAGCCACTGCTCTAGACGCGTCTCATGGGCCAGAGTCAAGGCGACTGCAGGTGACGCTCGACGCTGGCCACCTTGTCATCCATGTGTTGCTCACGATCGGTGCGCGTGCCCAACTTCAGCGTGGTGGTAATGCGCGGCGCGCCCATCTCGTGCACGCGCTGATGACAAGCCTTGACCACCGCCATCACGTCGTCCCACGGGCCCTCGATGTTGGTGCCGTAGGCGTGCATGCGGTACTCGAGCCCCGAGGCCTCGATAACGCGCTGGCAAGCCGCGACGTGTTCCCCCACCGAAACACCCACGCCCAGCGGCACGACGCATAAATCGACGATGACATGCATGGCACTTCCTCCTCGTCTTGATACTCGCCTGCCTCGAGAACTCTCGGCAAGCGTGCTATAAAACGCAAAACGCCAGGCCACGCGGACCTGGCGTGTCAGTAAACGACGTCGGTCAACCGCCTTCGCGGATGACGTCCGCCCCGTCGGGAATCTCGAATTCGAAACGCGATTCCGAAATGTCTCCGTTGACCTCGATGTCATCGAAGTTGATCGCGGTACGCTGCCCCGTACTGTCTTCCATCTGCAAGCCCTCCAGGCGGTCATCCTCGAAGGTAAGCTCGAGACTCTCGAACAACGTGTCGGGCGACTTCGGTATGAGCGTGAAGGTCTCGATGCCGGATTCCTCGCTGCTTGTCACCTCGTAGTTCTCGGTCAGGGCCTCGGCGCTTCCCGATAGCAACAACGCCGGCGTATGCGTCACCCGTGTATCGAGCGGGCGAACACTGACCTGTTGCAGGTCGGGGTCGTAGAGATACACCTTATCGCCATCCGAAACCACGACCTGCTGGTACGGCGCGTCGACTTCCCAGTGAAACTGGCCGGGGCGGGACAACCACATGTGGCCTTCGACCTTCTGCAGACGCTGGCCGCTACCATCGAGGATCTGCTGTTCGAAATCCGCCGAATAGCTTTCCAGCGGCTCCAACAAATTCGTCAAACGCTCCACGCCATCCGCTTGCGCCATACTCGGCAACGCGAGTGCCGCGCCCAGGGCCAGGGCCAGCTTGAATGTTCTCATTACCACTCCTTGTTTACTCATCCTGCATGACACGGTGTGACGCCACCTCGGGCGAAAAAGTTGCGCCACACGAGGTAACGTCCACCGTCTTTGCACTTTTCACTAGCCTCTCGGGATGCTTGCGCACTCAATGATCGGCAGCGGGCGGCGATGCCAGCACTTCGCGAGCCCCATTGGTGCCCATCGACGATACGACACCCGCCGACTCCATGGTCTCGACCAGGCGCGCTGCCCGGTTATAGCCGATCTTGAAACGACGCTGGACCGCCGAGATCGAGGCACGACGTGACTCGGTGACGAACTGCACGGCTTCATCGTAGAGCGCGTCCCGCTCGGGGTCGTTGCTTTCAGCACCTTCCGACTCGAGACCTGCCAAGGCATCGGCCGAGACTCCCCCCGAGAGGATTTCATCGACGTATTCAGGTTCACCGCGCCGCTTCCAGTCCTCGACGATGCGATGAACTTCGTCATCGTCGACGAAGGCCCCGTGCACACGGGTGGGCATACCGGCCCCTGCCGGCAGATAAAGCATATCGCCGTGCCCCAGCAAGTTCTCGGCACCGCCCTGGTCGAGGATGGTGCGCGAATCCACCCTGGAGGACACCTGAAACGCCATGCGCGTGGGAATGTTGGCCTTGATCAGGCCAGTAACCACGTCGACCGAGGGACGCTGAGTGGCAAGGATCAAGTGAATCCCCGCCGCGCGGGCCTTTTGCGCCAGACGCGCGATCAGCTCTTCGACCTTCTTGCCGACGATCATGAACATGTCGGCGAATTCGTCGATCACCACCACGATGTATGGCAACTTCTCAAGCACCGGTGGCTGCTGATGCATCTCCCACGGCTGCGGCTCCCATAGCGGATCGGCGACCTGGGCGCCGTGGCGCTCGGCCTCGTCGAGCTTGGCATTGAAGCCCGCCAAATTGCGTACGCCCATCGCCGCCATCAGCTTGTAGCGCCGCTCCATTTCGGCCACGCACCAGCGCAACGCATTGGCGGCTTCTTTCATGTCAGTGACCACCGGCGCCAGCAGATGCGGAATGCCATCGTAGACCGACAGTTCCAGCATCTTGGGGTCGACCATGATCATGCGCACTTCATCCGGGGTCGCCTTGAGAAGCATCGATATGAGCATGGCATTGACGCCCACCGACTTGCCCGACCCTGTGGTACCGGCCACCAGCAGGTGTGGCATCTTGTTGAGATTGGCGACCACCGGATTACCGCCGATGTCCTGACCCAGCCCCATGGTGAGCGGCGACTCGGCTTGCTGATAGACATCCGAATCGAGCACTTCGCGTAACCGGATCATGGCGCGATTGGGATTGGGAATCTCGATCCCCACCGTGGGACGCCCAGGAATGATCTCCACCACGCGCACGCTCTTGACCATCAGCGAACGCGCCAAATCCTTCGACAGGTTGCTGATCTTGGAGACCTTGACCCCGGCGGCGGGCTTGATCTCGAAACGGGTGATGACCGGGCCCGGCCAGGTATCGACGACCTCGGCCTTGACGCCGTATTCACGCAGCCGCGTTTCCAGCAGCTCAGCCATATCGGCCAACTGCTCATCGGTATAGTTGGGCTTTTGTTCGCCGGTGGGCGTCAACAACCGCAACGTCGGCAACGCCCCTTCAGGCTCGGTCGATGGCACGGTCTCAGGACGCTGGTTTTGCAGGTGTTCCACCGTCCACAACGCCGGCGCCTCGTCATCGGCTACCGGCTCGCTCGGCGACGGCTCGGCGGCGCGTACGTCGGGCGTTTCCCCGGGAGCGCTTTCCACCTGGCCACGTGGCGCTGAGGGCGGCTCATCCGCAGGATGTGCCTCCGGCGCGTCCGGCACCTCGGGCTCGGAGTGCGCCGGGGCAGGCGCCGATGAGCGACCTTCTGGGGCTTCGTCGTCCCAGCTGATACGAGGACGCGGCGACGCCGATGGCGCCTCGGGCGCGGGTGCCGGCGGCGCGGCATCCTCGGACGCCGTCGTCGAAGCATCATCCGGCTCGCGCGCTGGCGTGTCGGGGGACGTCACTCTGACGTTATCATCGTCGCGACGGGCCTGGATGCCCCAATCGCCGAGCGGTACATCGTCATCGTCGTCGGCGGTCAGAGGCTCCGGAATGGGCTCGGGGATACGCCGTCGCGTGACGTCGGCGCGCATCGGGGCCTCAGAACCCGTATCCGCTTGGGACGGCGTCTGAGGCGATGCGTTGAGCTCCTCAGAAACAGATTCCGTGGAGCGGGGTTTCTCGCTTTCGCCACGCTCGTTGCGAGACCTGTCCTGCGGCGCTGTGGAAGTGGTCGCATGGCGCTGTGGTGTCTCGGTGGCGTCGGAACTGGCCCGCTCGTCATCGGCACGCTGGCGAGCCGTATAGGCGGCATCCGGGCGCTTGGCGGAAGGCGTGTGCTCGGGAACATCCCAAGGGATATCGGTCTTGCCGTCATTGCGCCATGCCGAGGTTCCGAGCGTGGGCTCGGTAGTCTCGAAATCGGTAGTCTCGAAAGATGGTTCCACACGGCGTTCACTGGCCGTCGCATACGATGGCTCCGCCGTTGCACTCGCCAATTGAGGGGCGCGCCTTGACGACCGCCAGCGCTGCCACCACGAGGGGCGTCTTTCCTCATCCGCTGGCGCCTCATCCTCCTCCAATGCCGAATCACCCTCGGCGGCGTCCATGTCGTCATCGTCGTAGGCATCACGCCGCTGAGCGAGACGTTGCCGACTCCCGCGCCACTTGGCAATGCTCCACGCCAGCAGGCGATACATGGCACGCCCGAGTTCATCCATGACTGCCAGCCAGGTCATGCCGGTGAACAGGGTAAAACCGCACATGAAAGCCACCAGCGAGACCAGTGTGGTGCCCTGCATGTTGAGCAAGGGCTGCAGGGCACCGACCAGCCCTTCGCCGAGAATACCACCCGCCGCGTAAGGCAGTTCGCTGTCGGGATGATAGAAATGCAGCGCCCCCAAGGTGGTCGTGCTCAGCAATAGCAGTACCAGGCCGCTGGTACGTACCGAAAGCACCGTCGGGTCCCAGGCGATGTTCACTTCCCGTGCACGCAGCATCCGCCAGGCCGCGAAGCCGAACATGCCTGGCCACCATAAGGCGCTAGCACCGAATAGCGAATACAACACATCCGACAACCACGCCCCGACGGGGCCCATCCAGTTATTGATCGTTTGATTGGGGCCACTATGTGACCAGCCCGGGTCGCCAGGCACATAGCTGAAAAGCGACAACAGGAGAAAGACACAGATAGCAAGCAGCACGATGGCCGCACCTTCGCGCGTCACGCCCTGCAAATGCATTACGACTCGGCGCGCCTGCTCCTTGGCCTGGGACGCTGTTTGTCCACGCTCGTTGCGTTTTCCATTGACACTCAAGTGGCCATCCCCCTTGCGCCACGTATGGCGATACCTAATGTTGCCGACACTACCCGACGCGTGCCGTCCACTATCGTTCACGTACGAAAAAACGGCTCGCATCTCATCCGATGGGCTTTTCTGGTTTGCCATCATACCCACCCCATGCGCTGCGTCACAGGGGAAAAACCATACCTCTCGTTGTCGCGAAAGGGCGACGCCACGCGGCTGGGAGGCGAAGCGGGTAGTTATCGATGCCATACCTGGCGTACGCTGAAACTCCCTCTTGAACGATATCAGCAGAGACGCATGCCCATGTTGCCTTGGTTACCTCCCCACCGGGTCGGTTTCCCACCCGTCGAACAAGCGTTACGCGAGCCCGACGGGCTGCTTGCTGCCGGCGGCGAGCTTTCGCCGGACTGGTTGCGCTGCGCCTATCGACGCGGCATATTCCCATGGTTTGCACCGGGTGAACCCATCCTGTGGTGGAGTCCCGACCCACGTCTGGTGTTGTTTCCTGACGAGATTCACGTGCGCCGCAGCCTCGCCAAGCGCCTGCGCAACGCCGGTTTCACGGTAACCTTCGACCACGCTTTCAGCGCTGTCATCGACGCTTGCGCCGCCCCTCGCGAAGACTACACAGGCACCTGGATCACCCCGGAGATGCGCCACGCCTACTGCCGCTTGCATGCCGAAGGCATTGCCCATTCGGTGGAGGTATGGCGCGATGGCGAGCTGGTCGGCGGTCTCTACGGGATCGGTCTGGGCGGCGTGTTCTTCGGCGAGTCGATGTTCAGCCGCGTCGCCGATGCGTCGAAAGTGGCGCTGGTGCATCTTGCACGGCATCTGGCAGCACACGGCGGGCGACTGATCGACTGCCAGGTGCATACGCCCCATCTGGCCAGTCTTGGCGCACGCAGCATCGCCCGTTCAACATTCATCGACTACCTTGACCAATATGCGGAGAGTCATGGATCACCGATGCTGTGGTCTTCCTCTACGCCCGATCATTTCCCAGTCGAAGAGCCGAAGCCAACGTGAGCAGCAACACGCCGTCCCAACTCACGCGAGATCTGCGTTTCTTCCTCACGGTCCCGCATGGATGCAGTTATCTACCAGACCGCGAGGCGACCACGCTATTTCTGGACCCTCAGGAACAGCCCGGTCAAGGCGTCTACGACGCGCTGTCGTTGCTGGGCTTTCGGCGCAGTGGCCGCCATCTCTATCGCCCACACTGCGAGGGATGCCGGGCTTGCATTTCAGTGCGTATCCCGGTGCAAGACTTCGCGGCCTCTCGCACGCAGCGCAAGCTGATGTCACGTAATGCCGACCTCGAAACACACATACGGCCGGCAGCTTTCCATGAAGAACATTATGCGCTTTATGCACGTTACATTCGCACCCGCCACGCCGATGGCGACATGTTCCCGCCCAGCCACGAGCAATACCGCACCTTCCTGACCCTGGATCACCCTTACGCACGCTTGATCGAATTTCGTCTGGAGGGCCAACTGCTTGCCGTGGCGGCGACGGATCTTCTGAGCCATGGCGTGTCGGCCATTTACACCTTCTTCGACCCGGGGGCGGAATTCGAGCGCCGCTCTCTTGGCGCCTACTCGATCCTCCATCAGATCGAGCTGGCGCGTCGGCTCGAGCTCCCCCACGTCTACCTCGGGTACTGGATTCGCCAGTGTCGCAAGATGCGCTACAAGCAGGATTTTCAGCCTCTAGAATACCTCGATGGCCGATATTGGCGGCGTCGAATCCCCCTATCCGATACTCCCTCATCATGATGTCAGCGTAACATCATGCACATGATTTTTGCCTTAACCCTCGGCATGCGGCAGAATATCGGGCTATCTTCAAAATCGACGCTGACCACGGTCGGTAATTAGTGCTGGCAACGGCAACGCAAACCGTGGCGCACTTACGAAGAAGCTTTCAACGCAATACGAGGAAACGCCTAATATGGCACGTGAAGACCATATTGAAATGGAAGGTGTCGTGGTCGATACCCTTCCCAACACCATGTTCCGAGTCGAACTGGAAAACGGGCACGTCGTGACGGCCCACATCTCCGGCAAGATGCGCAAGAACTACATCCGCATTCTGACCGGCGACAAGGTCAAGGTCGAACTGACCCCGTACGATCTTTCCAAGGGTCGCATCGTCTACCGCGCCCGCTGAGCCATCATCACGGCGCACTCGCGCTGTCGGCTTGCCACTGCGCCCACGAAAAACGCCCCGTCATGACGACAGGGCGTGAAGCGTGCGGCGTTACGGTGTGAGTTGAGCGGTTGCTCAGGCCACAGCCGCCTCCGTCTCCAAGTGTAGCTCGCCTTCTTCAATGGTGACGTAGACTACGCCGCCGTGCTCGGCGAGGTCGCCGAACAAGATCATCTCGGCAAGCGGCTTCTTGAGCTTCTCTTGGATGACACGCGCCATCGGACGCGCCCCCATTTCCGGATCGTAGCCCTCTTCGGCAAGCCAGGCTCGCGCCGATTCATCGACATCCAACTGAACGCGTTTCTCGTCGAGTTGCGCCTGGAGTTCAACCAGGAACTTGTCGACCACGTTGCGCACCACCGAGGGCGCCAGGCCATGGAACTGGATGATGCCGTCCAGGCGATTGCGGAACTCGGGCGAGAAGGTCTTACGCAGCACTTCCATGGCATCCGAGGAGTGATCCTGTGTCTGGAAGCCGATGGAGCGCCGAGCGATCTGCTCGGCCCCGGCATTCGAGGTCATAATCACGATCACATGGCGGAAATCGGCCTCACGACCGTTGTTGTCCGTCAGGCGGCCATGATCCATGACCTGCAGCAGCAGGTTGAAGACCTCGGGGTGCGCCTTCTCGATCTCGTCGAGCAACAGCACGCAATGCGGCTGTTTGGTGATCGCCTCGGTCAGCAAGCCGCCTTGGTCGTATCCGACATAGCCGGGAGGAGCGCCGATCAGACGCGACACCGTGTGGCGCTCCATGTACTCGGACATATCGAAGCGCACCAGTTCGATGCCCATCAACTGCGACAGCTGGCGCGCCACCTCGGTCTTGCCGACACCGGTCGGCCCCGAGAACAGGAAGCTGCCCACTGGCTTGTCGGGCGATTTCAGCCCCGCGCGCGATAGCTTGATCGCCGCCGAGAGGCTGGTAATGGCTTCATCCTGACCGAATACCAGCATCTTGAGATCGCGCTCGAGATTCGACAACAAGGTGCGGTCCGAACTGGAGACACTCTTCGGCGGAATCCGCGCAATGGAGGCGACCACTGCCTCGACTTGGTCGACATCGATGGTCGAGACGCGCATTTCCGGCGGTAACAACCGCTGATGCGCCCCCGCCTCGTCGATCACATCGATGGCCTTGTCCGGCAGGAAGCGATCGTTGATATAACGATCCGCCAAGCGTACCGCACTGTCCAACGCACCATCGGTATACTTGAGCGCGTGATGCTCCTCGAAGCGTCCACGCAACCCCTTGAGGATACGGATGGTGTCGTCCACCGTCGGCTCGGGCACGTCGACTTTCTGGAACCGCCGCGCCAGGGCACGATCCTTTTCGAAGATGCCACGATATTCCTGGAAGGTGGTCGAGCCGATGCAGCGCAGTTCGCCCGAGGACAACAACGGTTTGAGCAGGTTGGAGGCATCCATGACGCCGCCCGATGCGGCGCCGGCACCGATCACGGTATGAATCTCGTCGATGAACAAGATCGAGTTAGGCTGTTTGCGCAACTCGGCCAGCAGCCCCTTGAGCCGCTTCTCGAAGTCCCCCCGGTACTTGGTGCCAGCCAGCAAGGTCCCCATGTCCAGCGAGTAGACGACACCATCACTGATCACATCGGGGACATCTTCCTCGACGATCCGCTTGGCCAGGCCTTCGGCGATGGCAGTCTTGCCGACACCCGCCTCGCCTACCAGCAACGGATTGTTCTTGCGCCGCCGCGCGAGGATCTGAATCACGCGCTCCAGCTCATGATCGCGACCGATCAACGGGTCGATCTTGCCCAGGCGCGCCTGTTCATTGAGGTTGGTGGCATAGCCCGTCAGCGGATGGGGGCTACCCTCCGACACACCCTCTTCGGCCTCTTCACTTTCATGCGAGGAGGGAGACTGGCCATGTCCGGCAACCTTGGAAATGCCATGCGCGATATAATTCACCGCATCGACGCGCGCAACATTCTGTTGCTTGAGGAAGTAGACGGCCTGACTTTCCTGCTCTGAGAAGATCGCGACCAGGACGTTGGCCCCCGTGACTTCCGATTTTCCCGAGGATTGAACATGGAAGACGGCACGCTGCAGTACGCGCTGGAAGCCCAGCGTGGGCTGCGTTTCACGGTCTTCCTGATCGTCGGGGATCAAGGGGGTGGTGGAATTGATGAAGTCCTGCAGGTCGGCGCGCAGCTTTTCGAGATTGGCGCCGCAGGCTCGCAACACATCGGCCGCGGAGGCATTGTCCAACAACGCCAGCAGCAGGTGTTCCACGGTCATGAACTCATGGCGCTTGGAGCGCGCCACGGTGAAGGCCGTGTTCAGGGTGAGTTCAAGTTCTTTGCTCAACATGGCAATCCCCTCTTAGCCGCCTATGGCGTCTGTCGGCACTTTCACAATCGGGCACAAACAGAGGTTATGCAAGTGCTACCTTGGACCACGATTTAACGTAGTAGTGCCGTCTCAGTCCGCCTCGTCGATATCGCACAGTAACGGATGCTGGCATTCGCGTGCGTACTCGTTGACTTGGTGACATTTGGTTTCCGCGATATCGCGGGTGAAGATGCCGCAGGTCGCCTTGCCATGGGTATGCACGACAAGCATGATCTGAACGGCTTTTTCCCGCTCTAACGCAAAGAAGGTTTGCAGCACCTCGACGACGAACTCCATGGGAGTGAAGTCATCGTTGTGCAGCACGACCTTGTACATCGGCGGCTTGGCCAGCTCCGGGTCCGCCGATTGGACCGATACATCGCCCTCCGGGTCTTCGTGGGGATCCTCGCCAGGCGGCCGCGTCATGCCAAGGATGACTGCCGCGTCAGGCGCTCGAGGTACGAATGGGCTTTCTGATTCAAACATAGATGGAAATTTCCGTAAGTGCGCGCCGGATAGGCAAGACGAAGCCCCTAGGGCCAGCACCGCCGCCTATCTCCGGTTTCTTCAATGTGCGGCCGGCTGGGCATGGATACAAGGTAGTCGTCACGAAAAAGCCCGCTTCTGGCAAGCGCAAGTATGGCATCGCGCCCCGAGTGCGGAGTAGGCTTTGTCCATCGCCGCTGCTTGTCGAAAGGTCCGAGACCACCCATGAGTTCGCTGTACCTGCTGCATAAACCTTATCAAATGCTCTCGCAGTTTACCGATACGCAAGGCAGGGCAACGCTCGCCAACGTCATCGATGTCCCCGAGGTATACCCCGCCGGGCGTCTCGATTACGACTCGGAAGGTCTGCTCCTGCTGACCGACGACGGCGCCCTGGCTCATCGCATTAGCCATCCGCGTCACAAGCAGCCAAAAATCTACTGGGCCCAGGTCGAGGGCGAGCCCGAGGAAACGGCCTTACATGCGCTGCGCAGCGGCGTCACGCTGAAGGACGGGCCGACGCGTCCCGCCCAGGTGCGGCGCCTCGAGGCGCCCGTTATCGCACCACGCCAGCCGCCGGTACGCTACCGCGAGGCCATACCCACCGCCTGGCTCGAAATCGTCCTCAGCGAAGGCCGAAACCGACAGGTGCGCCGTATGACGGCCCATGTCGGTCACCCTACGCTGCGCCTGATCCGCGTCGCCATCGGCCCCTGGCGTCTTGATGATCTAGCACCGGGCGCCTGGCGCAAGGAGACCCTGCATGCGCCGCGCAGCAAGGCCTCTACGCCGGCCAAGCGCCAACGGAGGCGTCGATGAGCCGCTGGACGCCCCACATCACTGTTGCCAGCGTCGTCGAACGCGCCGGTCGTTACCTGCTCGTCGAGGAGGACAAGGGCGGTCCGTTCAGCCTCTTCAACCAACCCGCCGGCCATCTCGAACCCGGCGAACGCCTGACCCAGGCCGCCGAACGCGAAACCCGCGAGGAAGCCGCCTGGCACATCACGTTAACCGGCTATCTGGGGCTTTATGTGTATGCCGCCCCCGATGAGTTAACGTTTCACAGCCACGCCTTCGTAGGGATTCCCCTGGCGCATCTGGGCAACGACCTGGACAGTGGCATCGTCGCCGCACATTGGCTCACGCTCGACGAAATAGAGGCGCTAGAGCGCGCGCACCGCCTGCGCAGCCCACTGGTGCTCAGGCGCATACGCGACGCCAAGGCCGGGCGCCAGTTTCCGCTCGATGTGATCCACGAACGCTGATGGCTCAATTCACGAGCGCTGATGGCTCAAGCTCGAAGCACGAAGCCGGTTTCAGGTATAATATCGCCCCGAACATCAATCCATCCTCAACCCATTCGAGAGTGACCATGTCTCACGCCACGGAATCCTCCACCGCGGGGGCCGCTACCGCGTGCAAAGTCATCGTCGGCATGTCCGGCGGCGTCGATTCGTCCGTGACCGCCCTCGTCCTGCTGGAGCAGGGCTACGAGGTCGAAGGCCTGTTCATGAAGAACTGGGACGAGGACGACGGCACCGAGTACTGCACCGCCAAAGACGACCTTGCTGATGCCCAGGCCGTGTGCGACAAGCTCGGCATTCGGTTACATACCGCGAACTTCGCCGCCGAGTACTGGGATAACGTCTTCGAACATTTCCTCGCCGAGTACAAGGCCGGCCGGACGCCCAACCCGGATATCCTTTGCAACCGCGAGATCAAGTTCAAGGTCTTCCTCGAATACGCCGAAATGCTCGGCGCCGAACGCATCGCTACCGGGCATTACGTGCGCAACGGCGAGCGTGACGGTCGCGTGCGCCTGCTCAAAGGCTTGGATGCCAACAAGGACCAGAGCTACTTCCTGCACGCCGTACCGGAGGTCGCCATCGCGCATACGCTGTTCCCGGTCGGCGAGATGGAGAAAAGCGAGGTCCGCGCCATCGCCGAGCGCCATGGTCTGGCCACCGCGCGCAAGAAGGACTCTACCGGCATCTGCTTCATCGGTGAGCGGCGCTTCGGCGACTTCTTGAAGCAGTACTTGCCCGCACAGCCTGGCACGATCGAAACGCCCGAGGGAGAGGTCATCGGCGAGCACATGGGGCTGATGTATTACACCCTCGGACAGCGCCAGGGCCTGGGCATCGGCGGCCTGCCCAACCATCCCGACGCCCCCTGGTACGTGGCCGCCAAGGATCTCGAGCGTAACGTTCTGGTCGCCGTGCAGGGCAAGCACCATCCGCTTTTGTACACCGACAGCCTGAGCACCGAGCCCATGGAGTGGGTCGCCGGTCAGCCGCCGGCACCGGAAGCACGTCTCCAAGCCAAGACCCGCTATCGTCAGCAGGACGTCGTCTGTCAGGTTCGCGTGCTCGAAGACGGCGGTGTCGAAGCATTCTTCGACGATCCCCAGCGCGCCGTCACACCGGGCCAGTCGCTGGTGCTCTACGAAGATGATATCTGCCTGGGCGGCGGCGTCATTCGCCAGACATGGAACCGAGACGCGCACCAAGGAGACAACGCCGCATGACGCCCACCCCGATTCAAAGCGCACCACAAAGTGCCGTCGCTCGCCAGGCCCTGGCCCTGGCGGGGGTCTTCCAGGCCGCCGCGGTGGTCGACGAGCTGGCCCGTACCGGGCAGTGCGACGAACGCGCCTGGAACACGCTGATTCATGCCACGCTGGAAACCAACCCAGAAAGCTTCGCGGCGATCTACGGCGGCCATCACAATAATCTGCGTCTGGGCATCGACACCCTCAGCGCGGTGATGGACCGCCAGCGCAACGACCCCGCCGTGATGCGTTACGGCTTCTCGCTGGTGCTGCTGATGCAGAAGCTGCGCAAGGACGATGCCATGCTGACATCACTGGGAGAGCGTCTGGGGCGCGTTCAGGGCCAAGCCAAGCATTTCGGCGAGACGCACGAAAACGTGATCGCCAGTCTCGGTCAGCTCTATCAGGACACGCTGTCCACGTTCCGTTACCGCATCGTCGTGCAAGGCGATCCTAGCTTGCTGCAAAGCCGGATGATGCCCGAGCGCGTGCGAGCTGCCTTGCTGACGGGCGTACGCTTCGCCCTGCTTTGGCACCAGCAAGGCGGCCGCCGCTGGAAGCTGCTGCTTCAGCGTCAGTCCATCAAGAAATCACTCAATGCCCTCGACGACCGCTAACGGTCCTCGCCGCGCTATTCGATCCACGACCCGGAAGACGATATCCATGGAACTTTCCGCTCTCACCGCCTTATCCCCCGTCGATGGTCGCTATGGTGCCAAGACTGCGGCCCTGCGCGAGCATTTCAGCGAGTATGGCCTGATTCGTGCCCGCGTGACCGTCGAAGTCCGCTGGCTGGAACGTCTCGCCGCGCATCCGCAGATTGCTGAAGTGCCGCCGCTGTCGGCACAGGCCACGGCCTTTCTCGGCCAGCTCGTGAGTGAGTTCTCGGTCGCCGACGCCGAGCGCATCAAGGAGATCGAGCGCACCACCAACCATGACGTCAAGGCGGTGGAGTACTTCCTGAAGGAAAAGGTCGCCGACTTCCCGGAACTGCATGCGGTCACCGAGTTCATCCATTTCGCCTGCACTAGTGAGGACATCAACAACCTCTCCCACGGGGTAATGCTGCGCGGTGGGCTCGACACCTTGCTGCCCACGCTGCGCGAGATCGTCACCGCAATCGAGCGCCTGGCCCACGAACACGCCGAGCAACCCATGCTCTCGCGCACCCACGGCCAGACCGCCAGCCCCACCACGCTGGGCAAGGAAATGGCCAACGTGGCGTATCGCCTGCGCCGCCAGCTCAAGCAGATCGAGGCCGCCGAGATCCTCGGCAAGATCAACGGTGCAGTGGGTAACTACAACGCCCACCTCACCACCTATCCGGAAATTGATTGGGTCGAGAACGCACGCATTTTCGTCGAGAACTTGGGGCTGACCTTCAATCCCTACACCACGCAGATCGAGCCGCACGACTATATCGCCGAACTGTTCGATGCCATCGCGCGCTTCAACACCATCTTGATCGACTTCGACCGCGACGTGTGGGGCTATATCTCGCTGGGCTACTTCAAGCAGAAGACCGTCGAGGGCGAGATCGGCTCTTCGACCATGCCCCACAAGGTCAATCCCATCGATTTCGAGAACTCCGAGGGCAACCTCGGCCTCTCCAACACCCTGCTCGGCCATCTCGCCGAGAAGCTACCGATTTCCCGCTGGCAGCGTGACCTGACCGATTCCACGGTGCTGCGCAATCTTGGCGTGGGCCTGGCGTACGGCCTGATCGCCTATCAGGCCACGCTCAAGGGCGTCGGCAAGCTAGAAGCCAATCCCGCACGTCTCGACGAGGACCTCGATCAGAACTGGGAAGTCCTCGCCGAGCCAATCCAGACCGTGATGCGCCGCTACGGTATCGAAAAGCCTTATGAAAAGCTCAAAACGCTGACGCGCGGCAAGCGAGTCGACCAGGCCGGGTTCGCGGCCTTCATCGACTCTCTGGAACTGCCCGACGACGTCAAGACCGAGCTCAAGGCACTGACCCCGGCCACCTATATCGGGAATGCCAGCGAGCAAGCTCGCAAGCTATAAGTAGCTGGAAGCTGGAAGCTGGAAGCTGGAAGGTATCATGAACTCGCTACCAACGGTGCCAAGCCGTTTCTTCCGGCTTCCAGGCGCGCAGCGCCGCTCTTCAAGCTTCACACATGGTCGCGGTTGCCCACTCATCCCTTTCGAGTCCCGAGATTCTTATGTCGAGCGACACTCCCCTATCGATACTCGGCGGCTTGACCGCCGAGACTTTCCTGCGTGACTACTGGCAGAAAAAACCGCTGCTGATTCGTGGCGCATTCCCCGACTTCGAGTCGCCGCTTGCCCCGGAGGAACTCGCCGGCCTGGCCTGTGAAGACGGCATCGAGGCCCGGCTTGTCGAGGCACACGGCCCCGACAAGCCGTGGCAGGTCAGCCATGGGCCTTTCGATGATGCCACCTTCGCGCGCCTGCCGGACCGGGAATGGTCCCTTCTAGTCCAGGCCGTCGATCATTACGTGCCCGAGGTCGCTGCCCTGCTCGAAACCTTCGACTTCCTGCCGCGCTGGCGCCTCGATGACGTCATGGTCAGTTACGCGCCGCCCGAGGGCAGTGTAGGCCCCCATGTCGACAGCTACGACGTTTTCCTGCTCCAGGGCAGCGGTCAGCGGCGCTGGCAACTTGGTGGCGAGCAGCCCGACGACGCCCCCATCGTCTCGGGCGTCGACCTGCGCATGCTCGAACGCTTCGAAGTCACCCCTGGCGAGGACTGGGTACTCGGGCCCGGCGACATGCTGTATCTGCCACCGCGTATCGCCCATCACGGGGTCAGCCAGAGCGCCGACTGCATGACTTACTCGATCGGCTTCCGCGCGCCCTCAACCGACGAAATCATCACCTCGTTCGCCGACTATCTCGGTGAAATGCAGTCCGAGACCTCGCGCTACACCGACGCTGATCTGCGCCCCATCGAACACGCCGGCCGCGTCGATGACGACGCCATCGCGCGTCTGCGCACCTTGATGCTGTCGGTGATCGACGATCCGGCGCAGATGACACAATGGTTCGGACGCGTCATGACCCAACCCAAGTATGCCGATCAGCTCGCGCCCCTCGAGACACCCACCGACAGCGATGCCATCACCGAGGGGCTGTCACAGGGACACTACTTGGAACGCGCCCTGGGCTCGCGCTTCGCATTTCACGAGGAGAACGGCCGCGCCACGCTGTTCACGGATGGCGACGGTCATGACTGCCCGCCTGGTCTCGCGCGTCTGCTGGCCGATACCACGCCACTGCATGCCGCCACGCTGGCATCTCACCTCGATGATCAGGCGCTGACACTACTCGCCAAGCTGGTCAGTCAAGGCAGCCTCCACTGGCAAGACGAGACGCAGGAAACCGACGATGAGTGAACGGCATGTCACCAGCGGTGATTGGGAGACGCTGGGTTCGGCGTGTAGCGCGATCCGCAAGGTCGTGTTCATCGAGGAGCAAAACGTTCCCCAGGCGGAAGAATGGGATGGCCGCGACCCGCAATGTCTGCATTTCCTGCTCCATGTCGATGACCGCGCCGTGGGCACGGCGCGCCTCTTGCCGGATGGCCATATCGGGCGCGTGGCGATTCTCGAGGAAGCCCGAGGCCAAGGGCTAGGCCTGCATTTGATGGAAACGATTCTCGTGGCGGCCCGCGAAGCAGGCCACCATACCGTGCATTTGGATGCCCAGACCTATGCGATCCCTTTCTACGAACGTTTGGGCTTTACCGCGTATGGCGATGAGTTCCTCGATGCCAACATCCCCCATTACCATATGAGCCTGCGTTTTCAATAAGTTGTCTTGGGCCTTTCTTACCCCTCGGAAAAAACACTACATGACGCCGCGCCATTCGGGCGTCATGTAGTCAAACTACAACGTTTCCTGCGCCTAACTAGGCATTGTTGCCACATCTTGTGTGCGTCATATTTTCTCTAAAGCCGATGTTAAAACGGTTGTTTTACCGCAGTGCAATATCCGCGTCATTACGCGTACCGCAGCGGAAAATATCGTACTTCGGCTGAACGTGAAATGCCCTTTCGGGCACGCTCTAAACGCTCACGATGACCAAGAGGCAAGCGACATGTCCCAGACACGCGAACAGCAAATCGCCGCATTGGAAAAGGATTGGAACGAGAATCCGCGCTGGAAGGACGTCACGCGTCCGTATAGTGCCGAGGAAGTCGTAAGGCTTCGTGGTAGCGTCAATGAAGCGCATACGCTCGCCACGATAGGCGCCGAAAAGCTCTGGCGCCTAGTCAACGGCGAGGCTCGCAAAGGCTACGTCAACTGTCTCGGCGCGCTGACAGGCGGCCAAGCCATGCAACAGGTCAAGGCGGGTATCGAGGCGATCTATCTCTCAGGCTGGCAGGTCGCCGCCGACAACAACAGCTACCTGTCGATGTACCCCGACCAGTCGCTCTACCCGGTGGACTCGGTGCCCAAGGTCGTCGAGCGTATCAACAACAGCTTCCGCCGCGCGGATCAGATCCAGTGGCAGAAAGGCGCCAACCCCGGCGATGCCGACTTCGTCGATTACTTCGCGCCCATCGTCGCCGACGCCGAGGCGGGATTCGGCGGCGTGCTCAATGCCTATGAACTGATGACGGCGATGATTCGTGCCGGTGCCAGCGGCGTGCATTTCGAGGATCAGCTCGCCGCGGTCAAGAAATGCGGTCACATGGGAGGCAAGGTGCTGGTGCCGACTCAGGAAGCCGTGCAGAAACTGGTCGCTGCACGACTGGCTGCCGATGTGGCAGGCACATCGACGCTAGTCATCGCGCGCACCGATGCCAACGCCGCCGATCTGATTACCGCCGACGTGGATGATTACGACAAGCCCTTCATCACCGGCGAGCGCACCGCCGAAGGTTTCTACCGGGTCAGCGCCGGGCTCGATCAAGCCATCGCCCGAGGCCTGGCCTACGCGCCCTTCGCGGATGTGATCTGGTGCGAAACCGCCAAGCCAGATCTCGACGAGGCCAAGCGTTTCGCCGATGCGATCCACCGCGAATATCCCAATCAGCTGTTGGCCTACAACTGCTCGCCGTCGTTCAACTGGAAGAAGAATCTAGACGACGCCGAGATCGCCGGCTTCCAGAAAGCCCTGGCCGATATGGGCTACACCTACCAGTTCATCACCTTAGCCGGCATTCACAACATGTGGTACAACATGTTCGATCTCGCCCACGCCTACGCCCAAGGCGAAGGCATGAAGCATTATGTCGAGAAGGTTCAGCAGCCTGAATTCGAAGCGGCCGAGCGTGGCTACACCTTCGTCGCCCACCAGCAGGAAGTCGGTACCGGCTACTTCGACGACATGACCAACATCATTCAAGGCGGCGTATCATCGGTGACCGCGCTCAAGGGCTCTACCGAGGAAGCGCAGTTCTGACACGTCGCACACTCGCCTAAAACGAGAAGGGCGCCCAATGGGGCGCCCTTTTCATTGCCTGACCGGCGACCCGATCAACGCTGCTCGCGGAGGATTCCCAGCATCCGCTTGAGCGGCTCCGCCGCGCCCCACAGCAGCTGATCGCCCACCGAAAAGGCGGACAGGTATTCGCCGCCCATGGCCAGCTTACGCAAGCGCCCGACCGGCACGTCCAACGTGCCGGTAGCGGCCGCCGGTGTCAGGCCGCTCAAGGTGGCGTTTTTCTCATTGGGAATCACCTTCGCCCACTGGTTGTGCTTGGCTAGACGATCCTCGATCTCGTCGATCGGCACATCCTGCTTGAGCTTGATGGTGAACGCCTGGCTATGCGAACGCATCGCGCCGATGCGCACGCACAAGCCGTCGATGGGAATCGGCGAGTCACCGGTGGCGAGAATCTTGTTGCTCTCGACCCCGCCTTTCCACTCTTCCTTGCTCTGACCGTTGTCCATCGCCTTGTCGATCCACGGCAACAGGCTGCCGGCCAGTGGCTCACCGAACTGCTCGGTGGGAAAGTCACCGCCGCGCATGGCCTGCGTCACCTGACGGTCGATATCCAGGATCGCACTGCCGGGATCGGCCAGCGAGGATGCCGCAGCACCGTGTAGGGCACCCATCTGGGAAAGTAGCTCGCGCATGTGCTTGGCGCCCGATCCCGAGGCGGCCTGGTAGGTCATGGACGTCATCCACTCCACCATGTTGGCCTCGAACAGGCCGCCCAGCCCCAGCAGCATCAGGCTGACGGTGCAATTGCCGCCGACGAACGTCTTGCCGCCGTTGGCAAGGCTGCGCTCGATGACGTGACGGTTGACCGGGTCGAGCACGATGGTCGCCTCGTCCGCCATGCGCAGCGTGCTGGCGGCATCGATCCAGTAGCCTTGCCAGCCGGCCTCGCGCAGCGGGCGGTAGACGCTTTCCGTATAGTCGCCACCCTGGCAGGTGACCACCACGTCGAGGCGCTTGAGCGCCTCCAGATCGCGCGCATCCTTGAGCGGGGGAACCTCGACACCGATGTCGGGACCGGGCTGGCCGACCTGGGAGGTGGTGAAGAACACCGGCTCGAGGCCGCTGAAATCGCCATCCTCGCGCATGCGTTGCATGAGGACGGACCCCACCATTCCTCGCCAACCGACAAAACCGACTCTAAGCATGTGTCGTCCTCCTGAAATCTACGAATGGGCGTACGGCCATGATACGTCAGTCACGCTCATTGCGCCTGGAAAGCCGCCAGCACGGCATCGCCCATGGCCTGGGTCGAGACGGGCGCCGTGCCCTCGAACGCGATATCGGCGGTACGCAGCCCCTGGTCGAGCACCGTCCCCACGGCGCGTTCGATGCGCTCGGCGAGCTGTGGCGCCTCGAGGGAGTAGCGCAGCATCATGGCCACGGACAGGATCGTCGCCAACGGGTTGGCGACGCCTTGCCCGGCAATATCCGGCGCGCTGCCGTGACAGGGCTCGTACATGCCCTGACGTTGTTCGTTGAGCGAGGCCGAGGGCAGCATGCCGATCGAGCCCGTCAACATCGCCGCGGCGTCGGAGAGGATATCACCGAACATGTTGCCGGTAACGATGACGTCGAACTGCTTCGGCGCGCGCACCAGCTGCATGGCCGCGTTGTCGACGTACATGTGCGACAGCGCGACATCCGGATACTCCGGCGCCAGCCGCTCCATCACCTCGCGCCACAGGATGGTGGCCTCCAGCACGTTGGCCTTGTCCACCGAGCAGAGCTTGCCGCCGCGCGCGCGCGCCATCTCGAAGGCCACGCGGCCGATGCGCTCGATTTCGTGCTCGGCGTAGATATAGGTGTTGTACCCGACCCTCTCGCCGTCGCGCTCCTCGATGCCCCGCGGCTGACCGAAGTAGATCCCGCCGGTGAGCTCGCGCACGATCATGATGTCCAGCCCGGCGACGATTTCGGGCTTGAGGCTCGAGGCCGAGGCCAGTTGCGGATACAGCAGCGCCGGGCGCAGGTTGCCGAACAGGTTGAGGTTCTTGCGCAGCCCCAGCAGCCCTTTCTCCGGACGCTTGGACAGATCCTCGATCTTGTCCCACTGGGGGCCACCCACGGCGCCCAGCAACACCGCATCGGCGGCCTTGGCGCTCGCCAGCGTCTCGTCTGGAAGCGGCACGCCATGGGCGTCGATCCCCGCTCCGCCGACCAAGCCTTCCTCGACGCTGGCTTCCAGGCCCGCCTCGCGGCACGCGTCGAGGATCTTGACCGCCTCGCGGGTGATTTCCGGGCCGATACCGTCGCCCGGCAGAACGAGAATCTTGCGACTCATGGCGTACTCTCTCGCAACTCGACACATCATCATGAATGACGTGATGATTGGTTCGTGGGTGGCCGGCGCCGCGACGCCGACCACGGGAAGATGGGCATTCCCTGCCATCCCGACTCGTTAAGCCGGGCCTCCCTATCGGTTGTGTCCAGCGTTGTTGTTATTCAAAGGCCGCCAGCGTCATCCGGCCTGGCGGAACAACCACGGCCGCGCCTGGCGATGACGCTTTTCGAAGTCATCGATAGCGTCGGCATCCTTCAAGGTCAGGCCGATATCATCCAACCCTTCGAGCAGGCAATGCTTGCGGAACGAGTCGACCTCGAAGGTCAGCACTTCGCCGCTGGGCGTGGTGACCTGCTGCGTTTCCAGGTCGACATCCAGGCGATAGCCTTCCTCGGCCTCCGCCTCCTGGAACAGCCGATCCACCGTGGCCTCGTCGAACGTGATCAGCAACAGGCCGTTCTTGAAGGCATTGTTGAAGAAGATATCGGCGAAGCTCGGCGCTATGATCACGCGAAATCCGAAGTCTTCCAGTGCCCAGGGGGCATGCTCGCGCGAACTGCCGCAGCCGAAGTTGCGGCGTGCCAGCAATACGCTGGCGCCCTGATAACGCGTCTGATTGAGCACGAAATCCGGATTGAGCGGGCGGTTGGCGACGTCCTGGCCCGGATAGCCCTCGTCCAGGTAGCGCAGCTCATCGAACAGATTGGGGCCGAAGCCGGTGCGTTTGATCGACTTCAGAAACTGCTTGGGAATGATCAGGTCGGTATCCACGTTGGCGCGATCCATGGGCGCCACGAGGCCCTGATGACGATCGAACTGTCGCATGCTCACGCCTCCTGTACTTGGCTGTCATCGTTGGCGGCGCGCTCGGCCCCGAAATCGCGCACATCGACGAAGTGCCCGGCGATGGCGGCGGCGGCAGCCATGGCGGGGCTCACCAGATGCGTGCGGCCTCCGTAGCCCTGGCGTCCCTCGAAGTTACGATTGGACGTCGAAGCGCAATGCTCGCCGGTCCCCAGCTTGTCGGCATTCATCGCCAGGCACATGGAGCACCCCGGCTCGCGCCATTCGAAGCCCGCCTCGAGGAAGATCTTGTCCAGCCCCTCCTCCTCGGCCTGGCGCTTGACCAGCCCGGAGCCGGGTACGACCATCGCCAGTTGGATGGAATCCGCCACCTTGCGCCCTTTGGCGACCTTGGCCGCCTCGCGCAAGTCTTCGATGCGCGAATTGGTGCACGAGCCGATGAAGACCTTGTCGAGCTGAATATCGGTGATCTGCTGCCCTGCGTGAAGTCCCATGTATTCAAGGGCACGCGAGACGCCGCGCTGCACGGTCTCGTCGCCGGCAGCGGCGGGATCCGGCACCTGCGCGCCGACACCGGCGACCATTTCCGGGCTCGTTCCCCAGGTGACCTGCGGCTCGATCTCGGCGGCGTCGAGTTCGACCACCTTGTCGAACGGCGCATCGTCGTCGGAGACCAGCTCGCGCCAATCGGTGACCGCCGCATCCCAGTATTCCTCACTGGGGGCGAAGGGGCGCCGACGCAGGTATTCGACCGTGGTCTCGTCGACCGCCACCAACCCCACGCGTGCGCCGGCCTCGATGGCCATGTTGCAGATGGTCATGCGACCTTCCATGGACAAATCGCGAATCGCGCTACCGGCGAACTCGATGGCATAGCCGGTGCCTCCGGCGGTGCCGATCTTGCCGATCACCGCCAGCACGATGTCCTTCGCCGTCACGCCGAGACCCAGCTCACCCTCGACGCGCACCTGCATGTTCTTCATCTTGCGCTGAATCAGACACTGGGTCGCCAGCACGTGCTCGACCTCGGAGGTGCCGATGCCGTGCGCCAGGGCCCCGAAGGCTCCGTGCGTGGCCGTGTGCGAATCGCCGCAGACCACCGTCATGCCCGGCTGCGTGGCGCCTTGCTCCGGCCCGACCACATGCACGATGCCCTGACGCGCATCGTTGATGCGGAACTCCTCGATGCCGAAGCTCGCGCAGTTGTCGTCCAGTGTCTCGACCTGAATGCGCGAGACCGGATCGACGATGCCCGCATTGCCCTCGGAACGCTCCTTGAGCGTGGTCGGCACGTTATGGTCCGGCGTGGCGAGATTGGTATCCAGCCGCCACGGCTTGCGCCCGGCAAGCCGCAGACCCTCGAAGGCCTGCGGCGAGGTCACCTCGTGGAGCAGGTGACGATCGATATAGATCAACGCCGTGCCATCGTCGCGTTCCTTTACCAGGTGCCGCGACCAGAGCTTGTCGTAAAGAGTCTGGCCTGCCATGGAATCTCCTCCACTCGTGCCTTCCCGACCGGGAAGATTGGGCGATGACGCTCTATGTCGTCTTGCAACATCTCGCTGATGACGCGCCGCGATAAGCGGCGCAACCTCGATGTCCCCAAGCCTAAGGGGGCTTATGGATAAACGCAATTCATGTTATTTATGCTTTGGATTCCAAAGTAGAATACTTTCCCGAGAGAGCGCTCATGGACACGCAAAGCCTGCAAGCCTTCCTCGCGGTCGCCGACCACGGCTCGTTCTCGCTCGCCGCGGAACAGCTCCATCTGACCCAGCCCGCCGTCAGCAAGCGCATCGCGGGCCTCGAGGGGCAGGTCGGCGCCCAGCTCTTCGACCGACTCAACCGCCGCGTGACGCTCACCGAAGCCGGTCGCACCCTGCTGCCGCGCGCCCGCCAGATCCTGGTGATGTTCGATGACAGCCGTCGCGCGCTGTCCAATCTCAGCGGCGACATCAGCGGCAGCCTGACCATGGCCACCAGCCATCATGTCGGCCTGCACCGCCTGCCACCGCTGCTCAAGGCCTATACCCAGGCCTACCCGGACGTACGCATGGACATGCGCTTTCTGGACTCGGAACAAGCCTATCAAGGCGTGCTGGACGGCGACCTGGAGCTCGCCGTGGTCACGCTGGCCCCGGTCCCCGATCCGGCGCTGACGGTGGTGCCGGTGTGGATCGACCAGTTGCGCTTCGTCTGCGGACGCGAGCACGCCCTCGCCGGGCGCGACACGGTCGCGCTGTCGGCACTGTCCGATTACGACGCCGTGCTGCCGGGACATCTTACCTTCACCCGGGGCATCGTGGTGGACACCTTCGCCCGCGACGGCCTGCAGGTGAACGTCTCGCTGTCCACCAATTACCTCGAAACCCTCAAGATGATGGTCGCCATCGGCCTGGGCTGGAGCGTATTGCCCGAGACCATGATCGACGACGAGATCGAGGTCATGCCCATCGATCATCGTCCCATCCAGCGTCCGCTGGGCTATCTGTTCCACAAGAGCCGTACTCTCTCCAATGCCGCCAGGGCTATGCTAGGCATGCTCGACGACGCCCGGGACACGACGGCCCGAGGCTGGTCGTGAAATCCCATGTCGTGAAAGATCAAGACCATCCGTAAGATAGCCAGGCGTTTCGCCTTTTTTCGTCACTCTTATTTGATCTATAGCGACGCAAAAACGCCGTTTATTATCAACCCGGCCGATACGTCGTGTCAGAAAACATCATGTGAGCTGTTCGGCGCCGCCTTAGCCTTGTGCCAGACCAACGACACAAACCGCTTGCATGAGGCAGGACATGACCGACACGACTCCCCAAGCGTGGGCGGAGCAGCCCACGGAAAAGGCACTGACCCTTCCGTCCCGTTATTTCTACGACCCGCAACTGTTCGCCGCCGAGCGTGACCGCATCTTCATGGGCGCCTGGCATTTCGCCTGTCACGTCAACGAGCTGGCCGAGCCCGGCGCCTTCGTGGTGCGTGAGATCTTCGATCAGAGCGTCATCGTGATACGTGACCGCCAAGGCGAGTTGCATGCCTTTCATAACGTCTGCCAGCACCGTGGCAACCGTCTACTCAACGAGACGCGCGGCGTTCAGAAAGGCGTCATCCGCTGTGCCTATCATTCCTGGTGCTACGGGCTGGACGGCAGCCTACGCGCCGCACCGCGCAGCGACCGGATCGCGGCCTTCAATGTCGATGATTACCACATTCCGCCGGTGCGCCTGGAAGTCTTCGCGGGGGGCGTCTACTTCAATCTCGATCCCAACGCCACCGACATGCAGACGCTCTTCCCCGGTGCCGAGGCCGCCATACGCGAGGCGATTCCGGATCTGGACGCCATGCAGTTGATCCAGGAAGACGACGTCATCGTCCCGGCCAACTGGAAAGTGATCATGGACAACTCCATCGAGGGCTATCACTTCCAGCTTTCGGGGCCCCATCACGTCGACCTGGCCGCCCTGATCGACTTCGATGGCTACCGCCTGACCCATCACGACAACTGGTGGACCTACGGTGCGCCACCCAATGCCGATGCCAAGCAGGCTTACGGCGTGCCGCTGGATCGCCCGCCCGGCAACGGAGACGGCTTTTTCAACATCGGCATCTGGCCGCACAACACCTTCTACCAGTTCCCGTTCTCGCAGTGCATGGGCACGTTCATGATCATCCCGCTGGATGCCGAGCGTTCGATCCTGCGCTTCGGGTATTACACCCCGCACGACACGCTGCCGGAAGTCACCAAGGCCAGCATGCGCTGGATGAACGAAGAACTCGGCCCCGAGGACATCGAGCTCAACATCAGCGTGCAGAAAGGCCTGCACTCGCTGGGCTACGATCAGGGCCGCTACATGATCGATGCCGCACGCAGCAACGAAAGCGAGCACCTGGTGCTGCACTTCCACCGCCTGGTGTTCCAGGCCTTGCACGGCGACGCCAGCTCGCCCCAGGAGGCGCCGTCATGACATTCAGCGGTCAACGTGTGCTGGTGACCGGCGGCGCCCGCGGTATCGGCGCCGCCACGGCACGGCGCTTTGTGGAACAGGGGGCGCGCGTCGCCATCGGCGCGCGCCGAGAGGCCTCCGTCGAGGCGTTCCGCGATTCGCTGGCGAATACCGAGCTTGCCTCGGCCACGGTGGAATCCGCCGTCGGCGAGATCGGCACCCAGGACGAATGTCGGGCGGTCGTGGAAACCGCTGTCGCGCGCCTCGGTGGGCTCGACATCCTGGTCAATTGCGCCGGCGTCTTCGAGGAAGTGCCCTTCGAAGCGGTCACGCAGGAACACTGGGACAGCACGTTCCGCATCAACGTAGGTGGCACCTTCTTCTGCATCCAGGCGGCACTACCGCACCTTGAGGCCAGTGGCGGCAACGTCGTCAACCTGGGCTCGGATGCCGGCCTGATCGGCTTTCCGCCGAGCAGCGTCTACTCCGGTGCCAAGGCCGCCGTGGTCAACCTTACCCGCGCCCTGGCTCTGGAGTTGGCCGGCCGCATACGGCTTAACTGCGTGTGCCCAGGCAATGTCGAGACCGACATGATCCAGCACGCCGCCAAGACCAGCGACGATCCACATGCTTATCTGGACTCGGCCCATCGCCGTTCGCCCCTGAAGCGCATGGGGCAACCGCAAGAGATCGCCGATGCCGTGCTCTATCTCGCCTCTCCCCAGGCCGGTTTCACCCATGGCGCCATCCTGTCCGTCGACGGTGGCGGCGTATGCGGCTTTTGAGCTTGCGCAGGACCGCTCGCCGCATCTGACGGCAACACAACGACAACACATCACGAGGAGACTCCCATGACCGCTATCCCCCGACACCGCTTGACGCCCATGTTCATCGGCAGTGCCATGGGCGCGCTACTGCTCGCGCCTTTCGGGCTCGCCCAGGCCGAGGACGACACGGTCCGCTTCGGCACGCCGCAATGGCCCGGCGCCACCGTCAAGTCGGAAGTGGCGCGGCAACTGCTGGATACGCTCGGCTATCGCACCTCGCTGCGGGAAGCCAGCTCGTCGATCATCCTGGAAGGCATGGCGAGCGGCGATCTCGACGTCAACATGGCGCTCTGGCGGCCGTCGCAAAGCGGCATGCTCGATCCTCGCCTGGAAGCCGGCGAGCTGGTCGAAGTCGTCAAGAACATCGACGGCGCGCGCTTTCAGCTCGCGGTGCCCGAATACGTCTGGGACGCCGGTGTGCACTCGATGGCCGATCTCGCCGAGCACGCGGAACGCTTCGGCCGCACCTTCTATGGCATCGAGCCGGGCAACGTCGGTAACGAATTGATGCAGAACGCCATCGACGACGGCACCTACGGCCTGGATGACTGGCGGGTCGCCGCGTCCAGCGAGACCGGCATGATGTCGCAGGTCGAAAGCGACATCCGCAACGAGCAATGGGTCGCGTTCCTGGGCTGGGAACCGCATTGGATGAACGTCGACTTCGACATTCGCTACCTGGAGGACCCCGAGAACCTCTGGGGCGACGCCAGCTCGGTGTCCACGGTGGTCGCCAGCGACTTCGCCGAGCGCCACCCCAACGTCATCGCCTTTCTCGACAACATGGTCGTGCCCATCGCCGTCCAGGACCAGTGGGTCTACGCCTACAGCCGCGAGGACCAGCCGCTGGAAGCGGTCGCCGCGACCTGGATCCAGTCGCATCCCGAGCGGGTCAACGCCTGGCTCGAGGGCGTGACCACCGCGGATGGCAATACGAGTGCACAAGACGCCTACCAGGCCTCGCGTTGAACTCTCGCCTTTCGCCTCAGGATGCTTGCATGACGACTCATCGAGATTACGACTACATCATCGTCGGGGCAGGATCGGCCGGCTGCGTGCTGGCCGACCGGCTCACCGCCGATGGCGAATCCCGGGTGCTGCTGCTCGAAGCCGGCCCCCGCGATCGCTCATGGACCATCGACATGCCGGCCGCCATGGGGGCGGCCATCGATGGACCACGCTTCAACTGGCACTATTGGTCGGGGCCCGAGCCCTACCTTGACGGACGGCACATTGCCACGCCGCGTGGGCGCACGCTGGGCGGCTCGTCGTCGATCAACGGCATGGTGTACATCCGCGGTCACGCCCGCGATTACGATGCCTGGGAAGACGCCGGCTGTCCCGGCTGGGGTTACCGGCACGTCTTGCCCTACTTTCGCCGCGCCGAGACCCACGAACTGGGCGCCGATGCCTACCACGGCGAGACGGGGCCGCTGCATGTCAGTGCCGGGCGCCCCGAGGATCCCCTGGTGAAAGCCTTCCTGGCCGCCGGCGAAGAAGCCGGCTATGCCGCCAGCGACGACCTCAACGGCTATCGTCAGGAAGGCTTCGGCCGCGTCGATCGCACGACGCGCGCGGGCAGGCGCTGGAGCACCGCGCGTGGCTACCTGGCGCGCGCCGAGATGCGCGACAACCTGACGGTCATGACCCATGCGCTGGCGCAGCGCGTGCTGATCGGCGAGACCGGTGCCGAAGGCATCGAATATCGCCACGCCGACACGCTGCACCGGGCACGCGCCACCCGCGAGGTCATCCTGGCGGGCGGCGCCATTAACAGCCCCCAGTTGCTGATGCTCTCCGGCATCGGCCCCGACGACGAACTGACCCGCTGGGGCATTCCTCGCGTGCATACGCTCGAGGGCGTGGGCCGCCGCCTCAGCGACCACCCGGACACCGTCGTGGCATACCGCTGCCGCCGGCCGGTCTCGCATGCGCCCTGGACCCACGCTCCCCGCAAGTGGTGGCTGGGCATGCGCTGGTTCCTCGACCGGCGCGGCCTCGCGGCGAGCAACCAGTTCGATGCCGGCGCCTTCATCCGTTCGCGGGCAGGTGTCGAGCATCCCGACATTCAGTTGACGTTCATGTCTCTGGCCATCGCGCCCGGCACCACCGAAAGCCTACGCGAGCATGCGTTCCAGATACATATCGATTTGATGCGCCCCACGAGCATGGGCCGTTTGCGCCTCAGGAGCGCGGACCCCGCACGAGCGCCGGAGATCGTCTTCAACTACCTGGCCACCGAGCGCGATCGCGCCGACATGCGCGCGGCCGTGCGTCGCGTCAGGGAGCTGGTCGAGCAGCCGGCATTCATGGAGTTGCGGGGCGAGGAAATTTCCCCCGGTGCCGACTGCCAGAGCGATGAGGCGCTGGATGCCTGGGCGCGCGCCACCACCGAAACCGGCTATCACGCCGCCGGCACCTGCAAGATGGGACCGGCCGACGATCCGGAGGCCGTGGTCGACCCCGAGCTTCGCGTGCATGGCATCAATGGTCTGCGCGTGGTCGATGCCTCGATCATGCCCCGCGTGGTCAGCGGCAACACCAATGCGCCGACCGTCATGATCGCCGAAAAGGCCAGCGACATGATCCTCGGCCACGCGCCTTCGGCGCCCTCGGATGCGCCCTTCTGGCTGCATGACGACTGGCAACACCAGCAACGTTGAGGAGGACATGCCATGACCGCGACGCCATTCGAGGTCGTGATCGACAGCCACCAGCGGCTATCGAGCGCTATCTACCAGATCGAGTTGGTCGCCGCCGATGGCGCCGCCCTGCCGCCGGCCCCGGCGGGCGCTCATCTCGAGGTGCGCCTCCCCAATGGCCTGATACGTCACTATTCGCTGCTGGACGACGCGCGTCACGGCCGCTATCGCATCGGCGTGCTGCATGACCCGGCATCCCGCGGGGGATCCGCCTTTCTGGCCGAGCAGGCAAGCGTCGGTACGCGGCTGCGCGTCTCTCCGCCCCAGGATCGTTTCCCCCTCGCCGACGACCGGCAGCACTACCAGCTAATCGGGGGCGGGATCGGCATCACGCCGCTCGTCGCCATGGCGCGCCGACTCGTCGAGCGAGGCGATACGGTCGAGGTGCATTACCTGGTACGTCACCGGGACGAGGCGGCGTTCCTCGACGAACTTCGCGCGTTCCTGCCCGCATCGCAGTTGCACCTGCACGCCTCCTCCACGCAGGGAAGGCTCGCTCCGCGTGTGCTGCTGGGCGACTACACGCCGGACACCGGCGTCTATGCCTGCGGCCCCGAAAGCCTGCTGGACGCCTTGACCGACGCGGCACGGGTGTGGCCTCCGGGCGCACTGCAAATGGAACGCTTCCGCGGCGCATCGCAAGCGCCGGCAGCGCGTACCACGCCTTGCCGGATCGAGCTCGCGCGCAGCGACAAGCAGTTCACGCTCTCCGAGGACGAAACCCTGCTCGACGGTCTGGCGCGCGCCAGCGCGGCGCCGGACAGCCTGTGCTGCGAGGGCGCCTGCGGCACCTGCGGCATTCCCGTGCTCGAAGGCGAGGTCGAGCATCGCGACGTTCTGCAGTCCGATGCCGAAAAAGCCGCCAACGACATCATTTACGTCTGCGTTTCGCGCCCCAAGGGAGAGCGCCTGGTGCTCGATCTTTAAGGTCGGCGCGAGCGCTTCCCACGCCCATTCGACAATCGCCAAGGTATGGTTATGTCTTCCTCTCCCCTTTCCACCACCCACGCCGACTGGCAACACCGTGCCGCCACCCTCTCGCTGGATGGCGCCGCCTACATCGACGGTCACCGCTATGTGACGCGCCAGGGTGAATCGCTCGCGTCGATCAACCCCATGACGGGCACGTCGCTGACAGAGATCGCAGCCTGCGGCCCGGCGGATATCGATGTCGCGGTCGACGCGGCACGCCGCGCGTTCGAGCTCGGTGCCTGGTCACGTGCCGAGCCGACGACACGCCGCCGGTGCCTGCAGGCGCTCGCCGCTCAGGTGCGCGACCACGCCGAGGAACTGGCCCTGCTCGACAGTCTGGAGGTCGGCAAGTGCATCCACGAAGCCCTGGACGACGTCGAGGAGGCGGCCCTGCTCTTCGACTGGTTCGGCGAGCTCCAGGACAAATGCTATGACCAGCTCGCGCCCAGCCCCAATCGCGTACAGGCCACGGTGGCCCACGAGCCCCTCGGCGTCGTTGCCGCCGTGGTCCCGTGGAACTTTCCCCTGCATAACGCGGCGGTGAAACTGGCGCCCGCGCTGGCCGCCGGCAACAGCGTGGTGCTCAAGCCCGCCGAGGAATCGTCGCTCTCCGCGCTGCGCCTGGCGGAACTCGCGACCCAGGCCGGCCTTCCGCCCGGGGTGCTCAATGTCGTGCCGGGATACGGGCATGTCGCCGGCGAAGCGCTGGGTCGGCATGCGGGTGTCGACGCGCTCGGTTTCACCGGCTCCACCGAGATCGGCAAACGCTTTCTGGTCTACTCGGGCGAATCCAACATGAAACCCGTGTGGCTGGAATGCGGCGGCAAGAGCCCGCATCTGGTGTTCGACGATTGCCCCGATCTGGAGGCCGCCGTGGACAACGCCGTGGCCGGCATCTTCACCAACGCCGGTCAGGTCTGCTCGGCGCATTCGCGCCTGTTGCTGCAAGAGGGCATCGCCGAGCGCTTCCTCGAGGCCTTGCAGGCACGTATCGCGACGCTCGTGCCGGGAGACCCGCTCGATCCGGCGACGACGCTTGGCCCGCTCGTCAGCCAGACACAGTTCGACAAGGTTCGCGACTATCTGGCGGTCGGTAAGCGCGAGGCCACGCTGTTGTGCGGCGGCGAGACACTGCAAGCGGCGGGCGGCGCCTTGTTCGTCGCCCCCACGGTATTCACCGATGTCGAACCTCATCACCGGCTCTTCCAGGAGGAGATTTTCGGCCCCGTTCTCAGCGTGACGCGCTTCAGCGACGAGCACCAGGGCGTGACATTGGCCAATGCCAGCCAGTATGGTTTGGCAGCGTCCCTGTGGACCGCCGACCTGGGACGCGCCCATCGGCTTTGCGATGCCCTGCAGGCCGGCACCGTGACGGTCAATGGCGTCGATGCCGTCAGCCCGCAGACGCCTTTCGGCGGCATGAAGCAATCCGGCATCGGACGCGACTACGCGCTGGCCGGCATGCACAAATACATGGCGCTCAAGACGCGCTGGATCCACTATTAGATGGCCTCGGTTTCGCCATCGCCACAGGAGCGATACATGACGACCGCTACCGAGCTTTCCGGTACCCCTCGCGAACAACTGGCTTGTGCGTTCCGCTGGCTGGCCCGCCTCGATATGCACGAAGGCGTCGCCAATCACTGCAGCCTGGCCACCCAGGCGGACGGCAGGCGCTTTCTGGTCAACCCTGAAGGGCGTCATTTTGCGGAAATGCGTGCCAGCGACCTCGTCGAGGTGGATGCCAGCGCCGCACAACGTCCCGAATCCATCGACCCCACCGCCTGGGCCATTCACGGCGCCATGCATCGCCAGGGCCGCGGCGTGGGATGCGTGATGCATGCCCACTCGCTCTACGCCACCGCCCTGGCTTGCCTGGAGACACCGGAGCTGCCGCCGGTGGAACAGAACGCCATGCGCTTCTTCGAGCGGGTGCATATCGATGCCGGATTCGATGGTATGGGACTCGATGAGGAAGCGGAACGCCTCGGCAAGTTGGCCGGCACGGCGCCGGTCTTGCTACTTGGCAATCATGGCGTGGTCGCCACCGGCCACGACGTCGCCGAAGCCTTCGACCACCTCTACTACTTCGAGCGTGCCTGCCGCTCCTATCTGGTGGCCCGTGCCAGCGGCCTTCCCGTGCGTCCCGTCGCGCCCGAGATCGCACGCAAGACAGCCCAGCAATGGGAGGGCTATCTAGCGCAAGGCTCGGCGCACATGCACCTTGCCGCCTTGATGCGCCTGCTCGACCGCGACGCTCCCGACTATCGTGATTAATACGCAGCGCACAACGCCAACCCCAGAACGCATCGCGATCCTGTTGATGCCGCAGTTTTCCTTTGCCGGTTTGGGGGCGATGCTGGATCCGCTGTTCATCGTCAACTGGCTGGCCCAGGAATCGCGCTTCAAGTGGCAATTATTGGGCAGCGATATCACGGTCGCCGCTTCCAACGGCGTCCCCCTGAACGTGGACACCGAGTGGCCGGCACCGGCCGATCTAGACAGCGTGTTCGTCCTCGCCAGTTTCGAGACCAAGACGTATACCGGCGACAAGCGCATCGCCATGTGGCTTCGCCAGTGTGCGGCGGCCGGGGTGGCGTTGGGCGGCATCGAGATGGGCAGCGAGGTACTGGCCGCGGCGGGCGTGCTCGACGAGCATCAGGTGGCCGTGCACTGGGATAACCTGGAAGGCTTTCGCGAGCTTTATCCGCGCATCCAGGCCACCAGCGATCTCTATCGCATCGCCGGTCAGCGGCTGAGCTGCGCCGGTGGCACCGCCGTGCTCGACATGATGTTCGCCTGGCTCACGCCACGTGTAGAGCCGCCCTACATGGAGGAGTTGCGCAATCACTTGCTGGAACGCCGCCAGCGCCGCGGCGACAGCGAACAGTTGTCGGCGGCCCCCGAGCACCATGTCGAAACGTCGGCGCAGTTGCGCAAGGTGATTCGCACCATGCGCCGCACTCTGGAGACGCCGCTCTCGGCGCCGGCACTAGCCGCCCTCGTCGGGCTCTCGGCTCGCCAGTTGGAACGGCGCTTCAAGGCAGAACTCGGCGTCACGCCGATTCGTTACTATCTCTGGCTGCGCATCAATCGCGCGCATCGACTGCTGCAGCAGACCGACCTGAGCGTGGCAGAAGTCGCCAGTTGCGCCGGTTTTGGCTCTCTGGAGCATTTCTCCCGTGCCTACCGGCGCTTCTTCGGCTGTGCGCCCAGCGACGACCGCCTGCAGTCGCGAGACGCACCGGTGGTCCCGGTGCGCCTCTTTCCCGTCAAGCGCTGAGGGCACTCACCATCATGACGTCGAGCTATCGTCCTCAGCGGGTTTAACACCCAACACCTCGGGAATCGTCTGCCGCACATAGCGGCCGGGGGCGGGTTCGATGGGCTTCAGTTCGCCCTCTCCCGGATGACGCGCCGCGACCGTTTTATCGGGATCGGCGTAGCGGTTGTCGGTCATCCAGGCTTGCCAATGCGGCCACCAGGATCCCTCCTGAAACGTCGCCGACTCGAGCCAGGCATCGGGATCGTCGGGGATCTCATCATGGGTCCAGTAGCCGTACTTGCGTTTCGCCGGTGGATTGACGATTCCTGCGATATGTCCCGCGCCCCCCAGCACGAAGGTCACCGGCCCCTTGGGCAGTCGAGCTCCCAAATAGCTACCTCGCCATTTGGCGATGTGGTCATCGCGCGTGGAGACGAAATAGCTCGGTGTCGAGATCTTCCGTAGGTCGATCTTGACGCCATCGAGCTCTATGCCGCCGGGCTGGACGAGACGATTCTCGCGATACATATGGCGCAGGTACCAGCCATGGGTACCCGCTGGCAGGTTGGTGCCGTCGCTGTTCCAATACAGCAGATCGAACGCCGCCGGCGCCTCGCCCTTGAGATAGTTGCTGATATAGAACGACCAGAAAAGATCGTTCTCGCGCAGCAGGTTGAAGGAAAACGCCATGGCACGACCATCGAGGTAGCCGTCACGCGCTAGCTGACGTTCGATACCGGCCAACACCGGCTCACTGAGAAAGACACCGATTTCGCCGGGATCACTGAAATCCTGCAGCGTCGCCATGTAGGTCACAGAACGCACCTTGCGACCACGCAGACTACTCGTCAGATACGCCACCGTGGTCGCCGCCAGCGTGCCGCCGATGCAGTAACTCAACAGGTTGACGGATTTCTCACCACAGGCTTGCTCGATGGCGCCCATGGCGGCGACCGGCCCCGACTGCATGTAATCGGCCCAGGTCAGGTAACGCTGCTCAGGCCCGGGATTGCGCCATGAGATCATGAACACCGTATGCCCTTGCGCCACTAGCCATTTCACCAGCGAGTTATCCGGGCGCAAGTCGAGCACGTAATACTTGTTGATCCAGGGCGGCACGATCAGCAGCGGCGTCTTGAAGACCTCCTCGGTACTCGGGGTGTACTGAATCAGTTGCATCAAATCGTTTTCGAAGACCACCTCGCCCGGTGTGATGGCAAGGTTCTCACCCAACCGAAAGGCGCTGCGGTCGCTCATCGCGACGTTGAGTCCCTCGGCGGAATTGGCCAGATCCTCGCGCAAACGCTTGAGGCCCTCGACAAGGTTTTGTCCGCGCGTTTCGAGTGTCTTGCGGACCACTTCCGGATTGGTAGACACGAAATTGCTCGGCGCGAGCGCATTGACGTACTGCCGCGCATAGAATTCCAGTTGATGGCGTGTCTGCGGCGTCAATCCGCCGAGATTCGCCAACAACTCGTCGACGGCACGCACGAAGAGCAAATACTGCTGAAGGATATAGCGATAGAAGGGATGCGAGTGCCAGGCATCATCGCGAAAGCGTCGATCATCGGGACTCGGCTCGATCACTGCAGGTACATTCTCGCCCATGAGCTCCCGCAGAGCATTCTGCCAGACACGCAGTTGATCCTGCACCAGACGCATCTGCACGGTATAGACCGCCGGCGCATTGAAAACCATGGCCTCGGCGCCGATACGCAGACTCTCCTGCATGTCGGCATACACCGAAGCACCCGCGTCGCTGGGCCACAACCGATTGAAGGCTTCCTGCATGAGGGATTGGTATTGCTCACCGAACTCGCTCACCTGACGTTGCCAGGCGTGCGGGTCACCGAAGGCATCATTGCCTTCCTCGGGCCCTTGCCACATACGTCATCTCCCCGCATCGCAAAACGGTTCACGCGCATGCGCGCCGTCGGCAGCCGCCTGTCTTCGCGACTGCCGGGGACACGGCACGTGGTGCCTGCTGTTCTATTCTTTGTTTTTGCTGGTACTGCTACTGCGTGAAGAGGACGATTGGCTATTGTTGCTCGCCGCCTTGGCGGGTTCGGACGCCGCCTTCATGTTCTCAGAGGCTTGATCGGCAGCCTGCTGCCCCGTTTCGGACATCATCTCTTCCAGGTCGGCCTTGAACTTGAGGCTGATGTCGGCCATCGCACGGGCGTCTTCGAGCATTTGCTTGGAAAGCGAATTCAGCATGTCGGCCTGCTGGGTGGTGAAATCGCGCGCGTCCTCGGCGTCCTTGACCTCGGAGGCCGCCCGCATACGCTCCACGCCCAGTTGGCTATAGCGCTTCATGGCATCGAGCTGGTATTCGGTCATCCGCTCCATGTTGTCCAGCATCAGACCGTTGAACTTGCGCATTGGCTCGAAAAAGCCACGCGTCTGTTCGGAAAAGGCACTAAACATTTTGTCCTGCATGACGGATTCCTCCTGGAGGATCTAAGGCAAGGCCAGTGCATTTATGCTGCACTGCACAAATAATAGCCCCACCCCTTGGAGCTTGCAATTGACATATGTCAAGACCCTAGGTCTTTTTTCGTTTCGAATTGTGAGTCTCTCCATCACTTTGTGTATCGGCCTGGCGCAGCATATCCATCAACATCTGCTGGTAGTGGCCGAAACTGGCGACGCCCTGCGCCATGCCCTGCTGCAGGAAAGGCTGCATGAGACTCCAAGGATCGTAGCCCTCCACCCCAGCTTCCATCTGCTGGCGGATGTGGGCCATCAACTCCTGTTGAAAGACTTCGACATCCGGTAGCCCCATCGCCTGGCGAAATTCCTGCGGGGTCAGATCGAACTCGACATGGACTTTCATGCGCTGCTCCCATTGCCTGACTCTTTTCAGTGTAGCGAGCTATGGCCGAAACGTGAGCGACGGATACGAAAAAGCCCGCCTGAAACAGGCGGGCTCGGTTCTTGGATGACGCCGGTCATGCTTGGCTGAACGAAGCGCCTCAGCCCAAACGCGGCGTGGTCACCTCGACATCGGCGTTCTGCGCGCGATGGCGCAGATAATGATCCATCAGCGTCAGCGCCATCATCGCCTCGGCAATCGGCGTGGCCCGAATGCCCACGCAAGGGTCATGACGTCCCCGGGTGACGACCTCCACGGCCTCACCGTGGATGTCGATCGAACGCCCCGGCTGGGTGATGCTCGAGGTCGGCTTGAGCGCCAGGTGCGCGACCAGCGTCTGACCGGAGCTGATGCCGCCCAACACGCCCCCGGCATGATTGGAGAGGAAACCCTCGGGCGTCATTTCGTCGCGATGCTCGCTGCCCCGTTGAGCCACGGCGGCGAAGCCGTCGCCGATCTCCACGCCCTTGACCGCATTGATGCTCATCAAGCCATGGGCCAGTTCGGCATCCAGGCGATCAAAGACCGGCTCACCAAGTCCCACCGGCACGCCCTCGGCGACGACGGTGATCCTCGCGCCGACACTGTCCTGATCGCGGCGCAGTTGATCCATGAAGGCTTCGAGTTCGGGAAGCTTATCCGGATCGGGGCAGAAGAAGGGATTGGTGTCGACCGCCTCCCATTGCTTGAAGTCTATACCGATGGGGCCTAGCTGACTCATGTAACCGCGCACGCGGATGCCCTGCGACGCCAGGTACTTGCGCGCAATAGCCCCGGCAGCGACGCGCATGGCCGTCTCGCGGGCGCTCGAACGCCCTCCACCGCGGTAATCACGGATGCCGTACTTGTGATGATAGGTGTAGTCGGCATGCGCGGGACGGAACTGATCCTTGATCTTCGAATAGTCCTTGGAACGCTGGTCGGTATTCTCGATCAGCAGGCCAATCGGCGTGCCGGTGGTAACGCCCTCGAAAACGCCCGAGAGGATGCGTACCTGATCGGGCTCGCGGCGCTGCGTAGTATGCCGCGAGGTGCCCGGCCGACGCCGATCCAGATCATGCTGCAAATCCGAGGCATCGAGCTCGAGCCCCGGCGGGCATCCATCGATGATGGCGCCTAGCGCTTCGCCGTGGCTCTCGCCGAAGGTCGTGACGGTGAACAACTTGCCAAAGGTATTGCCGGACATTCCGCGCTCCTCAACGATCAGGCGAACGATGCCGCATATTGGTCGAGCTCGACAGCGGTTAGCGCGAATACGCCCTCGCCGCCCCGCTCGAACTCGAGCCACAAGAACGGGACTTCGGGAAACGCCGCGTCGAGATGCCGCGCGGAATTGCCCACTTCGACGATCAACACGCCATCGTCGGTCAAATGCTCACGCGCCTCGCGCAGCATGCGGCGCACGATATCCAAACCATCGTCGCCCGCCGCCAAGGCCAGGCTCGGCTCGTGGCAGAACTCAGCCGGCATGCCCGCCAGGTCGCGCGCGTCCACATAGGGCGGGTTGGAGACGATGATGTCATAGCGCTGACCGACAACGCCGGCAAACAGATCCGAGGTCACCGCGCGCACGCGCTTGCCAACATCGTGATGCACGATGTTGGCCTTGGCCACCGCCAGTGCTTCGGGGCTGATATCGACCAGATCGACCTCGGCCGTGGGCAAGTACAGCGCCGTGGCGATGCCGATGCATCCCGACCCGGCACATAGGTCCAGCACCCGCGTCGGCGCCCACTGGGGGAACCAGGCCGCGAAGCCATCCTCGACCAGCTCCGCGATCGGCGAGCGCGGGATCAGTACCCGCTCGTCGACCTCGAAGGGGTGGCCGGCGAAGAAGGCCTCACCCAGCAAATACGGCAGGGGCGTGCGCTGCTCGATGCGCTGACGCACCAGGCTCACGACCCGACGGCGCTCGATCGGCAATAGCCGGGCATCAAGGACGGCGGGATCGATGTCCCAGGGCAGATGCAGCGCGCCCAGGACCAGCGCCACCGCCTCGTCCCACGCACTGGCCGTACCGTGCCCAAAGTGCAGGCGGTGCGCATTGAATTCACTGGTCGCCCAGCGCAGGCAATCACGCAGCGACACCAGCCCTTCAGCCAGTGACGCGTCGTCGAGGGTCAGCGTGGAAACGTCGGTCGGTCGGGAAGCAGGCACGAAGCATCCTGTTAAGCGGTTCCATGGAATCGGCGATTGTACCCGGAGCGCGCGCCGGTTCACAGTCGTGGACAAGTCGCTATACTGGGTAGCCTTTAAACCGACCGTGCCGCCTGGGGAGTTTCGCCATGAGCCGACGCCGTGGCCAGCCTGACGACGCCGAGATCAACGTGTTTCGTCAAGCGCTGGAAGACGCTGGCGTGCATCGTCTGCATACCAACCGCGCCGATACCGGGCGCCCGCGCCGCCGCGACGACGATGCCGTGGCAGAGCGCCGCGCCGCCGCCACCAGCGCCGATACCCAAGCCCCCACCAGCCGCACCAGTGATGGACGCGTCGAGCCGGTGCGCCCCAGCGAGGCACTGGAATTCGCGGTCCCCGATCTGCCCTACCGGACGCGAACACAACTCAAGCGCGGCAATATCGAATGGGAAGCCGGCCTGGACCTGCACGGTTACACCGTCAGCGAAGCACGCGAGCAACTCGAAACCTTCCTTCACGACGCCCACGGGCACCGCTGGCGTTGTGTGCTCGTGATACACGGCAAGGCCCGCGCATCGCTACTCGGCAAGGACGACGATTACCCGGTCATCAAGAGCCACGTCAATGCTTGGCTGCGCGAATGGCCCGCCGTGCTCGCCTTCTGCTCGGCACGCGATGCGGATGGTGGTACCGGGGCGGTCTATATTCTGCTCCGCCGGCGCGGCGATGCCGTATAATCGACCGCTACCGGCCATGAACAACCCAGTTTCAACTAAATCCACGTTTCAACGCGGCCTGCGCCTGGCGGGCTTCATCAGCGGATGATTCTTGGCTTCAGTCACGTCACCTCCGGTCACGGTCATGTCGCGATCCCCCTCGTAACGGTCGATGGCCTGCGCGGCCAGATGATGCCCCAATTGAATCAGCGCCTCGGCACGGTGAAACTCATAGGCACCGCACACGCTCTTGGGCACCTCGATCAAGATATCGGGGGGGTACCCAGCCACCTTGTATTTGGCTAGCGCCGCCTGGGTGATATCGAATGACGCCAGCATCATGTCGAGCTTGCCCCAGGCGCGTTCGGTAGCCGCTTGCTCGGAGGCATCGCTAACCTCAACGTCTTCCTGGCCGTTGCCGAACATGTGCTGCACACGCTCACGTACGCCGCCCAGCCAGCCGCCGAACCCTTGTCCGCGCGATTCGCGCTCGCGTTCGCGTGCTTCTTCCTGTGCTGCTTCCTCGGGAGGCAGCATTTCCTCAAGCGTCACCTGTCGGGAGGTCTGCGCGGTAGAGTTGACCGCCACTACCAGGTCGGCGTGGACCGCCACGGTGGGAATGATCGGCAATGGATTGAGCAAACCGCCATCGACGAGCACATGCCCATCCAGGTGCACCGGTGTGATGATGCCGGGGACCGCGATGGAGGCACGGATCGCACGCAAAAGCGGACCGCTCTGGAACCAGATTTCCTTCTGTCGATTGAGGTCAGTGGCCACGGTAGTCAACGGGATGCTCAAGTCCTCGATGCGGATATCACCGATCAGGCTCTCGAGCTTGTTCATCACCTTGCTGGCGCGCATCGCCCCCATCGGACTCCAGGTCACATCGACCAGCTTGAGCACATCGAAGTAATCCAACTGGCATACCCAGTCGCGGTATCGATCAAGCTGACCGGCTGCATAAATGCCGCCCACCAGGGCCCCCATCGAGCAGCCCGAAATGGCGGCGATCTCATACCCGCGGGCCACTAACTCATCGATCACGCCGATATGCGTATAGCCCCGAGCGCCACCACTGCCCAGCACCAGCGCAACTCGCTTGCCCATGTCAGCGTCCTCTTTCAAACATGACGCCTCGTCGTCTCATTCGAGTCGGCGACGATGGCATCAGCCACGGCGTCGACGGCGTGCGCTTCGAGATGCAGGTGGTGTCCACCGGGCAGCAGCACACGCGTGAGCCGAGCGATGGCGTCACGGGCCCGTTGGGCGTAGGCACGCTCGGCGAGAATACCCTGCTCGCCTTCGATCAACAGTACCGGGGCTTCAATAGTGCGCAATAGCGACAGCATCTGCTCGGTGGTAAAACGCACCAACGATGGACGCAGCAAGCGACCGTCGGAGCGCAAGCGCACGTGGCCATCGTCTTCCACATCCAGGTTGCGGCGTACCAGAGGCGCAGCCGTATCAGCATCGATGGGCGTCACGCCACCCGCTACGCGCGCCGCAATGGCGGTTGCCTCGTCGGGATAGCGCGGCACCGTGGAACGCGAGCGACGGCGCTGGATCAAGCCCATGCGTAGTTGTTTGGCGGTGTCGTCGACCTCGGTGGTCAAGGTCCCCAAGCCGTCGATCAGCACCAACCGAGCGACACGCTCTGGCATCGTAGCCGCCACCAGACACGAGACAGCCGCCCCCATCGAATGCGCCAGCAGCGGCGCGCACTCAAGCCCCAGGGCATCGAGTGCGTCCAGCACGTCCAATGCATATTCCCAGATCGGGTAATCGCCGCCTTCGGCGCGCGGCTGCGAGCGCCCGTGGCCGGGGAAGTCGATCGCGACGATGCGAACTCCCAGACGCTCGGTCAGCAACGGTGCCAAGCGCGAAAAGCTCTCGGCGTTATCCAGCCAGCCATGCAGCGCCAACCACACGGGCGCGTCGGCGTCGCCCCAGGCCAGGGCCGCGAGGCGTCCATGGGCCAGATTTAGAGATTCGGGTTCGCGCATGAGGACTCCCACAGTTGATCGATCGAGGACCCGCTCGCCACGCCGCCGTCTTCATCGGTCATGGGCGTTTGAAGCGCGGCACTGGGCCTAGCAGGCTAACGGGTTTACCATAAACCTTTTCGTTTCCAAAGCCGACCAAGGAACAAGGAACCCTGCGTGCCAAAATCTCGACCGCCCCGCCCCACTCGCCTGCGCAACACTCTATTTTGGCTCGTCGTGGCCACTGCCATCATCGTGGGCTTCGTACTCGCAAGACAAGGAAACTGATCGCGCATGGACCTGCTGGCCGTTTTCTCGCATACGCTGCAAGTCACGCTACCCGTCTTCGCCATGGTGTTTCTGGGGATCGTTTTCAAACGCATCGGCTGGATCGACGCGCATTTCATTTCCATGGCCTCGGCATTGGTGTTTCGCGCCACCATGCCGACATTGATTTTTCTGAGTATCGTCCGCGCCGATCTGGACGTCGCACTGCAACCAGGGCTAATCGTCTATTTTTTGGGCTTTTCGGTACTGAGCTTCTTTCTCGCCTGGGGCTGGGCCATCTGGCGCTGCCCCCATGCCGAGCGCGGCGTCTTCACGCAAGGGGCTTTTCGCGGCAACTGCGGGATCGTCGGCTTGGCGCTTGCTGCCAACCAATACGGCGATTATGGACTCTCGCTGGGAAGCATCCTGGTCGGCGGCATCATCATCGTGTACAACGTTTTGTCGGCGATCATCCTGGCCTATTATAGCGAAGGCGCGCGCTCGGGCCTCGGCGCGATTCTCAAGCATATCGCCAAGAACCCGCTCATCCTGAGCGTCTTGCTGGCGATTCCCTTTGCGTATTTTCAGATCGACCTGCCCGCATGGCTGCTCACCTCGGGCGACTATTTCGGCGCCATGTCTCTACCGCTGGCCCTGGTCTGCATCGGCGGCACGCTGTCGTTCACGTCCGTCAAGCGGAGTAGCGGCCTGGCACTGGATGCCAGCCTCTGGAAGGTCGTATGGCTCCCCCTTCTCGGCATACTGGGCGCCTTTGCGCTGGGTTATCGTGGGCGCGAGTTGGGCATTCTCTTCCTGTTTCTGGGTAGCCCCGGCGCCGCGGCGAGTTTCGTTATGGCCAAGGCCGCACATGCCAATGCCAAGCTCGCCGCCAATATCATCGTCATCACCACCGTCGCCTCGCTGTTCACCCTTAGCGCCGGAGTGTTCATTCTGAAACTGGTGGGCTGGATCTAAAACCGGCCTCTCACCACGAAGCCGCACCGTATTTGCCAAGGGTTTGCGGCCCTTGTCGCAAACTGCGATTGAGTGAATATGGCAATGACAAGGAGTCAACCGCTTCATGCTTGACAGTTATAGCGCACTCGCTGGGCAATTCTTTGGCGTAATCTCGTTGATACTCTGCCTTCTGGCCTTCTCCAGCAAGCGGGACGAGCGGTTGATGGTACTGTTGCTCTCCGCCAACGTGGCCTTCGCGTTGCAGTTCATCCTCTTCGAGAGCTGGACAGCGGCGGCGCTGACAGTGCTGGTGATCGTGCGCATCGCGCTGGCGCGACGTTACCCGGGTAGTAAGCAGGTAATGGCTGGCGTGCTGGTCGCCAGTGGTGTGGCAGCGCTGTTGACCTGGCAGGGTTGGGCGGACTTGCCTGCCATCGTGGCGATGACGGTGGGAACGGTGGGTATGTTCCTGTTTCAGGGTATTGCCATGCGCATCTGCTTGGGGCTCGCAGCATTGTCATGGTTTCTTAGCCATGCCTTGGTGGGCTCAGTGGGCGGCATGCTGGCCGAGGCGCTGGTATTCGTCACCAACGCCATCACCATTTACCGACTGGAGCGTGCCAGGCGTCGCTACCCACAAGCGTTCGACTAACATTGACGAACGTTGCGTTTAACCGTAAATATCCTGACTGCGCAGATAATCATCATAGCTGCCGCTAAAGTCGACGATATCGTCGTCCTTCATCTCGATGATACGGGTCGCCAAGGAGCCGACGAACTCACGGTCGTGGCTGACGAAGATCAAGGTGCCGGGATAATTCTCCAGCGCCAGGTTGAGCGCCTCTATCGACTCCATATCAAGGTGGTTGGTGGGCTCATCCATTACCAGTACGTTGGGTTTCTGCAGCGCCAGCTTACCGAACAGCATCCGCCCCTGCTCGCCCCCGGAGATCACCTTGACCGACTTACCGATGTCATCGTTGGAGAACAGCATCCGGCCCAGCGCACCGCGTACGGTCTGCTCACCTTCCGTGGTCCACTGTCGCATCCATTCGAAAAGCGTCTCACCGCCTTCGAAATCATCGGCGTGATCCTGGGCGAAGTAGCCCACTTCTGCCGCATCGGTCCATTTCACCTCGCCCGAATCCGGTGTCATTGTGCCCACCAGACAATTCAACAGGGTCGTCTTACCAATCCCGTTGGGTCCGATGATAGCGACTCTCTCGCCGGCTTCGATCTGCAAATCGAAGCGGTCGAACAGCACGTTGTCACCCCACGCCTTGGAGAGTTTCTCGGCGTTCAACGCATGTCGGTGTATCTTTTTGGTTTGTTCGAAGCGAATGAACGGGCTGACGCGTGACGACGGCTTGACCTCATCTAGCTGGATCTTGTCGATCTTGCGTTGGCGCGATGTGGCCTGCTTGGCCTTGGAGGCGTTGGCCGAGAAGCGGCTGACGAATTGCTGTAACTCGGCAATCTCCGCCTTCTTCTTTGCGTTATCGGCATGCAAGCGCTCCCGCGCTTGGGTAGCAGCGGTCATATACTCATCATAGTTACCCGGAAACAGCGTCAGCTCGCCGTAGTCGAGGTCCGCCATATGGGTGCAGACGCTATTCAGGAAGTGACGATCATGAGAAATGATGATCATGGTCGAGCTACGTGAACGCAGAATCTCCTCCAGCCACCGAATAGTATTAATATCCAAGTGGTTGGTCGGCTCGTCGAGCAGCAGCACGTCGGGGTCACTGAACAGCGCCTGAGCCAGCAGTACGCGCAGTTTCCAGCCCGGTGCCACCACACTCATCGGCTGGACGTGCTGCGCAAGAGGAATGCCGAGGCCGAGCAGCAACTCCCCCGCGCGGGCCTCTGCTGTATAACCGTCGAGTTCGGCGTAGCGCACCTCGAGGTCGGCGACCTTCATGCCATCTTCCTCGGACATCTCAGCCTGCGAATAAATACGCTCGCGCTCGGCGGTCACCTCCCAAAGCTCTGTGTTCCCCATTATCACGGTGTCGATTACACGCTCGTTCTCGAACGCGAACTGATCCTGACTCAGCTTGCCGAGCCGCGTGGTGGCGTCCTTCATAACCTGGCCGTTGGTAGGTTCCAGATCGCCACCCAGAATCTTCATGAAGGTAGACTTGCCGCAACCATTGGCACCGATCAGGCCATAGCGGTTGCCCTCTCCAAACTTGACGGAGACATTTTCGAATAGCGGCTTGGCACCAAATTGCATGGTGATGTTGGCGGTAGAGAGCAAAATCGGGGTTCTCGCGGGAAACGGCGTGAATGAAGCGACGGCGGACCCGGCGGTACGAGCCCCAACCTATGTCGAGGCGGCATTGTACGCGCTGGCAACGACCAACGTCAGCGCCATCCTCTAATTACGAACTCTGGTATGTGATAAGCGAACAAAAAGGCCACTCCGAAGAGTGGCCTTGAGTACCTGAAAGGCGTCGTTAGCGACGCCGGGCATCAGCTCTCGCGTTTACCGTCGACCAAACGATCCAGCTTGAGCGGATTGCTCTGCTTGATCGCTTCTGGCAGAAGGCCGTCGGGCAGGTTCTGATAGCAGACCGGACGCAGGAAACGATAGATCGCAGCAGTACCCACGGACGTAGTACGTGAATCCGATGTTGCCGGGAACGGACCGCCATGGTCCATCGCATCACACACCTCGACACCGGTCGGCCAGCCGTTGACTAGAATACGTCCCGCCTTGCGCTCAAGCGTCGGCAACAACTGGCGCGCCATATCGAGGTCGGCATCATCCATTTGTAGCGTCACGGTCAGTTGGCCTTCCAGATGCTCGGCAACCTTCGCAAGTTCGGCCACATCGGCACATTCGACGACCAACGAGGTGGCACCAAAAACCTCGCCCTGCAGCGCTTCGTCACTCAGGAAGTCCTGTGCCGCGGTCACGAACAGGCCAGTTTGACACTGGTTCGGACCTTTGCCTTTTTCTCCTCGTGCCACTTCCTTCGCCTTGCCATTACTCATCAGTGCGCCGACACCGTTCTCGTAGGCTTCATGGATGCCCGGCGTCAGCATGGTCTGCGGCGCACTGCCCTTGACCGCGTCACCAGCGGCCGAAAGGAACGCATCGAGTTCCGGCCCCTTGATCGCGATGACCAAGCCCGGATTGGTGCAGAACTGGCCCGCGCCCATGTTGAGGGAGGCGACGAACGCCTTGCCCATCTCTTCGCCGCGCGCCTTGAGCGCCGCCGGCAGTGGGAAGACCGGGTTGATCGAGCTCATCTCGGCATAGAACGGGATCGGCTCAGCACGCGACTGGGCGGCTTTCCATAAAGCCAGGCCGCCGCTGCGTGAGCCGGTGAAGCCAGCCGCCTTGATGCGAGAATCCGTGACCAGGGCAGTACCCACCTCGCGGCCAGAGCCAAATATCAGTGAGAATACGCCTTCCGGCAGCCCGCACTTCTTGACTGCCGCCTGAATTGCGCGGCCAACCAACTCGCTCGTTCCCGGGTGTGCGGCATGTGCCTTGACGATGACCGGGCAGCCTGCTGCCAATGCGGAAGCGGTGTCGCCACCGGCAACGGAAAACGCCAACGGGAAGTTGCTGGCACCGAAGACAACGACAGGGCCGAGCGCGATGTGGCGCTGGCGCAGGTCGACACGCGGCATCGGCTGACGGTCCGGCAGTGCCGGGTCGACACGAACATCGAGCCATTCACCATCACGCACGACGCGAGCGAACATGCGTAGCTGACCACAGGTACGGCCGCGTTCGCCCTGAATGCGCGCCTGGGGCAGACCTGACTCGGCCACGGCGCGCTCGATGAGGTCGTCACCGAGCGCCTCGATCTCATCGGCGACGGTTTCGAGGAACTTAGCGCGATCCTCGAGCGAGGTCTCGCGGTAGGTATCGAAGGCGCTCCAGGCCAGCTCGCAGGCGTGATCGACGTCCACTTGCGTACCACCCGGATAAGCCGGTTCCAGTGTCTCGCCCGTAGCCGGGTTGACGGCATGAATCACGGCTCCGGTGCCACGCACGGTCTGCTGGCCGATCAATAAACTACCTTCCAGTGTCATGATCTACTCCTTGTGCGGATTAAATACGTATATAAGCAATACCCATCACTCCCGATAGGAGGCATAAGTATTGCTCGCACGGCTCAGATGGTGGCGCATCGCATCGCGGGCCGCATCCGCGTCGCCAGCGATAATCGCCTCGAGAATATCGGCATGCTCATCGGCGACACGCTCCAGATAGCGATGCGTCGCCGCCGTATCGAGTTCAACGGAAAGAAGCTTGGCACGGGGGATTGCGCCCAGATTCAACTGCTCGTACACCGTGGTGAATGCCGGATTATGCGTGGCTTGCGCCACCACGAAGTGAAAAGAGAAGTCTTCTTCCCGTGCCTGGGACTGATGCTGGAACGCCTCGATGAATCGCGCATGTGCCTGACGAAGCCGCTCGATATCCGCCTCGTCGCGCCGCAACGCGGCCAGCGCGGCGGCTTCCGGTTCCAGCGTCAGGCGCAATTCGAGAATCCCCAGGATATCCTCGACCGTGGTCAGGCTGATCCGCTTGGCAGGGTACACTCCCTCCGGCGCGCAGCGGAGCACCCTCGTGCCGATACCGCGCCGCGTCTCGACCAGCCCCAGCGACTTGAGATGCGTAATGGCCTCACGAACGACGGTACGGCTGACGCCGAACATCTCGCACAAGCCATTCTCAGGCGGTAGCTTATCGCCGACGGCGATCTCGCCCGCTGCAATAATCGCCTCGAGCTGCTGAGAAACCTGACGGGACAAGCTCCCTTGCTGGGAGACACGTTTAACGCCAAGTGAGTTCATAGGTCATGTGTCGCTTGCATGGGTATTCACTCATTGTTTATTCAACCATTCAACGTACCAATGCCGGACGCTTGGGATCGAACGCCCACCCGGGAATCAGATACTGCATCGCCATGGCATCATTGCGCTGCGTCACGTCGAGATGCTTATAAAGCTGGTGGGCTTCCATCAACTTTTCCTCGTCCAGCTCAACGCCGAGCCCCGGCGCGGACGGTATCTTCAGCTTGCCATCGCGGATCAGAAACGGCTCCTTGGTGATCCGCTGTCCATCCTGCCAGATCCAGTGCGTATCGATGGCGGTGATCTCACCTGGGCAAGCCGCCGCCACATGCGTCATCATCGCCAACGAGATGTCGAAGTGATTGTTGCTGTGCGAGCCCCAGGTCATGCCCCACTCATTGCACAGTTCGCCGACCATCACCGCGCCCTGCATGGTCCAGAAGTGGCAGTCCGCGAGGGGAATATCAACTGAATTAAGTTGTACGGCATACTGCAACTGTTTGAAGTCGGTGGCGATCATGTTCGTCGCGGTAGGCAAGCCGGTGCGCTTCTTGAACTCCGCCATGGTCTCACGACCGGAATAGCTTTCTTCCTGACCACAGGGATCTTCAGCATAGCTCAACAGATGCTTGACCGGCTCCAGAACACGCACGGCCTCGTCGAGCGACCAGGCGCCATTGGGATCAAGGGTCAGCCGCGCCTCGGGAAATGCCTCGTGCAACGCGCGAATACAGTCGGCTTCTTCTTCACCGCGCAGTACGCCACCCTTGAGCTTGAAGTCCCTGAAGCCATATCGCTCATAGGCTGCCTTGGCCAAGTTGGCAACAGCCTCGGGCGTCAATGCCTCCTTGCGCCGTACTTCATCCCAGGCATCCTGCGGCTTCTCGGTTTTAGGATAAGGCAGATCGGTCTTGTCCGGATTACCGAGCAGAAACAGATAACCCAATGCCTCGACTTCGTCGCGCTGGCGACCGTATTGTCCCAATAGATCCGCCACCGGCATGCCCAACGCCTGACCCAACAGGTCGAACAGCGCGGATTCGATACCAGTGAGTACATGTACCGCCACGCGCAGGTCAAACGTCTGACGACCCCGCTCTTCACGGCCGTTTTTTGCCAAGAGCTGTTTCGTTTGGCTCAGCGTCTTCTTGATGTCAGTGACACGCGATCCCTCGACCAGCTCCCGGCACTGCTCCAGCCCGTTGAGAATACCCGCACTCGAAGGAATCTCTCCCACACCTTTATTACCAGCATCGTCTTCGAGAATGACGATACAACGAATGAACCAAGGCGCATGACCGCCGCTCAGGTTGAGCAGAAAACCATCGTAACCGGCCACTGGAACAATGCGCATGCTTTTGATGTTTGGGAACATTAATCTTGCCTCTTGTAACAGCCTAAAGATGGTCAGGTCACGGGAGCGGGGTTGAACAGCACCAGGTCGTTATAAAGACCAAGCCGATCGGCAGCGACTTGGCGACGTCCACTAGCCACGTCGAGGATCAACTGGAACAATTCCCAACCCATCTCCTCGATAGAAACCTCACCGGTAGCGATACGTCCTGCGTCAAGATCGATAAGGTCATGCCAGCGGTTTCCCAAAGTAGAGTTGGTGGAAACCTTGATCACCGGCGTCATCGGCAGGTTGTAGGGGGTTCCACGCCCGGTGGTAAAAACCTGCAGATTCATACCCGCGGCGGCCTGAAGAGTGCCGCAAATGAAGTCGCTTGCAGGAGTAGCAGCAAAGGTCAGGCCGCGCTTACGTAACCGTTCACCGGGACCGATGACATCGATGATCGGCGAGTTGCCGGACTTGATCACCGAGCCCAGCGCCTTCTCGACGATATTGGAGAGCCCACCCTTCTTGTTACCTGGCGACGTATTGGCGCTGCGATCCGTTTGGCCCTGGGACAAATAGTCGTCGTACCAAGCCATCTGGTCGACCAGCGCCTGGCCGACCGAAGCATCCACCGCACGCGGCGTCAGCAGGTGAATGGCATCGCGCACCTCGGTCACCTCGGAGAACATCACGCTGCCCCCCGCGCGCACGATCAGGTCAGTAGCGAAGCCCACGGCCGGATTGGCAGTCAGACCGGAGAAGGCGTCGCTACCGCCACATTGCATGCCCACTACCAGCTCGGAAACCGGGCAGGTTTCACGCTGGCGCTTGTCGAGACGCTCGAGATGCCGCTCCGCCATGGCCATGATGCCCTCGACCATATCGGCAAAGCTCTCGAAGGACTCATCCTGCAGGCTCAGCACGTTGGCCTGCGGATCGGCGGCCTCGATGTTTTCGTAGATTCTCACCGGCTGATCATCAACCAGAGTAGACGGCTGTAGTTTCTCGCAGCCGAGCCCGATAACCATCACTTCGTCGCCGAAGTTGGGGTTCTGGGCCAGGTTCTTGAGCGTACGAATGGGTATCACCGCGGCCGGCGCATTTATCGCCACACCACAGCCATAGTTATGATTGAGCCCCACCACATCATCAACATTGGGAAACTTGGGCAACAGTTCACTTTTAATGCGCTGCACTACATGATCCACGATACCAGCCACGCACTGCACGCTGGTGGTGATGCCGAGCACGTTCTTGGTCCCGACACTGCCGTCGGCATTACGGAACCCCTCGAAAGTGTATCCCTCCAGCGGTTCCGGCATCGGCGCCGGGCGAGTAGCCAGCGGCAGATCTTCCAGTGCTGGCGGAGTGGGCATATGCAAGTTGGTCTCGTTGACATGACCGCCACAAGGGATCGCCACGGCGGCCGTTCCTATCACCTCACCGTAGCGAATCACCGCATCGCCCTCAGTCAGAGACACCAGGGCGACCTTGTGCCCCTGGGGTACATTCACCGTGAGCTCAATCCCGTCGTCGAGACGCTCGCCAGCGACCAATCCACCCTGAGCGACAGCGACGGCAACATTATCACTGGGGTGAATGCGAATTACCCGAGGAGACGGCTGCACCTGCGTCATAGTAGGGCCTCGTGGCTGTGTAACTTGAAGAAACTCATTGGGTCATCTCCTGGCGGCCTTTGGCGCGACTCTTCAGCCCCATTACCACGGAGAAGGTGACCGAAGCAGCAATCAGCAGCCAGAGCACCACCGCGATGGGACTCTTGGTGAAGAAGATCGAGTAAGTGCCGAAGGATTCCAGGCTCTTGACGAAGTAGACCTCCGCCTGTCCACCGAGAATGAAGCCGATGATCAACGGCGCCACCTCGAGCCCGACTTTCTGGATCAGATAGCCCAACACGCCGAAGATCAGCAGGGTCCAGACATCGAACATGATGCCGTAATTGATGGCATAGGCGCCGACCACGCACATCATCACGATGATCGGATAAAGAATGTATTTGGGTACCAGCACCACCTTGGCGATGTGCTTGATGGCATAGAACATCAGGAAGAACATCACGATGTTGGCAAACACCAAGGCGGTCATCATCACGTACCAGGTGTCGGCGTTCTCCGGGATGAACAGAGGACCGACCTGGATGCCCTGCAGCGTGAAGGCACCGATCAGCACTGCAGTAGTGGAATCCCCCGGAATGCCGAGTGACAACAAGGGAATCAAGGCCCCGCCAGTCAGCGCATTGTTAGCCGACTCGGAGGCGATTAACCCCTGAGGTGCCCCCTTACCCATCTCGCTGGAATCCCGGGATAAATTCTTCTCTTGGGTATAGGCCAGCACTGAGGCGGCACTACCACCGACGCCCGGCAGCATGCCGACGAAGGTACCGATAAAAGAAGAACGCACCAGATTGGTCAGCCGGCCCTTGAACAGGCCGAGGGAGAAACCGCCACCCTTGCCGATGTTGATCTCTTTGCCGGCCAACCCACTCTTCACGCCCTTCTCGGCTTCCAGAAGGATGGTCGCGATACCGAAGATACCAATAAGTACCGGCAGCAGGGAGAAACCCTCGAACAAGTAAGGTTCGAGGAAATCGAACATCAACCGTGTATGACCATTGCCACCGTCGGAGACGCTGTAGGTGCCGATCAGGCTCAGCCAGATACCCAGCACGCCGCTGAAGATCCCCACCAGCATGTTGCGCGACATGGAAGCAATGACGGTAAGCGCCAGCAGGATGATCAGGAACTTCTCCACATAGGAGAACTTGATCGAGAACTCGGCAAGCAGCGGCGCAAACAAGAAAAGGATGGCGGCACTGATCAGGCCACCGACCACGGAGGCCACCACGCTAACCCTCAGGGCGCGCTCCCCTTCCCCCTTCTGGGCCATGGGATAGCCATCGAAGGTCGTGGTGATCGAGGACGGCGTGCCGGGAATATTGAGCAGCACGGCCGGCACCATGCCACCTGAAATACCCCCTACATAAAGACCCAGTAGCAGCGCCAGACCATGATGAAGCCCCAGGGCATAGGTGAGCGGCAGGCACACCGCCACGGCCATGGTCGCGGTCATCCCTGGGATGGCCCCGAAGATGATACCGATCAAGGCGCCCATGGCCGCCAGCAGGAAGAAGGTGATATCTAGTAACGACAGGATATCCAACATGGAAAGACTCCGCTACGGCAGGGTGATCTGGAATAGCTTGGCGAGGATGAACCACGCCAGGCCCGGCGCCACGAGGGCATTGATGACAGCCGTGATGACCTTACGCTTAGTCTTGGTGTGCATGTACATCATCGACATCAAGAAAACGAAAGCCATCGAGACGAACAGAAAGCCGTAGCCCGTATAAGGAAAGAGGTTTCCGACCACCGCCATCAGATAAAAATAGGCGGCAATTAAGGCAATAGAGCCAAAGAAACGAAATTTATCCATGGACTCGCCCAGGATTGGCAACGTTTCTTCTCCTCGCCTTACCGCCGCGAGGAAAGGCACCACTTTGAACACAAGGATCAGAGCGAAAAGCCCTCCCATCAGCCAATTGATGATATGAGGAAAAAACAGGTGAGAGGTCTCGAAATCAATCGAGACACTAAGCAAAGATGTCAGACCTGATTCCATAGCGGCTCCGACAAAGGCTTTCGCCAAGAAAGCTTTTCATAATGACTATAAAGGTTAAACGAGAATAACCGCCGGGGAGATACCCCACCGGCGGCTCAACTCAATCACTTAATGTTTTCAATAATGTCTTTATAAGTAGACATTTTCTCTTTCAGATATTCCTCAGACTCACCGGAAGATTTGAAATTGGGAATAAAGAACGACTTCTGCTGAGCCTTTTGAATTTCTCCTTCGTCATATATTTCAGTTAGTGCTTCATCGATCTGGTCGACGATGGCCGGATCCATATCCTTGTTGTAGAGGAAGAAAAATTCCTTATCGAAGGTGAAATTCTTGTCATCCCCCATGGTTACGTTAACGTTGGGTTCAACGTACTTCAGTAATTCTTCGCGAGATGTTTTACCCAACCCTTCTTCAGGTGCTTGCTTGATCGTATCGTGACGTGCAGTTAGCCACAGAAAACGCATCGATTTCTGGTCGTCTTCTGGAAGGCGTGTGTACTGCTCGTTGGCTTGAACGGTACCGTTGATCATATCCGCCTGACCATCGAAGAGCTGCTGGTTCTTGTCCGCCTGAGAACCGGTATTGACGGCGACTAGATTGTCTTCCATACCCGGATGCTCGATGCGGATAGCATTCTTCAAGGCGCTAAACCCAATCTCCGAAACGCCCCCTGGCTGGATGGCCACACGCACTTCCTCACCGTTACCTGCAGCCTTAATCACATCATTCAGGGTCTTATAAGGAGAATCCTTGGGCACCAGATAGGCATTACCGGGGTTGATGGCAACAGTCGGTCCGATAGTGTATTTCTCGAAGATATCGTCATATCCCTCGACCCCATAAAGGTGACCGAGGTAGGACTGGTCATGGAAGATCATCAAGGTATTGCCGCGCGAATCCCGGTCCAATGCACGAAAAGCAGCGCTAGCGCCGACGGCATCTACCTTCATATTAAGATCAAGATGATCGGCCAGAGCATCGACGACAATATTAGAATTTTGGTAGGTATCGCCTCCTGTTGAAGTCGAGCCAATCACCACGCGCACATTGCCACGCAGCGGACCGTCAGCAGCCATGGCGGCGGCACTACCGAAGGTCATGCCGGCCATCAGGATGGAGGTTCCGAGTGTTTTGGAAATGCTGGGCATACTCATGTTTCACCTCTTAGCTGTCATTATTGAGAGTGAGCAAATATCGGGCCTTTAGAAGCCCTTGGCAGTTTCAATCAGGTTTTCTAATTGCTTTAGTTCATCTGGCGCAGGCATGACCAACGGCGGCCGCACATCCCCTGCCGGCATACCGATGGCGCCCGCTCCTGCCTTGACCAAGCTGACTGCGTACCCTTTCTTGCGATCACGCAGATCGACGAAGGGAATAAAAAACTCTTGGGTAATCTTCTTTACCGTGGCGCTATCCCCCGCGCGCAGGGCGCGGTAGAACTTCAACGCCATATCAGGTACGAAGTTAAAAACGGCGGATGAGTAAGTGTTGACACCGATGGATAGGTACGCCTCGGCGAAGATTTCGGCCGTCGGTACGCCTCCGACGTAAACCAGACGATCGCCGACGGTCTTGACGATCTTATTGAGCAGTTGCATATCGCCCTTGCCGTCTTTCAGCCCGATCAAGTTAGGGCATTTATCGGCAAGCTGTTGGACCGCCGGCGCTTCGAGTACGCCATTGCCACGGTTATAGTAAATGACATTGATCGGGGTACTGTCACAGATCTGGCGAGCATACTCGACCAGCCCTTCTTGCGGGCATTCGGTCAGATAGGGAGGCATCAGCAAGATGCCGTCAGCACCTGCCTCTTCCGCCACATTGGCAAAGGCTTTGCCGCTTTCCACGCTCAACCCAGCACTCGCGATGACCGGCACCTTTCCGCCGACTTCATCGACCGCGACACGCACAATATGACGAAACTCATCCAAAGAGAGGTTGAAGAACTCACCAGTCCCCCCTGCCACGAAGATGGCGGAGATATCATGGCTGACAAACCATTCAAGCCGTTTCCGATAGCTCTGTTCATCGAAATGACCTGCGGAGTCGAAATCCGTTACCGGAAAGGAAAGCAGACCATCGCCAACCGCCTCTACCGTTTTTTCTTTGGAAAAATGCACCGTCATCCCCTCGCATCTGTCTTGTTGAGCGTGATGACATAAAGACCTTATGTCATACATCATACAACCAGGAATATAGGCAGAGAGGAGTTGTCACACAACATCGACATTGGTCGATGAAACCAAGGTATAAAAAGCAAGCGTGAGTATTGAATAGGAGGCAGTAGGGAGCCACCGCTACCAGGGGCAAGAAGTAGCGGCAGGTACTAGCGTGATCAGGCCTCGGTTCCCTCGACGATCTCGAATTGCTCGAGGCCGCCACCCTCGGAAAAAGCCTCGGCGGGCATGGGATTGGCATGCGCTTGCTTGAAGTCATCACTTCCCACCCAGGCGCGGAAGGCATCCTGGTCTTCCCATTCCGTCTCGACGAGATAGGGAGCCTGATTGCCCTGAGGCCGCAATACTCGCATGGCTTTGAAGCCAGGCTGCTTGTCGACCTCGCTGGCGCGTTGCTGAAACCGACGCTCGAATTCGGCTTCATACCCTGAATTGACGAAAACGCGGTTGATGACGATAAAACTCATCCGTTCCTCTCCTTAGCCAAGCAGTTCACGCGGCGACTGCCAGTGTTTGAGCGTCGCGCACCCTGCGGCCCAGACATCGGCTTCCAATGCGGCGATAGCGGCCGTCGGCATGGGCTGAGACGCACGCACATCGCCCTCGACCAGCCGCCCGACCAGTGCGCCGACCAACGGCATGTGGCTGACCAGCAGGCACGGCGTATGCGCGACTTCTTGCTGCAACCAGTCGATGAGAGGCTCCAGCGGATCATCCGGAGTGATGATCGGTAGCGTTTCGACAGGGCGTTCCAAGGACGTCGCCATCCACTGCGCAGTCTGCTGAGCACGTCGATAGGGGCTGGCGACGATACGCAGTGCCGCGCGCACGTCATTGGCGAGCATGCTGTCCAGCCATGTCCCCATGGCACGCGCTTCCGCCTCGCCTTGCTTAGTGAGTGACCGCTCACTATCCGGCATCCCTGGCACGGCTTCGCCATGACGCATGATATAAAGGTTCGACACGCTCAAGTCTCCTCTGCACCGGGTTCCATCCGACGCGCCTCGAATACATCCTGTCGTGGCAGGACGAACTCCACGTCGCTGCTCTGCTCTTGCTGCATGAGCATTTGTGCCATCTGCCGCGCCGGCACGCCGTTGAACAGCACTTGGTAAAGTCCTTCGGCCAAGGGCATATAAATGTCTTCACGACGCGCTTTCTCGCGTACCAAGCTGACAGTGTTGACGCCTTCCGCCACCTGGCCCAGTGACTCGATGGCTTCCTCGAGCGTCTTGTTCTCTCCCAGCGCGAACCCGACGCGGTAATTGCGCGAGAGCTTCGACGAGCAGGTCACGATGAGATCCCCCACGCCCGCCAGCCCGATGAAGGTCAGTGGATTGGCGCCCAGCGCCACCGCGAAGCGGCTCATTTCCGCCAGTGCCCGCGTCATCAGCATGCTGCGCGTGTTTTCTCCCATACCAAGCGCCGCCGCCATGCCCGCAGCGATGGCATAGATGTTTTTCAGCGCACCGCCCAATTCGACGCCATAGCGGTCGTTGCTGGCATAGACGCGGAAATAGTCGCAGCCAAGCGCCGATTGCACCCGAGCACGGGTATAAGGATCGTCGCTGGCGATGACCGTCGCCGTGAGGTGTTTGTCGGCAATTTCGGAGGCGAGATTGGGCCCCGAAAGCACGCCGATATGGGGGAAGCCGGTCTCCTCCTCGAGGATCTGGCTCATCAGTTTGAAGCCTTCCTCCCGGATCCCCTTGGTGGTGCTGACCAGAATTTGCGAAGGCTTGAGCCACGCCCGAGCCTGACGGACAACGGCGGAAAAGGCACTCGAGGGAATCGCGATGAAGACCACCTCGGCATCCTGTAGCACCGCACGCATATCGTCGGAAGCGACCACCGAGGGATTGATGGCGTAATTCGGCAAGTAGCGTGGATTGCGATGCTCACGGTTGATCTGCTCGATCAAGGCCGGGTCGCGCAACCACTGGCGCACACGGGCTCCATTGTCAGCGGCAATACTGGCGATAGCGGTGCCAAAGCTGCCGCCGCCAAGCACGGCGACTTGAAGACGTTCGTCGGTCATGGACGTTTCCTGGTGGCCTGCGAAATGACGCCATTGTAGCGGACCTGACGTGTCACGCACGCCTGATCATCGTCTGCCTGCAAACGACGACACCGCCCGTGGGCGGTGTCGTCGTACTACTCGCTCTGTTCCTGCCAATCAGCAGGCCGATTAATCAATCATCGGCAACAAGGCATCGATGCTCGATTTGGCGTCGCCATACAGCATACGAGTGTTTTCCTTGAAGAACAGCGGGTTCTCGATGCCCGAGTACCCCGTCCCCTGGCCACGCTTGCAGACGAAGACCTGTTTGGCGTCCCATACCTTGAGCACCGGCATACCGGCGATGGGACTGTTGGGGTCTTCCTCGGCGGCAGGATTGACGATGTCATTGGAACCGATGACGATTACCGCGTCGGTTTCGGCAAAATCGTCGTTGATCTCGTCCATCTCCAACACGATGTCGTACGGTACCTTGGCCTCGGCCAGCAGTACGTTCATATGTCCCGGCAAACGCCCGGCAACCGGATGAATACCGAAGCGCACGGTCTTACCCGCAGCACGCAACTTACGGGTCAACTCACTGACCGCATTCTGCGCCTGCGCCACCGCCATGCCATAGCCGGGCACGATGATCACGCTATCGGCATCATTGAGCGCGCTCGCCACGCCACCGGTATCGATGGCAATCTGCTCGCCCTCGATCTCCGCGGCCGGCCCTTTGCTACCACCGAAGCCACCCAGAATCACATTGACGAAATTGCGATTCATCGCCTTGCACATGATGTAGGACAGAATCGCCCCTGAAGAGCCTACCAGCGCCCCGGTCACGATCAGTAGATCGTTAGAGAGCGTAAAGCCGATGGCTGCCGCTGCCCAACCGGAGTAGCTGTTGAGCATCGACACCACCACTGGCATGTCGGCGCCGCCGATGCCCATGATCAGGTGGTAGCCGATGAAGAAGGCCAACAGGGCCAATAGCAGCAGTGTCCAGAAGCCCGCACCGTTGAGGTAGGCGATTGCCAGCAGAAGCGAGGCGATCGCAGCCCCAGCATTGAGAAGATGGCCACCCGGCAATTGGCGTGGTTTACCGTCTACCTTGCCTGCCAGCTTGCCGAAGGCAATCACCGAGCCGGTGAAGGTCACCGCACCGATGAATACGCCCAGTACCACCTCGACCTGCAGGAAGGTCAGCTCTGCCGGCGTCTTCTCGGCCACCAGCGCGGCGAAGGCCGAAAACCGCTCGCTGGCGTCCCCGGCGAACTGCGCGGCCATGACACGTCGACGTTCCAGGTCAGCATTGAAGCCGATGAACACCGCCGCCAAGCCGACGAAGCTATGCAGCGCCGCGACCAGCTGGGGCATTTCGGTCATATCGACCTTCTTGGCCAGATAGACGCCGATACCAGCGCCGATCACCATCATCGGGATCATCCACCAATAGCCGCCCACATTGGGGCCGAACATGGTAAAGACCACCGCCAGCCCCATCCCCACGATGCCATACCATACGGCACGCTTGGCCTTTTCCTGATTACTCAACCCTCCCAGCGAGAGGATGAACAATACACTTGCCGCCACCGCTGCGGCGGACACCAATCCTTGACTCAACATCGTCTTTTCTCCGCCGCGTTTAGGATTTCTGGAACATGGCGAGCATCCGGCGCGTCACCAGGAAGCCACCCACGATATTAATGGTGGCAATCAGCACCGAAATGCCGGCCAACAAGCCTACCAGCCAACTGCCCGACCCGATCTGCAGGACCGCACCGAGCACGATGATGCCCGAAATGGCATTGGTCACCGCCATCAATGGCGTGTGGAGCGAATGGCTGACGTTCCAGATCACCTGGAAACCGACGAAGCAGGCCAGCACGAAAACGATGAAGTGCTGCATGAAAGACGCCGGCGCTACCAGCCCCAGCAGGCCCATCACCACGCCACCGGCCACGAGCATGCCTATCTGACGTTTGGTCTGGTCGAGAAAGGCGGCGTGCTCGGCGGCTTTCTTTTCCTCAGGAGTGGGTTCCTTGGGTTTCTCCTTGGGCGCCGATTGCCCGATGGCCTTGACCTTGGGCGGCGGCGGCGGAAAGGTGATCTCGCCATGATGCGCCACGGTGACGCCACGAATCACGTCGTCTTCCATATCGTGAACGATCACGCCATCCTTTTCCGGCGTCAGATCAGTAAGCATGTGACGGATATTGGTGGCGTAGAGCAACGACGCCTGCGTCGCCATGCGCGAGGGGAAATCAGTATAACCGACGACCACCACGCCGTTGTCGGTGACGATACGCTCGTCAGGGACAGTGAGGTCGCAGTTCCCCCCCTTCTCAGCCGCCAGGTCAACGATCACCGACCCCGGCTTCATGGCATGGACCATGTCCTCGAGCCACAGCTTGGGCGCCGGCTTGCCCGGGATTAGCGCAGTGGTGATGACGATATCCACCTCGGGCGCCTGCTCGCGGAAAAGCGCCAGCTGCTTCTCGCGAAACTCAGGACTGGAGGGGGCTGCATAACCGCCAGAGCCCGAGCCATCCTGGCTGTCCTCGAAGTCGAGGAACAGGAACTCGGCGCCCATCGATTCGATCTGTTCGGCGACTTCAGGGCGTACGTCGAAGGCACGCACCACGGCGCCCAGGCTGGTCGCGGTGCCGATGGCTGAGAGCCCAGCGACGCCCGCCCCCACGACCAACACCTTGGCCGGCGGCACCTTGCCCGCCGCCGTGACCTGGCCGGTGAAAAAGCGTCCGAAGTGATTGCCAGCCTCGATAACCGCCCGATAGCCGGCAATATTCGCGGTGCTGGAAAGCGCATCCATCTTCTGCGCTCGAGAGATCCGCGGCACCATGTCCATGGCCATGACCGTGGCACCGGTCGCCTTGCAACGCTCGAGCAAGTCCTCGTTCTGAGCCGGCCAGAAAAACGCGATCAGCGTCTGGCCCTCGCGCAGATAGCCGACCTCCTCTTCGCTGGGCTCGCGTACCTTGATGACCACCTCGGCGGTGGACCATAACGCATCGGCCCCCTCGACGATCTCGACGCCAGCGTCACGATAGGCGGCATCATCGAAGCCCGCGGCAAGGCCGGCTCCGGATTCGATGACACACGTATGCCCGAGTTTTTGAATGTGCTTAGCACTTTCCGGCGTCAGCGCCACGCGCGCCTCGCCCTGGGCACGCTCCCTGGGAGCCCCAATTCTCATGCCGCACCTCCTGTTTCGTGTCGGATGGCGCCTTGCCAGGCACCGCTTACCATATATTCGGTGATGTTCATCCTTGACTCCTTGCTCGTCGCATAGGGCTCTCCACCATGAAATCTTGTGTCATGTCGGTTCGGTACACTGGCACGTTGTCATGCCAATAACGTCGTCATGCACCGGGAACGCCGATGCATTCTCGAATAAAAGAGCTTATTTGTTTAAGGAAAAACGTCTTAAAAATCAACAGGAAAAGCAAAAAATCCATCATAATCATTGAGTTATAACAAGCATAACAAAGCTCTTATGCCTCAAAATAACTCACAACCCCTTGTTTTAATTTGAAATTATTTTATGAACATGACCTAGCTATTATCTTATGGGCATCATAAGCGATACTTTATTTAAACTTTTTCTCAGTTAAATATCGTGCATATTGACAGCGAAAATGCCGCTTCTCCGGTAATGACATTCAACAATCACGACACAGCTCCTTCACGCTCAGCACCGCGACTCCCTGACGCTCAAGAAGCGAAAGCCCCAATTCATGCAAGGTCTCGGCCTGCCAATGAAAGCCGCTCCGATCCGTTAGTTCATCATCGGCACAGGCATCGGCTAGTACCGTGACCGAAAATCCAAGACATTGCGCATGCCGAGCCAACGTCGTGATCGCCCCCAGGGTAGTGGCGCCCGCTAGCACCAGGTGCGAGATGCCATGACGGTGCAGCCAGGTCTCAAGATCGGTATCGACGAAGGCATCATCGGTATGGGTCGTGACCACGCGCTCACCGGGAAGTGGCACGGCGCAGGGCATGGCCTCGGCACTGGTGTGGCCAGTCCGGCAAGATGAATGCGGCTTATGCGCGAAGCGCCGAATATGCACGATACAACCTTCGCCACCGCGCCAATCATCCAGCAGCACTGTCAACGGCGCGACAAGCTCGGGCCGTGCAGGCGTGTGCAGCATGGCCACCACGAGCAACGCAGCGGGCGCGTCGCGTGCCTCGTGAGGATGAAGGGGTAATACCTGACAGCGAGGTGCCATGATGCCTCCTTTCGACGAACCGCTTCGTCTTGAGTATGGCGCATCATGGCGATTGTCAAAAACGGCTGTCGCAAAACGCCGTCATACGGCGTTTTGCGATGCGACGTCGTGGGATATCATGACGAGCAGGAAAGACAGATCACCGAGGCTTCCGGTGCCGGGGCGGCCGCCCAATGTTCCATACCTGGTTGCGGCGTGAAGGGATCGGCGAGCAAGGCCCGAAATTCAGCTAACGGCGCTATATCACCTACTTCCGCCGCCTCGATGACCTGCTGAATGAGGTGCGTGCGCGGCACATAGAGAGGGTTGACCGCCTGCATGGCGTCACGGCGCGACGCAGCATCACGCTCCTCTTCCTCAAGGCGCTGACGATAGCGCGACAGCCAAGCCGCCAGACCTTCGGCCGGAACCTCTTCATGCAGCCACTCGCCCTCATCGACAGCCCATTCCCCCAGGGCACGAAAGGCCCGATGGTAGTCGGCCCCGGCGGCGGCCAGCAGCGTCAGCCAGTCCTGAACCAGTTGGGCATCGCCATCTTGCACGTGCTCAAGCCCCAAGCGTGCCCGCATCAAACGCGCATACTCCTGTTGCAGCGCCGGTTCATACTCCGCCAGCTGCGTACGCAGCGCTTCTGGATCGGCCAACGGCGTCAGCGACTGGCCCAGCACCGAGAGATTCCACAACCCCACCCCGGGTTGCTGATCGAAGCCGTACCGGCCCGCAGTATCGGTGTGGTTGGGCACCAAGGTGGGCTCGTAACGATCCATGAAGGCATAGGGCCCATAGTCCAGAGTCAGGCCCAGAATCGACATGTTGTCGGTATTCATCACCGCATGCACGAAGCCATAGGCTTGCCAGGCGGCGATCAGGCGTGCCGTGCGCACTACCGTATCACCGAACAGCGCCTCCGCCGGTGCCTCACTTTCCGCCAAGGACGGACGATGACGCGTAATGACATGCTTGACGAGACGCTCAAGGTCATCGTTGCGACGCGCCTGATACAGCCATTCGAAGTGCCCGAAGCGCACATGGCTGGGCGCCAGGCGCAATAGGGTCGCGCCGGGCTCGACCCGCTCGCGCTGGACCTTCTCGTCGTTCATCGCCAGAGCCAGCGCCAGCGTCGTGGGAATGCCCAGTCCCGCCATGGCCTCGCCGGCGAGATATTCACGAATCGTCGAACGCAGTACCGCGCGACCATCGCCGAAACGTGAATACGGCGTCTGTCCGGCCCCCTTGAGATGCAGATCCCAGAAGCCGTCGTCGGTCTCCACTTCTCCCAACAGCAGCCCGCGCCCATCGCCCAAGGCGGGGTTATAGACCCCGAACTGGTGCCCGGTATATTTCTGTGCCAGCGGGTCCATCCCCGGCAATACGGTTTCGCCCCCCATGACTTGTCGCAGTGTCTCCCGCGACGGGGAGTCATCGCTGAATAGCTCAGAGTCGAGACCTAGCGCGCGACAACCACGTGGGCTGATATCCACCAGTCGCGTATTTTTCCAGGCTGCGGGGCTGACACGGGTGAAGAAGTCGTTGGGCAGACGCGCCCAAGCATTGTCGAAGCGCAGCGCATCGAGCGTCATGGTGGGACCTCGCGAAGGAGCATATGAGCCTACTTTACACGCCCGACAACGAACGTTAAAAGCGTGCCGGGCAACCAAAAACACCGCGCGAAGGCGGTGTCGAAACACGGCGGAGATAACGCCTCAGGCCGGGCTGTCTTCAGCGTCGTTGCTGCTGTGCTCACGAATCAATTCAGCATTGGTGCGCAGCAGTGCCAACAGCACGTCGAAATAATTATCGCGCACGGAATAGCTGTCCAGCGTACGAATCAGTGACTCGGCGCTGACGGCCGCGCCTTTTTCCTTCTGCGCGGCCCGCGTTTGACGCATCGCGAGATAGGCACGATGTGTGTTCAAGTTATGCAGGTACGCTTCAATACTCGCCTGGACGCTATCGAAGTTCTGGTAATGGCGGCTACTACCTCGCTGTGCCAAGCCGCAGCCTTCACTGAAGCAACGCAATCCAAACAGGTTGTTGCCCTTGCGTGCGAAGCGCGAAGTCCCCCATCCCGACTCCTCCACGGCCTGAATGACGACCATTTCCAGTGGCAGGGTGTCGACGCGCGACAACAGGTATTCGAAGGTGTTGGGCGTGCCGCATTCGATGCCGTAATCCGCGCACAGCCGTTGAAGATGCTCGCGGTCGGCCGCGCTGAGCGAGGCCTGACGCTCTCGCGCCTCGAGCAGCCAGTCGCGCTGGGCCTGAATCTTAGCGTTTTCCGCTTCGACCAGAGGCACCAGCAGTTCCAGAAAAGCCGCCTTGCGCTCGGGCCCCGCAGGATGCTGACGCAGGTCCGGCAGTTGCTCGACGGGATCGAGCGCCGGGGTATCGACGCTGCTTTCCAGGGTACGCACCTCGCCCGATGCCGGCTCGGCATGAGCCTGCATCGGCGATGGCGCCACACTCGCTCCCAGCACGCCGAGCAGCGCGAACGCCAAAAGTGAGCGTCGCTGTCGAGCGGAACAAGAGCGTGGGGCCAGCGGGCGCGACGATGATAGACGCGGGAAGAACAAGTTGTGTCGAATCGGCATGAGACGACTCCTTGAACATGAAGACGTCAGTCTAGCAACAACGAACGTCCATGTTGAGTCAATATTGCTGGTATCAAAATGAAACGGGCCGGCCCATGCGGCCGGCCCGGTAAGCGAACGCCAACGCCACTCAGCTGCTCAAGAGCTTGTTGAGACGCTGAACATAGGTGGCGGGGTCCTCGAGATGCCCGCCTTCGGCGATGATCGCCTGATCGAGCAGGATCCGCGCGAGGTCATCGAACCGGGAATCGTCGGCGCTTTCCAGACGTGTCACCAGCCCATGCTCGGGATTGAGTTCAAGGATCGGCTTGACTTCCGGCAACGGCTGTCCGGCTGCTTCCATGAGGCGGCGCATCTGATAGCCCATGTCGTGTTCGGAAAGCACGACACACGCCGGCGAATCGGTCAAGCGATGGGTGATACGCACTTCCTGCACCTCATCTCCCAGCGCGGTCTTGACGCGCTCAAGCAGCGGCGCCTTGGCCTTGGCCGTCTCTTCCTGAGCTTTCTTCTCTTCCTCGTCGGCCATCTCGTCGAGATCAAGGTCACCCTTGGCGACATCGACCAAGGACTTGCTGTCGTATTCGGTGAGGTGGCTCATCAGCCATTCGTCGATACGATCATGAAGCAAGAGCACCTCGATGCCCTTCTTACGGAAGATTTCCAAATGCGGGCTGTGACTGGCCGCATTGAAGCCATCGGCCACCAGGTAATAGATCTTCTGCTGGCCTTCCTTCATGCGGCTGACATAACCGGCCAATGACTGATCCTGAGTCGCGCTATCGGTGTGCGTGGAAGAGAAACGCAACAGCTCGGCGACCTTGTCACGGTTGGCGAAGTCTTCCGCCGGCCCTTCCTTGAGCACGTTGCCAAAGGCATTCCAGAACGTCTGGTAGGATTCTTCATCCTTGGCCAGCTTCTTGAGCATGTCCAGCGAGCGCTTGGTCAACGCGGACTTGAGCTTGTCGACCTGGGGATCTTTCTGCAGCAATTCACGCGAGATGTTGAGCGACAGATCCTTGGAGTCGACCACACCCTTCATGAAACGCAGGTACAGCGGCAGGAACTGCTCGGCGTCGTCCATGATGAAAACGCGCTGCGCATAGAGCTTGAGCCCACGCACGCCCTCGCGCTGATTGAGATCGAACGGCGCGCGACCCGGCACGTAAAGCAAGCTGGTGTATTCGAGCGTGCCTTCGACCTTGTTGTGGCTCCAGGTCAGCGGATCGCTGAAATCGTGCGCAACGTGCTTGTAGAACGCCTTGTATTCATCATCGCTGATTTCTTCCTTGGGCCGTACCCACAACGCCGTCGCCTCATTGACGGTCTCCCAGGTGACGGTCTCACTACCCTCGATCTCGTTGCCTTCTTCATCGTGAGCCTTCTCGACCTTGGGCATGCGCACCGGGACTTCGATGTGATCGGAGTAGGTGCGTACGAGATGCTTGAGACGCTCAGCATCGGCGAATTCCTTGGCGTCTTCCTTCAAGTGCAGCACGATTTCGGTGCCACGTTCGGGCTTGTCGATATCCGCGATATCGAATTCGCCTTCACCGCGGGAATGCCATTCCACGCCCTGTTCCTGATCGACGCGGCGCGTGCGCACGGTGATTTCGTCGGAAACGATGAAACCGGAATAGAAGCCCACACCGAATTGACCGATCAGCTTGGCATCTTTCTGCTTTTCGCCGGAGAGCTGCTGGAGGAATTCCGCCGTGCCGCTGCGAGCGATAGTACCCAGGTTCTGGATTACTTCGTCGCGGCTCATGCCGATGCCGTTATCACGCACGGTGACGGTGCCCGCTTCGGCATCGTGCTCGATCTCGACGCGCAACTCGCTGTCATTGCCATACAGCGCATCGTTGTCCAACGCCTCGTAGCGTAACTTGTCGCAAGCATCCGCGGCATTGGAAATCAGCTCGCGCAGGAAGATCTCCCGGTTGGAATACAGGGAGTGGATCATCAGCTGCAAGAGCTGTTTGACTTCGGTCTGGAAGCCCATTGTTTCGGCTTGAGTGGCGGTAGTCATGGTCGAAATTCCCCTGTGGCCATAACGGATGCATGTTAAATGGTGAAAAATGTGACGATAGATGTCGTCATGCGCATCGATATGGGGGCCGCACGAGACTTTTCAAGCGCTTGCAGCTCGGCCCAGGTGTTCCCATGGCTAAGGGTTTCAGCCTCAGGATGCAGCGTCGGGTGGATCGATGCCTTTCCAGCGGCGATAAGGCGCAAGCGAATGGTCGACGCGGGTCAGTAACCAGCCGACAATGAAGACGTCATCGATCACGCCGATGAGCATCAGAAAATCGGGAATGATATCGAATGGCATGATCAAATAGGCCACCGCCGCCGTCATCCAACCGCAGGCCGTCCAGGGCACGGGGCGATATCGACCGGCAGTCACATCGCCCAGCATGGGCACGAACACACGCAGCGCGCGGGCGATGCGCATCAATGCCCCGCTGCGCTGCTTGAACCGCGACCACCGGGCCAGTCCTCGCATGAATTTCATGGCTGCCTCCTTGGCGTTGCGTGCCTGCTGGCGTCATCATTCAGAGTGTCGCCGTTCGACAACACTACCCAAGGCGTGTCCCCTGAGCGAGGATGATCACATCATTATCCCGCCAGGCAAGCAAGGAGACATGGAAGATGCTCGCACCGCGGCTTCGCCAACGCTGGCTGACGCTATTATCGGTGGCCTCGCTAGGACTTGCGTTACAGGTCACCAACGTCCAAGCACAATCCGACACTCAGACGCTCGACGCTGCGGATCGCGCCATGAAAGACGCGCTCGCCGCCGCCCGCGATCATCGCTGGTCACGCATTGATGATGCCGCCATCGACGATCATGTGCTGGCCGGTTACGTGGAATATCACCGGCTCAAGGCGCACCTGACGAGCGCCCCAGCGGTAGAGGTAGAAAGCTACATCGCACGCCATGCTGACTCGCCCCTCTCGAACTGGATGCGCGGCCAGGCACAAATCGCGTTTGGCCGCGACGGCCGCTTCGATGATCTGCTGGCCATCAGCGATGGCAAGCCCTCGGGCACCATCCGACAATGTTATTACTACACCGCCTTGCTCGATCACCAACCACAAGAAGCCGCGCAAGGCGGACGCGAACTATGGCAGGTCGGACACTCACAACCCGGTGCCTGCGACCGGCTATTCGACACCTTGCGCGAACGCGGCGAGATCGATGAGGGCGATATCTGGACACGGCTGACGCTGGCCTGGCAAGGCGGCGAAAGTCGCCTCGTCGACTACCTGGCAGATCAGCTCGGCGATGACTGGGACGCTGGTATCGATGCACTCGAGCGCCTGCGCGGCAACTATGCAGCGATTACCGAGATCCCAACCGATATCGGCCCCCAAGGGCAAGGCAGCGGCGCGCTCTTTACCGCCGCAATGCATAATTTCACGCGCGCCGACACGGAAGCCGCGCTCGAGGCCTGGCGCAAGATCGCGCCCCATCTCTCGTTGAGCGACACGCAGCGCCACACCATCGAACATGATCTGGCGTTCTATTCGATGGTACGCGACGTCGACAACAATCTTGGCTGGACCGACGATGTCCTGCCCCGTCTCGCGGATGGCGACCTATTCGAATTGCGAGTACGTAATGCCTTGGCCGACCAAGATTGGGGCGAGGTCATTGACTGGATTGACGCGATGCCGAACGCCACCCGCCAGGAGGCACATTGGCAATACTGGCTGGGCCGCGCGCTCAATCAGCGCGGCGACACTGAGTCCGCGCAAGCCGCTTGGCAACTCGCCGCCCAGGAGCGCGGGTTCTTTGCCTTCGCGGCCGCCGACAAGCTCGGCCAGCCCTATGCCTTGAACATGGACATGCCCGGCGTCACGCCGCTGCAAGGCGAACTGGCCGCCATGCGACCCAGCGTCCAGCGCAGCGAGGCCCTACGACGCATCGGTGAGCCGGGCCTGGCGCGTAGCGAATGGTTCCACGCCATTGGCCAAGCCAGCGCGTCCGATGCCGCCACACTCAATGCCTACGCGCTCGCGCGGGGCTGGTACGACCTGGCGGTGCATGGAGCGATCATGGCCGAGCAATGGGATGCCTTGGCCTGGCGCTTTCCCCCCGCGTATCAAGCGAGCTTCACTCAATGGGGACAACGCAACGGCGTCGATCCCTATCTGCTGATGGCGATTTCCCGGCGTGAAAGTGCTTTCAATCGTCAAGCAGTCTCACCGGTCGGCGCACGCGGCCTCATGCAATTGATGCCAGGTACCGCCAAGCATGTCAGTCGCAATCTGAATATCGACGCCCCCACGCTTGGCGAGCTCTTCGAGCCGACCACCAATATTCGCTTGGGCAGCGCCTACATTCGCGACATGATGGAACGCTATCGGGGTAATCGTATTGCGGCAGCCGCGGCCTACAATGCCGGCCCCAGCCGAGTCGACCGTTGGCTTCGCGAGGCTTCCGGTAATTTCGACCTTTTCGTGGAGCGCATTCCGTATCACGAAACCCGCGCCTACGTGCAAGCCGTGCTGACGTATCGAGTCATCTTCGAGAGCCTCGCCAAACAAGGCGATTCACAAGGCGTCGCATTGCTGACCCAGGCCGAACGAGAAGGTATTTACGACACCACGCTGCTGGCCCGCAACCCATAAACGCAAGCGCCGACGCCCCTTGAGGGCGTCGGCGCATCACCAAAACTTTCGACATTTCTCAGGGGCGCTGAGCCAGCGCCAGCTTGACGCCGAAGAGTACCAGTACCGTGCCAGTAGTCCCTTCCATCATGCGCGATACCCAGCGTTTGGCCAGCCATCTAGCGGCACTTCCCACCATTAGCACCACACCCATTTGCCATATATTGGCGATCACGAAATGCACGCTTGCAAGCCACAATGACTTAGCCAGCGCGGGATCGCCCGGCGCAATGAACTGCGGTAAGAACGCCATATAGAATACGACTGTCTTGGGATTGAGCACATTGGACAGGAATCCCTCGCGCAGCGATATCCAGGCCGGTACCCGTTGGTGCTCAACGCCAACGTCGGCCATCGGCAGGCCGCTGCCATGCCGAGCGCTGACTAAGCTCTTCACCCCCAGCCAAACCAAGTATCCCGCACCGAGCAGCTTGAGCGCGTTGAAGGCCCATGCCGATTGCAGCAGGATCAGCGAGATCCCGAGCGCCGAGACGGTGGCATGCACGAACAGGCCAGAACAGATCGCAACGCTGGTCAACACGCCATCGCGCACGCCTCCGCGTGAGGTGTTACGAATGACCAGCAGCGTGTCCACGCCCGGCGTCAGTGTGAGTAGCGTAATGGCGACCAGAAACGGCCAGAACTGAGCATCGATGAACATAGGTTTTTCCTGGTAACTAAAACGCGAGCCAACCAAGCGACGTGGAGGTCGCGCTGCATGACATAAGCGTTTACAAGAGCCAGAAGGCGCTCACGGCAAGTCCTACAGCCATCAGCACGCCGATCAGTAGCAACAGGCCGTCCTCGGTCGTCATGCCCAGACCGATCACCGTAATCGTCAACGCCGGCATCGCCGCCGCGAAGGGGAGCAATTCCAAGGGGATCATGGCCAGCGCCAAGGCGATGACCAGTACTGCGATGAGGCGGCGCGCAGCCGGTTGCAACAATATCTCCAGGCGTTGTGCCAGCAGCTTGTCGATACGTTGCGTCCAGGGCCGGACACGTTTGACGGTGCGATGCAGCTTGTCATGGCTGATACCACGTTCACGTAGCTTCCTCGGCAACCAGGGAGATTGCCTCCCGAAAAGCTGTTGCACCGCCATTAAAACAATGGACACGGCACATAGCGTGGGCACACCGGGCACGCCACCAGTGGGCAATAATGCCAGCAATGCAGGCAGCGTAATTAGGGGGCCGAAGCCCCGCGAGCGAAACGTCTCGACGATATCCTGAAGGTGGATCGTCTTGCCATCATTGGAGCCGTCGAGCGTTTCCAGTAATTGAGTCAAACTATTGCGCGATTCCATGCGCGATTTCTCCTTGGGAGGACCGGGTGACACCCTTGGATAATGGGAGGTCACGTGCTATCAGCCAAACAAGCCACGCCTGGCATGCTTCATCGAGATCTGATCATTGAGCGTCCAGAAATCATACAGGACACCCAACAAGAACAACCCGCCCGTGACGAGATACAACAACCCAGTCAGCCATTTCCCCATGTACATGCGATGCAGACCGAAGACGCCCAAAAAGGTCAGCAATATCCAGGCAAGGGTGTAGCTGGTGGGTCCCGCTTGAAAACGCAGGTCCGCCTGACGATCCATCAGCGGGATCAGGAAAAAGTCGATCAACCAGCCGATACCCAGCAGGCCTAGCGTGAAAAACCAAATCGTGCCGGTGATGGGCTTGCCGTAGTAAAAACGGTGCGCGCCGGTAAAGCCAAACACCCACAACAGATAGCCCACGACCTTGCTATGCGTATCGTTCGCAGCGACGGCAGTATGGGACACGTGACAACTCCTCCAAAATGATACTCGCTCGATCCACACCCAACTCCAAGGTGCGGCATCACCATGATAAACGCCCAGACCATACCCAGGTTCCTACCGCGCCGTTACGCTTTTGCATGGCAAGGTGACGACGCTGGTCAAACAGACTTCAGGTAGCGATATAATGCCTTCGATCAAGGTCGTCACGCTTTACCCAAAGCATACACACCGTCGTTCTGGACGCCCTCGGGTTTTCGATCTATGTTGCATATGCGGTGCATGATACCGGGAAAGGCCCCTCGGCAATAAGCTTGACGCTTGTCCTAGGGTCATGCATTCTCCGCTGCGTAGGTTTGCAAGTCGAATGTCGTCAGCTGTTAATCGAATTCTCGATCGCCCTTGCGCATTCCCTCCTTGTCTTACCCACGTACCATGGTCGCCCATGGGTCGGCCCGCATCATTACTTCGCAAGTTAAGGAATTCGAAATGGCAACTGGCACTGTCAAATGGTTTAACGACACCAAAGGCTACGGCTTTATCTCTCCGGAAGATGGTGGCGATGACCTGTTCGCACACTTCTCCGAGATCCAGGCTGAAGGCTTCAAAACGCTGCAGGATGGCCAAAAAGTGAGCTTTGAGGTCACCCAAGGTAAGAAAGGCCTGCAGGCGTCCAACATCAAGGTGGTCGGTTAATTCCGAGGCACCAGCGGTCGTGAGACCGACACCGGACTCCGAACGCATGAGCCCACCTGACGGTGGGCTCTTTTAGTTACAGGTCATATAATTCCAACTCCTTCGTCTTGACCACCCTACCCACGCAGCACATTACCATCAGTAGTCCGTTATCCTAAAAGGCATGATCCTCAGCGGCTAGATCAATCTTGAGCCAATGCGTCACAGGCAACCCCTTGCGAGATTCAATGCGCAGGCATGAATGGCACATGGCATGATTCACATGCCATGTGCGCTTGCCCCTGATAGGGTCAGTCAGGCGACGTTACGACTGGTTGTCGTCTTCGGCCGCGTTTTCAAGCTCATCCGCTTCCTGATCGGCTTCGTCGGCGGCATTATCCATTGCATCACCAGCCTCATCGGCGGCTTCGCTCATTTCATCGCCAGCTTCGTCGGCAGCGTCTGCGGTGGCATCTTGCGCTTCGTCGACCTCTTCGCCCGCTTCGTCCATAGCATCGGAGGACGCGTCAGCGGCTTCGTCACCCGTTTCTTCCATGCTGTCGCTGGCTTCGTCGCTCATCTCGGACGTTTCATCACCGGACTCGTCAGCGGCTTGCTGGGTTTCTTCGGCCGCCTGCTCGCTATTGTCTGAAGCCTCTTGAGCGGGATCGTCACCGCTATCGCAGGCCGTTAGGCCAAGTGACAACACCAATGCCAACGCACTCATCGTCCATTGCTTATACGTCATCATTTCTCTCCTTGAGTCGCTCATTTATGCCGGGGGTCGGCATTTTCCTAAAAGTCCATGAGGCCATCCAGGCCGCATGGTACAGGGTTGACAAGCCCTACATGCCAGGCTCGCCAATATCTTCGTACCAAATCTCGGGCCGCTCGACGATGAACCGCTCCATCAACGCCTTGCACTGAGGATCATTGTATACTGTGAGTGTGACACCACGTTGGCGTAATAATGCTTCCTCCCCTTGAAAGGTCGAATTTTCGCCAATCACGAGCTCGGGGATGCCATAGAGCAAAATGGCACCACTGCACATGGCACAAGGCGACAGTGTGGTATAAAGCACCGCTTCGCGATACACATGAGCCACCAACCGACCAGCGTTTTCCAAGGCGTCCATTTCACCGTGCAAAATAGCACTGCCACGTTGCTGGCGTTGGTTATGTCCACGCCCAATGATAATGCCCTGATATACAAGCACCGAACCAATGGGGACTCCGCCCGCGTCGTATCCTTTGCGCGCCTCATCGATGGCTGCCTGCATAAATTGGTCCATGGCGATCCTTTGGTCATTCACTTTGTGCACCACATTACGTTCGTTGGGCGTTTACGCGTTCATTTCAAGCGTCAGCATCTTGAAGGACCCTAGGCAAACGGTCACGCAAACACCTTGTCGCGCTTCAGCCCTCGTCGCTTTGACGTGAGAACAGTGCGGAAGACGAAGGTGCCGCCAAGGAAAGCACCCCGGGTAGCAACTCGGCGCGAAAGCGCTCGTGGAAACACGGCTCGCCATCGAGGTTCAGCGGCAGGGCAGCCTCGCCCTCGAATTCGACCCAAGGCACTTGCAAGTACTCGACGAATTCGCCGCTTTCGGGGAGGTTTTCCAGCTCGTCGATAAGCTGCTTCATCTCCCGGAGCGAGGTAAAATGACGCACGATAAGCAGTTCCAGTAGGCCATCATCGACCTTGGCCAGGGGAGCCAACTGCTGACCGCCTCCCGCTTGAGAGCCATTGCCCAGGGCAAGCAGGAACAAGGGAATGTTACGTTCCCCATCGGGGAGCCGCAAACGGCCTCGATAAGGTTGGTAATTCCAGGCCTTGAGCATGCCCATCAACGAATAGGCGCCACCGCCCAAAAGTCGCTTGAGTGGAGCCGGGGTCGAATTGGTGATTTGAGCGCCGAAGCCGCCGGAGGCAAGATTGATGAAATAATCACCTCCCAGGCTGCCCACATCCACATTGTGGGAGCGGGCTTCCAACGCCACTCGCAGCGCCTCAAAAGGGTCCAATGGCAGTTCTAGACCACGTGCGAAATCGTTGGCGCTGCCCAGCGGCAGAATACCAAGGGTCGGGCGCACGTTCTGGGTCAGTTGCATCAAGCCGCCAACGACCTCGTTGACCGTTCCGTCGCCGCCGCCAGCGATGATACGTTTAATGCCTGCCTCGCTGGCTTCCCGTGCCAAGCGCACGCCGTCACCGGCTTCCCAGGTCACCCGCACCGCCAAAGGGTGCCCCTCTTCACGAACGCGCTCCACCGCCTCACGGATATCCGGAAGTTGGGCGGATTTACCATTGAGAATCAGCCATGCATCCCCATCGGTTGCGGCAGGCTGGAGAGTTTCACTCATCGCTTTATCATCCTCGTTCCTTGAGACACACTGGCCTCTCGTCTCGCCATATGCACTTTGCTCCAACGAGCCTCATATTCCCTTGAGCCCCTCGAAACCATTCCCTACCGTCGTCGGCAGAAACTCCTCGACATGATATTGCGCCACGCCAGCGACGATAAATGGGTCTTCATTAAGCCAGGCCGTCAAACGCTCCCGTGACGCTTCTCTGGCCAGAATGATGCCACCACTCGGTGGCGATTTACGCCCCGACGCGATGAATACGCCACGTTCGAAGCCTTCCCGCACCCATGCCATATGAGCCATTCGATACGGTTCGACCGTGTCTGGATCGACCGCGTACTCCAGCGATACGATGAACATGGCTGCTCCTTGATGTCTGCCGCCTGGCACGTCACTTTGACTTGCGTATCTTTACAAACTCATGCCGCCGGCGCCACTCGCCAGGAAAGCCACAGCAAAGGTGAAACCAACACAACACCGATTAACGCCAGGGCCCATTGCGGCGACAACGGCGTCGCCAGCAATAGCGTAGCCAACAACGCACCGCCGCCCAACTGCAAGGCGCCCAGCAAAGCAGCCGCCGTCCCGGCACGCTCACGGAATGGCTCGAGTGCCAGGCTCGAGGCCGCACCCAGCGCCAATGAAAAGCCCACAGAGAGCACGCCTATCGGCCCCATGAAACCGACTGACGACAGCGGCAACGCCGTGGCGATCAGCGCCTGCAAAATGCCCGAGACGATGATCAACCCCAGTCCTAAACGTACGGTCCCGACGCGCCCGAGGCGGTGAATGATGCGGGGGGCGAAGAAAAACGCCAGGATGTTGACCACTGCGTTGGCGCCAAACCAACCGCTGAATGCCAGCTCCGAAAGTCCCAGCCGATCCACTAGTATGACCGGCGCGGTCGACACATACACCAGGATCGCCGACATGATCACCCCAGCCAGTCCCGCGAAATAGACAAAGCGAATACTGGTCAGCACCGGTCGGTAGCGGGCCCAATGATAAAGTCGGCGCTCGGGAGCCGTATCCTGAGGCCGCGTCTCGGCGAAGCGCCATAAGGCGGCCACACCTAGTACCGCTGCGAAGACGAACATGAACGCAAAATTGCTGCGCCAACCGAAGGTCACCGCCAGGCTTCCGCCGATAACGGGTGCCAATGCAGGAATAATGCATAGCGCCCCGTTGAGATAACTGTAGAGTTTCGCGCCTTGCTCGGCCGTGAAGCAGTCGCGCACCGCGGCGAAGGCCACCGTCATACTCGCGCAGGCCCCCAGGCCTTGCAGCACACGCGATACGTAAAGTGGCCCAAGACTGGTCGCCATCATACCCAGTAGCGCCCCCGCCATATAAACCACAGTGCCGCAAAGCAGCACTGGGCGACGCCCGAAACGGTCGGTCATCGGGCCGACTAGTACTTGCCCTAGACCGACGCTCAGCAAGAGTAATGTCACGGTGAACTGGAGTCGGCTGAACGGGACGTCGAACTCGTGCGCCATGACTGTCAGTGACGGCAGGTAGATATCGATCGCCAGTGGCGACAACATCACACAGCCCACCAGCAAGGGAAGCAAACGGGCACCCGACATGAAACCTCCACGGCGACAAAAGAACGCCACCTTACCCCGAACACGCCAAGATGCAACTGGCCGATGACGCGTGCATTTTTCCTGTTGGGTGCCGCCCGAAAAGTCGACGCATATAGATACTTTTAGGGCAAGGCCTAAAGCTTATGATCACCCCGCCGATACTTCCTTTCAGGGCAATTATCCAAGCAATGCCTCGTGTCCGCCGATCATCCATCGCACAGGAAACGCCATGCCATTCCGCACCTGGGGAGTCGTGCTAAGCGCCGTCCTATTGGGCGGCTGCTTCGGGGTAAATACCTCGCAGGCCCCCATCGCCACGACCTACCCGACCAGTGAGCAGCAACGCATGCAGGCCGCGCAGCATTGGGAGGTGCTTGCCGAGCACGAGGCAGGCGAAATCCTCGCCAAGCGCGACTTATGGGGCAAGTCGCTCTATGTAGAGGAGCATGAACAGGAGACCGCCTTCAGCCGCGGGTTCCGTTCACTGCTGACCAGCGAACTGGTCGAACAAGGCGCTATCGTTCGCACCCAGCCGAATGCAGGCGCCGCCCATGTCAGTTTCGATGTCCAGGTGATCAGCCACGAGGGTCGCGGCTTCGTGCGGCCCCCCCAGGGTGCCCTGACCGCATTGGCCGCTGGCATCGCCGTGGCGACCATTCCGTTCAATCACTGGACCGAGCCTGCTTTGGGGCTGATTCCCGCGGCCGCCCTGGCCGATACCTTCAGTGGTAGCTGGACCACCACCGGCCAGCAGGAGACCATCATCACGACTCAGGTCAGCCAATACGACACGCTGCGCTATTCGTCCTCGAACATGTATTACATCAACGCGGGCGATAGCAATCATTACGGTGCGTCCGACACCGGCGATTCCGCCGGCCTGCCGCTATCATCCGACTGGTGAGGAGACCGCTCGACATGTCATCTGCCCAACGCCACACCGGGCGCGTCACACTGCGCCTGCTGACATTGGCCATCCTGTTGCTGGTTCTCTCTGGTTGCAGCCTTCTTCAGAACAATCAGGCGACGGCCCCCGAGCCCAGCATGCTGATGCGCGTCGATGAAGCCGCCGACAAATTGCTCTCTACCAGCAGCGAAAGCCTCGGCGACCGAGCACCGATCATCGCCACCACGTTCGTCGACGTCGACCAACTGGATCAGTCATCGACGCTCGGGCGCACGCTGTCAGAGACCTTCACCTCGCGCCTCGTGCAGGGTGGCCTGAATGTCATCGAAGTGAAGATGCGCGACAGCCTGTACATCGAGCAGAATACCGGGGAACTGATTCTGTCACGCAACGTTCAGCGCTTGAGCGATAACCACGATGCCCAGGCCGTGTTGCTGGGCACCTATGCGCAAGGCGAGAACACGCTGTTCGTCAACGCCCGTCTGGTACGCATCGCAGACCGCCAGGTCTTGGGTGCCTCGAGCTTCGAAGTGCCAATGGACAACGACATCAGGGCCTTGCTGCCTTCTGACTGGTGAACGTCTTTCCTGGCAAACGTGGCGCCCCCTCGTGATGGGCGCCATCGTTGGCTTCGCCCGCCAGCCCCCGACATCGATGCTGGCGGGCCTGCATCATTCACCGGTCGGCGACAGCTGAAATTCCAACAGCGTCTCGTGGCTGCGCAGGTCAGTGGCCAATAACGGCAGGTAGTGACGATCGTGCGTCCGCAGCATCATACGGTATTCGAATTGGCGCCCCTCGTCGCGCGTGCGATAGCTGAGGCTTTCGATATGGAACCGGTGCGCTTTCATGAGCGCATAAATCTCCGACTCGTCGGGTATCCACTGGCTATCGAAGCGTAGAACGCAGCGCGCGAAGGTACGGCTCGGCATCCGCGCCTCGACGAAACGAAACAACGACAACGTCAGCAAGGTCACCAGCGTCGCCACCACACCCGGCCACCAGAAGCCGACGCCGAAGAGTATGCCCAACGCCGAGGTAATCCAGATCGACGCTGCTGTGGTCAGGCCATGTACCGTCAGCCCCTCCTTGAAGATCACGCCAGCCCCCAGGAAGCCGATGCCGGTCATTATGCCCTGGGCCATGCGTGTGGGATCGGTTCTGATCGTCTCTTCGGGTACATCACTGCCCAGCCACTGCCATTGATAGACCGTCACCAGCATCAATAACGCCGAGGCCACGCATACCAGCGCATGTGTGCGAAACCCCGCGGGGCGACCATGAAAGGTACGTTCAAGCCCAATTAGGCTGCCCGCCAACCAGGCAGCCCCCAGGTGCATCACTATCGTCCATGCACTCACCGACATGCGCCTCTTCCTTCTCCTGCGTTATCGTCTATCGTGTCAGCATAGCGTCTGCCACTGTACCCCACAGAATCCACGACAATTTCCCACCTTTCGATAGAAGGATAGCTGCGTGAGCCACCCTTCCAACCTCACACCACCCAGTCGGGTGGAAGATGACGAACACGACCTGCATCTCAACGGCGGCCCCAGGCCATCGCGAGCGGCGGCCGTCCATGAGTCGATCCGGGAAGAAGGCGAAACGGAACTCAAACGCGCCGCTTCGGCATTGTTCTGGTCGGCGATCGCCGCTGGCCTGTCGATGAGTTTCTCGATGCTCGCCAAGGGGCTGCTGCACGCGCGCCTGCCGGACAGCGATATCGGCTATCTCGTCGAGTCGTTCGGTTACACCATCGGCTTTCTGGTGGTCATCCTCGCACGTCAGCAACTCTTCACCGAAAACACCGTCACTGCAGTTCTGCCGGTCATGAGCACACCACGCATCATGCAGTTTCTCAAGCTATTGAAGCTATGGGGCGTGGTACTCATCGGCAACCTCGTGGGGGTGGCTATCTCCGCGTACGCGATCCTCTACATGCCCGTGTTCGATGCCGAGACACATAAGGCCTTTCTCAGTTTGGGGCACCACATCATGGAGAATACTGGCGGCCAGATGTTCGCCAAAGGCATCATTGCCGGCTGGATGATCGCTACCATGGTTTGGCTGCTCCCCGCCGCTGGCGGCGCCAAGATCTGGGTGATTCTAATCGTCACTTATCTTGTCGCACTGGGTGGTTTCACGCATATCATCGTGGGGTCCACAGAAGTGATGTACTTGATGTTCGCCGGTCAGGCCAGCCTGGGTGAGTACCTCTTCCACTTCGCCCTGCCGACGCTGGCCGGCAACGTGATCGGCGGCACCTTCATCTTTGCCCTCATTAGCCACGCACAGGTTCGCAGCGACACCTGAACAGCGATCTTATAATTGCCTGATTCGGCATGCCTGCCGGCGTGCCGAGCTTGTCCATTCGTCTATGCCGTTTTATGCACTCTCGCAAACGAGACACCGCATAGCGCCCAACGCCCTCTCGTGATAACCAGCTTTTATCAGCACGCTGAGTTTCGGAATTAGCGAAGCGCCCGAGTGCCTGTTAAAGCTTAAGTAGCTTATACCACCCACCCGGCCTGACCGGATCGATGACGAGGGACAATAACAATGGGACACGCCACACCACGCACACCGTATTGGCTTGCCGCGGCACTGGTCATGGGGCTCGCCACTCCTGCGCTTGCCGATTATCCCGAAAAACCCATCACGCTGATCGTCCCTTGGGCCGCCGGCGGCGGGACCGATGCCACGGCACGCATCATCGCCAAAGCCCTGGAGGAAGAACTCGGCGAAACCATCAATGTGGTCAACCGCACGGGCGGTAGCGGCGTCGTGGGACATACCGCCATCGCGCGGGCCAAACCCGATGGCTATACGCTCGGCCTGGGCACGGTCGAGATCAACATGATGCATTGGCAAGGCCTGACCGATCTCACCTACGAAGACTTCACCCCAATCGGACAGATCAACTTCGATGCCGCCAGCATCAGCGTCGCCGAGGATGCCAACTACCAGGATCTGGACGAATTAATGGAGGCGATCCGCGATCAGCCCGACGGCCACTTCAATGCCTCCGGCACTGGGCTCGGGGGTATCTGGCATGTCGCGCTGGGCGGACTACTGATGGATCTCGACATGCCCGCCGACAAGGTCAACTGGATCCCCAGCCAAGGGGCCGCGCCGGCCATGACGGAACTCGCCTCCGGTGGCGTCGACATGGCCGCCACCTCGCTACCCGAGGCGCGCTCGATGATCGAGTCCGGCCGCGTACGTAGCCTCGGCGTAATGGCCGAGGAACCCCTGGAAAGCTTCCCCGATGTGCCCACCGTAGCCTCGCAGGTAGACAGTGACTTCACCACGGGCGCATGGCGCGGCGTCATAGGGCCACAAGGCATGGACGACGACATCGTCGAGACGCTGGAAACCGCCTTGCATGCCGCCTACGAAAGCGACACCTATCAAACTTTCATGGCCAAGCAAGGCTATGGAGTGCAATGGAAAGACGCACAGGCTTTTGGCGACTACATGGAGACAAGCGACGCCGAATTCGGTGAAATCATGAAGGCCATCGGCCTCGCCAAGCAGTAGACATCACGCGACGCGCCACGACCGCTCTCCGGATTCATACGGTCGTGGCGCATCACTAGCTGCCGTTCTATGCTGAGGCCTGCGCCTCGGCCGCCAACTCCGACATCGTGTCTTGATGCCCCGCGCGATTGAGCGCGCTCAATACGGCCTTGAGGGACGCACTGACGGTGTCGCCGTCCTCGGCCATGCCACTGATGCGCTGCCCTCCTACATTGAGTTGCACGAAGGCGATCGCCACGGCGTCACTACCCTCGCCCAGCGCGTGCTCGCTGTAATCGACGACACTCACCGATTGCCCTGTATGGGTTTGCCAAGCGGTCATGAAAGACGAAATGACACCGTTGCCCTGGCCACTCAAACGCACGGCCCGACCGGCATCGTTGAGCGACACCGTCAAGCTTTCATCGGCGTCACGATCCAGCCGGTAGCCAGTCAACGAGAGCGGTTCATGCCGACAGAAGGTCTCGGTCAGCACCTCGCGAATGCGCTGGCTGGACAACTCGCCACTCACCGTCTCGCTCACCGCCTGCACCGCCGGGGCCAGCTCCAGCGCCATCCAGCGCGGCAGGCTGATACCGTAATCGCGCTCGAGCAGGAACGTCATACCGCCCTTGCCGGATTGGCTATTGACGCGAATGACCGCCTGATAATCGCGCCCGATATCGCGCGGATCGATCGGCAGGTAGGCCACTTGCCACGGCTCGTCCGCTTGCTGCTTTCTGAGCGACTTGCGGATGGCGTCCTGGTGGCTGCCGGAAAACGCGGTATAGACCATCTCCCCCACCCAGGGATGACGCGGATGCATCGGAATACCGGTGCATTCCTGCACCACCTCGATGATCTCGTCGGGACGCGACAAATCGAGTTCGGGATCGATGCCCTGGCTGTACAGATTCATCGCCAAAGTGACGATATCCATGTTGCCGGTACGCTCGCCATTGCCCAGCAACGTACCTTCGACACGCTCGGCACCGGCCAGCAAGGCGAGTTCGGCGGATGCCACCGCACCTCCGCGATCATTATGCGTATGTACCGAGACGATCACGCTGTCGCGGCGGCTGATATGCTGGCAGAAATACTCGATCTGATCGGCATGGTGATGCGGTCCGCCCACCTCGACCGTGGTGGGGAGATTGAGAATGCACTTTTCCTCCGGCGTCGGCTGCCAGACGTCCATCACCGCTTCGCAGATCTCAAGCGAGAAATCGATCTCGGTACTGGAAAAACTTTCGGGTGTGTATTCGAAGCGCCACTCGACGTCGGGATAGCGCGCAGCGTGTGCCTTGACCCAGCTCGCCCCCTGTACGGCGATGTCGACGATGCCTTGGCGGTCCATCTCGAAAACGCGATCACGCTGCACGGTCGAGGTGGAATTGTAGAGATGCACGATGGCGCGCTTGGCACCGACCAACGAGGCGAAGGTTCGCTCGATCAGATGTTCGCGGCACTGCACCAGCACCGCGATGGTCACATCGTCGGGGATCTGGTCCTCCTCGATCAGCCAGCGCACGAAATCGTAATCGGGCTGACTGGCCGATGGAAAGCCGACCATGACTTCCTTGATGCCGACCTTGATGATCTGATGCCACAGACGCTGCTTCTGTTCGACACTCATCGGTTCGAGTAGCGCTTGATTGCCGTCGCGCAGGTCCTCGCTGACCCAGGTCGGCGCCGCCACCAAGTCACGATCCGGCCATTGGCGATCGAAGGCTGGCACACGCGGCGCCGGGCGGTACTTGCGATGATCGAAGCAACTCATGACAACAGTCCTGTGAAAATGGATGAACGAGCCAATTCAATTGCTCGTGGCAATGATCACAGTCTACGCCGCTCTGTCCCGCAGGCGATTGCAAAATCATCCTCGACGAGATTATTTTTTAGCATATAATTCCAATATAACTCTTGTTAGAGAACGATAATGCCAAAAGAGAGCACGCCTGTCGTCGGAGTGACGCTTGACCGTTACGACCGCCAAATACTCGATATCCTCCAACGCCATGGACGTATCAATAATCAGGAACTGGCCGAGCGCATCGGCCTGTCGCCTTCACCCTGCCTGCGACGCGTGCGTGCCCTGGAAGACAGCGGACTGATCACCGGCTATCGTGCCCTGGTAGATGCCAAACGGCTGGGCCATAGCCTCACGGCGCTCTTGCATATCTCCATGGACCGGCATACCCCTGAGCGCTTCGCCAACTTCGAGGCCAAGGTCGCGGCACTGCCGCAGGTACAGGAATGCCTGCTGATCACAGGCCAGGAGGCCGATTACCAACTCAAGGTCGTGGTCCACGATATGGATGACTACCAGAACCTGTTGCTCAATCAGATCACGCGTATCGAAGGCGTCACCGGCGCGCACTCCAGTTTCGTCTTGCGCCGAGTCCTCGAGCACCGGCCAATCCCCTCGTATCCCGCCGCCTCCCAGTGAAGGCGTAGACAACGTCTGCAAGCACGACCGCAGAATCACGGCGATCTCAACGAAAAACGGTTAACGACCTTCTCTTCGTTCGTCCGGACGCTTATAGCTGGGAATGGCGAGAAGGCTATTCTCTGTAGCGCATGGCCTCGATGAAGGCTGCGAAGGCAGGCGATTTTCGCTTCCGACTGGGATAGTAGAGGTGAAACCCGTCGATCATTGGGCACCAATCCGTCAAAACTTCCACCAGGCGCCCATCGGCCAAGTACGGCGCAGCCAGTTCCTGAGGCACGAAGCCGAGACCAATTCCATCGAGTGCTGCACCGAGCACGGACGTAGTGGTATTGAATGCGGCCTGTCCCTCGACACGCAAATGGAGGTCACGGTCTTCGGGTGAGCGGAACTTCCAACGCATAAAGCTGCCGGCAGCAAGTCGAATATTGATACAGTTGTGATTACTGAGCTCATAAGGCGTGGCAGGCGAGGATCGACGCTCGAAGTAGGCCGGCGAACCGATGACGCTGAACCGCCAATCCGGACCGATGCGCATGGCCACCATGTCCCGCTCAATCGCCCCGCCGATGCGAACGCCCGCATCGAACTTCTCCCCAACGATGTCGGTAAGCGCATAGTCCTGGCTGAGTTCGACATGGATGTCTGGATACTGTTGCAGGAAGGCGGCGAGCTTGGGCCGGAACACGGTCTCGATAACTGCTTCGGTGCAGGTGATCCGGATGATGCCGGCAGGCCTATCACGCAGCTCCCCCAAGTCTTCGAGTTCCGCATCAATCTGCTCCATCAGCGGACCGACGCGTCGTTGTAGACGTTCACCCGCATCCGTCGCCGCGACGTTGCGTGTCGTGCGCGACAGCAGGCTCACTCCGAGCCGCTTCTCTAGTCCCTTCACAGTGTGACTCACAGCTGACGGCGTAACCCCTAGTCGCGCGGCTGCCTTCGTGAAACTCCGTTCCTTGGCGACGGCCAGGAAAGCGGCAAGCTGATTGATGTGATCTCGTGGCATTATTGATCTTATTTCAAAAACACATCAAGCCTAGTGGCACTAGTAGCAAGATTCAATCCAGATTAGCCTTTCATTGATATTTGGAACCTATAGGCCACTAGAAACTAAAGGAGGGCCTTATAGAGACCATTCTTTCAGATCGCTCTTTAATGACGGAGATAACTGAATGCAGGAGGTAACAATGTTATCAAATAAAAGAGCAGTAATTACGGGTGGCAGCGACGGCATTGGCCTGGGAATTGCTAAAGCATACGCCCAAAACGGTGCCAGCTTGTTACTGGTTTCACGCAATGAGGAAAAACTCAGAGAAGCGGCTGGCGTTCTTTCTTCATACAATACCGAAGTCAATACTTTGTCGGCCGACTTGTCAAATATAGAGGAGGTTATAAACACGGCTCAAAACATACTCGCCATCTGGTCAGAGGTGGATATTCTGGTTAATAACGCTGGCGCTGGAAGCTTCACTCCATTCACTGAAACTGCCGAAACCGATTTGGATCGACATCTAAACCTTAACGTAAAGGCGCCCTATGTCCTGACACAGTTCTTGCTCGACGCAATTGAAGCGCGTAAGGGAAACGTTATAAATATTTCCTCCTATTTTGCACATCGCATGTTGCCGGGGAGACCCTCGACGGCATATTCATTGACCAAAGGAGCCATAAACGCTTTCACCAAATCTCTCGCCTATGAGATTGGCTCAAAAGGCGTCCGAGTCAACGCTATTGCGCCTGGGACTGTTAATTCGCCCTTGGTGCGGTCGAATTTTGAGAAGCTTACCGAAGACGGAAAAACGCGATTTTCTGAAATGATCAAGACGATTTACCCTCTCGGCCGCATTGGCGAGCCAGACGATATCTCTGGCGCAGCAGTATTTCTGGCGTCGGAGCAAGCTCATTGGGTTACTGGGTCGATCTTGGCCGTCGATGGAGGATTGACTACCAACTAGCTTTCCCGCATGAATCCTTGATAGGTCATACTCGACTGATGGACTGACTCCCTTTTTAGGAAGCCAGCACATGCGTCCAAAATCGCCACCTGACGTCAATGTCAGGCTGTCAGCGAAAACAGTCACCAGGGAAGATCACCCTGTGCATCGGCAAAACCTCCCGTTCGGACACTGTCGGCAAGTGCGGCACCCGCCGGGGCCATGGCGGCTTCGGCGGGCAGGCGATTGCCCGTGTGGCCGGTTAGATCGGTCGCCGTGAGCCCGGGGCAGATGGACTGAACGGTGATACGGCTGTCACGCAGCTCCGCTGCGAGTTGCACCGTCAGCATGTTCAGCGCGGTCTTCGACGCATTGTAACCGATCAGTTTAACGTCATAGGCTTCCCAGGAGGGATCGCCGTTAAGCTTGAGCGAACCGAGGCTGCTCGACAGGTTAACGATACGTCCGGCCTCGGCGCGATGGAGCAGTGGCAGCATCGCTTGCGAAACGGCCAGAGCGCCGAAGAAGTTCGTTTCGAACACCTGTCGCACCGCGTCGAGCGAAGCCTTGCCGGGCGTTCCATCTCCCGCACCCCCGATGCCCGCATTGTTCACGAGGATGTCGAGCCATCCATGCGTCTCTGCGATTCGGGTCGCCGCGTTGTCGATGCTCTGCGCATCCGTGACATCCAGCGGCAACCAGGAAGCTGTGATGCCCTCCTCGGCGAGCGCGCGAGCGGCGGCCTGACCGCGTTCGGAATTCCGTGCGCCGATCAGCACGACGGCGTCAGACTGACCGATCTGCCGTGCGATCTCATAGCCGATGCCCTTGTTGGCACCGGTCACGAGGACGACCTTGGTTGCCTCTTGAGTGCTCATGATATTCATCCTGCTGCTGTGGATTGTCTGGCAGCACCTAATATAATGACGGCACAGCAGGATAAAATACGCACGAACTTTCATGAACTATGCATCTCGAATGGATAATCCATGCGCTCAGATCTGATCCGGGACTATGACGCCTTTCTTTGCGTGGCAGAAGCTGGCAGCTTTGTCGGTGGAGCGCGTACCCTAGGCGTCAGCGCTTCGGCGATGAGCGCAATAATCCGGCGGCTGGAGGCGCGCGTCGGCGTGCAGCTACTGCACCGCACCACGCGCAGTGTCTCGCTGACGGACCAAGGCAACGCGCTGAAGTCACGGCTCCAAGGCGCCTTTGATGAGATCGACGCCGCTACGCAGGATCTCCTGGAACATCGGCAGTCGCCTGCGGGCACCGTGCGTATCGTGATCTCGCGCGATGCTTACGACGACGTCATCGCGCCCTGCCTCGCGGATCTTCACAGGACCTACCCGCATATCCTGCTCGACATCCATCTTGAGGAGGTTTGTGTCGACATCGTGAGCGAGCGCTATGATTTAGGGTTCCGGCTAGGCGAATACCTCCACCCCGATACGGTCGCCGTGCCGGTCGGACCGGACCTGCGCCAGTTGGCGGTGGCTTCGCCCAGCTATGCCGCGGCGCATGGGCTGCCCTCTCATCCGCAGGAATTGGCGCATCACGCCTGTCTCAATTGGCGCAAGCAGGTCGATGGCGAGCCCTATGCCTGGGAGTTCGAGAAGGACGGCATTCCCCTGTCGATCGCCGTGCAAGGACCGATGATCTTCAATGATCGCAGTGCGGCCGTGCGCGCGGCGATGGATGGGATCGGCATTGCCATGTGGCTCGAGCACCGACTGCAGCCGATGATCGACGACGGCTTGCTGCTGCCCGTCCTGGAGGAGTGGGCTCCCCGCCATCGCGGGGTCTTCGCCTACTATTACCGCAACCGGCACATGAGCCCGGCCACCCGCGCGGTGGTAGAGTTCCTGCGGCGGAGGGCGATGTAGACACTGGTGCAATGGTTGATTCGTCGAAAGCCTGTTACGTTTTTTGTATGCAATAGTCATCTAACGAAAAAGGAAACGTAGCATGCAATTACCCCGCAACCCTTTCAAGGCATCACTGACAGGCGATACCCGCTATGGATGCTGGGCCGGTTTCGCCACTGGCTACGCTGGGGAGATTCTGGCCACCACAGGCTTCGATTGGCTATTGATTGACGGCGAACATGCACCCAACACCGTACCCACAATACTTGGCCAATTGCAGGCGGTTGCCGCCTATCCCTGCGCTCCAGTCGTGCGTGCCGTCAACCATGACCCCGCCCTGATCAAGCAACTGCTCGACATCGGCACCCAGACGCTGATGATCCCCATGGTCGACACCGCCGAGCAGGCAGCCCAGTTGGTCGCCGCCACACGTTACCCACCACAGGGGTTTCGTGGCGTCGGCGGTGGCCTGACACGTGCCACGCGCTGGGGCGAGGTAGAAGACTACATGGCGACGGCTCATGAAGAACTGTGCCTGATCGTGCAGGTGGAATCCCGCAGCGGAGTCGACAACGCCGAGGCCATTGCCGCCACCCCTGGCGTCGACGCCGTGTTCGTCGGCCCCTTCGACCTATCCACCGACATCGGGCATATCGGCAACCCCAATCATCCCGAGGTCCAGGCGATGATTCGACACACCCTGGACGCAACCCACGCCGCCGGAAAGGCCGCCGGCATCCTGGCCCCCGTCGAGGAAGACGCCAAACGCTATGCCGACTGGGGATTCGATTTCATCGCTGTGGGCATCGACATCAGCCTGTTGCGACAGGCTGCCAAGGAGACCGTGGCACGCTACAAGGGGGACAAATAGCCTGATACGGTGTGAAGGCTCGACGACACCAGCATGTCCCTTGCAACAAGCCATGGCCCCGTAATCAACGGCGGGTTGCACATCATGAGCCCATGACGCGGACTAAGGCTTCCTGACTTGGGCATGGCCTGACAAAGAATGCCGCGACGCTTGGCGCCACGGCATTCTTGACCAGCCTATCCTAGGCTCAGGCGTAGGTATTGACCTGCGTACCCACGGTGCCGGTCGTCGCCAGAGACTGCTGGGGGGAAACCGCTTCCATCAGTTGCGACACGTGTGACGCCTGATTGTTGAGCGACTCCTTGAGCAGGCCCATCTGAGACTGCTGATCGGCGTTATGCTGTTGCAACGCCATCGCAGTTCCCACGGCTGCGTTCACGGATGAATCCATGAAGCTTCTCCCTTCAAGTGAATGAATGCGCTTTACGCCCTCTAGTTATCGGCTAGGGCGCCATAAACTTGCATCGCCTATGGCCGCCAGCCAATGCATGACTCCTTCAGCATGCAAGAAGAAAAGCATAAAGGCCACCTCTTCCCAAGGCGCCCCTGCCATCCTGGCGCCTTGCCGCTTAGAATGACGGACCCACAACCATGCGCTCGACAGCACAAGGACGAGACGCTCACCTAAGCACGCTCACAAAAAGGATGTGACATGCAGATCGACAGATTCTTCCACTGGCTCGGCGAGTTCCTCGGTGATGCCTTGCGCGTTGTCGTCGACGCTCTCTCCACGCTATTCGCAGGATTGTGGGTAGCGATCGACCGTTTCTTCGACGGCCTCGCCCGCTCGCTGGGCGTAGATCCCTCGCTCATCAACCTGATCGTGCTGATCATCGGTGTGTGGATGCTCTACAAAGGGATTCGTGCACTTGCCCGGCGCGCCTTCGTCGGCGGTATCGTATGGCTGTTTCTTGGCTTGCTGGTACTCGGCTGGCTCATTCGTTGAAGCGTTTGGCTGCAACGGCCCTACATGAAAACGCCGCTGCCTGGGCAGCGGCGTTTTAGCGTCGCACTCATGCGATGTCGGCCATCAGGCCTCGGCCAGTGCGCGCTCGACCATCTCATAAACGTTGGGCGAGAGGTCCTCGGCACGGATGCGCTCGAGCTCGGCTTTCATCAGCGCCTGACGCTGCTCGTCGAAACGCTGCCAACGCGTCAACGGCGTAATGATGCGCGCGGCGATCTCAGGATTGAGGCTGTTGAGCTCGATCACCACATCCGCCAGTAGGCGATAACCTTCACCGTCGAGACGATGGAAGTTGACGCGGTTCTGCGCCGCGAAGGCACCGATCAGCGCGCGCACCTTGTTGGGGTTCTTGAGCGAGAACAACGGATGCGCCATCAAGTATTTGACGCGTTCCAGCACATCCTCCTGCGGGCGCGTGACCTGGATGGTGAACCACTGATTCATTACCAGCGGATCATGCGCCCACTTCTCGCCGAACGCCTTGAGCGCCGGCTCGGCAATGTCACTGCGCGAGCTGTGCACCAGCATCGTCAAGGCGGCACGCACATCGGTCATGTTGTCCTCGGCGTCGACCTGCGCCTCGGCCAGTGCCACGCCCTCGTCATCCTCGATGCTCATCAGGTATTCGAGCGCCACATTCTTCACCCGACGCCGCGCGATCTGATCCGGCTCCGGCGCGTAGGGCTCATCGCTGCGGTGGGCTTCATGCATGGCCAGGAATTCGTCACGCAAGGCCGTGGCAAGCGACTGCTTGACAAAGACTCGCGCGGCGTGGATGGCATCCACATCGACCATCGGCTGCTGCTCGGCGATGTAAGCCTCTGAGGGCAGCGTTAGCATCTCGGCGAGCACCGCCTTGTCGTCGGTCTCGGTGGTCAAAAGGCGCCGATACGCATCGATGACACGGCTATCCATGACCTTTTCAACCCCATTGCGATGCGCGGCGATGAGATCATCGAGGGCCAACATTGTCAGCCGCTGCCCCGCGTCCCAGCGGTTGAAATCGTCCGCGTCATGGGTGAGCAGGAACGACAGCTCCTCGCGCGAATACGGATAGCGCAGGTAGACCGGCGCCGAGAAACCGCGCAACAGTGACGGCGTCGGCGCCTCGTCGATGTCGGTGAAGACATACGTCTGTTCAGTGTCGCGCAGATGCAGCACCGTCTCATGGCCCAACGGTTCACCGTCCAGCGTCAATGCCATGTCGTTCCCGGACTTGGTACCCACCAGCCCCATGCGTACCGGAATGTGCAGCGGTTGCTTCTCCGCCTGGCCGGGGGTGGGCGGTGTGCGCTGCGAAAGCCGCAGATGATACTCGCACTTGGCGTAGTCGTATTCGCCATGGGCGTCGATCTCCGGCGTGCCCGCCTGGGAATACCAGCGCATGAACTGGCTCAAATCGAGCCCCGAGACTTCCGCCATGCAGTCGACAAAATCCTCGATGGTCACGGCCTGGCCGTCGAAGCGCGCGAAGTACAGATCCGAGCCCTGACGGAACGTCTCCCAACCGAGGAGATGACGCAGCATGCGCACGATCTCGGCGCCCTTCTCGTAAATCGTCAGGGTGTAGAAGTTGGAGATCTCGATGTAATGATCGGGACGCACGGGATGCGCTGTCGGACCAGCGTCTTCGGCGAACTGCGCGGTGCGGAAGAACGAAACGTCTTCGATGCGTTTGACCGGCGCTGAATTGACGTCGGCGGAAAAGCTCTGATCGCGAAAGACGGTAAAGCCTTCCTTCAGCGAGAGCTGAAACCAGTCGCGGCAAGTCACGCGATTGCCCGACCAGTTATGGAAGTACTCATGGGCAACGATGCCTTCCACCCGCTGGAAGGCCGCATCGGTAGCGGTCTGCGGGTGCGTAAGCACCGCCGCCGAGTTAAAGATATTGAGCCCCTTGTTCTCCATGGCGCCCATGTTGAAGTCGTTGACGGCGACGATCATGAAGCGGTCGAGATCGTATTCACGGCCGTAGGTCTCTTCATCCCAGCGCATGGCACGCTTGAGCGACGACATGGCATGGTCGGTCTTGTCGAGATTTTCCGGCTCGACCCAAATCTGCAGCGTGACATCGCGTCCGCTCATGGTCGTGAAGCGGTCCTCGACCTTCTCGAGCTTGCCCGCCACCAGGGCAAACAGATAACTCGGCTTGGGATGAGGATCTTCCCAGGTCACGAAATGCCGGCCTCCCGGCAACTCGCCGCTTTCAACTGGATTGCCGTTGGAGAGGAGCACCGGCGCCTCGGCCTTGTCGCCCACCACCGTGGTGGAGAAGGTCGCCATGACATCCGGGCGGTCGGGATAAAAGGTGATGCGGCGAAAGCCTTCCGGTTCGCACTGAGTGCAGAACATGCCGCTGGAAACATAGAGCCCCTCGAGGGCGGTATTGGCGGCTGGGTCGATCGACACCTCGGTATCCAGCAAAAAGCGCTCCGGCACGCTGGCGATGGTCAGGCCTGCGTCATCGACCTCATACTCGTCGGATTCCAGCTCCTGACCATCCACGGCAATGCGCACCAACGACAGTTTGTCACCGGCGAAACGTAGCGGAAGCCCCGCCTCGCGCTCAGGATGGCGCTCGACATGCAGACGTGCCGTTACGGTGGTCGCCGAGGGGGCCAGGTCAAATTTCAGCTCGGTATGCGTCACCCGATAAGCGGGCGGCAGGTAATCCTTGAGATGGGTCGCTTGCGGTTCGGACATTGATCGACGCTCCTTGAGATCGGGGTGTGCACTCGCCCCCAAGACATCGCCTCGCGCGCAAAACGCGAAGCACATGCCGAGCATTGTACGGCGTCCGGTGGAGTCGGCTCAAAAGTGCGGTCAATGCCGCGCTTCATCGCGCTCTCAGCGAGACTCTTGGCGCTGGCTGGAGGAAGACTCCTCGAAAGAAGACAAGACCGGGCAACGCCTCAGCGACGGTGTCGGGCGGGTCAAAATCCACACCGCGATCCCCATCAAACCAATGATCAACGCCACACGCAGCACGAGTGAATCGACCGTGAAGGCGATCACGCCCATCGAGACAGCCAGCATGACGCACGCCATCCATTTGGCGTGACGGGGAATGGCGCGTTCGCGCTCCCAGGCGAGAATGGAGGGACCAAAGCGCGGATGACGACGAATCCAGTTGGCGAAACGCGGTGAGCTTTTCGAGGCCGCCCAGACCGCCACCAGCATGAAACAGGTCGTGGGCATGATCGGCAGGAACAAACCGATCACGCCCAGAGAGAAGCTGACGCCAGCCAAGCAGATGAACAATAGCTTGCGTATATCGTACATGCGCCGCGCCACCTTGCCGTGATAGAGGGAAACGCCGAACTTCACGCTAGATCGCTGGCAGGCATGGCGAAGCCCGACGCCACCTCTTGCATTGAAGCCCGAATCGCGTATCCAGAGAAATCGTCCCTTACTATCGAGGCGATTATCGCCAAGGACTGGACACGTGCATTCATTCTAGCGCAAAGCAAGGGGCCAAGACCAAGACAGCGATCTCCTCAGCACTCAGTCATATGGCCCGCGCACCCTCCTCCCGCATGCGGCATTATCCCATGGTAGCGTTAGCCTGCCGGGACGGCGCGCCCTGCACATCGGGCATCACGGTCGGCGGTACACGCAGCATGCGACGCAAGACCTTGCCCACCGGCGACTTGGGCAGTTCCTCGATGAAGCGATAGCCGCGCGGACACTTGAAGCGCGTCAGTCCAGCGTCCAGGCAATAACGCCCGAGTTCCCGCTCATCGACGGCGCTACGTGCCTTGATGAACGCCGTCACCACTTGCCCCCACTTATCGTCGGGAAGCCCCACCACCGCAACTTCCTCGACCTGCGGATGCAGCGACAGCACATTTTCGATTTCCAGCGGGCTGATGTTCTCGCCTCCGGAATTAATCAGGTCGTCGACGCGCCCGGTGACGAACAAATCCCCATCGTCATCGAAATACCCCGTGTCACCGGTGAAGTACCACCCCTCTATCAGGGCTTTGCTGTCCGCCTCGGGGCACTGCCAGTAGCCCTCGAATGCCTCGTCCCCGCTCATATCGGCGATGACTTCGCCTTCAGTACCTGGAGACACACACATCTCCGGCGACGTAGCTCCGATCTTGATCACCCGCAACCGCTGGTTGAGCGCCGCGCGTCCCGACGAGCCAGGTTTATGGTTGGCATGCTGGTCGACCGTCAAAGCATAGAGTTCCGAACAACCATACTGGTTGACGAACAAGCTGGGTTGGAAAGCCACCTCGACGCGCGCAATCAATCCCGCACTCATGGGGGCGCCAGCAAATCCGATCTTGTCGATGCTGGCAACCCTATGGGGGGCGAATCCCGGCGCTTCAAGCAGCATGTGGTAGAGGGTCGGCACCAAGTTGAGGCTAGTGACTCGTTCACGCTCGATGGCTTCGAGTGTCGCCTCCGGCTCAAACTTGGGAATACACACGAAGCGCCCATCAACCATCGCCATCGCCTGGAGCGCGCGTACGCCCGTAGCGTGGTAAAGCGGCATCACGCCCAACATGGTCTCATCATGGCGATACAGATTCTGGGCGACGTACGCGACCGTTGCGGCCCGCTCGACACGATGCCGACGCGGCACTCCCTTGGGCCTGCCGGTGGTCCCCGAGGTATAGAGCATCATCGAGTAATCGTCGGGCGTTGCCATCAACAACGTCTCACCGTCCATGCCGAGCAGTGAATCGAAGGCAATCGCACCCGGAGGCGTTACGTCACCGACCACGATGCGCAGTACTTGATGCGCCTCGACACACGCCTGCACCGCCTCGGCGGCCGCATCGTCATGGGCGATGGCCTTGGCACCCGAGTTCTTCAAGTAGTAACGAATATCCAGCGTTGTAGAACGCCAGTTCACCGGCGTGGCAATGATCCCCGCAAACTGACAGGCCCAGTACAGAGTGGCCAACTGCCAGCGATTGTGCATGGACATCACCAGCCGGTCCCCTTTACCGAGCCCCAGCCGTCGGAGGTGGCGTGCCACGCTCTGGATGTCCGCATACCACTGCGCGTAGGTCTTTTGTGTCCGTCCATCACTGATCGCAACGGCGTGCGGACGCCGCTCGACCGTGGCAAGGAAGCCGCGTCCCAGATCAAACATCTTCGTTCTCCTGTCGCTCGTTTTATTTGTGTCGTTGCGGTTGTTTTAGCGACAGGATCGAGCGCGCAGGCGTGGGTGGCAACGCTAGCCGACCACAAGGATGATACGTATCAAGGTAGTGGGACGAATTCCCTTCAATCGCGAAAATTTGTGTACTGCAGAGCCAGTTCGGGACCGGCATCGCTCTTCAACAAGGCGATTGCCTGCTGCAGTTCATCGCGCTTTTTGCTGGTAACGCGCACCTTGTCACCCTGGATCTGTGCCTGCACCTTGAGCTTGGCTTCCTTCAAGCGCTTGACGATGTCCTTGCACTCCGGCTGTTCAAGGCCTTGCTTCAGCACTACGTCCTGGTGGGCGCGTACGCCGCTGGTAACGGGGTCCTTGACCTCCATGCAGCGGGCATCGATGCCACGGGCGATGAGCTTGTTGCGCAGCACGTCGAGCATCTGCTTGAGCTGAAAATCCACCTCGGCTTCAAGAGTTACCGTCTCACCCTCCAGGGCGAAGCTCGCGGTCACGCCCCGAAAATCGAATCGGGTCTGGATCTCGCGATTGGCTTGATCGACGGCGTTGCTGGCCTCGTGCTTGTCGAACTCGGAGACGATATCGAAAGATGGCATGACACTTTCCTCACTCGGGTAAAATCGGGCGCGATTCTAGCATGAACCTCGCGCACGCTTGCCCACGGCGTCACTCGATATGGCGGAACATTCTTCAAGCGTCGAATCGCTCAGTACCTTGCTCATCTGCCAGGCCGCACAGCCATCGACATAATAATCGTCGAGCCAGCGCAGCACGGAAAATCCCATGCGCCGATACAGCCCCAACGCAACGCGATTGTCGGCGCGAACCTCCAACTGCAGGCGCGTCATATCTCGCCGCCTAGCCTCACGCTCAAGCGCCTCGAGCAACGCGCGCCCTACTCCGCCACCGCGCGCTTGCGGGGCTACACAGAACGAATAAAGCCGCGTCACACGACTGTTGCGCCGGAAAAGCAGCGTGGCATAACCGACAACCTCGTTACCCGGCGTAGCATACGCAACGAGCGTATAAGCGTTGGCACGCGCCAATAGATAGGCCAGTTGACGGCGTGTAAAGCGGTCGCCATCGAAACATATCGACTCGAGATGACAGAGCGCATCCAGGTCAGTAACGGTAGCGGCGCGCAGGGAACAGGACATGCGAATGTCTCCGGGGTCACGCGAACAGGGTGAAGCAAATCGTGTATAGAAATTATTTCAAGGCGAGGCTATTGTCGAGATGCGGCTCGCTGCCCATGCTAGACACGACTTTTCAAGGTCGATTGACGTTTTTCCTTCATAAGGAAGGTCTATGTCCCGCTTGCGTATCGTCGTCGACCGCCTCGACGACTGGTCACCCTATTACCCCACCGAAGATCTGATCAGTGCTGCCGACTTCCTGGCCCAGGCGTCGGCGACACCGGACAAGACACGCGACGCGACGCACGTCATCAACCTATGCCGCGGTCTCGATTATCTGGAAACCGGCTATTACGTGTCGCTGCTTGCCCAAGCCCGCGGCCAACGCGTCCTGCCATCGGTGGAGACGCTCAATCAATTGTCGCGCAAGGCATTGATCGATCTGCAACTCGAATCACTCGAACCCATGATGCGCGACCTCGAAAGACGTGGCGCGCTCGATGGTGAGACGCTTCATTTGACGGTTTTGTTCGGCGAATGCGAGCACGACGGACTCGGCCGCTTGGCGCGACGCCTCTTCGAGCGCCTGCCGTGCCCCTTGCTGGGAGCCAAGTTCCAGAAGCGTCATGGAACATGGCGCTTGACCCGGCTCAAGCCTCTGGCGCTCACGTCCTTGCAGGGCGGCGCGCAGGACCGTTTCGCGGCCGCCCTGAACCGCCACTCGCGCAAAGTCTGGCGCACGCCCAAGGCACGGCGCCGTTACCGTTTCGATCTGGCGATTCTCATCGACCCGGAAGAAGCCCTGCCACCCAGCAACAAGAGCGCGCTCAAGCAATTCATCCGGGCCGGACGTCAGCGCGGCATCGACGTCAGCTTGATCACCCGCAAGGACGAAGGCCGTCTGGCCGAGTTCGATGCGCTGTTCATCCGCGAGACCACTCGCCTCGACCATCACACCTACCGCATGGCCAAGCGCGCCGAGTACGAAGGCCTGATAGTAATCGACGACCCGCAATCGATATTGCGCTGCACTAACAAAGTCTACCTGCACGCATTGCTCGCGACACGCGGCGTTCCCGCACCCGAGGGACTATTGCTCAGCCGCGACGATCTGGCGAACCTGCCGTCCAAGATTGCCGAGCTCGAATTTCCCATGGTGCTCAAGATTCCCGACGGCGCCTTTTCGAAGGGCGTGGTCAAGATCAACTCGCTCGACGAACTCAGGCAGGAAGCCTCACGTCTATTCGCTTCGTCCGCCTTGCTGTTGCTGCAGGAATGGCTGCCCACCGATTTCGACTGGCGGGTCGGCATCCTGGATGGCGAGGTGCTGTTTGCCAGCCGCTATTACATGGCGCGCGGGCATTGGCAGATCTACGACCACTCACGCCCGAGGGTACGCAGCGGCGGCTTCACCACGCATCCTCCCTCGGAGGTTCCCAAAGCGGTAATCAAGGCCGCACTGAAGGCGACGCGCCTGATCGGCGACGGGCTCTATGGCGTCGATCTCAAGCAGATCGGCGAGCGTGTCGTGGTCATCGAGGTCAACGACAATCCCAATCTGGATGCTGGAGTAGAGGACGCCCACCTGGGCGCCGCGCTCTATGCGCGGGTGATGGACGTCTTCCTGAAAAGGATGGAGCGCCACGCGACGCTGCCGCGCTGATGCGTCTCAGCCTTCGAGCAGCAGCAACAGCGAAAGCGCGAACAACACCCACATAGTGGGCTTGATTTCCTCGGTCTTGCCCACCGCCAGCTTGACGATTACGAACGTTAAAAAGCCGAAAGCGATCCCGTGCGTGATCGAATAGGTAAAGGGAATCAGCACCATGGCGACGAAGGCCGGGATGGCGTCGTCGAATTGGTGCCAGTGGATCTTGCGGATGGGGTCCATCATGAACACGCCGACCAGAATCAGGGCTGGCGCCGTGGCGATCGCCGGCACCAATGACAATAGCGGCGAGAGGAACAGAAACGGCAGGAACAGCACCGCCACCACCACCGCGACGAGCCCCGTGCGGCCGCCCTGACTGATCCCCGCAGCGGATTCCACATAGGCATTGGCCGGGCTGGTTCCCAGCGGACCGGAGATCAGCGCCGCACTGGCATCGACGATCATCGAGCGCCGAATGTTGCGCGGGTTGCCATCGGCATCTTTCAGGTTGCCCGCCTCGGAAACCCCCATGAAGGTAGAAAGCGCGTCGAAAAAAGTCGTGAACAGCAGCACGAAGATGAACGGCCAGTACGCCACCGACAGCGAACCCCATAGATCGAGTGCCATCAGACCGCTGAGATCCGGCATCGAGAAGACACCGTTGAAGTTAACCAGCGTCGACGACGCCATGTCCTCGGGAAAGTAACGGCTACCATCACCCCACCAACGGCCGATCGGCACGCTAGCCAATGTAGTGAAAACAATACCCAGAATCAGCGCGCCGGGCACGTTACGCACCACCAGCCAGGCGGTAACCGCGAAGCCGATGAGAAACGTCACCAGCACCGGGTCGAGCGAGGCCATACCCACCACGGTGACCGGATTGGGGACGATGAACTGTGCGTTGACCAAACCGATGGTGGTGATGAATAGACCGATGCCGCAGGCGATGGCATAACGCAATTGCGCCGGGATCGCATCGATCACCAACTGACGCGCATTGAACGCCGCCAGCAACGCAAAAATGACCCCGGCCCAGAACACGCAGCCCAGCGCGGTCTGCCATTCCATGCCCGCCCCCAGCACCATGGTGTAGGCGAACAACGCGTTGATGCCCATGCCAGGCGCCACTAGGATCGGGTTCTTGGCGTAAAACCCCATCATCACACTGCCGAAGAAACTGACCAGCACGGTGGCTGTCAGAGCACTGGAAAAGGGTACGCCGGCATCACTGAGCACCGTCGGATTGACGACGATGATGTACATCGAAGCCAAAAAGGTCGCAATCCCCGCCAGGATCTCGGTGCGCGGGGTGCTCCCCTGGGCCCGGATGCCGAAAAGTCGTTCGAACACGTCGCGTTCTCCACACAGGTTGGGTTGGGATGAGACGTCGCGCAGTATAGCCAATCTCGCCTCCCATACTCATCCCCCCGGCCTTGCCTGATCAGTCTCTGACCACGCCATGGCTGCAAAAAGCACCTCCCCTGTGCCATGATCTAACAAGCATTCACGCGCCTCACGTCTACGCGGGAGAAGACCATGAGTTCCGAAGACAACCTGCTGCCGCTGATCGTCGAGCCCGAGCAGCTCGCCGAGCATCTCGGCGCCCCCGAACTATTGATCGTCGATGTACCGCTCAAGGCCGACAGCTACACCGACGGCCACGTACCCGGCGCGGTGTTTCTCGATCATCGTCGCCTGCTCGTCGGCAGCGGCACGGTGCCCAACGACGTCCCTGACGAAGAGGCGCTATCCAAGCTGTTTTCCGAACTCGGCCTGACTCGCGACACGCACGTCGTCGCCTATGACGATGAAGGCGGCGGCTGGGCTGGACGCCTGCTATGGACACTGGAGCTCATCGGCCACACCCGGTATTCCTATCTCAACGGCGGCATTCATGCCTGGCGCGCCGATGGGCAACGCGTCGAGCGCGAACCAAGCACGCCCACGCCCAGCGATTACCAGGCGACTATCCATCACCCCCAGACCCAGATCCGCCGCGAAGAACTCATCGACCGCCTGGATGAACGTGAGCTCGCGGTCTGGGATGCTCGCTCGCCGGACGAATATCGCGGCGAAAAAGGCAAGAACGCCCATATGGGACATATCCCCGGCGCCGTCAATTTCGAGTGGACGGATGCTATGGACCCTGAACGCCACCTACGTTTGCGCGATTACGCCGAACTCATCGCCGAACTCGAGGCGAAAGGCCTGACGCCGGACATGGAGATAGTCACCCACTGCCAGAGCCACCACCGCAGCGGCTTCACCTGGCTGGTGGGCAAGGCCCTGGGCTTCGAGAAGATGCGCGCCTACCCCGGCTCATGGCAGGAATGGGGCAACCGCGACGATACGCCGATAGAGAAGTAAGCCCCGCGCCCATCCTTGTGCGATGCGCGCATGCCGGGAGCTATTGCGTCCATGACGCCACGCCCCTATCGTGTCATGCCTTTCGACCTTGCCGTGGATATGCCCGTGGATCGCGACGAACTCTTCGCCAGAATTCAACACCCCCTTCCCCACCACCTGATCTCGCGTGGGGTGGGCAAGCTTGCTGAGAGCCGCACGCCATGGCTCAAGGACTGGGCTATTCGGCGTTTCATTCGTGCCTTCGACGTCGACATGAGCCAGGCCGTCGACAGCGATCCCGAGGCCTACGCCTGTTTCAACGACTTCTTCACCCGCGCGTTGCGCGCGGATGTCCGGCCTATCGGCGAGGGCATCGTCTCCCCCGCCGATGGCACGCTGTCGCAGTTCGGTTCCATCGACAACGGCTCCCTCGTCCAGGCCAAGGGGCACACCTATTCCCTGACCGCCTTGCTGGGGGGCGATACCCACCGCGCCGCGCCGTTCCGGGATGGCAGCTTCGCCACCGTCTATCTGTCGCCGCGCGACTACCACCGCGTGCACATGCCCGTCACTGGGACCCTACGCGAAATGGTCTATGTGCCAGGGCGGTTATTCTCGGTCAATCAAGCCACCGCCAACCACGTGCCGGGGCTGTTCGCCCGCAACGAGCGTCTGGTCTGCCTGTTCGACACCGAACACGGCCCGTTGGCGATGGTGCTGGTGGGCGCGATGATCGTAGCCGCCATCGAAACGGTCTGGGCCGGCCAGGTCTCGCCACTCAGCGGCCGCGTGCAGACGACACGCTTCGACGAGCCCATCGTGATCGAAAAGGGGCAGGAAATGGGTCGCTTCAAACTCGGTTCCACCGTGGTGATGTGCTTCGGCCACGACGTCGCGTTTCGCGATGTCTGCACCGACGGCCTGGTGGTCAGCATGGGGCAATCGCTCGCTTCCTGAGCCCATTGACCAGGATAGAGTCGCCGGGCGGGGCAAGGCGAAGCGAGGATCTTTTTGCCATGGATGGCAAAAAGTAGCGCCTAAGGAGGGTTTACAGCGCGCTCGCGGCGACTTGCTCCGTCAGGCTGGCGACTTGTTCCATCAGGCTGTGCCCGGCGCTAACAACGTGGCGTGGCAAACGCCATCACCTCCGCCACGCTCGCCTTGCCCAACGCCAGCTGGATCAAGCGATCCATGCCCAGCGCCACGCCACTACCGGAGGGCATGCCCGCCTCGAGCGCCGCCAACAGGCGGACATCGGCATCCACCTCGCCGCGCCCTAGCCGCTGGCGTTCTCGATTATCCTCGACAAAGCGCGCGGCCTGCTCCTCGGCATCGGTGAGTTCATCGTAGCCATTGGCCAGTTCCACCCCTTGCCAGTAGACCTCGAAGCGCGCCGCAACGACCTCGCCATCTTCGGGATCGCGATGCTTGCGGGCCAGCGCCGCCTGACTGGCTGGATAATCGACGACGACCTCCAGCCCCTCTTGGCCGAGATGCGGTTCGATGGCAAAGGCCATCAGTGCGTCCAGGCACGCATCCCGCTCGGCATCGTGCAGGTCCATGCCGGTCTCGCGCTCGGCAGCCTGACATAATGTCGTCAGCGACGCAGTGAAGGGATCGAGCCCCACCTGAGTGCGAAACAGCTCGCGATAGCGGCATTGCCGACACGGCCCGGGGTCGCGCCCCAGCACGTAGCGAATCAACGCCTGGGTCTCGGCGATCAACTCATCCAGCGTGTCGCCTGGCCGATACCATTCGAGCATGGTGAACTCGAGATTGTGGCGACGCCCCACCTCACCGTCGCGGAAACTGCGCGCCAGTTGAAAGACCGGCCCGCTCCCCGCCGCCAGCAAGCGCTTCATGTGGAATTCCGGCGAGGTCTGCAGCCACAACCGTTCGCGCCCAGCCGGGGTCGTGGCCTCCAGAGACAGGCTCGCCAGGTGCGGATCGGTGCTGCCACCATGGCCCAGCATCGGGGTTTCCACCTCCAGCACATCACGCTCGGCGAAAAACGCTCGCACACGTGCCAATAGCCGCGCCCGCTCGCGCAGCGTCTCGATACTCGCCGAGGGTCGCCAGTCGGTGGTCATCAAACGCTCCTTTAGAAACGACAAAGCCACGCCGAAGCGTGGCCAAATCCAGCAACAATCTCTGCTCGAAGCCCTGTGGGAGGGAACTTGTTCCCGATAGACCTGTAGCGACCTCTATCGCGAATAAATTCGCTCCCACGACGGCTAAGCCCGAAGCCCGGGTCAGGCCCGCGAGACGTATTCGCCGTTACGCGTATCGACCTTGAGCACTTCGCCTTCGTTGATGAACAGCGGCACACGCACCACCGCGCCGGAGGACAGCGTGGCCGGCTTGGAGCCGCCCTGTGCGGTGTCGCCCTTGAGGCCGGGGTCGGTTTCGACCACTTCCAGCTCGATGAAGTTGGGCGGCGAGACGGCGATGGCGTTGTCGTTCCACAATGTCACGGTGTAGACGACCTGCTCCTTGAGCCATTTCTCGACATCGCCGATGGCCTTCTTGTCGACCGCGTACTGCTCGAAGGAACCGTCAGTGCGCATGAAGTGCCACATGTCGCCGTCGCTGTAGAGGTACTCCATATCCAGCTCCAGCACATCGGCACCTTCCAGCGACTCGCCGGACTTGAAGGTCCGGTCCCAGACCCGACCGGTGATCAAGTTGCGCAGTTTGACGCGGCTGAATGCCTGGCCCTTGCCTGGCTTGACGAACTCGTTCTCGAGGATGCTGCACGGATCCCCGTCAAGCATGACTTTCAGACCGCCCTTGAATTCATTGGTAGAATACGTCGCCATGATGCCTCGCTAAGTTGCATGCGTCGTAGCGTGCGCTACGCAGATTGCTCGATGCGCCTCGTCATGGGATGACACCACCGCCATCACGAGGCCCATAGGAAATAGCCACCAATGATAACCCGAACATCCATCGCTTTGCAGAGCGAGAATGCCGTGCCCAGTGAAGACACCTCCGAAGGTGCCACGTTGACCCCGCGTCAGCGCTCCCAGGACTGGCAAGCTCAACTGAGCGACGCGGTGCGCGACCCGCACGCACTATGTCGGCACCTGGGGCTCGATCCGGCCTGGTTGCCGGGCGCCGAGCAGGGGCATGACCTGTTTCCGGTACGCGTGCCTCATGCCTATCTATCGCGCATTCGTCATGGCGATCCGGACGACCCCTTGCTACGCCAGGTGCTGCCCCTCGACCGGGAGAGCGAGCCTGTCGCCGGTTTCGTCGGTGACCCGCTTGAGGAAGCCGAGCATCGCCCGCGTCCAGGATTGATCCACAAGTATCGCAACCGCGTGTTGCTGATCGCCAGCCCGGCCTGCGCAATCAATTGTCGCTACTGCTTTCGCCGGCACTTCCCCTACGCCGAGAATTCACCCTCGCGCGCGCAGTGGGAATCCACGCTCGACTACCTGCGTCAGGACACTTCGATCAACGAGGCCATTTTCTCCGGTGGCGATCCGCTGGCCTCGCCGGACCGGCGCCTGGCCTGGCTGGCCGAACGCCTTGCGGACATTCCACATCTCAAGCGCCTGCGTCTGCATACGCGCCTGCCAGTGGTGATTCCCGACCGCGTCGATGGCGCCCTGCTCGACTGGCTGGCGGCCACACGGCTGCAGACCGTGATGGTCGTGCACATCAATCACCCCAACGAGATCGATACGCACGTCGCTGAGGCCATGGCACGGTTGCGCGGCGCCGGCGTCACCCTGCTCAATCAGAGTGTGCTACTGCGCGGCATCAACGATGACGTCGACACCCTCGCCCAACTTTCCGAGCGGCTTTTCGAGGTCGGCATCCTGCCGTATTACTTGCACGTGCTCGACCCCGTCGCCGGGGCCGCGCATTTCGACGTATCCGATAGCGAGGCGGTCATGCTGGTCGAGACGCTACGCACCCACCTCGCCGGCTTTTTGATGCCGCGACTGGTACGCGAGATACCCGGCGAGGCCAGCAAGACACCGCTGGCCTAGGTCGCTCACGGTTGCCGACGACCAACCGGTCTCACGCCGACAGGGCGCGCGCCACGATCTCGCGTTCCCGCTCGGGCAGCGTCAGCGCTGATGCCAGCTCGTGCCCACGCGGGGACATCTTGCGCCAGGTCTTGGCAACGATGCGCACCAGCTTGTCGTCATCATGCTCGCGTGCGAAATCGCTGAAATAATGCGCCATGAAGACCAGGCAAGCGGTGTCTTCCAGCGCTTGGGTGTCCGCGTCACGTTTGAGGTTCTCCTTGCGGATCAAGGCACCGACATGCTCCACCGCCGCTTCGTCGTAACCTGCCTCGCGTACGATCGTCTCGGCCAACGCCGCTTGGCGGCGTCCTAGATCGCGTCGCCAGGCTAGATAGCCGGGACGATCGCGCGGGTAGTCGTCGCGCGGTACTTCCCAGCGCCGCAGATGCTGGGCGCGCACCGCTAGTTGCAACGGTTCCGAGGCCTCCGGAGCGACCCGCGCCAGCCAGTCGCTCATGCGCTGCGCATAGAGCAGCTCGGCGGGCCGTTCGCCGTCTCCCTCCGTCGCCTCGCGCTTAGGATCCTCAGCATGGGCGGCATCCATAGCCGCCTGCGCGCGCTGAAAGGGCGTGCTCTCGGTCATGCTGACCTCCTTAGGATTCGTGCCCGAACGTGCGTGTCTGAATGTGTATATCTAAATAAGACTCATCGATAGCGCTGCCCGCGATATTCCAACCAGCCGTCGAGATGATCGCCGCCGGGGTCGCGATGCGTCCAGTGCACGACACCGCCCTCAGGGTTCCATTCGTATTCACCGAAGAAGCCCACCGTGTCCCCAACGCGCAGCCCCTCGAGCCGGGGCGCCAGATCTATGTTGTGCGCGATGAGTACGGTCTGGCCGCTCGACAGGCGCAGGATGAAGCGCTGATGGCGGCTACCTTCATTGTCATCCGGCAGCACGCGCACCACCTCGCCGCGTGCCTCGACCTGAAGCCCACTGTGGTGCTCCTGGTAGGCCTCGCGCAGCGTCACGACGCCCGAGCGCGCGCCCTCGCCAGCCGACGGTGCCGAAACCGATGGCGCCAGGACCGCCAATGCCCCGGCCAACACGAGTACCGCCGCCGCGAACGTCAGGCCGAGGAGGATCGCGCGGCGACGCATGCTCATGGCGTCCTCAGGCCTCGCCAAGCGTCTCGGCGGTGACGTTGGGCGCCGGCGCCTGCTGGGTACGCCAATGACGGTTCAACGCACCGAGTACCGCCTTCATGGAAGCGCTAGTGATGCTCTCGTCGATACCGACCCCGAATATCGGCGTCTGCTCGACACGCACCTCGACATAGGCCACCGCTTCGGCATCGGCACCCTGGCCGCGCGAATGCTCATGATAGTCGATGATCTCGACATCCAGTCCATGCGCCGCCAGAGCCTTGATGAAGGACGCCAGAGGGCCGTTACCCTCTCCGGTGACATGGCGACGCTCGCCCTGTTCATCGATCTGGGCGTCGAGACGCACGCGGGGGCTATCGTCATCCGAACTCAAGCGATGATTGATCAGCGCGTAAGGATCGCGGCTGGTGAGGTATTCGTCCTCGAAGGTGCGATAGATCATTTCTGATGTGATCTCGCGCCCGGTGCGCTCGGCCACCGTCTGCACCACCTGGCTGAACTCGATGGACAGGCGACGCGGCAACTCGATGCCGTGCTCCTGCTCGAGCAGGTAGGATACCCCGCCCTTGCCCGACTGACTGTTGACGCGGATCACCGCCTCGTAGGAGCGCCCCACGTCGAGCGGGTCGATAGGCAGGTACGGCACGCCCCAGGGACTTTCGGGATTGTCGCGGCGTTCAGCCATGCCCTTCTTGATGGCGTCCTGGTGTGATCCGGCAAAGGCCGTGAATACCAGGTCACCGACATAGGGATGGCGCGGATGCACCGGCAGCTGGTTGCAGTGTTCGACCTCACGCATCAGCGGCGTGATATTGGAAAAGTCGAGCTTAGGATGCACGCCTTGGGTGTACATGTTCATCGCCAGTGTGACGATATCCACGTTGCCGGTGCGCTCGCCATTGCCGAACAGCGTGCCTTCTACGCGATCGGCGCCGGCCATCATCGCCAGCTCAGCCGCCGCCACGCCGGTGCCACGATCGTTGTGCGGATGCACGCTCACCACCAGGCTATCGCGCCGCGCGACGTGACGGCAGAACCATTCGATCTGGTCGGCATAATGGTTGGGCGTGGCGATTTCCACGGTTGCCGGCAGATTGACAATCATCGGCTTGGCCGACGTCGGTCCGTAGACCTCGCTGACCGCGTCGACGATGTCCACGGCGAAGTCCAGCTCTGTCGAGGTAAAGAGCTCCGGCGAATACTGGAAGGTCCAGTCGGTTTGCGGGCGAGCCGCCATCATGTCCTTGATCTGCGCCGTGGCGTCCTTGGCGATCTGGATGCATTGTGACTTATCGACGCCGAATACTACCCGACGGAAGACCGGATCGGTGGCATTGTAGACGTGCACGATAGCGCGCTTGACGCCTTCCAACGCCTCGAAGGTGCGCTCGATGAGGTGCGGCCGCGCCTGAGTAAGAACCTGGATGGTGACGTCATCGGGGATCGCGTCGTCTTCGATCAGCTCACGCACGTAGTCGAAATCGATCTGCGAGGCCGAGGGGAAGCCGACCTCGATCTGCTTGAAGCCGGTCTTGACCAACAGATCAAAGAAGCGCCGTTTGCGCTCGAGATCCATAGGATCGATCAGCGCCTGGTTGCCGTCGCGCATGTCCACGCTGCACCACACGGGCGGATGCGTGATCCGCTGCGCCGGCCATTGGCGATCGGGCAGGTCGACGGCCTCGAAGGGGCGGTATTTGGTGGAGGGATCCTTGAGCATCATGGCGTTATCTCCTTCTGCGATGTTCAAATTACAGGAATCGGAAAGCACTTCCCCGGCCTGAAACACGATGACGCCCCGCAGCGGATAAGCACCACGGGGCGTCGGCAGCGACATGGCGCCTCGGCGCGCGATCTTCATCGCGGACCGAAGAGCGCCCGACAACGGGGCGAAAAGCATTCGGGAAGGTCGGGGGGAGAGCGGCGGTATTCGACATGGCTGACATTTTCTTCTTTGGACTGGGCTTCGTTAGACCGAGAGGGTGACGATGCACAAGGCATCCGCCGGCTCATAGGCCGATGGTAAGTCGTGGGTCTAAACGTAGTAGTCGCATGTCGAAGATCGTCATATAGCTAACTAAACAGCTGCACGCATGGCTGTCAACCGCCGCTCACGGTGAAGACGCCTCCTCATCGAGCGCCGTATGACCGTCTCGCCATAGACGCACCAGCCACGCCGGGGCATGCGGCTCGTCGAGACAGCGCTGCCAATGTGGCTGCCCGGTACGGCGCGAGGAAAGAGTGAGACGGAAAAAACGACCGTCGGGCGAGCTACGCTCCGCCTCGGGCAGTGCCGCCAGGGATCGCAACCCCGCATCTAGGTGTGCCCACTGCAAGGTCGTCAGCTGATCGCAATCGATCTCACGCGGCGCGGCCAATCCCGGTAGATACGCGAAACCGCCCTCTCGCGTGACCGCCAGGCGCGTATCACCCGACAGTACAGGCAGCTCGTCGGTGTCACTCATGAGATGACGCCCACCTCGCGCCAGGCCTCATCCACCGCGCGGTGCTCGCGGCTCTCGAGCCCATGCAGGCGCTCGGCGTGATCGAGCGTCAGGGCGGCGAAGGCCGCGAAATCCGCTTCTCGACTCAATCCCGCGTCGCGCATCGCTGCGTACCATACCGGCCCCACGCTTTCCCACGCAGGTGACTCGAGGGCCACCGCGGCAAGGTAAAACGCACGATTGGGAATACCTGAATTGATATGCACGCCACCATTGTCGGCTTGCGTGTCGACGAAATCGCGCATGTGGCCCGGCTGCGGATCACGCCCCAACACGGGGTCATCATATGCCGTTCCCGGCGCCTGCATGGAGCGTAACGCCCGACCTTGCACCTGGTCGGTCAATAGCGCCGCGCCGATGAGCCAATCGGCCGCCTGGGGCGATTGACCTGTATGGTACTGCTTGACCAGCACCCCGAACACATCGGCCAGCGACTCGTTGATCGCCCCGGCCTGATTGGCATAAATCAGGCCGACATCGCGCTCTATCACGCCGTGAGTCAATTCGTGCGCGACGACTTCCGGCGCCGCCGTGAAGCGCCGAAACAGGTCGCCGTCGCCGTCACCGAAGACCATCTGCGCACCGTTCCAGAAGGCGTTGTCGTAATCGCGGCCGTAATGCACGCTGCCGATCAGCGGCATGCCTCGATCGTCGATGGAGTCGCGCCCGAAGACCTCCCAGTAGAACCGGTAGGTCGCACCCAGCCACTCATAGGCCTCGTCGACGGCCGCATCCCCATGCGCGGCCTGGCCTTCTTCCCGCACCAGACGGCCGGGCAGCGTCTGTTCGTGGTCGGCGGAATGGATGCGGCGGTCGGCCCGCCCGGCGACGGCCCGCGCCGCGTCGCGCACTGGCGGCGGCGAGGCGCGTAGACGGAACCACTGGTCGGCCTGCAACGTCTGCTGAGCACAACGCCGCTGGCGCTCGGTACCCTGCAGCGCGATTCGATCGAGCACGTGCGGCGGCATGAAACCGGAAAACTTCGCCCTTCGTGAAGACGCCATTCAATCACCCCCAGCGAATCGAAACATATCCATGAGTTTGATCCAATCCAAGTCTTACCGCCGCCATGCTACTGTTCCGATTTGTCAAGCCGACTTTTGTCCAGAAATCGCCATAGCGCCCGCACCGCCGGCCACATGACATTACCATGGTCGGAGCCAGTGAACGTCTGGTGCTTGACGACCCAATGAGGATGGTGCGACTTCAGCCATTGAGCAAAGCAAGCGACATTGTCGCACATCGCCGGCAAAGCGTTGGACCGGACACCGGATCTCTGCGCGAATGCCGGCCTGCGTCCCCGTTCCTGAGCGCCGGCGCCCAGCAAGACACGAGCTTTTACGCCGCCCGGCACCGAGGGCAACTCATACAGGAAGCCATTGCCCCACCACAGCGACGGGCTGATAGCGATGTAATTGCTGAACAGCGGCGGCCGGGTCAGTGCGGTGTACAACGCGAACAGACCACCGTAGGAGTGCCCCAGCAGTGCTCGACGCGAGGCATCGACCTCAAACCGATCAGCGATCCGCGGCAACAATTGGTTCTGAAGAAAATCCTGGAAATGCTCCGCGCCGCCCACGGGCCGGCCCCGCGAATCGACCGCCGGCATGTTCGATACTGCCGGTGTGTAATCTTCGCTGCGTGCGGAACCGTTGAAACGACGGGTATCGGGATAACCAATGCCGACGATCAGCCAGGGGCTGGTGTCACCGTCCGGCCCCCGCAGCGTCAGGCTGTCGCGCCCCATCACCACCAGCGGAAAGCGCGCATTGCCATCGAGCACGTAGAGTACCGGATAGCCGCCGGCTGGCGGCGATGCGTCGGGCACGGAGACCTGAACGAGGTAGTCGCGTCCCGTGGCATCGCCATGCATGACCCATTGTTGACTATCCGGCAGGACCACAGGCTGCGTCACGGAATCGGCGGTCACGCTCGGCGCCTGGGCAGCCGCCCAGGTCGCCTGCAAGACGGCTGTCCAAAACAGGCAGTTGCAGATCCAAAAACGCAATGCATTAGACGTCATAACGCAGTACCGCGACAATATTGAACGGCCCCATCACGGAGCCAACGCGAAGCGCAGCGTGCGCTGAATGGCGATCATCAGCACCGAGGCGTGATCCTCTTCGGGGAAGTTGTGGAATCTCACCCGCTCCTCGCCCAGAACGCCACTTAGCGCCCGCGCCATCGACTGCGCCCGGGGTATCATCCGGCGCTCCCGGCGCCGCTGCATGAGCTGCTCGTAACCGGGCGCGAGACGCTGCCAGGGGGCGGCCTCGCCCTCCCACTCGCCGACCGCGACGAATACGCGAGCCGCATGGCCCCGCAGCGCGGCCATCCGCTCGTGCAGACCAGCCTCGTCCCACCAGATCGAAGGACTGATCGCGGCGAAGGTCCGGAATGCGCCGGGCCGGGCCATCAGTGCATACAGCACGAAATAGCCGGCCAGCGAATGACCGAACAAAACCTGTCTCGCGCCATCCAGCGCGAACTCTTCACGCAGCCCGGGCGCCAGTTGATCAACGATGAAGGTCAGAAACGCCTCGCCCCCGCCCGCTTGCGATGCCGGCACCAGCGTCGAGGGGCCGAAGGTGTAGTCTCGATAGCGCCGCTCGGTAGCAAAGAGCTCGTCTCCCTCATGCGCGATACCCACCACGGCCGCCGCCCCGATGCCCGTCGCATCCGGACGGCGGCTGCCACGCAAAATCGCCTCCACGAAGGTCGCGAACAGCGCATTGGCATCAAGGACGTAGATGACCGGCCAGCCTGCCTCCGGCGGCTGTCCGGGAGGCATCCACAGACTAATGCGATAGGGCGTCTCGTTGGCCATCGCGCGCACTATTCGTGTCTGGGTGTCAGCGAAACGCGGCATCATCATCCAACACATCCTCGATCGTGATTTGCAACCTGCCCTTGGCGCAACATTCGACACTGGCGCTCACCCCGTAGACGCGGGCCAGGGTTTCCGACGTGATGGCCTCCGCCGGTGTGCCGGTCGCCGCCACGCCACCGCGCGACAGCATCACGATGCCGTCCGACCAGCGCGCCGCGATGCTCAGGTCGTGCAGCACTATCAGCACGATCATGCCGCGCTCGCGGGCCAGCTCGTGCACCAACCGCATCACCCGTAGCTGATACTGCAGATCCAGTGCGCTGATCGGCTCGTCGAGCAGTAGCACGCGCGGCTCGCGTGCCAGCACCTGGGCCAACGAGACGAGCTGACGCTGGCCGCCGGAAAGATGCTGCAGGCTTTCCATGGCCAGATGGATGATGCCGACACGCTCCAGCACCTCGACGGCACTCCGCTCCAGCGCGGCGCGCTGCGGGGCCGTGGCTCCCATGGGTGAAGCGCGCAGCGCACTGATCACGCTTTCCAGCACGTTCAGCGCCACCCCTTGCGGCAGGCTCTGCGGCATGTACGTCACGCGGCGGGACCACTCGACCAACGGCCGTCCGATCAACTCGCGGCCCTGCAGCCTGACCGACCCGGTCGCCGGCAGCAGCCCGGCCAACGCGCGCATCAGCGTGCTCTTGCCGGCGGCATTGGGCCCCACCAATGACGTCACGTCACCGGCATGGAACGCCGGCAGGCTGATCTCCTGCATGATCCTGCGCCCACGGTATCCCGTGGACAGCCGGCTGACCCGCAGCCTATCGTCGACATCGCTCAAGCGCTTCTCCCCGGACGCCAGAAGATGAGAAACAGGAACACCGGCACGCCAACGATGGCCGTGACAATGCCCACCGGCAGCAGCACGCCCGGCACCAGCACCTTGCTCGCCGCCGAGGCCAGCGACATGATCAACGCCCCGGTGAACAGACTGGCAGGCAGTAGAAAGCGATGATCCTCGCCCAGCAGCAAACGGGCGATGTGTGGCCCGACGAGGCCAATGAAGCCGATCGTCCCGACGAAGGCGACGGAGGTCGCCGCCAATACGCTGACACGCAACAGGGACATGAAGCGCAACCGCGCCACATTGATGCCGAAGCTCCGGGCACGGTCCTCGCCCAGCCGTAGCGAGGTCAACCGACCGGAGGCGAGAAACGAGAATGGCGTGACCGCCAGCAGGACCACGCCCAGCACGGTCACGTTGGCCCAGGTCGCCCGCGACAAGGAGCCCATGCTCCAGAAAACCAACTGCTGCAGCGCCGCCTGAGAGGAGACGAACTGCACGAACGCCACCAGCGCATTGAACACGAACACCAGGGCGATCCCCAGCAGCACCACGGTCTCGACACCGGCGTCGCGCAAGCGTGCCAGCAACTGAAGCAGCAGCACCGAACCCAGGGCGCACAGAAAGGCGTTGAGCGATACCATCCAGTCCATCGGCACGAACGGCAGGCTGATCCCCATCACGATGGCCAGCGCGGCCCCGAACGACGCCGCCGACGAGACCCCCAGCGTGAACGGGCTGGCCAGCGGATTGTTGAGAACGGTCTGCATCTCCACCCCGGCAAGCGACAGTGCGGCCCCCACCAGCAACGCCATCAGCGCATAGGGAATGCGTACCTGCCAGATGATCGCCAGTTGAGGCGCTGTCAGGTCGTCGGGCGAGAGCAAGCCGGCCAGGAGCTGGTCGAGCGTCAGCGCCGAGGGACCGGTCACCAGATCCAGCACGAAGGCGGCCAGGCACAGCACCGCCAGCCCCGCGAGGATCGCAATCCGCCACGCCACCATCCGGCGGTAAGCCGCCAGCACCGAGGCCGATTCGGCGGATACGTCTTTTACAGTGGTCCCATCCAATTGAGCTGCCTCTTTCTATCAGTCACACCCGGCAAGGATGCCAGGCCAAGAATGCCGACTCGCCAGCCTACTTCAGATCGACCCAGCCTACCCCCTCATAGGGCACCGCCAGGAAACGGCGATTGATCATTTCCAGGGTGCGGCTCGGGGCCACGTCCTCGAACATTTCGGGGTGAACCCATTTGGCAAACGCTTCGATGGCGACGGTATCGAGCGGCGAGTTGAGCAACTGGTGGGCCAGGCCGTGCACGTTGCCCTGCTTCACCGCCGTCAGTTGGGCGATGCCTGGACGCTGGGCAATACTCGCCAGCGAGCTCCGCGCACGGCGCGCATCGACGCCTCCGCCCAGCACCAGCCCTCCCGTTTTGCGCAGATCGGGCCCGCCGGTGGCGATGTAGACGTGCGGATCGCTGGCGATGATGTATTCCAGGTTCAGCTTGCCAGCGGCCTTTTCCAGCACGTCCGCGCCGATATTATGCCCGCCGACGAAATCGATGTAGTCCCCCATGCCGCCCTTGCCCGGCGAGAAACAGCAGTCGTTGGTGATGCCGGCATGGGCTTCCACGAACACGCTCGGCCGCTTTGCCGCGGGGATATCCGCGACGCGCTGGGAAATCCGCCGCAGATGCCGGTCGCGAAAGTCGAGGTAAGCCTCGGCCCGGGCCTCGTGGCCGGTCAGTTGGCCCAGAATACGCAGGCTGGGAGCCTGATGGGCGAACGGATCATTGAAGAAATCGATGAACACCACCGGGATGCCGGCCGCTTCCAATTGCGCGAGCTGGGCGTCGCTGGGGCCGCGGCCGAGCGACATCAGGGCCACGTCCGGGGCCACCGCCAGCACCGATTCCATGTCAAAGTTCTCCGCCGAACTCGCCACCGTCGGTAGCGTTTCCAGGGCCGGAAACGCCTTGCGATAGCGCGCGTAGGACGCCTGGCCGAGGCGTTTGATGTCTCGCGGCCAGGCCGCCAGCAGATCCACCGGAGCGGAGTCGATCAGCGACAGCGCGATCAGAAAGCGCCCGTCGTCGATGGTCAGGCTGTCGACCTGGCCCGGCACCTCGACCGTGCGGCCACGCAGATCGACGATCTCCTTGGCCAGCGCCGGCAACGGCAGCAGCCCCGCCAGCGTGACCAGCACGATGGCGCAAACGGCACCGAAACCGCGCGCGTGTCGCTTCATGAAACCTTCTCGCATTGGATTTCCTCGTGGAACAGGCAGCGGATAAACCGGCGAGCACGGCATTTATTGCTCAGAATCTGTGTACGATCTCGCGAGCCAGGGGAACGCCGAATAAATCGGCGAGCAGGATGAAGCGGGCGTCGCCACGCCGCAAGGCGCACGGAGCGCAGCAACCGAAGCCTATGGGGTATAGGTGAGGATTGCGAGCACCGCGCAACGCAGCGATTCGCCTGCGCAGCCATTTATTGCTCAGGCACGAAGCGTCGCCCCGCCATCGACATAGAGATCCCCCATGGCAATATGCCCGGCCTGGTCGGAAAGCAGAAACATCACCGCGTTGGCCACGTCTTCCGGCGTGGCCAGCTTGCCCAGCGGAATCCCCGCCTTGTAGACCCCAGGCATGCCCTCGATGACCCGCTGGGCGCCATTGTCGTCCTGCCACATACCAGTCTGCATCGGGGTCAGCGTCGAACCCGGCGCGACGATGTTGCAGCGAATGCCCAGCGGTGCCAGCTCCAGCCCCAGGCAGCGCGTGAACATCGTCGCCGCGGCCTTGGACGCCGCATAGGCGGCCATCGCATGGCGCGGCACCCCGGCGGCGTTGGACCCCACGGTGACGATGGCACCGCGCCGGCGTGGCGTCATTGCCCGGGCCAACGCCCTCGAGACATGGAACACACCGTCGGCGTTGACGGCGAAGACCCGACGCCATTCGTCGTCGTCGAGCGTGTCGATGGTGCCGGACTGCAGCACGCCGGCGACGTTGACGCCGATGTCGATGGGCCCGATGTCGCGCTCGACCCGCTCGACCAACGCATCGACCGCACCGGAGTCGGTGACATCGAGCGTCTCGGCATGGACCGCCGGCGCCTCAGAGCTGAGCTCCAGCACCGGCGCGGCCAGGTCGCTGGCGACCACCACGCTGCCGCTGGCTTGCAGCAGCCCGACCAGCGCCGCGCCGATGCCGCCGCCGGCCCCGGTGACGAACGCCACCCTATTCTCGAAGCCACTCAGTTGCATAAGGTTTCTCCTGTCGAGGCCTGTGCATCCCAGCGGCGCAGTCGCTCCGAAAGTAGCGGCGCGATTCGCGCGGCGGCGTCGCGGCCGGTCATCTCGGCATGCAGGAGCGGCAGCTCGATCGCCTCCACCGCCGCCGCATGGGGCTCCCAGAGCCGTGCCTGCAGATCCGGCTGCTCGGCATGGTCGCGCCCGGCGCGAAGGTGCAGCAGGGTCCCGCCGTAGCGGGCATGATAGTGGTTGCGGACCAGACGATTGGTGCCCGTGACCGCCCGCACCACCCCGTCCAGCGCTGGCTCGGGCAGATTGCCGAGCGTGCTGTCGCCACGCCGCAGGAAGGCGACCACCTTCTCGCGGCTGTCCAGCTCCGGGTGGCCCTCCGGATCGTAACCGGCGATGGCCAGCAGGGCGCGCAAGGCAGCGACCGGATCGGGTTCGGGCTCGGCGCGCCAGCATTCGGCGGGATAGGCGTCCAGCAGCGCCACCAGCCCGACCTCGCGCCCCAGGGCCTCGAGCCGTACCGCCATGGCTTGGGCGATGACCCCACCGACCGACCAGCCGAGCAGATGCACCGGCCCTTGCGGGTGCAGCTCGACGACATGCGCCACGTACGCCTCGGCCAGCGCCTCGACGCTCGCCGGCAGCGCTTGCAAGGGGTCCAGTGCCGGCGACTGCAGCCCGAAGGCCGGGCGCCGTGGCATCAGGGCGCGGGCCAGGTCCCGGTAGTTCCAGGCGATCCCGCCGGCCGGATGCACCGCGAAAAGCGGCGCCGGGCCGGCGGTGTCCGGGGTCAGTCGTACCCAGGGGCCAAGCCCGTCATCGGCCATGGCCGACGGCGTGTCGATCAGTGCCGCCAGGCCCGCGACGGTCGGAGAGGAGAACACCACGCCCAGGCCGAGGTCCCGGTTCCAGCGTTGCCGGATCGCCAGCAGCAGGTGAACCGCCGACAGCGAGTCGCCCCCCAGGGCGAAGAAATCGGCGTCGGCTCCAATCGACCGCTCTTCAGCGGGGCTTTCACCAAAACTTTCATCAGGGCTCGCGCCAGGCCCCTTACCCAACACCTGGGCAAACAACGCTGCCATCTCGCGTTCCGTCTCACTGCGCGGTGCCCGCCCCTGCTGAACCTGGGCCAGTGCCGGCGCCGGCAGCGCCTTGCGGTCGAGCTTGCCGTTGGCGGTCAGCGGCCAGTCGTCCAGCGCGACGAACGCTGCCGGCACCATGTAGTCCGGCACCCGCGCGGCCAGGTGGGCCCGCAGCCGGGCGGCATCGAGTTCGTCGCCGAACTGGGCGCTTGGTTGGGCGCCCGCTTGAATCGATGCATTCATCTGCACATAGGCGACCAGGCACGGTTCGCCGGGGAGGTCCTTGCGCAGCAGCACTTCCGCGCGCGTCACGTCCGGCGCCGAAAGCAGCGCGGCCTCGATCTCGCCCAGTTCGATGCGCAGGCCGCGCAGCTTGACCTGGTCATCGCCGCGGCCAAGGAATTCGACCACGCCATCCGGCCGCCAGCGCGCCACGTCACCGCTGCGATAGAGACGCCCGCCGGTGACGAAGGGATCGTCGATGAAGCGCTCGGCGGTCAGCTCGGGGCGCCCGAGATAGCCGCGTGCCAGTTGCACGCCGCCGAGATAGAGATCGCCGGCCACGCCGGGCGGCAGCGGCCGCATCCGCTCGTCGAGTACGTACAACCGGGTGTTCCACACGGGAAAGCCGATCGGTACCGGCCGCGAGTCGTCGTCGCGCCCGGCCGGCCACCAGCTCACGTCCACGGCGGCCTCGGTCGGACCGTAGAGATTGAACAGCTCTGCGTCGATGGTGTCATGGAAGCGGTCGCGCAGGGCGGCGTCCAGCGCCTCGCCGCTGACGAACACCCGCCGTAGTCCCAGTCCCCGTGCCTCGGGCACGGCCAAAAACGCCGCCAGCATCGACGGCACGAAGTGCAGCGTGGTGATGCCCTGCTCGCGGATCAGTCGGGCGATCGCCCGGGGGTCGCGATGCGCGTCGGGCGGCGCCACCACCAGCGTCGCCCCGGCCAGCAACGGCAGGAAGAATTCCCACACGGAGACGTCGAAGGTCACCGGCGTTTTCTGCAGGATGCACTCGTCGCTGCCACTGCCGCTGCCGCTGCCGTTACAAAAGCCAAAGTGCTCGCGCATCCACACCAGGCGATTGACGATGGCGCGATGCTCGATCACGACGCCCTTGGGTTCGCCGGTGGAGCCGGACGTGTAGATCACGTAGGCGGCATCTTCGGGACGCGGGCCGGCATCCAGCGCGGACTCGTTCGCGTGCTGCCACTGCGGCGGCGGCAATAGCGGCCAATCGCCGAAACGCGCGGTTTCATCGGCCCAGGCCAGGACGCAGGCCGGACGCGCCGAATCGAGAATACGCCGCAGGCGATCATCGGGGTGGGCCAAATCCAACGGCAGATAAGCCGCCCCGGCCCGCTGCACGGCCACCAGCGCGATCACCAGCTCCAGCGAGCGCGGTAGCGCCACGGCGACCATCGATTCACGCCCCACACCGTGCTCGCGCAGTTGCAGCGCCAGTGCCCGCGTACGCCGTTCGAGCTGAGCGTAACTCAGCGCGTTTCCGGCATATTCCAGGGCAATGGCCTGCGGTAGTGCCGCCATCGTCGCCTCGACGAGCGCCACCAGGGTGGTATCTGCCACCGGGCGCGCGGTGGCGTTGACCTCGTAAAGGTAGCGGCGGGCCTCGTCCGGAGTCGCCAACGGCACGTCGCAAGGCTTGCCGCCCTGGGCATGAGTCTCGAGCGCAGCAGCCAAAAACGCCGGCAAGCGTGCCGCATGCGCCTTGACCTGATCCCGCGTGTAGAGCGCCGGATTGGCCTCGATCTCCAGATCCAGCGCAGCCTTCGCGTCCCCCCGGAAGCCAAACGTCACGTCGTCGATCGGGCCGGTGCAGAGGATCTCCAGGCGGGTTCGCATCCCCGCCAGGCGCAGCGGCCGGTAAAACGGCTGCACGTTGACCAACGGCCCGTACAGGCGCCGCCGGGCACCGACCCGGCCGAGGTCGCGGCGCAACTGCTCGCCGCGATAGCGACCGTGACGACGGCCGCGCTTGAGCTCGCCGGCACCCGCGCCGAGGCGCTGCCCAGGCGTCCCATGCAGGGGACGCCGATCACCGTTTCGGCGGCATCGGCATGCCGCCGGCAGTATTCGGCGGTCAGTGCGGTCAGCACGTCCGGCCAGGGCTGGCCGAGGGATTCGGCCAAGGCGAGCAGGCCCTCGCGCAGCGTCGTGTCGATAGGCCGAATCAGACGCCGACAGTCGTCCGCCGCGGTCTCCGGGCCGGCTTCCAGTCCGGTGGGCGGCGGTGCCTCGGCCATCGTCTCGCGCCAGTAGGCCGCGTCGCGTCCGCGGCGTTCGGATTGCCGATAGGCCGCGTCTTCGTCAAGCACCTGCGCCAGCGGGGCCAGCGGCGCGCCGCCCTCCGTCGAGGCGTAAAGTTCGGCGACGCGTTCGCCGAACAAGGCCATCCCGTAGCCGTCGGTGGCGAAGTGGTGCACGCGCAGGTACCAGACGAAGCGCTTCGGCCCCAGCATCAGCAAGCATTGCCGCGCCAGCCGTTCGCGCGTGGGATCGATCGGGGTCAGGCGGTCGCCGCGCATAATCTCGCGCGCCACGGCGTCGGGATCGTCGCGGGTGGACAGGTCGACGCGCTCGATCGCCGGCCGGCACGCGTCGTCCACCCATTGGCGGGGAACCGCCTCGCTGTCGTCCATCCGCAACGCCAATGCCTCGGCCTCGGCCGCCGCACGATCGGCGGCCCGAGCAAAGGCCGCGACATCCAGGTCGCCTTCGATCCACAGGGCATGCGCGGTGTTGAACGCCGGATTGTCCGGGTCCAGGCGCTGCGCGTACCAGAGCCCGGCCTGCGCTTCGGTCAGCGGGTACGGCTCGCCGTCGGAGCGATGCATCGTCACCCCCCGTTCCGGTGCCGCTGGCGCTGTACCAGTTGCCACCAGTCGATCAGCGTCGGGGATACGGCCAGGTCGGCGAACTGCAGCTCGATGCCCTCGCCGCTCCACTGCGAGGCCAGGTTGAGCATGCGCATCGAATCCAGGCCGTAGTTCAGCAGGTTCTCGTCGTCGCCGATCATCTCCGGCGACTCCCCGAGCATCCGCGCCACATCGTCGCGCAGGCGCTCCAGGGTCAGCGATGCGTTGTCGGTCGTCATTGCAGGGTCTCCAATAGCTGTTGCGTCGTCATCGGCACACCGCAGGTACGGGCGATCCAGTGCAAGGCCTGGTCGTGGTCGACCCGCGAGAAATCAGCCAACGCATCGGCGGCGACAAAGGGTTCGAAGTCGCGCTGGAACGCCTCCATCGCCGTCGCCGCACAACCGATGTGCGCGTAGACGCCGGTAATCAGCAACTGATCGCGCCCGCGCACCCGCAGCAGCGTCTCCAGATTGCTGCGTTGAAAGGCGCTGTAGCGATGCTTGACCAACACGTGGTCGTCGGCAGTCGGCGCCAGCGCCTCGACGATCGCTTCGTGCTCAGCCACCGCGCGCATGCCGGGTCCCCACAGGTCGGCCTGCAGGCCACGGTCGCGCCGGTCCTGATCGCCACGCTGGGCGGAGTAGAAGATCGGCACGTCAAGACGGCGGCAATGCGCGATCAGGCGCACCAGATTGGCGATCGCCGGTGCCAGCGGCGCCGCCTCCGCCTCGAAGGCGGCAAGAAAGTAGCGCTGCATGTCATGCACCAGCAGCGCCATGCGCGGCGTCTCCGGCCGCCACGGCGCACGCGGCGCCGGCAGTTCGTCCGGGGTCGGCAAGGCGTAGCCGGATATTGTCGGGAGTCCCATCAAATCCTCTCCTCATCTTGATTCTGTCGATCAAGAAAGTGCTCGCGTAGCTGGGCGCGCAGCTCGCGGCGGCTGATCTTGCCGACCGCCGTGGTGCCGAAGGCATCGACGAACTCGATCTGGTCCGGGACCTTGAAGGCCGCCAGCCCCTGCTCGCGCACCCAGGCCTTCAGTGCGACGGCGCGGGGGCGCTCGCCGCGGGCGATGACGAAGGCGCAACTGCGCTCGCCGAGATAGTCGTCGGGAATCGAGACCACCGCCGCATCGAAGACCGCGGGGTGAGCCAGCAGGTGATCCTCGATCTCCTCCGCCGAGATTTTCTCGCCAGCGCGGTTGATGTGATCGGTCGCCCGGCCCTGGACCACGAGATAGCCGCCGGGCAGGCGCTGCACCATGTCGCCGGTGCGGTAGTAGCCGTCCTCGGTGAAGCTGCGCGCATTGGCGGTGTCGTCGTTGTGGTAGGCGCGGATGGTGTAGGGCCCGCGCACCAGCAGGTGCCCCGCCGCTCCCTCGGGCACCGGCTCGCCGTGATCGTCGACGACGAGCACCTCGTCGTCCGGGCTGATCGGCCGTCCCTGGGTGTTGAGTACGACGTCGTCGGGATCACTCAGTCGCGTGTAGTTGACCAGCCCCTCGGCCATGCCGAAGACCTGCTGCAACCGGCAGTCCAATCCCTTGGCCACCCGCCGCGCCGCCTCCGGCACCAGCTTGGCACCACCCACTTGGACCACGCGCAGGCTCGACAGGTCGTGGCGGCTCTCGGCGGCCGCATCGGCCCACAACAACGCTAGCGGCGGCACCAGACCGACGCAGGTCACCTTCTCACGGGCCAACAGCGGAAAGGCGATATCCGGCCCCGGGCCGGGGCTGAGTACCACGCGAGCCCCCGCATACAAGGCGCCCAGCCACCCCGGCGAACTCATCGGAAAGTTGTGGGCGGCGGGCAATGCCACCAGGTAGACGCTGTCGCGGTCGATGGCGCAGATTTCATTGCTGGCGCGAAACGAATAGATGTAGTCGTCGTGGGTGCGCGGAATCAGCTTGGACAAGCCGGTGCTGCCGCCGGAAATCTGCAGGAAGGCGACCGCCTGCGGGTCCGAATCGCCCGGCAGTGCGCTGGTGTCGCCGGCCAGCTCGGCCAGGGCAGTGAACTCCTCGGCCTCGCCGGCAATCACCACCTGTTGTACCGTCGGCACCTCGGCGCGCAGTTCGCGAGCCAGACTGCGGTAGTCGAATCCTTCATAACGCGCCGCCGTCACGTAGGCGCTGGCCTCGGCCCTGCGGACGAAATGGACGATCTCGGTGATGCGGTGCGCCGGCAGCGCATAGACCGGAATTAATCCGGCGCGGAACAGGCCGCACACCACGGTGACGAACTCGGCGACGTTGCCCAGTTGCACCACCACACGGTCGCCGGGACGCAGACCGAGCGTGAGCAGCCCCCCGCCGATGCGTTCGGCCTCCTGCCAGAGCTGGCCATAGGTATAGCGCGTCTCACCGGCCACCACCGCCACGTCATGCGTGAAGCGCTCGGCCCGCTCGCGCAGAAAGCCGGGCAATGTCTCACCCCGCCAGTAGCCCGCAGCGCGGTAGCGTTCGACAAACGCGTCGGGCCAGACCTGCCGTAATGGAAGGCGCGTGTTGATGGTGGTAGCGGTGGTACCGGTCATCGTATCCTCGGTCACATCAATTAACTCAATCGTCGGTTGGGACGGGTTCGTCGATACCGAGCGCCTGGAGCAGCGCCATGAATTTGGCGGAGGTTTCTTCCACTTCCAGTAGCGGCTGCGAATCGGCGACGATCCCCGCGCCGGCGAACAGGCGCAAGTCCCGACCCTGCACGTGCGCGCAGCGAATCGCGACGTACCAGTCGCCGTCGCCCTGGGCATCGACCCAGCCCACCGCCCCGGCATAGAAGCCGCGTTCGACCGGTTCCAGTGTACGAATCGCCTCCATCGCCGCCTGGCGCGGGGTGCCGCACACCGCCGGGGTCGGGTGCAGCAGAGCCGCGAGCGCGGTGCTGGACGGCGCGGGCTCCTTGAGCGTGCCGACGATGCGCGTGCCCAGGTGCCACATGGTCTCGGTGGCGTGCAGCGACGGCAGCGCGGGTGCTTCCAGTTCGCTGCACAGCGGTGCCAGCGCCTCGACGATCGCCTCGACGACGTAACGGTGCTCGTCGAGGTCCTTGGTCGAGCCTTTCAGGATGTCCGCCACGCAGGCATCCTCGGCGGCATCGCGGCTGCGCCGGGCGGACCCCGCCAGCGGATGCGACACCACCGTGCGCCCGCGCCGCGACACCAGCAGCTCCGGCGTGGCGCCGACCAGCCAGGCCGGCGCCTCATCGGCGGCGACCGGCAGCGGCACCGCATAGGTGGTCACGCTGGGATCGCGCCCGAGACGCGAGGCCAGCGCCAGCGGCGCGACCGTTTCCGCGGCCCGCATCCGTAGGCTACGGGCCAGCACCGCCTTGCGGAGCTCGCCCTCGCCGCTTTGCAGTTGCGCAACACAGCGCGCGACCATCTCCGCGTAGGCCTCGGCCGTCGGTTCCGCGATGGCGTCTTCGGACAGGTCGGGAAAACGCGCCCCGTCCATCGCCGCCGGCTGAGACGACTGCTGCGGCTGGTACAAGGCATCCTTGGCGCGCGGATCGAACGGCAAGGCGCCGACCAGCAGCGGCGGACCCGGTGGGAAAGCGGCAAAGAACGCCTTCACGCGCGCTTCCAGCGTGGCGGTCGGACCGCCGGGTAGCCGCTGGCGACAGCCGGTCGTCGCCAACGCATGCTGAGGCGCACGCAGCAGGAAGCGAGCCGAACCCTCCTCGCGCTCTCGTCGCGCGTCAGGCTCGTGACGGAATGACGCGGTAATCATTGAATCCCTCCAATGCGATTAGGGCGATGCCGGACCACGGCAAACGCGAGTATCAGCAACAGCCCCCCGACCAACAGATAGGGCGCGCTCGGCCACCAGCGATACAGCAGCGTTCCCGTCAGGGGAGCGACGACCATGCCCAGGCCCTGGATCGAGGCCACCAGACCGGCGGCCGCGCCCTGCTCGTGGGCTTCGACGGAATCCGCCGTCAACGCCTGCAACGACGGACGCACGAGCCCCATACCCACCCCCGCCAGGCCGTAAACCGCCAGCAGTTGCCACTGAGCCTGCACGAAGGCGACGCCGCCGAAGCCGACGCTCGCCAACCCAGCCCCCAGCAGCAGCCAGCGCGCCGGCAGCCACTCGATGCGCGTCATCACCCCCTGAGACACAATCAAGCCGATGCCGACCGCGGTCAGCGCCATCCCGGCGACCCGCGCCCCTTCCTCGGGCGACAACTGAAGCCGATCGATCGCGAAGAACCCGACCGTCACCTGCGTGACCATCACCGAGATCATCGCAACGAAGGCGGCATAGATCGGCAACCGCAGGCGCGCGTCCCGCCATCCCACCTGCGGCGTCTCGCCATGACGCGAAGACACCCTGGCCGAATCCGGCAATCGCCAGCCGATCAGGATCAGGGACAGCAGGGGCAGGAGCGTGGCGACATAGAGTGCTAGCGCAAGATCGTAGAGGGCGATCCAACCCGCGGCCATCGGGCCAACGACCATGCCCACGGCATTGGCGGCGCCCAACCTGGCCATGGCCCCGACGCGCTTGCCTGGCAGCGCGTGATCGGCCACATGCGCCGCTGCCGCCGGCGGCACGGCAGCATAAAAAAGTCCCACCAGGGCCCGAGCGCCGACGAGCATGGCAACCGAGACGATCACGGCCGGCGGATGCTGGAGCGCCACGTCGACAAAGAGCGCCAGCACTGTATAGATCACCGTGTAGGCCGCCAGCGCGATCACCAACACCCGCTTGCGTCCGATTCGGTCGCTCAACCCGCCCCAATAGCGGGCCGCCAGCATCCAGAGCACGCCGGCCGCCGTCATCGAAAGCCCCGCGTGCCACTCTGCCAGACCGAGCAGACGCACGACGGGCCCGATGACCGCGACGAACGCCATCATCGCCATGGTGCCGGCCAGGGCGACGAAGGTGAGCACATTAAGCCCCGGATGTTCAGAGCGAAGCTGGAGCATCGATTCCTCCGCAGGCCGATGAGCGGGTGACGCCGGCGCACGCATAAAACGCGTGATTCCAGGCCCCTCGGGCCCGGCGAGTGCGATTCGGCCATCTCATCAGGGCTGGATCCGAATCACGGTGTTACCGCCCGGCTCATAGGGCGTAGGCACGTCATCGGGGGCACCGCGACCGCGGCCTTTGGCCTTGTTGCTGACATAGACCAGGCCGCTCTCCGGTGCGATCGCCACGGTCTGCGGATAGCTGCCACCGGGCAGGTAGGCGCTCACGTGACGGGTTTCGCCGTCGATCACGGCAATGGTGCCGTCGCCGCGGTTGGCCACGTAGAGGTCATGGGTCTGCGGATTGAGCCGCGCGCTCAGCGCACCGTCACCGGTCGGGATGCTGTCGATGACCTCGCCCTTGGCGATGTCGATCACCTCAATCTCGCCCGGCTCCCGATTGACGGCGTAGAGCAGGCCACGCTGGGTGTCGATTTCCAGGTTGATGGTCTTGGCGGCGGCTTCCTGACGCCCGTGGTCCTCGCCCTTGTCGCTCTTGCCCGACGCGGGCTCGGCCGCGGCAGCGAAGGTGCGTGTCACCTTGTGGCTATCCAGGTCGATCTCGGCCACCTGGGTATTGGCTAGATCGGACACGTAGAGACGCTTGGCGGCAGGGTCGATGGCCAGCCCGGTGGCGACCTGCACCGGATTCTCGATGACGTCCTCAAGGGTGTCGGTCTTGCCGTCGATCACCCAGACGGCACTCTTCGGCGCCGGCTCGTCACCCCGGGAAAAACCGCCGACGACGCTGACGTAGACGGTATTGGTGGCGGGATCAACGACCGCCTCGCGAACATGGCCGGACTGCCCTTCCGGCGCGTCGATCAACGCCGTGCGTTCACCGCTTTGCACGTCGAAGACCGCCACCGTGCCATGGCGGGTATCGGTGGCATACAGCTTCTGGGTCTCGGCGTTGAAGGCCAGGCCGAACGGGCTGGTGTCGCCGGTATCGATACGTTTGACTACGTCCAGCGTCTGGCCGTCGAGCACCACAATGCCGGGCGCGACGTCACGGACGCTGCCGTCGGTGTCGACGATGCGGTTGCCGGTTACCGCCGCGTAGACACGCTGATTGTGCGGATTGACGGCGATCTGGTAGACGCTGCCCTCGACCTGGGTGCGCTGGGTCACCTCGGGATGCGCGAACGCCGGGGCCGCGATACTGATCGCGGCAGCCAACAGCGAGACCGTGAGCAGCCGGCTGGCGTGACGGCGTACCCCGGAGGGTTGGCGTTGGGAATAGGACATTGGCCGTGTCTCCTGAAAATGGGACGCGAAGCGTCTGACGGGATTGCGAACACTCCAGGCGTCCGATTTTATAACATAAATGATATTGATTATCATATTTATATGATAACCAATCTTATTATCACGTCCATCCCCCCCAGGCGGAAGGCCTGGAGGGAATCTTCGAGCGTTGACGAAAGTCAGGAGTCATATGCGCGGCGATCAAAAGTCATAGCGTAGCGAGGCCACCACGTTGGACGGCGCGCCGACCATGTTGAAGGTACTGGTCGAACCCACGCGTTCGTAGTAGGTCTTGTCGAAGATGTTGTTGAAGTTGAGCTGGCCCTTGATGTGGCTAGTGAAGTCGTAACCGACCATGGCATTCACCACCGCGTAACCGGGCGCTTCAACACTCGGTGAAGTCGATGTGTGGAAGTCGCTCATTGCCGTTATTCCACCGCCAACATGGAAGCCGTCGAGCATACCGCCCTCAAAGCCATACTGAGTCCAGAGATTGGCCATATTGTGTGGCATCAGCATAAAGGCAACGGGCATATCGCCATCCTCGACTTCGGTGTCGAGGTAGGTATAACCGAAGATCACGTCCCACTGATCGGTCATGCTGCCGGTGAGTTCTAACTCGCCGCCTTGAATACGACGCTTCCCGACCGCTACCGAGTAGGATGTATCACCATTTGCCGGCGTAGCCGCGGCATTGTCGTCATACATGCGGAATACAGAAACACGCGCATTCAGATTACCGTTGAAGTAGCCGCCCTTGATGCCGACCTCATACTGCTCGCCTTCGCGCGGCTTCAACAGCTGACCATTCTGATCAATGCTGTCGCTCTGCGGAATGAACACCTCGGAGTAGCTGGCATAGAGCGAATGATCGTTGTTCAGATCGAGCACCGCCCCGGCATAAGGCGTGAATTTGGCATCGTCACTGCGTGAATCCGAGGAATCATCGAGATAATTGCTGAGGTTCTGCTGATAGGCGCTGACACGCCCACCGACGATCAGCGCCAGTGGCTGGATTGGCCGGAAAGTTAGTTTGGAATACAGACCATATTCTTCCAACGTAGTGCGATTATTGGTTCTCGTGTAATCGATATCAGGCTCGTCGAACTGATCCACGCTATAGGTATTAACGTTGATGGTTCCCAACCTGGCTACACCCTGCCCCATTTCGGTCTCGTAGCGCTTGTAGTCAGTGCCCACCACGAATTCGCTGATATTGCCGAAGGTCTCGAACGGCTGGCTGTAGCTGGCATCCGCCGAGACCGTCTCCTGCTTCACCTTGCCGCCCAGCGCAACCATGCTGGACTCGTTATTGGCATCCACGCCGCTGAAGGTATAGGCGTACTTGTAGTCGGCAGAGCGATTGGAGTAGCGCGCCGCAATACGCCCATAACCACCGTTATCGAAGCGATGGGTCAGCTCGGCGATCCAGTCGTTGCTCTGGCTGTTGAAATCATTCCAGTCGGCGCCAAAGAAAGTGGAGCGGCTGAAATCAAGCAAATTGCCGTCGCTATCGGACGGCACGCCGTTACTCGGCGTGATGTCCCGATGCTGGCGCAGATAGGCGAGCGACAGCATGGTATTTTCGTCGAGGTCGATGTCGAGCGCACCGTAGAAGGTCTGATTGGTGTTCTCGTTGTAATCGGCAAAACCATTGGTATCGTCATTGGCAATCACCATCCGACCGCGCACATTGCCGTCGCTATTGATGGGGCCGGAGATATCGCTCTCGACATAATTCTGATCCCAGCTACCGTAGCGACCGGTCACATGGCCCTGAAATTCCTCAGTGGGCCGCTTGCGCACCAGGTTGACGATGCCGCCCATCTCGCTGGTGCTGTTGAACAACCCCGACGGCCCGCGCATCACCTCGACACGGTCGAACGCCGCCAGGTTGGGCACCGAGCCGGTGATGCTGGCCATCGGCGCCGGCAGGCCATCGATGTTGTACTCGTTGTACTCATAGCCGCGTGAGTAGATCGAGGATCGGCCGCTGTCGTTGGACAGCACCCGCATTCCCGGTGTGCGCTTGGCCATCTCGTCTAGGGTATCGAGGTTCTGGTCGTCGAGGGTGTCGCGGGTCACCACGCTCACCGATTGGGGGATGTCGCGCAGCGAGGCCGGCGTCTTGGTGCCCACGGTCGCGGCGTCGACGGTGTAGCCGCCAGTCACCTCGGACGGCAGCATCTCGTAAAGGCGGTTGCCCTCGACGGTGATGGTGTCCAGCCGGTCCGAGGAATCCGTTTCCTGGGCCAGTGCGAGCGGGGTCGCGCTCAGGACGATCGCCAGCCCCCCGGCGGTCGTCACCGCCCAATACGTCGTGCGTTTATGAGTTGCCATGTCGTGTTCCCTTGCTGTCGTACCAGGCGCCTGGTCAGTAGGCACCAACACCGATGAGAATCAATTGCAGTTGCGATGTAGACACAATATTGTTCCACTCAATTGACACTACGTGCCTTTGCAAGGACGGCAAATCACTTTGCAAACATGGCATTTCATCCACGTTGGTCGAAGTCAGGGGGAACGTTTTGCGATGACAGCGGTAGCGACTCGCCTCATAGCCGATGAGGGAAAGAGCAAAATCGCAGCGAGAGAGTTGCGCAGGCTATCGGCGTCTCTGGTCAATCGACAGGCCTTTGAGGCACCCAATTGGGACCAACGCTCGGCATTGCTCAACGGGCGTATGCTACTCACCGAGCTCCAGCCAGGTATGCATCTGCGCCTGGCAGATGTCGGCGATCGCTACAACCTGGTCACCCACGCCGAATTGCCGGCGGGCATCAAGATCGCACTGGTCATTGCTGGCGAGTCCCGCGTCAGCTATAACGGCCAGGCCGCGACAGTAGGCCCGGCATCACCGAGCACTGGGCTGCTGGTCAGGCTTCCCGACGCCACCCGATTCACTCGACTAGGGCGTGCCGGCGGTCACGAGCGCACCTTAGTCTTGAGCCTCACACCGAATTGGCTGTCCCGCCATGGCTATCCGGCCATCACGGGACGACAAGCGCAGTTGATCCGCTGGTCACCCTCACCTGGACTGCCGAAGCTCGCCGAGCGGCTGTTCGAAGAGCGCTTTCTACACAACCGGGACGCTGCCCATCGCCTGCAGCTGCTCGGCTGCGCCCTGGCGATGGCCGGCGAAGCATTAGACTCTCTCAAGCACGAGCCCAAGTACGAATTCAAGCACGGACAGGAGGAAAAGAGACATCATGAGACAGGGGACGCTCGCGGCCCGAAGGACCGTCGTCTGCAACGCTTGCGAGCGCTGATCGAAAGCGGCGAAGCCTACCACGAGAACCAAGCGGAGTTGGCCCGGCGGCTGGGGATGAGCTTGAGCAGCCTGCAGCGGCGTTTTCAGGCGCATTATGGCGAATCGCTAGGCCGCTTTCTGCGGCGTCGACGGCTCGAGATCGCCCACGAGGCACTGCGCAACGAGGGAGACAGTGTCGAAGCCGCAGCGCTCCAGGCCGGTTACACCAATGCTGCCAACTTCGCGACAGCCTTCAAGCGAGAGTTCGGCATTCGGCCCAGCGACCTGCACCGGACATCGCCACCGGGCCAAGAGGCTGGCCGGGCTACGGCGGTGTCAATCGATAGCGCGCGGAGTTGACGGTCTCCTTCAGTGCTCCCAGCTGATCGAGGTCGGGACCGCTCAACGGCTGGTCGAGCCGGCGCTTGGGGTTGCGGGTATTGAGCACGACATGCACCGCATCGGGATTGCCGCGCGCATCGTGATGCTTGACCCACGCCAGGGCCCCATTGGCATACAATGCCAGGGAGCCGATCGGCGCCACGCCGAAACGGCGGATATAGCGCTGTACCCAGGTATTGTCGAAGGCGGCGGCGTGCGTGAACAGGTGTCTATAGACATCGCGCTGCGTCCAAGCGGCACGCCCCGGACGTGGGCGGGTCATGACATCGGCGACATCGACTACCGCCATCATGCGCGCCAGGGTCGGCAATGCCTCTCCCTCGAGCCCGGCGGGATAGCCGCTGCCATCAAGACGCTCATTCGCCATGCCGATCACCTGGGTGGCGACTTCGCCATCCAACCAACGGCACTCGCCGAGGCGTTCGAGTATCAGCTCGACGTGGCGATGCAACTGTGCCTGCTCGTCGGAATCCAGCGGTTCGTCGCGCAACAAACTGTCCGGCAGCAGGCCTTTGCCAAGGTCATGGATCAGTGCACAGGCCACCACGGCTTTGAGACGTTCAGGCGCCAGGCGGTGCGATTGCCCCAGATCGAGCATGCGCACAGCCACTGCCAGGCTGTGCTGCACCAGATGCGACTCCTCCCGCAGACACGCGATGGCATACAGCAAAGCCTGACGATCCTGGCCCCACAGTGCCAGCAGCGTGTCGGTACTGCGCGACAACTGAGACGCGGCCACCGGCTCACCGCTTTTCAACTGTACCAATTGCGCGTTGAGATAATCGGCGACCTTCTTCAGCCGGAACGCCATCGCGCCTCCCGGTTGCGATCGCGTCTGCCGCCGACGCGAAACATCACGCCGCGCAGCGTCGGGCGATTGGAACAGTGACGACGGCTCCAGGGGACGCCCAGTGTGCATGACGGTACGCGCGCTTTCGCGCTCGATCTCCTTGACGCAGTACCACACCAGACGCTCCATCGCGGACGATAAACCGATGAACTCGCAACCCGCCTGCGCCTGTGTCCATGCCTCGTCGGTGCGCACGTGGCGGACACTGGCCGGCAGTTCGAAATGACGCTGGTTGGGAAACGTCAGGCGAATGCTATCGATGGCTTTCTCGGGTTTGATCGCTGCCGCCGCGGCCAGCGGAAGCTCGACCAGGCAGCCACCCAGCGAGAGATTGCCAAGTCGTCCTTCGTACGACGTCTCCTCTCCCGCCACGTGCAACAAGACATCGACCTCCATGCCTGCGCGCAACGTGGCACGAAAACTCTGACGACGATGCATCATGGACACCGCCTGTGGATAATCGCATATCACCTGCAGGCGCTCACCCTGCTCCCGCCATTCATTCACCGCGAGTGCCTGGGTGGTCAGCATCGTGCCCTCGACCTGCCCCATCAGTTGAAACGTCTCGCCGCGCCGCAGCCGAGGAACGATCTCGGGTACCGCAGAGACATCCAGGCACAGCGACTCCTCCTGGACGATGTCCATGACCACCACCGGCCACGGCGCCCCATCCCCACTCTCGAAGCAAAGACTCGCGCCCCCGGGCAGGGTAAGGGCCTCGAGTAGACCGTAAAGTTCGCCGGGATGCGTGACGTCTTGAGATGATACGGAATCGGATGGCGGCATTGCGGCCTCAGCGCTGACGAAACGAAAACGAGCACCTCCGGCGCGCGGGTGCTCGTGTAAAGGTATGTAATCTATTATCGACTATATCATGCAGGACTTGAGTAGCGTCTAGCAGCGACTACAGGCAAGCCAGCTCATCCTCGTGATAGCCCAGCAAGTACAATATGGCATCCAGCCCCAGCGTGTTGATCGACTGCCGCGCCTGTTGGCGAACCAGCGGCTTGGCGCGGAAGGCAATGCCCAGCCCCGCGCTTTCCAGCATCTTGAGGTCGTTGGCGCCGTCGCCCACGGCAATGGTCTGCGCCATGTCCCATCCTTCGCGCCGCGCGATTTCGCCCAACCACCAAGCCTTGCGCTCGGCGTCGATGATCGGCTCGCGCACCTCGCCGGTGATCTTGCCTGCGTGGATGACCAACTCGTTGGCGTGAATCTCGTCGAACCCCAGTCGCTCCTGCAGGTAACGCGCGAAATAGGTGAAGCCCCCTGAGATGATCGCAGTGCGATAGCCCAGGCGCTTGAGATGTGCCATCAAGCGTTCGACGCCGTCCATAAGCGGAAGGTTCTCGGCAATCTCGCGCAATACCGACTCATCGAGCCCTTCCAGCTTGGCCATGCGCTCGCGGAAGCTCTGCTTAAAATCCAACTCGCCGCGCATGGAACGCTCGGTGACGGCGGCCACTTCATCGTAGACACCATGCCGGCGAGCCAGCTCATCGATCACCTCAGCCTGGATCAGGGTCGAGTCCATGTCGAAGCAGATCAGCCTCGGGTGGCGGCGCCACAAGGAGTCTTCCTGAATGGCAACATCCACGCCCTGGCGCGCCCCCAGCGCTAGCGCCTGTTCGCGCAGGCGGGGTAGCTCGACCGCTGCCCCGCGCAGGATGAACTCCACGCAGGCGCCATTGGGGGGAGGGTCCTCGAGGGAATCGCCCCCCGATAAACGCGCAATACGCTCGACGCTCAAACCATGCGCCGCCGCCAGCTCACCGACATCGGCGAGAATTCCCGAGGGCAGACGAGGTGCCAGCAGGGTCAGGATCAGGCGTGGAATATTGGCCTGAGCTCCTAGGGTCTGCCATGTGTCCGCTGCCACTGCCTCGACCTCGACGGCAAGGCCCTGTTTGACCAGGTCTTGAGCAGCGAGGTGACCGTTCAGTTGCGATTTGAAGGCGTCGACGCCAACCTCGGCGTTCACCAGCATCTCGAAGGCAACATGGCCTAACGCGCTGTGCTGGTGAATGTCCACAAGCCGCGCCTGGCATGCTGTCAAGGCCGCGCCTAACGCTGCCAATTGGCCCGGTTGGTCGGGGCCACCGGCACGAATCAATAACCGCTGTGTCATATTACCTCTAGATCTAGATGTAAGAAGAAAGAGCGGCGCTACGCGCCTGGAAGAGGGGAAATAACCACAATATCCCATCTTCGGTCTCGTCTCTTCTGCCTTCTTTCTTCTATTTCTCTTCGACCTCTAAACGGTCGACTTTCTGGAAGCCTCGCGACAACTTGCTGCCCCTACGGCCACGCTCACCGACGTAATAGTCGAGATCACGGCTCGAGAGCGTCTGCTTGCGCTTGCCGGCGTGAACCACCAACGAGGCGCTGGCTGGCAGCATGACCAGGTCGCGCACGAATTCCTCCCGGTTGGCGGCCCTCGGGCCGGGGATATCGATCATCTTGTTGCCCTTGCCCTTGGCCATGATCGGCAATTGCTCGAGCGGGAACACCAACAAGCGCCCCTCGTTGGAGACTACAGCGATACGCACCCCCTCGCCTTGGGGCACCGCCACCGGTGGTATGACGTTGCAGCCCTTGGGCACACTCAGCGCTGCCTTACCTGCCTTGCTCTTGCCAATCAAATCGTCGAGCTTGGCGATAAAGCCATATCCGCCATCGGACGCCAGTAGATACTGTGACTCAGGCACATCGAGCATGACCCCTACCATACGCGCGCCGGCGCCGGGGTTGATGCGCCCCGTGATGGGCTCGCCCTGGCTGCGGGCCGAGGGCAGATTATGCGCGGGCAGCGTATAGCTGCGTCCGGCGTCATCGAGCAGTACCAGCGGCTGGTTGGACTTGCCCCGCGCAGCGAGATGAAAGCTATCGCCCGCCTTGTAGGAAAGCCCTGCAGGGTCGATTTCGTGGCCTTTGGCACTGCGAATCCAGCCTTTTTCGGAGAGCACCACGGTAATCGGATCGGCGCCCACCAGCTCGACCTCGGACAAGGCCTTGGCCTCGCCGCGTTCGACGAGCGGCGCGCGGCGTGCATCGCCGTAGTCGTCAGCGTCCTGGCGCAACTCGCGCTCGATCAGGTCAGTCAGCGCCTCGTCGTTGCCCAGCAGCTCCTTGAGGCGTTCGCGTTCGGCGCTCAGCTCGTCCTGCTCGCCGCGAATCTTGAATTCCTCAAGCTTGGCCAGATGTCGCAGGCGCAGCTCGAGAATCGCTTCGGCTTGACGCTCGGACAACCCGAAGGCGTTGATCAACCCCGGTTTGGGCTCGTCCTCCTCGCGGATGATACGGATCACCTCGTCGATATCGAGATACGCTGCCAGCAAGCCTTCGAGGATATGCAGGCGATCCTCGACCTTGTTGAGGCGGTGTTCGAGTCGGCGGCGTACCGTCGCCCGACGGAACCGCAGCCATTCGCCCAGGATGGCGTGGAGTGCCATGACGCGCGGCCGGCCGTCCAGCCCGATCACGTTCAGGTTGACGCGCACGTTCTTCTCGAGATCGGTGGTGGCGAAAAGGTGCGCCATCAGTGCCTCGACATCGACCTTGCCGGAGCGCGGCACCAGCACCAGCCGGGTGGGCGTCTCGTGGGTCGATTCATCACGCAAGTCCGCCACCATGGGCAGCTTCTTGGCCTGCATCTGCGCGGCGATCTGCTCGAGCACCTTGGCGCCGCTGACCTGATACGGCAATGCGGTAACCACCACATTGCCCTCTTCCAGCGTATAGCGCCCGCGCAGTTTCACCGAACCGCGCCCACTCTCGTAGAGCTTGCCAAGATCGGCCGGCGAACTGATGATTTCCGCTTCGGTGGGGAAATCCGGCGCCGGTACGTAACGCATCAGATCGCTGACGCTGGCCTCGGGATGGCGCAGCAAGTGACAGGTCGCGTCCACGACTTCGCGCACGTTATGGGGCGGAATGTCGGTGGCCATGCCCACCGCGATCCCGGTCGCGCCATTGAGCAACACGTGCGGCAAACGCGACGGCAGCACGGCCGGCTCGTCGAGGGTGCCATCGAAGTTGGGCGTCCAGTCGACCGTGCCCTGCCCGAGTTCGGAGAGCAGCACTTCGGAGAATTTCGACAGTCGCGCCTCGGTGTAGCGCATCGCCGCAAACGACTTGGGGTCGTCGGGACTGCCCCAATTGCCCTGACCATCGACCAGTGGGTAGCGATAGCTGAACGACTGCGCCATCAGCACCATCGCCTCGTAACAGGCGCTGTCGCCGTGTGGGTGGAACTTACCCAGCACGTCGCCAACGGTGCGTGCCGACTTCTTGTACTTGGCGCTCGCCGTCAGCGACAACTCGCGCATGGCATAGACGATGCGCCGTTGCACCGGCTTCATGCCATCGCCGATATGCGGCAGCGCCCGGTCGAGAATCACGTACATCGAGTAGTCGAGATACGCCTTCTCGGTATATTCCTTGAGGGACAGACGTTCGACGTCGCCCTCCTCGACATGGATATCCATGGTCATGGGTTTGGGGCCCTATCTACCATCATGGAAACTTCGCGGACAGTGCCCGCACGAAACATAGCTTGAAGAGAGAAGAACGGCGCTTCGCGCCTTGAGAGGGAAGATAAACGCATCGTTTCCCTTCCCTCTCACGTCTGCCTTCTTATTTCTTCGTCCTTATCTCTTCCATCTTCCTTCTTACACCTCGATATCGGCCAGGTTGCCGTAATCCTCGAGCCAGTTCTTGCGATCGCCGGCGCGCTTCTTGGCCAGCAGCATGTCCATCATCTCGCGGGTGCCGTCGTCCGCAGCGAGGGTCAGTTGCACGAGGCGACGCGTGTCGGCGGCCATGGTGGTTTCACGCAACTGCAGAGGGCTCATTTCGCCCAGGCCCTTGAAGCGCTGAACATTAGGCGTGCCACGCTTGCCTTCCAGGCGTTTCAAGATGGCAGCCTTCTCGCTTTCGTCGAGGGCATAGTGGACTTCCTTGCCCAGGTCGATGCGATACAGCGGCGGCATGGCCACGAACACATGGCCAGCATCGACCAGCGCCGGGAAATGACGCACGAACAGTGCACACAGCAGGGTCGCGATGTGCAGGCCGTCGGAGTCGGCGTCGGCGAGGATGCAGATCTTGTGATAACGCAGCTTGGTGAGGTCATCGCTGCCGGGGTCCATACCGATGGCCACGGCGATGTCGTGGACCTCCTGGGAGCTGTAGATATCGTGCGCCTCGACTTCCCAGGTGTTGAGGATCTTGCCGCGCAGCGGGAGGATCGCCTGCGTCTCGCGATCGCGCGCCTGCTTGGCGCTGCCGCCGGCGCTATCGCCCTCGACCAGAAACAGCTCGGAGGCCGCCGGGTCCTGCCCTGCGCAGTCAGCGAGCTTACCCGGCAAGGCGGGACCGGAGGTCACCTTCTTGCGGGCCACCTTTTTGGCGCTCTTCTGGCGCCGCTGGGCGGCATTGATCACCAGTTCGGCCAACGCCTCGGCCTGGTCGACGTGATGATTGAGCCACAGCGAGAAGGCGTCCTTGACCACGCCGGAGACGAAGCCGGCCACCACCCGCGAGGATAGCCGCTCCTTGGTCTGCCCGGCGAACTGCGGGTCGAGAAGCTTCACCGAGAGCACGAAGGCGACACGCTCCCACAGATCATCGCCGGTCAACTTGACCCCGCGCGGCAGCAGGCTGCGGTATTCGCAGAATTCACGCAGCGCCTCGAGCAACCCCGAGCGTAAGCCGTTGACGTGCGTCCCACCGAGCGGTGTGGGAATCAGGTTGACATAGGATTCCTGCAGCAACTCGCCGCCTTCCGGCAGCCACTGGATGGCCCAATCGACGCCCTGGTCGTCGTCCTCGAAATGACCCAGAAACGGCGAACTGGGCAGCGCCTCGACATCGTCTGTGGCCTGCGCCAGATAATCGCGCAAGCCGTCGGCGTATTGCCAAACGTCCTGGCTGCCGTCGGTATCCACCAGTGTCACCTCGAGCCCAGGGCAGAGGACCGCCTTGGCGCGCAACAGGTGCTGAAGACGCGGTAGCGACAGCTTAGGACTATCGAAATAACTCTCGTCCGGCCAGAAACGCAGCACCGTGCCCGTGGCCTTCTTGGCACACGACCCGATGACGGTGAGTTCCTCTACCTTGTCGCCGTGGGCGAAGGCCATACCGTGGCGGTCGCCGTCGCGGCAGACCTCAATTTCCAGACGCCGCGACAGCGCATTGACCACCGACACCCCGACACCATGCAGGCCGCCCGAGAAGCGATAGCTCGATTGGGAGAACTTCCCGCCCGCATGCAGCCGAGTCAGGATGAGCTCGACGCCGGACACCCCGTGCTCGGGGTGCATGTCGATGGGCATGCCACGCCCGTCATCAGAGACCTCGATGCCACCATCGTCATGCAGCTGCACACGAATATGCCGTGCATGGCCGGCCAGCGCCTCGTCGACGCTGTTGTCGATGACCTCCTGCACGAGATGGTTGGGGCGACTGGTATCGGTGTACATTCCGGGGCGCTTGCGCACCGGGTCGAGTCCCGACAGGACCTCGATGGAACTGGCACTGTATTGCGTCATGCGTTGTCCATTAAGTGAGTTCGTCAGAGCGCGCGTACGATCGTGCGGGCACCGCCCAACCACCATGCGCGAAGATGGCCGGCAAATAATCGGCCAGGGCACTGAAACCATGGTCGCCGCCGGGATGCACGATCATCGAGGCACCGGCATAGAATGCCAGTGCATCGCGACAATCCAGGGTTTCATCGGCGCTGCCCAGCAACACTTGATAACGGCTCGGGCCGATGACGGCAGTAGGCGTCATTGCCTCGAGCGCTTCGCCATGGCGCTCATCGATGGTGAAGCGCTCATGGGTATAAGGATTTTCCAACGGCGCGCCCATCCACTGCGTCACCAATCGTGCCGGCCGTACAGCGGGGTTGATCAACACCGCACGCAATCCGAAGCGTTCGGCCAGGCAGGTGGCTAGAAAGCCTCCCATCGAACTGCCGATCAGCAAGGTGTCATCGCCCAGGGCATGCAACTCGCGCTCGGCGCATGCCAAGGCGTCATCGGGGCGATGCGGCAACTGCGGCGTGACACACCGAGGGGATACCACATCTTCGCACGCCAGACGCTCACAGGTCGCCGCGATCAAGCGCGCCTTGGGTGATGCCGCGCCACTGTTGAAACCGTGCAGATACAGAATATTGGCCACGGGCGTCATATTGGCCACGGGCGTCGTCAGCATACCGCACAACCTGTACAAACAGCCAGTATCATGTCCCATCCTGTGCTTGCCATACAACATCGAGCAGGCCCCGGCTGGAATCATCCAGCGCCTCGGCACCGCGCCGTGAGGCCAGAATCTGTTCGGTCTCGGAGGCGATCTGCTTGCCCAGTTCCACGCCCCACTGATCGAAGGGATTGATGTCCCAGAGGGTGGCCTGCACGAACACCTTGTGCTCGTAGAGTGCGATCAACGCGCCCAGCGTTCGCGGCGTTAAGCGGTCGAGCAGCAGCGTGGTCGAAGGCTGGTTGCCACGATAGCGCTTGTGACTCGGGCGTGGAACATCGCTGGGCAGGGCTTCGTCGCCCAACATCAAGACCCGCGACTGGGCGATGCAGTTAGCCAGCGTCAAACGGTGCTGGGCCTTGAGATGCGCTCGAGTGGCCGGATCCTCGACCCGATCATAACGTCGCACCGGAGCGATGAAATCGCACTCCACCGCCTGGGTGCCCTGGTGAAGTAACTGATAGAAGGCATGTTGCGCATTGGGACCAAGCTGTCCCCACAACACCGGGCAGGTGGAATACGGCGTGATCTCACCGTCGTTGGTGACCGATTTGCCGTTGGACTCCATCTCCAGTTGCTCGAGATAGCTGGCGAAGTATTCGAGGCGGCCGTCATAGGGCAGGATCGAGTGCGCACGCACATCCAGGAAGTTAACGTTCCAGATGCCCGCCAAGGCCAGCAGCACCGGCAGGTTGTCCTCGAGCGGTGTCTCACGAAAATGGCGGTCCATGTCATGAGCACCCGCCAGCAGCTCGCGGAAGTTGTCCATGCCCACCGCCAACGCGATAGGCAAGCCAATGGCCCCCCAGAGCGAATAACGACCGCCAACCCATTCCCAGAAACGCAACTGATGGCGCGGATCGATGCCCCACTCACTCATGCGCTCGGGCTTGGCCGAGACGCCGATGAAATGCTGGCGCATCACCAACTCGCTCATCTCGGTATCTTGACCGCCGTCTGCCAAACGCGTCATCAACCAGTCGCGCGCAGTCGAGGCGTTGGACAGCGTATCGATGGTAGTGAACGACTTCGAGGACAGCACGAACAGGGTGGTGGCGGGGTTGAAGCGGGTTAAATAGTCGGCGAGTTGCGAGCCGTCCATGGTCGAGGCGAAATGAATGTCGACCTGATGTACGTCACGTGGCCGGTAATCGGCCAAGGCGTGGGTCACCATCAAAGGCCCCAGGTCGGAGCCGCCGACGCCCAGGTTGACCACGTCGGTGATCGGCCGTCCCGTGGCGCCGCGCCATTGCCCGGCGTGGCATTTTTCGACCATCGCCTGCATGCGGGCCAGCGTCTCATGGACATCGGGCACGACATCCTCGCCCTCGACCACCAGGCTAGCCTCGGGGGGTAGACGCAAGGCGGTATGCAAGGCCGGACGGTCCTCGGAAAGATTGACCCGCTCGCCGTTTTGCAAACGCGCAATGGCGCGCTCGAGATCCGCCTCGCGGGCCAGTTCGAGCAGCATCGACAGCGTCTCGTCACGCCAGCGATGTTTGGATAGATCCAGCGTCAGCCCTACCCCGCGTCGCGTGAAGCGCGCATGGCGACCGGAATTCTCGGTGAACAAGCTCTTGAGATGCACGTCACGCATCTCGTCGGCATGCACGGCGAGCCTTTGCCAGGCCGGCGAATGATGGATCATGGATGACTGGGTCATGACTCGTACTCTCCTTGAACAAGCTCGCTAATGGCCCCGCAGGTGCACAGCCCTGACGCGGCGCGTACAATGCGCCATTCCCTGTGGCCCCGCCACGCCTCGACTCGATGAGTGCCTCATGAGTGACGCATCTTACCGTGACGCGATCTTTACGACACCCCTCGACCGGGTGGCCAACTTTTCCTTCGACGAACAGGTCGTCGCCTGCTTTCCCGACATGATTCGCCGTTCGGTGCCCGGCTATGGCCAGATCCTGGGCATGTTGGGGCTGATCGCCGAACGTCACCTGCGTTTCGGCGCGCACGTCTATGACCTGGGCTGCTCGTTGGGGGCGGTGAGCCTGGCGCTCGCCGGGCGCCTACCGCCGGAGGCCTTCACCCTGACCGGCGTCGACCTGTCACCGGCGATGGTCGCCCGCGCGCGCGAAACGCTCGGAGAAGAATGCCCCGATCATCGCATCGATATCATCGAAGGCGATATCAGGCACGTCGATTACCGCCCCGCTGGCATGATCGTGCTCAACTTCACGTTACAATTCTTGCCCCCGGAAGATCGTCGAGCGGTCATCGAGCACCTTTACAACGCCTTGGAACCCGGCGGCGTGCTGGTGCTTTCGGAAAAAATCGTGCTACCCGACGAGCAGGAAAATGCCTGGTTGGTAGAACGCTACCACGATTTCAAGCGCGCCAACGGCTACAGTGACATGGAAATCAGCCAGAAGCGCACTGCGCTGGAGAACGTGCTGGTACCGGATACCCTCGAGGCGCATCACGACCGACTGCGTACCGCCGGGTTTACGCGCGTCAGTACCTGGTTTCAGTATCTCAATTTCGCCTCGATGGTGGCCTTCAAGGATGCCTGATCGCTTCCCGCTCGACCGCACTCAACGTGCGCTCTTCGATGCCTTCCTCGACCACGGCCTGACCGAATGGGTCACTCGCTTGCCAGACCAGCTTGCCAACGGCCTGGACCGTCGACGCTTCGGCGACCTGCCCTCCTGGGAAAAGGCCGTCGCCAAACTCCCGGCACTGCCCGAGTCGCGCGATATCGCCCTCGACCAGGACAGCGTGCGGGTCGATGTCGCGCTCGACGACAGCCGCCAACGCCAATGCGAGAACCTGCTGCGCAAGTTGACGCCCTGGCGCAAAGGGCCCTATGTGTTGGGCGGAATCCACATCGACACCGAATGGCGTTCGGATTGGAAATGGCAGCGCGTCGCACCGCACCTGTCCCCGCTCGAGGGACGCCGCGTGCTGGATGTCGGCGGCGGCAACGGCTACCACGCTTGGCGTATGGCCGGCGCAGGCGCGGCGTTTGTGCTAGTCATCGACCCGTCGCCACGCTTCTATTATCAATTTCAGGCCATACGCCATTTCGTGGGAGATGCCGACGCATGGCGCACGCATTTCCTGCCGGTCGGTATCGAGGACGTCCCCCCGCAACTCGAAGCGTTCGACACCACCTTCTCGATGGGCGTGCTCTACCACCGCCCCTCCCCGCTGGAACATCTGGCGCAACTACGCGACACCTTGCGCCCCGGCGGCGAACTCGTCCTTGAGACCCTGGTCGTCGAAGGTGACGCGAACACGGTTTTCATGCCCGGCGAGCGCTATGCGGCCATGCCCAACGTCTACTTCTTGCCCTCGTCGGCAGCGCTATCGCACTGGCTCGAGCGTTGTGGTTTCGAGGACGTGCGAGTCGTCGACGAGGCCCCGACATCGCTGGAAGAACAGCGCAGCACCACGTGGATGACGTTCCAGTCGTTGGCCGACTTTCTCGATCCCGAGGATTCGGCGCTGACCCTTGAAGGCTATCCGGCGCCACGGCGTGCCGTGCTAGTGGCGCGCAAGCCCGAGTGATGCTTATATTCAAATAACGCTTGTATTCGTCTGGCGCTTGTATGCGTTGACGTTTGCATTCGACTGACGCTTATTTGACTTGCTCTCCCTCGGCATGCAAACGATAATGTTTATCATTATCGATGTCGTAGGAGGCCTATCATGCTGTCGCTCTTCAATACGGCCCTCGAGGGAACGCCGCGCCTGCTGCCCTTCACCGATCGTCTGGTACCAGGCGAACTACTCGGCATCTGCGGGCCGCATGGCGCCGGCAAGAGTACCCTGATCGGCTTGCTCGCCGGTCTCTACCGACCCACGCGCGGTAGCATCTGCCTCGACGGACAACCTCTGCACTGCTGGCCCAGCACCTACCGCGCCCAACGCATCGCGCATGTCGTCGCACCGCCGCAAAGCCTGGCCGATTGGCGCGTACGCGATCTGGTCGGACTGGGGCTGCTGGAGAGTTGCTCACGTGTCACGCAACACGGCGCCAGTTCGCCGCCCTGCCTTCCGCTTGCGGTGGAAACGGCGCTCGCCGCGCTCGATCTGCAGGCCCTGGGCGACCAACGCTTGGGAGAACTCGACCCGGCGAATGCTCAACGCGCGATGATCGCGCGCTCGCTGTGCCAAGTCGCGGCGGCGCCCCATTGCCCATTCCGGCAGCGGCGCGATAACGGCATTCTGCTCCTAGACCTCGAGCCTCTGGCGCCGATGGAAGAGCAGCGTCTATTAGCCGATCTAGGCGCCGCCTCACGGCGCCACCGCCTGTGCATCGTACCGGTCGTCAGCCAGTGCGACGCGAGTCTCGCGTGCTGTGATCGCGTGTGGTGGATGAACGCTGATGCACGCTGCACCAACGTGACGTCGGCGGTACGCCATGTACTCAGGGTTCAGGTGACCCCGCCGACGGCGGAGACACCTCTCTCGAAAGCGCCGGACGCCACGCCTTGACGTCAATCGGTCTCGGGCGTGTCGGCCTGCAAGGCCTCACGCCGAATGCGCCAGTCTTCCAGTGCCATGCGCGCCTGGGCACGCTGCGCCTGATCCTCAAGCGCGTGTGATGGCGACGCCGTGGCCTCCAAAGCGTTGTTCTTCAATTCACGCTCGTCGTTCGACCAACGATAGTAGGTAGGATCGGTGAGACGAGTAGCCGCGCCCGCCTCACTGACCATGACGCCCTGGCCGCCATCCTGGTGATTGAATGTCAGTGCCATGGGCGATTCCTGTGGTGTATACAGATCACGCCCCATCCACGGCACCTGCGCGTCGGAAAGCGAATGCGCCCATAGTGTCGGGAAGATATCCCGATGGCTGGTCCAGTCATCGACCTGCGCCTCGCCACCATCCCGGTAGGCCGGTGGCACCCACATCAGGATCGGCACACCGAATTGATCGAACAAATCATGTGCGTCGGGATACTTCATGATGGAGCGTGTATTGTGATCGCCGGTCGCCGCAAACAGCGTGTGATCCAATAACCCATCGGCGTCAAGACGGTCGAGGAAACGCCCCAAGTTGTCATTGGCGTATTGATAGGTTTCGAGGATCGAGGTGCCGAACTCGGGCGAGACGGCCAGCTCATCCCCCAGTCGCGAGACATCCAAGGGCGCGGGATCGTAGTCCTCTGGAATCTTGTATGGCGGGTGATTGGTGACCGATAGCATCACTAGCATCAGCTTCTCATCGTTGGCCTCGGCCTCCTTCAGAAGCTCCTCGCCGTAGCGGAACATCCACTCATCAAAGGGCCCCCAGGTACCGCCCTTGGCCTCAGGGAAACGCTCGCGAATCGCGCTCTCGCCCAGCACCTCGTCGAAGCCTTGACGCTTGAACGCATCGTCGAGATTGCGCCACTGCGCAGAGCCTGACTTCAGTAACACGGTGTGGTACCCCGCACGCTCGTAGGGCAGCACCGCCGATGTCGGATACTGACGATAGCCATAACGACTTTGCGTCAACGGACTGATCGGCGTATCGAGCAGCAGCCCCTCTAGGGAGGGATGCGTACCGTTCTCGGCCGATAGCGCATGCGGGAAATAATCCGCCTTTTCCTTCACCCATGGACGCAAATGGCCCAGCAGATCGTTGTCCTTGGCGTCGTCGAAATCCAGCGGGTGACGCCCCCAGCCTTCCATCAAGCTCAACACGACATGCGGCGGTTTCTCTTTTACAGCGGGTCGCTCGGGGGTTGTCTCGGTCATGTGATCCAGAACCGCCTGTGGGGTATCGGCCTGCGACCAGCCAAGCACTTCTGCCGCCGCCATGGGCGAGCTGAATCCATAACGCGCCAAGCCCGACTGCGGGTCGTCGCCAATCTGGCTGACCTGACGCTCCTTCCAAGCTAGATAAAGCGCCTGCGGTCCACTGGGCACAAGGTCATTGGCAAAGGCACTCGACGAAACCGCCATGTGCATCTCGCGTAGCGGAAAGGTCCCCAGAGTACCTCGCCCTAATCCAATCAACGCCACCCAGGAAGCAACCACCAACAGGGTGGCCCTGCGCCATCCCAGCCGTCGCCGTACACGCCGGTGGCCACGCCGCATCATGGCGATCTGGGTTCCCGTCATGCCAATCAAGACGATCAGCAAAGGGAGAAAGGGATAGTCACTCCATATCGTCTGCAATACCGCCTGGGTATCGTCTTCGAATAACCCGAAGATCAGCGAATTGATTGGTCCCTGATAAAAGGTAAAAAAGAAATGATTGATCAGCGCCAAGAGATTGACCAAGGCCATGATCGCGATGGCCCAGACGGGCCACAGACGATGCCAGCCGGCCAGAAAGACGCGCGGCAAGGGTAGCAGTGCCGTCGCTACCACCAGCCATGGCCCCAGGAGAACCGCCATGATCTTGGCGTCGAAACGTAGCCCCATCCAGAAGGCTTGAAACATCTCGACGCCTGGCACTTCCAAGGAGGGGGGCGCGTTCAGTTGCCACAGCAGTACACGCATCAAGGTCAGGGTCGCTACCCCGATAAGCCCCAGCCGCCATAGTTGACGGTTCAATTCGCGCCAGAGTTGCCAACGCGACATCGTCACGGAATCGTTATACATATGTCATCTCAAGCTGATAAGCGCGCACACTATACCGGCCTTGAACGCCGCTGACGATAAGTTAGCGGGCTAATGGGAGTCTAAGAAGAAGAGATATCGGAGGGTAGAGAGGGAAGAGTGGCGCTTTCACAAACGACGACGCGCGACCGAAACCGCGCGTCGCGATACCTGTAGGCTCGCTCCGCCTCACGGACACGGTCCGCTTTGCAGGTTGGCCTGGGTCACGTTGCTGCCCGGTTCCACGTTGCGTGTCAGCCAGACATTGCCGCCAATGATCGAGCCCTTGCCGATGGTGATACGCCCAAGAATCGTGGCCCCGGCGTAGATGACCACATCGTCCTCGACGATGGGGTGACGCGGCAGGCCCTTTTCCAAATGGCCGCGCTCGTCCGCTGGAAACCGCTTGGCGCCCAGCGTTACCGCCTGATAGAGGCGCACATTGTTGCCAATGATCGCAGTTTCGCCGATGACCACGCCGGTCCCATGATCGATGAAAAAGCCCTCGCCGATGGTGGCACCGGGATGGATGTCGATGCCCGTATCCGAATGCGCGATTTCCGCAATCATACGTGCCAACAGAGACAGATCCGCCTGGTAGAAGTAGCTGGCGATGCGATGGTGAATGACTGCATGCACCCCCGGATAGCACAGTAGTACTTCATCGACGCTACGCGCCGCCGGATCGCCATGATAAGCCGCCATCACATCGGCATCGAGGCAGCGGCGAAGCTCGGGCAGGTCGGCCGCGAAACCCTGCACGATCTCCACCGCGCGCGCCTGGGTGTCACCGGCATCATGTCCCAATTGCCGGGCGATGTACTTCAACTCCAGGCACACTTCGTGACATAGCGCATTGAGGGTGGCATCCAGCGTATGCCCGACGTAGAAGTCCTCGCTCTCGCGGCGCAGGTCACTAGGGCCGAGACGCATCGGAAACAGCGCTCCGATCAAGTCGTCGGTAATGACACGAATGGCACTCCGCGACGGCAGTTCACGACAGCCACGCTCGCGCGAGCGTCCATTACGCTCGCGCCAGGTTTCGCGAGTGGCTCTCAACTGCGTCACGATTTCCTCAAGCTGCCAATCGACGTTATGCATACCTCACCGTGTCCTCAATGAATACGAGTGGCTCATGATAAGCCGCCTCATGGACGAGTGCGACCTCGATCCCGCGACTTTCATCGTCCAGTACTTGCCACATACTTTCATCGTTCAGCGCTTGCCACATAGCGCACAGCGCAACATCCGATGCAAAGCCCAATGCAAAAATGCCCTCCCCCGCGGGCGGGAAAGGGCATGCAATACACGGGGCACCCGCGACTCAGTGCCCTAATAGCGAGCGGACGTCTTTCGCTTCCCAGTGCGGGAAATGCTTACGGACCAAGGCATTGAGCTCTATCTCGAAGGCTTGCCAATCCACCTCGCCATTACTCGTACCAGTGCCTTTGGCCGCACCACGTACCATCCCCGCGCCCACGGTCACATTGGTCAGCCGGTCGATGACGATGAAGCTGCCGGTGCCGGGGCTCACGCGGTAATCGTCCACCGGCAGCGTGCCGGCGACTTCGACACGGCAGCGGCCGATGGCGTTGAGATTCAGCGTCTCGGCGGCGTGATGCTCGAGCGTGTTGACGTCGGTCTGGTAGTCGATCCGGCTGATCTTGCCCGCCAGGTCCCGCGTGGCGAGCTTGAGGTCATACAACCGGCCAGGCTCCAGCGCGGTGTCGTGCATCCACACGATGTCCGCCTCGAAGGCATCGGCCAGCGGCACCTCGGCGTCCTCCGCGACCAGCCAGTCGCCCCGCGAGATGTCGATTTCGTCGTCGAGCGTGACGGTGATCGCCTGCCCCGGATAGGCCACCTCGAGGTCGCCGTCGAAGGTGACGATGCGCGACACCGTGGAGCGCTTGCCGGAGGGCAGCACCTTGATGGCCTGCCCGGGACGCAGGATGCCGGCCTCGAGCGTGCCGCAGTAGCCACGGAAGTCGAGGTGCGGGCGGTTAACGTACTGCACCGGCAGACGCAGATCCGTCAGGTTTCGGTCGTGGGTGACCTCGACGGTCTCAAGCAGTTCGAGCAGCGGCGTCCCCGGTTGTCCATCGACGCTGTACCAGGGCATGTTCTCGCTACGATTGACGACATTGTCGCCTTCCAGCGCGGACAGCGGCACGAAGTGGATGTCCGGCGCGTTGAGCTTGGCGGCGAATTCGCGGTACTCGGCGACGATCTCATCGAAGCGCGCCTGGGAGTAGTCGACCAGGTCCATCTTGTTGACCGCGATCACCAGGTGCTGGATGCCCAGCAAATCGGCGATGAAGCTGTGCCGCCGGGTCTGGGTCTGCACGCCGTGACGGGCGTCGATCAGGATCACCGCGAGGCTGGCCGTGGACGCACCGGTGGCCATGTTGCGGGTGTACTGCTCGTGCCCGGGTGTGTCGGCGATGATGAACTTGCGCTTGTCGGTAGAGAAGTACCGATAGGCGACATCGATGGTGATGCCCTGCTCGCGCTCGGACTGCAGGCCATCGACGAGCAGCGCCAGGTCAACCTGGTCGCCGGTGGTGCCGCTGGTCTTGGAGGCCTGGGTGATCGCCGCCAGCTGATCCTCGTAGATCATCTTGGAGTCGTGCAGCAGGCGCCCGATCAGGGTCGATTTGCCATCGTCGACGCTCCCGCAGGTAATGAAGCGCAGCAGGTCCTTGTTCTCATGTTCCTGCAGGTAGGACTCGATATCGTCGGCGATCAGCGATGACTGGTGTGACATTAAAAATACCCTTCACGTTTTTTACGCTCCATGGACCCCGCCTGATCGTGGTCGATAGCGCGTCCGGAGCGCTCGCTGGTCTTGGTCAGCAGCATTTCCTGGATGATCTCGGGCAGCGTGGCGGCGGTGGATTCCACGGCGCCGGTGAGCGGGTAGCAGCCCAGGGTGCGGAAGCGGACCCATTTCTCTTCGGGGACTTCGCCTTCTTCGAGCGGCAGGCGCTCGTCATCGACCATGACCTGCATGCCATCACGCTCGACCACCGGGCGCGGGGCGGCGTAGTACAGCGGGACGATGGGAATCGACTCAAGGTAGATGTACTGCCAGATATCCAGCTCGGTCCAGTTGGAGAGCGGGAAGACGCGAATCGACTCGCCCTTCTGCACCTTGCCGTTGTAGATGTTCCACAGCTCCGGGCGCTGGTTCTTGGGGTCCCAGCGGTGGTGCTTGTCACGGAAGGAGTAGACGCGTTCCTTGGCGCGCGAGGCTTCCTCGTCGCGGCGCGCGCCGCCGAAGGCGGCATCGAAGCCGTGCTTGTCCAGGGCTTGCTTGAGCGCCTGAGTCTTCATGATATCGGTGTACTTGGCGCTGCCGTGATCGAAGGGATTGATGCCCGCGACCCGGCCTTCCTCATTGACGTACTCGAGGAGTTCCATGCCCACCTCGGCCGCCATGCGGTTGCGAAACTCGATCATTTCGCGGAACTTCCAGGTGGTGTTGATATGCATCAGCGGGAACGGCGGCGTGCCGGGATAGAACGCCTTGCGCGCAAGGTGCAGCATCACCGACGAATCCTTGCCGATGGAGTACAGCATCACCGGGTTGGCGAATTCGGCAGCCACCTCGCGGATGATATGGATCGACTCCGCCTCAAGCTGCTTCAAGTGGGTTTGGCGTTCGGGTGAGATTTCAGACATCTGAAAACCTTGGTTTTTAGGAACAGTCGTTGAGACAAGCTGGAAGCTCGTGGCCCGCCGCTCTACGCGTCATGGCGCTCACGGTACCCAGAGACGCATGATAACGTCAAAGAATTAAGAACTATCTTTTAAGTACACAAAGGCATAAAGCTTCAAGAATGCCCAAGCTCACGGATCGACGCGCTCGACCCAGGTCGACAACCGTTGCCCTTGCAGATCGATGATCCGAAAACCGGGGCGAGACGCCTCATCGAGCGTGAAATCATCTCGCCGGGGAAGAAACTGATCGGCAGTGGCGGGACAGCCGTAAACGGCAATGTCGCCATGCCGTGCCGCAAAGGCCTGGTGAATATGTCCACATAGCACCGCCCGCACCTGGCCGTAGGCGGCCAGCGTCTGCCATAGCGCCTCGCGGTCCGCCAAGCCCAGCGCATCCATCCACGCCGAACCGATTTCCAGCGGCGGGTGGTGCATGGCCAGCAACGTAGGACGGTCGTCTTCCTCGAGACGCATGGCAAGATCCTGCAAGGCAGCTTGACCTAGCTCTCCGCCCGCCTGGCCGGGTACGCGGGAATCCAGCAGCAGTAACCGCCACTCGCCGAGGTCGAGTTCATCATGGAAAGGATGCAGCTCTTCCATGAATTCGGGATGGTCGTGATTGCCGGTCATCCAGAACCATGGGCACTCGAATTCGGCGAAGACGTCGAAGGCATGGCGGTACGCGGCCGGGGATTCATCATGGCTGATGTCACCGGTGACCAGCACGATATCCGGGCGCAACCGCCGCGCCTGGGCGACGACAGCACGCAACTGACGTAGCGGGTACCCGATGCGCGAGCGCGCCTCGGGATTGGCGCAGAGATGACAATCGCTGATCTGGATCAGGCGCATCAAGGCAGCTCCGGCACGTCCACGGTCAGCCCGTGAGCCAACCCATGTTCCAACCACTCCCCCAAGAAGCGATTGAGCTGGAGTTTTTCGTCGGGCTGATGCATGCGCGCGTTGGGGTAGCGATACCGGCCATGAAAATGCCGTTGGCGCTGAAAGTCGGTGACTTCCGCCATTCGTGCGTCGTGATAAAGATGCACACGCATGCGCGGCGACTCGATGATGCCGTCCAGCACACCACTCTGCGAGACACGACAAATGGTGGTGTAAGGCGCGCATTCGAGCACTTCCAGCCACAGCGAGCCAAAGCGGCGATGCTCACCGGCCAGAGCGACCTCGCGTGTTTCTCCGGCGCCCATGTCGCCGAGTAATCGACTCAGCCGCAGGTAGTTGGCCGTGCACTCTCCTTGCAGGGACTTGAGGTCGTTAACATATGCCGCTTTCGCCATCCTCTACCTCCTTGCCCGTAGCGAGGCGCGCTCACGCACCAACCAATTCAACGCGATCAGGGACATCGCGTTATCGATGACGCCTTTCTCGAGAAGTGCCCAGGTCTGGGCAAAGCTCAGTACGTGAACCTGAATATCTTCGTTTTCGCTCTCGAGACCGTGCACGCCCCCCACACCGTCACTATCCACCAGCCCGCAGAACAAGGTCACCCTCTCGGTGCACGCGCCAGGGCTCGGATAGTACGTATACAACTCGATCAACTCGCCGATCTCACAACCCGCTTCCTCCATGGATTCACGGCGGGCGACCTCGGCGCCGGTCTCGCCTGCGTCGACTAACCCCGCCACGGGCTCCAGCTTCCAGGGGCTGAGCGGATCGTCCAACGCACCGGCACGTATCTGTTCGACGTGCACCACGCAATCACGCTGCGGATCGTAAAGCAGCACGCCGACCGCGTCGTGGCGCACATGGACTTCACGGAGGACCCGCTCGCTCCACTGACCGTCGAAACGACGATGCCGATAATGACGCCGCTCGAGACTGAAAAATCCCGACTGCAGCGTTTCGTCGAAGCGCTCCTCGACCGACTCATGCGCGTAACGCGGCGTGTAGGGATGAGCCTGTTCAGTCATGACGCCTCCTGACAGTAAAGCCATGAACGAGGCGACACGGTGCAAGGCGCGTCGTCCCGATACACGGGCACAATGCGCCTCATTATCCCGACGCGGCATGGCAATGCCAACCGCGCCGGCGCTCTTCTATGACAATTCGTCCAATAGCCGCTGCGCTTTCTCTCGCAACGCCTCGTCAGAATCGCGCCCCTCGCGGGCCTGTCCATCGACGGCCTGCTGCGCGTGGCGACGTGCCTCGGCACGACGCCCCTCGTCACGGAGATACGTGGCATAGAAGTAATGAGTGTCGATGCCATCGCCGCGAATTTCCAGCGCGCGACTCAGCAGTTCACCGGCCTTGTCGTCATCGCCGAACGACACTGGCCAGCCCGGCGCACGATCGTACAACGCCCCCAGCGTCACATAGGCGGCGCCGTCATCCCCGCGCGGGTCGAGCTCGATGGCACGTTCCAGCGCCTTGCGTGCGCGCGTCGCCAGATCAAGCGCCCCGAGGCCGCCCTTGGCCTTGGCGTACGAGGCAAGAATCACGCCTTCGGCCGTCAACACATGTGCGTTGTCGGGATGCGCCTCGGCGAGCGCATCGGCTTCTTCCGCCAGGCTTGCCAGCGCTTTTTCCTGTGCCCCATCCTGCATGCCATACTCCACGTTTCCCCAACGCGACATCAGCGGATACACGCCATCCGGCGAGGCGTCGGCCCAGGCCAGAGCGCTACTGAGCGCGCCGATCAATGCGGCGCACAAGACAACATGAAAACGTGCCGGTACGAGACGGCATCGACGGCATGTTCCCGCAACATGACGAACCTGCATGGCGACCTCCTGGCGTACTGCATCATTGTAATAATAGGTATGCTCACCCGCCCTAAAATGTAACGAACGTTTGAATTAATCGCTAAGTCGATTCGTCGTAGTTCGAAGTATAGTGCCGACAAGCCCCGCACCAGCAGCGGGGTTGGCGTACCGGCAAGGCTTGCGTAGGGTATGCATTCCACGCTCGGGAGGTAGGCATGAAAGGCCGCAACATGACTCGCTGGCGCGATCCCGCCAAGGACCCGCGTCAGGAAAAGAAGAGCCCGCTGATCACGGCACAGGGCTATGCCCGACTCAAGGGCATCCATGAGCATCTTTCCCGCGTCAAGCGCCCCGCGCTTTCCACCAAGGTGGGCGAAGCCGCCGCCCAGGGGGACCGCAGCGAGAACGCCGACTACACCTATAACAAGAAAGAGCTCAATCGTGTCATCGCACGTATCCGCTACCTCGGCAAGCGCCTGGATGAGGTTCAGGTCGTCGACCGCCTGCCCGCCGACACCTCACGGGTGTACTTCGGTGCCTATGTCACGCTAGAGGATGAAGATGGCGAGGAACTGGCGATCCGCATCGTGGGCCACGACGAAACCGACACCGACAAGCACTGGATCAGCGTTGACGCTCCGCTCGCCCGCGCCTTGCTGGGCAAAGGGCTCGACGAGGACGTCACCGTCAACGCCCCGGCTGGCGACACGACCTACGTGATTACGGACATCGCCTACGCCGATCCCGATGCCTAATCTCATCTGGAAAGTGCCTAGCGCCTGATGGCGCGATATATACGAAACCGTCGATCATCGGCGAGTACCGTAAAGTCACCGAAGGCCTCTTCCAACAAGCGGGGGTACGGCAGGAAGGCGTTGGCCACCAGAATCAAGCTGCCACCCCGAACCAGTTTGTCGGGCGCCTCGCGTATCAAGCGCGCCGCCGGACCGTAGTCGATGGCACGCTCCTGATGAAAAGGCGGATTACTGACGATGGCGTCGAATTTACCGGTCACTTCACTGTAGACATCGCTCTGCCACGCCTCTCCCACTACCCGATTGGCTGCGAGTGTGCGACGCGTCGCAGCTACCGCGAAGGCGTTGAGATCCACCGCCGAGACGCTTGCGCCTCGTACGCCGAGCCAGGCGGCGAGAATACCGTCACCACATCCCATATCGAGCAGTTGACGCCCTGCCGGGTCGCCGAGGGCGCCGGGCAATGTCTCGAGCAACAAGCGCGTGCCGTCATCGAGCTTGCCATGGCCGAATACGCCGGGATGGCTCGCCACGCTGAGTCCAGCGGCCTCGAACGTGGTCCAGGCCGCCTCCGGCGACAGCGATAACGGTGCCGTGCGCGTGGCATACAGCGTACAGCGCCGCGCGCTATCCACCTTGCGGCACCCGAGCCCCAGGGCGGCCAGCGATTTGAGTACACGCTTGACGCCCCCTTGATGCTCGCCGACGACCTGCAGCGGCGTACCTTCAGGCAACACCGCGCACAACGCCAGCAGCCACCACTCGCCTAGCGCATGCGTCTTGGGCCAGAACAACACGGCACCCTCGACCGGCGCTTCCAGCACCGGCGCGAGGCCGTCGTACACCCGGTTCCCACGCGCCCGCCAGGCCTGACAAACCGTCGCATCCGCGCTCCACACGCTGCCGCCGTTCGTTTCCAGCCAGGCATCGTGAGGCGGCGCGACCCACAACCAATCGCGATACTCGTGGGACTGACGGGCAAGCAACTGGCAAGGGGGCGTCTCCGCACTCATGACACGGTCTCCGGTTTGTACAGGGTATAATGCAGGTAACGTCCCAGGCGCCAGTGCGGTTCCTGCTGGCAATAACGGCGCTCGAGTGCGATGACTTTCTCGAGCTGCTCCGTCGTGGGGTGGCGCTCCAAAAGGTAGTCGTGAAAGATACGCACGCCCGTCACCGCCTCGATCGATAGGCCTTCCGACGTACACCATGCGCGTACCTGGGCATCGGTGAGTGGCGAGATCGGCGTCAGGCGCTGACGTTTGCCGAGTCCTTCCAACCGATCATCGAGTGCCTTGTCCAGGTTACCCTTGATCACGTTGGAGAACCGCAATGCATCGCGGTTGAAGACCATCAACGACAGATAGCCACCCGGCGCCAGCAACGTGGCGAGTTGTGCGAAGGCAGCCTGTGGCGCCGCCAACCACTCCAGAACCGCGTGGCACACGATCAGCCCCCACGGCCCCGGCGTGCGTTCGGGCAGCGTCTGCCAGGTGGCATCGACGGGCGTGATGGCCAGATCGCCCATGCACACGATAGCGCGCTCGCGCATGTCGCTCGAGGGCTCGACCATGGTGACCGCATGGCCACGTTGCGCTAGCCATATACTCATTTGGCCCAGGCCGGCGCCCACATCCAGCGCGGGTCGACCATCGGTGGGCAATTCGCTCGGCAACACATGTCCCAACACCGCCAGACGAATCGCACCTCGCGGCGTCCCGTAGAGACCGCGTTCAAACTTGTCGGCCAAGCCGTCGAAAATCCGGTCATTGGTGACCAATGGCATCCCCTACTCATCCAGTCCGCCTAAAATGTCGGCAAATGAAGACACTTTTCCGCTCAAAGCCTGGCACTGGAATGTAAAAAAGGAGTAGTCTAGCGTTACTGCCTGTATGCCTCCAGCCCAGACCAGCCGGGGCTTTCACGCACGGCGCATGGCGTCGATTCAACACGCATGACGCCATTTGATCGCGCGCCGGCCGGTGGCCGGCGAAATAGCGCCATTCCCACGCCTTCGCATGGATGTCGTAGAGGACACGAGACCTTGGCCCCACATACCTTGCCTCCGTCGCTGACCGAGTTGCTGGAAGTGTCAGGCATTGCACTCACGATCGCCGATGGCGAGCAGCCCGGCTGCCCCTTGATATTCGTCAACAAGGGCTTCGAGCAACTTACCGGCTATGACCGCGAGGAAGTCTTGGGGCGCTCCTGCCGCTTGCTGCAGACGGGCGATGCAGACCCGGAGGCCAACCACCGCCTGCACCGTGCTATCGAAGAACGCACGCAGCTGACGCTGACCCTCCAAAACCGCCGCAAGGACGGCACACGTTTCGACAGCGAACTGATGCTCGCCCCGCTATACAGTCAGGAGGGGCATTGCTACCTGATCAGCGCGCAGCGCGACATCAATGAACAGCATCGATCACGCACCCGCTGGCGCATCCAAGGCCGCCTCCTCGAACAGCTCAGTGCCCAAGCGCCTGGCGTGCTGTTTCAATATCGACAATGGCCCAACGGGCAGGGCAACTTTCCCTACATCAGTCCCCGTCTGGCCGACTATTGCGGCATCGAGCGCGACGCCCTGCAACAAGACGCCGAGGCATTATTGGCCCGGATCGCCCCGGCGGATCGACAGCAGCTGCGCGATGCACTCGCGTGCTCCGCCACGTCGCTCAGGCTATGGCAAAGGGCCTTTCGTTATCATCACCCCACTCGAGGGCTGCGCTGGCTGGAATGCGCCGCCATGCCCACACGGCTGGCCAACGGGGGCACGCTGTGGCATGGCTATTTGACCGATGTCACCGCGCGCAAGCTCGCCACGGAACGCATGGCGCTGGCCGAGACGGTTTTCGACAGCACCCATGACGGCATCCTCGTGACCGATGCCGACAAACGCATCATCGACGTCAATCCTGCCTTCACGCAGTTGACCGGATACAGCGCCGAGGAAGCCTTGGGGCGCACCCCCCACTTGCTGTCCTCGGGCAAACACGATGCCCAATTCTATACCAGCCTGTTCACCACCGTGCACCAACAAGGATACTGGACGGGCGATATCTGGAACGTTCGCAAGGACGGCAGTCAGCTCATCGAAAACGTCACTATCTCGGCGATCCACGATGTCCAAGGCACTATCACGCATTACATCGCCGTGTTTCGCGATATCACCCAGAAACACCTGAAACAGGCACGCCTGGAGCGGCGCGCCATCTATGACCCACTTACCAGCCTGTTCAACCGCGACCATTTCGGAGGCGCGCTGGAAAACCTGCTCTCCGGGCTTTCCTACACCGGCATCGGGGTCGCCGTGCTATTCATCGACCTCGATGACTTCAAACCGATCAACGACACATACGGCCACGCGGCAGGCGATGAAGCCCTGGTGATGATCGCCCAGCGGCTCAAGCAGCAAACACGTAGCACTGACCTGGTTGCACGGCTGGGAGGCGACGAATTCGTCATTGCCCTGGCGGGCATGCGCAGCGCAGAAAAAGCCGAGAAGGTGGCCTTCAAAATCCTCGACGATCTGATCAGCCCCATCAGCCTGCGCAATGAGCATAGCATCACGCTCTCGGCCTCCGTGGGGGTCGCCTATACCGAGGACAGCCAATTCGCAGCGAACGCGTTGATCGCGGCTGCCGACAGCGCCATGTACGAAGCCAAGAGCCAAGGCAAGAACCGCGTCGCGATGAGCCAACGACACCCAAGCGATGGTTACGATCTCTACACACGCCTGCAGAACGCTCTGGAGCAGGAAGAATTGGCGCTGTTCTATCAACCCATCTTGTCGCTGGCCGATGAGCGCATCGTCAGCTTCGAAGCGCTGGTACGCTGGCATCACCCCGATCAGGGCCTCCTCGCACCGCACCATTTCATCGATATCGTCAATCATTCCTCTCTGGAGCGTGCCTATAGCACCTGGCTCGTCCACCAGGCTGCGCGTACCGCGCAATGCTTTCAAGCCCGTCACATGGCGGTCACCGTGAGTATCAACGTCACGCGTGATCAGGTCGAGTCTGGCCAGCTCGCCGAAGACATGGCACAAGCACGCAAGCGCCACGCCCTCGCCTCGCCGTTCCTCAATGTCGAAGTCGTGGAAACCGCCCAATTCCATGACATCGACCTGGCCCATAATCAACTCCAGCAAGCAAGACGCCTCGGCGCCCAGATCGCCCTCGACGACTTCGGCTCCGGCGTCTCATCGCTGACGTATGCCAGCCAGCTTCCCATCGATATCGTCAAGATCGATCAGGCGGTCATTCGTCATCTCGTCGAGCGGCCGCAACAACGTCGTTTCGTCAGCGGTATCATCGATATGGCGCATGCCATGCAACGCATCGTGCTCGCCGAAGGCGTCGAAACGCCCGAGCAGCTCGACGTCCTGCGACACATGGGCTGCGACATGGCACAAGGCTTTCTTATCGGCCATCCCATGCCAAGCGATGAACTCGAAGCACACTATCTGGCCGGCACGGCCCAACTCCTCTATCCACTGGCGTTACAGGCGCATTCAACCCGCCCCGAAGCATGACACGGGTTTATCCCTAGCCCGAGGGCGCTTATAATGCCCATCCCGCCACGCCCCCGTAGCTCAGCTGGATAGAGCAATCCCCTCCTAAGGGATAGGTCATAGGTTCGAACCCTATCGGGGGCGCCAGCACATCCCCGCAACTACGTACTCTTCGCCTTACCGTTCCTCGAAAAGCTAACCTCCCCGAAGCATCACCTTTTTCCACTGTTCCTACTAAAAATCACGTATGCAATAACGCATTGGAGAGATAAGAACCGTTCCCGAATTTCACAAGATGCCGCTTTCGACCAACGACTCGACGCCCATGATGCCCACGGCATGGTTGGCCGAGCATGCCAGCGCCTCATCTAGGGGTGGAAAAACGCCGAAGATCGGCAGTCGCGTCATGGGACGCACCGACTCGAGTACGGTGATCGATGGTGCATTGGAAACAACGACGATAGCCGAGGGCTCGAAGGTCTCTAGAAAGCGCAACGTCCGTTTCATGACCTTAGCCAGCTCATCGGGGGCTTTGCTCCCATAGGGAAAACTGGCGCGATCCGCGAAGTAAATCACATCCTGATAGGGTAGACGTCGCTGTATCTCTGCCACGATGGCGTAGCTGCCGATTCCAGCATCGAAGACCGCGATAGGCCGCGATTCCATGCGGTTCCTGCTCTCAGTGAAGCCTTAGCGGTGTGAGGTGGCCAGGGCACCACCCGCCGCCATGAAAAGTCCGCCGGTGGTGCGGTTGAATAGACGCACACGACGCGACGTGCCGAACCAGCGGCTTATCATTGAGCCCACCGAGGCGTAGGTGGTCATCGTCGCCAAGTCGACCACGAGCCATGTCATTGCCAGAATCGTGAACTGCGGCCATTGCGGCTGGCCCAGGTCAATGAAGTTGGGAAAGAGCGCGCCGAAGAACAGTAGATCCTTGGGATTGCTGATCCCCACGGAAAAGCCCCTGCCGAACAGCCAGAACCTGGAGCGAGTGTCCGCCGGCATGACACCGTGCTCCAACGCCGGGTCAGCCATCGGCTTGGATGGCGAACGCCATGCCTGCACGCCCAGATAAACCAGATAGGCTGCCCCGACTACCTTCAGGACCATGAAGGCGGTTTCCGACGTCGTGAGGATCGCCCCCAACCCCAGGGAAGACAGCGCCATCAAGGCAAGCGATGCCATAGCGCCCCCCACCACCGTCGCCAAGGCGCGTCCCCGGCCGTGACGCAGCCCATGGTGCATACAAAGCAAAGCGACAGGACCCGGAAACAGAATGAGTGCGGTGATGACACCTAGGTAGGTCATCCAAACGGCAAGGTCCATTGTGGCGAGTCCTCATATAGGCGTGATGGCATCAAATTGGGGGCGTCATCCTTGATGACTCGTTCAAGCTTATCTTAGCGAGACGTGATTTGTCTCGTCGTTGCTGAGGAGCCAGCACGACACCTCTAGGCCTTCACCGCTTGGGATCGCCCACTATGGCCACCAGCCAGCAATGCTAGGCCCCGCTGCCCCACGGCGCGCTGTCGACACCCCGCCCCCCTGCGCTCTAAATGGGTCGGTTATTTTGCATACATGAAGCAGGCTCCAAGCCGCACTACTGCTGGGCACACGCAGCCACCTTGATGGGGCGACATCGCCAGGCCCGCCACTGACGCATTTCTCCTTGCCTCTAGGCCAGCCCGCCAATATCGTGCGCTGCATTGGGCACCAAATGGACATCGCGAGAACACATTGGAATACTGGTCCAGCTTTTGCAGCGGGGGATCCGCTGTCTCAAGCTATGAAAAAGGGCGCCCAAAGGATGCCCAGAGGCCTTCAAGAAAGTTGCAGAAACAAAGTGATCGACCGGAAGAGCCCCATATAAGCCACAGATTATCCACAAGTTATACACTTGCGCACCACCTCAAACACCCCTATCTTGTGCCTTGAGTCTGTACGAGTGGTATATATTGTGTATCGCAGGTAGTAGGCTCAAAGAGAAAAGGCCCTCCCGAGGGAGAGCCTTTGAAACCACTGAGACCTTGAGTGGTGGGCAAGTAGTAAATATCTGATTTGAAAGCAAAATGGCGCTGCAACGCCGCTTTCACAGATGAGCACTCTACAACCTGTGTGGTGTAATTTAGTGCCAAACACGCTGCGTGTAAATGTCAAAATAGGGGGCAGTTACACCCTTGTTCGTTTCACCAACGTGATGTCACATACCGCCAGCCCCGCCATTTCAAGGTCTCACCGCCAATCACGGTGATTACCAATGAGCAGCAAATATAGGTTGCGGCGCCCTCTTCTCAGCTACCCGCCGGAAGAACGAGCGCGAGTCGCAAGCGATGCGGGCCGCACTCTCCAAGAGTGGAAAGAGTTGCAGTCATTCACCCCCAAGCGCCGGCCACCACCAAAAGGCGAACAAGGGGATTTGAGCCTCTAACCCGCCAAAAAACGAACCCGCCTACCGTGGCGGGTTTTTTACCTATTTAAAAACATAAACATTGGTTCATGTTTTGCCCATCGCACAATGACAGATGGGATGAATCCATGGGTACAAAAGCGAAAGAAGCCATCGAGTTCACAGGCTATCACTGCCGCGTCGAGCGTCAGGACCAAGGTCTACCCACAGCATGGCAGGCTCAGATTATCGCAGGCCTGGCCGCCGGCATGACTCAAAAAGAGATCGCCAGGTTACGAGGCGTCTCACTCGCCACGATCAAAGCACTGCTGAATCCCTCTACTTCTGGCTGAACGCCGCCAGGGCAAGCGCGGCTCTTGCGGAGGCCTTCAAGCGTGGCTGGGGCGCTCCGCGGATGCTCGCCATCGCAAGCAGCGCACACACGCCGGACATGCACATGCAGCGCATCCGCCACCCCCGCATCGTCAGCATAAACCGGATGGTACGCCGCAAGATCGCCAGCGTGATTGAGGGTGGCATTAACCGCCTGACCGCCATCCAGACCCCGCGCGGTAGCAAGCGCTCGCGCTGCGCCACTGGCCTGCGCACCTGTCGCCAAATTGCCGAGCGCTACAACTAGGCTCTCGTGGTACACCAAGGGCAACTACGGATGGAGGACCGCCAGCATGCGTAAACGGCTAATCAAGGTAGGGAGGCGCTGCGTGTACTTCTACAGCGGAGATGCGATACCAAGACGCTCCCCCCAAAAGGCGCAACCTCGGACTAATTGGCCGAGCCGCCAAGCGATGGGAAAATGTCATCAGCCACGGCGCTGGAGGCATGATTGCCGCGGCCTGCCCCGGCATCGAGATCCACGCCGTTTGACCTGTACTCGCTTCTTTAACAATGCGGATCCCGACCGGCCCCAGCAGCGGTTACGGCAACACTGCTGGGCCTCGGAAAAGAGGACGGGGCGTGAGGGCAATACGCCCCCGGACGTATCACACCGATTCCCATCAGGTCCCCTCTTTTGCCGATGCGGAAACGCATCGCGTTGGTTCCCTGCGGACTTCGCCCGGCTTTGCGCCAGGCGCTTTCTGACAAGGATTAATCAGAGTGGGAGTTGATGAAGCTATCAACGACCTTGCCGGACTCCTGAACCCTTTCACAGAGCTCAGGTGATGGCTGCTGATCGGGGTTCTCGTCCAGGCTTTCTAGCTCCGCGTAGGTGCTCTCGTAATCATCTCGCTCCTGAAGTTCCTTGAACTCGTTCTGAAACTCTTCGAGAACCGATTGTGGATCCTCGACACCCTTTAGAAACGCAAGGAAAGAGCCCCGCTTCTCAATCATTGATGACCGGATGCCATCCCGACTGCACTCGAAGTCAGCGGCGCTGGCAGTTGCCGAGACGAAGGGAGTCGCCATGGCCACGATAACAACGCCCAGCGCCCAAAAATTGTTCATGTGTCACCCCCTGATTGTTAGGAGAACGAAGCCTCTCGAACCTGCATTAGACCACCAACCGATTCGCTGCACTCGATTCCTACCCAATGCCCGTAGCAATTCATCTATCAACCAGCATAGCGGCAAGCATCCGCCGAGTGATCAAGCCAACCACTCAAAATCAGTCGATCAGTCCAGGTAACGTTCAAGCCCGACCACACCCAGGCCGATAGACGAATTAGGCATTCCTGACTAAGCCTGTATAGGCCAGAGTGTTACTCGAATGTATCAATTGGGGTGGCTGTGGCCTCTCCTGGAGCCGGAACGACCTCGGCTGCGACCTTCGGCGACGGCGCGCTGTCGACTCCCCGTCCTGCTTGCGCGCTAAAGGGGTCGGTTTTGATACAGCGTTGGGGAAGGTGCCAGGGCCCGCCGTTGCAGGGCTACGGGAAAGTTGAAGGGCCTGAAAAATGATGCGGAATAATGCATTTTGCTGCCACCCGACATAAGAAGCGAGGGTCTGTATAAAGCAATGAAATGGGATGCGGCAATTCGATGCGGAAGTGTTTTCCGGCAAGCTTTGAAAAAGATGACCGTTTCCGACCCAAAGCGGTAATTCTACGTCAGGCAAAGAAACACTAAGCTCGGACTACCCAGAAGCAACACACAGGGCAATTATGTTTGGATGGAGCAAGAGAGACCATAAATCACATGCACCTGAACACCTTGCTAGTCGCGTCCCGACCGTCAAGTTCGATTCTGCGAGGATGACCGATGCCGTGTTGGTCGACCTGAAGGAAAACATCCGGCTGCTTCCTGAAGTGGATGCTGACGATTTCGAGGCGATCTATCAGGCGGCGCTCCGAGCGATCTCGGCAGGTGGCGCACTCCACATCATCTCCGCCGCCTTGATGGGCATTGATGGCATGACCAAAGGGCGAGCCGCTGATATTTCGCGATCACTGAACTTAAAAACCAAGGCGATCATGAACGCTGAGCAACAAACGAAGCTTGGGATCAAATATGCGACGTGGTGCTATTCCGGTGCACCATGCCGACTGCACCCTAATCTACCTGGCGGCGAGGAACAGGACGCGGCGCATAAGGCGGCCGACGGAAAGCCTTATCTGATCAGCAGAGGCATGTTCCTGAATAGCGAGTGGACATGGCCGGGGCGCCAGGACGGCTGCAAGTGCATCTCAAAGCCCATGATCCCAGGGCTTGACGGCTATGACGGTGGAAAGCCGAGAGGACTGGTGGAATGACGCACGTACAAATAGCCGGGCTCGTGTCGGCCATCCTGGGCACTATCGGCACTGTCATTCTGTTCCTTGCAAGCTATGCCCTGCAGCCGTTCATAGGGGGTTTTTTTGGAAGCGAGAAGGTGAACAAGCGCAACGAGGATATCAAGGTAAAAAATGCTAACCGCATCCGGTTTCAACGGATCGGCCTTGCATTTCTATGTGGAAGCTTCTTCATTCAAGCAGTTGCAGTCTTTCTTTAGTAAACGGGGAGATCTGGCCGTTACCAGCAGGTATATAAAACGGTCGTATTTTTTACGCGCGCCGCCCTGCTCTCTAGAGCGGCGTTTTTCGGTGGTTTTCCGTAAAAAGTTCCGTAAACCTATCTACGTACAGCAAAGGACGAATTCTGAACTCTACTAGTTGATTCACTTCACGGTCATGTGCGGCTACGCACTGTCCGGGTTTCATGTGAAGCTGGGCAGGGTACTCCTTCTCCCAAGGACTCTCGCTAGAAATCGCTCGCACCGGAACTGATTTATAATGTAAATCAACAACCTACGTCAGATAAATTGACAGATTCTGGCATACAAGGAGGTATAATGACGCGTCATCTCATTGCACTTATCTCAAGTATTAACCTCGCATTTGGCTCAGCTGCATATGCTGACGTGGAATTCCAAGAGAAAGGTGATGACTTCAGTAACGAGATAGTTTCCAGCCTTCGGGTGGGAACCACGGACACCTCTCCAGCTGTGCTGATTTTGTCGTGTAATCCTGCTACGGGGCTAAACGTACAACTCGCCACTGAAGATGTCATGTACCCTGACGAAGCCCGTAAAGATCAGATGAATATCTCAACAACTCACAAATTTGAAGAGGCTCCCGAAGCAGCCACAACCTATTGGGCTATGAAAATAGCGAAGTACAAAAGCAGCTGGTATCAAGGCGATCCGAGAGCTTTCATTGAGGAGTCTGCTGAGTCGAGCCAGCTGAATATGAGGCTAAACAGAACAGGTACAGTCTATCGGTTCAGCCTCGAGGGGACAGCGGAACACTTAAGAAAGATTCTTAGGCGCTGCTAGAGGAAACATTGATTACGCGACTTCTCTTGCGCCTTCGACTTTCATGTTCGACCACACATATACGCTCTCCCGCCTCCTTTGCTGAACGCCGTGGTGTACCTTGGCATGGCTTTCAGGTTGAAGCATTATGCAAAGAAAACGAAGGTTTGTTTTCCACCACGCCTTGGGGCTGGGAAAACAAATTTTCCTTCCCCAAGACATGGGTGAACCGGCAATAATGTCTTCTTCTGGCCGTAAGCGGCCAGCCCTCTCGCGCTGTCATGATTCGGGTCGCTCCAGAGCAGCTAATAAGGCTTCATGCTATATCACTTGGCATAAGCGACCTTCATGCCTATTTTTACAATATAAATCAAAAACTTACCTAAAAACATAAAACTCTATCGCCCCCCACTTACATATGATCAACGTCAAGCCCAACAGGCCCCTAGAGTCCGACCCAAGCGCCTCCCTGTTTCGATGAAGCCAGTGCTAGAGAGATGAACCTGAGGCCATCGACTCCATCCGTAACGTTGGGCGTGCCTTGTGCCAAGATCTGAGCTTCGTGCCCTTCGCGTCGCGCCCGGATCTGTTCGGCAAAATCACTGTAGAGCTGTGCGAAGGCCTCGAGATAGCCTTCGGGGTGTCCCGGCGGAATGCGTGCAGCCGCCAGCGCCGCCGCTCCCAGGCCGGGGCCATTGCGCGTGAGAATCCGTGAAGGCTCGCCCAAAGGCGAATGAATAAGTCGGTTAGGCTCTTCCTGTCGCCATTCGAGTCCGCCATGACTGCCATAGACACGAAGTTTCAAGCCGTTCTCGTTGCCCGGAGCCACTTGGCTCGACCACAGCATGCCCCGCGCGCCGCCCTTGAACCTCATCATCATGTGCACGTTGTCATCGAGGACCCGCCCTTCGACGAAGGCGTGAAGATCGGCCGCCAACGATTCGAGCTCTAGCCCCGTGACGAAGCGGGCTAGATGGTAGGCATGGGTACCGATATCGCCCAGACAGCCGGCCGGCCCACTGCGTTTGGGGTCGGTACGCCACTCGGCCTGTTTAACGCCGCTCTCTTCCAGGGGCGTGGAAAGCCAGTCCTGGGGGTATTCCACCTGAACCACGCGGATATCGCCCAGTTCTCCGGTCGCCACCATTTCACGAGCCTGACGCACCAGCGAGTAACCGGAATAGTTGTGAGTCAGGCCGAAAAAGCGTCCGCTTCTCTCGACCAGCTCGGCCAATGCTTGGGCATCTTCCAGGGTAGTGGTCATCGGCTTGTCGCAGATAACGTCGATTCCCGCCTCGAGAAAGGTTTTCGCCACATCGTAATGGAGATGATTGGGTGTCACGATGGCCACCACATCGATGCCGTCCTCGCGCTGGCTTTCGGCCATGGCCATGGTGCGATAGTCCGGGTAGGCCCGCTCCGGCGATACGTGCAACGCCACCGCCGAGGCCTGGCTACGCTCGGCGTTGGAGGCAAAGGCGCCCGCCACGAGCTGGTATTGATCGTCGAGCCGGGCCGCGATGCGATGCACGCCACCGATGAAGGCCCCTTCGCCGCCTCCGACCATGCCCAGGCGTAGCCGACGCGTGGCGCTGTTGTGGTCGCTCATAATCGTCTCCTTGTCGTGCCGTCTGTCGTTGCCATGGACGGCTGGATTCAATCTAGCCCGAGTATGCGGCGGTTAGCGGCCTGGTCAGAGCCGGCCTCGGCGAAATCGTCGAAGGCCCGCTCGGTCACCTCGATGATGTGGTCACGGATAAAAGCAGCCCCCTCGCGCGCCCCAACTTCCGGGTGTTTGAGGCAACACTCCCACTCGAGCACGGCCCAACCGTCATAGTCGTGGGCGGCCATCCACGAGAAGATACGCTTGAAGTCTATCTGGCCGTCGCCAAGCGAGCGGAACCGGCCCGCGCGCTCGGTCCAGGACTGATAGCCGGAATAGATCCCCTGCTTCGGGCTCGGATTGAATTCAGCGTCCTTGACGTGAAACATCTTGATCCGCTCTCGATAGACGTCGAGAAAGCCCAGATAATCGAGCTGCTGCAGAATCAGATGGCTAGGGTCATAAAGAATGTGGCAGCGAGGATGGTGGTCGACACGCTCAAGAAACATCTCGAATGTGATGCCATCGTGAAGGTCTTCGCCTGGGTGAATTTCGTAGCAAAGGTTTACCCCTGCCTCGTCAAAGGCATCCAGAATCGGACGCCAGCGCCGTGCCAATTCATCGAAGGCGGTTTCGATCAGGCCAGCCGGCCGCTGTGGCCAAGGATAGAGAAACGGCCAGGCCAATGATCCAGAGAAGGTGGCGTGATCCGTCAGCCCGAGATTTCGGGAAGCCTTGGCCGCCAAGTGCAATTGCTCCACCGCCCAGGCCTGGCGGGCAGAAGGATTGCCCCGCACCTCGGGGACTGCGAAGCCATCGAAGACTTCGTCATAAACGGGGTGTACCGCCACGAGCTGCCCCTGTAGGTGTGTCGAGAGCTCGGTCAATTCCACCCCGTTATCGGCCAGGGTCCCCTTGAGTTCATCACAATAATCCTGGCTTTCTGCCGCTTGCTTTAAGTCAATCAGACGGGCATCCCAGCTGGGAATCTGTACGCCTGTGTAGCCCAGCCCCGCCGCCCAGGCAGCAATGGTATCGAGGCGGTTGAAAGGGGCCTCGTCACCCGCGAACTGAGCGAGAAAGATAGCCGGTCCCTTGATGGTCTTCATGGCGCGCGCTCCTTGTTCTCTGTGTGTCGCAAAGGCACGGGCCCGCTTGGGCCCGTGCGGAGGCATGTCAGAAGGGGGAGTCGGGATGGTAATACTGCTCCGCGTTATCCTGGGTGATAAGCGGCGAAGCCAGGATATATTCGCCAAGCACCGGCCCGTTGGACATGAAGTGCTGGACTGTCAGGTCCATTGCCGTTGCGATCATCGCCGGCGGATAAAGCACATCTACCGGTACCAGATCATCACCTTCCATGACTCGCTTGATGATGTCCTTCATGCCGGCCCCGCCGACGATGAACAGTTCATCTTCACGCTCGGCCTGCCGGACGGCCTCGATAACACCCAGTGCGGTATCGTCATCCTGGGCCCACACAGCATCGATATCATCGAAGCGGGAGAGGAAGTCCTGCATTACTTCGAAGCCATCGTCACGGTTCCAGTTGGCGTGTTGCATATCGAGAATCTCGATATTCGAGCCTTCAAGTGCGGACTGGAATCCCTCGACACGCTGGTCATCGACCACCGTCGGAAGTCCGCGCAGTACGACAATCTTGCCTTCGTCTTCGAGCCGCTCACGAATGTACTTCCCCGAGACGCGCCCCATCTCCTGGTTGTTTCCCGCAACGTAAAGATCTTGGATGCCATCCTCGGTAAGCCCACGGTCGACCACGGTGACGAACACCCCTTCCTGCTTCACCCGGCGGACCGGATCGGTCAGCGGCCCGGATTCGAAGGGCAATACCACTAGAGCATCGATGTGGCGCAGCGACACTAGATCCTCAAGATCGTTGGCCTGTTCCCCGGGATTGCTGGCAGTGGCTATAGTGATCGAGACGTTAGGGTAGAGCTTCTCCAAGCGTTTCTTGGCCTCTTCGGCATGGAAGTTAAGACCGCCGGCCCAGCCGTGCGTGGCAGATGGAATCGAGACGCCGATGGTGTAATCCTCCGCCGACGCGGTTGCCGGTACGCCCAGCACGGCAGCGGTGGCAAATGCAGCAAGTGTTGTCTTTAGGGTTAGCATGGTCACGCTCCTCTCGGCTTGCGTTGTTATCTTGTTTGCGCTTTCTGCTTTCTGGCTTCGGTGATGGCGTTCAGACGTTATTCTTCTTCCATGATGCGCGCTGCAGATACACCGCAACGATGATGATGATTCCCTGCACGGTGCCGTTGAGGTAGTTGGAGATGGCATCCGTGAGATTGAGGATATTGCCTATCATGGTCAGCATGATCGCCCCGACCACGGTGCCCCAGATGCGCCCATGACCGCCCTTGAGTACGGTGCCGCCGATGATCACCGCGGCAATCGCTTCGAGCTCCCAAAGTACACCGGTAGCAGCTGAGGCTGAGCCCAGGCGCGGCACATAAATGATGGTGGCCAGTGAAACGCAGACGCCCTGCAATACGTAGGTCAGCGTCTTGACCCGGTCGACGTGGATTGCGCTGTACTCGGCGACCTTTTCGTTGGAGCCAATGGCAAAGCAGTAGCGACCGAAACGGGTGTAGTTGAGCAGGACGTAGCCGACCAGGGCGACCAGCAGGAAAACCCAGACCGGGATCGGGATACCCAGAAGGCTCTCGTAGTAGACCGGGCGATAGACGTCGCGAACGTTCCAGTCCAGCGTCAGGGTGCCGCCATCGGCCAGGTAGGTCACCAGCGAACGATAGATGCCCATAGTGCCGAGCGTGACGATGAAGGCTTCGATCTTGCCCTTGGTGGTAACGACACCGTTGATGAAGCCTGCCCCCATTCCCAGGATAAGCGATGCCCCGATGCCGAACAGCACGGTCGTTATTCCGACCCCGAACTGCTCGACTAAACCATTCATGAGGATGATCATCACCCCAGCGATGAAGGCCGCCATTGAACCCACGGACAGGTCCAATCCCCCTGCCGTGATAACGAACGTCGCGCCTACCGCGATGATGCCGATGAACGCGCTGCGGGTAAGCATGTTCGAGAGATTGTCGGCCCCCAGAAAAGCAGGGTTGATGAGCACACCGAGAATGGCCAGTGCAACCAGGGCGATGAAAGGCCCCCAGGTCTTGATATCAAAACGAAAGCCATTGCGCTTCATGGATTTATTATTGTCAGGCACGACGCTGCTCATTCACCCCTACCCCCTTGATCCCGGATGCGTACTGCATGATTTCCTGTTCATTGACTTCGTCTCCCTCGAGCACACCGGTCAGCACACCGGCGCACATCACTGCCACACGATGTGAGAGGCCGATGAGTTCGGACATTTCGGAAGAAATGAGAATGACCGAACACCCCGACTCGGTCAGGTCGCGTATGAAGCGATAGATTTCCTGTTTTGTCCCCACATCTATGCCTCGGGTGGGCTCGTTGATAATCACTATCTCGGGATCGATAGACATGACTTTAGCCAGCAACAACTTCTGCTGGTTGCCACCGGAAAGCTCACCAGCGGTGCTTACATCGGTACGCAGCCGAATATCGAAGCGCTTCGCCGCCTCGGCATAGGCATGTGCCTCGCGCTGACGGCTGATCAGAGGATGACAATAGGCTCGCAGGTTGAGCAGCGTCAGGTTGGGTCGCAGTCCCATGTTGAGGACCAGCCCTTTGCCCTTGCGGTCTTCGGTCAAGTAGGCGATACGATAACGTACCGCGTCGCGCAAGTGCCTGAAGGAGACGGACTTGCCGTTGCGCAGCACCTCACCCGAACGACGCTGACGCAACCCTAGGATCGCCTCGCATAGGGCCGTTCGCCCCGCGCCGACCACGCCGCCGAACCCCAGGACCTCGCCCCTGCGCAAGGTAAAACTGGCCGAGCGCACGGCACCTGGCACCTCGATATTGCGCGCTTCAAGCACTATCGGAGCATCTGATGCAACGCTGCTGCGGTCTGGGTACATCTCGTTTATTTCGCGCCCGACCATCAGCCTGGCCAGGTCTTCCTTGCTGCGGCCCTCGGCAAGCCCAGTGTCGATCAGATGCCCATCGCGCAGCACCGTGACTCGGTCGGCGATCTGCTCGATTTCGCGAAGCTTGTGGGAGATATACAGGATCGCCACCCCCTTCTTTCGCAATCGCGATACCAGGGAAAATAGAATCTGCACTTCACGCTCGGTCAGCGACGCAGTCGGCTCATCCATGATCAGGACCCGCACATCACGCGTGACGGCCTTGGCGATCTCCACCATCTGCTGGTCGGATGTACTCAGGTCCTTGACCCGCGTTGCTGGGTCAATATCGGTCTCGAGTTCGATGAGTGCCTCACGGCACCGTGCACGCATGGCCCGGCGGTCCAGGAACAGCCCTCGGCGAAGCTCGCGGCCTAAGAAAATGTTTTCCTCGACGGTCAGTTGCTCGGCAAGCGCCAATTCCTGATGAATCATCACCACGCCATCCGCCTCAGCCTCGCCGCTCGAGCGAAAGCGGCGGGGTTCGCCCGATACGTTCACCTCGCCAGATGACGGAGGCAAATATCCCGACAGAATACGAACCAGCGTCGACTTACCGGCTCCATTCTCGCCAAGAAGAGCATGTACCTCACCGGCATGAAGCGTCAGGTCAACGTCGAACAACACCTGATTGCCACCAAAAGATCGGGAAATTCGATGCCCTTGAAGAAGAATCGGGGGCGCGCTCATCATCCGTACCACCCCCCATCGCAGGGAAATCCCTGGCTGGTCAATTGGTCGTTGTCGTCGGCAGCGAGGAGCAACGTGCTCGGCGCCACATACTCAGGCGTCAGGTACACCTTGAGGCACCGCGTTACACGGCCCAAGAGAGCACCAGTAACGGCAAGGCGGCAAGCAAGGCCACCCACAACAGTTGTGAAAAAGGCAGTTTCCAAAGCATGGCGTCACCCAAAAGTCTTGTCGTTGTAAGGCCGAACACGCTTTTAATTTAGACGACAAACTAAATCCCTAGCCATGCAACTTAGGTCCCAGAGAAAAGTCGTTTATTTTTTTATGCGCACAAAGGCATAGAGCCAGATACAGGAATAAAAACGACCCAAAACACTGATGTAGCTCAACTCACGTGCGGCTTTCATCATCTGTGCAAAGGTTTCGGCCAATGAGATTCAGGGAGCAGTAGGCGATTTTTCGTAGTCAGGTACAACAACGTGAGTTGTATACGCTGGACACACATGCCCATTCGTTTTCCGATCTATGTGTTTTTCTGGAGGGCATGGAGGGCAAGATCAAACAGCATAAGGGCTCTCAAGAGCTAAACCTCGTCCTTCTCAAGGACGTACCCGACAATTTGCACAACGATATGCAGCTCTTGGGGCAGATGTAAGCTGCCTCCGTTGGGGCCATCTTCACGGCCCCAACACCTTCCTTCCTCTAACGGACATCTTGTCTTGGTAACGAATGCGACACCCATTGTCGCTGCCCACCTCGATACTCCTTGCATACCTCAACGTGTACAGGAGTTCGGTATGAGCAAGGGAGTGGTGACACAGCTGGCGTCGTATATCGCACGCAAGAAAGTGAATACCGAAGATAGTCAGGCACAGGCATTGAAAGATGAGCAGCTCGCGCTGTGGGTGGCGGATTGTGCTCACTGGCGAGATAGCTGTCCATTGAATGCCGATATCGCCGATAGCCTCACGCTCGTCCCTGTCATCGACGATCGTGTGGCGACAGCCACCACCGATGGGCGCAGCATCTATTTCGATGCACGCTTCAGTGCAGCGCTCGAAACAGAGCATCGTCGTTATCTGCAGGCTCACCTTGTCTGGCACTGTGCCTTGGGCTATCTACTCCCTCCCTCGTCCTCCTCCGATATGTGGCACCTGGCATGGGACCATGAGATCAACAGCTTGCTATTGCAGCAGGGCTATATGCTACCCACCTCGGCGGTATTGTTCTTCTCCAAGATCCCCCACCCCGCACACGAAGTGCATGACTGGCTACTCACTCATCCCGCGCTTGAGCAGGAGGCTACGACCGACCGTTTGCATGAAGAATGTGTCGTGCCGCTCCCTTCATCACAGGCAAGACTCGATCCAGATTTCATACCGACTCCGCCCGACAATATGCTTGTCGAGGGATGGCGGTCCCACACCCGGATGCTCGTCAACGATTACCGGTGGACTCATCATCTGCCCGCCCCTATCGCCACCCGCTTGAAGCATCTGTGTTAGGTCAACGCGCTGGATCGAATACTCGAATCTTCTAAAGCAATTCAGACCAAGGCCGATAACCACTATGTAATAAAACGTAACCCAAGACGAGAATGTCATGTCCAACGTGCGCGATACGCTTTTTCGCTACCTGACCCTGTTGCAACTGATCCCCCGTAGTCCGGGTCGCATCGCGACCCCCGTATTGCTGGAGAAGCTTCGCGAACGCGGTTTCAGGGTCGATACTCGCTCACTGCAACGGGATCTACGTGACAAGTTGGCGCTACATTTCCCGTTGATCTGCGACGATACCCAAAAACCCTTTCGCTGGTATTTCGATCGTCAGTTTCAAAGCAACCTTCCAGCCCTGGATCTACCCAGCGCCCTCACGCTCGTCCTTGCCGAAGAGAATCTCAAGGGCATTCTGCCACCCGTTGTCCTGGGCCAGTTAGCTCCCCAGTTTGCCGAGGCACATCGGTTACTCGACGATCTGGAAGAAAACGGCTTGAGCCAATGGCGGAGACGTGTCCGTGCCATTCCCAACGGCAAAGCCCTTCTCCCTGCCTCCATCGAAGCCTCTATATGGCAATGCGTGACGCAAGCCTTGCTGGAAAACAAGGCCATCGAGGTGCGTTATCTTTCGCGGAGTCGTGAGGATTACAAGACACTGACTCTCCACCCACAGGGTCTCGTTAGCCGTCACAGCGTGACCTATATCGTGGCAACCGTGGATAAATACAGCGACCTGCGCCAATTCGCACTACACCGAATAAATCAAGCGACAATCAGTCAGATGGCGTGGCATGAAGTTCCGGGATTCGACTTGATACGTATATCGCCGACGGCGCTTTCGGTTATCGTCAGTCGCACGATGACGTCCACCTTCTTGCCAATGTCGCACCCCAAGTCGCCTGGTTGCTCTCCGAAACGCCACTATCGCATGAGCAAACCCTCAAGCCCTTGCCACATAGTGATTGGCAGCGGCTCAGCGTCAAACTGCCTGACGATCAGCAAACACTCTGGTGGCTAAAAGGAATGGGCGCCAATGTTGAGGTATTGGGACCCAGTACCTGGCGCGAAGAAATACGCGACGACGCCCGCCGGATTCTGGCGCAGTCATCCTTTGAAGCAACCATGGAGACCACGCCATAGCCCCGTGTTTATCTATACATTCTTACTAAAAGAAATCACGCCTTACGGATACGCATTAAAAAAGCCGGCTCACAATGAGCCGGCTTCGTTTTCTGTGCGACCTTCAAGATCGCTGGGGCATCGACAGCTTAGAAGCTGTAGAGAGCGCCCACGACAACACCATCCCCTTCATCATTGGTACGGTCATACTGAGCGTACTCAACGAAGGTGTACATCGCCGGAGACAGGTTATACGTCGCGCCCAGCACGAATTCATTGAAGCTATCGTCGCCGCCAGAATCAACCACGTTGGCTACTTCTTCATCGGCGTCAACGCGCTGATAGGAGCCGTAGACATCGCCGAAGCCATAGCCGTAACGAGCACCCAGCGCGTAACGCATGATGTCACCACTGTCGTCGGCATAATCGACGTCGGTGTTTTCCACCTTGGCGGAAAGACGCAGGGCATCCATGGTGTACTGAGCGTTCACACCATAGGCCTTGGCGCTGTACTCGTAACCGGTATTGGTATCACGCAGATCGTAGTTATCGAGATCGTCATAGACACCGGCGATTGAGAACGCGCCAACGGTATACTTCACACCACCGAAGAAGGAAGCATTCGAGCCGTTGCTGGAAGCCTCCAGGGGCTCACCTGCGGCGTTTTCAGCTTCACCGTTGGCATTGAACTCGTCTTCGGCGTCCCCTTTATACTGGCTACCCACAGCGAACTGCAGACCACCCAGTGACGGCGAGACATACTGAATCTTGTCGCCTTCACGGTCGGTGTCAATGCTATCGGTCAGCGTACCGCCGTACAAACCGCCAAGGTCAGTAGTAGAGTCGGAAACGTCGAGGTACTCGTTGTTGGAGATCGGATCCTGGATCCAATCATCGATCAACGGGTCCCAGGAACCGACACGGGCATCACCGAAGTTACCCTTCAGGCCCATGTAGGCTTGGTCGCCAGTATCCACACCGCCACCGACTTTTTCCTCATCGGCATCGTGCTCGAATTCGGCCTTGAAGTAGCCGGTCAGACCCGGATTGATGATGTGCTGACCGGCAAAACCGATGGTAGAGCCGTTATCGAACAGCTCGTCTTCAGTATCACCATCGGCATTGTCGAGTGATTTGTAGGCAAGCTGGATGTTGCCGTACAGGTCGAGTTGAGTGCCGTCTTGGTTGTAGATGGTGGCAGCTTGTGCAACACCAACGGAGGCGCCCAGGGCACCGGCAACGGCAGTCGCTAAGAGTGTCTTTTTCATCGCGATAAGTTCCTTAACTAGCTTACTGTTCGATCGTGTCTGCAAATGCAGTCGGCTTTCGGCCCGGCTTGTTTATTCAACGGTTTGCCAAGGCAACACCGCGACGAGTCCGTAAAGCCTTGTTGTTATCCAATGCTCGCAAGGAAACCTTATACCGGTCTTTTGGAGAACGCAACAAGAAAAAAACACTGTTTTCCTTCCGCGCGTCCTGTCGATTCGGTCAAGATCATCTCCCCCGCGAGCCGGCCTCGAAAGGCCTGAGAGCCACTCTACGCCACCAATATGACATTGGCGTGACGTCAGCGACGCACTCATCTTTACGATTCAAGGTTCTCTCTGACAAGAGGCAATCCGCAACAAAGGCAAGTTTTACTACAAAAGTCGCATAATGCGGATATAACTCTCACCCGATGATCAAAAACATGGCAAGAAAAAAGGGGCTTTCGCCCCTTTTTTCAATACTAGCGCCTGTCGATCATCGGCCGTGCTTGGCGAGTAGCTGGCTCAACTTGCGATCCAACTGCTCGGATTCCTTGCGCTCATTGTGCTGCTTCTGCTGTTTTTTCTGCTTCTTGGTGAGCTCATCGAGCTGCTTGCGAGCGTGGCGAGCCTCGCCCTCGGTCACGGTGCCTGCCGCCTGGCCGTCGAGATCCACTCGCATCACGTCGGCACGCACTGCCTTGAGGTAACGCGGCAGATGCACATAACACGCCAGGGCTCGACGCACGAGCTTCTCCGGCCAGGGTTCGCGCGCCACCAGGTCGAGATGAATCCCCGTCTTGAGCGGCTGAGTGTGGCCTTTGAAGAAGGTTTCCGGATAGCGCTGGTACCACTGCGCCAGCAACGACTGGGGAGAAGGCGGCTCATGTTCCGCGCCCAGTGCCAGGCGAGCCTGCTGTATCTCGCCCTCCGCGTCGCCAGTGGGCTTGCCATGATCGTCCGACGTGACGTCAGGCGCGGCAGCCGCATCATCTTCGGCTGCCTCGCTGGTCGGCCGACGCGGGCCACGAAACGCGATGGGCCCAAGCCCTCTGGCTTTCGCGCCGGCATCGGGCAACTCGGCCTGGGTGGCGGGTGTCTCGGTATCGTCGGGCTCCAGCTCGGCAAGCGCCAGGAGGCGCTCACGCAGGGCACGGTTTTCCGACTCGAGCGCCGAGACCTGTCCACGAGCGGCCTCGAGGTCGGCCCGACAGGCCTCGGCTTGATGTTCCAATGCCCTGAACAGGGCGTCTGCTTGGTCGGTCAGCAAGGCGTGCACTCCCTGATTGCCTTGAACGAACGCTGGGCCTCGAATCGTCTACGTATTGATATAACATCGACACCGCAGACAGGCCCGGCCCATGCGGGCTACCGGGTAAGTCTGTGCCAGCTTCGCCGCGCTGGCAACCTCACCGCCGTTCGTAATGTACGAACGCGTAGTCGGGCTTGCCGTCGACGCTCTGTCCCGGCACACGCTGGGTTTCCTGCCAATACGTGGTATCGAACTCGGGGAACCAGGCATCGCCCTGCACCGATACGTCGACCTCGGTCAGATAAAGCCGTGTAGCGCAGGGCAAGGCCGCAGCGAAGATTTCGCCGCCGCCGATCACGCAGATATCCTCGACACCCTCGATAATAGCCTGGCTATCGGCCACTTCCAGGGCGCTGGCCAGGTCATGACACACGCGAATGCCATCGTGGGCACTGTCATGGAAATAGCCACGATCACGCGTGACAACGATATTGAGCCGTCCAGGAAGCGGTCTACCGATGGACTCGAATGTCTTGCGCCCCATGACCAACGGCTTGCTCATGGTGACAGCCTTGAAGAACTTGAGATCCTCCGGCAAGTGCCAGGGCAACTCGTTATCGACGCCGATGACACGTTCGCGCGACATCGCCGCTACCAGAGCGATGGGCACCACCGTATCGACACAGGTGGTCGTGGGCTCACTCATACGGCAACCTCCGCCTTGATATGCGGATGCGGGTCATAATCCTCGATGGCGATATCCTCGAAGGTGAAGGCGAAGATATCGGTAACGTCGGGATTAAGCACCAAGCGCGGGCGCGGGCGCGGCGCGCGGCTCAGCTGGAGATGCGCCTGATCGAGGTGATTGAGGTAGAGGTGAGCATCGCCCAGGGTATGGATGAACTCACCCGGGACCAGATCGCATGCCTGCGCGACCATATGAGTCAGCAATGCATAGCTGGCGATATTGAATGGCACCCCGAGGAAGATATCGGCGCTGCGCTGGTATAGCTGGCACGATAGCCGACCATCGGCGACATAGAACTGAAACAAGGCATGGCACGGCGGCAGCGCCATGTCATCGACCAATGCGGGATTCCAGGCGGAGACGATCAGCCGGCGCGAATCGGGGTTACGCTTGATCTGCTCGACGACATTGGCGATCTGATCGACATGTCCGCCATCCGGGCGCGGCCAACTGCGCCACTGATAGCCGTAAACCGGCCCCAGATTGCCGTTCTCGTCGGCCCACGCATCCCAGATACGGACACTATTATCCTTGAGATAGGCGATATTGGTGTCACCACGCAGGAACCACAGCAGCTCATGGATGATGGAGCGCAAGTGGAGCTTCTTGGTGGTCACCAGCGGGAAGCCGTCGGCCAGGTCGAAGCGCATCTGATGACCGAAAACGCTGCGCGTCCCGGTCCCGGTGCGGTCGCTTTTTTCCACGCCATTGTCGAGCACATGGCGCATCAAATCGAGATAAGGCTGCATGTCATCCGAACGTTGAACGATGAAGGCGCGGCATTGCCACGCCGGAATTGGACACCTGGCCACTCACGCTGTCGGCGGCGCTTCTCGCGCGTCGTCGACCGGCTGCCGACGCGACCAGACAATCAAGGCGATGCCGGCCAAGGCCATGGGCACGGTCAGCAATTGGCCCATCGTCAGCCAGCCGAAGGCGATAAAACCTAGCTGCGGGTCGGGCTGACGCACGAACTCGACCGAGAAGCGAAACACCGCGTAAAGCAACAGGAACAGGCCGGATATCATACCACGCCGACGCGGCCGACTAGAGACCCACCACAGCACGATGAACATCACCACGCCTTCCAGCACGAATTCATAAAGCGGCGAGGGGTGACGCCCTTCCGGCCCCAGGCCGGGATACACCAGCGCCCAGGGCACGTCGGTCACACGCCCGGGCAATTCATGATTGATGAAGTTGCCGATGCGTCCGGCCCCCAGACCAATCGGCACCATCGGCGCCACGAAATCGGTCAGTTGGAAAAACGCCAATCGATGCTTGCGGGCGAACAAGCCAGCGGCAATCAAGACACCGACCAGGCCGCCATGGAAACTCATGCCGCCATCCCAGACCTGGAATATCCATAACGGATCGGCCATCAGGCGCTCGAAGCCATAGAAAATCGCATATCCCACGCGACCGCCGAGAACGACCCCCAGCGCCCCATAGAACAACAAGTCCCCGATATCATCGGGCTTGAGACCGATGCGGGCGGCGCGCTTGCGCCCCAGCCACCAGGCCCCGACGAAACCGATGACATACATCAGCCCATACCAATGCACCTTGAAGGGCCCCAAGGCGATGGCGATGGGGTCGATATCGGGGTAACTGAGCATGCGTACTCCTTGCATACGTTCTGGTCGGCGTGGGCCCGACACCTTACGACAGCCGCTGCCGGGCGGCAACGACACAAAGCCTCGGTTACGTCTCGGATGTATCGCCTTCGCCCACCCAACGGCGCACCATCGCGACCAGATCGCCAGGGCGATAAGGCTTGGCCAGGCAGTCATCCATACCCGCTTGCATAAAAGCTTCTCGGCTGGCTTGCGTGACATTGGCGGTCAACGCCACCAGCACGCTGGCATGCCGTCTCGCCAGCCGACGCTCCAACCGACGCCAGCGACGACTGGTTTCCATACCGTCGAGGGTTGGCATGTAGATGTCCATGAACACCAGGTCGAACGACTGACGCTCGGCCAGCGCCAGCGCCTCCTCGCCGTTCGTAGCGGTCTCGACATGACAGCCCTGGCGCTCGAGCACGCTACAAGCCAGCAGCGTATTGACGGGGCCATCATCGACGACCAGCACCCGGGGAGGCGTATCGCTTGGGGGCGAATCGGATGCTGGTTTGTCCTCCGCCAAGGTGTCGAGCAAGAGCATGGCGTCTTCCAGCCGTCGCCGCAGCGCCTCCCACTGTGGCGGGCGATGAGGCGCATCGCCCTCGGGGGGCGAGGTCAGCGTGTTAACGCAGGCCTCGAGTTCCTGACGCAGATGCGACAGATAGCCCGTCTTGAGGCGCGCATCCTCGCGCGCCTGATCACGCGCGATACGCAAGCGGTGCAAGGTCTCGCCGGTCTCGGTCTGATCGATCAACGCCCAAATGGAGTGTTCACCAAGCACGGCCAGGCATGCGAGGCGATATTCACGCGCACTCCCTCCTGCATCGGTGACACGCACCCGGCGCCGCTGTTCGTCGACGAGCCGCGGCTTCAACCACTCGGCCAGTAGAATGTCGCGCAACGCCTCGGGGCGCTCGCCGAGCAATCGCGACAAAGTAGGATTCAGGGTGACGATGACATCGCCCTCGGTCAGCAAGGCCGGCAATTGCAGGGTATTGAGCCATGCCGGCATGTCCCACGAATCGTGCGATGTGCGGGCACCCAATTGCGGCTCAAGACGCGTCACCAGCGTATTCAAGGTAGCCGGCGAGACGGCAGTGATGTCCGGTGCATCGTCCTGCGTGCGGGGAAGCCAGCCGGCGAGCCTGCCCAGTCCGGCCTGCCAGGCATCCTCCTCGCGCTGCAATCGCCAATAGAGCACGCTCACGAAGCCCGCGAAGATCAGCACATTGCCCAGAATCAAGCCGATACTCAGCCATGGCAGCGCCTTCTGCCAGGCACTGTCGTCGGGCAGGCTCAGGCGACTCACCAGCCGCCAACCGGTGCCGGGGAGCGTATCCCAGATCAACGCCCGACGCCCCTCGTCCAGCCACTGCATGCCATAACGTCCCGCGGCTTCTGGCAGCACACGGGGCGCATCGTCGCGCATCAAGGCATTCCCGGTGTCATCGACGAGCCAGTGCTCCCCGGTGTTGCCCGTCTCATCACGAATCAAACGCTTCAACCGTGGCAGGGAGATCTCCATCCCCACCCGTGCGAGATAGCGTTCGTTCCATACGACATCGTGGGTAGCCACCAGGCGTCCCGATGGCGCTTGCGCCCCGGTCCACCAGGTCACGTTTTCCGTATCGTCAGAGACACGTTCTCGCTGATAAGGGGGGAGGACGTTGTCGATATTGTCCAGCGGCTCGGGAACACTGAAATCGCGCATGCCCATCGGCAAGACAAAGAGGCGGGTGACCAAGGCATCCATGCCGTCATAATCATCGAGCAGCCTCGTCAGCAGCCGCTCGGTATCGTCGTGCGACAGCACGGACGGCAATACCGGAGAAGCGGTGTGAGAGGTCGAGGTATCCTCGGCCATCGACTGCAGAATGCGCCGCGAGCCACGCGCGAGCATCACAAGATGCTGCTGCTGAGCGGTCAAGCGAGCGTCCAACTGGCGCGCGTAGACACTATGCGAGGCCTGCAGACGCGCCAGCGCGTTTTCCGATTCTCGACGGTCGCTCGCCTGCCAAATCAACGCTCCGGCGCCCAAGCACACCAGAGTGAAGCCTATCTCGGCCAGCAACAACGGCCACAGCAACGCTTTCCAGCGCGAACGATGGGGGCTCGAAGGAGTCGCGGCTTTGTGCATTCCCTACCCTGCTCGTGACGATGCAGCGAGTGTACGCGCTAGCTTACCGGCTGTCATGACACGTGCGGGCCTCGGCATGGCGCGTTACGCTGGACTCTGTCCGAAAACTGGCTGCGCTCGACCATACTGCGTTAAAAATCGGCTCAAAGTACTCATTTACACCCCGTAAACTCCGTCTTTTCGCCGATTTTTGCCTTGTTTGGCCTTCGCTCGCCGACTTTTCAGACAAAGCCTAACGCCACTGCCTGCACGGTTGCAGGTCAACGATGACTATTTAGGCGAGGGAAATATGACATGTGTTTGATCGTCTTCGACTGGCGCCCAGGCAGCGACACGCCCCTGCGTCTGGCCGCCAACCGTGATGAAACTCACGCCCGCCCGACACAAGCGCTGGGGGCATGGCCGGACGCACCAACCCTCGTCGGCGGTCGTGACCTGCGTGCCGGAGGCACTTGGTTGGCGGCATCGCAAACGGGACGCCTCGCGGCAGTGACCAATGTCCGCAACGCGCACGCAGCAGCACCGTCCTCACCTCCCAGTCGAGGCGCCCTGCCTTACCGGGCACTGACGCACGAAGCACCGCTCGCCTGGCTCGAATCCCTTGCGACGAGCGAGGCACAGGCCTATGACTGGTTCAATCTGCTCTATTGCGATGGCGTCACGCTATTGCATGTTCATCACGGCCCGGCAGGCACGACGCTCACCCGAGTTTCGCCCGGCGTACATGGCCTTTCCAATGCCACCCTGGATACGCCCTGGCCCAAAGTGATCCGCGCGCGGGACAGCTTCAAGCATGCACTGAAACAGTCCGCGTGGCAGGCGCCCGCGCTGGCCACGATGGGCGATACCCGACCGGCACCGACACCGGACCTACCGGATACCGGCGTGGGCATGGAAATGGAACACTTCCTATCACCGATCTTCATTCGAGGGGATCGCTACGGCACCCGCACCACGACGCTCGTTGAATGGCAGCCCACCAGCATTGAGCTGCACGAATCGCGCTTTGGCCCAAACGGCGTCGCGCATGGTAGCCGCCGGCACTCGCTCGCCCTGGCAGGCGTCGCGCAGGCCTGACGTACGATTACCAATAGAACGCGACCAAGCGAGCACTCGGTGCACTCTTGTCAGGGCTCAGTCGTCGGGGGGCAGCAAGTGGGCCAGCTTCCACTCACCCATGCGTTGGCGCAGGTGCGCCCGCACCGCCGCCGTGGTGGGCAACGCCAGGGTTTCGTCGAGCAGCGTCCGTGCATCTGCAAGGGAAACACGCCGGATCGCCGCACGCACACGAGACAAGCTAGGGGCATTCATGGAGAGCGCCTCGAAACCCATGCCCATCAGCAGTAGTGCGCCAGCGGGGTCGCCGGCCAGTTCGCCGCATACCGAGGCCGGCACCTGCAAGCGTCGCGACTCGATGGCGAGATGCGATAAGGCACCCAGCACGGCGGGGTGGCAGGCATCGTAGAGGCTCGCCACGCGCGGGTTGTTGCGATCCACCGCCAGCAGGTATTGGGTAAGGTCGTTACTGCCCACCGAGAAGAAGTCGACGCGGGCGGCCAGTGCATCAAGCTGATAAAGCGTTCCAGGTACCTCGATCATCACCCCGACCTGAGGGCGCGCCAGCTTGACGCCCTCCTCGGCCAGTTCCCGCTGGGCCCGGTCGATGAGTTTGAGTGCGGTATCGACTTCCTCGATGCTCGAGATCATTGGCAACAGGATGCAAAGATTGTCGAGCCCCACCGAAGCCCGCAGCATGGCACGCAACTGAACCATCAACACTTCCGGATGATCGAGCGTCACGCGAATCCCGCGCCATCCCAAGAAAGGGTTGGCCTCGTCGATGGGAAAGTACGGCAGATCCTTGTCGCCACCGATATCTAGCGTGCGCATCACCACCGGCAACGGCGCGAAACTCTCGAGCTGCTCGTGGTAAAGCCGTGTCTGTTCCTGCTCGCTGGGGAAGCGCTCGTTCATCATGAACGGCACTTCAGTGCGATACAGGCCTACGCCACCGACCCGTGACTTGAGGGACGCCACGGCCTCCACGGCTAGCCCAGTGTTGACCATCAAGGGCATGTAGTACCCGTCGGAGGTTTCGCTAGGGCGGTCCTGCTCATGCTCGAGGACCTCGCTGAGGGCCTTCTCCTCGGCGATCAAGGTCTCGTAATGGTGCTCGCGCTCGGCATCGGGGCGCACGAACAACCGACCGCGATGGCCGTCGAGAATCGCCCGGGCGCCATTGAGCCTCGGCAAGGGTAAATCAACCATCCCCAGCACAGTGGGAATGCCCATCGCGCGCGCCAGAATAGCGACATGCGAGGTGCTCGAGCCGCGAATCGATACCAGCCCTACCAACTTGTCGCGTGGCACCTCACCCAGTGATGCTGCACTCAATTCATCGCCGATCAGGATGGTCTTCTCGGGGAACGTGTCCGGCGTGCGTGGGCTGTCTTCTTGCAAATGGGCAAGCACACGGCGCCCCAGATCGCGGATGTCGGCGGCTCGCTCGCGCAAGTAATTATCATCGACGCGCTCGAGATACTGGACATGACGCTTGACCACATCGGCCAAGGCGCCGGGCGCCCACTGCCCTTCACGGATGCGCTTCTCGACCTCTTGCCCCAGCGCCGCATCGCCCAGCATCTGCTGGTAGGCATCGAACAGGGCCACTTCCTGCGCCGAGATACGCTTGACCAAGCGTGCCGCCGCGACGCCGATTTCCTTGCGAACATTGGCGATCGCTTCGTTCAGGCGGGTGATCTCGGCCTCGATATCTGTGGGAATCAGGTCCGGCACACTGTTGAGATCCGCCGGCGGCATCAGCACCACCAGCTCTCCCGACGCCATGCCGGGCGATGCTGCGACCCCCGAAAACATCGCCTGGCCATCGGCTTGGGCCGGCCGGGTCAGCGTCCCTGTCGCCATGGCATGCGCCAGCACACCGGCCAACTGCGCGGCCATGGTAATGAGAAACGCCTCATCGCCTTCATCGAAACGCCGCATGGCCTGCTGCTGAACGACCAATACTCCGAGCATGCGGCGCTGGTGAATGATCGGCACGCCGAGGAAGCTCGAGAAACGTTCCTCGCCCGTCTCGGCGAAATAGCGGAAATACGGGTGCGAAGGCGCGTCCTCAAGATTGAGCGGTTCTTCGCGTTGCCCTACTAACCCGACCAACCCCTCGCCAAGCCCCATGCTCACCTGCCCCACCGCTTCGCTGTGCAAGCCCAGCGTATCCATGAGCACTAGGCGTTCGCGCTCCGCGTCGAACAGGTAGATGGAGCACACATCGGTGCGCATGGCCTTGCGAATTCGGCGCACCATGGTCGCCAGCGCGGCTTCCAAGCTACGCGCGCCGTTGACTTCCTGAATGATGCGTCGGAGAACATCGAGCATGGGTATTTCTTCTTGTTGTCGTCACGACACGCGTGCGACGGTTGGTCTCAAGGCGAATGCAGGGCATCTCGGCGCACCCCGCAATATCAACCCTCGGTGGCTATATCTCGAGTAGCACCTAGCAAGGTCCCTCTTCGTTCGCCAAACGGTGAACGCGCGGCGCCAATTCACGCAGAGCGCGGCGATAGACTTCGCGTTTGAAGGGCACGACCTGTCCCAGTGGATACCAATAACTGACCCAACGCCAGCCATCGAATTCCGGCTTGGGAGTGGAATCCACGCAAACTCGGCTATCCCGACACCGGATCTTGAGCAGGAACCACTTCTGTTTCTGGCCGATACATATCGGCCTCGAATGCGTTCTCACCATGCGTCGTGGGAGACGGTAGCGCAGCCATCCGCGCGTACAGGCCAAGATCTCGACATCCTCCGGCGTCAAGCCGATCTCTTCCTCGAGCTCCCGATACAATGCCTGTTCCGGTGTCTCATGCGCCTTGATTCCTCCTTGCGGAAATTGCCACGCATTCTGTCCCACACGACGCGCCCAGAGCAGCTGTCCGCTGCGGTTGGCAATGATGATGCCAACGTTGGGCCTGAAGCCGTCAGCGTCGATCACGGACATCACCTTAATGAATCTTCGTTGAGGCCATTCTTCCACAAAGCCAGAAAGCGCATCAATACGCCTTGTGGTGGGCAACATTCGGTAACTCTGCGATAATCCATCTCCTTTTACGCCGCAATCTTCCTGTTCACCCAGCACGATGCAAGGAGTCCTCCTTGAGCCTGGCGATCTTCGATCTCGACAATACACTACTGGACCTCGACAGCGACCATGCCTGGGGCGAGTTCCTCATCGAGCAGGGCGCCGTCGACGCAACGACCTATCGCGACGCCAACGAGCGCTTCTACCAAGATTACCAGAGCGGCGATCTCGACATCATGGCGTACCTGGCCCTGGCGCTACAGCCATTGGCCGAAAACACGCCGGAGCAACTGGCCGCCTGGCATCAACAGTTCATGGCCAGCAAGATCGAGCCGCACATCCTGACGCGCGGAGAAGAACTACTGGCACGCCACCGCGCCAAAGGCAATCGGCTATTGATCATCACCGCCACCAACCGCTTCATCACCGGTCCCATCGCCGAACGCCTGGGCGTGGATGACCTGATCGCCGTCGAACCCGAGATCGAGGCCGGCCACTACACGGGGCGCGTGGTAGGCACCCCGAGTTTCCGCGAAGGCAAGGTGACGTGCCTGGACGCTTGGCTCGCCGAGCAAGACGCCACTCTCGACGGCGCCTGGTTCTATAGCGACTCGCACAACGACCTGCCGCTCCTCGAGCGCGTCGACCACCCCGTCGCCGTCGATCCCGACGATGCCCTGCGCGAGGCCGCCGAGCAACGCGGCTGGCGCATCATCAGCCTGCGCGACTGAGAATGCACCGACCAAGCAGCGCATTTATAGACGCCAAAGGGATCCCTTATGGCTTTGTCACTAGTCATAATGTCGGGCTTGGGGAGGCAGTATTTTCGCGTTAAAAGCGTTATAATACAGCGCATAATTCCATCGCGCCGGTCGCAGTTCGAGACGCCGTTCACCGGCTGACCGACGCACCTTCTCAAGGGCTATGTGAATGGTTGGCACGCATATGGATGAGTCAGTAGACATCGTACTCGTGGGTGCAGGCGTGATGAGCGCCACGCTCGCGACACTGCTTCACGAGCTGGAGCCGGAGGCACGCATCGAGATTATCGAGCGCCTCGATACCACTGCCAGCGAAAGCTCGTTTGCCTGGAACAACGCCGGCACCGGCCACGCCGGCTTGTGCGAACTCAACTATACGCCCCGCGCCGAGGACGGCTCGATCGTGCTCGACAAGGCCATCCACACGAACACCTTGTTCGAGGAATCCAAGCAGCTATGGAGCTACTTGGTCGAAAAGGGCAACCTCGGCGATCCGGCGCGCTTCGTGCATCCGGTACCGCACATGAGTTTCGTGCGCGGCGCGGACGACGTGCGCTTCCTGCGCGACCGCTACCATGCCATGCGCGAACATCCGTGCTTCGAGGGGATGGAATACACCGAGGAGCGCAGCGTCATCGACCAATGGGCGCCGTTATTATTGGATGGACGAGAGGGCGATGAGCCGTTGGCCGCGACGCGCGTTGCTGGCGGCACCGATGTCGACTTCGGCGCCTTGACTCACCAACTCCTCGCCCGACTCGAGGAAGAGCCCGACGAGCAGGTACGCATCACCACGGGCCAGACGGTCGAGGATCTAGACCGCAACGACGATGGCAGCTGGACCCTCAAGGTCGCAGGCCACGACAACACCAAGCGCACGCTGCGTGCGCGCTTCGTTTTCCTGGGCGCTGGCGGTGCCTCACTGCATCTGCTGCAGAAAAGCGGCATCCCCGAAGGTAAGGGCTACGCAGGCTTTCCGGTCAGCGGCCAGTGGTTACGTTGCGATAAGCCCGAGATCGTTTCCCGGCATCACGCCAAGGTCTACAGCAAGGCCCCCATCGGCGCGCCGCCGATGTCGGTACCCCATCTGGATACGCGCAATGTCGATGGCACCCCCTCGCTGCTGTTCGGCCCCTTTGCCGGCTTCACCACCAAGTTCCTGAAAACCGGCTCGGTGATGGACCTGGTCAAGTCTGTGCGCTCGTCCAACGTGACCTCGATGCTCTCGGTCGCGCGCGATAACTTTAGCCTGGTCAAGTACCTTCTTGATCAGGTACGGCTCTCCCATGAGCAGCGCGTCGACGAACTGCGCGCCTTCTATCCCAAGGCGGAGAGCGAAGATTGGCGCCTCGAGATCGCCGGCCAGCGCGTTCAGGTCATCAAGAAGGACCCGGAAAAAGGCGGCGTGCTGCAATTCGGCACCGAGGTCGTTGCTGCCAGCGACGGTTCGCTCGCGGCGCTTCTCGGCGCCTCGCCGGGCGCCTCCACGGCCGCTTCGATCATGATCAATCTCGTCGAACAGTGCTTCCCCGAGAAATTTGCCAGTGATGCCTGGCAGCAGCGCCTGCACGAGCTCGTGCCCGCACGCGCCGACACGCTGGCGGATCACGGTGACCTACTTCGCGACGTGCGTCACCGCACGCATACCACGCTCAAGCTCGCCGATGCTCAACCCGCCACGGCGCCGGTGGCATAAAAACAAGCACCACGCACACGCACCACTCGCATGAAAAACGCCTCGATCCGGTAGATCGAGGCGCTTTTCATGTACGGCCACAGAACGTGTAGAAGCGCTAATGCAGCCAGAACCATAGATGCATGGTGCTCCAGGCATACACGCCAGCAAGGACATCATCGAACATGATCCCGAAGCCCCCAGCCACGTGACGGTCTACCCAGCGGATCGGCCATGGCTTGATGATGTCGAACATGCGAAACACCACGAAGCCCCACAGCGCCGCTTCCCACGAAAAGGGAACCGCCGCCATGGTCAGCCAATAACCGACGAACTCGTCCCAGACGATGCCGGAATGATCGTGAACGCCCAAGTCACGCGAGGTCTTTTCGCACAACCAGATGCCCAAGATCGAAGCCACACCCACCAGTCCCAGGTACCAATCGATAGGTAGTCCCGACAGCAGCCAATAGAACGGGATTGCGGCCAATGTACCGAAAGTGCCCGGCGCGAAAGGAATCGCCCCGCTGCCCAAGCCAAATGCCAGAAAATGGGTCGGGCGGCGCCAGACGCTGCGCGGTGAGCGATTCATGGCCCGTCTCCCGTAAAATGCTGCCATCCTGCGCCCTTCAATGTCTCGGGAATCCCTCTGATACCGGGCTCAGCGACTATGCGTCCGATCTCGGTCAGCGTGACATCACAGTCGGCACAGCGCCGCTGGGCGTCTTCCCAGGCCGTGTCAGGCACGCTGACTAGAAGCTGGTAATCGTCTCCTCCGTTCAGCGCGGCATGCAAGGCGCCTTCGCTACCCAGCGTCATTTCCAGCGTCGGCGCAAGAGGAATACACGCCGGGTCGAGGCTGGCACCGACACCCGAGGCGTGACATAGATGCCCGAGATCGGCCAGCAGGCCATCGGAGATATCCAGTGCCGCCGAGGCCAGCCCCCGCAGTGCACGACCCGCCTCGAGCTGTGGCGTTGGCCTCAAATAGGCAGCCAACAACGGATCCGCAAGGTCATGGCCTCCGGCCTGCCACATGCGCAGACCACCGTGGCCGCCACCTAGCGCACCGGTCACCGCCAGGCGCTCTCCTGGCATCGCGCCACTCCGCCGCAGCGCCTGACCCACCGGCACATCGCCGATCACCGTGACAGCGATGGATAGCGTGCCACGCGTGACGTCACCGCCGATCAAGGGCGCCGACATACGTCGGCCAAGATCACGAAACCCTTGAGCGAACCGCTCCAGCCACGCGGGCTCGCCATGCGTCAGCGTCAGAGCCATCAGGCAGCCGCGCGGTCGCGCCCCCATCGCCGCCAGATCGGAAAGCGCCACCGCCAGTGCACGATGCCCGATCGCCTCGGGCGGCGCATCGCCGGGGAAATGCACGTCGGCCACCGAGGTGTCCACGCTCATGGCAAGCTCGGTCCCAGCGGCGGGGCTCAGCAGCGCGCAGTCGTCGCCGGGCCCCAGCGTAATACCGGTGATTGGCAGGGACTGATCGGGCGTCGCGAAATAACGCGCGATGATGTCGAATTCACCCAACATGTCAACGACGACGCGCAGCGACCTCAGTACTCCGCAAGCGGCTCGCCAGCTTGTCGAGAATACCGTTGACGTACTTGTGGCCATCGGTGGCCCCAAAACCCTTGGCCAATTCGATGCCTTCATTGATCACCACACGATACGGCACCTCGAGGCGATACTTGAGCTCATAGGCGCCCAGCCGGAGAATCGCCAGCTCGATCCGGTCAAGGTCCTCAAGGCGGCGGTCGAGCAGCGGTGCGATGGTTTTGTCGATGGCTTCGCGGTCACCGGCCACGTTGTGCAACAGCTCATGAAACAGCGCCAAATCGGCAATGCCCATGACCTTGTGCCAGTTTTCATGATCCTCGAGATCTTCATCGGCGATTTGCGAGCGAAACTCCGACTCCACCGCCGTGATCGACTTGCCGGTCATCTGCCATTGGTAGAGACCCTGCACCGCCAACTCACGCGCCGCACGGCGCGCTTGCTGGGCCGGGGTCGCATCACGGGGCGATTGGCTCATGCTTCTCCCCCCATGCGTTTGAACAGCGAGACCATTTCCATCGCTGCCATCGCCGCCTCGGCACCTTTGTTACCGGCCTTGGTGCCGGCGCGCTCGATGGCCTGGTCGATGGAGTCGACGGTCAGCACCCCGTTGGCGATGGGAGTGTTCAGCTCTAGCTGCAGGCTACTCATGGCACTGTTGCAATTGCCCGCCACGTAGTCGAAATGTGGCGTCCCTCCGCGAATCACCGCCCCTAGGGCAATGACGGCATGAGGTTTGAGCACCTGCACGGCCCGCTTGACGGCCAATGGCAGTTCCCAGGCGCCAGGCACATGGATGATATCGACGTTTTCTTCGTCCACGCCATGCCGAACGAGGCTATCCACCGCCCCTTCCACCAGGCTATCGACCACGTGATGATTGAAGCGGCCCACGACGATGACATAACGGCCATCGACATCGGTGTAGCCACCCTCGACTTGAGAGATCGGTTGCATTGTCAAATCCCGGGTCTGAATGCGCGACACTTCGCGCACGATATATCAGCTGTGTCAGTGCATGCCAGTGAAGCGATCACTTACTTCAACATGGCGCATGGTATCACCACCGCCGAGGAGCACATTTCTTCACCGGCACACGCGGCCGCCGGTGCCTCTACGGCCCGGCGGTCGGATGAATGAAAGACTTATTCTACCGGCTGGTCGCTCTCGGGGGTATCGCCACCCACGCGCTCGACGACCTCAAGATCGAAGCCGGACAACGCGGAAAACTTCCACGGCGAGCTCAAAAGGCGCATTTGCCCGACGCCCAATTGGCGCAGAATCTGCGACCCGGTACCGATGGTCAGATAGTTACCGGCCCCATCGGAGGCGCTGGAACGCGGCGCCGGCTTGCGCGACAGCAGCACATCGAGCTGATCCTTGAGGTCGAGGCGCGGTCGGCCGTCGTCAAGCAGCACGAAGACCCCAGCCTCGGCTTCGGCGATCTGCGCCAAGGCGCTGGACGCCGTCCAACTGTGGCTCTCCGGCTTGCTCAGCATCAACAGATCCCGCAGCGTATCGGCAATATGCACGCGCACGGTGGTCGGCGTCTCGTTGTGTGGCACGCCTTTCACCAGCGCCAGATGATGAGCGTTCTGAATACGATCGTGGAAGACATGTAGCGTCAACTCACCGAACGCGGTGTCGACGACCGTGCGCTCTACTTCCTCGACAGTGCGCTCGTGATGGATGCGATAGTGGATCAGGTCGGCGATCGTGCCGACCTTGATGCCGTGCTCGACGGCGAAGCGCTCCAACTCGTCGCGGCGCGCCATGCTGCCGTCGTCGTTCATCACCTCGCAGATCACACCGCTGGCCTCGAACCCGGCCATGGCCGACAGATCGCAAGCGGCTTCGGTATGTCCGGCGCGGCGCAGCACGCCGCCCGGCTCGGCCATCAGCGGGAAGATATGCCCGGGCTGGACGATGTCCTCCGCAACGGCATCACGTGCCGCAGCGGCGCGCACGGTGCGCGCGCGATCGGAAGCGGAAATACCCGTGGAGACACCGCGTGCGGCTTCGATGGAAACGGTGAACTTAGTGCCGAAACCGGAACCGTTATCGCGGACCATCAGCGGCAACTCGAGACGCTTGCAGCGCTCACGCGTCATCGGCAGGCAAATCAAGCCCCGTGCGTGGCGAGCCATGAAATTGATATGCTCGGCCTCGACGCACTCGGCGGCCATGATGATATCGCCTTCGTTCTCGCGATCCTCATCATCCATGAGTATGACCATCTTGCCCTGACGAATGTCTTCGACAATGGCTTCGATGGAGGCCAAGCCCTGTTTGGATGAAAGCGCCATGATGTCTCCGATGCTCGTCTCGTACGCCGATACGGTCTTGTCGTCGGCGCCGTCATAATGATGTGTCGTGGTGTCACGACGCAGGCGTCGTCGCTCTTCGACTCCCAGTCAGGTCGGCGCCCAGAGTACCTGCAAGCGCGCTTGTGCGCCAGTGGCAGCATACATGCGATTGCCGCTTCAGGCGCTGTCGGACGCTGCGGATTTTGACGCCACGGGTCGCGCGACGATGCGCCAGTCACGGCCGACGGCACGAATGTCGTCGATGTGCAACGGACGCTGCTGCGCCATGTACTCGAGTCCCGGCAACGCGAACAGCGGACGTGCCTCACCACCCAACAGCGTCGGTGCCACGAACAGGTGCATCTCATCGATAGCGCCGATATCAAGCATGGCACCGGCCAGTGTCGCGCCGGTTTCGAGAAGCACCTCGTTGCATTGTTCCCACTCCGCCAGGTGCGCCAGCAGGGCGCGTAGATCGACGCGCCCTTCAGCCGCCTCGGGCAGGACGAGCACCTCGGCGCCGGCCTGTTCCAACGTCGCGCGGCGCGCCTCATCCGACGAGACGGTCGCTACTAAAGTACGCCCCGGTTCACGCAAACACGCCGCTGCCACCGGCAAGCGCAGCCGCGAGTCGACCACGACGCGCAGGGGCTGGTGCTCGGCGATCGCTTCACCCTCGTCCAGCTCGAGCTGCGCGGGACGCACCGTAAGGCGCGAATTATCGAAAATGACCGAATCGACCCCAGTCATCACTGCGCTCGAGCGCGCCCGCAAGCGTTGCACCTCGGTACGCGCGCTCCCTCCAGTGATCCATTGCGACTCCCCGCTGGCCATGGCGGTGCGACCGTCCAGGCTCATCGCCATCTTAAGGCGTACGAACGGCATCCCCTCGCGCATGCGCTTCACGAAACCGATATTGAGCGCCTCGGCATCGGCCTCCAGGCAACCCACCTCAACCTCGATGCCTGCCTCACGCAGCATTGCCACACCACGCCCAGCCACCTGCGGATTGGGATCGACCATGGCGATGACGACACGGTGAACGCCGGCGTCGATCAACGCCCGGGCACAAGGCGGTGTGCGACCATGATGCGAACAAGGTTCCAAAGTGACATAGGCCGTGGCGCCTCGCGCCGCCTCGTCAGCGGCTCGCAAGGCGTGAACCTCGGCATGCGGGCCACCGGCGTAGGCGTGATACCCCTCACCGACGATTCGCCCCCCATTGACCACGACGCAGCCGACGCGCGGATTGGGATGGGTGGTATAGCAGCCTCGTCGGGCGAGTTGCAGCGCGCGCGCCATGCACACTTCGTGAGATAGCGCCGGCACGGCGGCGTCCTGTGTCATGGGCCACTCCTCATGGATCACTTCTTGAGCGATTCGCGTCGGTACGTATCGAGGTCAGCGCTGATCGTTATCATCGGGCACAAAGCTGGGCTCTTGCGCCAAGCGGTCGATTTCGGCGCGAAACTCGTCGAGGTCCTGGAAGCGTCGATAGACGGAGGCGAAGCGGATGTAGGCGACTTGATCGAGCCGTTTCAGCGAACGCATGACCTCCTCGCCGATCTCGCGCGCCTCCAATTCACGCTCACCACGGGCACGCAGACGCTGACGGATACGCTCGACCGCCGCCTCGATGGATTCGGCACTGACCGGGCGTTTTTCCAATGCGCGTAACATGCCGGCGCGCAACTTGCGCTCATCGAAGGTCTCCCGCGAGCCGTCGCCCTTGATGACACGGGGCATGACCAGCTCCGCCGTCTCGTAGGTAGTGAAGCGTTCGCCGCAGTCATTGCACTGGCGACGCCGACGCACCTGATCCCCCTCGGCCACGAGGCGCGAATCGGTCACCTTGGTGTCATACTTTCCACAAAAGGGGCAGTGCATCGTGGCGCGTCCGCGGTTGAGTATCGAGAATGAGTCGTTGTCATTGAGATTGACCGACATTGTAGCCTTTCCCCGCGCCGCGCGGAAACTCGCTTGCGCACTGCCGCCAGGCCAGCCAAGCTCATGAGGCTGCTTGCGTTTCCGCGCTCGCCCAGCATGCTTTCAAGGAACCGCCTAGGAGATAAAGCCAATGGGCATCATCGCATGGATCGTATTCGGTCTGCTGGCCGGTATTGTCGCCAAATTGATCATGCCGGGGCGCGATCCCGGCGGCATGATCATTACCATGATCATCGGGATCCTCGGGGCCATTGTTGGGGGCTGGGTCGGCACCGCGCTGGGATTCGGCTCGGTGGATGGCTTCAACCTCGGCAGTTTCGTCATCGCCGTACTCGGCGCCATCATCCTCCTGGGGCTTTACCGCATCGTGAAGAAATGACCCTTGCCGCGTCCGTACACGCCGGCCATCCGCCGGCGTGTCGCGCATGGCACGACTCCTGCAACAGCAACGATAATGTCGACGTGCGAGCCACCGATTCTCACGAGGACCATCGATGCCCCACCCTACCCCCCCAGCCCCGCAGACCGAACTCGATGAAGCCGCTTTCACCACGCGCGCCAAGGCACGCTTGGACGAGATTTACGGACCGCGCGCCGATGAAGTATTACGCCGCCTGCAGCGCCTTATATCGCACCAACGTGGTGCCATTCCCGAACGCTCGCGTCCATTATGGAGCGAACGCGACCAGTTACTGATCACCTACGGCGATCTATTGCTCGACGGCGAGCGGCCACCACTGCAAGTGCTCGACGAGTTTCTCGAGACGCGCCTCGCGGACACCTTCAGCGGCGTTCACGTGCTGCCTTTCTTCCCCTGGAGCAGCGACGATGGCTTCTCGGTGATCCATTATCGCGAGGTCAACCCCGCACTAGGCGACTGGGAAGACATCCGCCGACTGACACGCCACGGCGATTTGATGGTCGACCTGGTCATCAATCACGTCTCGCGGGAATCGCTGTGGTTCGTCGACTACCTCGCTGGCACCCAGCCGGGCCGTGACTACTTCATCGAAATGGACCCGAACACCGACCTGTCGGATGTCACCCGGCCACGCAGCTCGCCGCTGTTGGTGCCGGTTTCCACGCGCCGCGGGACACGTTATCTGTGGGCGACATTTTCCGAGGACCAGATCGATCTCAACTTCGCCAATCCCGATGTGCTCATCGAGTTCATCGGCATCATGCTCTACTACGTGGAGCAAGGCGCGCGCATCATCCGCCTCGACGCCATCGCCTACCTGTGGAAGGAAGTCGGCACTTCGTGCATCCACCTACCGGAAACCCATGCCGTGGTCCGGCTGCTACGCGCCGTGCTCGACCACCTCGCCCCCGGCACGCTGCTGATCACCGAAACCAACGTGCCGCACCGCGAGAACATGAGCTACTTCGGCCTCGAACGCCTCGACGATACCACCACGTCGAACGCGCCCGCGCGCCCCGACGAAGCGCACATGATCTATCAGTTCACGCTGCCGCCACTGTTGGTGCACACGCTCACCAGCGGCGATGCCACGGCGCTGGAAGCCTGGGCACGCAGCCTCCCCGCGTTGCCGCCCGGCTGCACCTATTTCAACTTTACCGCCAGCCACGACGGGATCGGCGTACGCGCGCTGGAAGGGCTGTTACCGCCCCACGAGATCAATGCCATGCTCGAGCTCATGCACCGCTTCGGTGGGTATGTGAGCATGAAGGCCAATGCCGATGGCAAGGACACGCCCTACGAGGTCAACATTACCTACTTCGATGCGCTACGTGGCACACGTCGCGGCGCCGACCCCTGGCAGGTGGAACGTTTTCTGTGCAGCCAGCACTTGATGCTCGCGCTGCAGGGCGTGCCGGGCATCTATTTCCACTGCCTGACCGCCACGCTCAATGACCACGAAGGCGTCGAGCGCAGCGGACAGTTGCGTACCATCAACCGTCGGCGCTGGCAGAAGGAAGCCCTCGACGAACTTCTCGATAGCCGCAATACGCCCACGCGAGAGGTGTTCATGGCATTGCGCCGGCGTCTCAAGCTGCGCGCCCAGGAGCCCTGCTTTCATCCCCAGGTCGAGCAGCACATCGTCGACACACCGCCGACGCTGTTCGCCGTGCAGCGAGGTCCGCTGGCCGATGGGCGTCGCTTGCTCGCGGTCTACAACGTCACTGACAAACGCCAGCCACTGCCCTTGCCCGACCTCGACGAAGACGGCTGGTACGACCTGCTTGCCGATGCGCCCTGGGATGCGCAGGCCCCGCGTGAACTGCGCCCATATCGCAGCTTGTGGCTGGTGCAACGGCCTGGCGCACCGACATAGGCTTGCCGATGCGCGCCGTGCTGGTTACTGTAAGTGTGGAGATGGCATTCCTCCCGTCGTCATCGGCGTCCGAAACACGGCGCCCATCGCGATAAACCGCCTGGCATCGGCACCACATCGCCGACGCGTTCTCGCCAGTGCTAATGATGCCTGCCAACGCACTCGAGGTGCGTCGTGCGCAGGTATCCACGGTTATTTCTTTCAGCCTCGCCGCCCCCGTACGCCCACCTCGTTGATCATTCTCAATTGCGAGGAATTGAACGCATGTGGTTTTCCATCGTGGCGATCGGCGCCGGTGCCGCGCTCGGCGCCAACCTACGCTGGCTACTGGGAATATGGCTCAACGCCCTTTTCCCCTCGATCCCCCCCGGAACCTTGGCCGCCAACTGGCTAGGCGCCTGGTTGATCGGCCTTTCTATCGCCTTCTTCGCCCAGTTGCCGCATCTCTCCCCCGAATGGCGTCTATTCGTGGTGACCGGCTTTTTGGGGGCGTTGACGACCTTCTCGACCTTTTCCGCCGAGATGTTCACTAACCTGCAGGCCGGGCGTTACCTCATGGCATTATCGGGCATCGCCGTGCACGTACTCGGCTCGTTGGCCATGACCGGCGTAGGCATCGCCACCTTCGGTGCCATCAAACACCTTACGGGAGTCTTGAAATGAGCGTATGGCAATAGGGATAGCGTTAAACCGCCACCAGCGCGAAGCCGGCGTTCTGCAGCGCGATGCCCACTGTCATGCCAGACTGCGCCAGCTCGATATCGGCCAGCAGGGTATCGCGGGCAAATCCCTGACCGTGCCAGGCTTGCAGACACACCATGACGCCGACGCCTTCGCGCTGTAGCGCCTCGATCAACACGCGGTTGGGATTGTTCGAGGCGTCCGGCAATCCGTAATGACGCGCATAGGCGGCATCCTCGAGAAGGCACGGCGTCGCTGCTCCTGAGACGAGGACGATCATGTGGCGACGCTCGGCCGGCACGTCGGCTGCCGCGAACAGGTTCACCGCCCTCACAGCGCGCAGCAGGCCGGCATTGGCCATGGCACCCTGCGCACTGGGCGTCGTCCACTGGAACAGCGCCCGGTAGATGCCATGCGCCAGTGGCAACCACTGGGCCTCTTCTTGCCCGGCGAGCGGCGTGTCGTCGATAGGCGATGGTGTGGTGCTCGGTGGTTGTCGTGATATCCAGTTATTCCAGCCTGTTGTCATATCGCCCCCCTGCAGATTGCAATCACACCACTTCAGCGCGTTGCCGCTCGCTTGGCAAGCGCCGCACCACGAAATCTCGACACTTAATGCTCGGCTAATCCCCTGCCGTTATGCTAGGCGCCATCTCGTCACCCGTATGGACTATCATGATTCACGCTTCGCGCCGGCCAATATGCCATTTTCGCTCCCTGCGCCATGGGCTCGCAGCCTGTCTGGCCGCGCTCATGCTCGTCTTCGCCACCCCGGCCCTCGCCGAATCGCCGTTTGCCAGCCAAGACGACTTCCTCTCCGCCGAGCAGGCCTTCTCGTTGTCTGTATCGCGCGATGACGGCACGCTCATCGCCGAGTGGGACATCGCGCCAGAGTATTACCTGTATCGGCATCGCTTCAGCGTCGAAACCGAAGATGGCCCGGTGGATATCGAGCTACCTAAGGGCGAGACCATCGAGGACGACTATTTCGGTCGCTCAGAGGTCTACCATCATCAAGTGGCATTGCGTGCCGCGCTGGGCGATGCCGAGCAGGTGACGCTGACTTGGCAAGGCTGTGCCGAAGCCGGACTGTGTTATCCGCCGCAGCACCGAACCTTCGATGCCGACACGCTCACCGCCAGCAGCAAAGCGGATAGCGCCAACACCACGGATCATGCGCGTGACACTGCCTTCGAGCCCGGCACCGATGATGCGGCAAACTCGAGCGACGCTTCGCCCACTCCCGACGCCGCTCAAGCCGACGACCAACGCCTCGCATCTCAACTGGCCGATGCGCGACTGGGCTGGGTGCTGCTGGCCTTCTTCGGCATGGGGTTGCTGCTGACCTTCACGCCCTGCGTGCTTCCCATGGTGCCGATACTTTCCAGTCTCGTCGTCGGTGCTACCCGTGATGGCCGGCCACGCATGCGTGACGGTGCCGCGCTTTCGCTCGCCTACATCCTGCCCATGGCCACGACGTACGCAGCGCTAGGTGTCGCGGCGGCGCTGGCCGGGGCCAATCTTCAGATGCTGTTCCAAGCGCCTATCTTCATCGCCAGCTTCGCCGTGCTTTTCGTGCTGCTAGCCCTGGCGATGTTCGGCGTGTTCGATCTGACGTTACCCCAAGGCTTACGTACCCGGCTCGATGCGCGCCTGGAACGCCAACGCGGCGGACGCCTCAAGGGCGCAGCCATCATGGGCGTACTCTCGGCACTACTGGTCGGCCCCTGCATGACGGCACCGCTGGCCGGGGCCCTGCTTTACATCGCCGAAAGCGGCAACGCCTGGCAAGGCGGTCTGGCCCTGTGGTCATTGGGGCTGGGGATGGGCGCTCCCTTGTTCGCAGTAGGACTGCTCGGGCCGCGAATTCTGCCGCGCCCCGGGGCGTGGATGACTCGCGTACGCGCTATCTTCGGCTTCGTATTGTTGGGCATGGCGATATGGTTCGCGGCACGCATCCTGCCCCCTGCGCTGGAGATGGCCGCCTGGGGTGCTCTGTTCATCGGCCTCGCCCAGGCCGCCTGGGCAACGGCACATGCACTGCACGACGCGCTGAAGGTGCTGGGACGCAGCCTGGCCACGATCCTCGGCGTATGGGGAATTCTCATGCTCGTCGGCGCGGCGGGAGGCCAACATGCTCCGTTGCGGCCCTTGGCAGACTTCACGGGCAGCGGCGGCCCGCATGGCACTGAGACATCCTCGACACTCAGCTTCGAGACCATCGACGACCGCGACGCGTTGAACGCGCGTCTCGAGGAGGCAGCAGCACAGCAACGTCAGACACTCGTGGAATTCACCGCCGACTGGTGCATCAGTTGCGAGGTCATCGAGGAAGAAGTGTTCGACGATGCACGTGTGCAAGCGGCTCTGGAAGACGTGCAACTCATACGCATCGACGTTACCGACAACGACTCTACGGACCAGGCCATCATGCAAGCACTGGGCGTGGTCGGCCCACCCACCCTGCTGCTCTACGGCGCCGATGGCCGCGAACGTCGAGACAACCGCATCGTGGGTGAATTGAGTGCGGAAGAGTTCCTTGAACGCCTCGGCTCCACACATACAGCAACCGCGACGAAGGAAGGGGCATGACGGTCCTCGACCGCAGCCTGGCCCTAGGTCCCCTGGCAGTCAGCCTCGGCCAATTGCTGCTTGTCTTCGCATTGCTCGTCGCCACCATCACCGGCGCCTTGGTCGGGCGTCGACGACGCATCGGCGTCAGCGACACCCTCTTTACATTAGTTTTCGTTGCCCTGCTCGGCGCGCGCCTGGTGTTCATCGTGCGCTACTGGGGTTCCTACGATCCTTTGTGGACCATGCTCGACATCCGTGACCGTGGCTTCGACCCGTGGGGCGGGCTTGCTGCCGCCCTGGTCTGCTGTGGTTGGCGACTATGGCGCGCGCCTTTCCAGCGTCGCGCCCTGTGTATTGCCTTGCTCGCAGGCGGCATAAGCTGGGGCATCGCAGCGGTCACCGTGAGCCAGCTCAGCCCCACCGATGGCACGCTTCCCGACACGCGCCTGATAACACTCGACGGTACTACCGTCGACCTCCCTGCCCTGCACGACAACCAGCCCTTGGTAGTAAACCTCTGGGCCAGTTGGTGCCCACCCTGCAGGCGCGAGATGCCGCTGCTCGCCGATACGCAGCAGCGCCGTGACGAGGTCACCTTCGTGTTCGTCAATCAGGGCGAGGCTCGCCAGGTCATCCGTCACTACCTGGACAACGAATCCCTCGATCTCGATAACGTGCTACGTGACGAGACGCTGGCGCTCGGAGAGCACGTAGGCGTCAAAGCGATGCCCACTACCTTGTTCTATGACGCCGATGGCCGCCTGGTCGACACGCATTTCGGCGAACTCTCGCAAGCCACCTTGAAACACGCCTTGTCACGCCTGACTCCACTTTAATAGGAGAATCCGCATGTCTTTGATCGCATGCACCATACGCCTAGGTCTCATCAGTGCTCTCGCCTTGGCTGCCACGCCCGCCTGGAGCCAGCCCGAGAACCTGCCCGCACCCGTCGAAGCACTCGTCGATCAAGGATTGACGGTGCACGAACGCTTCGAGGCCCCCGATGGCCTGACAGGTTACGCCGCTAGCGCGCAAGGCCAGCCGGTGGCGATCTATGTCACCGAAAACGGCCAGCACGCCATCGTCGGCAACCTTGTCGATGCCGAAGGCAACAACCTATCGAGCAAGCCGCTCGACGAATTCGTCAAGGGACCGCAGAACGCCGCCGTGTGGCAACGCCTCGAGGACAGTCATTGGATCCTCGACGGCATCAGCGACGCCCCGCGCACGGTGTACGTCTTCACCGACCCCAACTGCCCATACTGCAAACGCTTCTGGGACGCCGCACGCCCCTGGGTCGAGGCCGGTGATGTTCAGCTGCATCACATCATGGTTGGTGTTCTCAAGTCGGATAGCCCCGCCAAGGCAGCCACACTGCTGGGCGCCGACGATCCCACCGCCGCCTTCACGGCACACAATCGCGGCGACGAGGTGGCCCCGTCCGCACAACCGGCCGATATCGAGCAGCAAGTTCAGGACAACAACACCCTCATGCGCGAGCTGAACCTTCGGGGTACACCGTCGATCGTCTATCATCAGGACGGTAAGCTAGAGGTTGCTCAGGGAATGCCAGACGAGGAAAAAATGCGCGCCGTCATGGGCTCGCCACGCCCCTGATCACCCGCATTAGGTGACACGAAAATCAGACCTGTGGCAGCTTCATGCACACTTCGAAGCCACCGCTTGCAGGGTGCTGAAATTGCAGTTCGCCACTGGCACGTTCTGCAATCGCGGCCGTGATCGCAAGCCCTAGACCACTACCCGACGTAGCCGAATGCCGCCAAAAGCGCTCGGTGACATGAGCAAGCGCCTCATCGGGCACTCCCGGCCCTTGGTCGTGCACGCGTAGCTCAACCCACGCGGTGGCATTCGTCTCATGCGGCGCCAAGTCTACGTCCAACGTCACCGGCAAACCGACCGGGCCATGCTGGAGCGCGTTGTCGAGTACGTTACGCAGCGCCGTGGCGGCCAGTTCCAGCGACACTCCCACGCGCGCATCCGGGAGTTTAGCCGGGACGACGATACGAGCAGGCTTTTGCGTATCGCGCACGGCGCTACGGACGATATCGGCCACTGTCGCACCGTCTGTCTCGTGCTGCACCCCGGCGCCCTCGATACGCGCCAGGGCCAGCAATTGATCAAGCGTGGCGGCCAAGCGCTGGGCTCCCTGCTCGGCATGCATCACGGCCTGATGAGTCGCCTCGCCCTCCACGCGCCGCGCGACCTGAAGGTGCGTCTTGACGGCGGTCAGCGGTGTCCGCAGCTCGTGCGCGGCAGCATCGGTGAAGCGCTGCTCGCGCTGAATGGCAGCACGCATGCGCGCCAGCAAGGCATTGAGCGTGGCGATCAACGGCTGCAGTTCACGGGGCAGGCCGCCGGCCGCCACCGGCGAGAGATCGTCACGGTGCCGGCGACCCAGCGCCTCGCACCACCCGTCGAGCGGGCGCAAGGCACGCCGGGTTCCCCACCACAACACAACGCCGCTGATGAGCAGCGCCACGGCGAAAGGCACGATGACCACCGCGAGAATATCGCGCATCAGGCCGCGCCGTTCGGTCACGCGATCGGCGGTAGTGATGGTCACGCCGTCGTGCATCAGGGTGTAGACGCGCCAGTCCTGTCCCGCCCGGTGCCGATACGCATACCCCGGCTGATCGACATCGAATACCGCCGTCATGTCCGTGTGGGTACGTGCCAGTACGCGGCCCTGTGCATCGCTCACCTGACAGGCGACCCCTTCGAGCGGTGCCACGAGGGACGCCTGCTGCATGCCGCTGGCTTCCCAGCTGTCTTCGGGCAGACGCGCCACCAGGCCGGCGACCATGTGCGCCGACTGAGCGAGGCGCCGATCGAGCGTGCGCTCCACCTCGTCGTTGAGGTCCCGCCACAGCCAGGCCGCCGCCAGGCTCCAGGTGGCCGTCAAGGTCACGCCGAGTATCACCAGCAAGCGCATCTTGAGACTCATCGCGACGCCACCGACGAGGCCTCCGTTCCCGCCAGGGCCTCGGGCGTGCCGAGACGGTATCCGAGACCCCGGACCGTCTCGATCACGGCCGGGGCCACTTTGCGGCGGAGATGATGAATGTGGACGTTGAGCGCATTGCTCTCCACCTCGTCGTCGAGGCCGTAGAGGCTATCGCGCAGTTGGTTCGCGCTCAGCACGCTGCCCGGCGACTGCAGGAAGGTCTCCAGCAGCACCAGTTCCCGCCGCGAAAGCGTGACGGGCCACCCCCGCCAGGTGACCTGGCGCGCCTGGGGATCGAACCGCAACGCACCATGCACGATACATGGATGGGCCCGGCCGCCCGCACGCCGCAATAACGCATGCAGTCGCGCCACCAGTTCGTCGAGATCGAAGGGCTTGACCAGATAATCGTCGGCACCGGCATCGAGCCCCGCGATGCGGTCGCTGACGGCATCGCGGGCGGTCAGTACCAGCACCGGCACGCGCTTGCCGGCCTCGCGCCATTCCTCGACCAGCGTCAACCCATCGCCATCGCGAAGGCCACGGTCGAGTACCACGATATCGCTCGTCACGACCTGCAGGGCATGACGCGCCGCTGCCATCGAGGCGACGGTATCGACCGCCCACCCATGACTTTCCAGCCCCGCACGAATACCAGCCGCAACCAGTTCATCATCTTCGATGAGCAATACGTGCATGGACGCTCCTTCGTTCAAGCCCCCGGCGTCAGGCGACGGGACAGCCACCATCCCGCTACCAACGTCACGACGAATACCGTCAGCGGCCAGCTCAGCCCCGGAAGCGAGGCGACCGCCGGCCCAGGACAGTACCCCGAAAGCCCCCAGCCGATGCCGAAAAGCGCCGCACCACCAAGCAAACGAGCGTCGAGATCACTGCGTGTGGGTAGCTGAAAGCGGGGCTCCAGCAATGGCGCGGAGCGTCGCCAGACCAGTCGGTACCCCAAGAAGGTCGTCACGACGGCGCCACCCAGCACAAAGACCAGGGTCGAGTCCCAGTCGCCGGCCACGTCGAGGAAGCCGATGACCCGTGCCGGATCGGTCATGCCGCTGATCGCCAGCCCAAGCCCGAACAGCAGCCCTGCCAGATAACCCGCCAGTGCCTTCATGCCGAGCCCTCCAGCATGTGCCGCGCAACGAATACCGTCAGCATGGCGACCAGCACGAAGACGAGCGTCGCGGCCACCGAGCGGGGCGAGAGACGCGCCAATCCGCAGACCCCGTGCCCGCTGGTGCAGCCGCTGCCCAGCCCCGTGCCCAATCCGACCAACAGGCCAGCTACCAGCATCGTCGTCAGCCCGCTCGCCGGAGCGCCGACCGTCGCCCCGCTGTCGCCTGCCACATTGCCCCAGTCCAGGCCGGACAGCATCAACAGTCCAGGTCCGGAGACGAGGCCCAGCAGGAACGCCAGTCGCCAGGGCCTGTCCCCGCCGCGCTCGAAAATCAGCCCGGAGAGGATGCCGCTGATCCCGGCAATGCGTCCCAGCAGCCCCATCAGGAGTGTGGCGGAAAGACCGATCAGGACGCCGCCCAATGCCCCTTGCAACCAACCCATCGTTTCCATCTCGTGTCCTCGTGGCGTTGTCGCCACCAGAGTTGTCTCAACCGGCTGTCGCCGAAGGCCCGGAGACGGCACGTCGATACCGGGGTGGCTCAGCGGCGTCGCCCCACAGCCATGCAGCTCGCCCCAGGCACCGAAGGTGCTCAGAAAGACGCGACTGATGCATGACGAGCCAGCCTCGTTATCTGAGTCGTGCCGTGGCCTGTGGTGCATCTCACTCCCAGGCCGCGCCTTCCAGCGCATTGAGCGGTATCTTCAGATAGCGCTTGCCGTTGCTCTCCGGCTCGGGAAGCCGCCCGCCGAGGATGTTGACCTGCAACGCGTGCAAGATCAGCTTCGGCATGGGCAGCTCGCTGTCGCGGCGGTTGCGCAGCTCGACGTACTCGGCTTCGCTGCTCTCGCCGAGCCGATGCTTGTTGTGCTCACGCTGCTCGCGCACGGTGCTTTCCCACTGCGGTTCGCGCCCGTCGGGCATGTAATCGTGGCCGGTGAACAGGCGCGTCTCGTCGGGCAGCGCCAGGATCGCCTGGATCGAGTGCCACAGCTGATGGGCGCTTCCCCCGGGGAAGTCGGCGCGGGCGGTGCCGAAATCGGGCTGGAACAGGGTGTCGTGAACGAAGGCGGCATCGCCGATCACGTAGGTGATCGAGGCCAGCGTATGGCCCGGGGAATGCATCACGTGGCAATCGATCTCGCCCAGCGTAAAGGTATCCCCGTCGTCGAACAGACGATCCCACTGGCTGCCGTCGTCCTTCAGGTCCGGCCAGTTGTAGATCTCCTTCCACAACGACTGGACTTGGGTCACCGGCCCGCCGATAGCGGTAGGGGCGCCGGTTTTTTCATGTAGATAGCGCGCGGCGGAAAAGTGATCCGCATGGGGATGGGTATCCAGAATCCAGTCGACCGCGAGCCCTTTCCGCTCGATGTAGGCCAAGAGCTCATCTGCCTGGAGCGTCGCTGTGGCGCCGGACTTCTCATCGAAGTCGAGCACCGGATCGATGATCGCGCAGTGCCGCGTGGCCGGGTCGCTGACGACATACTGAATGCTGAAGGTACGCGGGTCGAAAAAGCCCGCGACGTCCGGCTGGCCGGTTCTCTTTCCGCGTGATAAGGCAAAGGTTTTCATTGCGTCCGTCATCGCCTCCCGAGTGCTTGAACGTTATAAACAGGATAACGCATTTAATGTTCTAACGTTATATCCTTTTTTTATATAAAGGCGCGACACATGTTGTCTCGCTATAAACACCAGCAATAACGATCGACATGGCACCGGGAAGTACCGCGGGATGCACAAAAACAAAAAGGAATATAAAATTTGGCTATTATTCTCTATCGAACTATTTAAGCTACACTCACCGTTGCACGACGCGTCACTGTGCCAGACTCGTCGTTTCCGGCATTGCGTTCTTCGCCTTATCCGTTAGGAGCCGACCATGACACTGAGCCAAATCGCCAAACATGCCCTGACCGGCCTTGCCTTGAGTGCGGTCGCCGTGACCGCGCATGCCGACACCCTACGGGTCGGCATGTCGGGCGGTTATTACCCCTTTACCTTCGTCGAGCAGGATGAGCTGAAAGGCTTCGAGGTCGACGTCATGAACGCCGTGGGCGAACAGACCGGCGACGAGATCGAGTTCGTCACCGCGAGTTTCTCGGGACTGGCGGGCATGCTCGATTCCGGGCGCATCGATACCATCGCCAACCAGATCACTATCACCCCCGAGCGCAAGGCCAAGTACGCCTTCACGAAGCCCTATGTGTATGACGGCGCACAGGTCGTGGTGCGCAAGGGCAACGACGACATCCAGGGAGTCGAGGATCTCAAGGGCAAGACGGTAGCGGTCAACCTCGGTTCCAACTACGAGCAGTTGCTGCGCGAACTGCCCTACGCGGACGAGATCGACATCAAGACCTACGACTCCAACATCGAGCAGGATGTCGCCCTGGGGCGCGCCGACGCCTTCGTCATGGACCGGGTCAGCGCTACCCAGGTGATCAAGGACAAGCCCTTGCCGCTCGCGCTCGCCGGCCAGCCGTTCTCGCGTATCGAAAACGCCCTGCCCTTCCGCGACAACGAAGACGGACGCGCCCTGCGCGATCGCGTCGATGACGCTCTCGCCGACCTGCGCGAGAACGGCACGCTGACGCAAATCTCAGAGAAGTGGTTCGGTACCGATATCACCACGCCGTGACACCACGCTTCATTTGAACGGCCGGGGCTTGCCTCGGTCGTATGCTTTTAGGCGACTCGATCATGCACGTTCTCGATCTCGACTACATGCTGGGGTTGTTGCCGATTTTACTCGGCTATCTACCGCTGACATTGGAAATGGCCGGCGCCGGGATGGTTGCGGCGCTGGTACTGGCCTGCCTGCTGGCCGTCGTACGCGTGCAGCGCATGCCAGGGCTCAACGCCCTGGCCATGCTGTTCATTTCCTTCTTTCGCGGCACGCCGCTGCTGGTGCAACTGTTCCTGTTCTATTACGGTTTACCGCAAATTCTGACCTTCCTGGTCGCGATCAACGGCATCACCGCCACCATCCTGGGGCTGACCCTGCACTTTTCTGCCTACATGGCGGAATCGATCCGCGCCGCCATCGTCGGGGTCGACCGCAGCCAGACGGAAGCAGCGCTGTCCATCGGCATGACCCAAGGGCAACTGATGCGTCGCATCGTCCTGCCACAGGCGACGCGCGTGGCCACGCCGACGCTCATGAACTATTTCATCGACATGATCAAGGCCACCTCCCTGGCCTTCACACTAGGCGTCACGGAACTGATGGGCGCCACACAGAAAGAGGCGGCAGGCAGCTTTCTCTATTTCGAAGCGTTCTTGTTGGCGGCAATCATCTACTGGGTGGTAGTGGAAATTCTTTCGTGGTTACAGCGACGGCTGGAAAAACGTCTCAATCGGGCCTATCAACGATGATCGCACTCAACGGCATCACCAAACGCTTCGGCGCGCATACCGTCTTCGAGAACATCGACCTTACGCTGGAGCAAGGCGAGATCATCGTCGTCATCGGCCCGTCGGGCACCGGTAAGTCGACGCTTCTACGCTGCATCAATTATCTTGAAACGCCCGACGCCGGGCGCCTCACGGTGGGCAACCTCAGCCTCGATGCCAAGCACGCCACACGCCGGGAGATTCTCGCGCTACGCCGGCGTACGGCGTTCGTATTCCAGAACTACGCCTTGTTCTCCAACAAGACCGCGCTGGACAACATCTGCGAAGGCATGATCGTCGTCGATGGCCTCTCCAAAGCAGAAGCACATGCCCGAGGGCGCGAGATTCTCGAACGCATCGGTCTCGCCGACAAGGCCAATGCATATCCGGCATCTCTCTCCGGCGGCCAACAGCAACGCGTAGGCATCGGGCGTGCGATGGCCGCCAAGGCGGAAGTCATCCTCTTCGATGAGCCCACGTCCGCACTCGACCCGGAGTGGGTCGACGAGGTGCTTGCCCTGATGAAGCACCTCGCCCTGGAGCGCCAGACCATGATCGTAGTCAGCCACGAGATGCAATTCGCCCGCGAAGTCGCTGACCGCGTGGTGTTCATGGACGAAGGCCGCATCATCGAACAAGGCCCGCCCGACGAGCTTTTCACCAACCCCCAGGACGAACGCACGCAACGCTTTTTGCGCAAGGTGCTGGCCAACAACCCGATCTGACGCATGCCTCGCGGGTCAGACCTGGCCCTGATTGTCGAGTTCCACGGCCTCGTACATGCGTTCCTTGAGGTCTTGGATAGCCGCGCTTACCCGGTTCCAACTGGGAATGAACGGCTTGTCGCGAGGCGATTCGAGAAACGACGCCCCCGCCTCGAGGATGTTGGCGGTGAAAAGCTCCACGGCCTGTTCCTCGCTGTGACGATCGAGCGACAGACCGTTCATGCGCGCGTCGTTGTCGTAGGCCTCGATCAGATCCAGCGCGGTGCGATAGTAGGTTGCCTTGATGGTGCGGAAGGTCTCGGAGTGGATGGGCACGCCCAGTGTCGCCAGCTTGCGGAACATGGCCTTGGCGATGTCCAGGCTCATGCGGTTGAGGCCGCCGCTGGGGTCGTTCTGGGAGACGGGCTGATGCTTGTGATCGTAGGCATCGGCGATGTCCACCTGGCACAGCCGCTTGGTCGAGTGGTTGCGATGAACCTCCGACAGCACGCCGATCTCCAGCCCCCAGTCGCTGGGAATGCGGATGCCGTCGAGCACATCGGCGCGCATCGAGAACTCCCCCGAGAGCGGGTAACGATAGCTGTCCAGATACTCCAGGTACGGTAGCGGCCCGAAGACCATCTTCAGCGCACGGATCAGCGGGGTCACCATCAGCCGCGCTACACGCCCGTTGAGCTTGCCGTCGGCCACCCGCGAGTAATAGCCCTTGCAAAACTCGTAGTTGAACTGCGGATTGGCGACCGGATACAGCAGGCGTGCCAGCATGCCGCGGTCATAGGTCACGATATCGCAATCGTGCAGTGCCACCGCCTCCGTGCGCGCGGAGGCCAGCACGTAACCGCTGCAATACCACACGTTACGTCCCTTGCCGGGCTCCTGCGGCGCCAGATCGAGCGCGCTCAGCTCGGCATCCAGCGCCGATAGGCGCGGCCCGTCGTTCCACAAGATGCGGTGATGCTGCGGCAGGTGCGAGAAGAATTCGCGGGCACGCAGGAACTGGTCACGGTCGGCGCGATCCAGCCCGATCACGATTTCCGAGAGGTAGGGCACCTGCGCTAGCTCGTCGACGATGTTCGATAGCGCCGGCCCCTCGAGCTCGGAGAACAGCGAGGGCAGGATCAGCCCCATCGGGCGGCGCTTGGAAAACCGCACCAAGTCGGCTTCCAGTGCCTCCACCGGGCGCTGGGTGAGATTATGAAAGGTGGTGACAATACCGTTCTGATAGAAGTCGCTCATCGTGACGTGCCCTCCTGGGATGCCTTGTCGCCGGACGTCGCATCCATGCAGGTCTGCCACCAGTCGGCGATACCCTCGGCCCAACCTTCCGGGCCGGGCTGCCGGGTGCGAAAGAGCGGCACCTCGGTGGCAACGTTGACCGTCGCACCATGTTTGCCGCGCACCAGTATCGGGTGATCGACCGCTTCGAGCAGGCTGATATCGTTGGGTCCGTCGCCCAGCCCCACACTGGCGGGCCGTGTGCCACGCAACGCCGCGTAGCGGTCGATCAACCAGCGCACCGACTGACCTTTATCCACTGCCCCCATGACATGCCAGAAACGCCCGCCCCGGGTCAGACGCAGGCCATCGCTTTCCAGAGCGTGACGAAAGCGTTCCAAGGCCGACTCGTCGTCGTCCCACAGCAAGGGCTCGCTGCCCTCGCGCGCCTGCGCCTGACGCGCCTTGTCGGCGCTCAGCGAGGTCAACTCGCACAGCGTATCGAGGGACAATTCCGCCATGCTGCGAAAGCGCACGCCCAGCCGCTCACGCAACACCTCAAGCCGCCTGCGGATGAACCCTATATCCAGCGACGGCGTCTTGACGATCAACCCATCCGGCGCGGCGGGGTCACGATCCAGCCGGGCATGTTGCCATCGCGCCGGCAACCCGATGACAGCTCCATTCTCGGCGATGAACGGGGTTGCCTGGAGCCCTAGCTCAACGCGCAGCGCCAGCAACTCCTCGCGAGTCTTGCTGGTCGTGGGAATTACAGCAACACCGACCTCGGCGAGCCGTTCCAACCAGGCGGCGGCGGGCTGCCACGTATAACTGTCGTGGTCGAGTAACGTGCCATCCAAATCGGTGAACACCAGCCACGGCGTATGCGAAACCGACTGCGTCATGAGCCTTCTCCCCTTGGCACCGCCTCACATGTTCAGGAACGCGCCACAGGACCGTCGTGCACGGTCGTGCTGAACGGCACGTTTCCGATGAAGGTAGCACGGATCGTGCCATACTCCGCCAGAAACCCGAGTGTCTGGGGAACTGTGCGCGCCGCCACGGTGCATGACTGATATCTGGACACAAAAACGCCCCGTTGTAGCGCAACTTGTGCACTACAACGGGGCGTATCACCATAAGGTATTATCAGCAGAAGGCGTTACTGAGCGTGATGATGCTCGGCAATCATCGCCAAGCCGGCGAGCGTCGCCGCGTCGCTATCCAGCGGTGTGACCTCGAGACCAGCCGCTTCCAGTGCCAGCGTATAAGGACGCCGTAGAGCCTCGGCGCCGATCAACAGCAAGCGCTCGAGATCGGGGCGCGTGGCGCGCATGGCGCGCACCTCCTCGCCGATCAAGACGCCGGAGATGAAGCTGCCCACTTGCTCGGCGGCCAGGCCACGATAGAGATGCCGGCTGCGCGCCTCGAATAGCGCATGCAGCACACCGTCCTCGCCTTGGGCACGCGCTAGCCCCTGACGAAAGGCATCTTCATCGAATGGCGCCTCATCACGAGCAGGCTCGCCCGGCAAGGTATGAAAGCGTACCGCGTGATAAAGCTCGCCGGTCATCAGGGTGGTGAAAGCGATCAGGCGGTTATCGTGCAGTCGCGCCCACTTGCTATGCGTGCCCGGCAGGCAACAATCAGCGTTGGGGGTACCCGACAGAGCAAGAGCGCCGAAAGCCTGGACTTCCTCACCGCGCATAACGTCGCAGTGCGCATCATCGACGTGCTTCACGCCGGGCACAATCCAGGCGTTTTCCAATCCTGGCGCGGCCACCACATGCGCGGCAAGATCGCGCCCCGAGACGGGCAGGTCGAGCTGCGGCGCTTCACTCCAGCCGCGCTTGGAGCCCACCATGCCCGCGAGATAGATCGGCACACGCCCGCCCTCGCGCCAGTCGCCAACCTGGGCTTGGCAGTAATGCGGAAACTCGGTGGTTTCCAGCGCCTTGAGACCTGCCTCACTACGCCGCGACTCGAGGCAGGCACCGCTTTGTCGGTCGACCAGAAACGCCCGAAAATTGCTGGTGCCCCAGTCGATGACGATCAGTCGCTGCTCGGCGCTCATTGATCGCCCTCGTGCTCGAACAATTCGGTCATGGTGTAGAGCTCTTCAAGCCGCCGCCACTCGGCGACGAGCTCGCGTGCGACTTCACCCACTTCGACAGCACTGCGCCCGGGACGGTAAAGATTGCTGCCAAAGCCGAAGCCACGAATGCCCACGCCATGCCAATCGGACATGTTGCTCTTGTCGATACCGCCGACGGCGAATACCGGAAGCTCGGGCGGCAGGATCGCACTGATATCCTTGAAGTAGCCGGTGCCCAGACGCCCAGCCGGGAACAGCTTGAGTGCCGTGGCCCCGGCGCGCGCCGCGCTCAGCGCTTCGCTCGGCGTCATGCAGCCGACCAGCGGCGCCAGGCCCTGCTCGACGCCGGCGCGGATCACCTCGGGATCGCTGTTGGGGGTGACCATCAACGGTGCGTTCAGGCGTGCCAGCTCGGCCGTGTCATCGGCTTCCAGCACCGTACCGGCGCCCACTAGCACATGCTCAGGGCAACGTGCCGCGACGCGTTCGATGCTTTTCCATGGCAAGGGGGAGTTGAGGGGAATCTCGATCAGGCGAAACCCCGCTGCAACCAACTCATCGAAAACCTTGTCGATCTCCTCGGGGCGAATACCACGCAGAATCGCCACCAGTGGCAACTCTTCGAGTGCCGCATCGAGCGCGGCGCGTTGTGTCTCGTTCATAAAGCCTCCTTTACCACACCTAGAGAGCGTACCGTCGGGAACAAGTTCCCTCCCACAAGACCACCAAGGCCAGGAGCTGGTGGGACCATCATCAGGAACAAGCTGCCTCTCCCACAAAAACCACCAAGGCCAGGAGCTGGTGGGACCATCATCGGGAACAAGCCCCCTCCCCCACAAGACCACCAAGGCCAGGAGCTGGTGGGACCATCATCGGGAACAAGTTCCCTCTCACCATTACCACTCGGCGATGGAGCCGTCGTCATGTGTCCACACTGGGTTGCGCCAGCGATGGCCGACCTTGGCGCGCTCCTCGACGAAGGCCTCATCAATCTCGACCCCCAGGCCGGGGCCCTCGGGAATCGCGCAGAAGCCATCGGTGATGGTCAGCGCTGACTTATCGACCAGGTAATCCAACACATCGTTATCACGATTGTAGTGGATGCCCATGCTCTGCTCCTGGATGAACGCGTTGTGGTTCACCGCATCTACGTGTAGCGACGCGGCCAACGTCAACGGCCCCAGCGGGCAATGCGGGGCCAGTGCGACATCGTGGCACGACGCCAGCGAGGCGATCTTCATGCCCTCGCTGATGCCGCCGCAGTGCGAGAGGTCGGGTTGGATGATATCCACCATGCCCTCCGCCAGCAGGTCCCGGAATTGGTAGCGCGTATGCAACCGTTCGCCGGTGGCAATGGGATAACCAAGCCCGGTGGCAATATGTTTGAGGCTAGGCAGATGTTCGGGCAGCACCGGCTCCTCGACGAACATCGGGTGATAGGGCTCCAGCTCGCGCATCAGCACCTTGGCCATGGGACGATGCACGCGCCCGTGAAAGTCGATGGCGATGCCCACGTCCGGGCCCACCACCTCGCGCGCTTCGGCGACCCGCGCCACGGCCTCGTCGATCTTGCGGTGCGAATCGACGATCTGCATTTCAGGCGTGCCGTTCATCTTGAACGCCGTGAATCCCTTTTCGACCAAGGCCTTGGCGCCTGCGCCCACGTCGCTGGGTCGATCGCCGCCGGTCCAGGCGTACATGCGCATCTTGTCGCGCACCTTGCCGCCCAGCAACTGATACACGGGCACACCGAGATCGCGCCCCTTGAGATCCCAAAGCGCCTGATCGATCCCGGCGATGGCACTCATCAGGATAGGACCGCCACGATAGAAACCCGCACGGTACATCGTGTCCCAAAGGTATTCGATACGGTGCGGATCCTGGCCAACCAGATAGTCGGCGAGTTCGTGCACTGCCGCCTCGACGGTGGCCGCGCGTCCTTCCACGACCGGCTCGCCCCAGCCGTAGCATCCCTCATCGGTCTCGATCTTGAGGAACAACCAACGCGGCGGTACTTGCCAGGTCTTGAGCTGGGTAATCTTCACGAGAAGTCTCCTTGTCGATGCAAAAGTGATGACACGCTCAGCGCCCGTCGGGAGTGGCGCCGCCAAGTGGGGATAATGAAGGCAGGTCCGTCGGGGATTCGGCGATACCCAGATCTTTCCCGGTGCGCTCGAGGACCGCCAAGGCACACGCTTGCGCCCGTTCCGGCTGACGCAGACGAATCGCTTCCATCACCTTGCGGTGGCGCTCCATGCTGTCGGCGAGCTCATCGGCGCTCTGGTTGGAACGCTGGACCAGCACCGTGATCGTGGGCCGCAGCACATGACTGAGCTGCGTCCACACAACGTTGTGTGTCGCGGCGAAAATCGCCTCGTGGAAGGCCACATCATAATCGTCGTGGGAGCGCCCTTCCCAACAGTGATCGGGCGTCTCGAGACTCCGCGTCATGCCGTCGTAGGCCTGCTCGATGGCCAGCAGATCGGTGGCCGTGGCAGCGGTTGCCGCCAGGTACGCTACGAAAGGTTCGACGGCCACACGGAAGGCATAGATTTCACGCTGGAAGCGTGGGTTGGGCTCGGCATAGCGCGCCATCCACTCGGTCACTCGCGGATCGAGCATGTGCCACTGGGTCAGCTCTCGTACACGTGTACCCTGACCTGAAATACGTACCAAAAGCCCTGCCGAAACCAGATTTTGCAAGACGCTACGCACCGTGCTTCGGCTGACGCCATACGTCTCACAAAGATCCAGCTCGCGGGGGATCAAGTCACCGGGTGCATAACGGCCACTGAAAATCGCCTGGGCCAACGACTCGGCGATATCGGGTCGTGCCGTGGTACCGGAAAGTGAAGAGGGGCGCATAAACGGCTCCGCCTGCCTTGTTGGACAAATTTACCTCTATGTCCGACATAGAATCCAGCATTCACTGTCACCGCGCCTTTAGACATTGGTGGATAGCGGCCTAGCCGGTGTGCCAGTGCACGCGATTGCGCCCCGCGTTCTTGGCCGCATAGAGGCCTTCGTCGGCACGCTTGATGGCCGGCTCCAGAGACGCTTCATCGAGAGCGACGCGCGCCAACCCCAGCGAGGCAGTGTAGGCCAGGCGACCTGTCGCAACGGCGTCGGCCTCCACCTCGGCTGGCGTGGCCGAGATGGCCAGACGCAGCCGCTCAGCAACCTGCATGGCCTTCTCGGGAGCCGTATCGGGCAACAGGACGATGAACTCCTCGCCGCCCATGCGACACAGAGTATCCCCTTCGCGCAACTGCGCTCGCGCTGTATCGGCGAAGGACTGCAGTATCAGATCGCCCACATCATGGCCGTGAGTGTCGTTGATGCGCTTGAAGTGATCCAGATCGATGACGATCAGGCTCAGCGACGTTCCGCTACGGCATGCCCGCGCTAATTCCTTGGCCGCCTGCCCCTTCAGGTAACGTCGATTCCACAACCCAGTCAACGGATCGACCATGGCCTGCTCGGCCAGGCGCGCCTCGAGCTGCTTGCGCTCGCTCAGATCGAATACCGTGGCACGGGAATATTGAAACTGCCCCTCAATGACTTGGGCAGTGGCTTGGATGGCTACCGGTAGCCGGGTGCCATCACGGCACATGAGCACACACTCCGCAGCCCCTTCCTGCCTCGCGCTCAGAACGCCCTGGAATGCATTGTCGAACGCCGCGCGGGTACCGGGGGTCACGAAATCGCGATAATGCTGTTTGTCGATCACTTCATCGGCCCGGTACCCCAACCACTCCAGCTCGGTGCGGTTGATCTTAACGATACGCCCATCGCGATCCAGCGAATGATAGCCACAGGGCGCGTTCTCATAGAGATCCTGTACCTCGCTGGCATACTGCCGGGATTCCCTGGCGAGATGCTGAGCTTCGCGGGAAAATCCCATCGCTTGGCGACGCAAGTAACGTTGGCGATGCAGGCTGAGCACCCACAGCACCCCCACGATCACCGAAAGCAGATAGATGAGCGCGAGCACCGCGATTTGCCAGGGATTCTCCGCCAGCAGGCCGGCCAAGCTGGGGCGCGGCACCACGATCCCCAGCCGCCAGGGTTGGGACGCCGACGGAGTGACGATCATGCCCACCTTGTTGCTCTCGGCAGCCGCACGAATATCCTGCGTGCGGAATTGCAAGAGGTCGTCATCGAGCAATATCTCGCCCTGCGGTTGGGAAGAGAGATCGTGCCAGACGTGGGGATAGCGCTCCGCGAGGGAATCGCCGAAGCGAAGCCCTGCCTCGGTATTGGGCAGCAGCCATCTGCCCTGATCATCCACCATAACGGCCCGCACTCCTTCACCGCTGTCGATGGCATGCGGAAGGCTCGCCGTGAGGTAATGCCAATCCAGGGTAAACAACAGCATCCCCAGGCGTTGGCCGTCCTGACCAAATACCGGCGTGGCGATATCGATCACCGCCGTAGTGACCAGCTTGCCCTCCCGGCGGCTCTCCCCGAGGCGGGGGGCGGAAACGTAGAGCCCCCGGGGCGGCAATCGCTCGGTACCGCGGAAAACCCCCGACTGAGCATATCGGATACCTGTCGGATACGGCAGCATGCGCGAGCCAGCCTCGAGCAGTTCTTCTCCGGTCATGTCGATGAGCACCAGACGCGTATAGCGCCCGAAATGGGTCGCCAACGTTTCGAGCATGGCGGCCAAAGGATCGAGCGTAGCCTCCCCCTCATCCCCGGCAAGCACGTTACGCAGATGGCGCCGCAGGATCGGCAGATCGGCCACCGCCAGCACCTGATTGAAGCTCTCGTTCATATCGTGCAGCAGAGCGTCGTGTTCGGCGTTCAACAGCGTCGTCGCGCCCTGGCGACTGCTGTCGAGACGTGTCTCCAGGTGGGTACGAAAAATCGGATACAGCATGACCGTAACCAACAGGAGGGGCACAATCGTCGCAATGACCAAGCGAACGCCGAGGCTCTTCAAGCGCATCATGGGGAATAATCGTAATCGGCGGTGGGCAACGCCCGTCACACCTTCCTTGGCGCGGTAGCCAAGGGCAGCCAGCGGCGCAAATTCGGCATGTATCGCCTCTACCCGGCGATACCCTTTGGTTCACGGGGCGATAGTATACCTGACGTAAGCCGAACGTTACTCTTTGAAACGCGATATTCCACCATTGTCGCAGGCACACCCGCTAAATCGGCCGGTATCCGGGCATGTCGAATCCCAGGCGCCAACCCATTGCCGGATGTTTCCTCGCCATGACGTCGCCCCAGCGCAGCTCATGGCGACCCATCTCATGCCCGCATCGATGTCAGGCACACGCGCAAGGCTTCACGCCAGTGCGGCATTGCGATACCGAAGGCCGTTTGCAGGCGTTGGGTCGAGAGTCGCGAATTGAGAGGCCGACGTGCCGGCTGCGGATACGCACTGGAGGGAATCGCCTCAACACTGGGCAATGCCGTCGCTTCCAGCAGCCCCAGATTCGCAGCCTCCTCGAAAATCGCCTGGGCGAAACCGCACCAACTCACGCTATCCGACGCGCTCAGATGATAGACACCCGACAGTTGCGCATCCCATGCCTGGCGACGCCATTCGAATAGTGCCAGGGCCGTGACGTCGGCAATCGTCGCGGCCCACGTCGGTGCGCCGACCTGGTCGTCGATAATACGCAGGTGATCGCGTTCGGCGGCCAAGCGCAGCATGGTCCGAACGAAGTTGCGGCCATGGGCGGCATACACCCAGCTAGTGCGTAGCACCAGGGAACGTCCCCCGGCATCGGCAATCGCCTGCTCTCCCGCCAGCTTGGAGCGGCCGTATTCTCCCAGCGGCCCCGTCGCATCATGTTCCGCAAACGGCGCCTCTCCCGACCCATCGAAAACGTAATCCGTCGAGTAATGTACCAGCGGCATGTCATGGCGAGCGCAGGCCTGGGCGATCTCCGCCACCGCCTCGGCATTGATGCGGCGCGCCAGAGCCGGCTCTTCCTCGGCGCGGTCGACCGCTGTATAGGCCGCTGCATTGACGACCATGCCGGGCTCGTAACGCGCAATCATCTCCTCGGCGGCCCCCGGGACCGACAGATCGCATTCCGCGCGAGTCAAGGCAACGCCCTGACCCAGCGGCTGCAAGGCACGACACAACTCGCGCCCGACCTGCCCCCCCGCACCCAACAACAACCATTCGGGGCGTATTGGCTCACTCATTCGAACACCTCCGCCTCGTGAAACGCTGCACCGGCCAAGTCCTTGTCCGACAGTGTCAGACCCGGCACATCCGGCCAAGCGATCGCCAACTCGGGATCGTCGTAACGAATGCTGCGCTCAGAGGCAGGATGGTAATAAGCGGTGGTCTTGTACAGAAAGTCGGCACTCTCGGAAAGCACCACGAAACCATGCCCAAAGCCCTCCGGCACCCACAACTGACGGTGGTTTTCCGCAGACAGCTCCACACCAACCCAACGCCCGAAATGCGCGGAAGAACGGCGCAAATCCACCGCCACATCGAACACCCGGCCATGGGTGACCCGTACCAGTTTGCCTTGCGGTTGCTCGAGCTGGTAATGCAGCCCGCGCAGCACCCCTTGGCGCGAGCGCGAGTGGTTATCCTGCACGAAATCCCGCTCGCAACCGGTGGCCTCTTCGAACGCACGCCGGTTGAAGCTTTCCATGAAGAAGCCCCGCTCGTCGCCGAACACCTTCGGCTCGAGAATCACGACCTCCGGCAGCGATGTTTCGATGGTTTTCATGCGCGTTGCCTCCCTTCCTTCACCAGGCGCTGCAAATATTGTCCATAGCCGCTCTTCGCCAACGGCGCCGCCAATGCCAGCAGCCGTTCATCGTCGATCAACCCTCGGCGCCAGGCAATTTCCTCAGGGCAGCACGCCTTCAGCCCCTGGCGATGTTCGATGGTGGCGATGAAGTTGGACGCCTCCATCAGCGACTCGTGGGTGCCGGTATCCAGCCAGGCAAAACCGCGCCCCATGATCTCCACATTGAGATCGCCACGTTCGAGGTATAGCCGGTTGATATCGGTGATTTCCAGCTCGCCACGCGCGGACGGAGTCAGCGACTCGGCCATCTCGACCACATCACCGTCGTAGAAATACAGGCCCGTCACGGCATAGTGCGACTTGGGCTCGGCCGGTTTTTCCTCCAATGACGTAGCCCGCCCCTGGGCATCGAAATCCACCACGCCGTAACGTTCAGGGTCATGCACATGGTAGGCGAACACGCTCGCCCCATGGGGACGCGCCATGGCGCTGTCGAGCAACGGCTTCAGATCGTGCCCGTAGAAGATATTGTCGCCCAACATCAAGCAACTGGGCGCGCCATCGAGAAAGTCCTTGGCGATGATAAAGGCCTGAGCCAAACCATCCGGCGACGGCTGCACCGCGTATTGCAGTGATATGCCCCATTGCGACCCATCGCCGAGCAACTGCTCGAAACGCGGTGTGTCCTGCGGGGTCGAAATGATCAACACCTCGTCGATCCCCGCCATCATCAACGTCGCCAACGGATAATAAATCATCGGCTTGTCGTGCACCGGCAACAGCTGCTTGGAAACCGCCAACGTGACCGGGTGCAAGCGTGTTCCGGAGCCACCCGCCAAAATAATGCCTTTACGTTTCATAGTATCGAATCCTTGAAGCGTCGTTCATTCCTTCGTCTCGGCCTCGGCGCTCGGCGTCTGCTCACCGTAATGGCGCCGAGTCCACTCGCGGTACGCACCACTGGTCACGTCAGCGACCCAGGCGTCGTTGTCCAGATACCACTGCACGGTCTTGCGCAACCCGCTTTCGAACGTTTCACTCGGGCGCCAGCCCAGCTCACGCTCGATCTTGCCGGCATCGATGGCATACCGCAGGTCATGGCCCGGGCGGTCCTTGACGTAGGTGATCAACTCCGCGTATCGCGTCACGCCCGCCGGATGCTCGGGGGCCAGCTCTTCCAGCAAGGCGCAGATATGCTCGACCACCTCGAGGTTGCGATACTCGTTATGACCGCCGATGTTGTAGGTTTCACCCACACGCCCCGATTCGAGGACCGTCACCAGCGCACGCGCGTGATCCTCGACATACAGCCAATCCCGAATTTGACTGCCATCGCCATAGACAGGCAAGGGCTTACCCGCCCGAGCGTTGAGAATCATCAAGGGAATGAGTTTTTCGGGAAAATGGTACGGGCCGTAGTTATTCGAGCAGTTCGTCACCAGTACCGGCAGGCCAAAGGTACGATACCAGGCACGCACCAAATGATCGGACCCCGCCTTGCTCGCGGAATAAGGCGAGCTTGGCGCGTAGGGCGTTTCCTCGGTGAACAGTCCCGTCGGCCCATCAAGATCGCCGTAGACCTCATCGGTCGAGACATGGTGAAAGCGAAACGCAGCGCGGCGCGGCGCATCCAGTCGCTCATAGTACTCACGCGCCACTTCGAGTAGCACGCCCGTCCCCACCAGGTTGGTCTGGATGAAATCCGCCGGCCCATGGATGGAACGGTCGACATGGGACTCCGCCGCCAGATGCATGACGGCCTCCGGCTGGTGCCGCGCGAACACCTCGCGCAACGCCTCGGCATCGCCGATATCCACACGCTCGAAGGCATAACGCTCGCTGTCCGCCGCCTCGCCCAGCGACGCCAGGTTACCCGCATAGGTCAATGCATCGACATTGACCACGGCATGCTCGGTCTCGGCGATCACATGCCGAATCACCGCCGACCCGATGAAGCCGGCGCCCCCCGTGACTAGGATCTTCATTGTGGTATCCGCTGCTGTTAAAACCGCCCTAGTCTACGGCGTAGGCCTCCACGGTCAAAGTAAAGGTTCATCGCACTTTGCCGGGAAACGCGGCCCAGATCATCGCGAACAAGTTCGCTCCCACAGCCCCCTGTCAGTTGGCTTGTCTTTGTGGGAGGGAATTGATTCCCGATAGCGGTAAGCATGGTGGGGCCCTGTCATTTCACGCTGATCGGCGATGAACCAACGTAAACGCCTGTTTACCACCAAGGCCCCACGACCACCACCTCACGCCTCGAACGTGAGGCTAGCGCCGAACAGCATGGAAAGGTCATCTGCGTTGACGCCAGTGAGCGCCACGCTTTCTCCACTGGGCACGGCAGAAGTGAGTGGGGGCTCCTCGACCAGGGTCGCCGCCTCCAGAAAGTCGACGAACGTCAGCGAGCCCCCATTCTGGAAGTCCAACGCCATATCGATACCGCCATCCTTCGAGGCGGAAGCCCGCGGGCCGTTATCGTCAAAGCGCACCGCATCGACCCGCAGGGCCAGGGCCGCGACATCCTCGACGCCGCTGAATCGCAACGCATCCTCACCGGGGCCAACGTCAGCGGCGTTGCCATCCGCTCCCGCGGCCACGAACCCGAGCAGCGAATCGTCGCCGTCCGCACCGAGGGTGTACGTCAAGATATCGATGTCGGTCTCGCCGGCGGAAAAATCGACCCAATCGTCACCCTGGCCGGGCGCCACTCGTTGATCACCAACACTCGTGATGATGCGGTCATCGCCAGTGCCCCCCGTGATCAGGAAGCCGTTGTCCGGCGCGATGAAGGTATTGCCTTCGTCGCTCAGGCGGAACTCCTCCACATAGTTATAGGCACCGTGCTGCAGATGCGACTCATCGGAAAGGTCGATCCGACCGGCACCGCTAAACACGACCGTTTCATGCCCCGGGGTATTCGCGACGCCCGCGTTGATATCCGTGAAGGCGCGATACTGTGCCGATGTCATGGTGACGGTCGCCCCATCCTCGATGTTTAGCCGTGCCGGATCGAGCAGCGTCAGGCCACTGGTATCCGCGCCATCTTCCAGGCCGAGCTCGAAAGACGCCTCGATCTCGGGCAACGTCATGGGCACCGCTGCATCGCCATCGATCGTCATGTCGGCGAACGTCGCCCCCGACTCGACCTCGGCCCCGGCAGCCACCGACGCCACCACCGTTGCCACCGGCAGCTCACCGGCCACGACATCGACCGTCTCGACCCCGTCATCGCCGGGGGCCGGCGCCGGCATGGCGGTGCCGCCATCGGTGTATACCGCCTCGCGAGACGCCTCGTACTGGCCGAACTTGATCCAATGCTCATAACCGCTGGCCAAACTCCCGCTGGCCACGGCCTCGGCGACATCCGGATTGGCGTCCAAGTAGGCACTCTCGTCGAACCCCGCCGCCACGTCTTGATACGCCGCGCTGGGCGCACGCCCCTCCTCAGCGCCATACGCCAGGAAGTGCGCGAACGGCCCGACGATGCCGGCGGCGACGGCATCGGCCACGTCCGGATTCGCCTCCAGGTATTCGCTGGTGTCGAACACGGCATTGGGATTGCGTCCCTCGGCCGCACCGTACGTCTCATAATGCCACTCGGCACCGGGGATGGCGCCTGCCGTCACAGCAGCCGCGACGTCGGAGTTTTGCTCAAGGTAATACGCCGTATCGAAACGCAATGACATCACGGACCCCTGGATCATGAACAGATAAACATCGGTATATGATGTTATCGGCCTACAAGCCGCTTGCTTGAGTCATGCCAGGAGCACAGGTGACATTACATTGGGAATGGCGCCGCTTACTCGACAACCTAGCCACGTGAGAAAGCGGTTTAAGCACCCAACCCGTGACGATACCCAGTCGCATCAGCGTAGGTCCGGGTTTGGAGAGGCAGCAGTGCTTTGCGTAGCGGTGCCGTGGTTTCGGTCAACCCCCATCGCTTGCTCGGCGAATACCGCCCTTGGGCCGGTGTATCGTCATCGCCTAATAATTGTCGATGGAAGCGCTGGGTGAGCTGTTGCAAGTGCCGTGCTGTGTCTCGACGACACACTGGATATTGGCTAAGCAGCTCAAGAACACAGAGCGCTCGCTGAAATTCCTCGCAAGACATGACATCACGCAGTCGTTCCAGCTCCTCCCCCGTAGGACGGTAACCACGGTACCATACAGCTTCTGCAAGCTGCCTTACATCATCAACAGCGCTTGCAAGGGGGCGCGAGCCTACGCGATATAGCCGTTTGCGTGTGAAGGAAACTGCCATGACTAACCCTCGCTGCAGTGATAGTCGTCTAAAACCACCTTAAGGTTACCCAGTATACGAGTTTGTTCACCAACAACATAGCTAATCGCTTCGCGTGCCAAGCTCTCAAATTCGTCGATATTGACATGAGGAAGCTGAAGCAACGCCTGTATATCGTGCATGTCACGATCACCAAACCGACCGAGCTTAGAAATGGCGACATCGATCGCACCCGCTACATAAACCTCCACGTTGGAAACGCGGCTTTGTGTCATCAGTCGGATAACGCGATCCTCGTAATCCTCGTGCAGAGGGCCAAGCGTTGTGTTAAAACTGGAATCCAGTTCCAGTACCTGCGAAATCCCCTCTTCGTCTGTGAATACATAGACATCTTCATCTAGGCGAGCAATGACGTCGGACTTATCAGCGTAGCCATGGGATGCCACCTCAGCATCCACGTCAGCACTCCCTCGTGCCTGGGTATGGATATGAACCGCACACCCTACGAAAACAATTACTTGGAAGACCCCCTTATCGCCAGAGGCGAACACTGGCTCTAGCACGTCGAAGAACGCCACCAGGGCATGTCCTAATGCTGTATCGGGCTCGATTGTCGGGTAATTTCTCAATTCTATCGGCATGAAGTCCCCCTGCAAGCAAGTATTCAAACGCTACCACTTCCCCACTTATCAAACGTGTATTTCGCCGCCAACTTTCTCCAACGTCGGCTACCGGATGAAAGCCCAGAGGGACAGAGCCGCGAGAAAACGCTCCCATGGGGAGACAACGACCGCTCGCCCGAGCGCTCGATGCCATCAAGAACGACGCCTTCCCGAGCGTCATTGTCGAGACCAAGCCCCAGCCGAGCTTGTGAGGCCCGCTCATGGCATCGTCCTTTGATCGCCATTCACGCCGTGCTCACCGTTAGATGGCTGCTGGCATAAACGCCACACAAAGCGTCACAGCGGTATAACAAAGGTTCTTCGCAGATCAGCGTGAAATGGTAAGGCCCCACCATGCTCACCGCTATCGGGAATCAATTCCCTCCCACACGGACAGAACCATCAGGGCAAGCTATCGGCAGCAGGCTGTTTGTGGGAGCGAACTTGTTCGCGATTCGTGTCGTCGACGTACCATGCTCACCCCTATCGGGAATCAATTCCCTCCCACACGGACAGAACCATCAGGGCAAACTATCGGCAGCAGGCTGTTTGTGGGAGCGAACTTGTTCGCGATTCGTGTCGTCGACGTACCATGCTCACCCCTATCGGGAATAAATTCCCTCCCACACGGACAGAACCATCAGGACAAGCTAACCGGCAGGGGGCTGTGGGAGCGAACTTGTTCGCGATAACCTGTGCCGCATTTATCAGGACCGTTTTCATGCCGCGAGGCAGGTGCACTCGCGGCATAAACGCCGCACAGGGCGTCACAGCGATATAGTACAGCCATCTTCAGGAATGGTTGGCGGCCCGCCAGTAATCCACCGACGGCTCCGACACCACGCCTTGGGTGGTGCCGATCTCGATCATCGCCTGCTGAAAGGCCGCCGCCAGCTCGGGCTTCTGGCAGAGGTGCAGGCTGCGAATGATCCGCGAGATGCGCAGGTGGTTGTGCCCGCCGCGCTTCAGCCAGATATGTTCACGCATGTTCAACTCGGGCAGCGCCTCGATGACGAGCGCCCGACGCGTCAGCCCGAAGAACGCCAGCATCACATCCAGCGAGCGGCGTTGATTGGCCCGCAGTGTCTCATCTTGGGCGAAGGCGGCGCGGTCGGCCTCGCCCAGCAGCGGCGCAAAGCCGTTGAAACGCCCCGCCTCGGGAATTGGGAACAGCCACTGGACATAATCATGGGTATGTTCCAGCCAGAAAGGCGACAGCGCCCAGATATCCTCCAGAGTGCGCCCCTTGTGATCGCCGGCTTCGCCGCGATAAAACGCGATCAAGGGCGTATCGGGCTCATTCATGACAGCGTCCTTGTTAGTCAGTGATCTAAAGAGACGCAGTTGGAGTGCTGTGCCAAAGCACCTACGCCGTGAGAAGCAGCACCAATACATCAGTCTTTGGGAGACTCAGCCAAGTCTGCAGGCAAAACGGCATATCCGTTACCGTCAGCAGGTATCAGTTTGAGCTCCATTGGCTGTCCCTGAGCCTGCGACTCACCATGGTCGAAGGTCCTTCGCATCAAGCTGACGTGGGTTAGTGCTTCACCAATAGTGGCGCCACTCGGCTAAGCCCCTTGGTTCCCCTGAAGTGCACGCGGGCCAGTACCTGGCCCAAAATCGGCAACGGCGTGCCATCTCCGCTTTAAACACGACATACTCGGCATGCAGACCCCATGGTTGGGTCCCCCGATTTCTATTAAATTGCCGACCAAACGTGGCGTATTCATCACGATATGCTATTAAACATCTCTTCTGGTACGTCATCATAAAAACGACAGAAAGGAAGAGAGCCGACCAGTGTGACGCTCTGCTTGGCACGTGTCATCGCCACATACAGTACACGCCTCAACATGCTGGCCTCCTGGTCCATATCTTCCATGGCTACACTTTCGAGAAGGCGGCCAGGATACTGAGCATCATGCAGCCCCATGATGATGACATGATCGAACTCAAGACCCTTCAGCTGATGGTAGGTGGTCACGGCAACGCCCCCCACGAAACCACCAAGTCCAGCTCCCTTAACCTTCTTGACGTTCAATCCGCGTTGTTCCAGTGCTTTCTGGGCAGGATAGAGCTGACGCGAAAACGGCAGGACAACCACAACAGAAGTGGTGCGCAGCCTTTTATACTCACTGGCAACAAAGTCATAGCCCTTGTCATAGGCCTGCTTCGCATCAGAAGCAAGCAGCAACCTAACCTTCTCCCCCTCCTTAACCGGACGAACCGGTACCGTATAATCAGCATTGCCAGTCACGTCATTATCCGCCAGCAAGTGCTCGGCCACGTCCATGACCTGTCGTGTCGTGCGATGGCTCGCCGAAAGGCGCCGGGAACGACCACCCTGCACCTGGATGCCGAGTGATACCCAAGTAAAGCTACGACGGTAAATCTTTTGCGCCATGTCTCCAGCCATACTGAGCGAAACGCGGGGAATTTTCGCCGCTACCAGCAGCCAGCTTTTATCGAAATCCTGTACCTCGTCGATCATGACATGGTCATGGCGGTATTCCTCGGGTAGGTCGCCGCCCTGCTCCATCATTACGCGCAACAACAGCCCGGCCGGATTGTCGTAGTCTTCCTGCCGGGTTTCCTCAAGCCATTCCTGATACAGCTCGTAGACGCTCCAAATGAAGCGACGATCCTCCTGCGTGACTCGAACCGCCGTCCCCCGACCTGTACGTTCGACAGCAAGATAGTCATCGAGCCGGGTAATATACTGGCCGAAGAGCCAGGCGATTTCCTCACCCCACCAACCCAATAGATGAGGCGCTCCCTCCAGATCAAAGAAGCGATGCCTTCCGACCTCCTCTTCCGCCTCCTTGACCAGCCTCTTAAGCTGTTCGCTACGGGCCTTACCATCTACCCAGCCGGAGAACTCGAATCCCATTGCCTTGGCTGTACTGCGTGACCAGTCATGAAAGGTCTTAACTTCGATATCCCCTTTCATTCCCGCCTGCCGAAACGACTTTTTAACGTAGGCACATAAAGCCGAATTATAGGTCAAGAAAAGCAAGGATCCCTTGGTCATAGCGGACAGGATTTTGCCTGCCCTGGCCGCCAAAACGGTGGTTTTACCGCTGCCGGCCTGACCACGAATCAGCAAGTGCTGAGACGGATCGAGATTGATCACCGCCTGCTGTTCGTCGGTAAACGTGATAGTCGACTGAGCCGGTTCAGCCTGTAGGGACGCGACTCTGCTCCCTGCCTCATCGTCTCCCTGGGCGACGCCTCCTACCAGGCTCCACTGGTACGACGCATTAACCTTTGCTTTGCCTTCCTTTCTGAGGCGGTAAAGCAGCGCGTTTATGTCACTACGATCAACGTGTAGGCCAAACTCATTGCCAAGAATGGAAGCCAGGTGGCGTGCCTTTATTGGTGCATGCAAGCTCAGAAGCTTCATGACCTGCGTTTCAAAAACATCCTGATTCATCAACTGTCCTCGCGCTTCTTCATGCACCACATCACAGCCCAGATCTATAGCCGGTTCTCGTGGTAAATGCAGGATGACACCATGCAGCCGCTAAGGCTCGCCCCCGACATCACAACCAACAGGGATACGCACTGCACCGTTCTTCCTGTCATTCGCATACTACCGCTTCGTAAGTCTCCCTCAGGTTATCCAGCCGTGTGCGGCCATGCGGCACCTCGCCATAGCCGTTGACGACCGTCACCTCGCGGCCTTCCAGACGCGTATGGATGCGGTTGCGCAGCCACTCCGTCACCGAATGGTCGCTACGCGCCGCGCGCTCGTAGTCATAATCGTCGACCTCGGCCCCGGACGCCTCGCGAATCACCAGGCGGATGCCTTCCAACTGCCAAACGGCCTCTTCAAATTCCTTGATGGTCATGCGGGGTCCTCAACTATCGAAATCGAAGGTCAATTCTTCATCGTCGCCGAAGAAGTTATCGAGGTTTTCTTCGACAGGCGCCTTGCCCGAGTTCACGCGGGCAAGCCGGGTCAGTAGGTGCGATTGAGAAAGCGACAGATTGACGGCATAAGCAATCGGCAGTGCCTGGGCCTTTCTCAACGCCAGGAAGGCCTCGTCGTCCAGCTCGGCCAGGGCGCGCTCATCGACCATGTGCAGGCCGGGAACGGCCATGCCCAACTGGCTCTGGAGCGTTTCGGGCCAGGGCGTGATCACGCCTGCCCGCTGCAGGGCCGAGAGGGCGTCGCGGGTGCGCCGACGTTTGCCGTGGTTGGCCTTGAGCGTAGCGATGACCTCGGCGGTGCGGCCGCTCGGCTGGTCCTCGGCATCGAAGAACGGCTCGCCCTCCTCGGCGCCCAGCAGGCCGCTGTCGCGCTCGAAGGTGATGAGACTCTTCTCGCCGACCTGCACCACCGCGAACGGCCAGGTGGCGAGCCACTGCGGACGATAATGCCCCAACCACTGGCCTTGCTTGATGAACAGATTGTGGCCCGGCTCCAGGCCACACACGCCGACCAATTGCCACTCGCGGCCTTGCTTGACCAACGCCAGCGGCATGCTCGCGGCTGCCTTGGCCATTTCCCCCGCGTGCAGCGGCAAAAGGACCGTCTCGGCGGCGAAGCTGAGATCAATGGGTGGGTGCCAGGTAAGCCCCCAGCACTCCTTGGGACTGATGACCAACGGGTTGGGCATGAGCACTCCTTGTCTGTGGTTCGTTGAGCGGCCCTAGTGTGCCACACACCGGCCCGCGATGGGCCGGTGATGAACGGGCTCATTGCAGCGGAGGAATCGCCGCCACGGCATCGCGCAGCCGCTCGGGGCTCAGGTGGGCGTAGCGGCTGGTCGTGCGTGCGTTGGCATGCCCCAGCAACACCTGAACCTCATACAAGCTGCGCCCGGCATTGACCAGAAAGCTGGCGAAGCTGTGGCGCAGGTCATGCAGGCGCAGCGCTGGCAGCCCGGCCTTGCGTCGGGCCTGGTACCAAGCGTAATAGATGGTGACGAAGGGCTTGCCGGTGGCGGGGTTGGCGAATACCCAGGCGCTCCCTGTCGGGCAGGCAGCGCGGCGCTGGGCGAGCAGGGCCTGCGCGCCCTCCGAGAGCGGCACGTGGCGTATGCGCCCGGACTTGGTATGGGGAATGCGCCAATGCCGGTGGGTCCAGTCGATATCCTGCCAGCGCGCATCGAGCACCTCCCGCTTGCGCGCCCCGGTATACAGCAGAAACGCCACGATATCCGCCAGACACGGGTTGCGGCTGTCACGCACGCTTTGCAGCAGGCGCACGGTCTGCTCCGGCGTCAGGTAGCGTTCGATGCGGTTGTCCTCCTTGAGCGCGCGGATCTCGCGTAGCGGGTTGTCTTCCACCCCCGGCACCTTCCAGCGCAGCGCCAGGCGATAGCCATACCCCAGGATCACCAGAACCCGGTTGACGGTCGCCGGCGCATAGCCGCGTGCCTGCATGGCGGCCACCAGACCCGCCATGTCCGCCCCGCTCAACTCGCCCATGCCGCGAGGGCCCAGTGCCGGCAGCACATGCAGGCGGACCAGGGTCTCATCGGTGGCCCAACTGCGCTTGTAGCTCTGCACGTAGGGCAAATAGCGCTGCACAAAGAACGACGCCACCGTCGGCCCCGCCCCCGGCAGCCGCACCGCGCGCGGGTCCGCCCCCGCACGCACCTTACGCAAGGCATCGCGGGCCTCGCGGCGCGCCTCTTCCAGCGTCATGACCCGCGCATCGCCCAGGGTCAGGTAACGGGTCCGTTGCGGGGTTCGGTAGCGCAGCCGGTAGGCCATTCGCCCACTGGCCTGCACATCCACGTACAGCCCGCACAGCAGCGTATCGAACACCGCCCAGTGCTGGTGGCCCGAGGGGCACTCCAGTCGCTGCACGACATCTTCGGTCAAACGGGTCACGGTCATGGCAAGGTCCTCTCGGTGAGTGACCTGGCCAGCAAACCATGTTCTGCGGCCGAACTCCCGCCCCAACCAAGGCCTCGCCCCTGCGGGACCTGGCGGGATGCGTCAGGCGAACGTTTGCAGATGCGCGAGCAACTGCTGGCGAATGGCGTCTCGCATGGCGCCATGATGCGCCTCGCGATGATGGTTCGGACACAGGGCCACGACATTGTGCGGTGTATCCGGGCCGCTTTCGGCGAGGGGAATCACGTGATGGGTCTCGAGGAAGATCTTGCCATCGCCGGTGGTGAACCCCGGTTCCCGGCAATACTCGCAGTAGCCGTTCGCCCTGGTTAACACCTGCTGCCGGACTTGGGGACACCGCGCGGTCACCTCGGTCGTCACCGTCTTCTTGTCGGGTGACTCGGTGCCGATTCCCCAGGCGGTGAACTGGTCGATGAAGGTCGGCCGTGCTTGGCTGCGGACCAGCGTGCAATGGCCCGTCGCGTCATCGTAGGATTCGACGCGCCACGCGACCGGGTCGAGCAGCCGCCGCTTGACGCTCGTCGTGCGGTTCGACGCATTCTTTCTGTTTCCGGCATTGACGATGGCCCGGATGGGCAGGCGCGCCCGCATGGCCGTCTGAATGGCGGCCTCCATCTGCCTGGCACGCAGCAGCCGTCTCCCCGTCGCCTTCTCGGCCGTTTGTCGCGGATTCAATGCGTACCGGACAATGCCCTCCCGCTCTTCCATGCCATCGTGCCAGAGGTTGAGCACAACGGCGCTTTCACCGACGAACGACCAATCGAAGCAATACTTGGGATTGGACGCCGCGCTACTGGAGTTGCCCTTGGAAACGTCCCAATGGCTGACATCGACACCCGCGGCGTGCACCAGGTCGTACACGCGTTGCCGGCGGGTGGGTTCGATCTCGTCAAGGATTGTCATGGCTTGCCTGCCCCTTTGGCGTGTTTCACATATCGCAAGGAGTATGCCAGGGAAAACAGTCGCATATGAACATTCGCTACACCTGGGTAAGCGTATGGAACACTCCGATCTGCGTATTCACGGTCTACGCCACAGCTGCGCCAGCTCAAAGCCGTGCATCATCTCCGCCCTTCATGGGTGGGCATCACGCAAGGGTGACGGCTTCGGCATTGCCGGCATCGACAGCTTTCAGGCCACTCAGATCCACCGAGCCGTATAGCTCGACCATGCCGTCATTGCCGGCCTCGAACGTGCTCGTCGCCCCGCCATCCGCATCGAAGACGAGGTAGGTATTGCCGTTGAACTCAAAATGATTCACCTGGCCGGCGGTGGTATTGGCCGCTGCATCTTGATAGTCCTGAAGCGTGGCGCTCGTATCCAGCGACGAGGTATCGGTCTCGGCCACCCCAGTTACGACATCACCGAAGCTGATGTCATCGCCGACGCTGAAGTCGGTGATCAAATCGGTCGCCGTGAAATCGTCGACCACGAAGACATCGTCGCCCTCATCCCCAGTGAGAGTATCTACGCCTTCGCCACCATAAAACCAATCGGCACCGTTGCCGCCTTGGAGGCTATTCTCACCGTCATTGCCGTAGATCATGAAGCCCTCGGACTGGCCATTCAAATCGACGCCAAGATCATCGGAGCCAGTGGGCGTATCCGCCAGGCGCACCGTCTCGATACTTTCTAGTAGGGAGTCCCTATCGAATTGGTTGAACTCATCGCCGGTCTCGATGCGCAGGGTATCGGTGCCCAAACCGCCGTCGAGCCTATCGTCGTGGCCGACATGCATGAAGGTGTCATCCCCGCCGTGGCCATGGGCCTCATCATGACCGTCGCCCAGCACGATGGTATTGGCACCGTCATCGCCGTTGATTATGAAATCTTCGTTCTGTCCTCGCAGGTCGACGCCGTAATCGCCGCCATCGCCTAGGGTCACGACCTCGACATTCTGCAGGCCACTATCGTCGCCAAAAGCATTCACGTGATGGTCGCCGCTGCGCAGGCGGAGCGTGTCGCGACCGGCACCGCCATCGATACCGTCCTTTTCTCCCACGCCAATAAAGATATTATCGCCGTCACCGCCGTTGACCATGAAGCTCTCGCTCTGCCCACCGAGGTCAACCCCGTAATGGCCCCCATCAGCCAACGACACGATCTCGATCCCCGCGAGCATGGCATCCTGTGCGAAGGCGTTGGCGCCTGCGCCGCCATTGGCGATTTCCAGCGTATCGTTACCAGCGCCGCCCATCAGCCGATCATTGCCCTGAAGATCGCCGAAGCGAATCACCTCATCGCCGTCGCCCAACTGGACCGTGTTGGCATTGACATTACCCTGCACGATGACTTTTTCACCGGCCGCATCGAACGCGGACAGGTCCACCTTATTAGCCGCCGAACCGCCGCGCGACGACAGCCCTCCCGGCATGGTCTGTGGGTCGGCGTTGGCGTCGAACCCGGCGCGCACAGGATCCTGGTCAAGATCGACGTTAAGATTCAAGCCACTAATGTTGTTCCCCGTGACATCGAGCTTGTCCCCATCCAGGCGAAAAGACGGTGGTTGCTGACCGAACACCAAGCGGTCACTCGCGGCTTCATAGGCGATGGACAGCTTCGCGGCATCGCTGATCGCCAACTCGGCGCGTTGCGTGGTGTTGCCATCATCCGCCGTCTCGATCACCAGACGCTCATTGGTGGTATCGCGATAGATATCGCGCTCGCCATCAGCGGCCTTCACGCCCGCCTGGACGCCCACCGCATCACCGTCGCTCAAGCCATAATCACCCGATAAACTACCGAATCCGGCCTGCAGCGACACCGCATCACCGGTGTCGGCACTCACCAGCGTATCGCGGGTACCATCATGCATGCCGGTATCCCCCGCGCCGATAACCACGGTATCGTCACCCTGGCCCAGGCCGAAGCTATCGGTGCCCGCACCGCCGATCAGCGTATCCGCGCCGTCGCTGCCATCCAGCGTCAATGCTCCGGTCGCCTGGCTGCCATCGACCGTGTCGATATCGCTCGTACCGAGATCGATGGCGAACGCGGTATCGCCGGTGATCGTGATATCCGTGCCCTGGAAGCGTCCGTCGTCACCCAGATTAGTGACCGCATTACCATTCCCGCCGATTGACTCGATGGTCAGCGACTCGGTGGCCGCGCTGGTATCGTCGATATCCGCAAGCGTCACGCCACCGGTCAGCGAGAGCATGGTCGTTTGCTCGGAAACGTCAGCGCGATAGCCCGCGATATCCAAGGTGCCAAGGTCGGTGGTCGCCTGAAGCGTCAGGCCGGCGTTCAGGTTAGTCACCTCGACACCGTCCGCCACGTCATCGCCATCGGCGAAGCGAAGCTCCGTCAGGTCATAACCATAGTTGGCCACATCAATCTGCAGCGACTGCGCCGCGCCCTCGTCGAGCGTCCTGATGTCGAGAATCTCGATGTTCGTGGCGGCCGTGCCGGCGCTCAACGTCGGCAGGTCATGCGTGCCGGGGTCCACGTCCGTGACCACGAGGCGGTCCGTGCCGCCGCCGCCATCCAGAACATCGCCCACCTCGAGCTGCGGGTCATCGGCGGTACCGTTGCCATCGGCATCCTGGCTGGCGCGAATCACGTTGTCGCCGGGGCCGCCGGTCACACTATCCGCCCCGTCGCTGATATCGGTGGGAATGCCATTGGCCGAGAGCTCGAACATCGGGACAGGATCCGGCGCTGGGGTTGGGTCGGTTTCCGGGGGATCAGGCGCTACCTCCGGCGCGCTCAATCCTTCTTCGCGACCATACTCAATGAAATGCCCCAACGGCGTCAGGCCGGCCGCGTCGAAAGCCGCGCGCACATCGCCGACGCTCTGATACTGCGTTTCACCGGCGATCTGCAATGCGACCAGCTTTTCTTCCAGATACGCCGAAGCGTCGAATGCCTGAGAGGGGTTGATGCCTTCATCGGCACCGTACTGCAGGTAATGCTGGTAGACATTGCCATTCCAGATATCGACGAACGCCTCAGCGGCTGCATCGATACTGGTATAGTCCCTCGTATCGTCGTTGAAGAGCGACGTGGCCTTGGCCTGAATATATTGTTGCGGATCAAAGAAGTCGTTGGGCGCCAGGCCTTCCTGAAAGCCGTATTGTTGATAATGCTCCTCGGCCATCAGCCCATAATCGTTCCGAAGTGCATCATCCAAAGCATCCGCGCTCTTGCCCGCCCACTCGTCGGACGTTTCCGGCGTGTCTTCCAACTGCGCTAACTTAGCGTTCAGATAGTATGTTTTGTCGAACCCTCTAAGTGCCATATAACATCGCTCCATCACCCCTCGGGACGAGGCGGATGATCAAAGACGTGAGTGTCGTATTATTGCGACAAATAGCGTAACGCATGGTAACTGTCAGCGATATCTCTCCACCTAACGCTTTCGTCGACCGGTGCATTGTCACGTCGCGACTGGTCACCGGCACGACAATCCACTAGCAGCCCGTCTTGAAACATATCGTCGGCGTTTATCTCCTCGTACCCGGCCTGTAGACTACGATGCCTTGATCAACGCGGCACGCATCGCCAGTCGGCACAGTTACGATACCCTCATGCTCAAGCTCTTTACCCGATACGCGTCGGTAGGCGTCATCAATACAGTGATTCACTGGAGCGTGTTCGCCATTGCCTACCACTTCACAGGCATCCAGGCGTCCAGCAATCTGGTGGCGTTCATCATCGCGGTGACGTTCTCGTTCTTCGCCAACGCCCACTGGACCTTTCGATCCCAGGCGACGCCCGCTCGCTACATGTTGTTCGTCGCATTCATGGGCCTGGTCAGCTGGCTGGTCGGCAAGCTCGCCGACCTGAGCGACCTGCCCCCACTGATCACCTTGATCAGTTTCTCGGCGATCAGCCTGATACTCGGCTTTGTCTATTCACGATATTGCGTCTTCAGGAGCCGCTCTTGAACATCTCGCTCGTCGTTCCCGTCTTCAACGAAGAAGACACCATCGCGCTTTTCTATAAGACCGTCCGCGAACATGAGGCCCTTCGCGAACACGAACTCGAGATCGTGTTCGTCAATGACGGTAGTCGTGACCGCACGGCAGAAATCCTTGCGGCCCTGGCCTTATCGGATGCCCGCGTGACGGCGCTCGACCTTTCCCGCAACTTCGGCAAGGAGGCGGCGCTGTTCGCGGGACTGGAACATGCCCAGGGCGACGCCGTGATTCCACTCGACGTGGATCTACAAGACCCTATCGAGGTCATTCCACGGCTGATCGATAAATGGCAAGAAGGCTTCGACGTAGTGCTCGCCAAGCGTAGTGACCGTGATAGCGACGGCTACATCAAGCGCCGCACCGCCGAATGGTTCTACCAGCTCAACAACCGAATCAGCGAAACCCCCATCGAGGAAAACGTCGGTGATTTTCGCCTGATGTCACGGCGTGTCGTCGATGCCATTATCGACATGCCGGAACGCAAGCTATTCATGAAAGGCATTCTCAGTTGGGTCGGCTTTGATACCGCCGTGGTCGAATACACCCGTGTCGAACGCTCGGCGGGCAAAAGCAAGTTCAATGGCTGGAAACTCTGGAATCTGGCCCTGGAAGGTATTACCTCGTTTTCCACCGTGCCGCTGCGCATCTGGACCTATATGGGATTCGGCGTCGCCACCTTCGCTTTCCTGTACGCCGCCTGGCTGATCATCGACAAGCTCGTATGGGGCAATGCCGTTCCCGGCTACCCATCGCTGATGACCGCCATCCTCTTTCTGGGCGGCGTGCAGTTGATGGGAATCGGCGTGCTTGGCGAGTATGTCGGCCGCATCTATATGGAAAGCAAGCAACGCCCCCGGTACATCGTCAAGCGCCTGCTGCGCAACGGCGAACGCACCGAGAGCATGGCTCAACCGCCCGCTTGTTCAAGGTCCAGTGAGCAACCGTAGAAACTGCCCATGGCGTCGAGATTCTGCATGGTCCATGCGTCTCGATTATTGAACACCATCAGACACGCGAGATTCAGGATCAACGGGTGCGAGTAGCCTCCACTGTCTGCCAGAAAAGCAACGCCAGCCCTGGCCACAATAAAAAAGGTTCATCGCACTTTGCCGGGAAATGCGGCACAGATCATCGCGAACAAGTTCACTCCCACAGCCCCTGCCGGTTAGCGTGTCCTTGTGGGAGGGAATTGATTCCCGATAGCGGTGAGCATGGTATGTCGACGACACGGATCGCGAACAAGTACGCTTCCACAGTCCACTGCCGATAGCTTGCCTTTGTGCTTACCCGAACTGGAATATCTTGACCATGCTCTAACAGCTACTTGACCGGGATCAGCTTGCAGCCGTAGTACTCCCCAACCTGCGGCAATGCGGAAAGATACCAAACATCACGATTATTGAAATAACGATACGCATAGTTGAAATGCCGCTGTCGGATGGGCAAGCCTTCCGCACAAGACGGCGTATCGAGATGCCTGAGGATCCTCATTTCACGTGCCTGGAACGTATCCGATACGTCTTCGTAGATGACTAAGGTCTTGATTGCGAAACCCGCAGAGATCGCCAGTAACGCGACCCAGATGGCACCGGCCCAGCGCCAACGTTGGCAAGTCTGCCAAGCGGCTTCGACCACAACAGCGAACATCAACGCCCAGGCCAGCGAAAAGGCACGCGGTTCAGTATAGGGTGCTGCCATCATCGAGCCCACCACCAGCACGGCGGGCATGACGGTCCACCAGGCACGCCTATCGATCTTCACCCATCCACGACGTTGCAGCACTACCAGGAAGACCAGCGAAACCAACGCCAAGGCAAAGAGCAGCGCCGAAGTATCAAAGAATGTGCCGGTCACCTCTTCCGCACGGTGAAGATAATACGTCAGGTCGGGATTCTCAGCCCCAAAGACTTCCGCATAATAAGCCCGGCGATGAGCTGTCGATGGCATCGTCATCAATGTCGCCCAGCCGATCAGCACGGCGACAACCGGCAACAGCGCCGGCCACATCTCACGGCGCCGCGGCGACAGCCCCCATGCCAGCATCATGTAGAGCACCAGTGCCAACGGGACGTTCTCGAACGAATAGCCCGCACACAACCCGACGAGACACAGCCCCGCAATGGCCCCGGGGCGCCGGCTCATCGACGCCAACGTCGTTTCGCTGCGATAGGCCACGATACAGATCAAGGACAGTACGATCGGCTGGAGATAGCCGGCATTGGCCGTCTTCCAGAAAAAGATCTCAAGCCCCGGCCACAGGGCGAACATCAGCCCCAACGACAGCGCCAGCTTGAGTGTCAGATCACGCCGCCCCGAATACACCATGGCAATCAGCGCATTGAACGCCACGAAGGCCGCCAGTGAGACCAGCCAGAACATCCATGCCGGAAGGTTGAGCCAGACGATGGCCAACTGCTCGCCGAAGCGCGCGTTCCAACCTGCAGTGTGGCTTGGAATCTTGTAGGCAATCCATGCCAGCCGCTCGCCCCATCCGGTGTCGCCATGAGTGCGGGGGAAGGCGAAATCCTCGCCCATCATCGGCATGCGCCAGAAAATCGCCGCATAAACGGCGACAGACAGTGCCGCGAAACTGATAAAAAGGCCACGAATGGCCCGACAATGGCTGAGCATGAGTCCCCCTGGATCAATGGCTTGGCGACGGAGGATACGCCGGGAACCTCAGCCACACCAGTCGACAAATAATGAAAAACTCGGCAGAATCACGCCGCATCACGCCATTTTGAACCGGCCAGCCTCGCCGGCCGGACTGGTCGCCATTTCCATGAGGCCCGCATGTCTTGCGCTGATTCCGCCAGTAGCTCCCCCTCGCTGTTCGATTCGGTAAGCCACAATACACAGCTGTTCCTGCTGACCGCCATGGCGGGTCTCATCGTCTACGGCTATCCACTAAGCCACTTCAGCCTGCCCATCGACGGTGAATTCCGCGATAATTTCGAGCAGACCATCGCCTTTGGCCGCTGGGGGCACAGCCTGTTACGCGCCTGGCTGCTTCCCGAACCCTTCGTGCCCTTCTTCACACTGCTGGTGGCCATCCTCGCCCTGAGCCTGGCGGCGTTGCTGGCCGCCCGGCTACTCGCGCTCACCGGCCTGCCCGCGCTGGTCTTCTGCACCCTGATGGTGGGCTTTCCGCAGATGGCCTACCAGTTCGAATTCATCAATCAGGCCGACACCGTGGCCATCGGTTACCTGCTGGCCATCGCCAGCACATGGCTTTTTTGCGACAGATCGCGCCAAGGCATCGCTCGGTGGGGACTGCTTCTGCTCAGCGTGGGTTGTTACGCCTATGCCATCGGTATCTACCAGACGCTCGTCGTGGTTCCCCCGCTGATGCTGCTGGGCAAACTGTTATTCGATAGCGACACCCGGGGTCCCTTGCCTGGCACGGTAATCGCCCGCCTCATCGGCTTCGCCATGGTCAGCGTGGCCGCCATCGTCCTTTACAGTCTTGTCACCCACTGGACTCAGAGCTACTACCAGAAGAGCAACGTCGGCTATCTGACAACCTTCATGAACCTCGATCTCAGCCTGGCCGCCTACCTGCAGGCCGTAACCCGGCAGGTGGCCCTGGGTGTGGCGGGCCTGCAGAACTACGGCCTGACGAGCTTTTCGCTGGCCACGCTGGCGGCCGCGCTAACCATCGGCCTCTCGCTCGGCAAAACCCGACCGCGCAGCTTGGGCCTGTATCGTGCGGCGCTAGCGGCGGCGATCCTGTTGCTGCCTTTCGTGCTCTGCCTGACGAGTCGTTACGCCCTGCCGCCACGCGTCCTCGTGGCCACCAACCTGGCCTTCCCCCTGCTGGCGGTTTACGCGCTGCGACGCTTCAACCCACGCTGGCTGACGAGCATCGGCGTGGCCCTGCTGGTGTTGCACAGTGGCTGGGTTTCCCAGCTTTTTGCCTCCGACGCCGCCGTGCGCCATGCCGATGTACTGATGGCCAACCGCATCGCCACCGTGCTGTACACTAACTACCCCGATTTCGACCCAGCGAACACGCCCGTCTACTTTCATGGCGGCATCCCCAACGACAGTATGCACAAATTGCCGAAATCCGATGTCTTCGGCAGTTCGTTCTTCGCTTGGGACGGCGGCAACAACATCCGCCTGCGTCACTTCTTCCGCTATTATGGCATCGCCGACTGGCGCAATGCCGACAAGGCCGAGACCATGCGCGCACTGACCCACGTCGACACCATGCCAACCTGGCCGAACCCCAAGGCCATTCAACGGCACAACGGCGTAATGATCGTCAAGCTGGGCAAGCATCGGGGCTGGCTGCCCTTCAGCGTCGACTGAGCATCGTCACCGGCTGGGGTCGCCTTCTGACCATACGGGCGATCCGCCGCATGCCCAGACCCGGCGCCATGTTACCGGTGTCGCCGCGTATCCGGCGGTCAAAAGCCTCGGCGACACATCGACTTCACTCCCACTGAAGCTCAAGCGACGACGGCAGGCCGTAATACTTTTTCATCCAATTTTCGATCAACGGACGCTGATAGGGCATGGTTTCCGCGTAGCGGTCATTGGGCAGCCGCGAGAGCGTCACGCTGCCTGGAGCCTCCTGGCCCGCCTGTATCTCATGCGCCAGTACGCGCAAGCGCGCCTGGTTGAGACGATGAACAGGGGCGTTTTGTGCATAACCTTCATAAACGCGCAGTGTATCCGTCCCTGCGAAGGGCAAGATGAGCATCACCACGAAAATCCCCGCCCAGCGCCACCTCCAAGCATGCGAGACGGCATGCAATGCATGCAAAACCGGCACCAGCATCAACGCATAAAAGATCAAAAACGAGCGTCCTGCAACCGAAGGTGCCATCAGCAACAGCGCCAACGAGGAAAGCGCCCCCACCAATAAAGCCAGCACCACCGCCACACCGGGCATGCCCCAAGAGCGGCGCAACAACAGTACGACCCACACCAGCCAAACGCCCAACAGCGCCACAACGGGCAGCACAGCCGAGAGCATCACCACCACAGCAAGCCCTGTCATCAGCGACAGATAGCGTCGGCGACGACTGGTCTGTGCCAAGGTTTCCCAAGCCAGTAACGCCACACACGCCAGCATCAGTACTCAAGCCAGCACGCCCGCTGAGGAACCCGCGACCAGTTCTCCCAGCCGAGCCAGATTGGCGACGGCGTTGCCAAGCAATGCGCCATCCTGCAGCGAGCTGGCCTGACGGGAAAAATTGCCAGGCGCGAATATAATCACCCCGAACGCCACCAACACCGGGAAACAACGCACTACCAGGCGGCTCATGGGAAGGCGCTCGCCATCGAGACGACGCGCCAGCACGAAGGCTACCAATACGCCAATAACCGTCACCGCCATCTGCTCATGGAACAGCGCCGCCAGTGCCAGCATGGCCACGGCACGCCACGACAAGGTGGCATCGCAGCGCAACCACCACGCCGCCAGGAGTAACGGCACCACGCCCCAGACATAGGCAATGGACGCCGAAAACCAATAAAGCCCTCCTACCGTGATGAAACTCGGCCAGGCCAGAAAATAGACCACACCCACCGCCACCAAGGGATGTCGAACACGCCCCGATACGATGCGTACCGACAGCATCAGCCAACCCAGCAGCACCGCCACCTGTGTCAGCCGAACGGCATCGATACCCAGCTTGAACAGATTGACCTGAATGAAGAAGGCGAGAAAGCGCGGCGACCAATTCATGTACTCGTCGTGAAGAAAGTTCACGAGTTGCCATTGACTGAAATTCTGCCCGACGAAGCCCGTCTGCTCGGTCACATAACTGAGAACCGCATAACCCCAGTCATCATGGTAAGGAAAGACGTGCCAGTGCTGGAAACACAAACCCACCGCAAAGATCATCAGCAGCGCACTACTAGCAATCCGACTCCATCGTACCTCAAGCATGGCACCCTCCGTGACGGCCAGCTCACAAAACGCTGCATTGTACCCAACCCCTTTACGGGTAGCCATCGCGCCGCAATCGGCGACGGCGCCCCGGACACCCCGGTCGCGACATCACCGAAGCTGATGTCATCGCCGTCGCTGCTATATCAGGAACCCCGCGACACAATTTTGAACCCGTCGTGCCCCATCGCCACCTCGGTGTGGTTGCCACGCATGAAACCGGTTGTCGGTAGGTTGCGCGCTATCCACTGCGGGAGGAATGCCCGGAAAAGCAACCGGTTGAAGAACGCGACGCCGGAGCCTCACTGAAGCGCTGTCCACCCTGCAGACTGCACAGGACGAGCGTTCCTCTTTCCTGAACGACAACGCTGACAACGAGCTGCTCGAAGAAACCGCAGCTATTTCTGGCGTTGCCGAAGACGAAGAGCCGACTACTGCAGAAGTGGCAACCGCCATCGAGCAGGCCGATACCGCCGCCGATGACGCCGTGGTTACCGCCGAAAACGATCTACTCGACGACCAGGCCACACTGGCAAGCGCACGTGCTGCTGAGCTCCAGTCGGCCGCTGCCGCTGCCGATGGTGAAGCAACTGATGTGACACAAACCGATATCGATGCTGCTGTCACTGAGCTGGACTCCGTGGCTGCCGACTCCCGCATGTCCGATGCCAACCTGAACGCCGCCGAAACCGAAGCTCAGGCCGACGTCGATGCGGATGAAACCGTCTATGCATCTGACGGCACAGATATCTCCACTCTGACTGCTGTTTATGAAGTTGCGGGCGATACTGCGACTGATAGTGGCCTGACTACTGACCCTTCCTACATTTCCGAAGACTTCGCGGATGTAGCTCAAGAGTCCACTATTGACCTGTCTGGGCTGACTGACTCTGCGACCTTCTCCGTGACCGTCAATGGCACTGAGTATACAACTGCCTGGGATACAAATCTCGACACAACAGGTGGCGCCCTCGCTACAGAAGTTAGTACCGATAGCAATGTGACTGCTTCTTACGCCGGAGGCACTCTGACTGTTACCGGTGCAGCTGCTGGTGAAGATGTGTCCGTATCTAACACCGGTGGTGGCGCTGATGCTGTTGTAAGTGTTGCAGCTTTTAATACCGCAGACTATATCGAAGCCAACGATGTGTCCGGGTATGCAGCGGATACCAACATTAGTAGTGGTTTGGTTGACAGTGGAGCCAGTAACGTCTCAACCGAGACAGGCACTGCCTCTGAGTGGCAGCAAGCCATCGCTGATGCCGAGCAGGCCGTAGAGAGCTTCGTCTCCGTCAATGGCGACAACGCAGCCCTGCTGGACTCGGTTCGTGATGCCATCAACGCTCACATCGGTGCCGGCGGCGAAAATGCCGAGGCTGCTTCCGGCGTCAACCTCCTCGACGTGCGCGACAACATCGCGACTATCCTCGATGTCGAGGAAGTCAACGAAGGTGACGTTGATGCCGAGGTCTCTATCATCGCTGGCTATGACTTCACTTTCGAAGCCGCTGAGGGTGAAGAGCTGACTGCCGCAGAACAGGCTGTTAACGCTGCTGTTGCGGATACCGAAGAGCGCGTTGAGCTCAACGGCGATGTTCAGGCTGCAAAAGCCAGCTTCGATCTGACCGGCACTGGCGAGGTCTTGAACACGATCAAGGAATTGCAGGAAGACCGTCAGGAGCTAGTCGACGCTGTCTCTGACGCCGAAAGCGAGCTGTCCGACGCGCAGGATCTCGCTGCGCAGACTCAAGGATTGGTCGATGACTTGGCTCAGCTCGACGCCTCCGTTGAGGAAGCCGAAACTTCCCTGGAAGACGAAGGCTTCGCGGTTGAGGCCATCGATTCCGCCGACGAAGCTGGCACCGCCGACAACGATATCTTCCTGCTGGGCGATACCGATGCGGCCATCGACAACTTCGCAGTGACTGAAACCAACGCTGAAGGCGAGGTTGCTGGCGACCGTATCTACGTTGGTGAGCAGCGCGACGTGGTAACTGCCGATGACATTACCGACGATCTGGGCGATGCTTCTGCCCTCGAAGCTATCGTGGTGGACAACGGCACCGATACCTCTGTCTTCTTCGAAGAGAAGGTCTTCGCCGGGAACAGCTCCAGTGACTCTGCCGACATGACCGAGGTCACCCTGACTGGCGTCACCGGTGGTGAAGTTAGCATCAACTCTGACGGCTTCTTGACCGTCGCCTAAGCTCTTTTGAGCTAGGCCATAGGGGGAGGGCAACCTCCCCTTTGCTCCTTTGAAGTCATCGGGTGGTGCAGTACAGGCTGCCTGATGCAGTAAGCGCTAAGGTGCTTACTTGCCCAAATGAAGTACGATCTAACCCCTAGCCTCGGCTGGGGGTTTTTTATTTGGATCGAGTGCAATGAATAGACTTGTCACAATGGCTGCAGCCTCGGCCAGCGACCAGGACGTAACGGGAGCAGATGATAAGAGATAAAGTCCACATCGCGCGGCGGGCACCAGGTAAACCCTGGCATTCTTTTGAGCTGATAACCAGCGGGCTCGATATAAAGCCTCCGCGGCTATTGTAGGAAATAGCTTACATTAATTGGCGATATTTCTTACACGGGTAACACCATTTTGAGAAATAAGTAACGAAAAACCCCCGACCTAAGCCGGGGGTTATCACTCGATAAGGGAGCCGGAGCCCCCTCAAAGGGTGCAGGTCAAAAGACCTTAGGCGACTTCACCAGCGGACAGGAAGCCTGCGCTCAGCTCGTCGTTAATGTCGGCACCGTCGACACCGGTCAGAGTGACCTTGGTCACGTCAGCTTCACCGGCGCTGTTACCACCGAAGGTTTCAGCTTCGACGTACAGGTTGACGTTATTGCCATCCTGCTCCCAGAAGATCTCTTGAGCAGCGGCATCGCCGACGTTGTCGGAGATAGCGTCGTCGCCCAACTCGACCAGGCTGAAGCCTTCGCCGAAGTAGATCTTGTCTTCACCACCGGCGCCGAAGTTACCGATGTCAACGTCAGTGTCAGTGCTGTCTTCGAACAGGAAGACTTCGTTGTCGGAAGTACCCTGCGCGCCATCAGTAAAGTCAGCCAGCGTTACGCCGAGGCCCGGAGCATCTTCGTTGTCCGGATCATTCTCGATGGCGGCGGTGGCGTCTTCGATGTCGCCTTCCAGTGAATCAAGCTGGTTGTTCAGATCACGCGACTCTTCGAAGGAAGAAACCTGCTCTTCAAAGCCTTCCAGTGCACTAATCGCATTACTCAGCGCATTAGCATCGGAAATATCGGCCGACTCAGTAGCACCGGCAGCCTCACCATCAGTGGTAGTGGCGAAGGTGGTAGTAGTCGGCGCAGTGCCAGTGCCGCCAACTGTCAAATCTGCGGTAACATCTGCTACGCTCTGGGCAGTCAGAGTGATCTGAGTTGTAGAATCACTCACTGCGGCGATGTCGTAGGTTACAGTGTCGATGGTAACCGTGTTGCTGTCGATATCGCTAACGATAGCAGCAGCATCAGTAATACCTGTGCCTCCGGTTTCGCCGGTAAACACTGTCTCACCGCCAATGGTGATAGTCTCACCAGTACTAGCAGTGTTGTCTGTCTCAGCACCCGCCAGATCAATGGTGTAAACGGCTTCGGTGCCAGCATCAGCGGCAGCCTCAGTCTCGTAGACAGTGGCATCACCAGCGCTCAGGTCGACAGCACCAGTAGTCTCGTCAAAGGCACTACCGTTGTCTGCGACTTCGTAGGCACCAGATTCTGCCAGGATGATGTCCTCGACAGTTTCCTGAACGGCATCCAGAGCGGTTTGTTCAGTGGCATTGGCAGAATCAAGAGCCTGAGACTGTGCGTACAGATCAGCGATACCTTTTAGCTTACCGCTGCTATCGCCAGCAGTTGCGCCATCAGCTGTCAGTTCCCACTGACCATCGACGAGTTCTGCATAAGCAGTATCGATGTCACCTTCTGAAGTCAGCGTACCGAATTCGTCGTTGACAAAATTCACATTTCCCGCAGTGGTGCCAACAGTTACATTGTTGACAGCATCAAACGCAGTGACCTCATCGCTATAGGCTTCTTCAGCGTCGGCAACTTCAGCTTGCTTGGTGGCTAGAGTCTCTTGGCGTGTTTCCAGAGTCTCCAACAGGCTGGTCATGCCGTCTGCAGCATCGTCAGTTTCGTCCTGAACGGCTGTTTCCAGCTCGGACTGCTTGTCAGAGATGGCAGCATCCTGAACGGTAGCAGAACGACCAGCGAAGCTATCGATGTTGGTCTGCGCTTTCATGTTGGCGGAAGCGTTGGTGTAGAAGTCTTTCACGTCGTCCGCGGAAGCTTCGCCTGCTTCAACGTCGACAGAGCCGTCAACGTCGATTTCGCCGTCAGCGTTAACGTCCAGATCGCCAAGGCCTTCGCGGAAGTCGACTTCAGCTTGCTGGGCATCAGCCAGGTCGGACAGCGCTTCAGTGAGGCTTCCAGTTGACTCACCCGCCGGAACGGCTTCCAGGCCTTCGTCCTGGCCGAACTGGTTGTAGTGCTCCAGCGGGCTCAGGCCGCTTTCTTCGAACGCCTGCGCGACGTCTGCGACGGTCCAGTCAGCGTACTGCTCGCTGTCCTGTTCCTGCATCTGGCCCAGCTTGGCGCTCAGGTATGCCTGAGAGTCGAATTCCGCGCTCGGGTTCAGACCTTCTGTAGCACCATACTGCTCATAGTGCTCTTCAGCCGTCAGACCGCTTTCGTTGAAGGCCAAAGCGACGTCAGCGATGGTCCAGTCACCATATTGCTCGCTGTCCGTGCTCTGGAGCTGATTGAGCTTTTGTTCGTAATAATAGTTAGCGTCAAAAGAAATATTAGCCATTCCGGCATTCTCCTTGCATATGCAAATGTTGCCACTTTGCGGTAAGCCACCGCCTATTGGATCCAGTTCAGCTTCGAACCCTCTGCGCAATACTGCTCGCAGACGCTACTGTGGTTCGATCTTGCCAATCTGCGCAGATCGACAAGAAGTGCTTAACAAGGAAGATCCTAGTGTTTGACCACTGTACTAGGTCCGTTCCCCTGGGTGAGAACTTGGAACAGTCATTTGCCTGAACTGACAGTAGCTAGCAGCCCATGGCATACCTGACTGTTCTCACCTCACGTGGATGCTAGAGCCCGGTGACGCACTTTGCAAGCGCTAGTTAAAACAGGTTAGTAAGCGCAATTCAGGGGTTTAAAACTCGCGATTCCTGTTAAGAAGTGAACATTCACTTACATTGTAATCCGCAGAAAAAGGGAGAAAAGAAACATTAGACACTCTAAAACAAGGGATGTGAGAAGGAAAATTCACCCCGTGATATCGACGTGACATCCATGGTCTGCATCCGGCACGCGTGATTGCACCGGGTTGGGAACGCGAGCCCAGAGTGGAACCGACCCAGCGCTTGGCGCTGGGTCGGTTCCCGAAAGGCACCTTCAACCAATCCGATTGAGGATCTCGCGCCGTACCCTGCGGGCCAGGGCACTCTTGCGGGCCAGTTGGCGTAGGCGGGCCTGGAAGCCGGGCCACTGCCGCGCGGGCTGGGGGTCGGCCACAGCATCCGGCGCGGGGCATGGCGCCGCATAGGCGTAATGCTTGAGCGGCTGACTCAATGCGGTGGGGTCGTCGGGATGGCGGGTGTCGGCCACGCTAAAGCCGGCATGCTGGCAGGCGTGGGGGATCACGCGCTCGAGGATGTGCCCCAGCGCGCCATCGGTTTGCCCCAGCTCATGCTCGAAGTCGTCCCAGTCAACGTTGTCGAGCAGGGGTTTCAATGCTTCGGGGCGACACCAGAACATGGAGCCGGCGAAAAAGTTGAGGGAATCGAGCGGGGTTTCGCTGCCCATGGCCTTGAGCAGCGCCTTGACCCGGGCCGGGCTTTCGGGGTGGATGCCCCAGTAGCGGGTATACGATAGCCAATGCCCCGCCGGTCCCACCAGCCCCAGGTCGCCGTGCTTTTCGAAAGCGCTGCGAATGGCGGCGATCTTCTCGGCGGAGCCGAGCAGGCTACCGAACATTTCACGACGCCAGTCGTCGCCGTCGCCACGGTGCACGCTGCGCTTGGCGTGTACCTTGCAGACCTGACCGTAGCCGTGCTCCATGATGCCGCGCAGCACTTCCAGGAAGGGGGAGATATCGCGGCCACGATTGGCGACACGGGCGAATCGCGCTTCGGGTACGTCACGCCGCACCCGCGCCTCGGCCTCGTCGGAGGCGCTCTCGGGCAGGGTCACGTAGAGGTCGTAGTCGCCGTTCAGATGCGCCAGGTAAGGACTGATCTCGTCCCACAGGTCGGGATAGTACAGATGCAACACCACGGCGGTATCGTGATGACGCTCTACGGCGGTCATCGCGCGAATAGCGCGGGGCGAGTCATCGCTCGCTGGCGCCGGGAATTGCGCAAGGACCTGCTGGGTCGCCTGCAGGTAGGCGTAACCGTGTCGGCGGTCAGGTTCGAGGTAGGCGCCTTCAGCCCACTCGTTCCAGGCGTTGATGAAGACCAGTTGGCCGTCGCCACCGTTGTGGTCGGCATGGCGGCAGGCGTGGGCCAGCCAGCGCCGGTAGGCGGCCGGGCTGGCACGATGGAAGATGTGCCCACGCCCGGGTTTGCGGGCTTCGTTGTCCCAGGCGGGAAACACGGTTTGGTAGAGACGATAGTCCGGCGCCGGCTTGGCCAGCTGGGTGTTGACGACGTCATGGTAGTCGTAGACGCGGCCGGCGAAGTCGGGGTTGAGGAATTCCAGCTCGCTTGCCATCTGGTTCGCCTGAAGGCCGTGCGGGGGAAATTCGACGGCGGCATCGAAGCCATAGGGCGTGGGGTCGCCGATGCCGAAGCTCTGCGCGGCGACCAGGTGGATTTCGCCAATGCCACGCTCGCGACAGTATTCGCGCCAGGTCTCCGCGGTCTTGCGGGCGTCAGGCAGGATATCGATGCGGTAGACGATCAGTAGCGGCTTGCCGTCGACGCGCAGGTAGCGATGGTCTTCGAGCAACGGCGCCAGGTCCTCGATGAATTCGAGGTCGTCATGCGGCTCGTGGCGCTGGGCCATGAGCACGTCGTTTTCCTGACCGTCCCAACGCCGCGTCCAGTTTTCGTTGGCCCAGCAAATGCAAAACGGAAAGTCGATGTTGGGGTTGGCCACGTACTGCTCGATGGGCGTGTACAACAAGCGCTTGCGCCCGCTGAACCAGTAGTAGTGAAAGCAGAAGGCTTCGAGGCCGTGCTGACGGGCCAGTTCGACCTGGCGCTCCTGAACCTGCGGCAGACGCAGGTCGTAAAAGCCCAGCTCGCCGGGGAGGCGCGGCTGCTCATGGCCGACGAACTGCGGTACGGCCTTGCTGACGTTGGTCCACTCGGTGAACCCTTTGCCCCACCAGCGGTCGTTTTCGGCGATGGGGTGGAATTGCGGCAGGTACAGGGCGATGGCGCGAATTCGGGTATCACCGTCGAGATGATGATCGGTGAGTTCGGTACGGTTTTCGCTGACCTGAGAGGCGTCTTCGAACAGCTGTGGGAACAACCGGTCACCGGTAACCTGGGTGATGCCCTCGCCCGTCTCAGCACCATTCTGCCCGGCGGATGCTCGGCCAGCCTTGTGGCGTATGGTCTCTAGATAATGCAACAACGGATGCTGCCGCCCGGTGGCCAGTTCAGGATGGCGACGCAGGTAATCGCCGGTGTCGAAGTCGGGGGATGCGGCCCGACCTTCGTAACCGCCATGGCGATGGTAATGATGCAGCGGGTCCAGGTTAAGTTCATGCACGTCGGGGTTCTGTTCACGGTACCAGTCGGCATCGAACAGCCCCGACTCGACGATGAGCGATCGCTCGTGGCTGGCCCGCCAGTATTCCGCAGGCAGTTGCACTAGACGTGCCACAAAGCGCTTGAGTAGCCAACCGGGCGAGCGCGCGCGCGATTGAAGATGAAAGTAGCTGCTGTACATCCAGCGGGTATGATTCTCGCTGGTTTGAAGCGCGGCGATACGTTCATCACGTTCGAGTCGTAACTCTTCCAGCTGTCTATCGCGCGTCTCGATGGCCTGGGTCTGGTCGCTCAGGGCGGCTTGCATGGTGGCAATGCGCGACTCCCGCTCGTCTATGGCGCTACGCTGCTGGGCGATCTCGTCCTCGTGCTCATCCAGGCTACGCTCGAGCTGCAGGACCTCGTCGCTGTGCTCCAACGAGTGCCGGTAGAAGCTGCTGGCCACCGCCGGCACCCCTTTGTCGGCATCGGAGGCCAGAGCGATCCAGTACATGGGGTCCGGCAATCCAGGCCGGCCGTCGGCATGATCGGTACTATATGTCAGCAACGACTCATCGCCCTGCCCACCGAAGATGGCCGAGCCGTAAACGACACGCTGAGGCAGCAGCGTATGGTGCGCAAAGTACTCGCTCAGCAGCGCCTCGAACTCATGGCGATAGAGTTCGCGAACATGGTAGGGATTGTCGAAGTTGCGCACGGTGCTGTATTCGTAGCGGTCGGGGCTCGACAGGATTAATAGCCCATCAGGGCGCAGCACGCGTTTGATTTCCTCGAGCATTTCCGCATGTCGATCATGATGTTCGATGGTCTCGAAGCTGACCACGACATCGAAGCTGTCGTTCGGCAAGGGGATGTCGGCGCAATCCCCGATAAGGTATTCAAGGTTTTCACGCTGATAGGTCGCCTTCGCATGGGCGATGCTGTCGCGGTCGATGTCCACGCCAACCACACTTGCAGCGCGCTCGGCCAGCAGGTGGCTGCCATAGCCTTCGCCGCTCGCGATGTCGAGCACCGCAAGACCCTCGACATGACGCCGGGCGAGCAGGTAACGATGAAGATGCTCGGCGACGATACTGCCGTCGAACTCAGGCATGAAGCGCTCGCCGGTGCCGGCCAACGTGGTTTGTTCAATCTGCTTCATACGGGCTTTCTACCTCTAGGCTGATATCGTGCATGGGAATGCCGACAAGACCGTGACTCTGGCTGCTTGAATGTGACTTGAAGAAGAGCGCGTCGTGTATCCAGTGATGCTGGACGTGGTCGTCCTGGGTGCCATCGGCGATCGCGGTGCTGATGCTGTAGTCGCCGTGGGGCAGCACCGGCATGCGGAAGGTGAAGCGGGCCTGGAGCGGCTGTCCCGGGCCGGTGCTCACGGGAGCGTCACGATAGGTGACGAAGGTGTTGTCGCCGAACAAGGTCTGCCCCAGCCGGTCCTTGACGTAAAAGCCGATGATCGGCCGGCGCAGCGGTTCGTCACTGTTGGCACGGGCATGAATCTCGAGTGTGACCTCCTCCCCACCGACCACCCAACTGAGCGGGTGACCGTCCAGATCGGTGAGCACGGCGCTCTCGATTACCGCCCCACCCTTGCCGAAGCCGCCCGCCGAGGGGTCGAATTCGAACAGTTCGATGTCGTTGCGATGCTGGGTGGTGTTGATGAAGTCGAGTCGCATGTCCCGTGTCTTGCGACGCTTATGGCCGCGGCTCGATGCCTTGCCGCCCGTCGTGGCTTGACTGGCCCCCTGGCTGGACTCGAAGAAGGCCTCCAGGTAGGCGTTGGCGACTTCCTTGGGCTCGCCTTCGGCGACTACCCGGCCGCCATCCAGCCAGATGGCTCGCTGGCAGAGGCTGAGCACCGCCGAGGTGTCGTGGCTAACGAAAATCACGGTCCCGGTCTTCATGAACTGGCGCAGAAAGCGCATGCACTTCTGCACGAAGAAGGCGTCGCCAACTGCCAACGCTTCGTCGATCACCAGGATGTCGGCATCGACGTGGGCGATGACCGCAAAGGCCAGGCGCACGTACATGCCGCTAGAGTAGGTCTTGACGGGCTGGTCGATGAAATCGCCGATTTCGGAGAACGCCAGGATGTCATCGAAGCGTGCATCGATCTCGCTGCGGGTGAGGCCCAGCACGGTGGCGTTCATGTAGACGTTTTCACGCCCGGTGAACTCGGGGTCGAAACCCGCCCCCAGCTCCAGCAAGGCAGCGATACGCCCGTGGGTGGCTATCTCGCCGCCGGTGGGGGCGAGCGTGCCGCAGATCATTTGCAGCAGGGTCGACTTGCCCGAGCCGTTGCGCCCGATGATGCCAACGGTTTCACCGCGAGGAATATCGAAGGAAACCCCGTCGAGGGCGCGAAATTCGCGGCCGTAGTGACTCGGTGCAAGGCCGACGAGCCGCTGCAGGCGAGGCACGATGAATTGCTTCAGGCGATCGCCGGGGCTGGCATAGATCTGGTAATACTTGGCAACGTCGTTGACCCGTATCGCACTGTCTGCGTTTGGCGACAGAGCGGGGTCGGTGTCGGTGTAGTCTTTTTGTGAATGCGCGATTTCATCGGTGACATCAGAGGACATCGGCAAACCCCTTGCGCGTTTTCTGGAACCAGGCGAAACCTAGCCAGGCGATAACCAGTGCCCCCAGCAGATAGACGCTCAACCCGCCCCAGTCGGGCAGTTGCCCGTCGATGGCGACATGTCGTGTCTGCTCGATGATGAAGGTGAGCGGATTGGCCAGTATGAACGGGCGAAACGTTTCGGGTAACGCGGATAGCGGATAGAAGACGGGCGATAGAAACAGCAACATGGTGGTCAGCAGCGAGATGGTCTGGCCTATATCCCGCAGGAACACGCCCAGCGAGGCAAGCAGCCAGCCCAGCCCCATTGATAGTACTATCAGCGGCAGCAACACGATCGGCAGCAGAATGACCGTCGCCGGAACGCCCCCGTCGATGAACAGCTCGGCCCCCAGTAGTACCACGACGCTGACCGAGGCATGAAAGAGCGACGATCCCAGCGGGATCATCGGCAGGATTTCCAGTGGAAAGACGACTTTCTTGACGTAGTTGTTATTGGCCAGGATCAACGAGGGAGCGCGGTTGAGCACTTCGGCGAACAGGCCATGGACGATCAGCCCTGCAAACAGTTGGAGGGCGAAGTGCGCCTGTCCCCCTTCCGCCTCGATTCCCCAGCGTGCTTCGAACACGACCGTAAATACAAAAGTGTAGACGCCCAGCATGATGATGGGGGTGAAGAACGACCAAGCCAGGCCCAGCACGGACCCTTTGTAGCGCCCAAGCACATCGCGCTGAACCATCCTCAGCGTCAAACCACGGTAACGCCATAGGCGCGCCAGCATCGCGGGGGGCGATGCCGGTTGAAAAGTGTGTGGATTCATCGGACCTCTTTTCCAACGGGGGCAAAGCCAGCGTATCATTCGGGCTGCCGCTCGCCTCGATAATCAGATGGGGCATATTACAGCAGTCGCGTTTTAATGAGAATTGTCGCCAATGGGCTACTCTTGGCGGTCTTCGTCAGCGGTGTCATCCTCAAGACTGACACGCCATCAGGCTCGCAAGGCAAGGCATGATTTCAGGGCCGCTGCAACCGCACATCCGGCTGTTAAACCGCGGCCCGCGCCATTCATTGAGCGTCGTACGATAAACGGACCTGGCACTGGGCAACGAAAAGCATGGAATTGATGAAAGCGACGCTATGCGTCCCCACCCTCAACGCGGGGCAGACGTGGAAAGAGTGGCTGGAGCGCACGGTGACGGCTTCTCAGGGGGCGCGCATTCTCGTCATCGACTCGTCCTCGGATGATGCTACAGCGAGGCTGGCCAGGCAGGCCGGTTGTCGCGTCGAGGTCATCGCACGGGCGGACTTCGATCATGGTGGTACGCGGGACTGGGCCCTGCACCAACTCGCGCAGTGCGAGGTCGTGATATTTCTCACCCAGGATGCGCTGCTGGCCTCGCCGGAGGCCATCGATCACTTGCTCGCGGCGTTCGATGACCCCAACGTGGGCGCGGCCTATGGACGCCAGTTGCCGCATCACGATGCCTCTCCTATTGCCGCGCACGCGCGGCTGTTCAACTATCCCACCCGTGACCATCGCGTCACCCCGTCGGACATGACGCGCTGGGGCATCAAGGCGGCGTTCTTGTCCAATTCATTCGCCGCCTACCGGCGCCAGGCCTTGCTCGATGCGGGAGGGTTCCCGCACGGCGCTATCCTGAGCGAGGACATGGTGGCGGGCGCGCGGTTGCTCCAGGCGGGGTGGCACCTGGCATATTGCGCCCAGGCGTGCGTGCAGCATTCGCACAATTATTCCTGGGGCCAGGAGTTTCGCCGCTATTTCGATATTGGGGTGCTGCATGCCCGCGAACGGTGGATACTCGAGATGACGGGTAACGCCGAGCGTGAGGGCCAGCGCTTCGTGGTATCGGAGCTGCGGTATCTGGCGCGTCATGCACCGTGGGCGATCCCCGGGGCGTTCATCCGCAACGCACTCAAGTATCTGGGCTACCGGCTAGGAAGGCACGAGCGCTCGCTACCGTTGCGCCTCAAGCGCCGCCTTTCCATGAATCGCGGTTATTGGGCCGTCGAGCGCTAGCGGCCCGCCGTCACGGCTGGTGGTTGAAGAAGCCTCGCTTGAAGGTCATCGCCAGGATCTTGAGGTCCAGCCCGAGCGACCAATTATTGATGTAAAAGAGGTCGTAATTGACGCGCTTTTCCATGTCGCGCAGTTCACGCGTCTCGCCGCGCAGGCCGTTGACTTGCGCCCAGCCGGTCATGCCTGGCTTGACGCGGTGACGCTGCATGTAATCGGCGATGACGTCCTTGTAGTAGACGTTATGGTCCATAGCGTGGGGACGCGGCCCGACGAGCGACATGCGCCCTTGTAGCACGTTGTAGAGCTGCGGTAGCTCGTCCAGGCTGGTGCGACGCAAGAAATGCCCCAGCGATGTGATACGAGGGTCGTTGCGTTGCGCTTGATGCAGGCAGGGAGCAGCAGTGTGCGCTCGCATGGTGCGGAATTTATAGATGCGAAAGCGTTTGCCGTCGAGCCCGTGCCGGTGCTGCTTGAAGAGAACCGGGCGCCCCATGGTGCAGGCGACCAGGAGCGCGATGAGCAGCATGATGGGGAAAAACCCGACGAACAAAAGCCCGCCCAGCACCCGGTCCTCAATGTTCTTGACGATGCGCGAGGCGCCATCCAGCGGGCTGTAGTTCAAGTCCAACGAGAACAGGTCGGCGACCTGCGTCATGCGGTGGTTGAGCAGGCGCACATCCGTCAGGTCGGGGAAATAGCGGACATCCACCGGGAGCGCAATCAGTTGTTCGGCGATGCACTTGACGGTGTCACCCTGGGAGAGCGGCAGGCTCAGCCAGATTTCATGAAAATCCCGCTTGAAGGTGGCTTCATTGACGAGCGACTCGATCCGTCCGGGCAGCGCCTGGGGGTCGTCAACGAGGATCGTGCGCTGCACGCGATAGCCGATATACCGCATGCTCGTCAGATGCGATTGAATGCGCTCGACATTGCTCGGCGTGCCGATGACCACCACGCACTTGAGGTTGCGCCCTGTCGAACGCAGTCGACGTAAGTAAAGGTAAAGCCCCGCTCGCAGTAAAAACCCCGAAATGAGCACGCCAAGTGCGGCGCTCCCCATCCAGAGCCGCGAGAAAATGTACGTACTCTGTGTCGCCACCAGAAACAGGCTGAGCACGATCACGGTCATCAGCCAGCTCAAGCAATAGACGCCAAACATGGAAAACAGGCTACGCCCACGCCATGGCCGGTAGAGACCGAAGAGCTCGCCCACGGCGGGCAGCAATAGCGAGCCGACAAGAATCAACAGCGGATACTCGATGCCCTCGCGATAGGCAAGCGAGGGCATGAGCAGAAAGGCCAGCCAAGACACGCCCATGGCGATGCCGGCATCGAAACACCGCATCGCCATGCGCAGCATATCGCTACCGCTTGTTCTCGGAATCATTGACATCCTTGCCCGTGATACGACCGAGAAGCGCCATGGCATCCACCAGATCGGGGGTTCCCAGATCGCCCACCGCCGCTTGTAGGTTGAGGTCGTCGAGCAGGTACTGACGCAAGGCTTCGACGAACTGAATCCTCAGATCATACAACTCGGCGCGGGCATCGAGAACATCTACCAGGTCGCGCAGGCCCAATTGTTCGCCTTTTTCGGCCGCTTCCAGGAACAAACGGCTGGACTGGATGGACTGCTGCAGCGCTTCGAGCTGACGCACGCCGCCCTGCAGACTGCGCAGGCGCTTGCGCGCTTCCTGGCGCGCCAGGTTGAGCTCGTTGGTCACGGCGGCTTGCCTGGCCTTGGCGGTCAGCTCGCCCTGGCGCACGTCCGCCGAGGTGTAGCCACCCTGGTAGATGGGCACCGAGAGTTGCAGCGAGGCCGAGGTGTCCTGGCTTTCGCGGAAGGGATCGTTGGAGGCGCGATCGGAGTAGCTGACGTTGAGATTGAGCTCCGGATAATGGCCGGCACTGCGCACGCCGGTGTCGACCTGGGCGGCGCGGCGCTGCGCACGCGCCAGTTTGACCTGGAGGTTGGTCTTGGCACGCTCCAGCCAGGTGTCGGTGTCATCCCAGGCGGCGTCGACATCGGCCTGGGTCAGGTCGCCCAGCGTTGGCGCACCGAAATCAGGTAGTCGCCCGGTCAGGCGCTGCAGGTCGCTCAGGGCGTTGGACAACTCGTTCTCGGCCTTGACCTGGTCGGCGATGGCTTGGTCGAGGCGCGACTGAGCCTCGAGCACGTTGATGCGATCCCCCACGCCAAGATCATAGGAACGCTGCGCTTGCCGGCTCTTGGCCTTCAAGGATTCACGCTTGGAGTCGAGAAGCCCCAGCTTGCGCGAGGCGAGAAAGGCATTGAGATAGGCCTCAGAGACTTTCAGGGCCAGGTCACGTTCGCCTACCGCCAGCTTGAACTCGCTGGCTTCGACCTGGGCCTCGGCTTTGTCGACCTGGCGCCAGCGCTCCACGCTGAACAGCGGCTGCGTCAGCTGCACTTGCCAGACCGTGTCCTTGGTGCGGCCTTGATAGCGCGCCTCATAGTCTGGGTTGACGCGCTCATTGCCTGGGTCGTAGCTGGGGTTATCGGTGTAGTAGTTCTCCGACTCTTGATAGTTGTAGCTGGCGCTCGCCTCGAGCTGGGGCAACAATCCGGCCTGGGCCTTGGGGATATCTTGCCGGGTGGCTTCGAGCTGGTAGCGCTGCTGAGACAGGTCGGCATCGTGACGCAACGCTTGCTCGAACAGCCCCGGCAGCGAGGGCAGCACAGGGCCACCCTCGGCGTCCATTGGCGCCGGCGAGGTAGCCCCGCCGGTGGCGTGGGGGTCGCTGGCGTTGTCGTACGCGGAAAGATCGGGCAGCGAGCGCCCTTCTTCCTGCGCCAGCGCCGGGTGATTCAGCATGACACCCAAAGCTAACGGTAGTAGGCAGTGCCGAACGCGCATCATTCCTCCCGCATCGCACGTGACAGCATATCGGTAATCGGCTTGGCGATATAACTGGCGAATGTGCGCTCTCCGGTCTTGATTAATACTTCCGCAGGCATGCCGGCGAGCAGCTGCATACTATCGGTCATATCCTCGCGTCCAGCATCGGTGACGCGTACGCGTGCCTTGTAGTACTTAGAGCCCGTCGCTTCGTCTTCGAAGGTGTCAGCCGACACATTGGCAACTTCGCCTTTAATGACGTTGGTCAGGCGCTGGTTGAAGGCGCTGAAGCGAATCTCGGCTTCCTGACCTTTGTAGATGTTGTCGATGTCGCGGTCAGGCACGCGGGCCTCGACGACGAAGCCGTCATTGCTGGGCACGACATTCATGATCGGGTCGCCCGAGCGGACCACGGCGCCAATGGTATGCACCTTCATGCCGACCACGGTGCCGGCAACCGGCGCGGTGATGGTGGTACGCTTGACCTGATCGCTCAACGCGGTAATGCGTTCTTCGGCGTCGGCGATCTGGGATTGCGCCTGGCGTAGCTGCTCACCGATTTCTTTTTGATATTCCTGACGCTTGACCTGCTTTTGCACGTCGTTGCCACTGATTTGCGATTTCAAGCGCGCGATCTCGGACTTATGCTGTGCGTTCTGGCCCTGGTATTCGAGAATCTGGCGTTCCAGCTCGCGCAGCCGCTGGTTGTCACCCAAGCCTTCCTTGAACAGCGAGCGAAAGTCCGCGGCTTCTTCCTTCAGGGACGTAATGCGCTGCTGGTTGATGCCGATCTGTTGTTCGAGCCCATCGATCTGGCCGCGCATTTGTTCGATCTGTTCATCGAGGCCTTCCAACGTGCTTTGCTGGGCTTGGCGCCGCGCGGCGAACAGTGCCCGCTGCACGCCGACCACTTCTTGCACGCGCGGGGTATCGGCCTCGACGAGTTCCTTGGGGAAACTGAGGGTGTCGTTGCCGGCTTGCTCGGCGAGCAAGCGAACCTCGGCGGCACGATTGATCAGGTATTGCGACTTGGCGATCGATAGTTGCGACTGGGCTTGGGTCTTGTCGAGCACGATCAGGGTATCGCCCGCCTCGACGTGGTCGCCGTCGGAGACAGGCAGCTCGCTCACGATACCCCCTTCGTAATGCTGGATCGTCTTCTTGAAGGACTCGACCGAGACCGAGCCGGGGGCGACGACCGCGACGGCGAGCTCAGCCCACATGGCCCAGCCGCCGAAGCCGCCCAGGGCCACCAGCAGGATGAGTACACCCAGACGTCGATGGCGTTTGTCGCTGGTCGGGGGGTGCTGCTGCGCGACGGTACTTTCACCTTCATAGGTTTCGGGCGAGGCGGCGCGGCGCTCGGATGCCGTTTGAATCTCTTGGGAGGAGTCTTTCTCCGCCATGTTACGCCTCCGGCGTGGAATCGTTGCGACGTGGAGCGGGCTGGGTTCCCTGCGAGGCGTGGACGGCTTTCAAGCGAGCGTTACTGTCTTGCCCCTGCTTGTTGCCCTTTTGGGCAAAGCGCGCCATGACCTGATCGCGTGGACCGAACATGCTGACCTGACCGTCCTTCAGCACTAACAGTTGATCGACGTGCTTGAGTACACTCTGTCGATGACTGATGACGAACAACGTGGCACCTTCTCGCTTGAGCGTTTCGATGGCTTGGCTGAGGGCGCGCTCGCCGTTGTCGTCGAGATTGGAGTTGGGCTCATCAAGCACCACGAGGGCGGGGTCATCATACAAGGCCCGCGCCAGACCGACGCGCTGACGCTGACCACCGGAGAGCGCGCCGCTACTGGCATTGATGTAGGTGTCGTAGCCGTTGCCCAGTTGCAACACCATCTCGTGAACGCCGGCTTTTTTGGCTGCGGCGACGACCTTTTCGGGATCGACCTCGCCGAAACGCGCGATATTCTCGCTGATGGTGCCGTCGAAAAGTTCGATGTCCTGGGGCAGATAACCAATGTAGGGTCCCAGTTCGTCCCGGTTCCACTGGCTGATATCCGCACCGTCCAGGCGAACCGTGCCAACCTGCGACGGCCAGATCCCCAGCAACACGCGAGCCAGGGTGGACTTGCCGGCGGCGCTGGGACCAATGATACCGATGTGCTCACCCGGCGCGGTTTCAAAGTTAATGCCGCGAATCGTCGCCATACGCGCGCCCGGCGGCGCGGCGGCGACGCTTTCGATCGATAGCCGGCCTTCCGGCGCGGGCAGTGACATGCGGCGTTGCTCGGCGGGCACCTTCTCGAACAATTCGTTGAGGCGATGATAAGCGCTGCGTGCGCTGACGAAGCCCTTCCAGCTACCGATCATCTGGTCGATGGGTGACAAGGCACGGCCCATGAGGATCGAGCCGGCGATCATCATGCCCGGCGTCAAGTCGCCTTCGAGGACCAGCAGCGCACCCAACCCGAGGATGAGCGACTGGAACATCATGCGCAGCACCTTGGAGATATTCGACAACATGCCCGCGCGGTCGCTGGCTTGGGACTGCTTGGCCAGAAAATGGTGATGCTTGGCCGACCAGCGGCCCATGATGCCGGGCAGCATACCCATGGCATGCAATACTTCGGCATTGCGCAAGTTGGAGTTGGCCAGGTCCTGCGCTTTGATGTTTTCGCTATTAGCTTCGGCGAGAAGACCCTTGGTGGCTTTCTCGTTGGCGATGGCCAGCGCGAGCAGGATCAGCGCCGCGATGGTCGCAAAAACGCCGAACCAGACGTCGAACAGGAACAGCACCCCGATGAAAACCGGTGTCCAGGGCGCATCGAAAAAGGCAAACAAGCCATTGCCGGTCAGGAATTGACGCAAGTTGGTCAAGTCGCTGAGGGGCTGCGCCGTTTGTTGCCCGGCGGTCAGCACGCCCCGGCGGAACATGGCGCTATATAGGCGCTCGTTGATTTGCGTATCCAGCCGGTTGCCGACGCGTACCAGAATACGCGAGCGGATGAACTCGAGCCCGCCCATGACGCAGAACAGAAACACCACCACCAGGGTGAGCATCAACAGGGTGTCTTCGCTCCGCGAGGAGATGACGCGGTCGTAGACCTGCAGCATGTAGAGCGGCGGCACCAGCATGAGCAAGTTGATGAACATGCTGAAGAAGCCCACCATGACAAACGAATGTCGACAGCTTTTAAGCGCCAACTGTAGATCGGTGGGTGACTGGGAAGACGCCATGTAACGACTCGCTTGGTATGAGGGATGAGGAAATTCAAGACGGCAGTGTCGTCGGCACTAGGTCTCTCGACCGACGATGATGACAGCCGCATAGGGTAACAGATAATGTTCAATGGTTAGAAAGGATAAGGCAATGTAACAGGGCCATGCTCTCTTGATGAGAGCATGGCCCTGTTTGGTGAGGCATGGCGGTCAGCGCGGTGCTATCGCGCCTTGCCGCTCAAGTCGTCTGAGACTCTGTTCAGCGATATACCGGCAACCGCGCGCAGACGGCTTCGACCTTGGCCTTGACGTCGGCTTCGGCCTGCGCGGTGTCGCCCTGCTGCATGGCGTCGAGAATGTCGCAGATCCAGCCGGCGAGGTCAGCGCATTCACTCTCGCCGAAGCCACGGGTGGTCACTGCCGGCGTGCCGATACGCAGCCCGGAGGTGACGAACGGGCTCTGCGGATCGCCCGGCACGGCGTTCTTGTTGACGGTGATGTGGGCGCGGCCCAGAGCGGCATCGGCGTCCTTGCCGGTCAGGCCCTGCTTGACCAACGAGAGCAGGAAGAGATGATCCTCGGTGCCGCCGGAGACGACGTCATAGCCGCGCTCGATGAATACACTGGCCATGGCCTTGGCGTTGATCACTACCTGCTGCTGGTAGGCCTTGAAGTCGGGCTCCATCGCCTCCTTGAAGCAGATCGCCTTAGCGGCGATGACGTGCATCAGCGGGCCGCCCTGGCTACCGGGGAACACGGCAGACTGGAACTTCTTCTCGATCTCGGCGTCGTTTTCGGCGGAGAGAATCAAGCCACCGCGCGGACCACGCAGGGTCTTGTGCGTGGTGGTGGTGACCACATGCGCATGCGGCAGCGGGCTTGGGTAGACACCCGCCGCGACGAGGCCCGCGATGTGGGCCATATCGACCAGCAAGTAAGCGCCCACCTCGTCGGCGATCTCGCGGAATTTGGCCCAATCGATGATCTGCGAGTAGGCGGAGAAACCGGCGATGATCATCTTCGGCTGGTGCTCGCGTGCCAGACTAGCGACCTGGTCATAATCGATCAGGCCGTTGTCGTCGAGGCCGTACTGCACAGCGTTGTAATGTTTGCCGGAGAAGTTGGGCTTGGCGCCGTGGGTCAGGTGGCCGCCTGCGTCGAGGCTCATGCCCAGTACGGTGTCACCAGGTTTGACCAGTGCCTGGAACACAGCGCCGTTGGCCTGGGAACCGGAGTGCGGCTGGACGTTGGCGTAGCTCGCGTCGAATAGCTCCTTGGCGTAGTCGATGGCCATCTGCTCGACGACATCGACGTGCTCACAGCCGCCATAATAGCGCTTGCCGGGATAGCCTTCCGCGTACTTGTTGGTCAGCTGCGTACCCTGCGCCTGTATGACGCGCGGACTGGCATAGTTCTCGGAGGCGATCAGCTCGATGTGCGCTTCCTGACGGCCCACCTCCTGCTGCATGGCGTCCCACAGGGCATCATCGAAACCGGCAATCTGCATGTCACGGGTGAACATCGGCAAGAGTCCTCGAATCACGGAAGGTCAGCGCGGCGACGCGCCGCACGGGGTCAACGAAGGCGTCATGATAGCGCAGCGCGTGACGCCTTTCATATGAAAGGCAGTCATGGGTCGCTGCATGATTTCTCATGGTCGCTTTAGAAGAACTCAAGCACGCGCGCGATGACCAAAACCGCACGTAGCGATGAGTGAATTCATCTTCTGCGCTTCGTTCCCGGACGCTACAGTGGCCCTGCTCGTCGGCAGTTCGTCGACGTGTGGAAGGATTGCATGGGGCATGGATGCCCGCTTACCGACAATGCCCTGCAAGTTTGGTCTTTCCCGCCGAATGATCAAGCGATCCTCGGCGGGGCTTCTTGCGTGCCCATTTCTATCGCGAATAAATTCGCTCCCACCCCCCCCAGCTCTCATCAGATGCAGAAGTCTCTCTCTAAGAGGCAGGCTCAACCTGCGCTCCTTTGTGGCAGGAGGCTATCGCTGAGAGAAAGGCTCAACCTGCGCCCTTGTGGGAGGGAACTTGTTCCCGATGGAACCTCGAGCCCCCCATCGCGAATAAATTCGCTCCCACCAACCCCAGCTTTCTATCAGATGCAGAAGTCTCTCTCTCTAAGAGGCAGGCTCGGCCTGCGCTCCTTTGTGGCAGGAGGTTATCTTTGAGAGACAGGCTCAACCTGCGTCCTTGTGGGAGGGAACTTGTTCCCGATGGAGCCTCGATCCACCCCATCGCGAATAAATTCGCTCCCACCAACCCCAGCTCTCATCAGATGCAGAAGTCTCTCTCTGAGAGACAGGCTCGGCCTGCGCTCCTTTGTGGCAGGAGGCTATCTCTGAGAAGCAGGCCCGGCCTGCGCCCTTGTGGGAGGGAACTTGTTCCCGATGGAAGATGTTCATAGCCATATAGCATCCCAATGCGGGTAGCAGCCTATATCCTCTACCAACCCGGCCCGAAGCGGGTTGGCAACGATATAGCGAGCAACTGCCTGCCAGTCCTCTTCATCGCGTATCAAGTGATCATGGTAACCCTCTTCCCAGACCACGCCCTGCCGCGCTAAATACCGGTTTATGGACTGCGCCGAGCGTCCCTTGAAACGTTTCACGACGTGAGATAAAGGCTGTTTTTCGCCCAATGTAAAAAGCCAGTGGATATGATCGGGCATGACCACGAAGCATAGCGAAACCACGCACTGATCATCGTGTAGGGCTTTCATCGACCCTATGGCCACCCGGGCTAGCAGCCAATCGTTAAATAAGTACCTACGCTGATGGGTGCATGTCGTTATGTGATAAGCGTTACCCGTTAAGGAACGCCGACCTGCCCTCAGGGCTTTATAGCCTGGCTTGTGGCTATTAGGCATAATCGCTCGATGCTCGTTGTTGCGGCCTTGATGGTTGGCCGACCCACCGCACAATATATTATTTTTATAAAACAATATCTAATATATAAACTCCCATATCTCCCTTGGTGCCATCGTGGTCAAGGCCCCTTGTGGGAGGGAGCTTGTTCCCGATGGAGCCTCGAGCCACCCCATCGCGAATAAATTCGCTCCCACCAACCCCAGCTCTCATCAGATGCAGAAGTCTCTCTCTGAGAGACAGGCTCGGCCTGCGCTCCTTTGTGGCAGGAGGCTATCTTTGAGAGACAGGCTCAACCTGCGTCCTTGTGGGAGGGAACTTGTTCCTGATGAAGCCTTGAGCCACCCCATCGCGAATAAATTCGCTCCCACCAACCCCAGCTCTCATCAGATGCAGAAGTCTCTCTCTAAGAGGCAGGCTCGGCCTGCGTCCTTGTGGGAGGGAACTTGTTCCCGATGGAGCCTCGAGCCACCCCATCGCGAATAAATTCGCTCCCCGACCCGCATTCTCCATCGAAAACCTCAGGTTTCCCCCAACAGCCGCAGGCTTTCCATGGGCGCTTGACGACGTACCTGGCGGGTCAGCAGATGACCGATGCCTCCAATGAGCAGCCCACCGCCCAAGGGCATCACGACCCATAGCGGCCAATGTAAGCGCGGCGGTAGATCGAACCACATCAGGTAGACACCCAGCGCCGCCGCTTCCGCCAGCAATGCGCCCAGCAGCCCGCTGGCAATGCCCAGCAGTGCGAATTCAGCACCTTGAATCTGTGCGATCATCCGGTCGCCGGCGCCGAACACACGCAGCAAGGCGCTTTCGTGCGCGCGCATCGGGCGGCTTGCGGTGAGCGCGGCGTAGAGCACGCTGATGCCCGCCAGCAATACGAATACCAGCACCAATTCGATGGCACGCGTCACTTGCCCCAGCAATTCGCGGACTTGCTCGAGAATCGCGTCGACATTGAGCAGCGAGACGCCGGGGTAGCGCGAGACTAGCTGGCCGATGGTCGTCTGGCGCTCATCTTCCAGGTGAAAGGCCGTGATATAGCTATGGCTGAAGCGCTCCAGCGTGCCCGGGGGAAAGATCACGAAGAAATTGGGCCGGAAGCTTTCCCAGTCGAGACTGCGCAGGCTGGTGACGCGTCCCTCGACCGTTTCGCCGCCGATGTCGAACCGCAGCACCTCGCCAAGCGTCACGTCCAGGCGTTCGGCCAAATCTTGTTCCATGGAGATCGGCACCGGGCGGTCGTCCTCGGCAGGCGCGTCCGCATCGAACCATTCGCCGGCGACGATGCGATTGCCCTCGGGCAGTGTCTCGCGCCAGGTCAGATTGAGCTCGCGGCGCAGCACGTTGGCGTCGCGTTGCTCGGCCGGGACTGCGTCCTCGGCGGCGTCGCCATCGATGGCCACTAGCCGCCCACGTACGATGGGATACAGGGCACTGCGTGTATCGCTGGCGCCCTCGACGATCTCGCGGAAGCCTTCGCGCTCGGCCGGTTGGATATTGATGGCAAAGTAGTTGGGCGTATCCTCGGGCAATTGCGATTCCCAGGCCGTCACCAGATCGCCGCGCACCAAAGCAATGATCGCCATGGCCGCGAAGGTGACCGAAAAGGCCAGCAACTGTCCCAAGCTGGCATGCCGGCGGCGGGCCAATTGTCGCGCACCGAGACGCCAAGCGTGCCGCGCGCCGTGGCGGCGCTCGCCAGCGACGCCTCGCACCAGTCGCAGTAGCCCCGAGAGTAGCCCGTGGCCCAATAACCACAAGGCCGCCAGCGCCAGTTCGCCGCCGATCAAAAGTCCCAGCGAGAGCGTGAAATCGCCCGAATACAACCATAGCAAGGCACCGAAAACGCCACTGGCGATGACCACCACGGCCCAGCCGGCCATGGGCACAGGGTCGAGTTCTCGCCGTAGCACCTTGAGCGCGCTCACACGCTTGAGACGCAACAAGGTGGGACCGGCGAAGCCGATGAGCACCGCCAGTGCTGTGAGCACTCCCATCAATAGCGGCAATGGCCCCGGCGGTGGCAGCTCGAGGGGCAGAAAATTCGTCAGAATCACCAGCAAACCAGCCTGTCCCAGCAGACCCAGGAGCGCCCCCACTACCGCAGCCGCCAATGCCAGCCAGGCGAGCTGCAGGACAAACAATGTCACCAGTTGTCGCTGAGAAGCACCGAAACAGCGCAACAATGCCGCAGTATCCAAATGGCGATCGACATAGCGACGTGTGGCCATAGCCACCGCCACTCCCGCCAGCAAAACTGCCGCCAGTCCCGATAGGCTCAGGTAGCGCTGGGCGCGGTCCAGTGCACCGCCCAGTCGAGGACGATCCTCGCGCACGTCGCGTACTTCGACACCGTTATCGCGCAGGCTCTCCAGACGTGACTGTACACGCGCCACCGCTTCGGGCGGTCCCTTGGCCAACAGTTCGTATTCGAGCCGCGAGCCAGGCTGCACCAGGTCCGTCGCCGCCAGGTCATCGCGATGCATCATCACCCGCGGATTGAAGGCCGAGAACCCCGCGCTCTGATCCGGCTCGCGCTCGATCAGGCCACTCACGGTGAGCGTGCTGTCGCCTATCGCGAGCGTGTCACCGATGTCGAGTTCCATCAGGCGCGCCAGACGCGGCGCCACCCACACGCTACCGGGCACAGGGCCGTGAGCCAGCCTCTCCAGGCCCTTGCCGCGGTCGACGCGCACTTGCCCATACAACGGATAAGCGGCGTCAACGACCTTGAGGCTGGCCGGTTGGAAGGCATCGTCGCGACTGACCATCGAGATCAGGTCGACTTGCTGCGAGAGCGTCAGCCCGGCATCGCGCAGCGTCTGGCGAAGCTCCTCGGAGAAGGGATCACTCTGCTCGAGCACCAAGTCGCCGCCCATCAGTTGTCCGGCCTGTCGGGTCAGCCCCCGGTCGAGACGATCGAGGAAGAAGCCGATCATCGTCGAGGCCGCCACCGCCAACGCCAGCGCCACGAAAAGCGCCCGCACATCGGCGGCACGAAGATCGCGCCACAACCCCTTGAGCGATAGCGAGAAGGCCTTCACGAGGCCACCTCGTCGTGGCTCATGGCCTGCAGACGCCCTTCTTCAAGGCGCAGACAACGCCCGCAGCGGCGCGCCAGGGCATGATCGTGCGTGACCAAGATCAGGGTCGTCCCCATTTCCCGGTTGAGCTCGAACAGCAAGTCGATGATATGCGTCCCTGTGGCTCGGTCGAGGTTGCCGGTGGGCTCGTCAGCGAAGACCAGCCTAGGATGGCTGACGAAGGCGCGCGCGACCGCCACACGTTGCTGTTCACCGCCAGAGAGCTGTTTGGGCAGATGGTCAAGCCGCTCGCCGAGCCCGACCCGTGTCAACCAGGCGCGCGCTCGCTGCTCGTCATCGCCCGAGGGCGCAAGCTCTTGAGGCAGCAGGACGTTTTCCAGCGCCGTCAGAGTCGGCAGGAGTTGAAAATTCTGAAACACGAACCCGACTTGCCCGGCACGCAGCCGCGCCCGGCCGTCTTCATCCAGGACATTCAGCGATTCACCGAATAACTGAATATCGCCTTCACTAGGCGTATCCAACCCCGCCAGCAAGCCCAGCAAGGTCGATTTGCCCGATCCGGAGCTACCCAGAATAGCCACGCTCTCACCGCCATGGACGTCCAACGCCAAGTCGTCGAGAATCGTCAGTACTCGCTCACCGCTACGTACGCGCTGCGCGACGTGACTTGCGTGTAAAATGGGAGCTTTCGCTTCACTCAAGGAGTCGTCGGACATGCGTGATAATTCCTCTTCCTGGATACGCAGAGGCATGCGCGTCCTGATGGTCGCCGTGTTGTGCTTCGCTGCAGGACATGCCGTGAATGCCCGCGCCGATACCTTGCTCGTGGTCGGCGATAGCCTGAGTGCGACCCACGGTATCGAGAGCGACACCGGCTGGGTCAACTTGCTTCGACAGCGCCTGGGCAGTCAACACCGAGTAATCAATGCCAGCATCAGTGGCGACACCACCTCGAGCGGCGCGGCACGCCTGCCGGAGCTACTCAAGCGTCACTCTCCGGACATCGTGCTGCTCGAACTAGGCGGTAACGATGGCCTGCGCGGGCTTTCACCACAGCAGATGAAGCTCAATTTGCGTGACATGATCGAAAAAAGCCAGGCAGCCGACGCGCGCGTATTACTGCTGGGCATCGAAATACCGCCCAATTATGGCGCCTCTTACACCGATGCCTTTCGCGGCGTCTTCCGGCAGCTCAGTGAAGAATACGACGTCCCCCTGGTGCCTTTCATTCTCGATGGCATCGCCTTGCAAGACGCCATGATGCAGGACGACGGCATACACCCCACTACCGAAGCGCAACCGTTGATCCTCGACAATGTGTGGGAAGGCCTCACACCTATGCTGAAACAAGCCTCGACGACGAATGATTAGAGAGTCGCTGACACTGGCGCTGGAGTCTTGCCTACCCAGTTGATTTTACGCATATCAGCGATGACTATTTCACTCATGTTTAGCGTACAGGGCTAATCGTCGACAAGGAGATCTCGATGAGTGACATAGACACCGCACTGGTGGCCGCCTATCGGTTGAACGGCCAAGGTGGCGGCGAATTATTGAGCGTAAGCGAGTTGCAGGCCACCTGGGCCAGCGATGAGGCCCCCGTATGGATGCATCTCGACTTTCGCCACGACGATGTTGCGACTTATCTCAACGACTTGGCCAAGCTCGACGAGACAGTGGTCGAGGCGTTACTCGAGGAGGATACGCGTCCGCGCGTTGCTAAGTTCGGGCGCGGCATCGTCACCACGCTACGTGGCGTCAACCACAACCCCGGCGCCGCCATGGACGACATGATCTCGCTACGGGTGTGGATGACACCCAAGCGCATGATTACGCTGCGTCGTCGTCCGTTGAAAGCCGCCAGCGATGTCCGTGAACGCCTGGATGCTGGCGAAGGGGCCCTGTCGGTCCCCGACCTCCTTGCCTGGCTGGCCGAGACGTTGGTGGATCAGGTCGGCGACTATTCCCACCAACTCGATAACGCCCTCGGCGAGCTGGAAGAATTGCAACTCGCCAAGGGCGATGTCGACGCCGACGACCTCACCCGCCTGCGCCGCCCTTTCATCACCCTGCGGCGCTTCATGGGGCCGCAGCGCGACTGTCTCTCGCAGCTTTCCCAGAGCCCGCAATGGCTCGATGAATCGACTCAAGTCTCGTTGCGCGAGAATGCCAACCAGCTCTCGCGCTATGTCGAGGATTTCAGCGCCATGCAGGAGCGCGCGCTGATCCTCCAGGAACAGATCTGGAGCGAGCACAACGAGCAGCTCAACCAGCGCATGTACATGCTGGCCATCATCACCACCGTTTTCCTGCCCTTGAGCTTCCTGACCGGACTACTGGGCATCAACGTGGGCGGCATTCCAGGGGCCGACAGTCCTTATGGTTTCTCCGTCTTTATCACGCTCACCTTGGTGATGGGACTAGGCGTGATGTGGCTACTCAAGCGCAAGCATTGGTGGTGACGCCGAGACGGCTTCACCACAACCTCATCGGGAACAAGTTCCCTCCCACATCGGACCATTGCCACCCGAGCTTGTTTTCGTGGGAGCGAATTTATTCGCGATCGAGAGCGGCTAAAGCTATCGGGAACAAGTTCCCTCCCACATCAGGCCATCGCCACCCAACTTGGTTTTCGTGGGAGCGAATTTATTCGCGATAAACCCCAGTATTACCCAGGCTTATCGGTCGGTGTGCCCCAGATCTCGCTCGGGATCGAGCCTATCGCGCACCTGCTGCTTGAGCCATTTGATATCGGGGAAGCCGCCGTCGCGCTTGCGCTCCCAGATCACGTCGTCGTTATCGTAGACGATCTCGAAATGGCCGCCGTGGCTTGGCGCCAGCGCAACTTGATCGAGATCTTCACCAAAGGTCTGTAGCAGTTCCTGGGCATACCATCCGGCCCGTAACAACCAGTGACATTGCGTGCAATAATGGATGCGAATGCGGGACATGGCGAGCGCGCCTCCGACGGTGGATAAAACGGCATGATGCGGTGACCGTGCCCCTCGGACAAGTCAGACAATCGTGCCAACCAGTCAGCAAGGACATAACGTAAGGACACACAACGCATGAGTGATCGTGCCTCTTCCCTGACGCGGCTCTACGAGCGCTTGACCGGCGACGAAGACAGCCGGCTATGCAAGGACATTTCCGACGCCGCCTGCCAAGAGCAGCCTGGCAACTTCCTGCGCCACTTACTGGCCTCGCTGGGCAACAAGCTCGCCGATGAGCTTTCCAGCGCCCGCCTGGTATTGCCATGGCTGCTAGGCGCTCTTGGCGCGCCAGTGTGGATGGTGGGCTTTCTGGTCCCGATCCGCGAGGCCGGCGCCCTGCTGCCGCAAGTGTTCGTCGCCGGCTACATTCGCCTCAAAGCGATTCGCAAGGGCGTATGGGTCACCGGCGGTATCGTGCAAGCGTTCGCGGCGCTGATCATGGCCATCATGGCGCTGTTCGGCCGAGGCGCCTGGGGCGGGGCTATCATTCTCGCAGCCTTGGTGGTGCTGTCGCTCGGCCGCGGGCTCTCGTCGATCGCCACCAAGGACGTGCTGGGCAAGACGATTTCCAAGCAACGCCGCGGCACGCTCATGGGATGGAGCGGTAGCGCCGCGGGCGCAATCACACTGGCCGTGGGCGCGGTGCTGATGTTGTTTGGAGATCGACCGGGACAGATCGCACTAGCTATCCTCTTGCTCGCCGCCACGCTCGGCTGGGCGCTGAATGCTCTCTGTGCATCACGCATCAAGGAAGCGCCCGGCGCCACCGAGGGCGGCAAGAATATCTGGAGCAGCCTCGGCGAAGGCCTGCGCCTACTGCGTACCGACCGACACTTCCTGCACTTCAATCTGGCGCGGGCTCTGCTGCTTTCCAGCGCGCTGGCTCTGCCCTATATCGCCCTGTTGGGACAACAACAAAGCGGCGCCAACCTCGGCGGCCTGGGTATCATGATCCTGGTATCGGGCTTGGCAGGCATGTTGGCCAGCCCTATATGGGGCAAGCTTGCAGACCGCTCCAGTCGCAAGGTGATGCGCGACAGCGCCGTGATTGCCACATTGTGCTGCACGGCGGCGGCATTGATCGCCTGGCTCCCCGGCATGTGGACCGACAGCGTATGGCCGTACGCGCTAGTATACGCGCTGCTCGTCATCGCCCATGCCGGCGTTCGGTTGGGGCGCAAAACCTATGTGGTCGACATGGCAGGTAGTGAAAAGCGTGCCTTGTATGTCGCGCTATCTAACACCTTTACCGGAATTCTCATGTTACTGGTAGGCGGGTTGCTGGGCGCTGTCGCATACTTCATCGGTAGCGGTGGGTTGTTGCTCGTACTGGCGATATGCGCACTAGGCGCGGCGGCTGCCAGCCAGCGCTTGCCGGAGGTCGAGATGTAATACGTCGCGTTGAAATCCACCCCCGGCATGGCCATGATGAGTGCATGACAGTCCCAAGGAACGCAGAGACGATGAAACGACCTCCCATGATCAGCCCGGCGCTACTGGAGCGTATTGTCAACGCGTCAGACGATGGCATCGTGGTGGCCGAACAGGAAGGCGACGAAACCATCCTGATCTATGTCAACCAAGGCTTCGAACGGCTCACCGGCTACAGTGCCGACGAGATCCTCTACCGCGACTGCCGTTTCCTTCAGAACGACGACCGCGACCAGCCTCAGTTGGATAACATTCGTCAGGCGATTCGCGAAGGACAACCCTGCCAGGAGGTCTTGCGCAACTATCGCAAGGACGGCTCGATGTTCTGGAACGAACTTTCGATCACGCCTGTCTACGACGATGAAGACCAGCTAACCTACTTCGTCGGTGTGCAGAAGAATATCACCGAACGTGTCGAAGCAATGCAGGAACTCAAGCGTCTGCGCGCCGAGCTCGGGCAGGCCTGAGAGGAAGTTTCAAGCAATGGGGCGCGCGGCGAGTAGACGCGCTTTCATCACGCTAGCCTTTACGCCACGCCCCCTCTATCATCGTTACTTGTGATCCATTTCCCAACCAAACCGGAATTCCATGGCGCAATACGTCTATACCATGAATCGGGTGGGCAAGATCGTCCCGCCCAAGCATGAAATCCTCAAGGATATTTCGCTTTCCTTCTTCCCTGGCGCGAAGATCGGCGTGCTCGGCCTCAACGGCGCGGGTAAATCCACGCTGTTACGGATCATGGCCGGTGTGGACAAGGAATATAACGGCGAAGCACGCCCCATGCCGGGCATTAACATCGGCTATCTGCCGCAGGAGCCCGAACTCGACGACGACAAGAACGTCCGCGAAACGGCCGAAGAAGCCTTGAGCGAGATCAAGGACGCCCAAGAAAAGCTCGAGGCGGTGTATGTCGCCTACGCCGAGCCGGATGCCGATTTCGATGCCCTGGCTGCCGAGCAGGCACGTCTTGAGGATCTGATCGAGGCTGCCGACGCGCACAACATCGAACGCAAGCTGGAAGTCGCTGCCGAGGCTCTGCGCCTGCCGCCCTGGGACGCCAAGGTCGGTAACCTCTCCGGGGGCGAGCGCCGACGCGTGGCATTGTGTCGTCTGTTGCTCTCGAGCCCCGACATGCTGCTGCTCGATGAGCCGACCAACCACCTCGACGCCGAATCGGTGGCCTGGCTGGAACGCTATCTGCACGACTATAGCGGAACCGTGGTGGCGATTACCCACGACCGCTACTTCCTCGACAACGTGGCCGGCTGGATTCTTGAGCTGGACCGCGGCCAGGGCATTCCCTTCGAGGGCAATTATTCGCAGTGGCTTGAGTCGAAGGAAAAACGCCTCGAGCAGGAAGCCAAGCAGGAGGCCTCCAAGAACAAGGCGATCAAGCAAGAGCTCGAGTGGGTACGCAGCAACGCCAAGGGGCGTCAGGCCAAGAGCAAGGCGCGCCTGAACCGTTTCGAGGAAATGCAATCGGGCGATTTCCAGAAGCGCAACGAGACCAACGAAATCTACATTCCGCCCGGGCCGCGCCTCGGCGACAAGGTCATCGAATTCCATGACGTGGCCAAGCGCTTCGACGACAAGCTGCTGTTCGAGAACCTCTCATTCCAGCTACCCAAGGGTGCCATCGTGGGCATCGTCGGCGGCAATGGCGCCGGCAAGTCAACGCTGTTCAAGCTGATCGCCGGCATGGAACAGCCCGACAGCGGCGAAGTCGTCATCGGCGAGACCGTGGACATCGCCTATGTGGAGCAGCTACGCGATCATCTCGACGACAAACAGACTGTCTGGGAAGCAGTATCCGACGGTCAGGACATGATCAGCATCAATGGCTACGAGATGTCTTCACGTGCCTACGTGGGACGTTTCAACTTCAAGGGCAACGATCAGCAAAAGCGTCTATCGGAGCTTTCGGGGGGCGAGCGCGGTCGCTTGCAACTGGCACAGACCCTCAAGCAAGGCGCCAACGTCCTGCTGCTCGATGAACCGTCCAACGATCTCGACATCGAGACGCTGCGTGCCTTGGAAGAAGCGCTGCTCGCCTTCCCCGGCTGTGCACTGGTCATCTCGCACGACCGCTGGTTCCTCGACCGCATCGCAACCCATATTCTCGCCTACGAGGGTGAATCCCAGGTGGAGTTTTTCGAGGGTAACTACAGCGAGTACGAGGAAGACTATCGCCAGCGTGTGGGCAGTGACACGCCCAAGCGCATGAAGTACAAGCGTATCGATGCCTGACCGGCTTCGCCGGAGACGTAAGAACGCCCGCTTCGCGGGCTGAAGCTTGAAGAATACCCCACAACCGCCAGGTTCGTGGGGTATTCTTATAACGTCCCTCTTCCAAACGCGAAGCTCCGCTCTTCCAGCTTGAAGCGCCGTTTCAGTAGAGCTTCGGCTCGCCTCGCGGGCGCGTCTTGAAGCGCCGGTGCAGCCATAGATACTGCTCGGGATGCCGGCGAATGGCATCTGCGATGAGGCCGTTGATACGTGTGGCGTCGGCAACATCGTCCCCCGTGGGAAAACCTTCCAGCGCAGGCAGGTATTCCATCGTATAGGTCTCGTCATCGGGATTGCGATGAAAGATCAGCGGCATGACAGGGGCCCCGGTCATGCGAGCAATCTTGGCGGTCAACTTGAGGGTGGCCGCCTGCACGCCGAAGAACGGTGCAAACACGCTGGCGTCACGCCCGAAATCCTGGTCCGGCGAGTACCAGACGGCATGCCCCGCCTTGATGCGACGCACGACATCCCGCAGATCGTGGCGATCGATGGCGCGCCCGAAGATACGTCCCCGAGCGCGTGTCATGAAACGCTCGAACAGGGGGTTATCGTGCGCGCGATAGACGACGTCCGCAGGAAAGAACAGCGAATGCAACGCGCCGCCGAGATCGAGCGTCGAAAAATGAACGCCGATGATCAACGCACCTTTCCCCTGTGCCAAGGCCCGCGCCATATGCTCTTCGCCCTTGAAGATGACGCGATGACGCAAGTGCTCCGGATCCCGGCACCAACCGGTGGCAGTCTCGAGAATGCCCTTGCCATTGGCTATGAAAGTATCGCGCACCAAGCGGGCACGTTCATGCTCGCTCAGCTCGGGAAAGCACAGCGCCAAATTGGTCTCGGTAATGCGCCGGCGACTCCGTGCGAAACGCCAGGCGCCCAGCCCAATGAGGTGCCCTGTCGCCATCTTGAGGCGCCAGGGTAGCCAGGCACCGAGACGCATCAGTCCGATGGCCAACCAGGTGGGCCAATAGCGGGGGTGGGCGAAACTGTCAGGAAATACGTGCTTGGCCATGTCTCTCTCGGGGCATCGAAACGCCGCTCATTGTAGCGGATTTTTACACTGTGTCGGACACCCGATAACGGCGTGGCACGCGGGGCAAGACACCGGTCATCAGCGTATAGCTAATGGTATCGCAATGACGCGCCACCTCGTCGATGGACAGCCCTTCGCCCCATAGCACGACCCGACTGCCGATAGCTGCCTCAGGCACGTCAGTGAGATCGACCGTCAGCATGTCCATGGACACCTTGCCGGCCAATGGCACGCGCCGGCCATCGACGAGCACTGGCGTGCCATCTCGAGCATGGCGATCGTAGCCATCGCCGTAGCCACACGCGACCACGCCAATGCGCGAAGGGCGCGGGGCCCGCCAACGCCCGCCATAACCCACTGCTTCCCCCGTCGCCAGCTCACGCACCGCAATGATCTCAGAGCGTAACGTCATCACCGGCTTGAGAGCGCGACTCGCATCGTTGGCACCTTCCAGCGGATCACTGCCATAGAGCATGACGCCAGGACGAGTCCATGCACCGTGCGTCTGCGGCCAGGCCAGCGTGGCCGGCGAATTGGCGAGGCAAACCGGTGCCGCGAGTCGCTCACGCAGCGCCTCGGCACATGCCAATTGGCGACGAAAATAACCAGGATCGAGCGCATCGGCGGTGGCGAAGTGGGTCATCAGGTGTAGGTCGGCGACCTGAGCCGGTGCCGCCTTCAGACGCTGCCAGCGCGCCACGAAATCTTCCGGCGCGAACCCCAGGCGATGCATGCCGGAGTCCAGCTTTAGCCAGGTCGGAATCGGCGCCCGAGGCCGAAACGCCAGCAAGGCATCGATCTGCCAGTCGCTGTGCGCGGCAACCCATAGTCGATGTGAGTCGATGAGCGGCAACTCTGTGGCATCGAAGAATCCCTCCAGCAACATGATTGGCTGTGCGATACCCGCTTCACGCAGCGCAACCGCTTCCTCGAGACTCGCGACAGCAAACGCGGGGGCAACATCGGCCAGGGCATTGGCGCACTCTACCGCGCCATGGCCGTAGGCGCCCGCCTTGAGGACTGCCATGGCACGGCTTTGCGGCGCTTGATCGCAGGCAAGACGGTAATTGTGGCGCAAAGCGCCCAGGTCGATATCGGCGATCAGCGGCCGGGACATGGCAAACGTTCCTTCTAACAAGGCAATAACGGACGCTCTATTCTACCTCACCCACAGGGAGTGGGACGCGGCACGACGTAAAACGCCGCACTCAAAGGTGCGGCGTGACGAATGGCGCTTGTCGAACTCGTATCAAGGCGCGGACGACTGCTCCAACGTGGGTCGCTCACCGATATCTTCCATCTGGCTCATGCCGCCCTCCTCGGGTAGACGCAGCGTCACTGTCTCGGTCTCCCGAAGCCACTGGTTGAGATCGCGAATCACGTCCTGATCGAGCACCCCAGCCTGTTGGCGCAACTCCACCATGTCGGTCACGTAGGTGTAACGCGCATCGGCATAATCGGAAATCGCCTGATACAAGGACTGCTCGGCATCGAGCACATCGACGATATTGCGGGTCCCTACCTCGTAGCCGGAACGCGTGGCTTCCAGCGCGCTACGGTTGGAAACGATAGCCTGCCGCTGGGCTTCGACGCTTTCGACATCGTTCATGACCTGCGTGAACAGCGAGCGTACCTGCTGCGTGGTATCACGACGCTGGGCCTCGTAATCGTACTGCGTCGCCTCTAGCGAGTAGGTCTGCTGACGCACCTGGGCACTGGTCGTCCCGCCACTATAGATAGGCAGCGAGGCCTGGAGTCCGACTTGCGTGTCAGCATTGTGCCCGTCCAGGTAATCTTGATCGCTATCCGAATAATTATAGTTGGCGAAGGCCGAGAGCGTCGGCTTATGGCCGGCTTCCGCCTGCTCGACTTCCGCCTGGGAGACATCCACCGCAGCTTGCGCCGCCTGCACGTTAGGGTTATTGGCGATCGCCATCTGAATCCAGTTATCGCGCCCCGTTGGCTCGGGGGACTCGATGGGAATATCGTCCGACAAGGCATCGATGCTGTCGTAACGCTTGCCGGTCAGGCGTTCCAGTGCCTCGAAACTGACCTGCAGATCGTTTTCGGCGGAAATACGCTGGGAGCGGGCTAGATCATAAGATGCCTGCGCCTCGTTGACATCGGTGATCGCCACTAGCCCGACATTGAACTGCTCCTGCGCCTGGTCGAGTTGACGCTTGATAGCTTTCTCCTGGGAAATACTCGCCTCGAGCACGTCATGGGCACGCAGGATCTCGAAATACGCCGAGGCGACATCATAGAGCAACTGCTGGCGGTCGGCCTGCAGCAAGAGCGCTTGCTGGCTGGTTTCGCGCTTGGCGATTTCAAGCGCAGCCCAGCTCGTGGCATCGTACAGCGCCTGGGTCAACTCGAGGCCGGCGCTGGTAGAGTTATAGCTACTTTCGGAACCCGTCGCAGTACCTCCCGATCCGCCACCTACCGCAGCATCCGATGAACTTTGGCTCTCCAGGGTATTGCTGTGCGCGACCTGCGCGGTCGCATCGATCTGCGGCAACAAGCTGCCACGTGCCACGTCACGTCCGGCCTCAACACTCTGAAAGGTCGACCGCGAGGCACTCAGAGTGGAATTGTTCTGCAGGGCGTCCTGAGTAATGGTCCACAAATCGGCGGCGTGCGCCTGAGAGGTAACAGCGGCGGCGATTAACACCGGCAATAAACGCAGCCGAAATTTCGGCGATGACGGCTCTCGAGAGGACATCGGCTTGGGTTCCTTTCTTTTGGCGCACGTTCTTTTGGCGAACGTGCTTTTGACTGACTTGCTTTGCACAGATTGTCTCGGGGGCGGGCTGAATACGGGCTCGACGACCGGCAGCGTCACCGCCAATAGGGGACATCGGGGTTACATACAATGCCGCATGTATTGCCTCAAATCAATGTATCAGGCAAATAAGCAAGTACCAAGGATAGCGTGGAAAGCGCGTCATTGCCGTGACAAACCAGTGGCATGACAAGCCATCCGGCCTGTCATGCCTGGCGCGTCATTCGAAAATCGAGTCCAGCGACAATCCTTGCTTCTCCAGTACCCGGCGCAATTTTTTCAACGCCTCGACTTGGATTTGACGCACCCGTTCACGCGTCAGACCGATTTCCGCACCGACATCCTCGAGGGTCGCGGCTTCATGCCCCCGCAAACCAAAACGACGCACGACAACTTCCATTTGTTTGTCGGTCAATTCCGCCAGCCAGTCGTCGACGTGCTGCTTGACATCGTTGCCGACCAGTAACGACTCGGGACCGGCTTCGTTTTCATCCGCGAGCGTGTCGATCAAAGGCTTATCGCTCTCGCCGCCCATCGGATAATCGACCGACGACACGCGCTCGTTGAGCCCGAGCATCTTCTTGACGGTGCCGACCGGCTTGTCCAGGAAGTCGGCGATTTCCTCGGCTGTGGCTTCATGGTCGAGTCGCTGTGTCAGCTCACGCGCGGCCCGCAGGTAAATATTGAGTTCCTTGACTACATGAATGGGCAGGCGAATCGTGCGCGTCTGATTCATCAGCGCCCGCTCAATGGTCTGGCGAATCCACCAAGTTGCATAAGTCGAGAAGCGAAAGCCCCGTTCGGGATCGAACTTTTCCACGGCACGAATCAAGCCCAGGTTGCCTTCCTCGATAAGATCGAGCAGTGACAGACCTCGGTTGAGATAGCGCCTAGCAATCTTGACCACTAGCCGCAGATTGGACTCGATCATGCGCTGACGCCCAGCGGGATCGCCCTTTTGGGCCAGGCGTCCGTAGTGCACTTCTTCTTCGGGGGTCAAAAGCGGCGAAAAGCCGATCTCATTGAGGTAAATTTGTGTTGCGTCGAGGCTTTGATGGTAACTTTTTTCGTCACGATTCAGCGCTTTCTCGAACGCATCGTCATCCTTGTCGCTAGCGACCTCTCCGGCATCGACGTCCACTTCGTTGTCAACGTCGTCGAGGTCCACACCCTGAATATCCCGCTCCAGCATGCTCATATCCTATACCCCATTTTACTGCTGCCGATTTGATAACCACGGCCGGGGCGTGCGAGCCACCGGCCATGGCGGACTACCCGTTTATTGTTGTGCGCATGTTCAGGGTCTGAATCCTACCGTGCTCAACGCGACGGCAGGTATTCCATTGGGTCCTGAGGCTGGCCGTCCTGGCGCACCTCGAAATGCAACTTGACGCGATCGGCATCGGTATCGCCCATGGTGGCGATGACTTCTCCTGCTTCGACGACATCGTTTTCCTCCACGCGCAGCGTATCGTTATGCGCGTAAGCACTCAGAAAATGGTCGTTATGCTTGAGAATGATGAGGTTGCCGTATCCACGAACGCCACTGCCGGCATACACCACGATGCCTGGACCCGCTGCCTTGACAGGTTGCCCCTTTTCACCAGCGATATCAATGCCAGCCGTCACGGTGGAATTGTCGTCGAAACCGTTGACGACATTGCCCTCGGTGGGCCACTGCCAAGCCACATTTTCAACCGGCTGGTACTCGCGTTGCGAGCGGTTGGTCGTCGTGTCGCTTTCACCGGCGACGCTTGTGCCGGCTTCGCTGGTGGGCTCGGACGGCTCGTCGGCCGGTGCCTGGTCATCCACGCTAGTACTATCGGCTTGCGTCTCCTGCGGCTCATTGCCGGCGGCTGATGCTCCCGAGGCATCGCTCTCGTCACCGTCATCGCGCGCGGACTCCTCAGCTGCATCGTCCGCGTCGTAGACCGGCCCCGGCGCGCCGCTTTCGCTGGCTTTAGAAGCAGCGCCCGCGGCCTGCACGCCGTTAGACGCGATCTCCATGTCGCGACCTTGCGACGCCGTGCCATCCGCTGGCGCCAGCCAGTCATCGTCCTGAGCGCCGCCGGTCGTATCGGCGCCACCGCCGAGCGGAGTTGCGACCGCGCCACTTGGCTCGTCGGACGCTTGACTTGACGCCGCCTGGGCGTCGCCACTGGGGGTCAGACGTAGCGTTTGTCCCGGATCGAGGCGATAGGGCGGTGTAATATCATTGAGTTGCGCCAAGTCACGAAAATCGAGGTTGTTCTGCCAGGCGATGCCATACAAGGTGTCGCCCGACTTGACGGTGTACGAACTCGGCGGGTCGCTGTTACGACTGACCGAGAGATCCTGCACCTGGGGTGCGCCACTGGAGCTTACGCATCCCGCCAGTCCCAGCGCCACGATTCCCAGCGCAGGCAGTAGTCGACGAGAGTCAGACATGGGTTCGGTCCTCTTTAAACGGGGAAGGACTGCGTTCGCCGATGACCATGACCAGCACCAGGCCAGCGATCATCAAGGCAACCGCCGTCAGCAGTTGAGCCGGCTCACCGGTGATCACGCTGTAGTCCGAAGGCATGAGATAGCGATAGTCGAGCGGCACGACCTGGTCGCCACTTGCCAGGCGATAGCTGACCATTTCGCGCCATGGCCAGAGTTGCGGTAACGAGCCAAGAATGAAACCGACCAGGGTCAAGAGCGTTCCCAGTCGGTAGTGATGAAAAAGCCACGACAGGACCCGCGAAAACACCATCAAACCAATGACACAGCCCATGCCGAAGGTCGCGATCAAGGCCAGATCGGCACTCTTGATGCCCTCCATGACCGTCCCGTAAAGCCCCATCACCAGTAGCAGGAAGCTCCCCGAGACGCCCGGCAGGAGCATCGCACTGATGGCGATGGCTCCCCCTACCAACAATACCCACTGGCTGGCCTCGGTGGGCGCTGGCAACAGGCTGGGCAGCCACAGGGCCGCGCAGACGCCCAGAATCAAGGGAAAGATGTGCTGCCACTGCCAATGACCGACCTGTCGGCCTACGACGATGGCCGAGGCCAGCACCAGGCCGAAGAAAAAAGCATTGAGCAGTAGCTGATAATGCTCGAGTAGCCAGGTCACGAGATGCGCGACACTCACAAGACTCGCTACGATACCCAGCATCAAGGGCAGCAGAAACGCCAAGTTGAGATGCCCGGCGAGCCCCGCCAGACCACCGCGACGCCACGCTCCGAAAGCACGGGGGCCGAACTGCTTGATCGAGTGGATCAACTCCTCGTAGATACCGGTGATGAAGGCAATGGTGCCGCCGGACACTCCGGGTACCGCGTCCGCAGCGCCCATCCCGGCACCTTTGAAGAAAAGCGTCAGGTAACGCTTCATTTTATGACCCCTTCCAGTAGCGGTACGAATCTGACCTGCTCGAGCCGCGTGTGTTCAAAGATAGCGCCGCGACGCCGCACACGTGTCAGCCATTGACGCCCCGCCTCATCCTCCAGCGGTGCGATCAGTTCCCCCCCATCATCCAACTGAGACAACAGCTCCGGAGGCAGCACGCTGGCACAGGCCGTGAGCAGGATGACATCGAAGAGGGCCGACTGAGGCCATCCATGCCCGCCGTCTTCATGGCGAAGATGCACGTTATCGACACCCAGCATGGATAGACGCGAGGCAGCACTACGATGCAGCGCACCGATGCGCTCGATACTCCACACCGACTCGACCAAGCGCGCCAGAATCAACGTCTGGTAGCCCGAGCCGGTCCCGACTTCCAACACACGTCGCGGCTGCGCCGCCAGCACCAGCTCGGTCATGCGCGCCACGATCCACGGCTGCGAGAGCGTCTGCCCCTGTCCCAACGGCAAGGCGGTATCTTCATAGGCACGATGCGCCAGCGCCTCGTCGAGGAAAACGTGACGCGGTTCGCGGGCCATGGTATCGAGCACCCGCGCGTCACGAATACCGCTCGCCTGCAGCCGCCGTATCAAGCGATTGCGGGTACGCTGTGAGGTCATACCGATGCCACCGAGTCGGTGTGTATCGTGTGTGTCAGGAATTCGACAATGCATCCAGCCAGTTCCGTACGTCGTCCAACGCTGCGTGGCGTGTGAGATCGGTCTGAAGGGGCGTGATCGACACGTATCCCGCGTCGATGGCCGCGAAATCGGTGTCCGCCCCATCATCGGCGTTATCGCCGACGGCGGCAATCCAATAACGCTCGCGGCCGCGCGGGTCTTTCACTCTCAAGGGTTGAGCCGCAGGACCGCGATATCCCATCCGCGTCACGCGTACTCCCTGAATATCTTCCCAGGGCACGTCCGGCACATTGACGTTGAGCAGACTGCGCGGAGGCAATGACAGTGACTCCGCCGCTCCCACCAGGGTCGCCGCGACGCGACCGGCCGTCTCGAAATAGCGCTCGCCGCAAAGCGATACGGCAATCGCCGCCATGCCTAAATTGCGTCCTTCCATGGCGGCGGCCACGGTGCCCGAATACAGCACATCATCGCCCAGATTGCCGCCATGATTGATACCCGAAATTACCAAATCAGGCTTCTCGTCCCAGACCCCGTTGACGCCCAGATACACGCAATCGGCCGGCGTGCCGTCGACTGAATAGAAGCCGTTGTCGAGGGCCGTCAATGCCAGGGGACGCGTCAGCGTCAGCGAATTGCTGGCACCGCTCTTGTCACGGTCCGGTGCCACCACGCGCAGACGCCCATGTGCCGAGAGTGCATCATGAAGTGCGCGTAGGCCCGGTGCATGAACGCCATCATCATTGGATAACAGTAACTTGCGCATATCTATCCTCTTGCTTGTCTGATCGCCGATATCCCTTCACAGCAACGGGTGATGCATCAATTCACGCAATACTGAGGTCGCGAAAGCACCGCGCGGCAAGCCGAAACCAAGCGTCACCCGGCTTGGGGTCTCATGCATCAGCGACGGTGCGTCAAGCGGCACGCCGAACACGCGCCGATCCATCCGCACGCCGGCCGCTTCCAGTCCCTGCATGAGTGCTTCGTGCCGCGTCGCAAGCCGCGTTTCTTCCTCGGCTACCTCTGCGCCACTCTCCAGACGCCCGCGCCCCCACAACGGACCGGTGGGCGTGACGTCGCCGCGCGCAGCGCGTTCGTGCAAGGCGGTGTCGATCTCGTCGGCCACGAAGCGACTGGCCGTTCCCGCCAGCGTCAGCACATCGCCGGGCCGTGGCGTTCGCCAAGTCTGAGCCCGTAGGCGCGCGGCCAGCGCCTCATTGAACAGGAAGCTGCGCGCCGCAGAAAGCTGCATACCATGAGGATCGTCACGCTTGCGCCAACCGCGCGCAAAGGCCTTCTGAGCAAGCACCAGATTGCGCCCTTCGCGGCCGAAGCGTTGCGGGCCGAAGTAATTGGGCACGCCATCCGCGCACAGGGCTTGCCAGCGACGCGATAACTCGGGATGCGAGGCGATCTCGCCGCTCAGACGAAGCGTAAAATGGTTGGCACGGTGCACGCCGCGCTTGAGCTTGCGTGGGTGACGTCGCGTCTCTTGCACCACGACCCCCACGTCGCTCAGTTGGGCGGCAAACGCGTCAGGGGCATCACGTCCGGGCAGGTGCACCGAGAGCCATTGGCGGGTAACCGCAACGCGGTCCTTGAGGCCGCTATAGCCCACGTCACGCGGACGCACGCCACACACTCGCGCCACATGCTTGACGGCTTCCGGTGTCGTCAGATCGCGCTTCTCGACCCACAGCCAGAGATGTTCACCCTGCCCTTCCGGCGCGAAATCGAATACTTCCTCGACGAGAAAGTCCTCGGGCGTCATGCGAAAATCGCCCGAGGCCAGAGGCTCCCCGTGAACACGTGGCCAATCGGGTGGCCAGAGCGACATATCGATCATGTGGCGTCCGCGCGTGTCAGTAGCACCACTGCCTCGGCGGCGATGCCTTCCTTGCGTCCGGTGAAACCGAGCCGCTCGCTGGTGGTAGCCTTGACGTTGACCGCGTCTTCCGCCATACCGAGCGTCTCGGCAATACGCGTGCGCATTAACGCGATGTAATCGGCCAGGCGCGGTGCCTGAGCGATCACGGTCGTATCCAGATTGACGATCCGATAACCCGTGGCGATGACCAGGTCATATACCCGGCGCAACAATTCGCGACTGTCGGCACCGGCCCAAGTCGCGTCGGTATCGGGAAAATGATGACCTATATCGCCCAAACCGCAGGCACCGAGCAGCGCATCGCACAGCGCGTGCAACAGAACGTCGCCGTCCGAATGGGCGATAAAACCGTGCGTATGCGCAATGCGCACACCACCGACCATCAGGTGATCGCCATCGCCAAAGCGGTGTACATCAAAACCGTGACCAATACGTAGCGTCATGAAAATGTCTCGTCGGAAAGCGGAGCATCGTACGCGGTTTCGCTGAGAAGCCGCGTGGCGAGGGAAAGGTCCTCGGGATGCGTAATCTTGAGATTGTCCCGGCGTCCGGACACCAAGCGCGGCGCCAGGCCCAGCGCCTCGAGTGCCGAAGCCTCGTCGGTAAGCGTCACGCGCGTGTCGCGGGCATGCGCGAATGCCCGGCACAGCACGCGATAAGCCGCGCCTTGCGGGGTCATGGCATGCCATAACCCCTCGCGCGACACAGTATGCACTACGTAACCGTCGGCATCGGCGCGCTTCATGGTGTCCGCCACCGGCGCCGCCAGCAGTCCTCCGTCGGGCGAGGTCTCAAGGACGGCGCGCAGGCGACGTAAGTCATCGAGCGCCACACAAGGCCGCGCGACATCGTGGACCAAGACCAGGTCATCGTCCGCCGCGACACCCTCGAGCGAGGCCAACGCGTTCGCCACCGAATCGGCGCGTTCACGACCTCCGGGCACGCGCTGCCAGTCGGTGAAGGGAACCCACTCGGGAGAGAAGCGAGCATCGTCGGCATCGAGGCACAGACGTAGCGCCGCGTCTGGAAAGGCAGCGTGTAGCCGCGCCAAGGTATGCGCCAGTACCGGTCTGCCTGCGATGTCGAGATATTGCTTGGGCAAGGAGGCCCCCATGCGACGGCCTTGCCCCGCCGCCGGCACGATCAACCATAATCGGCTCACGGCGCGGCCTCCTCGGGCATCGCCGCCGCCTTTTCGGGGTCGCCGCGTACCGTAGTGGCACTTTGCTCGACGATGGAGCGCTCCGCGGTCACGCCGGGCACCCAGAAGAACTGCTCGTCACGGCGCACCATGCCCAGGTCGCTGCGTGCCCGCTCCTCGATAGCATCGAGTCCTTTCTTGAGATCGATCACTTCCGCCGCCAGACGGTCATTTCGCGCCTGCAGCCGGTCGTTTTTTTCTTCAAGCACATCGGCACGGTGGCTAATATGGTTGAGTTCACGCACTCCCCCTTCACCAAACCACAGGTGATACTGCAGTAGACCGATCAGTACCACTAGCGTTATGCATATCCACTTCAACATCGTTGGTTCCGTCCTGGACCGACAGCTGCTCGGCATTATGCCATCATCAAGACACCCGCGCAGTCCACGCGGCGAGCCATTGCCGCACAACGCGCACCGCTGAAAGCGACGTCAAGGAGCCCTGAATGTACAAACTCGCGTTTTTCGTTCCCATGGACGACGCCGAAAGCGTCAAGGAAGCGGTTTTTGCTACCGGCGCCGGACGCATCGGTGACTACGAAGCCTGCTGCTTCCAGACGCCCGGACAGGGCCAGTTTCGCCCGCTCGATGGCGCCGACCCGCATATCGGCCAGGTCGGTGCGCTCAGCCATGTCGAGGAGTTGAAGGTCGAACTGGTCTGCGAGGACGACTATTTGGAAGCCGCCGTGGCGGCGCTCAAACTGGCCCACCCATACGAAGAACCGGCCTATGAAGCGTGGCGTCTGGCAGACGTCTAGGCGCCGTCGATCACTTGAAGCGGAGGGACGTCACGCGCTGCCGAAGTATCGTTCGCGGTCTTCGGCGGTGATGTCGCTCACGTGCAGCGGATAGTCACCGCCCCGGCGATCATCAAAATAGTGACGCAAGGTGCGCTCGATGGTGGGAAACGCCAACTCGTGCCAGGGAATCTCGGCCTCCTCGAACAGCGCCACCTCGAGACTCTCGGGACCAGACGCATAGTCGCCGCGCAGCACACCACGGAAGATCATGTAGACCTGGTCGATATGCGGCAGGTTGATGAGCGTGTAAAGGCCCTCGAGTTCGACGTCGGCGCAGGCTTCTTCGCGTGTCTCGCGCGCGGCTGCCTCAGATGTGGTCTCACCGTTTTCCATGAAGCCGGCAGGCAGCGTCCAGTAGCCTTTGCGAGGTGCGATCGCACGCCGGCACAGCAAGACGCGCTCGCCCGCTACCGGTAAGGTACCGGCCACGATGCGCGGATTCTGGTAATGGATGGTGCCGCAGGCATCGCAGAGAAAGCGTCCGCGATCGTCACCGCTGGGAATCGCGAAACGCACGGTTTGGCCACAATGGCTACAGAAATTCATGGTCGTCCTCGGGCGAGCGGTACGGCGCCCCATTAGGTGAAAAGCAACATGTTAGAGACACTGCGTGAACGCCTGCAAGCACACCATCCGCGCCATTTGAACGCCGATCTGCCGAGGGCCGCTGTGCTGCTCGCGATCGTCGAGCGCCGCGAGCCCACGCTCGTGCTGACGCGCCGTGCCGGCCACCTCGCGCAACACGGTGGACAAGTCGCGTTTCCCGGCGGTAAGGCCGAGCTCGAAGATGCCGACCTATGGGCCACGGCCTTGAGAGAAGCCCACGAGGAAATCGCCCTACCGCCTTCTCATGTCACGTGTCTCGGCCGGTTGAGCGATGTCATCTCGCGCCACGGCATCTGCGTGACGCCGTTCGTCGGCCTGATCCCTCCCGACCTTCCCCTGAGGCCGGACCATAATGAGCTGGATACCATTTTCGAGGTGCCGCTGACGTGGTTCCTCGAGGATCGCCGCAGCCACACGGACGTCATCCGTCACGGTGAGCACACGTATTATGTGCCCAGCTATGCCTACGCCGATCATGTAATATGGGGGCTGTCGGCGATGATGCTGGTCGAACTGCTGGCGGTGGGTTTCGCGCGCCCCATCAGTCTCGACCGTGCGCCCCTCGGTAGTCCGTTGCGTCATCTGCCCGCACCATCCCCGCCACGGTCTTGAAAACTGCACCGGAGCCTATTCGCATGTCGCGACATGACCCCGCCGACTACCTCGACAAGGCCGCGTTACCCCGACTGCTGGATGCGCTGGTCGCGCAGGGCTGGTTCGTCGGCGAACGCTTCATCGATACCGCGCTATGCCACAGCTTGCAGGCGGAATTGCAGACGCTGAAGACACAATCGCAGCTCGACGAAGCCGGCATCGGCCGTGGCCAGGCGCACCGTATCAAACGCGATGTTCGTGGCGATGCCATTCATTGGCTGGATCGCGAAAGCCGAGCCCAGCGCCAATACCTGGCAGTAATGACATTCTTGCAGCAGGCCATCAATCGCGCACTCTACCTGGGGCTTTTCGAGTTCGAGGCGCACTTTGCCTTGTACCCGCCCGGCGCCTTTTACAAGAAGCATCTCGACAGCTTTCGCGGCCGCAGCAACCGTATCGTCTCGACCGTGCTGTACCTCAATTCCGCGTGGACGACCTCGCACGGCGGCGAGATGGCGTTGTTCGACCCCGATGACCCCGACCGTGAAATTGCGCGCATACGCCCCGAACTCGGGACCTTCGTGTGTTTTCTCGCCGACCGCCTCCCCCACGAGGTGCTGCCGACCCAGACTCCGCGCGCCAGCATCGCTGGCTGGTTCCGCCGCAACACCTCGCTGGGCGGAACCACCGACCCGGCCCGCTGAAGACGCTGCCTCATCACTTTAGTCAAACACGCCAGGATCGGCCTCGATCGCAGCCAACTGCGCTCTCCCCATGGGCAGCCACTGACGCAAGACGAAGTCCGCGCTGGCCAACTTGGCTCGATAGAAGGCATCGTCATTACCGGTTATCAACGCCGCCTGCGCGATCAGCGCCGCACGCCCCATCTGCCAGGCGCATAGCACATGCCCGGTCAACGCCAGCAGCGGCGTCGCCAGCGCCTGGAGCGCGTCGGGGCCGCGCTCGGCATCGTCGCCCCGTGCCAGCACGATGACCATCGCCCGACGTAGGTCCACCACACCCTGATGCAGCGACACCCCCAAGTCAGCGAGTTTAGCATCAGCTGTGAGCGCATCGGCGCAAGCGGCGACCTCGTCAAGCACGTCACCCAAGGCGGCACCGCCGTCGCGGTGAATCTTCCGACCGGCAAGGTCGAGCGCTTGAATGCCGTTGGTGCCTTCGTAGATCGGCGCGATGCGTGCATCGCGTAGATGCTGCGCGGCGCCAGTCTCTTCGATGAACCCCGCGCCACCGTGTACCTGAATGCCCAGCGAGGCAATATCCACTGCCTGGTCGGTGGAAAAGGCTTTGACCACCGGCGTGTAGAGATCGACTCGCTGTTGGGCGCGTTGCCGTTCGTCCACCGTGGGCGCATGGCGGGCACGATCCATCTCGCTGGCCGAGAGCAAAGCCAGGGCTCTCAGGGCCTCCAGGCGCGCGCGCATCGACAGCAGCATGCGGCGCACGTCGTAATGCTCGCTGAGCGCGGCGGGTCGGCCACCGCGCGATTCGGGCGTGCGACCTTGCACTCGCTCCGCGGCATACGCACGTGCCTGCTGATAGGCCCGCTCGGCCACGCCAATGCCTTGAATGCCGACCTTGTGGCGCGCCGCGTTCATCATCGTGAACATGTGCTGAAGCCCGCGGCCGGGCTCGCCGACCAAATAACCGACGGCGCCCTTGTGCTCGCCGAAGCTGAGTACACAGGTCGGCGATCCATGAATGCCCAGCTTGTGCTCCAACGACACGCAACTCACGTCATTGCGCGCGCCCAGGCGGCCCTGTTCATCGACCAGGAACTTGGGCACCAGAAACAGCGATATACCGCGATTGCCCTCGGCGGCATCCGGCAGGCGGGCGAGAACCAGGTGGATGATGTTGTCGGCGCAGTCATGCTCGCCCCAGGTAATGAAGATCTTCTGACCGTTCAGCCGATAGTGTGCCCCCTCCGGCACTGCCCGTGTGCGTACCATCGACAAGTCCGAGCCGGCCTGCGGCTCGGTGAGGTTCATGGTGCCCGTCCACTCGCCACCGATCAGCTTCTCCAGGTAGCGCGACTTGAGTTCCTCGCTACCGTGCTGGGCCAGTGCTTCGACGGCCCCCGCCGTCAACAGCGGGCACAACGCCAGCGCCATGTTGGCAGCTTGCCACATTTCCTGCACCGCACTGGCGACGACCTCCGGCAAGCCCTGCCCGCCATGGGCAGGATCGCTACCGATGCCGTTCCACCCACCCTCAGCGAAGGCACGGTAGGCCTCGACGAAGCCCGTGGGCGTGTGCACGACACCTTCTTCCAGACGGCACCCTTGTTCATCGCCCCGGCGATTGAGTGGTGCCCACACCTCGCCCGCCAACCGCGCCGCCTCGTCAAGGATCGCACTGACCAGCTCCCCGGAAAGCTCTTGATACTCGGGTAGGCGCAGCGAGCGGTGTTCAAGCAATTCTTCGAGAACAAAACGAAGATCGCGTAACGGCGCAGCATAGGAAGACATGGCTCACCTTCATCATTCAGACGCTTACATTCAAACGTATGTGTTAATTGGAATGCATGCCGTGATCATAGAGGCGCCGGGCGCGACGGGCCATTAGCCGAACGGTGCAAGAGCCACAAGGCCATCCCGTCCAGGCCCTCCATCGGCGGCCAAGCGCTAGGGTCCGCTTGCAATTTTTCCTTGCATGACCAACGCTTAAGAATATTGACTACGAATACTGAGACCGATATCGGCATGCAGACGCCATTACCGTCGGCCCTTTCTTTTTCCAACATCGCCCTGTTTCTCGATTTCGACGGCACCTTGGTGCCCATCGCATCGCACCCGGATGCCGTCATGCTGCCGCTTCGACAGCGCCGCTTGCTAAGCATCCTGCAGACCCAACTAGAGGGCGCCGTGGCCGTTATCAGCGGCCGCCGCCTGGCCGATCTGGAGCGCCTAACGGCGCCTCTGCCGCTAACCCTCATAGGTTGCCACGGCGCGCAGAGACGCGACGGTGATGGCGCCCGACACGCCGAGCGGCTCGAACCCGAGGCCGTGGCGTATCTGGGTGCTTTCCTGGCCGAATTCACACAACAACATCCCGGCACCGTATTCGAGGACAAAACGTACGCCTTCACTCTCCACTACCGTCAGGCGCCCCAGTACGAACGGGCCTGCCGAGACACGATGACACGCCTTTGGCAGGCCTACCGCGACACCTACCAACTCACCGAGGGCAAGTGCCTGCTGGAGCTTCGTCATCATGCGTGCCACAAGGGGCGTGCCGTGCAGAAACTGCTCGATACGCCACCCTTTCAGCAGCGCATCCCACTGTTCATTGGCGACGACCGCACGGACGAGGACGCATTCCCCGTCGTCAATGCCCACGGCGGCTTCTCCGTGCGCGTCGGTGAAGCCGCGCAGAGTCAAGCCACGTATCGCCTGGATAGCATTGAGGAGGTTTTATCATGGTTGGAACATCAGACAAGGAGCATGCCACCCTAACGCAAGACCCGACACTCGAGTTGGGTGTGGTGGGCAACTGCCAAGTCAGCGGCTTGATCGACGACCAATCGCGTATCGTCTGGTTCTGTTTTCCACGCCTGGATAGCGCACCGATGTTTTCGCGCCTGGTGGATACGCAGGATTATGGCTACTTTGCCATCGAGGTCGAGAACCGCGTCGCCAGCCATCAGTACTACGTTCGCAACACCGCTATCTTATGCACGGAAATCGACGATGCCGACGGTGGCCGGGTACGCATTACCGACTTTTGCCCCCGTTTTCTACAATTCGGTCGAGAATTTCATCCCACATCGCTTTGCCGTCGCGTCGAGCGACTCGCTGGCACGCCGGTCATCCGCATGCGAATGCGCCCGGTACAAGGCTACGAGGCCATCCCCCCCGACACGACCCACGGTAGCCATCATGTACGCTACCTGTGCCAGGACGGTGTGGTGCGCTTGACCACGGACGCTTCGATCACCCATATCCAGCAGGAATCGGCTCACGCTCTGGATCGCCCGCTACACTTCTTGCTGGGCCCCGACGAGAGCCTGACCACCTCACCCGCGCGCCTCTACAACCACTATTGCGAAGAAACGCGTCGCTATTGGCATGACTGGGTGAGCCGGCTGGCTGTGCCCTTCGAATGGCAGGATGCGGTCATTCGTGCCGCTATCACGTTGAAACTCAGCACCTTCGACGACACCGGCGCCGTCGTCGCCGCCATGACCACATCGATTCCCGAAGCCGCGAACACCCAGCGTAACTGGGATTACCGTTACTGCTGGCTACGCGATGCGTACTTCGTGGTGCATGCACTCAACCGGCTCGGCGCGACAGGGACGATGGAAAACTTCCTGCACTACATTATCGATCTCGTCGTCGGTACCCAGCATCACCAGCTGCAGCCGCTGTATGGCATCGGTGGCGAGACCGTCCTAGACGAACACGCCATGGAAAAACTCGCCGGCTATCACGGCATGGGGCCAGTGCGCGTGGGCAACGCGGCCTATTTACAAAATCAGCATGACGTCTACGGCGCCGTCATCCTGGCCGCTAACCAGGTCTTCTTCGATCAGCGTCTCGAGGAGGTCGGCAACGAGACGCTATTCCGGCGCCTCGAGCCCCTGGGCCGCTTGGCCGCCGAATGTTACGACCGGCCGGATGCCAGCATTTGGGAATATCGCGGCCGTGAGCGTGTGCATACTTACTCGGCTATCATGTGCTGGGCGGCCTGCGACCGGCTGGCCAAGATCGCCGCGCAGCTCGATCTGGACAGCGCCGCGCGGCACTGGCGCGATACCGCCGATACCATGCATCGCACCATCTGCACCGAATCCTGGAACGAGACGCAAGATTTCTTCGCCGAGAGTTTCGGCGGCGAGGGCCTGGATGCCAGCCTGTTGCTCATCAACGAGCTTGGCTTCCTGCCCGCCAGCGACCCGCGCTTCGTCGCCACCGTCAAGGCGATCGGCCGACATTTGCGGCGTGGCAACCACCTCTTTCGCTACGTCGCCGACGATGATTTCGGGGCGCCCGAAAACGCCTTCAATATCTGCACTTTCTGGTATATCGACGCGCTCTGGGCGATCGGTGATCACACCGAAGCCAGGCGGCTGTTCGAGGAGCTGCTGGCATGTCGCAACAAGGTCGGGCTACTCTCAGAGGATCTCGACCCCAACAGTCATCAGCTATGGGGCAACTTCCCGCAAACCTACAGCATGGTGGGGCTGATCAACTCGGCGCTGCACCTCAGCAAGAGCTGGGAGGAAGCGCTATGAAAGACCTTGTCGTGGTCTCTAACCGGGTATCGATCCCCGAGGCCGGACGCTCACAGGCAGGCGGCCTGGCGATGGCGCTCAATAGCGCCCTCGCCCGCCATGGGGGCATGTGGTTCGGTTGGAATGGCGAGATTTGCCATGACTCTTCTCCACAACCGACGCAGACACGCCGCAACGGCATTACCTACGCCACCTTGCCGCTGAACGCGGAGCAGCACGATAACTATTACCTGGGTTTCTCCAACGAAGTGCTGTGGCCGATCTTTCACTTCAATCTGGGCGCCATGAAATTCCAACGCCGCCATGCCCAGGTCTACTACGCGACCAACCTGCATTTCGCCGAGAAACTCAGCACGCTGCTCACCGGCGACGAGCTCATCTGGGTACACGACTACCACCTGATCCCCCTTGGTGAAGCCCTGCGGCGCCAGGGGAGCCACGCCCCGATGGGTTTCTTTCTGCACATTCCCTTTCCCAGCGCCGAGCTGTTGCGCTGTATTCCCGGACATCGCGACTTGCTGGCAAACTTCTTCGCTTACGACTTGCTGGGATTCCAGACGCCCCAAGACCTCGAAACCTTCTGCCACGCCGCGATCCGCATCCTCGGGGCCAAGCGCAGTGACAATGTGCTGCGCTACGGCGACCGACGCCTGAAACTCGGCATCTATCCCGTGGGCATCGATGTCGACACACTGCAACGCGAGGCACAGCACAGCGAAACCAAGCAAGCCGTCCGTCAGCTACGCGCCTCGTTGGGCGGCTGTGCGCTGATCGCCGGCGCCGACCGGCTCGACTATTCCAAGGGACTCGGCGAACGCATGCTCGCCTTCGAGCATCTGCTCGACGACTACCCCCAATACCGGCGCCAGGTACTCTATACGCAAGTCGCAAGCCCTTCGCGAAGTGCCATCGCTGAATACGACGACCTTCGCCAGCAGCTCGAATCCCAAGCCGGCCACATCAACGGCCTGCATTCCGATCTCGATTGGGTGCCAGTGCACTATATCAACAAGACTTATCCGCGCACCGCCCTCATGGGGCTCTTTCGCGCCGCCCAGGTGGGTCTTGTCACACCGCTGCGCGATGGCATGAACCTGGTATGCAAGGAGTTCGTCGCGGCCCAGGACAGCCGCAACCCCGGCGCGCTGGTGCTCAGTGAACTCGCCGGCGCCGCGCATGAGCTCGAGGGCGCCTTGCTGGTCAACCCCTACGACCCGCATGCCATCGCAGAAGCGCTCGATCAAGCACTGCAGATGCCATACGAAGAGCGTTGCCAACGCCATGCCAGCATGCTGGCTAGCGTCCGCTGCAATGACCTGACGCGCTGGTGGCAGCGTTTCTTGGACGATCTCGGGTATGCCGTATCGGGTTGAAATCCGCCGCTTAGATTTCGCCTAACGGTTGAAAGGCGATGCATAACCACGTATTTTGATTGAACAATCAATTAATAAAAATATGATTTCATTCCATCGGTAGCTACGTGACGCATGCCTCCAACGGAGCGTGACACGCAACCAAGACAGTCACGTCTCCCGCGAACATCTCGGCAGCGGCCAGAGATCCGCTGCCAAGGAGCTCGCATGGGTAGGTCGTGTTCACGACGGCGGCGCGCGGCCAGACCACATCTTGACTCGGCCCTAGTAAAAGAACGCGCCTCTCGTCTCGCTACCGTCGTGCTTACACAACTAGAGGATTGCTCATGCATCCACAACACACCGACGACGTCAGCCGCGACCGCCTCAATCCGGTGGTCTTCTACGGTTCGGTGATTGGCATCGTGCTCTTCGCGCTCTGGACGATGTTTTTCACCGACTCGGCCAGCGGCATCATCAACGCCATTCTGGGCTGGATTTCCAACACCTTCGGTTGGTATTACTTCCTCGCCGTGGTTGCCTACTTAGTGTTCGTGATCGGCATTGGCCTGTCACGTTTCGGCAAGATCAAGTTGGGGCCCGATCACTCCAAGCCCGACTTCAACATGGCCTCCTGGGCGGCGATGTTGTTCTCGGCAGGGATCGGCATCGACCTGTTGTTTTTCTGTATCGCCGAACCGGTAACCCAGTTCCTAACGCCTCCCGAAGGTGAAGGCAACACGATAGAAGCCGCGCGGCACGCCATGCAGCTAACGTTCCTTCACTGGGGACTTTCCGGATGGGGCATTTACACGTTGGTGGGCATGTCGCTAGCGTTCTTCAGCTACCGGCATAATCTGCCGCTGACCATCCGCAGCGCGCTCTATCCCATCTTCGGCAAGAAAATCCATGGTCCCATTGGGCATACCGTGGATATCGCCGCGGTGCTGGGCACGGTCTTCGGTATCGCTACCAGCCTGGGAATCGGGGTCATCCAGCTCAACTTCGGCCTCAGCTACATGTTCTCGATTCCCGAGAATACCCTGGTGCAAGCGGCGTTGGTGATCATGATCGTATTCTTCGCCACGGTGTCCGCCGTCACCGGGGTAGAGAAAGGCATTCGCCGCCTATCCGAGTTCAACATGCTGCTGGCCCTGTTGCTGTTGCTGTTCGTACTCTTCAGCGGCAAGACCTTGTTCCTGCTCAACGTGCTGGTGCTCAACGTCGGCGACTACTTTTCCGACTTCATCAGCCTCTCGATGAATACCTACGCCTTCGATCCGCCCTCTGCTTGGCTCAATGGCTGGACCCTGTTTTTCTGGGCCTGGTGGATTGCCTGGGGGCCTTTCGTGGGTCTTTTCCTGGCACGTATCTCGCGCGGCCGCACGATTCGTGAATTCGTGGCCGGCACGCTCATTCTGCCGTTGGTCTTCATGATGGCGTGGATGTCGATCATGGGGAACAGCGCCATCGACATGGTCATGAACGGGGCCACAGATTTCGGGGATGCGGCGATGAACACGCCGGCTTCGTCCATCTATCTGTTCCTCGAATCCTTGCCGCTGACCGGAATTACCACGCTGGTCACGACCATTCTGGCCATCGTTTTCTTCGTCACGTCGGGAGACTCCGGGGCATTGGTTCTCTCCAACTTCACCTCCAAGCTCAAAGACGTGAACAGCGACGCACCGATCTGGATGCGCATCCTATGGGCCTGCGTGATTGGCTTGCTGACGCTAGCGTTGCTCATGGCCGGTGGCTTGTCGGCCCTACAGAGCGTGGTGGTCATCACCGGCCTGCCCTTCTCCATCGTGCTGTTCTTTATGATGGCGGGCTTGCTCAAGGCGCTGCGTGTGGAAGGTCTCAAAGAGGACAGCCATCGCTCCAGCCTCGCCGGGCACCTTTCCAGCCGCACCGGTGGCGGCGAGCGCGCGCCGCGCGGTTGGCGCCAACGCCTCAGCCGAGCGATGAGTTTCCCGGGCGACAAGCAGGCACGACGCTTCCTCGATGAAGTGGCCAAACCGGCCATGCAGGAAGTCAGTCAGGCCATCGGCCAGGAAGGCGTCAACGTCGAGGTCGAAGAGAAGGAAGGCGACGAAGCGCATCTTGCACTCAATGTAAGCCTCGGCGACGAGCAGAACTTCACCTATCAGATCTGGCCGCGCCGTTTCGCCACCCCCTCGTTCGCACTTCGCGCCCAACAGGATAATGCCCATTACTATCGCCTAGAGGTCTATCTGCTCGAGGGCAGCCAGGGCTACGACCTGATGGGCTACAATAAAGGGCAGGTGATCGAAGACATTCTCGATCAGTACGAACGTCATCTCCACTTCCTGCACATGAACCGGCAAGCGCCGGGGACCGTGGCCATGCCCGACAGCACTGAGCAACCGCCGGCATGATCTAGGCAACCGCCACACCGACCCATTAGGGGCGCATCGCCAGATGCGCCCCTTTTTATTAGTTCTTCGCAGATCAGCGTGAGACAGGACCTATGAGGACAAGCAGGATGGAGAAACGACTGTCAGCTCGATCAAGCACAGAGGCAAGCTACCAGCAGTATTGAAGCGTACTTAATTGGCGATGATCCGTGTAGTCGACCTGCCATGCTCACCGCTATCGGGAACAAGTTCCTCCCACAAGGACAAGCTAACTGGCAGGGACTGTGGGAGCGAACTTGTTCGCGATGATCTATGCCGCATTTCCTGGCAAAGTGCAATGAACCTTATGGCCCCCTTGCATTGGCGCCCTCGCTGGCGGGCACGTCTGGCAAGCGGCATATCAAGATGCCACTTTCTCTTCGACCGGCATGGCAGAGGCACCCGGTTTGATGACGGCATACGCTACCCCGGCGATCACCGCGCCCACCGCGATGGACACGAGATACAGCAGCGCCAGGTTGACCGCGTGGGGAATCAGCAACACGAAGAGCCCACCATGCGGTGCCATCAACTGAATACCGAAATACATCGACATGGCCCCGGTCACGGCACCGCCGACGATGCATACCGGCAACACACGCAGCGGGTCTTTGGCGGCGAAGGGGATCGCGCCTTCGGTAATGAAGCAAAGCCCCAACACGAAGGCCGCCTTGCCCCCCTCGCGCTCGGTCGTATCGAACTTGCGCTTGGCCAGCATGCTAGCGATCCCCATCGCCAGTGGCGGCACCATCCCCGCCGCCATGATGGCCGCCATCGGCGCATAGGTCTCACTCGACAGCAGCCCCACACCAAAGGTATACGCCGCCTTGTTGACCGGCCCGCCCATGTCGACGCACATCATCCCGCCGAGCAACATCCCCAGCAGCACGGCGTTGGTCGAGCCCATGCCGTTGAGGAAATTGGTCAACGCATCAAGCAGCCCCGCCACCGGCGTGCCGATCACATAGATCATCACCAGACCGGTAAACAAGCTCGCCAGCAGGGGAATGATCAGAATCGGCTTGAGCGATTCCACGCTCGCCGGCAGCTTGAGATACCGGGTAATGGCCTTAGCGGCGTACCCCGCTAGAAAACCAGCGAGAATGCCGCCGATGAACCCAGCGCCTATATTGCTGGCAAGCATCCCCCCAATCATGCCGGGTGCAATCCCCGGCCGATCGGCGATGGAATAGGCGATATAACCGGCGAGCACCGGCACCATCAAGGCGAAGGCGGCATCACCACCGATCTGCATCAAGGCCGCCGCCAGCGTCCCTTCTTCCTTGAAGGCCTCGATGCCGAACACGAACGACAGCGCGATGCACAAACCACCGGCGACGACCATGGGCAGCATGAACGAGACACCCGTCAGCAGGTGCTTGTAGACCCCTTTTTCCTTGACGCTCTTGCCCTTGCCGGCGGTTTTTTCAGCGGACCCGGTAGCGCCGCCACCCTGGCGCTCCACAGCGGCTTCGGCGAGGGCTTCCTGAACAGTCTGCCGGGCCTTTTTGAGCGCATTACCCGTGGACGTGCGATAGATACGCTTGCCCGCGAAACGCTCATCGTCGACTTCGATATCGCAGGCCAGCAACACCACATCGGCGGCGGCGATATCCGCCTCAGTCAGTTGGTTCTGTGCTCCCACCGAGCCCTGGGTCTCGACACGCATATGATGCCCCAGGCTACGCCCGGCGTCTTCCAGTGCCTCGGCCGCCATGAAGGTATGCGCGACGCCGGTCGGACAAGCCGTCACCGCCACGATGCGCTGCCCCTTGTCCGCCTCTGGGGCCGCGCTGGTGGCGACACTCGCCGCATCACCACTGTAAGGAGCGGCCTCGCGCTCGGCGCGTGAGAGGAACGCATCCGGGTCGGGCAGCGCCTCGGCGATGGGCGCTTGGAACAAACGCTTATCCACGAAACGCGACGCCTCCGGCACATGGTCGGCGGCCACGATCACCAGGTCGGCATCGCACACGTCCGCCTCGGACACCGGCTGCGGCGGCTCGAGCTCGCCATGCATTTCCACCGTGGCCTGCCAACCGCGACGCTGGGCGGCCTGCTCAAGGCGTCGAGCGGCCAGGAACGTCGTCGCCACACCACTCGGGCAGGCCGTGATCAGGATCGCTTTCATGAGTCCTCCCTCGCGTTATCGTCGAGCCGATGCACGCACGTGTTTTGTTGGAGTTGCTCTAGGTCCGAGGCATGCAAATCGCCCACCCCGACATGACGAACCGCCTCGGCGGATAGTGCCGTCGCCAGGCGTAAGGTGACCTCAGCAGTGAGATCTGCGAGCCGGCCGTGGAGCATTGCCGCCAGCAACGTATCGCCGGCGCACACCGTGCTTGCGACCTCGACACGCGGCGGCGTAGCCTGCCAGCTGCCTTGCGGCCCCACCCACAACATGCCTTCGCCGCCCAACGACACCAGGGCATGCTCGATGCCTGACGCATGCAAGCGTGTGGCAGCGGCCAGGCGCGACGCAGCGTCTTCCAGCGGCTCACCCGCCCACTCGGCCAATTCCGTCTCGTTGGGCTTGACGGCACTGGGCGTGGCGGCAATCGCGGCGTTCAACGCCGCGCCGCTGGTATCCACCCAGACCGGCAGGTCACGCGCACGCAGCCAGCGAATCAAGGTGCCCAGATCGCCGGGCGTGACGCCGGGTGGCAAGCTACCGGCAATCACCACCGCATCGGGCCGTGTCGCGGCGTCCGCCACTCGTGCCTCGAGCGCACGATACAGCGCCGCCAGGTCATCACTCGTGACCTCGAGACCAGGGCCATTGATATCGGTGATGCGTCCCTGAGCCTCGGCCACCTTGGCATTGATACGCGTGTCACCGGGCAAGCGCAGGAAGGCGTCCTCGAGCCCCCAGTTGGCAAAGGCACGCACGAAGGCGCCATCGTTGTCGGCGCCCAGAAAGCCCGAGACCGCTACCTCATGGCCCAGCGCCGCTAGTACACGGGCAACATTGACCCCCTTACCCGCCGCTTCGAGATGGGTAGCATCGGTGCGATTGACCGCCCCCAGGGTCAGCGCGGGCAAACGAATCGCCAGGTCCAGCGCAGGATTGAGCGTCAATGTCAGCACGCGCGCCATCAGAGGGCCTCCAGCGCTTCGCGTACGGCATCGCTGGTCGACTGGCGCAGGGCCATATCGGCATGATGACGCGCGGTCTCTAGGGTCAGCTCACGCAGCCGCGCCTTGACCATCGGCACCTGCCGCGCCGAGACCGAAAGCTCATCGACACCCAGCCCCACCAACACGGGAACCGCCTGGGCGTCGCTGGCCAGTTCGCCGCATACGCCGACCCATTTGCCCTGGGCGTGCGCCGCATCGACGGTCATGCGGATCAGCGCCAATACGGCGGGATGCAGCCCATCGGCCTGGGCCGAGAGCTCGGCATGACCGCGATCGATGGCCAGGGTGTACTGGGTCAGATCATTGGTACCGATGGAGAAGAAATCGACCTCGGCGGCCAGGCTCGGTGCCAACAGCGCGCACGAGGGAATCTCGATCATCACCCCCAGTTGCACGTCGCCAGCCTTCACCTCGGCCTGCACGCGATCGAAGATCTCGCGAGCGGCGCGGAACTCGGCGATGTCCTTGACCATCGGGAACATGACCCGCAGCGGCCGATCGCCGGCGGCAGTCAGCAGGGCACGCAGTTGCGTCTCGAGCACCTCGGGGCGGGTCAGCGCCAAGCGAATGCCCCGCAAACCGAGGAAAGGGTTATCTTCTTGGGGCAGCGGCCAGTACGGCAAGGGCTTGTCACCGCCGACATCCAGCGTGCGGGCGACCAGCGGGCGCCCGTCGAGCGCGTCGATGGCCTGGCGATATTCGGCGATCTGGGTGTCCAGATCCGGCGCTTCGGGGTGCGCCATGAATACGAACTCGGTACGCAGCAGCCCCACGCCCTCGGCGCCGCGTTCGACGGCATCCGCCGCGTGAGCCGTGTTGCCCAGGTTGGCGGCGACCTCGACACGATGGCCATCCTGCGTGCGCGCTTCCTCATGCCGCGCAGCATAGGCCTCACGCTCGCGCATCTCGTGCTCCTTCAAGCGCAGCTCGGTACGCGACCGGCGCTCATCGGAGGGTGCGGGAATCACGCGGCCACGCTCGCCATCGACGATGACATCAATGTCATTGGTCAGCGTCAGTACGCGTTCGCCAGCGCCCACCACGGCAGGAATACCCAGCGCGCGGGCGAGAATCGCACTGTGCGAGGTGGCGCCGCCACGCGCAGTGACCAGACCCCGGACCTTGCTGGTATCCAGCCGCGCCACGTCGGACGGGCCGACATCGTCGGTGACCAGCACGTAGGGCGTTTCCGGCGGCGTGGGCAGGCGCACGCCGCACAGAATCCCCAGCACGCGGCGGCCGACGTCACGCAGGTCGGCGGCACGCTCGGCAAGCAGCCGATCGGCGAGGTTTTCCTGTGCGCGGGCGGCGGTGTCGATGGCCGACCACCATGCCGCCTCGGCGCTCATGCCGGTATTCAGCGATTCGTGCGCCGCTTCACGCAGCTCGGGGTCGTCGAGCATTTCCTCGTGCATCGACAGTATCTCGGCGACCTCCCCACCCTGAGCAGTCCGCACCAAGGCACGAAGTTGCTCGGCGGCTTCTCGGATCGCGGCATCGAGACGGACCAGTTGCGCAGCGCTATCGCCGCGACGAGTTTCATCGAGACCGTCGGCCCGTTCGGGGTACTCGAATCTCGGCGTACGCATCACGAAGGCCGGCGCGATGGCCAGCCCCGGTGACGCCGACACGGCGGGATGCGCGACGTCGTCTTCCAAGGGCGCGGGAAGGCTCTCATCCTCGGCAGTGGGCGCCTCGAACGACGTCTCCTGAAGCGGCGTCACGTGCTCGCCGAGGCCCTCCCTGACGGCCGCGACGAGAGCTTCCAGCGCCTCGCTGGCGCCCTCGCCTTCGGCGGAGAACACCAGCGTCTGGCCGCGTCGCGCACCCAATCCGATGACCTTGGTCAGACTCGCCGCCGAGACCGCCTCGGCACTACCCTCGAGCAAACGCACTTTGACCGGCATGGCCTGGCGCCGGGCAACCTGCACCAGCTGCTTCGCCGGACGCGCATGCAGGCCATGGGCATTGAGTACCGTTGCGCGCGCCGTATCCGCCTCGGCGGACTCTCCCGACAAGCGCGCCAGTAACGTCGCCGCGTCGGCATCGGCGAGACTCTCCCCATCGCCGGCATCCAGCAGGCTACCCAGGCGTTCGAGCAAACCGCGATGCGCATCACCTTGCGCCGCCAGACAGAAGACCGCATTGACCGGCCCCTTGGGGCCCGAGAAAGCCTGCTCCGGCGTGGCCACGCCCAGCGTCGGCGTGATGACGCCCTGGGCACTGCTCACCAGCCATAATCCCTGGCCCAGCGCTACCGGCTCCAGCGTGTTGATCTCGGCCACGAAGCTGCTATCCACGCTGCCCACCTGGCGCAAGCGCGCCGCGGCGGCCAGCGCTAACTCGAAGCGGTCGCGCGCGGGGAACCCCAGGCACAGCGTATCGGCATCCAGACGCGCCTCGACCGGTGCTTTGGACAACAGCGTAATGATCTCTTCGCGGCTGTCGGCAGCCGCCAGACGCTCAGCTACGCCATCGCGATCAAGCACGTGCGTCAACTGGCGCAGAATATCGAGATGCTCGTCGCTCTGCGCGGCGATGGTCACCAGCAGCGTCACCCGCTGGCCATCGTGCCACTCTATGCCCTGCGGGAATTGCAGTACCCGCACGCCGGTGGTCTTGACGTGTTCGCGACTCTCGGGAGTGCCGTGAGGAATGGCAATACCATTGCCCAAGTAGGTCGACGACTGCGCCTCACGCGCGTGCAGGCCGTCACGGTAACCGGGCGCCACACGACCGGCCTCGACCAAGGCATCGCCAGCCTGATTCAAGGCATCGCGCCAATCATCGGCGTGCCGGTCGAGTAGAACGTCTTCGCTTGTCAGTGTCAGCATGGATATCTCCAGAATGCCGCCGGAACGGAGCCGTCCGTCCCCCGGGTAAGGCCAACGATCACGCCCGACGTGGCACCGCCTATAAGAATGAGCACCGTCGAACCGGAACATGCCGACGATTGGAAGCCGACCATCCGGCGTTCGCAGATGACGGGCTGAATCGTGTCAGCTATCTTAGGAGCAATGCTGAAACGTTCACTACGATTTATCAAGCCACACGGGACTAGACCTTCGCAGGGGCGGACAAGCAAGACCGCCTACCAGCCTCTAGAATAGGCGCTTTTGTATCGTCGGCTCATTCAAGGAATGCACCCATGACTCTCGCAGAAATCGCTCGACTGGCGGGCGTCTCGCGTACCACGGCAAGTTACGTGATCAACGGCCAGGCCGCCGAGCGGCGCATCCGGCCGGAGACAGTGGCGCACGTCATGGCCGTGGTCGCCAAGCATGACTACCGTATCGATGCTCAGGCGGCGGCGCTGCGCCGGGGCGCGAGTCGCACGTTGGGATTCATCGTGCCGGACCTGGAAAACACCAGTTACGCCCGCCTGGCCAAACGTCTAGAGAATGGCGCGCGCCGTCTGGGCTACCAGTTGCTGATCGCCGGCTCGGACGATGACCCGGACACCGAACGCGAGCTAGCGCGAGCCTTGCGCGCCCAGCGCTGCGATGCCCTTATCGTCGCTAGCAGCCTGGCCATGGACGACCCCTTCTATCCCGACCTAATGGCGAGTGGTCTGCCGATCATTGCCCTCGACCGCGCCCTCGACCCTGAACGCGTAGTCTGTGTGGTCAGTAACAACCATCAGGCCGCCGGCGCACTGACGCGTTCGGTGCTAGACGCCGAGGTCGCTCGCATTGCTTGGCTGGATGCAGTGCCAGAGCTGTCGATCAGCGTGGAACGGCGGGCAGGCTTTCTGGAGACGGTTCGCGAGGCATCCCTCGACAGTCCGATATTGCTCAGCGGCGCGCGCTACGACCGTGCCACCGGCGCGGCGCTCATGCGTCGCCTGATCGACGAGCACGGCATGCCCGACGCTCTCGTTACTGCGTCCTATGTGCTACTCGATGGCGTCTTCGATGTTCTGCTCGAACAAGGGGGGCTACCCGAAGAGCTGCGTCTGGCGACATTCGGCGACGACCGCCTACTGGACTTCCTGCCGTTGGCAGTCAACTCCCTGCCCCAGCATCACGACCGCATCGCCGAACTGGCCCTGACCCGCGCCATGCAGGCAGCATCCGGCAATTACCGCCCCGGCATCGACATCATCGAACGCTCGCTGTACGACCGCCGGAGCCTCGAGCGGACGCACGCCCCGACACCTTGAGCGGCGGTGTTGGCCCGGGCGCGAAAAACTGGCCATGCTGTCTTCAGGATTGTCATTCACCCGATGAGGCTCATCATGAAAGAGCAAGAGCTACCACTGCAAGACCGTCGAGACGCCGGTCGGCGCCTCGCCCAGCGCTTACGGGGCCACGTTGACGCTTCGGCTCTCGTACTGGGCCTCCCCCGTGGCGGTGTACCGGTTGCCGCCGAGATCGCTCACGCCCTAGGTATCCCCCTCGACGTGATGGTCGTACGCAAGCTGGGGGTGCCCGGTCACGAAGAATTCGCCATGGGCGCCATCGCCAGCGGTGGCGTACAGGTACTCGACAAGCCCCTTATCCAGCGGCTGGGCGTCGACGCGCGGCGACTCGAATCGGTCATCGACCATGAGCGCCACGAACTCGAGCGTCGCGAACACGCGTTTCGCGGCGACCGAGCTTACCCGTCGCTCACCGGCCGGCAAGTGATACTGGTCGACGATGGCATTGCCACCGGTGCAACCATGCGTGCGGCGATTCGTGCGGTGCGCCGCCTAGGCGCCGAGTACTGCACTCTGGCAGTGCCGGTGGCAGCTCCCGAGAGCCTCGATTCACTGCGCCCCGAGGTCGATCACGTTGTATGTCTGGCAGCGCCGGAACACTTTGCCTCGGTGGGTCAGTGGTACCGGCACTTCGACCAGACCAGCGACGCCGAGGTGAGCGCCTGCTTGCGCAATGCGCGAGACGCTTGATGACGGCATGCAAGCCGCCCGTTATGCTGGTCCCATGACGCCGTCTCACACTCCCCTGCCTGCAGTCCTGGCTGGACCGATCCTGCGCCGCGCACTGCCTGACCGCCTGGTGATCTGGCTGGTCGGGTCGCTTCCGCTCGACCTGACATTGACCTTGTACATCGATGACGCGGACACGCCGAGTCAACGCTTGGCGCTGGATCACTCGTTGTGCCGGCGCTTGCGGGTGGGCACGCACGCCTGGCTGCACCTCATCGACGTGCCGCTCGCCACGCCGCTACCCTGCAACCGCTCGATCGGCTATGACCTGCTCGTGACCGACGACGCCGATGGCAAGACACAAGGTATCGCCGACTGGGCACCGCATCTGCTGCATGACGAGGCGATCCGCCCGAGTTTCGTGCTGCGCTCGCGTTTCGATTCGCTGCTGCATGGGTCGTGTCGTAAACCGCACCATCCTTCCGGGGACGGCCTGGTACGTGCCGATGCGCATGTCGAGGCGATGCGGGGCAGCCCTGAACGCATACCAGCGGTGCTGGTGATGAGCGGCGATCAAATCTATGCCGATGATGTTGCCGGGCCGATGCTGGTCGCCATCCACGCGCTTATTCAGCGACTGGGACTATTCGGCGAGTGTGTGCAAGGCGCCGTGGTCGAGGATGCTGACAGCCTCTACATGCACCCCGATACGTATTATCGTCGGGAGCACTTGCTGCCCGCGTTCGAGGCCAACGAAAAACTGCGCGAGCGCTTCTTCGGTGGTGTCCGCAAGCCGGTCTTCACCACCAGCAGTGCGCACAATCACTTGATCACGCTGGCCGAGGTCATAGCCATGTACCTGCTGACGTGGTCACCAACGCCCTGGACGCTGATCGAGGTGGCACGCCCCGCGCTCGACGATTCCCTGGCCGAAACCTTCGACACTGAGGCCGGGATCATCGCCGCCTTTCGCGAGGGCCTGCCTCGCGCCGCGCGCGTGATGGCCCATCTGCCGACCCTGATGATCTTCGATGACCACGACGTCACCGATGACTGGAACCTGTCCGCAGCCTGGGAGGAAACCGCCTACGGCCACCCGTTCTCGCGACGCATCATCGGCAATGCCTTGCTGGGGTATCTGTTATGCCAAGGATGGGGCAACGACCCCGACGCCTTCCGCTCGCTATGGCCCACGTTGGAGGCGTTATTCGAGCAACGCGACGCCGAGGGGCGCCTCGACTGCCAAGCGCAGGACGCCCTCATCAAGCGCCTGCATGATTTTGACCACTGGCATTATCAGCTTCCCTCCACGCCGCCCCTCGTGGTACTCGACACCCGCACACAACGGTGGCGCAGTGAGCGGCACCGCCATCATCCTTCGGGACTGATGGACTGGGAAGCATTGAGCGAACTCCAACAGACACTGCTCGGACAATATTCGGTGATCGTGGTCTCGCCGGCACCGATGTTCGGGGTGAAGTTGATCGAGGGGATACAGCGCTTATTCACGCTGGCGGGCAAACCGCTGCTGGTGGATGCAGAAAACTGGATGGCCCACCGCGGCGCGGCCAGCGTCATGCTCAATATCTTTCGACATACCCGCACACCCGGCAATTACGTGATCCTCTCCGGTGACGTGCACTATTCTTTTGTCTACGATATCGAGATTCGCCATCGCCAACACGGCCCACGCCTGTGGCAGATTACCAGCAGCGGGCTCAAGAACGAGTTTCCCACGCGTCTACTGGATATATTCGACCGTCTCAACCGCTGGCTGTATGCCCCAGCGTCGCCGCTTAACTGGTTCACCAAGCGTCGACCCATGCACATTCGCCCACGCTACCCGCAAGGGGCCAGCCACGGTGAGCGACTATGGAATCAAGCCGGCATCGGACTGGTCACCCTGGATGCGCAAGGCCGCCCGGTGGATATCGCCCAGTTGGGCACCGACGGCAGCACCACATACTTCCTGACAGACGGCTGACGCCAAACGGCATCAACCAAAGGTCCGACTTACGACAAGGCGCGCGGTGCGGCAGAGCCCCCAACACCGAAAGATGGCGCATGCGCGGCATGCAGCCGTGCGATCAATTGATCCTCAAGCGCGAAGCGCTCGGTTAGGGCCTTGCTCAGGCGCTCTAGCCAGGCCGGCAGACGCGTCACATAATGCTGGCAGCGCGTCGGCGTCGAGTAATCGTTGTCGAACTCCAGCACCATTTGCGTGGACATCTCTAGTCTTTCGAGCAGACGATCGGCCAGGGTCAGGGCGTCTCGGTCATCGAACGCCACCGCCTCGTCGCGCAGCTTCGGATAGACTTCGAAATGTCCCCCACTGATATAGTCCATCAGGGCTTCGCTGAAGGCATCGATGCGCGCTTTGGAAACCGATTCCAGTTCCGCATCGCAGGCCTCGCGCAGCTCCATCAGCGTCACCAGCATGTCATAGCGTTGTTGCAGCCAACGGTCGATGAGCGTGTGCACCCCGCCCCAGCGCTCAAGTACCGTCTTGGTATCTTCCAGCATGATGAGTCTCTCCTGTCATGGCCGCGCGGGCCACTCCCTGACATTGAGGAAAGCGGCTCTCCTGCCGCCTTCCCGCCCTTCAACGGCGGCGAATCACGATACCGGCCAGCATTCCCAATGGGATCAGTAGCAGCACGGCGAACCCCACAAGCGTCCATTGTGGTATCGACATGCCCAACAGCAAGCCGTGTATCTCGGCGCATTCTCCCGAGCCGGAAAGCACTCGCGAGACTACGCTCCACAATGGCAGCACTTCCATCATGTAGTCCAGTCCTGGACCGCAACTGGGCACACTTTCCGCGGGCAAAGACTGCAACCATACATGGCGCGCGGCAACCGCCACGCCCATTGCCGCAGCCAGGGCGCCCAAGCTGGCATAAACGCCGCGCCCGACGCGTCCCGCAGGATTGTGCACCGCACCCACGGCGAAGACGAGCGCCGCAAGCAAGACCGCAATACGCTGCCCGATACACAGCGGACAAGGCGTCAACCCATAGACATATTGCAATACCAAGGCCACGCCCATCATCAGCACGCACATCGCCAGGCCCAGCAAACAGCCTCGACGCACGTTCATCGCGGCCAATCGGGTAATCATCGTCACGTCTCCTCAGGCAATCCGACTAGTATCGTGTGGGGGGGCTTCGCTTCGCTCATGAAAAAGCCTGTGCCGCAGGTGCAGCACAGGCCTTGGACAACGCTTCGACTCACGCGACGCTGAGAGGTTTACCCGCGCGCTCGAAATAATGCGCCAAGAAGGCCGCGAAATCCTCATGATCGGCGCGCTCGATATCGCCTTGCTGCTGATGCGAGGTCTCTACGAGCTGCTCGAACAGCGCCTCGCGCGCCCGATCCATAGGTGCTTCGCGTAACTCGGCCGCCTGTTGTTCGGCCAGGGCACGTGCTTGATCAAGGTATTCGACGCCTTCGTTGACCAGCTGAGCGTAAAGCTGGCCGGACGGCGTCAATTCGGGGTCGTCGAGGCGTGGCGCGAGCGCCGCGAGGGCGTCGCGATGCGGCGTACCCTCCTCATTGGTGTCGAGCAGCTCGGCGACACCATCGAGCTCAGCGAAGATGTCGTGGCCCCAATCGCGCAAATAGCACTGGCGATCGCCGACACTCAGCTTGAGCTCAGGATCACGGCCGCGCTCCACCACCAGGCGGCGGTTGTCGTCGAGGCGGTCGCACTCCTCGTCGGGAATCCATGGGCTCTCGGAGAGTAGACACCACATCAGGAAGGTATCTAAAAAGCGCATCTGCGTTTCGTCGATACCCAAGGGCGTAAAAGGATTGAGATCCAGGCAGCGCACCTCGATGTATTCGACACCACGCGCCTCCAGCGCCTGGGTGGGCGTCTCGTCGTGACGCGCCACGCGCTTGGGGCGGATATCGCTGTAATACTCATTCTCTATCTGCAGAATATTGGCGTTGAGCTGACGCCAGTCGCCATCCACATTGACGCCGAAGCGCTGGTAATCCGGCCACGGAGTGCTGATCGCATGCCGCAGCGTGCCCACGTAGTTGGACAACGAGTTGAAGCAGATCTTGAGCTGCTCCTGCACCTTGTTCTGATAGCCCAGATCGGACATGCGCAGGCTAGTCGCATAACGTCCCGCCAATGTGTGCTCGCCCAGCGCCTCGAGGTGCGCCGGCGCCGGACCGGTCAGGAAGCTGCGATCCAGCGCCGGCGACGCCCCGAACAGGTACAGCAGTAGCCAGCTATGACGGCGGAAGTTACGGATCAGGTCAAAATAGCGGCTGGAGCGATAGCCCTCCAGGCTCTCGCCGTCGCGGCCTTCGAGCTCACGCAGCATCGGCCACAGGTTCTCGGGCAGCGAGACATTGTAGTGAACGCCAGCGATGGACTGCATGATGCGCCCATAACGCACGTCTAGCCCCTTGCGGTAGACGTGCTTCATGATGCCAACGTTGGAGGTGCCGTAATCGGCGATGGTCACGCTGTCATTGCCATCCAGACGGCTCGGCATGCTCGCCGGCCAGATCAATTCGCCATCAAGCTTGCGATAGCTATAGCGCAACAGATCACCGAGAAACGCCAGAGCGTCATCGGGGCGACAATAGACCGGCGTAATGTACTCGAGCAATGCTTCCGAGTAATCGGTGGTGATATAGGGATGCGCGAGCTTGGAGCCCAGGGCATGGGGATGGGGCGTTTGGGCGATGCGCCCGGCGCCATCGACGCGCAAGCCTTCTTTCTCGATGCCGCGGCGCAAACGGCCGAATCGCCCTTGGCGAGCCAGCCCGTGCATGCGCTGAATGGCGGTGGCGAGTGTTTCGGACAAGATAAATTCCCTCACGTCTGGGAAAAGCACGGCTTTTCCCCTGGTGTCACCGGTGGATCGTGTCTTGCCGGCATCGCCGGACGATCTCATGTGTGCGGCTAACGGAAACATCGCCGAGGACAACCCGGCGGATCGTCGGCCCCTGAGCGCGCCGCATTAAAAAACCATTATGGAGGCGGCCGGCCACCTTTCAAGGCAAATCGCGCGCACGAGGCGTTTCACGATTGGTGACGTGCCTTCGCCAATGCTTCGCCGAGTGCCCCGAGACCTTCGCTCGAGGGTTGCGAATCACGCTTGCTGCCCCCGCCACGCTGTCCGCGTGAGCGACGCGGTTCGTCGCCGCTCGAGGCATCACTCGGCGCATCGCCCATGCGCATGGACAATCCGATCCGGGCGCGCTCGAGATCCACTTGCATGACCTTCACTTTGACGATGTCGCCGGCCTTGACCACCTGACGCGGATCCTCGACGAACTTCTCGGAGAGTGCCGAGATATGCACCAGGCCATCCTGATGAACGCCGATATCCACGAACGCCCCGAAGTGCGTGACGTTGGTCACGCTGCCCTCGAGGATCATCCCTGGCTCGAGATCCTTGAGAGTTTCCACGCCTTCGCGGAACTCGGCGGCCTTGAACTCGGGGCGCGGGTCGCGACCGGGCTTGTCGAGCTCCTTGAGAATATCGTTGATGGTAGGCACACCGAAGGTATCATCGACGTAATCGGCCGGATTGAGCGACTTGAGGAAGCTGCTATCGCCGACCACGCCGGCTAGGTCACGCTCATGACGCTGGGCGATGCGATTGACCACCGTGTAAGCCTCGGGGTGCACGGCGCTGGCATCGAGCGGGTTGTCGCCGTCCGCGATACGCAAGAACCCCGCGCACTGTTCGAAGGTCTTGGGCCCTAGCCGGCTGACATCCAGCAACTCGCGACGTGACGCGAAGCGCCCTTTAGCATCGCGCTGGGCAACGATGTTCTCAGCCAGCGTAGGGTTAAGGCCGGAAACACGAGACAGCAAGGCGCCGGACGCCGTGTTGAGTTCAACGCCCACGGCGTTGACGCAGTCCTCGATGACTGCCTCCAGACTACGCGAGAGCTGTACCTGGGAAACATCGTGCTGATACTGGCCGACGCCGATGGACTTGGGCTCGATCTTGACCAGCTCGGCGAGCGGATCCTGCAAGCGCCGGGCGATGGAGATCGCGCCGCGCACGGTGACATCAAGCTGCGGGAATTCGCGTGAGGCGAGCTCTGAAGCCGAATACACCGAGGCGCCCGCCTCACTGACCATTACCTTGGCAAGCGGCCGCGATACCCGCTTGACCACCTCGCCGGCGAGCTTATCGGTCTCACGGCTGGCGGTGCCATTGCCTACCGCGATCAGAGCCACTTCATGCTTATCGATCAGCGCCGCTAGGGTGGCCAGGGACTGGTCCCAGCGCTTTTGCGGCGCGTGCGGATAGATGACGGTGTCTTCCAGATACTTGCCGGTCGCGTCCACGACCACGACCTTGCAGCCGGTACGCAGCCCCGGGTCGATGGCAAGGGTAGCCTTCGCTCCGGCGGGCGCCGCCAACAAAAGATCCTTGAGGTTGGCGGCGAATACCTCGATGGCCTCGCGCTCAGCGCGTTCGCGCAGGCGACTCATCAACTCGGTCTCAAGGTGGGTATAAAGCTTGACCCGCCAAGTCCAGCGCACCACTTCCTTGAGCCAGCGCGAGGCCGGCCGCGTGGCAGTTAACGCCACGCCGACGTGCTTGGCAATGGCGACTTCGGCAGGATGAATCTCGGCGTCTTCCTCGCCCGGTAGACGAATCGCCAACGCCAGCACGCCCTCGTTGCGGCCCCGGAACATGGCCAGCGCACGATGCGAAGGCGCCTTGGCGAATGATTCGTCGTGTTCGAAGTAATCGGAGAACTTCGCGCCTTCCTGCTCCTTCCCACTCATCACACGCGAGACAAGCTGCCCCTCACTCCACAGCCGCTCGCGCAGCTGCCCCACCAGGTCGGGGTCTTCGCTGAACTGTTCCATGAGGATCTGCTTGGCGCCATCCAATGCGGCCTTGGCGTCCTCGATAGCGGGCGTATCGCCTTCTGCGGCACGAACATATTTTGCCGCTTCAGTCTCGGGGTCGAGTTCGGGATTCGCCAAAAGCGCCTCCGCCAACGGTGCGAGCCCCGCTTCCCGGGCGATCTGCGCTTTGGTGCGGCGCTTCTTCTTATAGGGCAGGTAAAGATCTTCGAGACGCTGCTTGGTATCGGCAGCCTGGATCAATGCCGCCAGAGAGTCGGTCAATTTGCCCTGTTCGTCGATGCTGGCAAGCACCGCGACACGGCGTTCCTCCAGCTCACGCAAATAGCGCAGACGCTCTTCCAGCGTGCGTAGTTGAATGTCATCCAGCCCGCCGGTGACTTCCTTACGGTAACGAGAGATGAAGGGCACGGTAGCGCCGTCGTCGAGCAGAGCCACAGCAGCACTGATCTGCTGGGAACGAACGGCGAGTTCTTCGGCGAGCCGAGAAACGATCTTGAGATTGGCGTCCATGATGTCCTTGACGTTCTCCGGGCCGGGCGCGAGACGCTCGGCAAAACCTCGGCCCGCGATAGCGCGGGCCGGCATGTCGAAAGCCGTTTGTCGAAAACGACCTGTCACAGAAGTGGCGACAAGGTATCACAACCGCCGACGCGACGCAGACGGCGCTTCCTTATCCGGCCTCGGCGGGCACGAAACGCAGCGCCAGCCCATTGTTGCACCAGCGCAGGCCGGTCGGCTCGGGGCCGTCCTCGAAGACATGGCCCTGATGCCCGCCGCAGCGCGCGCAGTGGTACTCAGTGCGCGGAATCAGCAGCACGAAATCCAGCTCTGTCAGCAGGTGGCCTTCGATGTGGTCGAAGAAGCTCGGCCAGCCAGTGCCGGAGTCATACTTGGTGCGCGAGGAGAAAAGCGGCAAGTCACAACCGGCACAACGATATTCACCGGCGCGCGTTTCCTGGTCGAGCGGACTGCTACCCGCAGGCTCGGTACCGGCCTCGCGCAGGATATGATAGCGCTCCTCGCTGAGTCGCTCGCGCCACTCGGTATCATCGAGCGTGAGCACCTCGACGTCCGCCCCCCGCTCCAGCGACAACTTGGGACGTGCCAGGACGAAGCTCGGCACCGCACCCAGGATCCCCGCGACCCCCAACCAGCCCAAAAAACGACGACGATGCATGACGTATCCTCCTTGCGATACATAACGGGGAGAGCCGATGGTCGACTCTCCCCGTTAGAGGCAAATTCCACTGAATGGTTCGCTTGGTCAGGGAAGCGAAGGACCGGCGGCGACAATATCCTCGTCGACGCCGTCGAACTTGGCGAAGTTGGCGATGAATTTATCCGCCAACGCCTTCATATGGCGTTCGTAGTCGGCGCTGTCCGGCCATGCCTGGCGCGGATCAAGCAATGTGGAGTCGACGCCCGGCACGGCTACTGGAACGTCCAGGTTCAACCCCTCGATGTGACGCGTCTCGACGTCCTTGAGAACACCGTTCTGGATCGCTGCGATGATGGCACGCGTGGTGGGAATGCTGAAGCGCGAGCCGCCCTCGCCGTAGGCGCCACCGGTCCAACCGGTGTTGACCAGGTACACGCGCGACTCGAAGGCCTCGACGCGCTTGACCAGCAAATCGGCGTACTCGCGCGCCGGACGCGGGAAGAATGGCGCACCGAAGCAAGTCGAGAACGTTGCTTCCAGCCCCTCGGATGCGCCCATCTCAGTGGAACCGACCTTGGCGGTGTAGCCGGATAGGAAGTGATAGGCAGCAGCTTCCTTGGACAATAGCGAAACCGGCGGCAACACCCCGCTCATATCGCAGGTCAGGAAAATGATCGCGTTGGGCTCGCCGGCCAGGTTCTCGGGCACGCGCTTGTCGATGTGCTCGAGCGGATAGGCGGCGCGGGAATTCTGGGTCAGGCTATCATCGCTATAGTCGGGATGGCGGCATTCATCGAGAACCACGTTCTCGAGTACCGTGCCAAAGCGAATGGCCTTCCAGATAAGCGGCTCATTCTTCTCCGAGAGATCGATGCATTTGGCGTAGCAGCCACCTTCCAGATTGAATACGGTGCCCTCACCCCAGCCATGTTCGTCATCGCCGATCAGATAGCGTTCAGGATCAGCGGAAAGCGTGGTCTTGCCGGTGCCCGAGAGACCGAAGAACAGCGTGGTCTCACCATCCTCACCCACGTTGGCGCTGCAATGCATGGGCAGTACGTCTTTCTCCGGCAACAAGAAGTTTTGCACCGAGAACATGGCCTTCTTCATCTCGCCGGCGTAACGCATGCCGGCGATCAATACGCGGCGCCGAGCGAAGTTGAGGATCACCGTGCCGTCGGAATTCGTGCCGTCACGCTCGGGCACGCACTCAAAATGCGGCGCATTAAGGATAGTCCACTCGCTCTTGCCCTTGGGGTTGTAGCCTTCGGGACGCACAAACAGGTTCCGCCCGAAAAGATTGTGCCAGGCGGTCTCGGTGGTGACACGAATCGGCAGGTAATACTCGGGGTCGGCACCGACATGCAATTCGGAGACGAAGTTGTCGCCCTCGGCCAGATAGTCCTCGACGCGCTCCCATAAGGCATCGAAACGCTCGGCGTCGAACGGCTGATTGACGCTTCCCCAGTCGATCAAGTCCGCCGTGGAGGGTTCCTTGACGATGAACCGATCCAAGGGTGAGCGTCCGGTTCGCCGTCCGGTATTCGCCACGAAGGCACCGTTGTCGGCGAGATGGCCTTCACCGCGCGCGATGGCATACTCGATCAACGCAGCGCTGCTTAGATTGGTATGGGTCTGCACGGGACGTGCCTCGTGGGTTGCCGGGGAGGCGGCTGGGGTCGTGGTCATTATCGTGTCCTGGGCCCGAAGGGCGTTTCTCTCTCGTTAACCGATGCTTACTCGCCAGGGCCACCCGGACAATGGATTGCCTCTTGTGAGGACAAGGCGAGACTGAGGGGCCGTCATTATGGCAAAAAGGCTCTGCGCGGAAAACGTCACCAGCACGTTGATGACACCGCACGCACTTGGGCATGACACGCGTCAGATCAATGCAGGGTCGCGGCGCCTGCGCCCGGCGATTCGATCAGGGACTCGATATCGGCGGCACTGAAGCGATAATGGCTATGACAGAAATGGCATTGCGTTTCTACTTCGCCTTGTTCGCGCACGATATTACGCAATTCCTCGGCGCCCAAGCCATGCAAGGCATTGGCGATGCGCTCGCGCGTGCAGGTACAGCCGAAGCGTAGCGCCTTGGGATCGAAGACGCGGGTCTGCTCCTCGTGAAAGAGACGATGGAGTAGCTCGCGTTGCTCAAGATCGAGCAATTCCGTATCACGCAGCGTAGTGGCCAGGTGCACAGTGCGCTCCCAGGCGTCAGGATCGCTATTGGCCTCGTCATCGGGCAGTTGCTGCAGCAGCATTCCCGCCGCACGGCGACCGTCAGCCGCCAACCACAAGCGCGTGGCCAGCTGTTCGGAACGCGCGAAGTAGTCCTCCAGGCAGGCACCCAAGCTATCGGCCTCGACGGCGACAATACCCTGATAGCGCTGGCCCTCGCGGGGGTCGAGGGTGATCACGATCTGCGCCTCGCCGACCAAGGAAGTGAGTGAGGCATTTTCCTCAGGAAGCGCCGCTTCATCGTCGAGACGCGCGATAGCACGCAAGTCGCCTCCGGGATTGGACTCCGCCATCAGCAAACGCACAGGGCCCTGGCCACGGACCTCGAGGCTTACGGTGCCATCGAGCTTGACCGTCTCGGTGAGCAGGGCCACGGCGCTCAGCAACTCGCCGAGCTGACGGCTCACGGCCTGGGGATAGGCATGCTTGTCGAGCACCTCGGCGTAGGCCTGCTGCAGGTTGACGATTTCGCCGCGCACGTTGGTTGCGTCGAAAAGAAAACGTTGGATCTGGTCGGTCATGATGGTTCGTCGTCAGGTTGGGGAAAGCCGAAAGGGATGCCATGGAAGCATTCAGTCATCGAAACCATGGCGCTGGAAGTCCTGAATCGCGCGACGCTGCTTCTTGTCGGGACGGCCATGTGGCCCTTGCATGCTTTGATTAGCCAGGCGCCGATTCTGGGCTTCGCGCTCGCGCCGTGCCAGGCTGGCCGACGTTTCACGGTAGAGCTCGCGGGCCTCGGCGGCGCCACGGCGCTGACCGGAAAGCCCCGTCACTTCGACTTCGAGGGTGTCCCAGCCTTGCGGCACCTTGACCAAGGCGCCGAGCTCGACCGCCTTACTGGTCTTCACGCGCCCGCCATTGTAGTGGACCTTGCCACCTTCAATGGCTTTCTTGGCCAGGCCACGCGTCTTGAAGAAGCGTGCCGCCCATAGCCACTTGTCGATACGGATCGTGTCGCTCATATTTCTCCCTGCATCGCCGCCTCAATACGCGAGAATGCCCCACGAAAGAGACGTGTAACGTGGGCGCCGGAAGGCGACTTTTCAAGGCTGGATGAGGTGTCGTCAACGACGCGCTGCACTCGGCATATCCTGCGGCAAGAGCGTGGCGAAACGCTCGAGGGCGACGAAATTTTCTAGCTCACGCTCGGGTCGTTGACTGTCGGGTTGCTTGATGCCCAGCAGATAGCGAATACCGTATTCACGCGCGCTTTCCAGCACCGCAGGGTTGTCATCGATGAATAAGGTACGCGCGGGCTCGAAGGGTTCGATGTCCTGCAGTGCGAACCAAAACTCTGGAGCTTCCTTGGCGACCCCTACGTCCGCCGACGAGACGATGGCATCGAGATACCCTTCAAGCCCAGTCAACGGCAGCTTGAGCGCCAGGCTTTCACGATCGGCGTTAGTCGCCAGCACGACACGCGGATGCGCTTTTTTAAGCCATTTGAGGAAATCCAGCGCATCGCCACGTAAGCCGATCAAGTGCTGCACTTCACGCTTGAGCGCGATCACATCGACACCCAACTCACGGCTCCAATAGGCCAGGCTGTACCAGTTGAGCGTGCCCTGCTCGCCGATGATACGCGAACGCAGCGTATCGGCGTGATGGGCATCCAACTTGTGCAATTCCACATAGCGCTGCGGCAAGTGTTCCAGCCAGAAATGGCTATCGAAGTGTAGATCCAGCAATGTGCCATCCATGTCGAGCAGCACAGTGTCGATGGCGTTCCAGTCAACCATGATGGGCTCCCGCCAGGGTGGATATCGAACCTAAAGCTCTCTTATTGTACGCTGCATGATAGCTACCCGCACGGAGACACCATGGCCTTTTCTTCCCACCACGCTGGCGGCATGCCGCCCGACGACACCGGCGTGGGCCATCCCAAGCCACGCCTCTTGAGCCGCCGTGAAGTCGCCCGCAGCCGCCTGTTTGCCGTCGAGGAACTCGAGCTGCGCTTCGCCAATGGCGCCGAACGAACCTTCGAGCGCCTCACGGGCAGTGGCAATGGTCATGGCGGCGGTGCGGTCATGATCGTGGCCATGCCGGACCCGGACCACGTGCTGCTGATTCATGAATATGCCGCAGGCTTCGACGACTATGCCCTGACCTTGCCCAAGGGGCTCGTCGACCCCGGTGAGGATATCGTCAGTGCCGCCAATCGCGAGCTGATGGAAGAATGCGGCATGGGCGCGCAACGCATCGAGCCCCTGGTGGAACTCTCCCTGGCGCCCAACTACATGAGCCACCGTATCCACGTCATGCTCGCCACCGACCTGTATGAGAAACGCTTACCCGGCGATGAACCGGAACCCTTGATCGTCGAGCGTCATCCTCTCGAGGATATCGCCTCCTTGTTGGCACGAGAGGATTTCCACGAAGGACGCGCCATCGCCGCCCTGTTCATCGCCCGCGATCGCCTACGCAGCGAGCGTACCCACGAACAGTGGTGGTGAGCCGTCCCTGAACGCAACGAGGCCCCACCGTGGTGGAGCCTCGTCGTATCACTTTCTAGCGTGGTAGCGGCTCACTTCATAAGCCTTTCAGGTGATCATTCTTCGGGATCGACATCCTGTGCGGAGTCGACACCGTGATTATCTTCCGGATCATCCATATTTTCCGATACTGGGCCATCATCCGCGTCGGGATCAGCGGCAGTGCCACCCTGGGCGGCGGTGTCACCCTGCTCGGTATTGGCCGAACCGGTTTCGGTGCTCAGGCCTTCCTGGTCACCACCGGGGATGCTGTCTTCTCCGTCGACATGCCCTGTAGTTTCACCACTGGCGGTGCCACCTTCGGCCTTGGTCGAGCCTTGCTCGGTATTGGCGGACCCTTTCTCACTGCTGATATCCGGCGCCGAATCATCTTGCGCGAAGGCACCCGCCGTGGGCAGTGCCAAGAGCGCGGCGAACGTCAGTGCGGTAAGTTGCTGTTTCATGCGAATCCTCCTTAATCCTCTACGCCTTCACATTCAGGTGAAGTGCATGGGTTGCGTGGGCAAAAGGCCATCGCTTAACCCTATACAGACCCTAGGCAAGGTATTGGCATGATGCAAGGAGAAACCGGCTACCAAACGCCTCCATGGCAGCCTCAATGCGCCGCAAGTTGCTCGAATCCCCCGTGTTGCGCACTGCGTCGTCCGGCTTCGAGCACCTGCATTACCGCCAGGGCTTCCTCCGCCGGTACGGGGTTCTTCCCCTGACCCCGTATCGCCTCGCGGACGCCCGCGTAATAAGCTGGATAATTGCCCGCCCGTGTGGGTACTTCCCGCAATTCAGGGCGCGCACTGGCATCATGAATATTAGCCACGGTATGCAGTCCATGTTGAGGATCTTCGCCCCATTCCGGCGTGGGCAGTCGCTCGCCACGCTTGAGCATATCCTCTTGCGGGTCGAGCCCGTGCTTGACATAGCTACCCTGAGTGCCATGCGCGGAGAAACGTGGCGCGGGCGCCGCCATCAGGCTACCGGCGTGCAGAATGACCCGCCGCTGACCGTAGCGAAGCACGGCGTGGAAATAATCGTCTACCTGCGCGCCATCGCGCTGGCAGGCCTGATCGAGAGATACCTCTTCGGGCATGCCGAACAACACCAGCGCCTGATCGATGAGATGCGGACCCAAGTCGTACCAGATACCGCCACCCGGGGTGTCGGATTCGCGCCAGCGCGTTTTGACCTCGGGACGGTAACGGTCGAAGTGCGATTCGAAATGCACGATACGTCCCAGATCGCCACTATCGAGCAGATCCCGCACGGTCAGGAAATCCGCATCCCAGCGCCGATTGTGGAAGACAGAAAGCAGCTTGTCCGCCCGCGAAGCTTGTTCGACCAGTGACTCGGCCTCGTCGAGAGTGACCGTGAAGGGCTTGTCGATCACCACATGCTTGCCGGCGGCCAGGGCGGCACTTGCCAGATCGTAGTGCGTATCGTTGGGAGTGGGAATCACCACCAAGTCGATATCGTCACGCGCGAAAAGCGCGGCCGCGCTGGCTTCGACGTCGACCTGCGGCCAATCGGCCGTCACCTTGGCAGCATCGCTGCTGGAAATCGCCTGCAAGGTCATGCCGTCCTCCGCCATCAATAGCGGCGCATGGAACGTCTTGCTGGCGAAACCGTAACCTACCAATCCCACGTTGATCTTGTCGGTCATGTGTGAATCCTTTCTACTCCGGCCACCCGGGCGTCAACCCCAGGACGACGCGATGATGCCCGCCAGCATGCGCAGTAACAAAGCGTCACCAAAAATCTCGGCGACTTGGCCTACGAACGCCATACTGAAAGTTGGCCTTCACTCATCCTGCCACGTTACCGGGAGAGACGTTATGTGTTGCTCGGAAGAGAGTCTCGAGCTGCTGCTGGACACATTATGGTACGACATCGAGCAATGGCTAATGATGGACGATGCCGCGCAGGCTTGGCAACTTGCCGCCTGAAACCGCGTACCCCCCGATTTCGAGGCGCTCCCGAACTCTCGGGACAGGTCTTGTCTTGCGATGGTTGTCCCGCCACTGGCCAAGGTGGTATGTGCAGTCCGTGAAGCCGACAAGGTCTGTCCTACACTGAAGGGACAGACTTCAATATTCGGGAACTCATCATGCGTCACACTCCCCGCAACGTTACCCAGAAACTGATCGCCTCGCACCTCATCAGCGGCGACATGACACCAGGCGCGGCCATCGGCCTGAAAATCGACCAGACCCTCACCCAAGATGCTACCGGCACCATGGTGATGCTGGAGCTGGAAGCCATGGCGCTCGACCGGGTCAAAACGGAGGTCTCCGCCCAGTACGTCGACCACAACTTGATCCAGGAAGACAACAAGAACCCCGACGACCACCGCTTTCTGCAGACCTCGGCGGAACGCTTGGGCGTTTGGTTTTCGCGTCCGGGCAACGGCGTCAGCCACCCCACGCACCAGCAACGCTTCGGTAAGCCCGGCAAGACCCTACTGGGGTCCGATAGCCATACACCGGCCGCCGGTTCGCTGGGCATGCTGGCAATCGGCGCGGGCGGCATCGATGTCGCCATGGCGATGGCCGGCGAACCCTTTCATACGCGCATGCCGGAAGTCTGGGGTGTACGCCTCGAGGGCCGCCTGCCCGATTGGGTCAGCGCCAAGGACGTGATTCTCGAGATGTTGCGCCGCCATGGCGTTAGCGGCGGCGTGGGGCGCATCATCGAATATTACGGTCCCGGCCTCGCGCATCTTTCCGCGATGGACCGACATGTCATCGCCAACATGGGCGCGGAGCTCGGTGCCACCACCAGCGTGTTCCCCTCCGATGCGGCAGTGAAGGCGTTCCTCACCGCCGAAGGACGCGGCGAGGATTGGCACGAACTACTGCCAGATGACGGCTGTAGCTACGATCGCCACGAGACGATCGATCTGTCGCAGCTCGAGCCCCTGATTGCCACCCCGTCGAGCCCCGGCAATGTCGTTCCCGTGCGGGAAGTGGCCGGCGAACCACTATCGCAGGCGTACGTCGGCTCTTCGGCCAATCCCGGCTATCGCGACTTCGCCATCGTCGCCGCCATGCTCAAGGATCGAACCATCGACGACAACGTCTCGCTAGAGATCAATCCCACCTCGCGCTCGATCCTCGAAACGTTGACTCGCGACGGCCACCTTTTGAGCTTGCTCGGCGCCGGCGCTCGCCTGCATCAGGCCGGCTGCAACGGCTGCATTGGCATGGGGCAGGCGCCAGCCAACGACACTAATAGCCTGCGCACGGTCCCGCGCAACTTCCCCGGCCGCTCAGGCACGCGCGAAGACCGCGTCTACCTGTGCAGCCCGGAAACTGCTGCAGCCTCGGCGCTCAAGGGCGTGATCACCGATCCCCGGACGCTGGGCATGGCCTACCCCCAGGTGCGGGAGCCCGAAGATCCGATCATCAATACCCGCACCCTGATTGCCCCCATGGAGGCGTCCAAGGCGCGCAAGGTCCACCTGATCAAGGGACCGAACATCGAGTCACTGCCGGATTTCGAGCCGCTCGAGGCACAGCTGGACTTACCGATTCTGGTCAAGGCCGGCGACGATGTCTCCACCGACGAGATCATGCCTGCCGGCGGCGAGGTGCTGCCCTACCGCTCCAACATTCCCAGGATCGCCGAGTTTTCCTTTCGTGGCGTCGTCGATGGCTATGCCGAGCGTGCCCGCGAGACAGGCGATCATATCGTCATCGGTGGCGAGAATTACGGCCAGGGCTCGAGCAGGGAACACGCCGCCATCGCCCCACGCTACTTGGGCATGCGTGTCGTCATCGCCAAGAGCTTTGCCCGTATTCACCACCAGAACCTGGTCAACTTCGGCGTGCTGCCGCTGACTTTCTCGGACGGCGACGATTACGACGCGCTCGAGGTCGATACCCGCATCGGCTTCGACAAGCTACAAGAAGCGCTGGAAGCCGGCGGTCCCGTGACGGCCCAGGTTGACGGTAGAACGCTGACGCTCGAACACGCTTTGACTCCACGCCAGGTCGAGATCTTGTTCAGCGGCGGCCTAATCGCCTGGATGCGCAACCAGAAGGCAGCCTGACGAGCCCACCAACGAAAAGCGGCCCCGCAGGGCCGCTTGGATGCCACACAGCCTACGCCGTCTCAATCGTCCAGCGCCTCGGGCAGGTCAGTGACCGCCCCTTTCGATGCGGAACTGACCGTCTTGGCGTACTTGGCCAGCGTGCCTCGAGTATAACGTGGCGCCGGACGCTTCCAGGCCGCACGGCGACGCGCCATCTCGGCGTCGTCGATATGCAGCGTCATGATGTCGTTCTCGGCATCGATGGTAATCTCGTCACCGTCCTCGACCAGGCCAATGGGGCCTCCGACGAAGGCTTCCGGCGTGATGTGACCAACCACGAAACCATGGCTGCCGCCGGAGAAACGGCCGTCTGTGATCAACGCCACCTTGTCGCCCAGGCCACGGCCCATGATCGCCGAAGTCGGCGTCAGCATCTCGCGCATGCCGGGGCCACCCTTGGGCCCTTCGTAACGAATGACCACCACATCCCCGGCAACCACGGTCAGGTCGTTGATGCGTGCCTGCGCTTCCTCCTCGGAGTTGAAGACCCGCGCGCGACCGGTAAAGCGTGTGCCTTCCTTGCCGGTGATCTTGGCCACCGCCCCTTCCGGCGCCAAATTGCCGTAGAGGATGCGCAAGTGGCTGCTCGATTTGACCGGCGCATCCAGCGGTTTGATGATTTCCTGACCCGTCGGATAGGGCGTCACGTCGGCCAGATTCTCGGCCAATGTCTTGCCGGTCACGGTCAGGCAGTCGCCGTGGAGCAGGCCCGCGTCGAGCAGGACTTTCATCAGCGGCTGGATACCGCCGATCGCCACCAGTTCGCTCATCAGGTAATGACCGCTGGGACGAAGATCGGCGAGCACCGGCACGCGCTTGCCGATCTCGGTGAAATCGTCGAGCGAGAGCTCTACCCCGATGGTGTTGGCCATGGCGATCAGGTGAAGCACGGCATTGGTGGAACCACCCAGGGCAATGACCACGGTGATGGCGTTCTCGAACGCCTTGCGGGTCATGATGTCCGAAGGTTTGATATCCAGCTCGAGCAGCTTGAGCACGGCTTCGCCGGCGGCGCGACTATCATCCTTCTTGCTCTGGGACACCGCATCCTGAGCCGACGAATTGGGCAGGCTCATGCCCATGGCCTCGATCGCCGATGCCATGGTGTTGGCGGTATACATGCCGCCACAGGAACCCGGTCCGGGAATGGCGACTTCCTCGATCTGCTTGACCTCGATCAGCGACTTGTTGCCCTGCGAGTAGGCGCCCATCGCCTCGAAAACCGACACCAGGTCGGTATGCCCGGCGCCAGGCTGGATGGTCCCGCCATAAACGAAGATGCTGGGTCGATTGAGGCGCGCCAGGCCGATCATGCAGCCAGGCATATTCTTGTCGCAGCCACCGATGGCAACCACGCCATCGAAGCCCTCGCAACCGGACACCGCCTCGATGGAATCGGCGATGATCTCACGCGAGGCCATCGAGTACTTCATGCCTTCGGTGCCATTGGCGATGCCATCGCTGATGGTGATGGTATTGAACACCACACCTTTGCCGCCGGCGGCGTCAGCGCCGTCACTGGCGGCGTCGGCCAATACATTGATGTGGCTGTTGCATGGCGTGACGCGGCTCCAGGTCGAGGCGATTCCCACCTGCGGCTTCTTGAAATCCTCGTCGTTGAAGCCTACCGCGCGCAGCATTGCACGGCTGGCAGCCTTGCCGGGGCCATCGACGACATTGGCGGAATGGCGGCGACGGTGATCGGCGTTGTCGGGAGAGTCCTGCTGGCTCATCAAGTGCTCCTGTTTCGTCTGGTAGGCCCGAGGGCGAATTATGGGCGACGCATGTCGGCTGTGATGATGCAGCGATAAGACGAGCGACATACGTCGGGGTGTCACGGTCACATGACGTTGCGTGGGCGTGATGGCTCTTGTGAAGCGGCGCTTTTGAAGCGGACAGGCACGCCCCTCGCAGCGAAGGGGTAAGCCCATTGTAACGACGTTGGGCGCGATCGGACATCCGATCGCGCCCAATAGTGAGCACGTGAACACGGCCCTTCGGGCCGGTACGACGCGGCTAGGCGAAGACCACCTTGGCCACGTCCCGGTAGCGATTGGCGAAGTGCACGGTCATCCCTTTCTTGAGGTAATCGGGCAGCTCCTCATAATCGCGACGGTTGGGCTCGGGCAGAATCAACTCGAAAATATCGCTGCGCCGTGCGGCGATTACTTTCTCGCGAATCCCCCCTACCGGAATCACCTGGCCGCTCAGCGTCAACTCACCCGTCATCGCCAGGGGCCGATCAAGGGGCTGCTGCTTGGCCAGCGACAGCAGGGCCGTGGTCATCGTCACACCAGCCGAGGGGCCATCCTTGGGCGTGGCGCCCTCGGGCACGTGCATATGCACATGCGCCTCGTCGAAGAAGGTCGGGTCGGCACCGAATTCCTTGAGATGCGCCATCGTATAGCTATAGGCGATATTCGCCGACTCCTGCATCACGTCGCCCAACTGACCGGTGAGCTTGAGACCGCGCGATTTCGCATGCACACGTGCCGCCTCAACCGGCAACGTCGCGCCGCCCATCGAGGTCCATGCCAGTCCGGTGACCACGCCGACGCCCTTGAGCACTTTTTCCTTACGGAACGTCGGCGCGCCCAGGAAGTCCTCAAGGTTGTTGACCGAGATCTTGACCGTGTCCTGCTCGTTTTCGAGCATCGTCACCGCCGCCTTGCGCACGATCCGATGCAACTGCTTCTCCAACTGACGCACCCCGGCCTCGCGCGCATAGCCCTCGATGACCTTCCTGAGCGCGGCATCGGTGAGATTGATCCGCTTCTTGGGAATCCGGTCGCGCTCGAGCAGCTTGGGCCACAGGTGGTGCTTGGCGATGGCCATCTTCTCCTCGGCGATGTAGCCGGAGAGACGAATCTGCTCCATACGGTCGAGCAGCGCCGGCGGCAACGAATCCAGCGTGTTGGCGGTGCACACGAATAGTACCTTGGAAAGGTCCATGCGCACGTCAAGGTAGTGATCGAGGAAATCGACGTTCTGCTCGGGGTCGAGCACTTCGAGCAGCGCCGAGGCCGGATCGCCTTGGAACGACTGGCCCATCTTATCGACCTCGTCGAGCATGATAACCGGGTTTTCGACCTCGACTTCCTTGAGCGCCTGCACCAACTTGCCTGGCATCGCCCCGATATAGGTGCGCCGGTGGCCCTTGATTTCGGCCTCGTCGCGCATGCCCCCCACCGAGAAGCGATAGAACTCGCGGCCCAGAGCTTCGGCGATGGAGCGTCCCACCGACGTCTTACCCACCCCGGGCGGGCCAACCAGCAGCAGGATGGAGCCGCCGACATCGCCCTTGAAGGTGCCTTCAGCGAGGAACTCGACAATCCGCTCCTTGACGTCTGTCAGACCATCATGGTCGCGATCGAGAATCTTACGCGCCCGGGGGAGATCGAGCTGGTCCTCGGAGGTAATCCCCCACGGTAGCGACGTCAACCAATCCAGGTAGTTGCGGGTAGTACCATATTCCGGCGAGCCGGTTTCGAGTACCGAGAGCTTGCCTAGCTCGTCCTCGATGCGTTCCATGACGCGCTCGGGCACTTCCAAGTTCTCGAGGCGCTCGCGAAAGGTATCGACGTCGTTATCGCGATCGTCTTTGGAGATCCCCAGTTCACGCTGGATGACCTTGAGCTGTTCACGCAGGAAGAACTCGCGCTGGCGGTCCTGCATCTGCGCGTTGACCTGCTCGCTGATCTCGCTTTGCAGCTGCGCCACCTCGATTTCCTTGCGCAGCAGCGGCAGCACCTTCTGCATGCGCGCCATCACCGGCAGCGTCTCGAGTACTTCCTGAAGCTCAGGCCCCTTGGCCGAGGTGATGGCCGCGGCGAAGTCTGTCAGCGGCCCAGGCTCATGAGGGCTGAAGCGATTGAGATAATGCTTGAGCTCCTCGCCATACAGCGGGTTGATCGGCAGCAATTCCTTGATGCCGTTGATCATCGCCATGGCATAGGCACGCGCTTCCTCGTCGCTGGCCTCGATGGATTCCTTGGGATAGGTGACCTCGACCAGGTATGGCGGGGTCTTCGACAGCCAGCGGACGATGCGAAAACGTCGCATCCCCTGGGCGATGAACTGGATCTGTTGCTCTTCGGTCTGCGAGCGGTGGACCTTTACCGCCGTACCGATCTCCGGAAAGTCACCGGGCCCTAGTTCATCGACGCCGGAATCGCCGACGAACGCCACCCCGACGCTTTGGTGCGGCGTGTTGCCGACCCGCTCCATGGTCTCTTCCCAGCGTTCGCGGTGGATGACCAGCGGCTGCACCTGCGCAGGGAAGAACGGCCGGTTGTGAATCGGTAGCAGGTAGAGGCGCTCGGGCAAATAGTCCTGCGTCGGCACCACCGCGCGTCCTTGGGAGGTCGGTTCCTGGTCGTCCTGCGTCGGGGAATTTTCCTCTTCGGCGTCTTGGCGAGCCTCTTCGAGCTCGGCGTAAAAATCCCGGGATTGATCCTGATCGCGTTCGCTCATCATTCACCTTGAAAGTCGTCGGACAAATTGCCCGTTTGCCAAGAGGAATGCGGGCGTCACCAGCGAACTTCAAGCCTACGCGGGGTAATGCTTACCAACGCAGCGCTCGTTCATTGACGCGCCACTGGCCGGCATCGACGCGAAACACCAAACGCGGCGTTTCCGGCGGAAGCCCCAGGTGCAAGGCCAAAAGCGCCGGTGCATCGACAAGCGTGACGTGGCCATCGAGACGTTGCTGGAGGTGGCGCCAAAAAGCGGGGGACGTCACCGGTGTGGTCGTCAGCGAGGCCGAATCGTCACCGTCGAGCGTCAATTCGCCGAAGGCGCGGCTATCGACGCCGAAGGCCTCGCTGGTCACTTGCAGGGTCTCCAGCGTAAGTCGCGGTGAATCGCGCAGCACGTCCACCATCAAAGGGGTCAAGCGCCCCCACCGCGACGTCTCATCGACAGAAGTCACGTCACGGCTCCTGTCGGCGCCCAAGCTACTCTCACGCATGCGTTCGATTAGAGCACGCAAAGCGTCGGCATCGACGCGCTCCAGCCCCAGCGACATGCGTCCCGAGGCTACCGACTGCCCTGCCACGGCGATATCCGCCACATCACCTTCGCCGTGATAGCCGAAAGTGTCATCGCCAAGGCGCATATCGGCCTCGTAATTCAGCGCATTCAGTGAAAACGGCGCGCCACCCTGCCAGGTCAGCGTCGCCAGGGAAAGACGAGCAGTGTGGTGAAAGGTTCGCTCGTCTCCGCGATGGCGCCCTTCAACGTCGAGCGCGCCGATATCGAGCGATGCCTCGCCCAGCGATACGCGCCACGGTGCCGAACGCAAATGGTAACGCACGTCACCGGCATGCCCATGCAACATCAGTTCGCCGGCGCCGACTTCCAGCGACGCCGCCTCCGGCAACACATCGCTTGAAGTGAACGCCGGCCATTCCAGCCGCCCTTTCATGTCGCCCGACAACGTCCGGTAAGAGGCCTGCCATGTCGGAGCCGCATCCGCCGCCAACAACGTCTCCCCCGCGTGGGTGACGACCGCTTCGCCATCGAGGTGGCTACTCAGAACGCCGTGGCGGACGCGATACGGGAGCGCCACACGCAGCGGCCTGCCTTCCGGCGCGACGGTTTCCAGACGCAGAACCCCGGAGGAATGCCACCACCCCTGTTCGACCTCATGCCGCGAGGCCTGCCAGCCATCGCGAGCATCCAGCCGTGCGGTCAGACGTTCCAGCGCCTGTTCGCCGACATGACTCGACCACGCCTGCGCCGCGCACCAAGCGATGCCTAGCAACACGAGCAGGCAGCCCCCGCCGATCCAGCGTTTCTTGTGCATTATGATCTCCAGATGAAGCGAGGCGCGTTCACGCCTCTTCAGGCAGGCATGTCATTCGCCATGCGCAGCGCCTGACGCGACGAGGTGATGGTGGGGCGCAGCATGGTCCACTGCCGACCGGCTTCATCCGAGTCCGCCTGGCGTGCTGCTCGCTCCAGGCAATCGCTGCCGTGTACCAGGCGCGTCAAGGCCAGCGACGACGACTCGCCCTTCAGGCGATGGGCCAGCTCGGCCGTACGCGTCATGTCTGCGTCGGCGACGGCCGCCTCGAGAGCCTCCTCCAGGACCCGCGACTGATACTGCCAGGCGGCCACCAGCGCACTACGCTGCGCCGCCCCCAACGTCTCACCGAGCGTCGCGAATTCCTGCCGATCGAGGAGCACCGGTAACGTATTCGCCGAGTCCGCCACGGCAGACGACCGTGCCTCGTCAGGGGTAGTCGCCTCTGCCGGATCGCGTACGCCGAAGCGCACTAGGGTATCGACCAGAACCTGCTGGCGTATGGGCTTCGTCAACACTTCCGCGATTCCGGCGGCCAAGGCCCGTTGGTGCTCTTGGGTGGTGACGCTCGCGGTCATCGCGACCAGGGGTGTGGCCTGGTTGGGACCGTCCTGAGCGATAATCCGCCGTGCCGTCTCCGGTCCATCGAGCGTGGGCATGCGAATATCCAGGAAAATCAAGGCGAACGTCATGTATTCCGTCAGCGCCAAGGCAGCCTCACCGCTGTCGGCGACATGCACCGTATGCCCGAGACGCTCGAGCATGGCCACGGCTACCTGGCGATTGACGGGATTGTCCTCAACCACCAGCAGTGGCGCCGTGCGTGCTGCCGTCACATCCCATGCTTCTCCTGCCGGAATGTGCCGTTCCCCACTCTCGGCGTCGCTGGGCAATGGCAGTTCGAACCAGAAGCGGCTGCCCTGGTTGGCCGGACTCGAGACGCCGATGCGCCCCTGCATCGCTTCCACCAGACGCTTGCTGATGGCCAGCCCCAGGCCAGTCCCGCTCTGTGTGGCGGCCGCCTGATAAAAGGGCTGAAACAAGCGTTCGCGGTCGACATAGTCGATACCACAGCCGGTGTCACTCACCTCGAAGTGTATCCAATCGCCGCGCATCGGCTTGACGATCAGCGTCACGCTACCTTGCCGTGTGAACTTGAGCGCATTGGAGAGAAGGTTGAGCAATACCTGGCGCAATCGCCCTACATCACCTACCAGGTACTCGGATACCACAGGCGAGACGGCACTCGCGAACTCGACATGTGTGGCACGCGGCTCGAGCAGCCGCATCAAGGACGCGACAAGCTCGGGGAGCGAAAACATCTCACGCTCGATACCTAGATGTCCGGCCTCGATCTTGGAAAAGTCCAGCAGATCGCTGATCAACGCCAACAGTTGCGCACCGCTATCGTGGATGGTCTCGATATATTGATGCGAGGTTTCATCCAGCGTGCGCTCGCGCAGCAGTTCCGTCATACCCAACACGCCGTTGAGTGGTGTGCGTATCTCATGGCTGACGGTGGCCAGGAAATCCGACTTGGCCTGGTTGGCGGACTCGGCATGACGCGCGGTGTCCTGAAGCTCTTGGCTCAGGTGCTCTAATGCCCGTCGCGCCGCGATGTTCTCTCCCGCTTCCTGAAACAGAAACCGGATCACCAGCACGGTGGCGACACACATCAGCAGGATTAGCGCCAGTAAGGCGGCGTATAGCGCCAGTTGGACCTCACGTTCACGCGTTTTGGACTCGGCAAGGTAGGCATTGACAGCCACGACCAAGCGTTCGCTGAGACCGCTCAACGCCTGCAGACGCTCTTCAAGGGAAGCCAGGTCGGGGGACTCAGTGGACATCCGCGACAGGGCGGCATCAAGCGCATCGCTGCGCGACAGGATCTCCGGCAACAACGCTCGCGCTTCGGGCAGCGACTGGAAAAGCGCGGCTATCTCACCTTCGCGTAGCAGGTTGATGCGGCTATACAGCAGTTCAAAACGCATGCGCACGTCATCGAACTTGCCCGGGCTCTGTTCGGCCTGCAAGACGGCATTGCGCATCTGGACGGTCTCCCGATCCAACTTGTAGGCCGCCCAAGCGGCGTCGCCGGCCACGCTCTTGGCCAGGACTTCCTGTCGCCAGATGATCAAGCTGACCACCACCAGGGCCGCGACGAAAAACAGGATCGCCGCGCAGGCCCCGAGCTTGAGCCGCAGGGGCAAACGCGATACGAGTTGGATACGGGAACGCCAGGCCATCATCATTCCACGACGATACGCGCGACCTGCCAGACCGAGCGGAAACGTACTTCCTCGGTCTGCAGTTCGGGGTGTTCATCGAAAGGATAGAGTACGAATAGCGGGCCGTACTCTCGCACCGGCATCGGTTCGCCGTCACGCCGCATGGCAAGAATCACCCCATACTCTTTTGCCTCGGCCAGCGGTACGTCGGCGGCGAAATCATTCAATGCGATGACGTGCAGCGAATCGCCGCTAGCGCCGACCGCATCGTAAATCGCGCCCAGTAAGGGGCCTTCGAAGTGCGACGCACCTTCGGTCCAAGGGGTGTGCGTGACTATCGTGCCTTGCGGCAACTCCTGGAGCATGGCGCGGTCGAACCGTGCCACGCCATCACCGTTGGTACGTGAGATATCCCCCGCCACGGTCAACATGACGTCTTCCTCGGGTGCCGGCAATGGGTGAGCATGCACCGACGAGGCGCCGGTCATGAGCAAAAAAAAGCCCAGACAGGCCATCATGCCTCGGAATACCAGGCATTGCCTCAACGTCATCAGGACACTCATGATTAGCCGTTCCCATCCGAGTTTGAGCGAAAATGTCATACCCCTATCAATAACCCTACCACCGCAAAATGGTGCATGCATGCCATGCACGATTGCCGAATAGCGTGGCCGGTCCATCCGCCTCACTCCAGCACCTCAAGGCGATCATGACGTGCGACGCAGCCTTCGTTTTCGGCAACCAGGTTCTGTCCGAAATACACCTTGCCGCCCTCGCCGCGCCGATAACCAGCCAGCGTGCGCAAGGGTTCACGGCCTTCTTTGAACGTACCCGTGGCCGGGTCGACGCTGACCATCGCGCAGCGCGCACAAGGCTTGTCGACACGGAACACGACCTCGCCCAAACGAATGCGTCGCCACTCGTCCTCGGCATATGCCGAGGTACCCGCAATCACCAGATTGGGGCGAAACTGCGCCATGAGATGCTGCTCAGCAGTACGCGTGTTGAGATCGGCCAACGAGGCCTCGGAGATCAATAACAGCGGGTAGCCGTCGGCAAAGCTGACGCGCTGTTCGATGGAGCGCCGGTAGCGCTGGGACTGCTCGCCCAGCCACAATAATCGTGCGGGTTCTCCTGCCACCTCGCTGAACCAAGCATCGAGACGTGCATGCGTGGTCCAGGCATCGAAGCCGTCGGCCCATACCATAGTGGCGAAGGTCACCAGATCGAAGGCCTCCACCGCCAGTTCCAACGCGGGCAGTTGCGGATGCGACAGGCTCAGCGTCTGACCGTCGAATGTCGCGGTCACGCACTGCAACTGAGGATGCGTACGGGCGGTCAGGAAGGTGCCATCAGGTTTGGTGACCATGAAACGCCGATCCCCCTCTAGCCCTTCCAAACCGACCCATGCCGATTCTTGCATGCGTCCCGCAGTGGATTTGATAGGGTAAAGATGAACCGAGGATAACGTCGCCATGGCAGCCTCATTGGGTTTATGGAGAGAAGGTATCTGTGCGTATTGTCGCAAAAAATACCGACTGCCGCCTCGGTAGTGACACGCCATTGCCTTATTCGTGGACCAAGCGACAGCTACCATCAAAAACGCCCGCCTCGAGAGAGGCGGGCGCATTTTGTTACACCACGTACCCGACGCGATGTGTCCGTCTACGTCGCAGCGTCGGCGTGCCGGCTCGGTGTCGGCCGCCTGCGGCGTTGCAACCAGACGACGAGAGCGAATACCGCCAGTCCCGGTATCCACATCCATTCCTTCGGCCAGCGCTCGACGGGCGCACGAATCGACACGATCTCTTGATCGAAATCGAAGCCCAGTTTCTCCGCTTGGCTATTGAAATCAGTCATATCGACCAGCGTCTTGCCATCCTCCTGCATCAAGGTCAGGCCCAGGTTCTGCATACGCTCGCTACCACTGTCTCCTTCCGGCGCCGGCACCAACATCACGAAACTGGTCGGTGACCCATAGGCATCGAGACCGTCGACACGAACGCGCAAGTTGCTATCGTCATCGATAGCGCCCAACGCTTGCTCGAACTGCGCGGGCGGGATGTCCCGATAAGGATCATGAATCATGTCCATCCAGAACCCGGGCCGGAACAGCGTGAAAGCCACCAGCAACAGCAGCAGGCTCTCATACCAGCGGTTTCTCACCACCATGTAGCCCTGCGTGGCGGCGGCGAAGATCAGCATCGCCCCCGTCGCCACCACGAAGATCAGTATGCCGTGCCACCAGTTCACATCGATCAACAGCAGATCGGTATTGAAGATGAACAGGAAAGGTAGCGCCGCCGTACGCAAGCTGTAATAAAACGCCTGGAAACCGGTGCGAATAGGGTCACCCCCGGAAATCGCCGCGGCGGCGAACGAGGCCAGTCCCACCGGGGGCGTCACATCGGCCATGATGCCGAAATAGAAGACGAACAGGTGCACCGCAATCAACGGTACGATCAAGCCATTCTGTTCGCCCAATTGGACGATGACCGGTGCCAGCAACGCGGAGACCACGATATAGTTAGCCGTCGTCGGCAGGCCCATCCCCAGAATCAGGCTCAGCACCGCCGTCAGCATGAGCATCAGCAACAAATTGCCCATCGATAGTGTCTCGACCAAGCCCGCCAACACCAGACCCACCCCAGTCTGGGATACGGCCCCAACGATGATCCCCGCCGCCGCCGTGGCGATGCCGATACCGATCATGTTGCGCGCGCCGTCGATCAAGCCCTCCCAGAGATCGATGACGCCACGCTTCACTTCATTGCCTAGCCCACCGCGTCCACGGAAGAATGCCTCCAGCGGACGCTGGGTCAGAATGATGACGATCATGAGCACGGTCGCCCAGAACGCCGAGAGCCCTGGCGACAAGCGTTCCACCATCAGGCACCACACCAGCACCACGACGGGTAGCAGGAAATAGAGCCCCACCATCACCGTGGGCCGCGTTTGCGGAAGCACTGAAATATCGCTATTGGCATCGTCCTTCTCGAGCTCGGGGTAACGCGACCCTAGCTTGAGCAGCGCCACATAGATCACCGCCAGCCCGGCGGCGGCCACCCACGGCATGGCCTCACCCAACACCGGCTTGAGCCATCCCAACCCGTAATACACGATCAGCGCCAAGGCCATGATCCCCACCAGCCCGGTCAGGAAACCGACGATTTTCTGAAGCCATGGACGTACGGGATTGCTGCTCTCGAGCCCGCGCATATTGGCCTTGAGCGCCTCGAGGTGAACGATGTAGATCAGTGCAATGTAGGAAATCAACGCCGGCAGGAAGGCATGCTTGATGACTTCGACATAGGAAATGCCCACATACTCGACCATCAAGAACGCCGCGGCCCCCATCACCGGCGGCATGATCTGACCATTGACCGACGACGAGACTTCGACCGCACCGGCCTTGGTGGGACTAAAGCCGACACGTTTCATCATGGGAATGGTAAAGGTACCGGTGGTCACAGTATTGGCAATCGAAGAGCCCGAAATAAGACCGGTCATGCCCGAGGCGACGACCGCCGCCTTGGCCGGGCCGCCGCGATAGTGGCCCAGCATCGAAAACGCCATCTTGATGAAATAATTACCGGCCCCTGCTTTGTCCAGCAAGGCACCGAACAATACGAACAGGAAAACGAAGCTCGTCGATACGCCCAAGGCGATGCCGAAGACGCCTTGCGATGTGAGCCACTGGTGATTGACCAGGCCATAAAGGCTCACTCCACGATGCGCTAACATCCCCGGCATGTAGGGACCTGCCAGTGAATAGACGATGAAAACGATCGCCACGATCATCAACGGCGGTCCAAGCGCACGCCGCGTGGCTTCCAACAGCAACAACAGACCAATCACACCGATGATGACGTCCTGCAGGATCGGCGCGCCAGGGCGTTGTGCAAGCTGCTCGTAAAAGAAATACATGTAGGACGCCGCAAAGGCGCCTACCAAAGCCAACCCCCAGTCCAGCATCGGCACTCTACCGCGCGGTGAGCGCTTGAAGGCTGGATAGGACATGAAAGCCAGGAAGATGGCAAAGGCCAGATGGATAGAACGCGCCTCCGTGGCACTGAACACCCCAAAGCCAAACACGAAGGGTAAGGGCGAAGCGATCCAGAGTTGGAACAACGACCAGACCGCCGCCACGCAAAGCAGCAGTTTGCCAACCGGCCCGGCGGGCTTGCGCGCCCCGGTCTCGTTGGCAGCCAGTTCTTCAAGCTCGGCTTCTCGCGTGGATGCCGTCGACTTATCGTCTTGCATACTGTTGTCCCGGTGGTGTCGGTCAGGGCGTGCTTCGCGTGTTCTGACCGACCAAAAAACACATCACAATCGCTTGTTTCATTCGCCACCGCGTGGCCAGAACCAGAGATGCGCGGCGCCGAAGCGGCCGCGCATCGTCTAGCACGACATCAAGTGACGTTTACAACCAACCACGCTCTTTATAATAGCGTTTGGCGCCCTCATGCAGCGGCGCGGAGAGACCGTCGGAAATCATTTCTTCCGGCTCCAGGTTGGCGAAGGCCGGGTGCAGACGCTTGAAACGGTCGAAGTTGTCGAACACCGCCTTGACCACTTCATAGACGACATCGTCATCCACTTTGGAAGAGGTCACGAAGGTGGCCTTGACACCAAAGGTCTCGACATCATCGTCATTGCCCTTGTACATACCGCCGGGAATGACCGACTTGGCGTAGTAAGGATATTCCTCGACCAAGCCATCCACCGCGTCGTCGTTCAGCGGGACGAGGTTGGCATCCACGGTCGTGGTCGCTTCCTGAATCGCGCCATTGGGGTGGCCGACCACATACGCCATGGCATCGATGTTGTTATCCGCCAGCGCCGAGGCCATTTCGGAAGCGCCCAGCTCGGAGGCCAGAGAGAACACATCTTTGTCCCAGCCTTCGGCATCCATCAGCACTTCCATGGTGGCGCGCTGGCCGGAACCCGGGTTGCCGATGTTGACGCGCTTACCCTTGAGATCTTCGATGCCGTGGATGTCAGCATCCTTGCGCGCCAGAACGGTCAACGGTTCGCCGTGCACGGAAAATACCGAACGCAGGTCTTCCATCGGCTCCTTGAAATCGCCCTCGCCGTTGTACGCACGATATTGAACGTCGGACTGCGCGACGCCCATGCTCAGCTCATCGGACTTGATGCCGTTGATGTTGGCCACGCTGCCGCCGGTGGACGGCGCATTGCAGCGAATGTTGGTGTCTTCCGAGTTACGGTTGACCAGACGACAGATCGACTGGCCCACCACGTAGTAAACCCCTGTCTGCCCACCTGTCCCAATGGTGACGAAGCGCTCCTGATCCTGAGCCATCGCCGGCGTCGATAGAGCGGCAGCACCCAGCAGGGCCCCGGAGAATAACGCAGCGGTAAAGGCGTAACGTTTCATGCATGCACCTCTTTAACATTATTTTGACGAGCCGATCGCAAGGCCGAGGCCACGACCGGCAACAGGGAGCGACCGAAAAGCACTGCGAAGGCAGTACGCTCCAGCGCATTCAATTCCCTTGCACCCAGCTTAGGCAATATGTGCCAAAGCCGATAGCCGGCGGGCATGATAACCGCCTGTTGCGCCGACCGGAACAGACCTTTTACATATCGAGCCTGCATTCGACTAACATCTAACCTGACAAGACGGTGAACAACATCTTTGCCGACAGCGCCATCAAGACAAACGCGAAGATGCGCTTGAGCGCGGACACTGGCAAACGATGGGCGAGCCGAGCGCCCAGTGGTGCGGTGAAGAAGCTTACGCTCGACATCAGGATCACCGCTGGCCAGTAGACGAATCCCAGCGTCCCCACAGGCAACCCTGGCGCTCCCCAGCCATTGATCAAATACCCCAGCGCCCCCGCCAGCGCGATCGGTAGTCCCACTGCAGCCGAGGTCCCGATCGCCCGGCGCAGGGCCACGTTGCACCAGGTCAGAAATGGTACGGTGAGCGATCCACCGCCGATGGCAACCAGGGCGGAGATACCGCCGATCCCCAACCCCACGCCCGAGACGCCCCACGCACCCGGCAGTGTCCGCGTCGGTGCGGGCTTGAGGTTGACCAGCATCTGTACCGAGACGAAGGCCATGAAGCACGCGAAGAAGATGGCCAACCCCGACGTCGGTACGTGGGACGCCAGGAATGTACCCAGAAACGTCCCCACTAGAATGCCCGGCGTGATGGAGCGCACTACCGGCCATACCACCCCGCCGCGACGATGATGCGCTCGCAGGCTCGCCAGCGATGTGGGTACGATGGCGGCCAGCGACGTCCCAAGTGCCACATGGACCAATGTGTCGTGCGGAAAACCCTGCAGGGCAAAAAGCGAGGTCAGTATCGGCACCATGATGCCACCACCGCCGACCCCCAACAGGCCAGCGAAGATACCCACCACACCGCCCAAGGCCAGATAAGCCAACCACCATATCGGATCCACGTGCTCACTCCTTGTCATCGAACATTCGGTACCACTTCAGCGTCGACAGTCGGCCCGCTAGCCTAGCGCGGCGATAGCAGTGGCGTGATCGGAAGCCGATCCCCCACTTCGATATCGTGCCGGTCGAAGTATCCGGCATTGACTTCCAGTGCCGCGCGAAATGGCTCGCCTGCCGCATAACGCGGGCAGTCCTCGCGCGACGCACGACACGGCTGCATGTGCCTAATGGCGCGTATCTCTCCTTCCGCACCAAGAAAAGCGATGTCCAGAGGAATCAGAGTGCGGTACATCCAGAAGCTCGACGTCGGTGGCTGTTGACGTGCATAGACAAACAACATGCCGGCGTCCGGCGCGAGCGTGTCGCGATCCATCAGCCCCTGGGCCCGTTCTTCGGCTTGCCTGGCTACCTCCACCGATAGCGTCTCTCCGGCCACTTCCAACGTGGCGCGCTCGAGCGTCGAGCGCTCCTCGCCGAACGCCGACGCGGGGATCAAAGCCAACAGGCCCAACACCATCATCCAACCCGACACGTACAATGACCGTTTCATGCGCTATCCTCTTGCGTTCTATCACCCAACGCGAATGATGCCTGACGTCACTCGCCTACAAGGACGCCCCCGTGCCGCTTCGCGACCTCCTGCTCGGCCTTCTGGTCATCGTCATCTGGGCCTTCAACATCATCGTCATCAAGGTCGGCGTGGACGACATGCCACCACTGATGTTGATGACACTGCGATTCATGCTGGTCGCCGCTCTGGTCGTCCCCTTCACTCGCGTGACACGACCGCAACTGCCATGGCTGCTGGTGCTATCGGTCACCTTTGGCGGCCTGCATTTCCCGCTGCTGTTTCTGGGCCTGGGACAGGCCGAAGCCGGCACCGGCGCTTTGCTGGTGCAGATGGGCACGCCTTTTGCCACTTTGCTCGCCGCCATCTTCCTCAAGGAGCGCCTCGACGCCCGTCGCCTGCTCGGCTTGTTGTTGGCCTTCGCTGGCGCCGTGGTACTCGCCGGTGGGCCGGCACTGCCCAATGCCACGGCCACGTTGACGCTCTTGACCAGCGCCCTGGCCTGGGCAGTGTCGACGTTGATCATCAAGCGTGCGCCGGCCATCTCGCCGCTGACGCTGGCCGGGTGGATCGCGTTGTTCGCGATTCCCCAGGTCGCACTGGGCAGCTGGCTTTTCGAAACTCAGCACTTGCAGGCGCTTCGCCATGCCGGCTGGATCGGCTGGGGCGCGGTATTCTACACGGCGGTGATGTCGTCGATCATCGCCTACGGCTTGTGGTATGCGTTGCTACGCCGCCACCCGATCAACCGGGTCGTTCCGCTGACGTTACTTATGCCGGTCATCGCCGTGTTTCTCGGCGTCTGGCTGCTCGGCGATGGCCTGGATAGTCACAAGTTGCTCGGCGGGGCACTGGTCATCGCCGGGCTGGCGGTGATCAACCTGCCAAGAAGGCGACGTCCTCGCGCCGCGTCCTGAGCACACTCACATCACAATCACATCATGGCGGGAAATCGTCACGCTACGCAGCCGCGCCTGCAACGTTTGGCCCGTATGCAACCCCATTTGGCTGACAGCTTCACGGGTGAGACGCGCGCGCAGTGCCTGCCCGCCGACATCCAGCATCACCTCGACGAAGGGACCGTGGGTTTCATCACCGATCTCTCGCAGCGTCGCCGGCAAGCAATCGACATCCGGCATCGGCGGTGTCCGCATGAAGGCGACGCCCACATCGCGAGCTCGCAGTCGCAAGCGCACCGCGTCACCGACTCTCCCCTCGAGACGCGCGACGCTCAGCATCTCGCCCTCGGGCATGCCCAGCAGCGCCAAACGCGTCAAACAAAGCGCCTCGTCGTGCGCGACGATACGTGCCTCGAGCAACGATGATGCCTCAAAGCGCCCTGTGCGCGGTCCCAGGTCGAGGCGTGCAAACATCTCGTCCACCGGCCCACTTGCCATCACGCGCCCTTCCTCGAGCAATGCCACGCGGTCGGCCAGCGCTCCGATTTCACGCGTGTCGTGACTGACGAAGAGAATCGGTACGCCAGTATCGCGCGCTAAACGCCGGATATACTGCAGTAGTTCCTGCTTGCGCGCGCCGTCCAGCCCGGTGAGCGGCTCGTCCAACAACAGCATGCGCGGTCGCGACAACAACGCCCGGCCGATGGCCACTCGCCGCGCCTCGCCTCCCGAGAGCCGCCCCGGCGTACGCGATAGCAAATGGCCGATACCCAGAAGCTCGACAAGGTCATCGAAATCCGCGCGCGCCGCGCGCGGCATACCGTAGCGTAGGTTGCCGCGCACCGAATAATGTGGAAACAGTCGCGCTTCCTGAAATACGACGCCCAGCTGGCGCCGGTGGGGCGGCACCCAACGGCGACGCTGGGTATCCACCAGCCATGTATCGCCCAACCGAATACTGCCACTATCCGGCACGCCCAATCCGGCGATCAGCCGAATCAGGCTGCTCTTGCCGCTACCAGAGCGTCCAAACAAGGCCGTGACGCCTTCCGCCGGCACCGCCAGCGAGGTATCGAGCGTGAAATCGCCCAACCGTTGCGAGACCTGCGCCTCAAGCATGACGCCCCTCCAGGCGCCGACGTGCGCGCCGCGCCAGCCATTCGGATGCTACCAGTGCGATCAACGCCACGATCACCGAAATCACACACAGTCGCGCGGCAGCAGCCTCCTGCCCGGGCGTCTGCACCAGGCTGTAAAGCGCCAACGGCAAGGTGCGCGTTTCGCCGGGGATGTTGGAGGCAAAGGTAATCGTCGCGCCGAACTCGGATAGCGAGCGTGCGAACGCCAGCACGCCACCGGTCAGAATGCCCGGTAATATCAGCGGCAGAGTCACCGTAAGAAAGGTCTTCCAGCGGCTAGCGCCCAGCGTACGCGCAGCCTCCTCCAGCTTGCGATCGACCGACTCCAGAGACAGGCGCACGGCACGTACCAGCAATGGAAACGCCATGACGCCTCCCGCCACGGCCGCACCTTCCCAGGTGAAGGGCAAACTCACGCCAAGGTGCTCGTTCAGCCATTGCCCTAGCGGCCCCTGACGGCCCAACGACACCAACAGCAAATACCCCACGACCACCGGTGGTAGCACCAGCGGCAAATGCAGAATGCCATCGAGGAGTGTCTTCCCTGGGAAATCGAAGCGTGCCAGAAGATAAGCCACGGCAATTCCCGGCAACAAGATCGCGGCCAACGCCACCCCGGAAATACGCAGACTCAACGCCAGGGCTTCCCATTCCAGCGGGGTCAACATTATGACGCGTCTTCCGCAGCCACGCTCGCAAAGCCGAAGCGTTGAAAGATCGCGGCCGCCTGACGGCCATCGAGCCAATCCGCCAAGGACTTGGCCGCGTCACTCGGTGCGTCGCCGATCAATGCCATCGGATAGATAATCGGCTCATGGGACGCATCCGGGAACAGGCCCAGCGTTTCGACCTTATCGCTAGCCTGAGCGTCACTGGCATAGACAATACCCAACGGCGCCTCGCCACGTTCAACCAACGCAAGGGCAGTGCGCACGTTATCGGCGCGCGCGAGGCGCGAGCGTAACGTTTGCCACTGGCCCATGCCCTGTAGAGCCTGTTTGGCATAAATACCCGCAGGCACATGGGCAGGGTTTCCCACTGCCAGGCGCCCCGCACCCAAGCGTTCGGCGATCGATGTTGCCGCGCTTGGTGTAAAGGCCTTGAGCGCGCTGTCCTGCGGCGCGATCAACGCCAAGCGATTGTTCAACACATCATGGCGCTGTGTCAGTGGAATTCCGCCTTGCGACCCTAGCCAGTCCATCCATTGCTCGTTGGCCGATAAATAGATCTCCGCCGGCGCGCCGTTGGCAATCTGTCGAGCCAGTGTCGATGAAGCGGCGTAAACGGGAACGATCTCGACATCGTGATCGCGCATGTAACGCGCGGCCAACGCATCCACGGCGTTAGTCAACGAGGCCGCCGCAAACAAGGTAACGCGCTCGGCAGCCTGCACCGAAGCGCTGCCCAAGCCCAGCAACAGCACGGCGCCACAAGCGAGAAGGAGGCGGACCAATGAACGACGCAACATATGACTCTCCCGATAATCAATATTTAGGTACGCGTAACCGACACATTCGCATCATGAAAATAGCATGAACGCCCTACGCCGGGCAGGTCGCGCTCTCTCACACGCCGGCATTGGCTACGCGCGCACGAACGAAAAGGGAGGCCTGAGGCCTCCCATTGCATCACCATACAGACCGCAAGTTTCTAGAAGTCGAGGCTCGCCCCTACCCAATAACGACGTCCATCGTTCACATAGCCATATTCGTCGTAGCCGATGTCTTCGTCGAACATGTTATAGACACCGAACATGAGCTTGGCCTGGTCGGTCACCTGCCACGAACCGCCACTATCCACGAAGGTGTAGGAAGGGGCACGAATGCTACTGGAGGACGGCCCCTCGACGGGCTGGCTCTCTTTGCCACGATAGGTCAAGCGCGTCCAGGCGTTGAGTCGCGCCGTCGGCGTCCAGTCCAGCGTGCCGCTGAACTGATGTTTGGGCAATTGGGTCAACGGATTGCCTTCGTATTCGCCGCTTTTTTGCTCGGAGTCGGTATAGGTATAGCTCGTCGACAAGGTCAACGTCTCGGTCAGCGGCGACGAGAGTGCGAGCTCCACGCCTTGCGTCACGGCTTCGTCGACATTGATGCGGGTATTGGTCCGCAGAGTGCCGTCATCGTCGGTATCGTACTGCGTTACCGGCGGGCATGCGGTGGCCGAGCCACAACGTACCCGCGTGATCTTGTCCTCGAAGTCGTTGTGGAACAGCGTCACGCTGGCATTCAATCCGCGCGGGGCGCTATACAGCAAGGCGAGTTCCTTGTTGAGCGATGTCTCGGGCTCCAGATCTGGATTGCCATAGGTGGTTCCGCCACGGCTAATGGCCCCCCAGTCAGCCGTCACCTCACGCAGCCCAGGGGCGCGATACCCGGTTGAAACACCGCCCTTTAGCGTCCAGCGCGGTGCCGCCTGCCACACACCATACAGGCGCGGGCTGACATGGCTACCGTAGTTTTCGTTGTCATCCAGACGCACCCCGCCGGTCAACGAGAAGTCTTGCGTCAATAGCCATTCATCCTCGGCGAACAGCGCCCACTGATCATTACTGACCTGGGTCCGGTCGGAGATCTGGTTGGTGTTCTGATCATCCAGCTCTTCTTTCTCATAGTTAGCGCCCAGCGTCACGATATGACTCGATAAAGGGAGAACCCACTTGGTGTTCGCCACCGTATTGGTAATTTCAATATCTCGCGACTTATTGTCGGTGGACTCGCGCTGTACGTAACTGTCGGAGGTAGCAAATCCCCAGCGCCCGGTATGGGTCAATGCGTAATGTTCCCGATCATGCTCCGAATAGCTATCGGTGCAACCGCCGCGGCACCCTTCCGCCGGGGCCGATTTGCCGACATGGGACGCACGATCCTGCGTCTCCTTGCCTACCTCCAAGCCAAAGTCATGATTCTCGCTCGGCGTCAGCGCAAATTTAGCAGTCAGACTCTGTAGGTCCTTATCCTCGTACCCCTGCTCGATATCGTCTTCTTCACGCTTCTGGTACTGGCCATACACCTGCAGGCCCAGCAGGTCGTCGGCCAAGGGGCCCGACACATATAACTGCTCCTGATTCGAGTTCCCCGAGTCGCTGTCTTCCTGAAGCGTGGCTTCGGCGCGCACGTTGCCGTGCCAATCATCGGCCACCTTACGCGTGATGACGTTAATGACCCCGCCGATCGCGTCCGAACCGTACAAGGTCGACATGGGCCCGCGAATTACCTCGATACGCTCGATGGCCTGCAGTGGCGGCAACCAGTCCTGCTCGAACCCAGCACTCCCATTGGGACGAGACTCGCGTGAAGACTGGCGGCGGCCATCCACGAGTACCAGCGTGTATTGAGCCGGCATGCCACGCATGCTGATATCGGCGCCGTTATCGCCGGCACCCCCACCGGTCACGATGACACCCGGTACATCCCGCAGAGCGTCGGTGATATCGCGGTAGGCCTTTTTCTCGAGTTGCTCGCGTGAAACAACACTGATCGACGCCGGCGCCTGTGTGACCTGCTGCGCATAGCCGGCAGCGGTGACAACGACATCATCCAGCTGGACGTCGTCATCGACAGCATACGCCATGGGTGCATTACAGGCGGCAACGGCTAGTGCCAACGTCGATAGACGTGGAAGATAGGACATGGTGCGTTGTTCTCCCTGATGAATCCCGCCCCGGTTGTTTTCGGGACCCTTGCATGATGCTTTAAAATTTAATGCGAATTTTTATCATTTAGATTCTTTCACAAGGAACAACAACAGGCCACGGGACGGCGCGTTTCACAATCCGCAACGCAACGAGACACCATTACAGGCGTTAATGATTTTCAAAAAGACGGGGAACTATGCAAGAATGCGCGCTCATCCCTACCACGCCCATTGACGGTGACGAGTGGCATGCACGATCTCGATGAGTTGGCCGCGTTCGCCTCGGTCATGGAGTCCGGCAGTCTGACCGCCAGCGCACGGCAGCTCGGGGTTGCCAAGTCGACGCTCAGCCGTCGTATCAGTCAGTTGGAAGAGCGCCTGGGCCAACCCCTGTTACGTCGCCAGGCCAATCGCTTGCTGCCTACCGAGGCCGGTACGCTTTTTTTAGCTTACAGCCACCAGATACTGCGGCTCGCCGAGCAGAGCCAGCGCGCCCTGGAGGACTTGCGCGCGGAAGTCAGCGGCGAACTCACCGTGCAGGTGCACAATGCCTTCGCCCGAGGGTGGTTTGCGCAACAGATGGAGGACTTCGTCTCCCACCATCCCGGCGTGCGTCTTAATTTGCATACGTGCCACACGCCGCCCACCGCTCCCCAAGACGACGCTCTATGTGTATGGTTGGGCGCAGTCGACGAGTGCGGTTTGCGTCAAGAAACACTCGGCTGCATGCGTCGTGGCCTTTATGCTCATCCCGACTACCTGCGTCGCCATGGTGCGCCCCGGCACCCGCGCGATCTAGCCGAACATGCTTGGGTCGACTTACTCGGCACCAGCGAGCACGGCGTGACGTTGCATCACGCCCGAGAGGGCGAGTGGGACCTGACCCTGCCGCCCTCGCGACTGCGCGTCGATCAATATATGCTACATATCGACGCCATCGCACGGGGCGGCGGCCTCGGCATTCTTCCCCATTGGATGGCCGAAAAACGCCTGCAGCACCATCCCGGCAGCCTGGCGCCTTGTCTTGCAGAATGGGCGCCCTCGTCGCTTCCCATCACCCTGCTCTATCCATTCGGGCGTTTACCTCGCAAGAGCGTCACGCTTCTCGAACAGATCCGCCAGACCGTGCCGGAAAGCTGGCGCCTGCATTCGCGTATCCCGCCCGAACGCGCTTTCACGCTAAACTGATAGCCTCAAACCAGCATGCTGAACTCTTTTATAAAAGACGAGTTCATATAAAAGACTAGTTCATGCGAAGGTCGGTTCATGCGAAATGCTGATGCGCAGGTGTCGCGCATTTAGATAGCGTGCTAACATATTCGCTTGCCTGGGCAAACGGGAGAGGGAATGGGTCTCAAGGAAATCGCTGTCGGTGGCATTTATCTCAGTCCGCTGCTTATCTATGCCCTGTTAGGGTTCATTGGCGCACTCATCGTGCGTACCTTGTTGCACCGAATCGGCGGACAACATATCCCCTGGTTCGAAGCGTGGTTCGATGCCGCCTTGTTCGTCATCATTACCGCCGCCGTCGCCTTTGCCTTCTCGACCACTGCTGGAATCGTTTAAATGCGCACACCGCTACGCATGCTGATCACTCTCGTTGTCGTGGCACTGGCCGTCGCTGCCGGCGTCTGGCTTTGGCATTATTACCTTTATACGCCGTGGACCCGCGATGGCCGCGTTCGCGCCGACGTCGTCACGATCGCCCCCGATGTTTCCGGCTGGGTGAGCGAACTCTCGGTGGAAGATACGCAACGCGTGTCCCGGGGCGAGACGCTCTTCAAGATCAACCAGGCCCGCTATCGTGCTGCCCTCGAACAGGCCAAGGCCACCGTGAAACTGAACCAGGCACAACTGGAGCTCAAGAAACATGAGGAAAGCCGCCGCAACCGCCTGAGCAACCAGGCGATCAGCAACGAGGATCGGGAAATCGCACGGATCAATACCCAAGTCGCCCAAGCCAACCTCGACGCGGCCAAGGCGCAGCTGGAAAGCGCACAGATCGACCTGAAACGCACCGTAGTGACGGCACCCGCCGACGGACATATCCTTAACCTCCGGCTCAGCGAGGGCAACTACGTCAATGCCGGCAATGCCGTGATGGCGCTGGTCAAGGCGAACTCCTACTACGTGACTGGGTATTTCGAAGAGACCAAGATGTCGCGTATCGAAGAAGGCGACACTGCCAGGATCACGCTGATGAACGGCGATACCGAATTGCGTGGCCATGTCACGGGAGTCAGTCGCGGGATCGCCAATAGCAATACCTCACCCAACGATCAGCTCTTGCCCCAGGTCGAGCCGACCTTCAATTGGGTCAGGCTAGCGCAGCGAATTCCGGTGCGCATCGCGCTCGATGAGGTCCCCGACGAGACGCTGCTCAGTGCCGGCATGACCGCGACCATCCATATCGTTGACGAGACGGATACCGACTGAGCCGCCCATGTCGCCCTGGCTGGAAACCTACCTCACCCCTTCTAAAGCGTCACTGCAGTTCGCCGCCAAGACCACACTGGCGATGCTGCTGGCGCTGTATATCGCGCTATGGTGCGATCTCGACCGTCCCTATTGGGCACTGATCTCGGCGGCTTTCCTGCAGATCCGCCCAATGAGCGGCATGGTCGTCGAGAAGGGCATCTGCCAGATAGGCGGCACACTCATCGGTGCGCTGGTCGGCATCGTCATCATGGCCTTCTTCGCCCAGGAGCGTGTCCCCGCGCTGATTGCGCTGACGCTGTGGATCATGTTTTGCACCTACGGTAGCTCGCTGTTGCGCAACAACTTCTCCTATGGCTGCATCATGGGTGCCGTCACCGCAATGCTGATCGTGGTGATTTCTGCCAACCAACCGCCGAGCGGCATCTTCGACATCGCCGTGGCGCGGCTATCCGAACTCGGCCTCGGTGCGCTGTGCGCCACCCTGGTCAGTGCCTTGCTGTGGCCCACGCGCGTCAAGGATCACTTGGCCAATCAGGCCGACGAGGTCATCAACCAAGCCTTCACACATGCCAGTCAGCGGCTCGATGCCAGCGATGACCCCGAGGCCATGCAGCAGTCGCTGACCGCCAGCCTCGAGCCATTGACCATGCTCGAGACCGATAGCCAAGCAGCGCGCTACGAAGGGCCCGATGGCAACGGGCGTATGCGTGCCACCCACGTTCTCACCCGGCGCACGTTGCGTTTCTTCGCCACACTGGGCGCGCTTTATCAGTTGTTGCACGATCATCGCGAGCGTATCAGCACGCCCCTGCACCAGTTGGCCAGCGAGATCGCCGATGGCTTTCGCAACGCCGAGCACGTGAAAGGCGTCCCGGCGGCCCGTCAACAGCTTCTGGAGCTCCGCAAGCGGGCGCACGCCTACGCCGATACTCAGCTCGATCCCTTGCAGCGCCGTGTCATTCTGGCGCTGCGCGAGGTGCTCGGTCATGCCATGATCATGCTCGACGCGCGCGAGGCCATCGCCCACCCGGGGCGTAAACAACTACGCGGCGGCTCGCTTTCCTGGCACCGTGATCATCTGGTGGCGCTGCTCAACGCCGGCCGCGCAGGGCTGGTCTTCTCATGCCTGGCGGTGTTCTGGCTGCAGACCCACTGGAGCAACGGCCAGGTGGCCATGCTGCTCGGCACCCTGTTCTCGGCCTTCTTCGCCACGCGCGACAACCCCGTGACGATCTGCATGATGTTCTTCAAGGGCATGCTGGCAGCGTTGCCCAGTGCCTTCCTGTTCGGGCATGTCCTGCTGTCGCAGGCCAACGGCTTTCCCATGCTCGCCATGCTGTTCGTCACGCCCCTGTTCCTGGGGCTGCTCGGCGCCTCCAACCCTCGGTTGATGGGTTACTGCCTGGCCTTCACCATCTTCAATATCCTGCTGACCATGCCCGGCAACGGGATGGACTTCTCTTTTGACAGCTTCGCCAATCGCGCCATCGCCGTCATTGTCGGGCTCAGTGCCGTGGTCATGGGCTTTCGTTTAATTCCCGGCCTGGGCGCCCCGATTCGGCGCCGACGCCTGATCACTGCCATCAGCCACGACCTGCGCCACATCAGCGACTTGCCCTTGCACGAAACCGAGAGCCGCTTTAGCGGGCGTATGGCCGACCGCCTGCTGCAACTCGCGCGGCATGACGATATGCTGCCCGAGGATCATCGTCACTTATTCATGATCGGCCTCAACGGCCTCGACCTAGGGCGCTCGTGTTTGCGCCTGCGCCATCGCCTGGACGATGCCGCACCGCCCGTGCGCGACGCCATGCGACATCTCCTGGACACGCTGGCCGACGGCTTCGAGGACAGTGCCCATGGCCGCTCGCCCCAGGGAATAAGCGAGGCCGGCCAAGCCCTGGACGACGCCATCGCACGCCATGGCGGCATCGAGGAAGACGCGCGCAAGCTCCTCGAAGGTTTGATCGAGCGACTAGTCTTGGTGCTGGAACGACAGGCCGAGGTCATGGCCGAACGTCAGACACCGGCCACTGCCACGGCCAAGACCGCCTGATGGCCGGCACCCTGCGAGAGGAACATATGCAGATTCGACCTTTTCAGCCTGTCGATGAAGAGAGCGTCATTGTGCTCTGGGAACGCTGCGAGCTAACGCGTCCATGGAACGACCCACGCCGCGACATCGCGCGCAAGCTGGCGGAAGACCCCAGTCTGTTTCTGGTTGGAGTAGAGGCGGGCACGGTGATCGCCAGTGCCATGGCGGGCTACGACGGGCATCGCGGCTGGGTGCATTACCTCGCGATCCACCCCGACCATCAGGGGCAAGGGCTCGGCACGTCTCTGCTCGCCGCCGTGGAACGCGCCTTGCAAGCCCGGGGCTGCCCAAAGCTGATGCTGATGGTCCGCAACGAACACCCCGAGCTCGTCGAGTATTACCGCCGCCAAGGGTACGACGATGGTGACTTCGTGACCCTTGGCAAGCGCTTGATCGCAGACGACTGACTCAGTCGCGGTCGACGGCGAAGGCCGACCATGCCTGGCGCGTCGGCATGACTTCGAGGCGGTTGATGTTGACGTGCGCCGGCAACGATACCGTATAGCAGATCAGCTCGGCGATATCCTCGGCCTCGAGTGGCGTGGTGTCACCGTAAAGCTTGTCGGAGGCCGCCTGATCGCCGCCAGTGCGCACCAGCGTGAACTCGGTTTCGGCCATGCCCGGCGCGATATCGGTGACCCGCACGCCGGTGCCTTGCAGATCGCAACGCAGGTTATAGGTGAACTGCTGCACGAAGGCCTTGCTCGCGCCGTAAACGTGACTCCCCGGATACGGCCACTGCCCCGCGACCGAGCCCAGGTTGACGATACTTGCGCCGGCTCCGGTCTCGATCAGCGTAGGCAGCAGCGCATGCGTCACGTTGACCAACCCGGTGATGTTGGTATCGATCATCGTATGCCAGTCGTCCAGATCCGCCTTCTGCGCCGGCTCCGGTGCCAGGGCCAAGCCGGCGTTGTTGATCAGCGCCTTGACCGCGCGAAAGCCTTCCGGCAAGGCCGCCACGACGTCCTTGATCGCCTCGGCATCGCGCACGTCGAGCACCGCGGTATGCACGGGCACCTTGTCGCTTAGCTCCTTCTCGAGATCCTCGAGACGCTCCGCGCGCCGACCGGTGAGAATCAACGACCAGCCAGCCTCGGCGAAACGCCGTGCCGCGGCACGCCCGAAGCCCGAGGTCGCGCCAGTAATCAATACGATATCGCTCATGCTTTGCTCCTTATCCACGTACGCCCTGCCACTCATGGTACGTTCACAGCGCCATCAACCAGGATAGCCGCCCTCGATATCGACGATGCGCGTGGCATTGCGACCTACGCCACCATGCTGATCCAGCATGCGCTCGATCCAGGCATAGACCGGATCGGCATTGGAGACAAGATCCGCCGCCGAGACACACCGTGCCCACATGAAATGACCGAAGACCATGTAGTCGGCACCGCCGGGCGCTTCGCCGTCGAGGAAATCGGCCTCTTCGAGACGCCCACGCAGCGGCTCAAGGGCCGCATCGAGTGCCGATAGCCCCTTGCTGGGTGCATGCATTTCCTCGAGGCTGCGTCCCAGCGCCTTCTCACGCGTTTCTCGAAAATAGGCCTGATCGTCGGGATGCACGACATTGAACAAGTCCATGACGATGGTGCGCAGGATGCCCGGCGCCAGGGCCCGCTCGCTGTAGAACTTGAAGAAGCGCGCCCGTGACTCCGCCGTGTCGTCGCCCAACAGCGGCTTTTGGGGATATACGCGATCCAGATAGCGGAAGATCTCGTAGCTATCGGTGACCGAGGTCTCACCGTCGACGAGTACCGGCACCTTGCCTTGTCCTGAAAACGCGATCGCTTCCTTCTGCGTAAAACGCCATGGAATGAAATCGCATTCCAGGCCCTTGTGTGCCAGCGCATAACGCACGCGCCAGCAATAGGGAGAAAACCGCAGCCGCTCGTCGCGACCGCTCAACTCGTACATCTGCAACGCCATATCATCGCTCCTTCTCGAGATGCATCGCGTGGGAAGCGCCCACGCCCAGGAAGTCGACGCTACCACACGCCATGCAATCGCGCCTATGCGCTACGCACCCTGGCCACGATGTCCTTGAAAAGACTCGTCTATTAGTCGAACTCACACCGCGCAAAACGACTCGCCACTGCTCTGAATGCCTCCAACGAAGGTCACAAGAGGACACATAGATATTTGATTTTGAAATATATTTTAAGCCTCTCAGCTTACCGTCATTATTGGTAATACCAATTATCCACTAATTGGCCCCATCGCGTTTCACGTTTATCTTTTGCTCGATGACGGGCGACATCCGTCTGACTCCGTTTTGCGCTGTACAACAACACAATCAGGGGCATTTTCATGAATCAAACGCTGCTCTCGCTACTCGCCTTCCTGCCATTGGTGCTGGCCGGCGTATTGCTGATTGGCTTTCGGGTTCAGGCCAAGATCGCCATGCCTGTGGTGTTTCTGGTCACAGCCTTGATCGCCTTACTGGCCTGGGACATGACCTTCACACGCGTGCTGGCCTCCACGTTCCAAGGGTTGATCCTCACCGTGGCCCTTTTGTGGATCATCTTCGGCGCCATCATGCTGCTCAATACCTTGAAGCATTCCGGCGGGATCACCGCCATCCGCAACGGCTTCTCCAGCATTAGCCCCGACCGTCGCGTCCAGGCGCTGATCGTGGCGTGGCTATTCGGCTGCTTCATCGAAGGGGCATCCGGCTTCGGCACGCCCGCCGCCGTCGCCGCGCCGTTGATGGTCGCGCTGGGCTTCCCTGCATTGGGGGCTGTCACCGTGGGCATGATGATCCAATCCACGCCAGTCTCCTTCGGTGCCGTCGGCACGCCCATCGTGGTCGGTGTCACCGGCGGCCTCAATCGCAACGTGATTACCGAGCAACTGACCGCCAACGGCTCGAGCTGGGAAAGCTTCTTTCGACTGATCGCATCGGAAGTCGCCATCACCCACGCCATCGTGGGGGTCCTGATGCCGTTGATCATGGTCATCGTGATGGTGCGCTTCTTCGGTGCTAACCGCTCCTGGAAAGAGGGCCTGTCGATCACGCCGTTCGCGCTATTCACTGGTGTCGCCTTCGTGGTCCCGTACGCGCTGGTGGGCGTCGTTCTGGGCCCCGAGTTCCCGTCAATGATCGGCGCCCTGGTCGGGCTGGCCATCGTCGTGCCGGCCGCCAAGAAAGGCTTCCTGCTGCCCAAGGACACCTGGGATTTCCCCGACAGCACGACCTGGCCGGACGAATGGCTGGGAAACCTGGAGATCAAGATGGACCAAGTCGCCGGCAAGGCACCGATGTCGATCTTCATGGGCTGGGTGCCCTACGTGCTGCTGGCCGTCCTGCTGGTCATCTCGCGCACCGTGCCGTCGGTCACTTCGGCACTGCAATCGATCAGCGTGAGCTGGAACAACATCCTCGGCGAGAGCGGTGTGTCGGGCAGCCTTCAACCGCTGTACCTTCCCGGCGGCATCATTCTCATCGTCGTGCTGCTCACCGTACTGCTGCACCGCATGCGCGCCAGCGAACTGGGGGCGGCCTTCAGCGAGTCGACCAAGACACTGCTGGGCGCCGGGTTCGTGTTGATCTTCACCGTGCCCATGGTGCGCATCCTGATCAACTCCGGCGTCAACCAGGCGGACCTGGTCTCGATGCCGGTGGCCATGGCGCAACTGGTGGCCGATGGCGTGGGACACGTCTATCCGTTCTTCTCCCCCGCCGTCGGGGCGCTGGGTGCCTTCATCGCCGGCTCCAACACGGTGTCCAACCTGATGCTCTCGGACTTCCAGTTCAACGTCGCCGAGGCGCTGGGCGTGTCCACCGCGATGATGGTGGCCCTACAGGCCGTGGGCGCCGCCGCCGGCAACATGATCGCCATCCACAACGTGGTCGCCGCCTCCGCCACCGTGGGGCTGCTGGGCCGCGAGGGCACCACGCTGCGCAAGACGATCCTCCCCACCCTGTACTACCTGATCTTCACGGGACTCATCGGGTTGATCGCCTTCTACGTGATCGGCGTGAGCGACCCGCTCATGGGCTAGCGCCCGACCACCACGCGCTTTCACATCATCGCCCACACTATCGCCCCGCCCCGGCCATGCCGGGCGGGGTTTTTCTTCGGGGGTATTATTGGTAAGACCAATTCTCCAATCATTAGGCTTTCGGATAATAGGCACGGCCGTGCGCCATAAGAGAATATGGAAACACTTTCCATAAGCGGCGAGGTCCAGGCACTGGCTGAAAAGTCGACGAGCGAAGGTCAGACAAGGCAAAAATCAGCGAAAAAGCGGAGTTTACGGGGTGTAAATGAGCATTTTGAGCTGAGGTTTAACGCAGTATGGCCGAGCGCAGGCAGTTTTCAGACAATGCCTAGTCTGGCGCCATGCGCCGAACATCCTCGCCCACGCGTGGCGGCATCGCCCAAGGAGACCGCATGAACATCCTCTTTGACGAACGCCTGGACGGCACGCTGCCGGCGGTCGACAAGGATGCCCTTGTCACGCATCTGACCGCGCACCTCCCCGACATGACGCTACTGCATCGCGAGGAGGACCTGCGTCCCTTCGAATGCGACGGCCTCTCGGCATACCGCGTGCTGCCCATGCTCGTGGCACTGCCCGATACCCTGGAACAGGTGGAAGCCCTGCTCGGCATCTGCCACGCCCAGGGCGTTCCGGTGGTCACGCGCGGCGCGGGCACCGGCCTCTCCGGTGGCGCCCTGCCCCTCGAAAAGGGAGTGCTGCTGGTGATGTCCCGCTTCAGCCGCATTCTCGACATCGACCCCGAGGCCCGCACCGCACGCGTGCAACCCGGTGTGCGCAACCTGGCGATTTCCGAGGCGGCTGCGCCCCATGGGCTGTATTACGCACCCGACCCTTCTTCGCAGATCGCCTGCTCGATCGGCGGCAACGTTGCCGAGAACGCCGGGGGCGTGCACTGCCTCAAGTACGGGCTGACCGTGCACAACGTGCTCGCGGTGAACATCCTGACCATCGAAGGGGAGCACATCACGCTCGGCAGCGAAGCCCTGGATACGCCGGGCTTCGACCTGCTGGCGCTGTTCACCGGCTCCGAAGGCATGCTCGGCGTGATCACCGAAATCACCGTCAAACTGCTGCCCAAGCCGGAAAGCGCCAAGGTACTGATGGCCAGCTTCGACGACGTCGAGAAGGCCGGCAAGGCGGTGGGCGACATCATCGCCGCCGGCATCATTCCCGGCGGCCTGGAAATGATGGACCGACTGGCCATTCAAGCCGCCGAGAACTTCGTCAAGGCCGGCTACCCGGTGGAGGCCGAGGCCATCCTGCTGTGCGAGCTGGATGGCGTGGAAGCCGACGTTCATGATGACTGCGAAACGGTTCGCCGAGTGCTCGAGGCCGCCGGCGCGACCGACATTCGGCTCGCCCGCGACGACGCCGAGCGCGCCACCTTCTGGGCCGGGCGCAAGAACGCCTTCCCCGCGGTGGGACGCATGTCGCCCGACTATTATTGCATGGACGGCACCATTCCCCGGCGCGAGCTACCGTGTGTGCTCAAGGGCATCGCCGACCTCTCGGCAACCCACGGCCTGCGCGTGGCCAATGTCTTCCATGCCGGCGACGGCAACATGCACCCCCTGATCCTGTTCGATGCCAATGCGCCGGGAGAACTGGCACTGGCCGAGGAAGTGGGCGGCAAGATCCTCGAACTCTGCGTCGAGGTCGGCGGCAGCATTACCGGCGAGCATGGCGTGGGGCGCGAAAAGATCAACCAGATGTGCGCCCAGTTCTCCCCCGACGAGATCACGGTCTTTCATGCCGTCAAAGCCGCCTTCGACCCACTCGGGCTGCTCAATCCCGGCAAGAACATTCCGACGCTGGCGCGCTGCGCCGAATTCGGTGCCATGCACGTGCATCACGGCAACCTGCCCCACCCCGAGTTGCCGCGTTTCTAACGGCATGCGTGCGAAGGAGACTATATGACCCATCCACAGAATCAACATCCGCCACAGGACGCACGTACCTTGCCGGCGCGCGATCACGATGCCAGCGAGACCCTGCTCGAACGCGTGCGCCAAGCCGCGGCGACCGGCACGGCGCTGCGCCTCGTCGGGGGTGGCAGCAAGGGGTTCTATGGTCGACCGGTCGCCGGCGAAACGCTCTCGCTGGCCGAGCACACCGGCATCGTCAACTACGACCCCGTCGAACTGGTGGTCACGGTACGCGCCGGCACCCGCCTGGCCGATCTGCAAGCCGTGCTGGCCCAAGAGGGACAGCAACTGGCCTTCGAGCCGCCCCATTTCGGCGAGAATGCGACCGTGGGCGGCACGGTGGCCTGCGGGCTTTCCGGCCCACGCCGTCCGTGGGCCGGCAGCGTGCGCGATTTCGTGCTCGGCACACGCATGATCACCCATGACGGCAAGCGGCTGCATTTCGGTGGCGAGGTCATGAAAAACGTCGCTGGTTACGACCTTTCGCGGCTCATGGTCGGCGCCCAGGGCACGCTCGGCATCATCGACGAGGTCTCGTTCAAGGTGTTGCCGCGCCCCGCCGCCAGCGCCACGTTGCGCCTCGAGATGGGGCTGGGCGACGCCATGGCACGCCTCGCCGAATGGGGACGCAAGCCGATGCCCATCACCGGCGCCGCCCACGACGGCGAGACCTTGCATCTGCGGCTCGAGGGAGGTGCCAGTTCGGTGGCCAATACCCAGGCGCAACTGGGTGGCGAGCCGGACGATACGGCGTTCTGGACGCAACTGCGCGAACTCGAACTGGCGTTCTTCTCGCGCCGACACGACGACCGCCCGCTCTGGCGGCTATCGCTACCGCATCGCGCGCCGCCTCTGGTACTCGACGGCGACACGCTCGTCGACTGGGCCGGCGCCCAACGCTGGCTGCGCAGCGAGCTTCCCGCCGCAACGATTCGCCAGCACGCCGCTCAGGCCGGCGGCCATGCCACCCTTGTCGACCGTGACCGAGCGCACGGCGTCGACGCGCCGTTCACACCGCTTTCCGTGGTGATGGATAAGTATCATCGCCAGCTCAAGGCCAAGCTCGACCCAAGGGGGATCTTCAATCCCGGGCGACTCTACGAGGGGCTATAGCCATGCAGACGAATTTCACTGACGAGGCGCTACGCCAGCCGCACATTCGCGAGGCCGACCGCGTCCTGCGATCGTGCGTGCACTGCGGCTTCTGCAACGCCACCTGCCCGACCTATCAACTGCTGGGCGACGAGCGCGACGGCCCGCGCGGGCGCATCTACCTGATGAAGGAGCTGCTCGAAAGCCGCGACGATGACGACCAGGTCACCCACGAAACGCAAACCCACCTCGACCGCTGCCTGAGCTGTCGCAACTGCGAGACCACCTGCCCTTCGGGGGTCGAGTACCACAAGCTGCTCGACATCGGGCGCGCCGAAGTGGACCGCCGTGTGGGACGCTCTACCAGGGAGCGAGCCCTGCGCTACGGGCTGCGCAAGGCGCTGGTCGAGCCCCGGCGGTTTCAAGCGTTGCTCGCCCTGGGCCAGACTTTCCGCCCGCTGGCGCCGACCTCGCTGAAGGCCAAGATCCCGCCCCGCGCGTCCCGCGCGGGACGTACCGCGCCCGCGGCACATACCCGCCGCATGCTCGTGCTCGAAGGCTGCGTGCAACCGGGGTTGTCGCCGAACACCAATGACGCCGCGACCCGCGTTCTCGACCGGCTGGGCATTGCCCTGAGCTCGGCCCCCGCGGCAGGCTGCTGCGGCGCCATCGACTATCATCTCAATGCCCAGGAGGCTGGCCGCGAGCGCATGCGGGCCAACATCGACGCCTGGTGGCCATACATCGACCAAGGCGTCGAAGCTATCGTGCAGACCGCCAGCGGCTGCGGGGCGTTCGTCAAGGAATACGGCGACATGCTCGCCGACGACCCGCGCTACGCCGACAAGGCCAGACGCATCAGCGCCCTGGCCAAGGACCTGGTGGAAATCCTGCGAGAAGAAGACCTGGAAGCATTGACGATTCACGGCGACGCACGACTCGCCTTCCATTGCCCTTGCACGCTGCAGCACGCCCAGAAACTGGGCGGCGCAGTGGAAAGCGTGCTCGGCCGCCTGGGATTCACACTATCCCCGGTGCGCGATCCCCATCTATGCTGTGGATCGGCCGGTACCTACTCGATCACCCAGCCCGCCTTGGCAACACAGTTACGTGACGACAAGCTCGACGCGCTCGAGGCCGGACATCCCGACGAAATCGTCACCGCCAACATCGGATGCCAGACTCACCTGAGCGGCGCAGGGCGCACCACCGTCCGGCACTGGATCGAAGTCGTCGATGAGGCGCTAACATCGGCACCGAATGACGAGGCGCGGACAGCGTAGCTCGTAGCTCACATTTCCCACAGGAGGCCTGCATGAAAACTCAAGCCGTACTCGAACTCAGTGACGTCAATCGGCTGCTCGACGCCGGGCAACAGGAAGCCGAGGCCAATGGCTGGGCGGTGACCATCGCCGTGGCCGATGCCGGCGGCCATCTGCTCGGCTTGCGCCGCCTGGACGGCGCGGCCCCGTTCAGCGCCGGGATTGCCACCGAAAAGGCCCGCAACGCCGCCATCGGCCGCAAGGAAACCCAGGCCTTCGAGGACATGATCAACAATGGCCGCACCGCCTTCGTCAGCGCGCCGATGCAGGCGTTGCTCGCCGGTGGCGTGCCGGTGATCGTCGAGGGCAACGTCATCGCCAGCGTCGGCGTTTCCGGCGTCAAACCCGATCAGGATGTCCAAGTCGCCAAGGCCGCCGTCGCCGCTGTGGCATGACCCCGCCCCGTCATGAGATACGCCGCCGGCGTATCTCTGACTCCCATCACCTTCTTCCCCCTGGTTAGCCCGCGAGATTGCGCTGTCGTTGCCATACTGCTAGCACCCTACGATAGTTAAAAAGCCGGAATGCCACAGAGACTCTCGCCATGAGTAGCGCTGAGGCGTTCCGCCGTCAGTGAATTGCATTACGATCGACGGTGGAATGATCTTCTTCATCGGTATGCGGTATTTTTCTACTACCCATTGTGTAGATTTACCACTCTACTCTTAAGGTAACTTTTAAACACAAAAACACCTCTTTTCACCAAACACATAACATAATAATACCAATATAATCATTATTGACATAAATGCCCACGCATCCTTAAATAAAGACATAATTAATACTAGGGAGCAAGGGTGATGCGCAGCCTGAATAAACAACAAACAGACAATGTTTTTATATTGCTAGAGAACACTCGTTGCTCAAGCGATCACCGCGCTTCATTGCTGTTCGAAAACCCCGAATACGAAGTAATTTGTTACCGCAACGATGCATTGCAAGGCGCGTTGCGAGAGCTCGATGAGTTGCGTGAGCAAGGCTATTACGTATCCGGTTACCTCGCCTACGAAGCGGGCTATGCGCTTGCCGACAAGCCGGATTTCAAGTTTTGCAAGCGCGCCAAGAGCGATGCCCCACTCGTGCATTTCTATGCGTTTCGCAACGTGCGCCGTTTATCGCAGCACCAAGCCAGCCGGTTTCTCGAAGCGCGCACGCCCGACACGACACCCGCAGCCATTCGCCACTTAGCGCTCAACGCGCGACGCGAAGAATATCTCGACAACATCAACAAGATAAAATCTTATATTCGAGAAGGCGATACTTATCAAGTCAATTACACGCTAAAATATCGTTTCGAATATCAAGGCGCACCCATCGCGCTGTATCGCAAACTCCGCAGCCGCCAGAAAGTCGAGTTCGGTGGACTGCTCAACTTTCCGGAATACGCGGTACTATCGTTATCGCCAGAGCTATTCCTGCGTAAACAAGGCACGGAACTGGAATCAAAGCCCATGAAGGGCACCTTCCCACGCGGCACATCGGCCGAAGAGGATGCCGATATTCTCGACACGATGCGCAACGATACGAAGACACGCTCCGAGAACGTGATGATCGTCGATTTGCTGCGCAACGATGTCAGCCGCGTCGCCTCGCCAGGCTCCGTGGCGGTCAAAAACCTGTTCGAGATACAGACCTTCGAGACGCTGCATCAGATGATTTCCACGGTGACCGGCAAGATCGACGCCAACGCCAGGATCGAGCAGGTATTCCGCGAGCTATTCCCCTGCGGCTCGATAACTGGCGCCCCCAAGATACGTACGATGCAGATCATCGAAGAGCTGGAGCGCGAGCCGCGCGGCGTCTATACCGGCGCGATCGGCTACCTGACGCCTCATAACGATTTCTGCTTCAACGTGCCCATCCGCACCTGCATCGCGCATGCCGATGGCCATGCGGAGATGGGAATTGGCGGCGGCGTGCTTCATGAGTCCGACCCTGAAGCCGAATACGAGGAATGCCTGCTCAAGGCGCGCTTCTTGAGCGGGCTCAATCAGGACCTGCAACTCATAGAAACCATGCGTTATCGGGCGAATGACGCTCATATCGAGCATCTCGAGAAACACTTGCAACGGCTGTCACACGCGGCACGCGATCTCCACTTCGTCTACGCGGCCGCCAGCGTCCGCCTGGCGCTCGCCGAAGCCATCGACGGACTCGAGCAAGACACACGGGTGCGCCTTGCCCTGGCCCACGACGGCCAGTTCGATATTACCACCACGTCGCTGGGGCCCGAGGACGAAGCGCCATCTGCGGCGCGACTGGGCATTAGTGACCATCCCATCGACCAGCACGCCTTCCTGCTGCATTACAAGACCACCGCACGCGATCTCTACGATAGCGAATATCGGCGACATCAGACTCAAGGCGACTATGACGTCGCCTTCCTCAATCACGACGGTCGGGTAACCGAGGCAAGTCGCCATAACCTATTCATCGAGAAGGACGGCTTGCTGCTGACACCGCCCCTCGACGAAGGCGTACTGCCCGGCATCGCCCGCGACACACTCATCGAAGCGAGTTGTGAGCGCTGTTGCGAACGCCCGATCACGCCGCGGGATCTACTCGACGCCGACGCCATATGGCTGACCAACGCCGTGCGTGGCGTTATACCGGTCACGCTCAGCGAGCAGGCCATACAAACCCTTACCGCCTGGGCGGGCCAGGAGGCTACCTATGCTGTGTCTCATTGATAACTACGATTCGTTCACTTACAACATCGTGTCCTACCTCAACCAACTGGGCGTCCAGCCCTGGATCGTCAAGAATGACGCGATGACGCTTGACCAACTGGCGAGCCACGATATCGAAGGCATCTTGATCTCGCCGGGGCCCTGCACGCCATCACAGTCCGGTATTACGCTCGAGGTCATCAAGGCCTACGCGGGTAAGGTCCCGATTCTGGGCATCTGCCTGGGACATGAAGCGATCGCCGAGGCCTTCGGTGGGTATATCGAACATGCTCGCGAGGTCATGCACGGCAAGGTATCGCACGTACACCATGACGGACGTGGCGTGTTCGCCGGGGTCAGCCAACCGGTGCGCGTGACGCGCTACCACTCGCTGATCGTTACTCGCCAGCGCATGCCCGCCGATTTCGAGATCAGCGCCTGGACCTGTGACGCACAGGGCAATATCGAGGACGTCATGGGCATCCGGCATCGCGACCTGGACATCGAAGGCGTGCAGTTTCATCCCGAGTCCATCCTCACCGAGCATGGCCACCTCATGCTGGCGAACTTCCTTCGCCGACTCGATCAACATCGCCCAACGCTAGGAAAAGCGGCCGGCTTCTAGGTAGATATCTCAGGGAAAGATCCACACATGTACACCGGCACCGACAGCCCCATGACGGCACGTGAAAACGAGATACTCGCGCGCCTCACCGAGAGCTGGAATCAGCGCGTTGCGGTGCGCAAGGCGCGGCTCGATCTGAATGACTATTACGACACCACGGCGCCGGACTTTCCGCCGTCGATGGTGCCGTTCTGGAACGACCCGCGTTTCCAAGCCATCGACGAGACAAAAAAACGCCGTGTCCTCGCCGGCGCCTGGATCAACTACAACGAGAAGACAATCTGCGTCGAGGACAAGGTCATCAATCCCATGTGTTCGTTGCTGCTTCGGGATGCCCTGCCCGGCGTCGGCGATAGCGTAACCAAAAAGGCCATCGCCCAGACCCAAGTGGACGAGCAGTTCCACATCCTGATGTGCCTGGAGGTCTGCGACTGCGCACGCCGCCAGCACCAGCTACATGACTTGCACATTCCCACGCCTCTGCTCGAGCAGCGCATGGAGACAGCGCTTTCCAAGGCGGACAACGAACGCGAGTTCGCCCTGATCCGGATGGCCTACGCCACCGTGGCCGAAATGACCATCAACGTGTTCTTGAAACGTCTTTCACAGGACCGCGGCATCCAGCCACTCAACCGTCTGAACACCGAGCTTCACCGTCAGGACGAAGCCTCGCATGCCGCCATTTTCGGTGAGATCGCCCGTGCCGTTTACGAGCGTCTCGGGACCGGACAGCAAGCCATCTTTCGTGCCCACCTGATGCGCGCCATCGACGACTTCATCGAACTCGACGTGGGCTTCTGGAGGGCCATTCTCGACTATCTGGCGATTCCCGAACGCGAGAGCATACTGCAAGACATGGCCTCGAAGAGCCGAACGAACCGCTCACTTCGCGATTACAGCGCACTGGTCAAACTGTTGCGGCAGATCGGCATTCACGAGGGATCGAGCTTCGTTTTCCAATAACACGGCACCGCGCGACCGAAGGCCATGCCTTGGCGCACCCAGGCGCCAAGGCGGCATCAAAGTGGGGCAGGCTCAGCGCGCGTGGAATTCACGTCCGGCCAGGGTCGGCGCGATCACGCCCGCGCGCACCACGAAGTCGCCGAAGGCCTCGCCTGCCTCGCGCTCGTCAGCGTAGCGCTGAATCAGCGGCGTGAGCTCCTTGAGAATAGTCGCCTCGTCGATGTTCTCACGGTAGAGCTTGTTGAGGCGCTCGCCGGCAAAACCGCCTCCCAAATAGAGGTTATAGCGTCCCAAGGTCTTGCCCACGAAGCCGATCTCCGCCAGGTAGGGTCGCGCACAACCGTTGGGGCACCCCGTCATACGTACGATGATGGCATCATCGTCCAGGCCCGCGTCATGCATGATCGCGTCCAGACGGTCGATCAGCGACGGTAGGTAGCGTTCGCTTTCGGCCATCGCCAGACCGCAGGTGGGGAATGCCACACAGGCCATCGCATGACGGCGCAGCGGCGTCGCCTCGACCGTCATCCGGTAGCGATCCAACAGCTCGTCGATGATCTCGCACCGCACCTCAGGCACCTGGGTGATGATCAGGTTCTGGTTGGTGGTCAGCACGATATCGCCATCGTGCGCCTGGGCGATCTCGCGCATGCCCGTCATGAGCTGCGGCCCGCCATCGACATCCGCCAGGCGGCCGTTCTGAACGAACAGGCCATAATGCCAAAAGCCGTCTTCACCCTGATACCAACCGAGCCGGTCGCCGTTATGAGTGAGCGGCAATTCGAGTGCCGGCGCCAGCGACTCGCCCAAGTACTCCTCGACGCGCTCGCGGAATCCTTCAACGCCCAAGGCCTCGACGGTATATTTGAGGCGCGCCTGCTTGCGATCATGGCGATTGCCGTTATCACGCTGCACGAGCATGATCGCCTCCGACACGGCGGCCACACGATCCGGCGTACAGTAACCGACGATGTCGGAAAGCCGCGGAAAGGTCGCGGTCTCACCGTGTGTCATGCCCATACCGCCGCCGATGCAAACATTGAAGCCCTTGAGCTCGCCCGCCTGTACGTCGGCGATGAAGCCGACATCGTGGGCGAACACATCGACATCGTTTTCAGGCGGAATCGCCAGCGCGACCTTGAACTTGCGCGGCAGATAGTGCCGCGTATAGAGCGGCTCGACCTCGTCATCGGTTTCCTGAGACCCACCCGCCACACGCTCTTCGCCGAGGAAGATCTCGTGATAGGCCCGAGTCCGCGGCAGCAGGCGAGTGCTGATCTCATGCGCGAGGTCGTAGACCTGACGGTGCACCGGCGATCGGTGCGGGTTGGCACTGCAGATCACGTTGCGATTGACGTCGCCACAGGCGGCGATGGTGTCCATCATCGACTTGTCCAACGCCTGCAAGTGGCCGCGCAGGTTTTCCTTGAACACCCCGTGATACTGAAAGGTCTGGCGCGTAGTGATACGCAGTGTGCCGTTGGCATAGCGCCTAGCGTTGTCATCCAGCGTCAACCACTGTTCAGGCGACACCCGCCCACCGGGTAAGCGCAGGCGCACCATGAACGAATACAGCGGCTCCAGCTTGCGATGGCGACGGTCGTCGCGCACATCACGATCATCCTGCTGATAGAAGCCGTGAAATTTGGTCAGCTGGGTGTCCGCTTCATTGACCGCGCCGGTGGCCCGGTCGGCCAAGCTCTCCTCCAAGGTGCCATACAAATAGTGGCTCTCGACCTTGAGCCGTTCGTTGGGGTGCAGCTCGTCGAGCGACACGTCACGCATCTTGGCGATGATATCCATGTCGATCTCCTCAATAGACGTCGCGCTGATAGCGCTTTTGCTGCTGCAGGTCACGCAGGTACTCGGCAGCGGCTTCCTCGTCGTATTCACCCTGCTCACGAATCACATCGAGCAGGGCCTGGTGGACGTCCGGCGCCATGCGCTCGGCATCGCCGCACACGAAGACATAGGCCCCGGCCTGTAGCCAATCATAGAGATTGGCAGCCTGTTCGCGCAGACGATCCTGCACATAAACCTTGTCTTGTTGATCGCGGGAGAACGCCACGTCCAATCGCGACAGAAGCCCTGTCTTGCGCCATTGCAGCCATTCGGCCTGATACAGGAAGTCGCTTCGCCGCCGCCGGTCGCCGAAGAACAGCCAGTTGTCACCGCTCGCCCCACGCGCTTCGCGCTCCTGGAGAAAGGCCCGAAACGGTGCCACACCCGTGCCCGGACCAATCATCACAATGGGTGCCGCGTCATCGTCGGGCAGCTTGAAGTGCTTGTTGTGATCGATGTAAATCGGCACTGAATCGCCGGGCTGCACGCGATCGGCGAGATAAGTCGTCGCCACACCGCCGCGAGCGCGACCGTGGGTCTCATAGCGCACCACGGCCACCGTGAGATGCACTTCGTCGGGAGACGCGGCCTGGCTCGAGGCAATCGAGTACAAGCGCGGCGGCAACTTGCGCAGCGCACGAATGAAGGTGTCCGCCTCCAGCCCCTCGACCGGAAAATGCTCCAGCACATCAATGATATGCCGCCCCTGCAGCCACTCGCGCAGCTCGTCGCGCGATTCCTCGTCGAGCAGGCGACGTAGCTCAGCATCATCGCTGATCTCGGCCCAATGATTGAGGAAGGGACGCGTCAGCGTGGTGACCTCGAAATCGTTGAGCAAGGCATCGCGCAGCTGGCGCCCTTCCTCGAACGGTGCCTCACCATCCAGTCGCAAGGCGGCCAGCAATTCATCGACATAAACAGGATCGTTCTGCGGCACGACACCCACGGCGTCGCCGGGACTATATTCCAGGCCCGATTCCTCCAGTGAGAGCTCGATATGCAGGGTCTGCTTGTCGGAATCCTGGGTATTGAGTGGTTGCGCCTCCAGCACTTCCGCCTGGAAGGGATGTGAACGCGAGTAGGTCGCGGCTGCGCCACCGGACGTACCCGACGCCGGCCCCGGCGCAGCACTCCCCGAGAGCGCGGCGAAAGCCTCGAGCGTCGCATCGATCCATTGCGTGGCAGCCTCTTCGTAGTCGACATCAGCGTCGACCCGCGCACACAGGCGCTGCGCGCCCAGGGCCTCGAGCCGCGAATCGAGCACCTTGCCGGACTCGCAGAAATATTCGTAACTGGCGTCGCCGAGTCCAAAGACGGCGAAGCGATGGTCGTCACTCAAACGTGGCGCCTTGCGTCCGGCCAGCAACTCGTAAAAGCCCAAGGCGCTATCCGGTGGGTCGCCATCGCCCTGAGTACTGACCACCGCCATCAGTCGAGTGGCCTGCTTGAGGTCTTGCTTGCCGAAGGACGCCATATCCTTCAGCTCGACGTCGAGCCCCCAGGCGCGTGCGCGCTCGGCCGCCTGTTCGGCCACGCCTTCGGCATTGCCGGTCTGGCTGCCAAAAAGCACGGTCAGCGGCTCACCGGGCGCCGAGGTCGGCGACTCGGCGGCTGCCGGCGCGTCATGCGCATCCAGACCGGCTAGATAGCCCTGCAACCAAGCACGCTGCCGGGCGTCGAGATCGGCCAGCGCGTCATTGAGCCGCCGCGCCTGATCGGCGCTAAGGGGGCTGTTCGATTCGGACAAGCGTCCTTGCGACATTGGACCTCTCACCGTTGCGTAAATGCTCGGAAAACGAAAACCTCTAGACTAGCAAGTCTGAAAAGAATGAAAAATTCTAAAGCGCGATTTTTATATTCCCATAAGGATTAAAGGACAAAACCGAGCCCCGGGCATCATTTGCCTGCGAACCACCTGGCCTCTCCGGCAACGACTCTCTAGACTAGAGCCATATCTTGAGCGCTTCATCCTTCCAAGGAGACACCATGAACGACTCCGCCGTCACCCCCCAGTGGATCGATATCGCTTCCCACGACGGTCAGACCTTCAAGGGCTATCTGGCCCTACCACCCGCGGGCAAGGGCCCCGGTATCGTATTGATTCAGGAAATCTTCGGCGTTAATGCCCACATCCGCAGCGTTGCCGAACAATACGCCCAGGACGGCTACGTGGTGCTCGCACCGGATGTCTTCTGGCGTCAGGAGCCGGGCGTGGAGCTTACCTATGAAGGCGCCGACATGGACAAGGCCTTCAAGCTCGTCGGCGACATCGACTTCACGGTGGCCGTCAAAGATCTCGCCAGCACGACCCAGGCATTGCGCCAGCGCGCCGAATGCGAAGGCGACATCACCGCTATCGGCTACTGCATGGGCGGTATACTCGCCTATCTGGCCGCCATTGAGTCAGGCGTCGACCGCGCGGCGAGCTTCTACCCCGGAGGCATCCACAAGCACTTGGACAAGGCGCCGCGTCTCGACGTACCGGTACAGTTCCATTTCGCCGGCAACGACGGGCATATCCCCGCCGAGACCGTCGACCAAGTCCGCACCACCTTCGCCGACCGCGACGACGTCACAATCAATGTCTACGACGGTGCCGATCACGGTTTCAACTGCTGGGCACGTAGCGCCTACCACCGTCACGCGGCTGCGCTTTCCCATGGTCGCACCCTGGTCTTCCTCGAAGGCCAGGACTGACCTCGGCGAGGCCCACGATCCCGAGAAACCCTCGCCTGAGGGTTTCTCGTCACCAACGAACGGACGCCCCGGCGTTTTCCATGGAGTCCCGCATGTCATATCGCCTCTTTATCGCCAATAAGAACTACTCGTCCTGGTCCATGCGCGCATGGGTGGCACTCAAAGCGCTCGATATCCCCTTTGAAGAGGTACTGACACCATTCGAGGGCGCCGGCCTTCAAACGGCTTTTACATCGTTCTCGCCCACCGCCAAGGTGCCGTGCCTGCATGAGGGCGACAACGTGGTCTGGGACTCGTTGGCGATCATCGAGTATGTCGCCGAAGCCCACCCGGTCCTCTGGCCTCAATCACGAGCTGCCCGGTCTTGGGCACGTTGCGCCACCGCCGAAATGCATTCCGGCTTCCCGGCCTTGCGTGACGAATGCTCCATGAACTGTGCGTTGCGTATTGAACTGGGTACGCCGAGCGAGGGACTGCAACGGGACCTGGATCGCCTGGAGACCCTATGGTGCGAAGGCTTGAAACGTTTCGGCGGCCCGTGGCTGGCAGGCGAACGTTTTACGGCCGTCGATGCTTTCTTCGCCCCAGTGGCAGTGCGCATTCACGGCTATGACCTGCCGCTCGGAGAAACAGCGTTAGCCTATGTGCAACGCCTACTCGAGCACCCCAGCGTCGCTGACTGGATATCCCAGGGCATCGCCGAGCCCTGGGTCGACGAGCCCCATGAGCAGGACTGCCTACGCGGCCGGCGCGTCCTTGCAGATCGCCGCGCATAATCACCACGCTCCCGCACCGCTCACCGAGCGGTGCGCCCTTCCACCGCAGCTCGATAATCGACGAACACCTTGTTTCATCATCTAGAACGCCTGTGTCACCGCCACCGCCTCGGACACGCCTGCTTCGCCACTTCCCATCTCAAAATATTAATTTAAAAACAACAAGTTAATAAATTACGAGCTACCCCGAACATTACCTCGTGAAACACGAGGTCAATGGAGACATGCTCGCTCGGCATGGCGCCGCGAGCCGGAACGTGACCGGCAACCTCATGAGATGGCTTCTCATTTACATTTGTTCTCGTTTACTATTCCACGCATTCGAACCTAGGACACCTGCATTCGGTATCGACCAGCACGGTATTCACCATCAGGAGCCTCTCATGACCTCGCTACGACACCTATGCATGGCGACTGCCGGTATTGCCGCGCTTTCCGCGACACTTCCGGCCAACGCCAAATCCCTGGAGACCGCCTTCGGTACGGTAGAGATCGACGACGATCCCTCGCGTGTCGTCACGCTTTATACCAACGCACTGGATAGCGCGCTGACGGCGGGCGTGGCCCCTTTAGGAGCGGTCGCTACCCGAGGCGGTGACGGCGTCGCGCGTTACCTCAGCGAGCAGGCCGGGGATATCGAGATCGTCGGCACACCGCGTGAGACCAACATCGAAGCCGTGGCGGCGCTCAAGCCAGATGTCATTCTGGCTTCTCCGCGACTACCCGAGGCTCAGTACGACCTACTGTCGCACATCGCCCCGACCGTGGTGCCAGATGTCAAGCCCTACCAAATGGATAGCTGGGAGAATGAGGCACGGGTCTATGGCGAGGCACTCGGGCGCAGCGACGCCATCGATGACGCCATCGCCGAGGTCAATGCCAAGGCCGAGACGTTGAGTGAACATCAGAACGACTCTCCGAGCGCCAGCTTGATTCGCTGGATGCCGCAAGGCGCGCTCGTGATGGCGCCGCAAATCTTCTCCAACACACTCCTCAGCAAAAGCGGTTTTGCGGTCGACGACGGCGGTACCGCCAAAGAGGGACGCCCGCACAGCGACCCGTTGAGTCTCGAGAACCTCTCACGGATCGATAACGATTGGTTGTTCCTGGCCACGCTGAACGCCGAAGGCGACGAAGCTTACGAGGCGGCCAAGCAATCGCCGGCCTTCGAGCGTCTCGATGTCGTTCAGCGCGATCAGGTGGTTACCGTCGACGGTCAGTTGTGGACCAGTGCTACCGGGCCGATGGCGGCAAGGGCCATACTCGACGATATCGCCTCCGCCATGGATACGGCCCAATGATGGCGTCCACGGATGCCTAAGCACTTGATGGTGACGATGCTCTCATGCGTGTCCTGACTCATTGCCTGTCATTCGGCAAGCCGCGCTCATTGATCGGCCTGTGGCTTGGCTTGAGCGGACTGCTGGCCGCCATTGCGCTGTTGAGCTTGCTGTATGGGGCCGGTGATGTCGGCCCTGCACGCGCCTGGCAAGCACTGCAGGACTTGGGCGCCGCCGCTTCATACGATAGCGAGGCTCATTTCGTGATCGCCGAGCTACGCGCCCCCCGGCTGTGGATCGGCCTGGTGGTGGGCGCCGCACTGGGTATCGCGGGCGCGTTACTTCAGGCCGTAACGCGCAACCCGCTGGCGGAACCCGGGCTGCTGGGCGTCAGCGCAGGGGCTGCATTCGCCGTGACGCTGGCGATCCTGTGGGGCGCCGATACCGCCACGCTACGCGTCTCGGTCGCCCAACTCGGTGCCCTGGGCGGTTGTCTCTGCGTACTTGCTGCCGCGCGCCTGCAAGGCATCGGCAGTGATCCCATCCGCCTCATCCTGGCCGGCGCCATCCTGTCGGGCCTGTTGCATTCGTTATCGTCGCTGATCCTCCTCTACGACCAGCACACGGCGGATGAAATTCGCTTCTGGGTGGTGGGCAGCCTCGCTGGCCGCCAACTCGACGACCTGGTGCCGCTATTCCCCACCCTGGGAGTGGCCACATTGCTGACCATCCTCCTCGCGCGCCCACTGGCGGCGCTGGCGCTCGGTGAGCACGTCGCCATCGGGCTCGGGCATCATCCTCGCGTCGTGCGTCTGCTGGTAATCGTGGTCGTCGCCCTTCTAGTGGGTGGCGCCACCGCCGCGGCCGGCCCCATCGCCTTCGTAGGGCTGGTAGTCCCCTTCGCCGCACGCGCACTGGCCGGCCCCGACATTCGGCGCACGCTATGGTTATGCCTGCCGTTGGGCCCTATCGTCGTCGTCAGCGCGGATATCGTCTCGCGGCTCGTGGTGCCGCCTTCCGAACTCCCGCTGGGCGTGCTCACGGCGCTGATCGGTGCTCCGGTACTGATCGGCGTGGTGCGTGGCCGCCGGCTGCCGACGCTCTAGGCCGTTTATGCCCGACTCTGTATCCACGACATCTTCCATGGGACACGCCATGACGTCCCCCGCTGATACCCCGAACGCAGTGCGCCAGGATAAGTATTACCTCGCGTTGCCGCTGGGCCAGCGCTCCCCGCTGCGCGTGATCGTCGACAAGCGCAACCTGCTCGCCAATCTGCTGCTGTTAGGGCTCCTGATACTGCTGGCAGGCGCCTCACTGAATATCGGCAGCGCCGCGTCGCTATCGCTGCCGGCGACGCTTCGCGCCTTGCTAGGCGACGGCAGCCCACTCGACACCTTCGTGATTCAAGAATTGCGCTTGCCACGCGTGATTGCAGGCATCGTTACCGGTGGCGCCTTTGCGCTGGCCGGTTGCCTGATGCAGACCGTCGCGCGCAACCGCCTGGCGACGCCGGGGATCGTCGGTCTCGATAACGGCGCCACCGCCTTTGCCGTGGCCTCTGTGGTGGGCACCGGCATCAGCCTGGCGCCACCGGCCATGGCCCTGACCGGCGCCGCCGTCGCCGCAGCACTCACCTTCGGCTTGACGGGCCGCATCGGCGTGCGCGGGTATCGCTTCCTGGTCGCCGGCATCGGCGTCGGGGCCGTCTTTGGTGCCCTAACCCAACTCATGTTGACGCGGGTCTCCATCGACGCCGCCAATGCGGCCTACCCGTGGACGGTAGGCAGCCTCAATGCCCGCCCCGATCACGCAGTACTGAGCCTGTCCCTGGCATTGCCGCCCGCGTTGCTGGCTGGCATATGGCTGACCCGCTCGCTCACCGTATTGCGACTTTCCGACGCCGTCGCCATCAGTTTGGGCATCGCGGCGGGACGCTGCCGGATGGCCGCCCTGAGCGTCGCGGTGATTCTCACCGGGCTCGCCGTGGCGGTCGCGGGACCGGTGGGAATGGTGGCATTGATCGGCCCGGAGTTTGCGCGTCAGCTCAGCGCCAAGAACACGGTACCCGTGGTCGGAGCGACCCTCGCCGGGGCGGTGGTCATGGTCGCCGCCGACCTGCTCGGGCGCATGCTGCTCGCACCCATCGAGATCCCCGTGGGGATCGTCACCGCCCTGATCGGCAGCCCACTACTGCTGTGGATACTCTTGAACCCCAATGCCAGGACCGCGCCATGACACACGACGCCCCAGCCTGCGAGCGTGACACTGCTCAGCCCGACACCGCACCGGATATGACGGCGCCGGATATGGCGACTCAGGGCTTGTCGCTGGCGTACGGCTCGGTCGCGGTCATCGAGGATCTCGACCTGCAACTACCCGCTGGCCAGGTCACGGCCATCGTTGGCCCCAATGGCTGCGGCAAGTCGACACTGCTGGCCGGGCTGTCGCGGCTGCTCAAACCCCGGGGCGGCACGGTGCTGCTCAACGGCACGGACATCCGGCACCAGCCGACCCGCCAACTGGCCAAGCGGCTGGCACTATTGCCGCAGCAGCCGCATGCCCCCGAGGCGTTGACCGTCGCTGAACTGGTGCGCTTCGGTCGGCATCCGCACCAGAGCTGGCTGCGCCAATGGTCCCTCGAGGACAAACGTATCGTCGATGAAGCACTGGATATGACAGGGCTCACGCCGCTTGCCCAGCGTCCCGTCGACGCGCTTTCCGGGGGCCAGCGCCAACGCGCGTGGATCGCCATGGCCATCGCCCAGCAGACCGCAACGCTGCTGCTCGACGAACCCACCTCGGCGCTCGACCTCGGCCATCAGGTCGAAGTCTATGAGCTCATCCAATCACTCGCCGCCTCGGGCAAGACCATCGTCATGGTCATCCACGACCTGGTCAGCGCATGTCGCTACGCCGACCACCTGATTGCCATGCACCAAGGCCATGTCATCGCCGAGGGGCTGCCCGGCGAGACGGTCACACCTGAGCTGGTCAGGCGACTGTACGGTGTCGAGTGCTCGCTGATCACGGACCCCGCCACGGGTGCGCCGCTTCTCACCAACGTTCGCCGAACGCGCGACGCCCTCGACGGCAGTGCGACCTAGCGGACATCGGTGGCCCTATCACCAACGCACGTCTCTGGCTACCATCACGCCATATCCGGCAACGGGCGACAGGCCTGGTGCCACGCCTTTCGCCGTCAGCAAGGAAAACACCATGCGTGATACGTTTCACTTCTACGAGCCACGCCAAGGACACGAGCTGCCTCACGATCCATTCAATGCCATCGTCGGACCGCGACCCATCGGCTGGGTTTCCTCCCAGGATCGCGACGGCCACTTGAACCTGGCGCCTTATAGTTTCTTCAATGCCTTCAATTACACCCCGCCAATCGTGGGCTTCTCCAGCATCGGCTATAAGGACAGCGTGCGTAACATCGCCGCCACCGGCGAGTTTTGCTGGCACTTGGCGACCCGACCGCTCGCCGAGCAGATGAACGCCAGCTGCGCCAGTGTGGCACCCGAGGTCGACGAGTTCGCGCTAGCCGGCCTCACGCCGCGCGCTTCCCAGGTCGTCGACGTGCCTCACGTCGCCGAAGCTCGCGTCGCCTTCGAGTGTCGGTTGAGTCAGGTGATTCAGCTCCACTCCGCCGCCGGTGAGTCGCTCGAGACTTGGCTGGTGCTGGGCGAAGTCGTCGGCGTGCACATCGACAAGCAACTGCTTCACGAGGGCGTCTACCAAACCGCCGCAGCCCACCCCATCCTGCGTGGCGGCGGCCCCGCCGATTACTTCGAGATCAGCGCCGAGCAGAACTTCAAGATGGCTCGCCCGAAATAACGACACCCTCGGCATCGGCGCTTGAATGCGAGCATGTGCCGCCGCCCGTGTTGTCCCATACTTGTTGTTCCATACTGTCAGTGCCCCGACGTTGCATGAGCGACGCAAAGGGGCGCAAATGGCAACCTTCCCGAAACGACCGTTAACCATGAAGGAGGCAGAACATGGCAGGCGGATGGTCAAAAGACGGCGCCGTCCAGGAGCAGATCGACAGCACCATCGAGGACGCCCTGGAACGCGCGCGTAGCGAGCTACCCAGCGGGGAAAGCCTCGAATACTGCGAAGAATGCGGCGACCTGATTCCACAGGCACGACGTGAAGCGATAAAGGGCGTGCGGTTGTGCATCGCATGTCAGAGCGAGCGCGACAAGCAGCGCACCACCGTCAGTGGATACAATCGACGCGGCAGCAAGGACAGCCAGTTGCGCTAGCCCCTTGTCTGACGCCCCCTTCTTGCACGTCTGAACCTACCTGTGTGACGTCGAGCGGGCGTGATATGCCACGTCTTGATCGGGCGCTCGGCCGTTGCGGTCACCCACTTTCCTTCCCCTTTGCCGATCACATTTCTCCTGCTTCCATCCGTTCAAACGGTGTCTTCCTCGCCGATCCAGGGCTGGCTGCAGCATGTACGAGTCCACTCTCCTCTCGACCTGTATCCCGGACTCCTCCAGGGAAGACTATCGTCGACCATGGCTTCACAAATCCATTTGAAGATTGTATAAAATATAAAACCTAACAAGATCGAATGAAGGTGCCTTATGAAACGCATTCACGTCATCGACTCCCACACGGCGGGAGAGCCGACACGACTGGTCATGGAAGGCATACCGGCGCTTTCGGGTCGCACCATCGCCGAGAAATGCGACGACTTCCGCGACAATCACGATGCATGGCGACGGGCCGTCATGTTGGAACCGCGTGGGCACGACGTACTGGTCGGCGCGCTGTACTGCGCGCCCGAGTCCCACGATGCCAGTTGCGGGGTCATCTTCTTCAACAACAGCGGGTATCTCGGCATGTGCGGCCACGGCACCATCGGGCTGGTGGCATCACTGCATCACCTGGGGCAGATGACGCCGGGGTGCCACAAGATCGATACGCCGGCGGGCCCCATCAACGCCACGCTGCATGACGACGGCGCCGTGACCGTGCGCAATGTCCTCTCCTACCGCCATCGCCGCCGGGTCCCCGTCGAGGTGCCGGGGTACGGCGTTATCCACGGCGACATTGCCTGGGGCGGCAACTGGTTCTTCCTGGTCAGCGATCACGGCATGGCCATCGAACTCGACAACGTCGAGGCTCTCACCGACTACACCTGGGCCATTCGTCAGGCACTGGAGGCCCAATCGATCACCGGGGAAAACGGCGGCGTCATCGACCACATCGAGCTCTTCTGCGACGACCGCGAAGCCGACAGCCGTAACTTCGTGCTGTGCCCCGGAAAGGCCTATGACCGCTCGCCCTGCGGCACCGGCACCAGCGCCAAGCTCGCCTGTCTCGCCGCCGATGGCAGGCTGGCACCGGGGCAGACCTGGACTCAGGCAAGCATCTGCGGCAGCCGCTTCGAGGCCTCCTACGAATGGGAGGGCGAGCGCATTCGTCCTTCGATCAAGGGACGCGCCTATCTCAGCGCCGACGCCACCCTACTGATCGATGAGCAGGACCCGTTCGCCTGGGGCATCACGCGTCAGTAACCCAACTTCTCTCGACGATTCAGCGCCGGTCATCACGGCGATACCGCTGCGCTGAGCTTCTTGCATGCAATAGACCAACCTTAGAGGAACAACGATGAACGATGCCATCTTTACCGGTTGCATTCCCGCACTGATGACGCCCTGCACCGCCGACCGCCAGCCAGATTTCGACGCTCTGGTCGCCAAGGGCCGTGAACTGATCGAACTGGGAATGAGCGGCGTGGTGTACTGCGGCTCCATGGGCGACTGGCCGCTGCTGAGCGAAACGCAACGTCAGGAAGGCGTCGCACGGCTGGTCGAAGCGGGCATCCCGACCATCGTCGGCACCGGTGCGGTCAACTCCAAGGAAGCTGTTTCCCATGCGGCGCATGCGGCCAAGGTCGGCGCGCATGGACTGATGGCCATTCCCCGCGTCCTGTCCCGCGGCACGTCCGCCACCGCGCAGAAGGCTCACTTCTCGGCCATTCTGGACGCTGCACCCAACCTGCCGGCCGTGATCTACAACAGTCCGCACTATGGCTTCGCCACTCGCGCCGACCTGTTCTTCGAATTGCGCGCCCAACACCCGAACTTGATCGGCTTCAAGGAGTTCGGCGGCGCCGATGACCTGCGTTACGCGGCGGAACACATCACTTCCCAAGACCGGGACGTCACCCTGATGGTCGGCGTCGACACCACCGTATATCACGGCTTCGTCAACTGCGGCGCCACCGGCGCCATCACCGGTATCGGAAACGCCCTGCCCCGTGAAGTATTGCATCTCGTCGCACTCAGCAAGAAAGCCGCCCAGGGGGACGTCGTCGCACGCCGCCAAGCCAAGGAGCTCGAAGAAGCCCTCGGCGTGCTGTCTTCCTTCGACGAAGGCGCCGATTTGGTGCTTTATTACAAGCACCTGATGGTCCTTAACGGCGAAAACGAGTACACGCTTCATTTCAATGAAACCGACGTGCTTAGCGACGCCCAGCGTCATTACATTGAAGCCCAGTACGATCTGTTCCGTACTTGGTACGCCCATTGGTCGGCCGCCCACGACGGCGCCTGAGCGATACATCACAGGTCGATGCCGAGGAGTCTGCCCCGCGCCTCGATGAACGGCCCTCGGCTCGACACACAGGGATCCTCCAAGGCGTGGACTTATGACCAAGCCATGGAAGACGGCCTCGTCATGGACATTCATTGCAGTTTGTATACAGTGTGCAAAATCACTCCTTCGGCAGAGGCAGACTATGGCGACCTACAAGACACGGGCGCAATTCGTCGCGGACGACCTGCGCGGGCGCATATTGGGCGGGGAATTCAAGGGCGGTACCCAGTTGCGTCAGGATGCCTTGGCCAATGACTACGATGTCAGTCGCATCCCTGTTCGCGAAGCCCTGCTGACCCTGGAATCCGAAGGACTTGTCGAGTTTCATGCCCACCGAGGTGCCTTCACCACCGAGCTTTCGGTGGCCAAGATTCGCGAACTTTTCGATCTGCGCGTTTTGCTTGAGACCTACGTGCTGCGCCACGCCATCAATGGCCTCACCGACGCGGATCTGAAAAAGGCCGAAGACATCCTGCTCAAGTACGATAAAGCGCTGAATTCCGGCGGCGACATCGATAACTGGAGCGAGTATAACTTCGCCTTCCATCAGGCGCTTTACGCCCCGGCCGAGCTACCTGAAACTCTCTCCTTGATTAGCCAGTTGAACACCAAGTCCGATCGCTACATTCGCATGCAACTGGTCTACACACAGGAAATCGAGAAGGCCGAACAGGAGCATCACGGACTGCTCGAACTGGCGCGTCAGGGCGATGCCGACAAGGCTTGTGAGTTGTTGAAGACGCATATTCAGGAAGCCTGCGAAGGCATCGTCGCCCTGCTGGAAGAGCGCGCTAAACAGCCCGAAACATCATGATCGGCGCCTCATAAACCGGCTCTCGCCCATCAAGCGCTAGCGTTTCTCTTCAACACTATCCAACCACCCCGCGTCGGACCTTCGGCCATCATTCGAGCCAGCGCCGGCGTGTCGATATCTCCCTTTTTACTCGCCCGAAGTGCCCACCCAAGGCGCTGAGGCAGCCCCATGCCCCGCCGTCATCCACCGCCAATAACGTCATTCACGTGATACGTCTCGACTTTGGTCGACGCGGTATTGAAGCCGACAACGACATATCTTATATTTTATACAATCGACAAAGACAAAGTGCGCCACCCACGAGGAAACCTCCATGGGCTCACAGGATCAAGCTTTTCACGACGGTACCAATTACGCCGACGTCACCGTCATCGGCGCCGGCGTGGTTGGTATCGCCAGCGCCCTCACGCTGAGTCGCCGAGGCTTGAACGTGATGGTGGTGGACAAGCAGGCGCCGGGCATGGGGGCTTCCTTTGGCAATGCGGGCCACATGGCGACCGAGCAGGTCTTTCCCATCGCCGATGCGTCGATCCTCAAACGCCTGCCTGGCATGCTGATGGATCCCACGGGGCCGCTACGCCTGGATTGGCGTTATCTTCCCCGGGCGCTGCCCTGGTTCACCCGCTTGCTGTCGAATCTGCGCCCAGCCCCCTACCAGGCCAGCGTCAGTGGGCTTCGTGCACTCAACGAGACGAGCCTCGACGCCTGGCGCAGGCTCCTCGACACGGTCGATGGCGCTCACCTGTTGAAGGAAGATGGCTCCTTCATGGTCTACGAGCAGGAAAGCTCATTGGCCGACCTGCAAGCACTGCAGTCCCGCATGGCGGCGCAGGGCGTGCCGGTCGAATCCTGGTCGGGAAACGCCATCCGCGATGTGGCGCCGCAACTGTCCGAGTCGATTCGCGGAGGCCTGTTCTTCCCTTCGACCGGTCACGTCGTCGACCCGCTAGCGGTCGTCCAGCGCCTGGTGGCCACCGCCAAGGCCGAGGGCGTCAAATTCTGCCAAGACGAAGTCGTCTCCGGCCACGTTCATGCCCAGGGAGTCACACTCGAGACGACCGCCCTGGGGCGGCTCCACGGCCGCCAGGTGTTGGTGGCCTGTGGCGCTCACTCGGCACCGCTTACCGCCAGCCTTACCGGTACGCGGGTACCGCTGGATACGGAGCGTGGCTACCACTTGATGCTCCCCGGCGAGCAATCGCGTCTGCCCACGGCGGTCACATCGCTGGAGCGTCGTTTCATCATGACACCGATGTTGGACGGCCTGCGCCTGGCAGGCACCGTCGAATTCGCGGGGCTGAAGCGACCGCCCAACATGGAAAGGGCCTGGCAGCTGCATCGCTTGAGTCAGGGTCTTTTCAAGACGCCACTCGATACCACCGAGGCAACGCCCTGGATGGGCTTTCGCCCCTCGCTTCCCGATTCGCTACCCATCATCGATAGCGCGCAAGACGGCAGGGTACTGCTGGCGTTCGGGCATCACCATCTGGGGCTTACCCAGGCCGCGGTTACGGCTGAGCTGATAGCAGAGCTGGCAACGTCAGACGCCACGGGCTCTGGTACATCCCGGCGCACTCCCTCTGCCCACGACCGAGCACTTCCCGAGCTGAAACCCTATCGGCTCGATCGCTTTTAAGCGTCATACATTCATCCAAGACAACAAGATCAAAGGAGACATCATGTCCTCATCCCAAAGCCCCGCAAGACTGCCCAATATGATAGAGGTGCTGGCCGTCATGGTGGGCTTCATCGCCATCATGTTCCTCAGCATCAACGTACTCGGCCTTCCCATCCAGCTTGCGCTGTTCGCCTCCTGGTTCCTGGTCATGGCACTCGGCCTCAAGCTCAAGATGGCTTATGCCGACATGCAGCGAGGCCTCATCGACGGCATTCATAACGGCATGGAGGCGGTACTGGTTCTGACCACCGTCGGCGCGCTGATCGGCACCTGGATCGCAGGGGGCATCGTGCCCAGCATCATCTACTACGGGTTGACGGTCATGAACCCGCAGATATTCCTGTTCGCCGCGTTCGTCATCTGCGCCCTGACCTCGCTATCCACCGGCACCTCCTTCGGGACTGCGGGCACCGCCGGCGTCGCCATGATGGGCATCGGTCACAGCTTCGGCATTCCGCTCCCACTGGTAGCCGGTGCGGTCATCTCCGGCGCTTACGTCGGCGACAAGATGTCGCCGCTGTCCGATACCACGGTGATGACCGCCTCGCTGTGCAAGGTCAATCTGATCGATCATATCCGTTCCATGCTGACGGTCAGCGCCCTCGCCATTCCGGTTGCCTCCATTCTGTTCCTGGTCGTCGGCTTCTTCTATGTGAGCGGTGACGTGGACACCTCACGCGCCACTGTCGCCATGCAAGCGCTCGAGAGCAACTTCACCATCAGTCCCTGGCTGCTACTGCCGGCGGCGATCGTGATCGGGTTGCTGACTCGCCGCTATCCGGCCATTCCGGTCATCACCTTCGGGGCGGTTCTGGGCAGCATCTGCGCCTGGTGGGCACAGGGGACCGGTCCCATCGATGCCATTCGCATCGCCTACGTGGGCAACGACATGCAATCCGACGTGGAGTTTCTGGACACCCTGCTCAATCGCGGCGGCATCGAGTCCATGCTCAGTGTCGTGGCACTGATTCTGTTTGCCTTGGGACTCGGCGGATTGATGAGTCAAGTGGGCATCCTCAAAGCTATCAGCAATGGGTTCTTGCGCTGGGCCAATAACCCGGGACGCTTGACGGTATCGACCATGTTGGGCGGCTTCTTCGGCAACTTCTTCGGCGGCGCGGCTTATGTCTCTTTGATTACCGCCAGTACCATCACCGAGAAGAACTATGACGATCAGGGCGTGGATCGGCGAGTGCTCTCGCGCAATGCCGAAGCCGGCGGCACCATCACCACCCCCATGGTGCCGTGGACCGACGGCGGTGTATTCATGGCCACGACTCTGGGTGTCTCGACCATGTCCTACCTGCCCTTCCTCTGGTACCACATGCTGGTGATCGCGATCACGATTTTCTACGGCTACGCCAACATCGCCATCTGGCGGACCCAGCCCAAGGCGGATAGCCAAGGCAACGCCAACGCGCGGCAAAACTTCCAGGCCTCCTAGCACGTCGCCAGTAGCTCCTTAGTCACCCGACAGGCCCTGCTTCGTGCAGGGCTTTTTCGGTCGCAAGGGGCTTTCCACTACCCAGCCATTGGCTCATGGGCCACGCCCCCGCGTGATACACTAGCGCTCACTTTCGTATCCGCAATGCAGGACGCCGCCATGTCCCTCGACGATCTTCACCTCAACCTTCGCAACTTGACGCCCGAGGACTATCCACAGCTCAAGACGCTGATGGATCGTGTCTATCACGATCTCGGCGGCGCCTGGCCGCAGCGCACCATCGAGCGTTTGATCAGCGAGTTCCCCGACGGACAGATCGTCATCGAGGATGACGAGACACTGGTCGGCGTGGCCTTGACTGCCCGCGTCGACTATGAGGAGTTTTCCAACCCGCACCGCTACGACGATCTGATGGATCAGCGGGAGATCATCCTCAACGCCCCCAAAGGCGACGCCATGTATGGCCTGGACGTGCTGATCGATCCTGCTTATCGCGGCTACCGGCTCGGCAGGCGCCTCTACGAAGCCCGCAAGGATCTGTGCAAATCGTTGAACATGCGGGCCATCCTTGCCGGCGGGCGGATTCCCAACTATCACCAGCACGCCAGCGACATGTCGCCGGCCGAGTACCTGGATCAGGTCTCGCGCAAGGAGATCCACGACCCCATCCTGTCCTTCCAACTGGCCAACGATTTCCAAGTCAAGCGGCTGTTGCGCAAGTACCTGCCGGAGGACGAAAAATCTCAGGGCTACGCGACCCTGCTCGAGTGGAACAACATCCTTTTCGAACCGGCCGAGTCAGTGCTCGACACTCGCAAGACCCAGATTCGGGTCGGCGCGGTGCAATGGCAGATGCGCGAGTTCTCCTCGGTGGAGGCGGTCTTGCAGCAGGCCGAGTACTTCGTCGATGCGCTGTCGGACTATCAAAGCGACTTCGCGGTCTTCCCGGAGCTCTTCAACGCGCCGCTGATGGGCCTGCAGGACCGCGCCGCTCAGCAGGATCAAATCGCTGCCATCCGCTTTCTGGCCGGCTTCACCGAACACTTCAAGACCGAGCTGTCACGCATGGCGGTGTCCTACAACATCAACATCATCGCCGGTTCGATGATCGAGGAACACGACGACGGGCACCTCTACAACATCTCCTATCTCTTCCACCGCGACGGCGACATAGAGGCGCAGGCCAAACTTCACATCACCCCCCAAGAGCGCCGCGACTGGATCATCGAGGGCGGCGATGACCTAAAGGTCTTCGATACCGATGCCGGCCGAATCGGCATCCTGATTTGCTACGATGTCGAGTTTCCAGAGCTCTCACGTCTGCTCGCCGATCAAGACATGGACATCCTCTTCGTGCCGTTCTGGACCGATACCAAGAACGGCTACCTGCGTGTGCGCCACTGCTCTCAGGCACGCGCCATCGAAAACGAATGCTACGTGGTGCTCTGCGGTAGTGTCGGCAACGTGCCCTCGATCGAGAACATGGAGATCCAGTACGCACAGTCCTCGGTGTTCTCGCCTTCGGACTTCGCCTTCCCCCACGATGCGGTGCTGGCCGAAACCACGCCCAATACCGAGATGATCATGTTCTCGGATCTCGACCTGACCCGTCTCACAGTAGTGCGCAACGAAGGCTCGGTCACCAACCTGAAGGACCGCCGCCAGGATCTGTTCGACCTGCGCTGGCGCGACTGGTCGTGGAAATCGGGGGGCCGGCCATCCGGCTCGCGCCAGGAAGACGCTTGAATCGATGCGTCGTGGGAGACGTCGAGAAGGAGCCCAGTCATGAAATGGTGGAACGCCTGGCGCGGTGAGCGCCATCACTTCCCTGCCGAGGCCTGGGCTGAGGGCCTTGCGCGGGTACCGCTATTGATGACATTACCCGATGAGGACGCACGCCGCCTCGGCGAGCGCGCCTGGGCCTTCCTTCGCCGCAAGCGGCTTTCATTATTCGACGACGAGTTGTTCGACCTTCCCGCACGGTTGGCGCTAGTCGCCCAAGCCTGCCTGATGACGCTCTACTGGTCGGAGGGCGATGCCCGCGAGGCCTTTGCTAACGTCCATGAGGTGCGCGTACTGCCGGAGGCATTCCGCAGCAAGGTCGCGGAGATGGACGAGGCGGGCGTGGTCCACGAATTCGAGGACGAGCGCGTCGGCGAGACCTGGCATCAGGGGCCTATCGTCCTGGCTTTGTCGGACATCCAGGAAAGCGGCGACTGGGGCGGCTTCAACGTCATCATTCATGAGTTCGCCCACAAGCTGGACATGGGCAACTCACTGGACGCCGACGGCTTCCCACCCTTGCCACGCGATATCGATCCACGTGACTGGCACCGCGTCTTTACCGACGTGTGGGAAGACCTTCAAGCGCATCTGGCTCGCGGCGACGCGCCCCCCATCGACGACTATGCCGCCAGCCATCCCGGCGAATGCTTCGCGGTCTGCTGCGAGTACTTCTTCACCGCACCGGACATCCTCGACGCCGCCTATCCTGAGCTCTACGCACTGCTGGGACGCTACTTCCGGCAGGCACCTCTGGATCGCATGCCTCACCAGTAACCGGCGCTACGGCAACACGAACTCTGCAACCGCGGCGCCTTTTACGTTCCGGCGTGGGCTACACATCAGCTCGGTGTAGGTGCGTCCTGAGCGATCAACCCTTCGCTCTTAAGCTCCTGCCAGAGTTCGGCGGGGATCTTGGCCGTCATCGAAGCCCGGTTTTCGCGCGCCTGCTGGGCATTGCGCGCGCCAGGAATGGTAGCGGCGACCACGTCGGGCGCGGCGGTGAACTGTAGCGCCACTGTGCGCAGATCGATCCCATGCCGATGGGCGATCCGGGCGATACGGTCGCGTTTTTCCCAGTAACCGTCGGGGATGCCGCCACTGTACAACCAGCGATTCACTCCAGCGAGAAAGCCAGCCCCCAGCGGCGCGCCGACGATTACCGACACGTCGTTCTTACGGCACTTGGGAAACAGGCGATTCAGCGCATCCTCATGATCCATCAGGTTGTACTTGGTGGCCTGCAGCATCACGTCAGGGTCGGAAGCCTCCATGGCCGCCAGGCAGGTTTCGATGTTGTTCACTCCCATCCCCCAATGGCCGATGATGCCTTCCTCGCGCATGCGCGACAGCTCGGGCATGGCGCCCTTGCGGGCCACCTCGAGAGACTCTCTCCAGTCGTCGCCCAGCATGCCCGGCGTCAGGTCGTGAATGTAGACGATGTCGAGCTTGGGCACGCCCAAGCGCTGTAGGCTGTCCTCGACCGAGCGACGGGTACCGGCGGCGGTATAGTCGAAGTGGTAACTGAAGTTCAGATCGCCCTTCCAGTTACCCTGGCTATCCACCGATGCGTCGGGTTTCAACAGGCGCCCCATCTTGGTCGACAACAGATAGTCCTGCGGGGGCTTGTCGTTGAGAAAATGTCCCAGGCGGCGCTCGGACAATCCCATGCCGTAGAACGGCGAGGTGTCGAAATAGCGCACGCCGTTTTCCCAACAGGCTTCGAGCATGTTTTCGGCTTCGTCGTCGGGCGTAACCTCGAAGATGTTACCCAGTTGGGTACCGCCCACGCCGAACTTGTGCTCGGGTGGAAACAGCTTCGAAGCCAGCGGAGGATTATTGGGCAATTCGGAGATGGGGCCCGCTTCGTTACCGGCCGCAGTCGTGTCGGCCGGACTGGAACCTTCCCCAGCGGCCAGCAGGCGTGGTGCAGCTGTTGCGGTCGCCGCGGCCGCCGCTCCGGTCAAAAATTGTCTACGATTCGGCATGGGTCCCTTCCTTGGCATTCCAGTGGAGCTGAGAAACGTGTACGGCACCACGGAAAAGCCCCACCGAAATGGCGACGCTTTTCCGCATATGACCTGCATGTCAGTTAGGTGCTTGACAATTGAACGGTGGCGCCTTACGGCGTCATCACCACCTTGATGCAGCCATCCTGCTTGGCGTTGAAATTGGCGTAGGCCTCAGGTGCCTGGGCCAGCGGGTAGCGATGAGTGATGATGAACGACGGATCGATCAGCCCCTGCTCCACCGTCCTCAGCAGCGGTTTTAGATACTGCTGCATGTGGGTCTGGCCGCTTTTGACCGACAGCGACTTGTTCATCAGCGCGTTCAACGCGACGCCATCGACCTTGTCGGTATATACCCCGGGCAGCGAAAGCCGGCCGCCCTTGCGTACCGACATGGTCATCTCGTTGAAGGCGTTGGGGTGATTTTCCTCACTTGAATCCGCACTGCGGCGCTCAGCTTCGGGATCGCCCTGCCCGTGTGCTTCGGCACCCACACAGTCGATACCGCAATCCGGGCCACGACCGCCGGTCATCTCGAGTAGCTTGCTGTAGACGTCATCTTGTTCAAAGTCGATGACCTCGGCGCCGGCTTTCTCACTGGCCAGCTTCAGGCGTTCCGGCACGCGATCAATCGCGATCACCCGCCCCGCGCCGCGCATCCAGGCGCTGCGAATGGCGAACTGGCCGACCGGACCGCAACCCCAGATGGCCACGGTGTCGCCGGCTTCCATGTCACAGTTGTCGACCGCTTGATAGCCTGTCGGATAAATGTCCGAAAGAAACAACAGCTGGTCATCGCGCAGATCGGATTCGACCTTGATCGGGCCGACATCCGCATAAGGCACGCGCACGTATTCGGCCTGACCACCAGGGATACCGCCAAGCATGTGCGAATAGCCGAACAACGCGGACGGCGAGTGCCCCATGGCACTGGCGGCCATCTCAGCGTTGGGGTTGGACTCATCACATAGCGAATAAAGGTGCTTGTTGCAGAAGAAGCAGCTGCCACAGGCAATAGTGAAAGGCACCACCACGCGATCGCCCTTTTGCAGGTTATTCACCGCCGAGCCGGTTTCCACGACCTCGCCCATGAATTCATGACCGATGATGTCGCCTTCCTTCATACCCGCCATCAGGCCATTGTAGAGATGAAGATCGGAACCACAGATCGCGGTTGCAGTGATCTTGATGATCGCGTCGCGCGGTTCTTGAATCGTGGGATCATCGACGTTATCGACGCGTACGTCATGCGTTCCGTGCCAAGTCAATGCTTTCATGGTGACTCCTTGTCACTAGTTGACTCCGTGTCTGCAGACACCCAACCAGTTGCCACTAGACGTTTAGACATCTGCGCGAAGAAAAATATATCCTTTAATATCAATCATTTAAAATGAAATTAAACGTATGGGGCGTTCTTTTAAACTAGGAAGCAGCTACTTGACTGTCAAGCGAGCCGAAGCAAGAACGTTCCCGATCACATTTATCTGAGCCCCTCGACGCCGCCGTTGCGAACCGGTGGCGCCGAGCCCAGGTGAGTGGTCCTGGTGAATGGCCGGACGCTTACTGGCGGGTGCGGGCACGCTCGTAGAGTGTGGGGGCATCCTTGCTGCTCTCGTCACTTCCGACGCTCTCATTACTCTCACCGCTACGGGTGTCTGCACCATTATCGTTTGCATCGTCCAGGTGACTGTCGTCGCTGCCACCGACCACCTCGGAGAGCGTTTCCAGTGGCGATGACACCAGATTCTCAAGCGCCTCACGAATCGCCTGACCGGCAACACTGCCGAAATCCACCGATCCTGGGTCGTCGAGTGGCAAGCGCATGGGGATATCGAGCTCAATAGTGCCGTCGTCACTCTTCAGGACACCGACCAGTGTCTTGAGCGGCAGATCGGTGGCCGAAGCGTCAACCTCTTCACCAAGCTTGAGCCGATGCAAAACAAGATGATTCTGTGCTCTCAGGCGGCCTTGCTCGAGCCGGTAGTCGAGATCCAGCGTCGCCTGGCCCCGCTCGACGGCATAGCCACCGAACTCGCGCAGGTAGGGTGCCAGGGTCTTGAGATCGAGGCGCTCGAAGTGCAAGTTCAAGTTGCCATTCAGCGCGTCACCGAGCGGGTCGAAGGTCCCCTCTATGCGTAGCGGCGAGCCGTAGGCCACCTGGCCCTCGAGCGACAACTGGCCGTCACCCGGCTGGTTGGAGTTGAGATGTCGCCACTCACCATTCAATGCCGAAAAATCGAGCTCGAACGGGCGCGGCAGGTGACGGTCGCTGAAGGCCACCGCACCATGCTTGATGGCTAGGGTGTCGAGCGCATAGTGCATCCCGCCTCTCGCGGAGCCACTATCCTCAGAACCACCGTTCGATGACGGCGGGCGCCAGGCGGTGAGGTTAGTGTCGAGCTGTTCATCGATCGTCACATCGAGCCAGGGTGCTGCAAGCAACACCCGTTCGGCGGTCAGTTCAGGCTGCGCGCTTGCGAACCTCAGTCCCTCCACGGCGACGCGTTCAGCACGGGCGATGGACTGATCCTTCTCAGGATCACGCATCTCGAGCCCTGCAACCTCACCCTGACCGTTGACTTGTGTGCCGGCATCACTGGCGCGGCCTGCACGTAGCCGGATCTGTGCGCTCAACGCGCCTGCCGACGGCTCGGCGCGCATGGCGTGGGCCAGATAGCCCGATAACACGGTCAGCGGTACCTGTTCCGCGTGGAGATCGATATCTACCGTCCAGGGCGAGAAGCCCATTTCGCCCTCTCCCTTCAGCATGCCGCCACTCCAGTCCGCCTGACCTTGCAGAGAGAAGGGGCGATCATCGCTATTGTCATAATGGCGCGCCTCTAGATCGAGGCTTTTCAGACTCAGCGTCAACGGCTCGTCGGGGCGCCGGTTGATCCAGTCCAGTCGGCCGTCGCTGACGTTGAGCTGGGCGATACGCAGGGGTGCCGAACCGCCTCCTCCACCGCCGCCGAATAGCCGGGCCAGGTTCCATGCTCCCCCGGAGCGCCAGATCAGTTGCAGCCGCGGCGCCTTTAGATCGATTCGCTCGAAGCGCCAACCCGATTCAAACAGCGAGTGCCAATCGAAAGTCGCCACTACCCTTTGGCTTGAGAAAACCGGCGTATCGGCCTGGCCGGCGATACGTAGCCCCTCGAGGGTCACCTGGTGACGCCATGGGGTAAGGGTGACATCGTCGATCGTTACCTGACGGCCGCTGCGCTCGGCCAGCGTCTGGCTAAGGCGCTGGTCGATATACGCTGGCAACGCCCACAGCCAGGCGACCAAAAAAAGCAGCACCAGCGCCGCCAGTACACTCAGCCCTATGCCAAGGCGGCGCGGCAGCTGAGCGCGTCTCGTCGAGTTCACCTCGCCAGGCGCTCGGCAAGCTCATCGAGATCGCTCACCGTCATATCGGGTTCATCGCCCCAGGGGTCGAAAGGCGCCTCAGCGCTGCGGCGCACCCAGGCCGCATGCAAGCCGGCGTACTTGGCCCCGATAATGTCGAAGGGGTTGCTGGAAATCAGCCAGGTATCGGCGGCCTTCGACTCGGTGCATTGGCGCAGATAGGCGTATACGGCGGGGTCGGGCTTGAAGCGCTTGATATCGTCGACACTGACGATGGCATCGAACCGCTCGCGGATGTCCGCCTGCGCCAGCAATTCCGTCACGGCCTCCCGGGTGCCGTTAGAAAACGCCACGCAATACATGCCGGCATCGCTCAAGCGTGCCAACCCCTTGGCAACATCGGGAAATGCCGGCAACCGCCCATAAAGGGCCATCAGCCGGTCCTTGGCGACTTCCGAAAGTTGGCTGCCCATGGCGCGGTCGGTAAATTCCAGCGCATCACGCGTGCAATCGGCGAAGCTTGCATAGGCGCCCATCAGCGAGCGACGGAAGGCAAATTCAAGTTGCTTATCCCGCCAACGCTGCGAAAAAGGCAATGCCATTTCGGTATCGCCCAGTTCCGTGTGCAATGCCTCTACCACGCCGTGAGTGTCGATCAAGGTGCCATAGACATCGAAAGCCAATACACGCTTATTCATATGTCGTCCTTATCACGCTTTTTTCAGTGGGTGACGCAAAGTCCCGACCCTTCTCAGATTGGTCGTTTTTGCGAGTCACGACAAGCGCATTGACGCCGGAAACATGACAGCGCGGCCGCATCGACGCACAATGGAGGACAATACGCTGGCAAGTGCTGTCGGCATGTACGGACCCGGTCAACGAGGCAACGAATTTCCCATGGCATTCAAGGTATACGTAGACGGTCAGGAAGGCACTACTGGGCTGCGGCTGCTGGATTATCTAGAGGCACGCGAGGATATCGAACTACTGCGCATCGATAGCGATAAGCGCAAGGATGCTACCGAGCGTGCACGTCTTCTCAACGCCGCTGATGTGGCCTTTCTGTGCCTGCCCGATGCCGCTTCTCGCGAGGCCGCAGCGCTGCTCGAAAATCCCCAAACTTGCCTGATCGATGCCAGCACGGCTTTTCGCACCGATGCCAAGTGGACCTACGGCCTACCCGAACTGACGCCAGGCCAGCGTGATGCCATTCGCGCCAGCAAGCGCATCGCCAATCCAGGATGCCATGCCAGCGCCTTCATCATGCTTACGCGGCCGCTGGTCGACGCTGGCCTGCTGCCCGCCGACACGCCGCTGGCAGCGCATTCGATCACCGGCTACAGCGGCGGCGGCAAGAAGTTGATCGCCGAGTACGAGGCCGGCCACGACGATCGTCTTGCCGCCCCACGTCCCTACGCCATGGGGCTGGCCCACAAGCATCTGCCGGAGATGCGCGTGCACGGCGGGCTCGAGCGCATCCCGGTTTTCCAGCCGATCGTCGGCCCCTTCCTCAAGGGCCTCTCGGTGACGATTCCCCTGCATGTCGACCAACTTAGCCCCGGCACCACGGCGGAGGCGCTGCGCAAGGCTTACGCCGATCACTACGCGGGCGAGACCTTCGTCCGCGTCATGCCTCTTGAGGACCCGGCCAATCTAGATGGCGGCTTTTTCGAGGTGCAGGGCTGCAACGACACCAACCGAGTCGACCTGTTCGTGTTCGGCAACCATGAGCAGGTTTCACTCGTCGCTCGGCTGGACAATCTAGGCAAGGGGGCCGCCGGCGCCGCCGTACAGAGCATGAACTTGCACCTGGGCGTGGACGAGGCCAGCGGCCTCTCGGCGTGAGCGCCGGGGCTCAACCCATGGCCGATCATGCCTCAATGGGAGCCGCTTGCCGTTAGCGAGCGGTGTGGCCAGGGTCACGACGTTAATCAGAGGCTCTCCTTGGCAAGACGGAAACCGGAAAACGCCCAACGCGCATGTGGCGGGAAGAAGTTGCGATAGGTGGCACGAATGTGATCGGCCGGCGTCGCGCAGCAGCCACCCCGCAACACCATCTGGCCGGACATGAACTTGCCGTTGTATTCCCCCAGGCTGCCCGGCAACTTGCGAAACCCCGGATAGGGGCGATAGGCGCTGCCGGTCCACTCCCAGACATCGCCGAACATCTGGCTCGGCGCGCCGGTGGTCGCGGCGGCAGCTACCGGCTGCAGATGGTCCTGCTCGACGAAGTTTCCCTGCCCGACGCTGTCCCGAATGGCGGCATCATGGGCCACCGTCTCCCACTCGGCCTCGGTGGGCAGGCGAGCGCCGGCCCACTGTGCATAGGCATCGGCCTCGAAGAAGCTGACATGGCAAACCGGCGCGTTCATGTCGACCGGTACCAGGCCGCCCAGGGTGTAGTGATGCCAGACGCCGTCGCGCTCGACCCAGTAGAGTGGCGCCTGCCAGCCTTCTGCCTTGACCGTCGCCCAACCCTCCGATAGCCAGTAGTCAGGTGTGTCGTACCCTCCCGCCTGCATGAACGCGAGAAACTCGCCGTTGGTCACCGGACGCTCGGCGATCTGGAAAGCCTCGACGAACTGGCGGTGGCGCCCCATCTCGTTGTCATAGGCGAACCCCTCCTCGGTGTCGTCATGGCCGATGTAGCGAACGCCGGCCGGGTAGGCATGCCAGCCGAGCGCAGCCACGTCATGCTCAGGGGGCGACGCCAGGTCGTCCCGGTAGACCGGGTACAAGGGGTTCTGGGCCAGGATGTGCTTGATATCCATCAGCAGCAGCTCCTGATGCTGCTGTTCGTGCGGCAGGCCCAGCTCGAGACGCCGGAGAATCTCCTGGAGATGTTCCTGCGGTGGATCGCTGAGCAGCGCTTCCATGGCCCGGTCGACGTGAGCGCGATAGCGATAGACATCGTCCACGGTCGGCCGCGAGATCATGCCGCGCTCGGGCCGGGGGAACGGCGTGCCGTGGGTCACGTAATAGGAATTGAAGAGATGATCGTACGCGGGATCGAGGGGCTGGTAGGCGGAATGAAACGGTTTCAGGATGAAGGCTTCGAAGAACCAGCTGACATGGGCGATGTGCCATTTCGGCGGGCTGACGTCCGGCATGCTCTGCACCATGTAGTCTTCCTTGTGCAGAGGTGCGCAGATGGCCTCGGTGGCGGCACGGATCCGCTGGTACGCGCGCAACCATTCCTTGATATGCAGGCTATCTGGCGTTTCGATCGTCGAACCTTGAGCGGGTGACATGGACGACTCCTTTCTCAGTATCACTCCATTGACGTGGATCCGGCGGGCCAGGCCCGCCGGGGCCTACAGGGCAAAGCGTATCGAGCCTGTAAACAGCGAGAGCGCTTCCGCGCCGAGCCCTCCGGCGATCAGCAGCACACCCGCCACGGCCATCGCGGAGCGCGCCCACTGGCCCGACAGCAAATGCACGGCGGACTGGCGGCTGCCGAACATCATCGGCGCGACGATGCGCAGGTAATAGAACAGCGAGACGACGGTGTTGATCACCGCCACGAGCGCCAGCCAGGCGTAACCGCCCTCGAGGGTGACGCGAAACAGCATCAGCTTGCCGAAGAAGCCGACCAGCGGCGGGATACCCACCAGGGACAACAGCGACACGATCAGTATCGTTGCCGCGATCGGTGCGTGTCGGGCCAATCCTCGATAATCGTCCAGTGCGGTACGTCCCCGCAGGTGCGTGACCACGGCGAAGGCGGCCAGGTTGGCGATGGCATAGCTCGCCAGGAAGAACACCAGTGCCGGCAGGGCCTGATCGCTGATACCCAGTACCACGATGGCCATCAGGGCATACCCGGACTGGGAAACCGATGACCAGCCCAGCAGGCGACGCACGTCCGTCTGTCTCAACGCCGCCACGTTGCCCAGCGTCATGGTGGCGACGGAGATCGATGCCACGATCGCGCGCCAGGCGACATCCGGCGGCAGCAGGGAAACGAAGCGGGCCAGCGCTACCGCGGCGCCGATCTTGGGAATGACGGTCAGAAAGGCTGCCGACGGTACCGGTGAACCCTGCGCTACGTCCGGCATCCAGGCGTGAGCCGGAAACGCCGCCAGCTTGAAGGTCAGCCCCAGCACCACGCAGGCCGTGGCGATGGTCAGTGCCAGGCGGTCGCTGTCCGTAGCAAGCGCCTGGGCGATGTCCGGATACCCGGTACTGCCGGTCAGGCCGAACAGCACCACCACCCCGATCGTCAGCAATGCATTGGTCAAGGCGCCGATCAGGAAATACTTCATCCCGGCCTCCAGCGCGGGCGCCCAGCCACGGTGATAGGCGGCCAGTGGGTAACTGGCCACCGAGGACAGCAGCACGCCCAGCACCAATTCCATGGTATCGCTGGCCGATGCCATCATGATGACGCCCAGCAGAGCGAACAGCACCAGCGCGTAGTACTCGCCATGGCGGCGATCGGTCCGCATCCATTCAGGCGACATCGCGACGACCAGCGCACCGGCGACCAGCACCACCAGCTTGCTGGCGAGCGCCACGCCATCCAGCGCCCAGACATCGGCAAATGTCAGTCGCGGCGCCCCGCCCCATTGCGCGACGGTCAGCCCCGCGCCGAGGCCGATGGCGAGCAGGGCCAGCACGGCTGCCCAGTGATGCTGCCGCTGACGGACGAAGCTGGCGAACAGGACGATCGCCACGGCACCCAGCGTCAGGCTGATTTCCGGCAGTACGTCACCGATAGGCATCAGCGGCCTCCCACCAGCAGCGTCGCCGATGCCTCGACCAGGGTCAGCAGAAACGCCGGCGCCACGCCGATGATCACGAAGCCTGCCGACAGCACCGCGAGCACGCCCCACTCGATGGGACGCAGATCCTCGAACTGCGCCCAGCGCTCCGGCATCGCCCCGAAGAACACCTTCTGCAGCATCTGCAGAAACAGCGCCGCCGTCACCAGGATGCCCAGCACACCGATGACGGCGAGCCATGGATAGACACCGAAGGTGCCGGCAAAGATATGGAACTCCGCCACGAAACCGGCCAGGCCGGGCAGGCCCAGGCTGGCAAAGGAGGCGAGCACGGCGAAGGCGGTCAGCCACGGGGCCTGACGCAGCAGACCACCGTAGCTGTCCAGGTCATACTCCTCGGTACGCTGCCAGAACGAGCCGCAGATGAGGAACAGCGCCCCGGTAATCAGGCCGTGCGCCACCATTTCCACCGTGGCCCCCACCAGGGCCAGCTCGCGGGCATATCCGGTATCCTGGATCAGGGCGCCGGCCACCGCGATCCCCAGCACCGTGTAGCCCATGTGATTGATCGACGTGTAGGCAATGCGCCGCTTCAGGTTGCGCTGGCCGAGCGCCACGAAGGCCCCGTAGAGAATCGATGCGACCGCGAACAGCGCAATGACCAGGGCATGGCGAGAGAATGTCTCCGCCATCATGGCGAACGGAATGCGGATGATCCCGTAGGTGCCCATCTTGAGCAGCACCCCGGCGAGAATCGCCGAGACCGGCCCCGGGGCATCGACATGCGCCTGGGGCAGCCAGGTATGCACGGGCACCATCGGGGTCTTGATGGCGAAGCCGAGCATGAGGGCGAGAAACACCAGTGCGGCCGTCATGCCCGCACCCGCCAGCGGTTGCTGCTCGATGAGCACGCGCATGTCGAAGGTATGCGGCTCGACCGACAGATAGAGCCCGATGATCGCCAGCAGCAGCAACAGCGAGCCGCAGAAGGTGTACAGAAAGAACTTGAACGCGGCGAGCTGCGCCTGACCATGCCCCCAGCGGCCGATCAGGAAGAACATCCCCACCAGGCTCAGGTCGAAAAAGACATAGAAGAGCAGCAGGTCCAGCGCCAGGAAGACACCCAGAGACACGGACTGCAGAAAGAGCATCCAGGCATAGTACTGGCGAGGCTGATGCTTCGTGTCCACGGGGTAGGCGATGCTGGCCGAGAAGACCAGGGCACTCATCGTCGCGACAGCCAGGGCAATGCCATCCACGCCCAGCCTGTAGCCCATGCCCAGGCTGGGTACCCAGGGCACTTCCTCGACGAACTGGAATAGCGCGCCTTGCGGATCGAACTGTCGCCACGCCCAGATCAGCAACAGCACCGGCAACACCGAAACCGCGATGGCACACCGGCGAGCCGCGGTCTCGGTCCAACGGCTTGAAACGGCGAGTGCGAGGGCCCCCAGCATGGGAAGCCCCAGGGCTGCAGTCAAAATCAAAGGAGCGCTCCTATGCTCAGGATGATCAGGATCGCGGCGAGTCCGGCCGCGATACCGGTGTAGTAGTGATGCATCTGCCCGGTATGCGCCCGACGTGCCACTTGTCCCGCCCAGTCGATGCCCTTCGCGAGCTGGTTCGTGGCACCATCGAACGCGCCTTCGCCACGCCGTTCTCCCAGCCTGGCCAGCCACGCACCAAAGCGGGCACTGCCCCGGATCCCGGCATCCACGGCGCGATCGTCGAAGCGTGCCAGGCCATGGCTGAACATCAGCATGGCCTCCGCGCCACGTGCTGCCAGCATCGGCAGGCCCAGCCAGTCCGCCACGCCGGTTCGCGTGGCGCCAGGTCGGCGCGCCCCTGTCACTTCACGACGCACCGCCCAGGCACCCAGGCCCATGCCCAGCGCCACCAGCAGTAGCGACAGGATGAGTTCCCACGGCCTGGTCCCGGGAAAGTGCACGGACAGCCAATCGGCGAGGCCATTTCCGACACCGGGCCACCAGAGTAGCGACAGTGCCAATGTGCCTGCCGCCAGCAGATAGAGCGCGACGGCTTCCGCCCAAGAGTGGCCGGGCCGGGAGACAGCCTCGCTCATGCGGTCATGCCGCCCCCGCCCGAACGCCAGCAGTTGAAAGCGCGTGGCGTACAGCGCACTGAGCCCTGCCGCCACGGCGACGATCACGGCCAGCCAGGACGCCTGATGGCCGGCGGCCGTGACGATCTTCTCCTTGCTCCACGCCGCACTCAGCGGAACGACGCCCGCCAGCGCCAGGCTGGCCACCATGCTGGCTGCCGCGACGCCAGGAAGCAGGCGACCCAGACGCATCGCCGTCAGCGAATAGCTGTCGACATGGCGTTCGGCGATGCCGGCGGCCAGGAACAGCGCCGCTTTGGTGAATGCATGCGTGACGAAGTGCACCAGGGCGACGCTGGGAAAGCCCGCCCCTGCCGCCAGCCACATCAGGCCATACTGGGCCGATGTCGAGGCGGCCAGCAGCTTCTTGGCATGGCCCTGAAGACAGGCCACCAGTCCCCCTGCCAGGGCAGTGGTCAGCCCCAGCGTGATGGCGACCGGCGCAAACCAGGCGACGGCGGAGAGTTCCGCATGCAGCCGGACCACCAGGTAGATCCCCGCCGCGACCATGGTCGCCGCATGGAGCAATGCCGACACCGGTGTCGGCCCGGACATGGCGGCAAACAGCCAGGGAGAGAACGGCACCTGGGCGGATTTCGCGGCGGCGGCCAGCACGACGCCGGCAACAAACACGTCCAGCCGCCACCCATCGAGTTGGGCCAGGTCTGCAAAGGCAAACGAGCCCGTGCCGGCGAACGCTGCCGCCGCGGCGATGTACAGCCCCAGATCCCCGAAGCGAGTGACCAGGAACGCCCAGGTGGCATCCCGCAGGTTGCCGGCCTTCTGCCATTCATGGGCGATCAGCGCCCACGAGCATGCCCCGACCAGTTCCCAGGCGATCAGCAGGGTGACAAAATCCTCGGCCAGGACGAGCAGTTCCATCGCGCCGACGAACGCCGTCAGCAGCGCCACCAGTCCGACGGGAGGGCGCACCGTCTCTCTGCCACTGACCGGCGATGCTTCATGGTAGGCGCTGTAGACGATGATCGGCGCGGCGATCAGTGGCACGACGATGGCGAACACGGCGCTCGCGGATGTCATCCCGAGCGACAGAACGACTCGGGAACTCCAGCGATAGGTGCCGCTCCAGTCCGCCGTGACCGCGATGCTCACGAGCAGCAAGGTAGCGACCGTGATCGCCACCCCCGCCAGGGTCAGCACGGCACGGCCCCTGTCGTCGCCCGGCCAGCGCTTGCCGACCCCATGGATGACGAGGGCCGCCAGCAGCGGCAAGAGAGGAACGGACCACAGCATCAGTGTTTCAGCCCGGTCAGCGATTCGGTCATGTCGGCCTGTTTACCGCGGAAGACCGCGACCACCAGGGCGAACCCCATCGCCATCTCGATGGCCATCACGGCCATGACGATGATCGTCAGCAGTTGCCCTTCCGGCACCCCGGCCCCGCTGAAGGCCCAGAACGCCACCGCCGCCAGCATGACACCGTTGAGGATCAGCTCCAGACCCATCATCAGCATCACGAACGACTGCTGGGAAAGCGCGCCATAGATCCCGATACCGATCAGTGCCGCTGCCAATAGCAAAAGTGTGGTGAGTGTCATGCAAGCCTCCCTGCCTGTCTGTGCCGCTCAGTGGTGATGGTGATGATGGTGATGATGGTGATGATGGTGATGCCCACCCTCGCCCGCTTCGTCCTCCTCGGGCTTGCCTGCCGGGTCGCCGCCCGGTTCCAGCCCCGGCGGCATCGAGCCCTCCGCCGCTGCGCCATAGCGCCCGCGATGGCTCGACAGCACCACCACGCCGATCATGGTGGTCAGCAGCACGAGGCCCGCCGATTCAAAAATCAGCATCGACTCACCGAGCATTTCGTTACCCAATGATCTGACGGGCTCAAGGCCTGCCGGCACCGGCTGATCGGGAAAGGGCGCCAACAGGGCCATGGCGCCCAGTATCAGAAAACCGGCGACGCCGGCCCCGATGGCGATACGTTCCTGATGGACCATGTTCATGGGATTCAGGCCGGCCGGGTTCATCATGAACATGACCATGAACAGCGCCATGACCGTCATTTCCACGGCCATCATGAAGAACATGGCAACGCCCAGGTATTCCGCCGCCAACAGGATCATGATCACGCCCACGGCGATGAACGACACCAGCAGAAAGAAGGAGGCCCGTACCATCGAATCGGTGCGAAACACGCGCCACCCGGTGACCACCGCCAGCGTGGCCAGCAGCAGAAACGCGATATCGACACCGAGGCCGTGATTCATGCTCTCCATCACAACAGCGCTCCTGTCCCGGCCCATACCAGATCGATGAACGACAGCGGCAGCAACACGACCCACATCAAGGTGACGCAGCGCTCCGGCGCCAGTCGCGGCAGTAGCCGCCCGAGCAACAGCAGCACGCTCAATACCGCCAGCATCTTGAGGGACATCCATAACGGGCCGGGCAGCCAGGGCCCCAGCCAGCCCCCCAGGAAGGCAGTCGCTGCCACGCCGCTGAACGCGACCAGCATGCCCGCCCGGGCCATGTCCCAGACCAGCCGTGGCGGCCCCGAGATCTCCGAGGCCGTGCCGCCGGCAAGATCCGTCGAATCGGCCAGATTCAGCGGCCCCCAGAAGGTCATGCCCAAGCCGACGATGAGAAACAGCGGCAGTCCCAGTGGCTGGCGGATGACATTCCACAGACCTTCCTGCGAAGCCACTACCTGGGTGAACTGCAGCGATTCGGCCGGCAATGCCACGCCGATCAGCACGAACATGCTGATCAGGATGTAGGAGAGCCCCAGCGCCACGTACCGGTACCCGCCGATCAAGGCCAGTAACGAATTCGCCGACCAGCCATGCAAGAAGATGACGACGGTCGCCAGCGCTTCCACGCTGCCCCACAGCACCACGCTGGTGACCAGATCCGTGGCAACCAGCGATGCCGACCATGGCACCACCGCCAGCCCGCCCGCCGCCAATGCCAGATACAGGGCCGGTGCCAGCCGCCAGGCCCGCCAATCCGGCGCTTCGGTGGCATTGGCGTGCTGGGTCAGCAACCAGGCGCCGCGCGCCATCGGCGCCAGCCAGATACCTCCGGCCTGGGGAGTGCCAAGCGCGCTGGCAACCAGGCGATCGAGCACGGCAACGGCATAACCGCCGACAACCAGCATGAAGATCACCATGAGAACCGGCAGAAACAGCTCGCTAAACATCGTTCCCGGTGCCTCCCCGTACCGCCCGGGACTCGCCGGATGGCCGTGTGCCGACAGGTTGATCGGCCACCCCCGCGACATCCAGACTGGCGACCGTCACCAGGGCATCGCCCCACTCCAGCCCGGGTAACAGCTCGTCGAAGAGCGCGCTCGCATCCGCCGACCGCCGCGCCGACCAGGGGCCACGCGGCGTCTCGATGCCGCCTACTCGCTCTGTGTGTACCTTGTCGCGTTCGGCCAGGCGGGCCAGATGGAGGGATTGATCGATTTCGTCCAGCAGCTGCCACCAGCGAGCATGGGTATCGCCTGCGGCCTGGCAGACGGGAGAGAACCCCAGCCGTCGATAGCCGGCATCCTCCGAGCGCAGATCATCATCCATTCCGGCAGCTCGGGCGGCGGGTCCGCCAATCATGCGCGCCTGCTCGGGGCCGAGCGCGCCGCCGCCCGCCGTCAGTCGAAAGAAGCCGCTACGTGATAGCGCGCGGCGCAATCCATCGAGGGTGCTCGACGTCGACAATCCATGCGCCAGGCGCAAGGCCCGCAGGCTCACGTTCTCCAGGCCCGCCAGGTGTAACGCATGAAACAGCCGCTGCAGATGATGGCGGGCCCGGGCAAGCTCGACCTCCGCAATGGGGACGGGGCGCTCGAGCGCGTCGCAAAAGACCTCATCGAGAGGTTGTGGATACGGCGCCAACTGCGTTTTCCATGTCTGCACGAGATCCCCTTGCAGGGTGATCTCCGCCGCCATGCCGGGCGGAAACGCGCAAAAGAATGGCCCCAGCCGGAACGTCAGTGAATCCAGCGTCAAACCGTCGCGAATGTCATCCTCCATGTTCATGGCCATAGGCCGCCCGTAGGGCACCCCGCCCATCATGCCTTCGCCGCCCTGGCCAAAGTCGCCCTCGCCTTCCCAGGGGGTGGGCGGCTCATCCGGCAGGAGACGATGAGCACTGCCGCGGCGGCCTTCCATCAGTTCGCGATGCGCCGTGACCAGTGCACCGGGCAGGTCGTCGAGATCGTCGATACGGGCCACGCGTTCCAGATGCGGCCAGGGTTCGCTGCGAAACCACAGCGTCGTGAAAGGGTATGGCAATTGGTCATGCACCCGGCGCAGGGGCTCGAAACGGTCGGCCGGAACCTCCCCCGCCACCAGCAAGACACTGGCATGACGCGGCGAGTCGACCAGTTCGATTCGCGGCGATAACGCAAGGTGCTGAAGCACGCCATCCCCCTGCTTGCCCAGCACGGGAAATACGGGAACGCGGCCACGCACGGCGAACTTGTGCAGCCAGTTCACTGCCACTTGAACACCCCCTCACGCCAGGCATAGATGATGCCCACCGACAGGATGGCGAGAAACATGCCCATCTCCATCATGGCCTTCATGCCCTTCTCGACGAACACGACCGCCCATGGGTACATGAACATCATCTCCATCTCGAAGGCGATCAACAGCAGCGTCATGGAGTAGTAGCGAACGTGGTAGCGGTTCCAGGCGTGGCTGTCGGGCGTCCCCCCGCCCAGAAACGGCGCGCGCTGAGACCAACTGGGCCGCGGCTGGTGACGCATGGGCAACCACTGCATCAGCAGCCCGGCGCCCAGTGCAAGAATCAGAATGATTAGAAGGGCGAACAGCTCCATGCGAATCCCTCGCGTTGCTGACTCAAACGAATCTTGGCCATACCTTGGCCTTGCACTTTCGCACACTCAATTTCAAAGACTAGATAGCGGTCCTGAACGCCACCTGCCAACATGCGACAGCTCCTTGTCCGTGTTGAGGTAACGTCTATCCCCTATGTATAGGGAAGGATCGCGGACGACTCAACCTGCATCCAGCCCCCAGGTTAAACAATGGCATCGTTATCTCGGCGGTCCCGCCGGATAGCCGGATCGGGTCTCGGTGCCGACCGATGCGGTAACGGACGGCATGCAGGCGGGCGTGGCGCGCCAGACGCACACCCCCGCCACGCCCACGCACAACATGCCCACCGCCGTGGCCACATCCGGCGTCTCGCTGAACAGCCACCATCCCCAACCGGCCGCGAAGATGAGATACGTGTAATCGAAAATGCCGATCAAGGCAGACGGGGCCATTTGATAAGCCTTGGCCACCGTGCTGCTGGCCAGCACGAAGAGTATCGCCAGTCCCGCCAGTAGCCACCAGGCTTCGGCTGGAAGCGAACGCCAGGGCGCCGTCAGGAAGGTCGGCGTGGTGCCATCGGCCGGTAGCTGCCCGTGCAGCGTCATCCATAGACAGCCCACCGCCCCCAGACACAGAAAGCCCAGATTCAGCGCCCCGGAAAGCACCAACGGCGCTTCGTCGCGGCAATGAACACGCGTCACCACGCAGGCCAGCGCATAACACACCGCCGCCAGCAGCGGCAGTGCCACCATGGGCGTGAAATGCATAGTCCCCGGGCGCAATATCAGCACCACGCCGGCAAAGCCCAAGACGATCCCCAACCAGCCTCCTGTCGAGAGCCGCTCGCCGGCCAACCAGGCAGCGAACAAGGCAATGAACAGCGGCGAGGTGTACAGCGCCACCGCCGCCATGGAGAGCGTCAACGTCGGAAGCGCCGCATAGAAGGTCAACCACATCGCCATCAACAAACCGGTTCTGACCAGCACCCAGCGGCGTAGCAGCGCTCGTCCCAGACGCATCACGCCACGTCTTCCGAGCAGCAACCCCAAAAGCGGCGACGCCAAAAGCGCACGCAGCACGTACAGCTGCCAAACACCCACGTCATCGCTGATATACTTAACCAGAGCGTCGGCCATCGAGAGGCAGAAGACCGAGGCGACAATACAACCGATGCCTTGCCATTCTGAGGTTTGTGCCCCAATTATCGGCTTCATGAACGTTCTCCCTGAGCAAGAAGCCGCTCAAGAGTGCGCGCCCCAGGCATGCACGACAAACGAGTTATACGTCACTTTCCATGAGCTGTGATTATGGATCGCATATGAACCGACTAGGCAAGGCCTTGCCCCCGCTCGCCAGCCTGATGCCCTTCGAAGCCGCCGCGCGCCTGGAAAGCTTCTCGCGTGCCGCCGAGGAGTTACATCTCACCCAGGCCGCCGTCAGCCGCCAGATTCGCGCCCTGGAGGAAAACCTCGGCGTGTCGCTATTCGAGCGTCGCAACCGGGGCGTCTTCCTCACCGCCGCCGGCCGCGAGTTCGGGCGCACGGTGAGTACCGCTCTGGAGAGCGTCGCAACGCATGCCAACACCTTGCGAGAGGAAGTGCATGACGGTGTGGTGGTGCTCTTCTGCCAGCTCTGCGAAGCCTTCTACTGGGTCATGCCGCGCCTCGCCGCATTCAACCGGCGGCATCCGGAAATCGAGGTACGCCTGGTGACCTCGACGCGCCCCGTGGTCGAGCATCACGACTATTTCGATGTCGCACTGCAGACGAGCGGGCGCCCCAGCGGCAGTCACGCGCTGTCCTTCACCGCGTCCGACGAGATCTTTCCGATTTGCAGTCCCGATTATTTCGCGGCACAGCAGCGTCCCATCACGCTGGCGAACCTCGCCGAGCACCGTTTGCTGCACCACAGGGCCGACTCACCGGACTGGTTCGAGTGGGATAGTTGGCTACGCGCTATGGGGAACTGTATGCCCCCCCTGGGAAACGGCATGATTTTCGATAGCTATCCCTTGGTCCTTCAGTCGGCGCTTGCCGGGCATGGTATCGCCTTGGGCTGGCGGCGCACGGCCGAGCGCCTGGTGCAAAACGGCCAGCTCGTACGCCCGGTCAATGCGTCGCTGCCGCTCAGCGACGCGCTCTCGGTGTATACGCGACAAGGCGCTCAATCGCGGGTGGAAACGCTGGCACTGCTGGACTGGCTACAGCACGAATTTAACGCCGATCATGGCGGTGAGGCAGCCTTTTAAAGGGGGGGGGGTATTACAACAAGGCGACGATCACCACGCCGACCGTGCCGCCGGTGAGGATCAGCGCCAGCAGCGCCCAAAGCCCATCATTGGCCATCAACGACAAGCCGAACATCATCAAGGCCAGGCCCGCACCATTGGCCGAGAAAGGCACCACTTCCATCAGCGGCATGGTCAAGGCAATGAGAAAGCAGAAAAGCGCCACGAGGCAGGTGCCGGCGCGCGGGAAGGCCTTCCCGCTCAAGCCGACACCTTGCGGTTGCCTTTGAGCGCTGACGATTCGTTCGATCGCCTCGAAAATGATCGAAAGCAACTTCCGTGGCAGCAAGACCTCGTATAGTGCACTCATCACTCCCTTCTGGTGACATGACCATGAGTCAAACACAGGTCTTCGACCGTGCCCTGGTCAATAAGTACGACTTCCCCGGGCCACGTTACACTTCCTACCCGACTGCACCCCAGTTCCACGAGTCCTTCGCGCTGGACGACTACCGGCAAGCCACCGAGATGAGCAACGGCGACCCGTTACCCAAGCCCCTGTCGGTCTATGTCCATATTCCGTTCTGCATGAGCCTGTGCTACTACTGCGCCTGCAACAAGATCATTACCCAGAAGACCGAGAAAGCGGCCGAGTACCTTGGTTATCTGAAGCGCGAGATCGCCCTGCATGCCGAACTGTTCGACGCCGACCGTCGGTTGACCCAACTCCACCTGGGCGGCGGCACACCGACCTACTTCACCGACGAACAGCTTACCGAGCTGATGGATGCCTTGCGCCAGGCGTTTCGCGTCGATACCCGCAGCGCCTACGAATTTTCCGTGGAAGTCGACCCACGCACGGTCACGCCCGAGCGAGTTCACGGCCTGCGCCAACTAGGCTTCAACCGTTTGAGCTTCGGCGTTCAGGATTTCGATCCTGACGTGCAGGCCGCCGTCAATCGCATCCAGAGCGAAGGCCAGGTTCGCGCTCTGGTCGAGGCAGCCCGCGAGGCCGACTTCGATTCGATCAGCGTCGACCTGATCTATGGCCTGCCGCTGCAAACCGTAGAGAGCTTCGATACCACCCTGGCCAAGATCATCGATATCCGGCCAGATCGCATCGCTGCCTACAGCTATGCCCACCTGCCCAGCATGTTCAAGGCTCAGCGCCTGATTCGCCCGGAGCACATGCCGCCGCCGGAGCGCAAGCTGGAACTGCTCGAGCTGACCATCCAGCGCCTGACCGCTGCGGGGTACGTCTACATCGGGATGGATCACTTCGCGCTGCCCGATGACGAACTGGCCCAGGCCCGCCAAAACGGCACGTTGCAACGCAACTTCCAAGGCTACTCCACACATGCCGACTGCGATTTGATCGGCCTGGGTGTCTCCGCCATCGGCAAGGTAGCCGACAGCTACAGCCAGAATACCAAGACGCTTTCCCGGTACTATGCCTGCCTCGATGCCGGCCGCCTGCCGGTCGAGCGCGGCTACCAACTCAATGACGACGACCGTCTGCGCCGTGATGTAATCATGGCCCTGATGTGCCATGGTCACATCGACATGGCCCATTTCGAGCACCGGTACAATATCGAATTCGCCCACTATTTCGCCGACTCGCTGGATCAGCTGTCCAGGCATATCGCCGATGGCCTGGTGGCGATCGAGGGAGGTGCAGTGGGGCTATTGCCCCGGGGGAAACTGATGATGCGCAGCGTAGCCATGGCCTTCGACGCCTACTTGGGCGAGGGCCAGCGCGGCCTGTTTTCGAGAACCGTGTGACACATGGAATACTACTTTCTGGCCCGGGTCGTGCATGTGCTGGCCGTCGTGCTATGGATCGGCGGCGTAGCGATGGTGACCACCGTCCTGCTACCGGCAGTGAAGCGCTTCAAAAGCGATACGGAGCGCGTGGCATTCTTCGAGAAAGTGGAAGCACGCTTTGCCTGGCAGGCACGCATCACCACGCTGCTGGCGGGACTCAGCGGTTTCTACATGCTGGATGTCGTCGGCTGGCAGCGCCTGACGATGATCGAGTACTGGTGGATTCACGCCATGATCGTGGTGTGGCTGATCTTCACGCTGATGCTGTTCGTGTTCGAGCCGCTATTCCTGCACCGCTGGCTCCATGCACGCGCCGAACGCGCCCCCGGATCCACGTTTCGGCTCGTCCAGGGGCTGCACTGGTTCCTGCTCGTCATCAGCCTGATTACGATCGCGGGGGCGGTGGCAGGTAGCCACGGCTGGTTCTGGATATGAACATCCCAGACGGCAATGGGTTTCACCATATTCCGAGCTTGCATTCAGCCGGGGCGCCCGTCAGCGCGTGGTCGGCTCAGGATCGGCCAGTAGATAAGCACGAAAAGTAGAAAAGCAACCACCCAGGCCACTGCCGAGACGGTGAGCGCAGGATAGGCCAGTTGCGGCACGAAGGCCGCAATCACTCGCACCGCCCCCGCAGTGATGACAGCGATATAGATCCATATCGCCAAACGCGGCAGACGCATTGGCCGCCCCGTATGCCCCACCGCTACACGGGTCATCACGCCCAGTATCAAGGTACCGCCTGCTCCGGCCCCCATCGCGTGCATCCAGACACTGGGAGATAGCGCCAACCAAGGCGTCATCGCCTTGAGAAGCAGGGCAACGACAATCCAGGCCATGGCAAAGTGAAGAATCCATATGAGGGGCTCCCCCGAGGCCTTCCAACCCCGCCAAGCATGGAGTCGCCAACCATTGACGAGTGCGGCGAACAATGCCATGAGGCTGGTTAGCACGGGAAACGGCATCGCCAAGTCGACCGGCAGTATAGCGACCATACTCCAGAAGGCCGCACGATCCAGCGCCTCCGAGCGTCTCACCTGGGTGGGATCCTTGCCCTGCATGCGTAGCCAGTTGGCAGTGAACGCCGGTGTGATCCGACCGCCGATTACGACCATGAGCGTGGCAATCAGATCCAGCGCCAGGATTTCACCCAGCCGTCCCCCGCCAAGCCAGAGCCCACTGAACCCCAGGTGCATCAACAGGTTGGCTCCGGTGAGTAGAGAGAGCAGCGCAACCAGCACCAGGTTGCGGTAATTGCCGTGGCGCAGCAGCACTTGTGCGACATATGCCGCCATTGCCGGCAAGAAGGCCAGATCGATCGCCGCGATCAGCCACAGCGGCAGCCAGCCCGACAGCCACATTGCTACCCGCCCAGCTGTCCACAACAAAATCAACGCCAGCAGACCGCCACCCTTCAGAGGTGGCGCTCCCGTCCAGTTGCACATGGCGGTGAGCAAAAACCCTGCGATGGCTGCCGGCATCATGCCGAAGAGCAGCTCATGCGCATGCCACTGGACCGGATTCACACCCAGCGGCAGGGGCAGCCCGCCGAACAGGAAGGCAGTCCATGCCGCTACCAAGCTTGCCGCGTAGAGCGCGGTGAGCAGGAAGAAGGGCCGGAACGCATAGGCGAGCAGCACGGGCCCGTCGTTATGGCGGAAGCTCACTTAAACACCCTCTTTCAATAGCATTTCCCGAATACGGCCGATGGCCTTCATCGGGTTCAATCCTTCAGGACAGACCCACTTGCAGTTACCGACCTGGCGACAACGAAAGACACTGAAAGGATCCTCGGGACTCTGCAGACGCTCTCCCGCCTCGATACGTCGCCCGCCGAGCGTTACCGGGCAGGTGGCAATACGCCGATTGGACATCAAGGGCGCATCCATACGCAGGATCTCCCCCTCCGCCGGTAGCGCGTCGACCAGCTTGTCGGCAATATCACTGTAGAGAGGCTCGAAATCGCGCATGGGGCCCGGCGCGAAGTAGGGTTCGATCAGGCGCCGGAAGCGGGCATGCTCCGGCGGGTCCATGGCATTGGGTACGGCTTCGGCGCGGGGATCCCAGTCCTGGTGGGGAGAATACTCGCTCATTCTGTCTCCTTCGGGCACCGGCCCCGAGGTTACCGGGCCCAGTGCCATGATCTAGGCGGGGGTAAGGCCATCAGGCCAGAACGAGAACGCAGACGTCTTGACTTCAATCAGGAAAGCCTATCCTCTCCCCCTGGCGTCTCCGGAGACGTCCGGGATGACTGGGCACCGCGATCGTGACGCACCAGCCGCTCCAGGCGTTCCAGCCACTTGCCCAGGCGGCCCTGAGCAAGCCCTTCCTCGCGACCGTCGAGCAGATTCTTGACCGTCAGACCCAACTCGGTGTCGCCTTCGATCAGCAGGCGGCGCTGGAAGAACAAGGCATCGGGATCTTCGTGGCGGGTCGCCAGGCACAGGAACTCACGCCAACCACCACGAATGGTCGCCTCGCCGGCCTCGCGGCAAAGCACCAGCCGCCCTGCTTCCAACCCCAGGGTCAGTACCGCATCCAACTCCTCGACCCTCAGCGTGATGCGGCGTCCGTCGAGGGCATCGAACTCGCCTTCGACCAGCGGCTCGGCGAAAGTTCGGTTGAGCAACGGCTCGACCAAGCGACGCTTGAGCGCCAGCGGAGCTCCATGATCGAGAGCCCGCAACAGAAGCAACGGTGGCGGTAACGACAATGGCATGGTGACCCTCCTCAACGATCGGTAGCCACCCATCATGCCACTGAAGCAACACCGCAAGCCTGACTGATATCAAGGTCGTCGCACGTCTTCCCGATGGCGAAAGCCGTTGTCTCTTGTCCCGCCTCTTCTCCGTCCATCACTGGTCCATCATGGGCAAACCATCGATATCGTTCAGGTTCTCACGACTATGGAGACGGTCATCATCACCTCATTACACCGGGTAAAATCGACCTACTCCGTATTAATTATCGAAAGATCAAACAGTTAGAGTTGGCACGCTTCCTGCCATAGAGAGGTGCACGCGTTACCACAGGAGCACGCCACCATGACCCTTCTCGCCTTTCGCCATGGCAGATCTCGTCAACACACCGAAAGCGCACATACCGAAACGCTGCGTGCCGAGCGCGACCGACTTCAAGCGCGCATCGATGCGCTGGAAACCGAGCAGCGGATACACCAGCACCTGTTTACCAACCTTACCGATTTCGGCGAATCCGTCGTGGCCTTGCGCGAGTCCTTCTCGGAGCTCTCCGGCCTGCTGATGGGCAACCAGCGGATCACCGATTTCACCACCAACGAATCGCGGCACAGCCAGGCCGCCTTGAATGCCATGGTCGATGAACTCCGTTCACTCAATACCCGCATCGGGCAGGCCGCCGAGCAGGTGACGTCGCTGCGCGGCGATGCCGGGCGCATCGGCAACTTTGTCAGCGTCATCGAGGAAATCTCCATGCAAACCACGCTGCTGGCCTTCAATGCCAGCATCGAGGCGGCACGGGCCGGCGATGCGGGGCGCGGTTTCGCCGTGGTGGCCACCGAGGTACGCCAGCTCGCCTCGCGCACCAATGATGCCACCGACGAGATTGGCGGGTTCAACGGCAGCATCCTGAGCCAGGTCGACCAGGTCGACGGCGTGATGGTCGACAATGCCCGCAAGGCCGAACGTCTGAGCGCCGAAGCCAGCCACGTGATGCAGCGTACCGAGCAACTGTTGGACCTGACCAGTGAAAGCAGCCCGACGCTCTCCTTCTCTGCCATGCTCAGCGAGGTCGAGCTCGCCAACCTGGAGGAGTTGGAAATCAAGCTGGAGGTCTATCGCATTGTCATAGGGATTTCGGACAAGACGGCCGACGACCTGCCCGATGAAACCCAGTGCGCCCTGGGCCGCTGGTACTACGAGGGAAAGGGTAGCCAGCAGTTCTACAGCGACAAGGACTTTCAAGCGCTGGAAGTCCCGCATCGCGAAGTCCACCAACAAGCCATCGACGCCGTGACGCATCATCAGGAAGGACGCATGGACGACGCGATGGCAGCCCTGTCGCGGATGGAGTCCGCCAACCTGGATGTCATGAAACGACTGCGCTATATCATGCGCAAATATCGCCCGGATACGCAGCGGACGATGTTACCCGAGGCCGAAAACTTGCCCGAGGCGACCGAGGCGTCCGCCCTACCGCCCGCCCGAGCCTCGCTTCTGTGAAACGTGTAATGGGGAGAGGCAGGCACCAAAATAGCTAACGCCCGATTACTTTATCCCCAAGCGGCGCGCCAACTTATGTAGATTGCTGGCATCGACCTTGAGCAGCCGCGCCGCCGCCGACCAATTGCCGCCCGTACGCTCTAGGGCGTGACGAATGGCGTGACGCTGGCTGCGCGTCACGCTGTCGTACAGCGATTCCGCCGGGGTATCCCGGCGCGATGTCACCGCCGCCTCCGAAGCCGTCATAGTCGAGAAGGTGGAAACGGCCAGCGGCAGGTCGAGCAGCTCGGGCTCCAGCGTGACGATATCCTCGCGGCGCGCGCCCTGGCTGAGTGCCTTGATCACCGCCCGGCTGATGACGTGTTCGAGTTCGCGGACATTGCCCGGCCAGTCGTAGCCGCACAGCGCATCCTCGGCGTCGGGCGATAATCGCAGGCTGTGTACCCCCAGGCGGGCTCGATTGAGTTCGAGAAAATGGCCGGCCAATATCAGTACGTCGTTGCCCCGCTCACGCAACGGTGGAATCGGCACCGGATAAACCGAGAGCCTGTGATAGAGGTCGGCGCGAAAATGACCGGCGCGCACGCTGTCGTGCAGATTGCGGTTGGTGGCGGCGATGACGCGCACATCGACATGGCGCGGTTCGTCTTCGCCCAAGCGCTGGATCTCGCCATTTTGCAGGGTCCGCAGCAGCTTGGCCTGGATAGCGAGTGGCAATTCGCCGACCTCATCGAGAAGCAGCGTGCCGCCGTCCGCTGCTTCGAAGCGCCCCGCGCGGGCGCTGCCCGCCCCCGAGAAGGCACCCTTCACATGACCGAACAGCTCGCTCTCGGCCAACGACTCCGGCAACGCCGCACAGTTGACCTGAATCAGCGGGCGCTGCCGACGTCGAGAATGCTGGTGCAGATAGCGTGAGAATAGCTCCTTGCCGACCCCGGTCTCGCCCGTGAGCAGCACGGGCAGTTCGGAATCCGCCACCACCTCAAGCTCATCCAGTAACTGACGAATGGTGGGACCTTGCCCAATGATCTCGCCCTCCTGACGTTCACTGATGTCCTTGGCGGCATCGCTTCGCGACAGGCGCAGGCGACGCACGTCCTGCTCCAGACGCGTCAAGCGCACGACAGCCTCGACCAGCAAGGTGAAACGCTGCAGGTCACTGTGGGCACGTTCGTCGAAGGTTCCGGGGGCGAGCGCGTCCAGGGTCAATGCCCCCCACAGGTTGCCCTCGACATACAGGCTGATGCCCATGCAATCGTGCACCGGCAAGGGGGCACCGATGTGATTGTCAACCAGGCCATCGTAAGGATCGGGCAGGGTCGAATCGGGTGGAAAGGCCACCGTCTCTCGCTGGGCGAGGATCGCCGCCAGGCGTGGATGCTGAGCCACGATGAAGCGCCGCCCCAACACCTCGCGCGTCAGCCCCTCGACCGCCACCGGACATAACGCCTCGCTGTCGAGACGTAAAAGGCCTACCGCCCCGCAGCGGAAGTATTCGCGCAGCGTCTTCACCAGGCGTTGCAGGCGTACCGCACTGGGCAATTCGGCGGTGAGATCGGCAAGCACGGTTTCTTCCAGCATGGGTAGGCTCCTGAGCGCTCATAATGACATCACGGGTATTCGCCACCATGGCTTGGCCATTATTACCCCGACATCGCTGGGTCGAATTGACCTCAATCAACGTTCCTCGAGTCAAATCAACCGGTTAAAGATTGGCATGCAACCTGCAATAAAGGAGCGTCATTTACCGTTACAGGAGCACGCCATGACGCTTTCGGAGCGATCTCCCAGCGAACTGATCGATCATATCCTGGCCCGTTATCACGCCATCCATCGCCAGCAGCTGCCCGAACTCATCCGCCTGGCGCGGCGCGTCGAACAGGTCCATGACACGCATGTCCAGTGCCCCCGCGACCTGGCCGATCACCTCGAAGAGCTGCATCAGGCACTGGAAAGCCATATGCAAAAGGAAGAGAGCGTGCTGTTCCCGAGGATCAAGCGTGGCGGCGCCGCCCGTGGCCCCATTGCCGTCATGCGTTTCGAGCATGACGAACACCATGAAGCGCTGGATCAGGTGATGGTGCTGACGCGCGATCTCCAGGCGCCCGCGGACGCCTGCACGACTTGGCGTGCGCTATACGACGGTTTGCGCGAATTCCGCGAGGACCTGGTCCAACACATGCAGCTGGAAAACGACGTCCTGTTCGAACAGGCCTTGGTGCAGGAGGCTCGGCATGGCTAATTACCGCAAGCTCTGGGGCCTGCTGCTGATCGTCCTGGGCGTCACCTTCGCCTTGCTGGGCTTTTTCGGCAAGGAGGTCTACCGCCAGGCACCCCCGATCCCCGACCAAGTGGTGGCGACGAATGGCGAACTCTTGATGACCGAAGACGACATCCTCGACGGCCAGACCGCCTGGCAGTCCGTCGGCGGCATGCAGCTCGGCTCGATCTGGGGACATGGCGCCTATCAGGCCCCCGACTGGACGGCCGACTGGCTGCATCGCGAGCTGATGGCCTGGCTGGAACTGGCTGCCGAGGAGACCTATGGCGCGTCCTACGCCTCGCTGAGTCCAAGCGAGCAAAACCAGCTCGAGTTCGAACTCAAACAGGCGTATCGCACCAATACCCTGGATGCCGCCAGCGACACGGTGACCGTCTCCGAGCGACGCGCCCGGGCCATGGCCCAGACCGCCGACTACTATAGCCGCCTGTTCAGCGACGATCCCGCGCTACAGAGCACCCGCGAAAGCTACGCCATGAAGGAGGATACGCTGCCCAGTGCCGCGCGCCGCGAGCAGTTGACCCACTTCTTCTTCTGGACGGCCTGGGCGGCCGCCACCGAGCGCCCGGGAAGCGTGGCGACCTATACCAACAACTGGCCGCATGAGCCGCTGATCGACAACGTTCCCACGGCGGAAAACATCTTCTGGTCGCTGGCCAGCGTGGTGCTGCTGATTGCCGGTATCGGCCTGTTGATCTGGACCTGGGCGTTCCTGCACAAGGAGGACGAGGCCGAACCCGAGGCCCCCATCAAGGATCCTCTGACCGGCATCGCGCTGACACCATCGCAGCGGGCGCTGGGCAAATACCTGCTGCTGGTGGTCGGCCTGTTCGTCTTCCAGGTGTTCGTGGGCGGCGCCACCGCGCATTACACCATCGAAGGCCAGAGCTTCTACGGCATCGAGCTGTCCCGCTGGTTCCCCTATACGCTGCTGCGTACCTGGCATATCCAGAGCGCGCTGTTCTGGATCGCCACCGGCTTCCTCGCCGCCGGCCTGTTCCTCGCCCCGATCATCAATGGCGGCAAGGATCCGAAGTACCAGAAGCTGGGCGTGGACATCCTGTTCTGGGCGCTGGTCGTCGTGGTCGCCGGCTCCTTCATCGGCAACTACCTGGCGATCGCCCAGATCATGCCGGAAAACCTCAACTTCTGGCTGGGCCACCAGGGCTACGAGTACGTCGACCTGGGCCGCCTGTGGCAGATCGGCAAGTTCACCGGCATCGCCTTTTGGTTGGTGTTGATGCTGCGTGGCATCGTGCCCGCCCTGCGCCAGCCCGGCGACAAGCATCTGCTGGCCCTGCTGACCGCCTCGGTAGCCGCCATCGGCCTGTTCTACGGCGCCGGCTTCTTCTATGGCGAGCGCACGCATCTGTCGGTGATGGAGTACTGGCGCTGGTGGATCGTCCACCTGTGGGTGGAAGGCTTCTTCGAGGTGTTCGCGACCACCGCGCTGGCCTTCATCTTCTGCACCATGGGGCTGGTCTCCCGGCGCATCGCCACCACCGCCAGCCTGGCCTCGGCCTCGCTGTTCATGCTCGGCGGCATTCCCGGCACCTTCCATCACCTGTACTTCTCCGGCACCACGACGCCGGTCATGGCGGTCGGCGCCACCTTTAGTGCGCTGGAAGTCGTGCCGCTGGTGGTGCTCGGCTACGAAGCCTGGGAGCACTGGCGCCTCAAGCAGCGGGCCCCCTGGATGGAAAACATCAAGTGGCCGCTACTGTTCTTCGTGGGTGTGGCGTTCTGGAACATGCTTGGCGCCGGGGTTCTCGGTTTCATGATCAACCCGCCGATCGCGCTGTACTATATCCAGGGCCTCAATACCACGCCGACCCACGCCCATGCCGCCCTGTTCGGCGTCTACGGCTTTCTGGCACTGGGCTTCACCCTGCTGGTGCTGCGCTACATCAGGCCGGGCCTGGTATTCAACGACCGCTTGATGAAGGTCGGCTTCTGCTGTCTCAACGCCGGCCTGGCACTGATGCTGTTCACCAGCCTGCTGCCGGTGGGTGTGATCCAGTTCATTGCCAGCGCCAGCGAGGGCTTGTGGTACGCCCGCAGCGAAGCCTTCATGCAACAGCCACTGCTGGAGACACTGCGCTGGATCCGCACCATCGGTGACGTGGTGTTCATCATTGGCGCCCTGGCCGTGGCCTGGCAGGTCGTCTTCGCCTTGTTCGGCCGCGCACAGTCGCAGTCGATCGAGAGCGAAGCCAAGGGCAGCGTGTCGGCCTGATACTCCCCTCCTCACAGGATGGCCCCTGCGGTCATCCTTTCTTCATACGGTGTGCCGGTTTCCCCCCCGGTCGACCTGACCCCGGCAGCCCCGTTCAAGCGGGTATCACCACCGATTGTCCTTTTCCTGATCTGCATCATGTCTTTTCAACTCTGGGGCGCCTACGCTTGGAAGCACATCATGTAGTGCATTTTAAAAATCTCAATACCATATATGGGAGTAAGCGGTGACAAGTCCCTCCGTGCAGCGCCATCACACCATCGACGTCGCCTCGACCGTCAACGAATACCTGCAACGCGCCGATTGGCGCATCAATGCCAACGCCAATCAGGGCTACTCCCTGGGAGGGCTGATCCTCAACGCCTCGGGCAAGCTGATCGCCAACTACTGGCTCAACGAGATCTATCCTGCTGCGGTGGGTGCAGCGCACCGCCAGGGCGACCTGCACATCCACGATCTGGATATGCTCAGCGGCTACTGTGCCGGCTGGTCACTGCGCACCCTGCTTGCCGAGGGTTTCAAGGGCGTGCCGGGACGGGCCGAAAGCGCACCGCCCAAGCATCTATCCAGCGCCCTGGGCCAAATGGTCAACTTCCTCGGCACCCTGCAGAACGAGTGGGCCGGCGCCCAGGCGTTCAGCTCCTTCGATACCTACCTGGCACCCTTCGTACGCGAGGACCGGCTCGACTATCCAGCGGTGAAACAAGCGGTGCAGGAGTTCATCTACAACCTTAACGTGCCGTCGCGCTGGGGCAGCCAGACACCCTTCACCAACCTCACCTTCGACTGGATCTGCCCGCAGGACCTGCGCGATCAGGTTCCGGTCATCGGCGGCGAAGAGCAGCCCTTCACCTACGGCGAGCTACAGGCCGAGATGGATCTGCTCAACCGCGCCTACCTGGAAGTGATGGAGGAGGGCGACTGCCGCGGCCGGGTCTTCACCTTCCCGATCCCCACCTACAACATCACCGCGGATTTCGACTGGGAGAGCGACAACGCCGAGCGGCTCTTCGCGCTGACCGCCAAGTACGGCCTTCCCTACTTCCAGAACTTACTCAACTCTGACCTGGAGCCGCACATGGTGCGCTCCATGTGCTGCCGGCTGCAGCTCGACCTCAGCGAACTGCTCAAACGCGGTAACGGCCTGTTCGGCAGCGCCGAGCAGACCGGCTCGCTGGGCGTGGTGACGATCAACTGCGCGCGCCTGGGGCACCGCTTCGCCGATGACAAGGCGGGGCTCCTCAAAGAGCTGGACCGGCTGCTGGAACTGGGCCGCGACAGCCTGGAGATCAAGCGCGAGTGCATCCAGCGGTGGATGGACGACGGCCTATACCCCTACAGCCAGCGCTACCTGGGCACGCTGCGCAACCACTTCTCGACGCTGGGTGTGAACGGCCTCAACGAGATGGTGCGCAACTTCAGTGCCGACCGCTTCGATATCGCCGCCCCGGAAGGTCAGCAACTGGCCCTGGAACTGCTGGATCACGTCCGCGAGCGGATGCGCGAGTTCCAGGAAAGCACCGGCCACCTCTACAACCTGGAGGCGACCCCGGCCGAGGGCACTACCCATCGTTTCGCCAGGGAAGACCGGAAACGCTTTTCCGGCATTCTCCAGGCCGGTACGCCAGAGGCCCCCTACTACACCAACTCCAGCCAGCTGCCGGTGGGGTTCACCGACGACCCCTTCGAGGCGCTGCTCCACCAGGATCCGCTGCAAACCCGCTATACCGGCGGCACCGTGCTGCATCTCTACATGCGCGAGAAACTTTCCTCGGCACGGGCCTGCAAGCAACTGGTGCACACCGCCCTATCACGCTTCCGGCTGCCTTACCTCACCGTGACACCGACCTTCTCGATCTGTCCGGTACACGGCTATCTGGCCGGTGAACACGAGTTCTGCCCGACGTGCGACGACGCGCTTCTGGCAAGACGCGCCTCCCAGGCCGCGACCCCGGCCTGAGGCACCCTCAACCTGAGAAGGAGCATTGCATGAACCACTCCGACCACTCCATCGAGAACCTGCCTACCGAACAGCGCCAGCGCTGCGAGGTCTGGACTCGCGTGATGGGATACCATCGCCCGGTCAGCCAGTTCAACCGCGGCAAGCAGTCCGAACACCGCGAGCGTCGCCACTTCAGCGAGCGCGCCGCCTCCTTCTGAACCCACCACGATGCCGGGCGTCCACAGGCGCCCGGCCGGGATAGGCCATGACCGACACCGATACTCACCGGCTACGGCTGCCCGTGGCCGGCCTCACGCCCATGACCACCCTGGACTACCCCGACCACCTGTCCTGTGTGATCTTTCTGCAGGGCTGCCCGCTGCGTTGTGGCTACTGCCACAACCCGCAGATGCTCGAACCGCGCAAGGCCACCCCCGAGGAGTGGGCCAAGATCGAGGCGTTTCTCGAACGCCGCCAGGGCCTGCTGGAAGCCGTCGTGTTCAGCGGTGGCGAGCCCACGCTGCATGCCGGCCTTCCCGCAGCCGCCGAGCGGGCCCGCACCCTGGGCTTCAAGGTGGGGCTGCATACCGCCGGGGTCTATCCACGGCGCTTGCAGGCACTGTTGCCCTGGCTCGACTGGGTGGGACTGGACGTCAAGGGAGCCGACGCCGATTTCGACCGCATCGTCGGTCGCCCCGGCATGGCTGCCGCCCATGAGCGCAGCCTGGCATTGCTGCTGGAGAGCGGCATTCCCTTCGAGTGCCGCACCACGGTGCATTGGCGCGATTTCGACCTGGCGAGCCTGCAGCGGCTGGCGCTCGATCTCGCCGAACGCGGCGTCGCTCGCTATGCCATCCAGTTGGCGCGCACGGGGCAGTGCCTGGACCCCAGCTATGCCACCCCACCGCCACGACGCCCTGACGGCGAGGCCCTGGAATCGCTACTCACGACGCTACGCCCCACCTTCGAAAGGCTCGAACTGCGCGACTGAGCCATCATTCACGAACCACACTTCGCCATGACCAGAATCAACAGTCGACGTCGAATACTCGACTAAAATGGTCGGGCTTTGAAACCACGAGGAGAGCGACATGGAACTCGTCTGCCCGGCTGGCAACCTGCCCGCCCTGAAACGGGCCGTGGACGAAGGCGCCGATGCCGTCTATTTCGGCTTCCAGAACGCCACCAACGCCCGACAGTTCGCCGGCCTCAACTTCACCGACAAGCGCGCTCGCGAGGGTATCGACTACGCTCATGCCCGTAGTACGCGGGTGTTCTGCGCCATCAACACTTATCCGCAGCCCGACGGCTGGGTGCAGTGGACCCGCGCCGTGGATCAGGCCGCCGAACTCGGCGTCGACGCGCTGATCCTGGCCGACATGGGGCTACTCGACTACGCTGCCCGGCGCCATCCCGACATGGCCCGCCACCTCTCGGTACAGGGCTCGGCCACCAGCCATGAGGCGCTACGCTTCTATCACGACCAGTTCGGCATCACACGCGCCGTGCTGCCACGGGTACTCTCCATCACCCAAGTGCGCGACCTGGCCAGGCAGAGCCCGGTGGAGCTCGAGGTATTCGCCTTCGGCAGCCTGTGCATCATGGCCGAGGGGCGCTGCTATCTCTCCTCCTACCTCACCGGGGAATCGCCCAACACCCGCGGGGTCTGCTCGCCGGCGGCCCATGTGCGCTGGGAGGAAACCACCGAGGGGCTCGAGTCGCGCTTGAACGGCGTGCTGATCGACCGCTACGGCGAGGGTGAGCGGGCCGGTTACCCCACCCTGTGCAAGGGGCGCTTCGAGGTGGGCGGCGAGACCTACCATGCCATCGAAGAGCCCACCAGCCTCAACACTCTGGAACTGTTGCCGGAGCTTGCCGAGCTGGGCATCAGTGCGGTGAAGATCGAGGGGCGCCAACGCAGCCCCGCCTACGTTTCGAAGGTCGCCGATATCTGGCGTCAGGCGCTCGACCGCCTCGAACGCACCCCCGAGCGCTTCCATCCCGATCCCGCCTGGGTAGCCGGTCTCGGCGAAGTCTCCGAGGGCGCGACCACCACCCTGGGCGCCTACGAACGCAGTTGGAAATAGGAGAGAGTCATGTCCATCCCCGAGACGCTGCAATTGTCGCTGGGCCCGGTGCTCTTCTACTGGACCCTCGAGCGCTACGCCAACTTCTATCGCGAGGCCGCCGACTGGCCGGTAGAGATCGTCTACCTGGGCGAGTCGGTCTGCTCGCGTCGTCGCGACATGAAGCTCGACGACTGGTTAGGGCTAGGCCGCGAACTGACCCAGAGCGGCAAGCAGGTAGTGCTGTCGAGCCAGACGCTGATCGAATCCGAGGCCGATCTGCGCGACCTGCGCAAGCTGTGCGACAACGGCGAGTTCATCATCGAGGCCAACGACCAGAGCGCCCTGCATCACCTATCCGCCGCCCGTGCGCCCTTCATCGCCGGGGCTGCGCTCAACCTCTACAACCCGGCAACGATCGGCGTCATGGCCCGCGCCGGCATGCAGCGCTGGCACGCCCCGGTGGAGATGTCGCGCGACGACCTGGCCCGCCTGCTCGCCGACTGCCGTGCCGAGGGACTCGACCAGCCCTGCGAAGTGTTCGCCTACGGCCACCTGCCGTTGGCCTGGTCGTCGCGCTGCTTCACCGCCCGGCGCTACCGGAAGCCCAAGGACCGCTGCCAGTTCGTGTGCCAGAAGCATCCCGAAGGGCTACCGCTGCGCTCTCAGGAGTCGAAGGAGGTCTTCACGCTGAACGGCATCCAAACCCTTTCCGGAGCCTGCCAGGATCTGCGCCACGAGGTAGGCGACATGGCCGATATGGGCGTCGGCGTGGCACACCTGAGCCCCCGCGCCGAAGGCATGGCCAAGGTAGTCGCCGCTTTCGACGCCGCGCGACGGGGCGAGCAACCCACGCCCGACCCATTGGCTCTGGTCGATGCCGATATCTGCGACGGCTTCTGGCACGGCCGTCCCGGCATGGACAACAGCCACCAGAAGGCGGCTCTCAGCTGATATATCGAGGACTCCGAGTCCCCAGGGTTCATCCTTCTCCCTCGAAGTCGCCCCCGTCTCCGACCACAAGAGCCATGACACATATGGAAAACCCCATGTTTATCAATGTCTCTTCCGCCTCCCTGCCGATCGTTGGCCTGGTACCACTGACGACACAGGAATTTCCCAAGCGTCGAGCCTGTGCGATATTCCTGCGGGACGGCTCGCCAAGGTGTGGGTATTGCCACAACGTGCGAATGACGCCACACCAGCGCAACAAGCCATATGAATGGCGAGACGTATGCGCTTTGCTCGATCGTCGGCATGGCCTGTTGGATGGGGTGGTGATCGGTGGTGGCGAACCGACGCTTCACCACGAACTACCTACGGCGCTACACGACATCAAGTCTCGCGATTTCGACACCGGGTTGCACACGACAGGCCTCTACCCGAAGCGCCTGTCCAAGGCGCTTCCCTGGCTGGATTGGGTAAGACTCGACATCAGAGGCTGGAGCATGAAGGCCGGCCACACCCGCGAAAAGAAAGGTATATGGCACCGCAATATGCAGAGTCTGGCACTGTTGCTGGATAGCAGGATCGAGCTGGAGTGCCGCACGTCCCTACACTGGCGTACCTTTTCGCTGCGCGACCTGGAGAGGCTGGCCATGTCACTGGCCGATTGCGGTGTACGCCATTATGTTCTTCAAAAGTGCCTCAATCCGAACCAGGCACGGCCTCCGGCTGGCGCCCCCTCGGACCATGCCTTGGATCTGCTGGTCTCGCGACTCGCGTCGTATTTCGAGTCCGTCGCGATTGAGCGTCCGCCACCGCCACTCCTTCGTACTGAGAATTAGTATGGACTATTCCCTGATCAAGCAGATCCACATCACCGCCGCCGCTCTCAGTCTGGCGCTATTCAGCCTGCGCGCCTGGTGGTCGGTAAGGGAGTCGCCGCGACGTCGGCAGCGCTGGGTGAAGGTGTTGCCGCATCTAATCGATACGGTACTGCTGGCGGCGGGTATCACACTGATGGCCATGTCGAAAGCCTGGCCTACCCAGCACCCGTGGCTGGCGGCCAAGCTGGTCGGCCTGGTGGCCTACATCATCATTGGCACCCTGGCCATCAAGCGCGGCAGGACGCCGACTATCCGCGCCGCGGCGGCACTCGTCGCGATCGCCATCTTCATGTATATCGTCGGGGTAGCCATCAATCACCATCCGCTTTCCTGGCTACGCTCTGTCTGAAAATCGGCGAACCCGAAGTCGAGCTTCCTTGAGTCGAATCAATCATGGAGCCCCCTTGGAGTGTTATTTTTCGGGCATATTTCAAGTTCGTCTCAGCAAGGATAAGACCTTGATGAATGCAGCCCCTCGCCAGTCGATCGCTTGCATACTTTTCTTCCTGATCGGACTGGTGTTCGATACGAGCCTCGCGGCGCAAGAAAGTCGCGACGTTTCCAGCGATGCGGCACCGGACGTAAGCTACACATTGCGCACGGCTATCGTCGACGACCACTGGGCCTTCGTCGGCGAAAGCGGTGCTATCAAGGGGCAGGTCAATCCCGATCTCAACGCTCCCGAGGGCGCTATCGTCCAGATCGAGCTGATCAACGGGGATGGCGCAATTCACGATATCGTGGTGTCCGAATTCAATGTCGATTCGGAGCGTATCGGTACCCAAGGGGCGACAACCACGATCGTCTTCAAAGCCGACCACAGCGGGACATTCGAGTATCACTGCTCCCTGCCCGGTCACAAGTCTATGGGCATGACCGGCCGGTTCATCGTTGATCCCAAACAGGAAGAAAGAGAACGGAAAGAGACAGAACAGAAAGGGGCCAAACAGGAAGGGCCTGGCGGCGATACGGCCACCATTTCACAGTCCCCTACTGCAGTGGGCCGGCCTGTCGGCACGCGCGCCCCCCGGCATGTCACACTGAATCTGGAAGCCAGCGAGGCCACCGGCCACCTTGCGGATGACTCAAGCTACACATACTGGACCTTCAATCGCAAGGTACCCGGTCCCTTTCTGCGTGTTCGGGTGGGCGACACAGTCACCGTCAATCTGACCAATGACGCAAGCAGCCATCATATCCACTCGATAGACCTGCATGCCGCTACCGGCCCCGGTGGCGGCGGCAAGGTTACACAAGTCGCTCCGGGGCAATCCAGGCGTTTTACCTTCAAGCCCCTGAAGCCGGGGCTTTATGTCTATCACTGCGCGACGCCGATGGTAGCTCAGCATATCGCCAACGGCATGTACGGCATGATCCTGGTCGAGCCCGAAGGAGGTCTGACGCCGGTAGACAGAGAGTTCTATGTGATGCAGGGCGAAATCTATACCCGAGAGCCGCACGGTAGCTCAGGTCTTCAAGCATTTTCGCTCGACAAACTACTCGCCGAAAGACCCGACTATTTCACGTTCAACGGCGCGGTTGGCGCATTAACCGGCATCCACAAGATGGAAGCCAGAGTCGGCGAAACCGTGCGTATCTTCTTCGGCGTCGGCGGCCCCAACAAAACGTCCAGTTTTCATATCATCGGTGAGACCTTCGACAAGGTTTACAACCTAGGATCGTTGACCAGTCCTCCGCTGACCGATGTGCAGACCATCTCAGTCCCCCCAGGCAGCACCGCCATGGTCGAGTTCAAGGTCGATTATCCAGGTAAATATACGTTGGTGGACCACGCCCTGGCCCGTGTCGAGAAAGGCCTCGTAGGCTTCCTGACGGTACATGGCGATAGCAACAGCGACATTTTTCAGGCCCCGCGCGCCCCCGAGCATTGATAACTCATCGTCAACCGCCGTCCCCTTCAAGACAACGGCGCCCTCCGCACGATGTCAACGTGGCAGCGCCGATCAAACCATCTTCAAACCATCTGCAAGTACCGCGGTTTCGATTCGCTGAAGGCGCCGTCGAAGACCATGGCGAGACGGTTCGGCAGTAACCGTCCCGGTGGCGTCAGTGCAATACGATCACGTCGGATGTCGACCAGACCATCGCCGGCCATCTCCTGCAGGGCCAGCAGCTCGGGGGCGAAATAGTTGCGAAACACGATGCGATGGCGTTTCTCGATAGCCGTATAAGGGACGTCGCCGCTTCCCATGAGGCGTTGGATGACATCGCGCCTCACTCTGTCATCGGCGTTCAGCTCATAGCCCCGGCAGATGGCCAACTCGCCGGCGTCTAGGCGGGCATAATAGTCCGGTAATTTTCGTCCATTCTGGTAGTACCCATCGGCGACATGGCTGATCGCACCAACACCGAACCCGATACAGTCGGCATCGCCGTGGAGGTGATAGTCCTCGAGGCAGCGCTGCGACCACCCACGGCGTTGCGCTGCTACCAACGTATCGCTGGAAAGGACAAGCCGCCCCATGCCTGTATGTACGTAGCCCTCCGCCACCAGGCGTTCTATACCTTGTACAAGGAGGGCCAAGGTCTCGCTACGCTCGGGCGTGCCGCCCTGATCGCCCGGCACTGAACCGCCAGAGCCCCTTGGCCAGTCAGCTGTGCCGTGACCTACATCGCGAGACAGGGTAATAGCTCGGGACGTAGGCATACCAAGCGTTCGAGCAGCGCCGAGAAACCAGCGGGCGTCCGTCCAGGCAGCCGCAGCGCCAACTCGAGAGTGGGCGGGTGAAGATAAGCTTGGCGAGACGCGGCCTGGATCTCGACCAGGCGCTCTATCGCCGCGGCCCCGGCATCCCGTATATCGATGTTGAACCGGTTGAAGCCAAGGGCAATCAAATCGGCCAAGCGTTGCGGCGACAGACGGTTCGGCCCGGTGCGCAGCGAAAAGTCCCTGTCGCGGCTGCGCTTCAGCCCGAAATGGCGACGCAACTCGGTCATCAGGCCGGCCAACTGGTCATCGCCAAGGCACCCCGCGCCATTCCCGGTCAGAACAAGTTGCTCGATGCAGCGGTCGACATCAAACAGGCTCCCCTGAAGCGCTATTTCATGCTTGAGGTAAGATAGATAGCGAGCCGCCCCATTGACCTCGTGGCCCAACCTGGCGGGCACATGCACATGAGCCGTCAATGGTTTGGGGATGGGGTCTTCGTTACTGCCATGCGCCGCCAGCCGGTAGTCGTCTGCTGTGAGCTTTGCAGGAAAGCGGACCAGGCTGGGAAAGATCCCATAATCCGGAGCCGGACGATCATGCTTACCGAGAAGAACAGGATTGAGGAAGCGGGTCATTTCGATTACCAGAGCGAGTATATCCAGACTCACTCTAGCGCCCGCTGCGGACGGCCAGGTTGACTGAAGTCACGCCGCCATGAGATGCATCGCGCTCCCGCTCAGGTCCGCGCCGTCTGTGAACCTTCTGCGCCGAATGCCAGTGCCTTCATCGCGCCGCTATCGACGATCTCGATCTCCTTTCCGGCGATGCTGACCAGGCCCTGCTCCTCCAGGCGGCGGAAGGTGCGGCTCATGGTCTCGGGCACCAGGCCCAGGTAGTTGCCCAGGTCGAGGCGCGACATCGGCAAGCGAAAGCGCAACGCCGAGAGGCCACGATCGGCGAAGCGCTCCGAGAACTTGATCAGCACGACGGCCAGGCGCTGTTCAGCGGAACGACGCGACAGTAGATGATTGGTGCTCTGCTCGGCGAGCAGTTCGCGGCTCATGATGCGCATCAGCCGATGCTGCAGGGCCGGCGTGCGTTCGCTCAGGGTTTCCAGTTCGGCGTAAGGAATCTCGCAAATACTGGCCGTTTCCAGGGCGATCGCGCTCGACGGGTGATCCCGCGAGACGATGGCATCGAGGCCAATGACTTCGCCCGGCAGGTGAAATCCCGAGATATGTTCGTCGCCATTGGCCATCAGGGTCGACGTCTTCACGGCCCCGGTGCGCACCGCATAGATCGAGTTGAAACGCTGCCCGGCCTGGAATAGATAGCCCCCCCGGGATACCGGCTTGCGACGCTGCACGATCCCTTCCAGCTTCCCGATGTCTTCCTTCGGCAGATTGTCGGGCAGGCACAGCGTGCGCAGACGACAGTTGTGGCAGCTATCGCGCGATTCGCTCAGCGTGGCAATGCGGGTCATGGCGTATTTCTCCTTCCTGCGGGGGTTACGCAACATCATGAGCACGATGTTACCCAACCCCCGCTTAGCCCCCGATAACCCTTTAGAGGTAGTCCGGGTGATATTGCGAGGTAAGCGAAGGAGTTCGCTACCCAACTTGACTGAAATCAAAATCGACCCGACGTAGGTTCCTTATGGTGGGTTCAGTTCATGCATGGGAGGTTCGCCATGGCAAGCCTGCTGGCGCAGCCATACCTCATTGGCCCCGGCGATATGACCGAGACGACTCCCTGACTCCTGACCGGACTCCATAGAGGCAAGATATAATGAGCCATTTCCTCGACCGACTGCAGTATCTGGGCAAGCCCCGAGAGGCATTTGCCAATGGCCATGGCGAGACCCGTGACGAAACCCGCGACTGGGAAGACGGTTATCGCGCCCGCTGGCAGCACGACAAGATCGTGCGCTCCACCCACGGGGTGAACTGTACCGGCTCGTGCAGCTGGAAGATCTACGTCAAGAATGGCCTGGTCACCTGGGAAACCCAGCAGACCGACTATCCGCGCACCCGTCCCGACCTGCCCAACCACGAACCGCGCGGCTGTCCGCGCGGGGCCAGCTACTCCTGGTATATCTACAGCGCCAACCGTCTCAAGTACCCGCTGGTGCGCAAGCGCCTGATCAAGCTGTGGCGCGAGGCGCTGGCCCAGCACGTCGATCCGGTGCTGGCCTGGGCCTCCATCGTCGGGAACCCCGAGAAGACCGCGCAGTACAAGAAGGTTCGCGGTATGGGCGGCTTCGTGCGCGCCGACTGGGACGAGCTGGAAACCCTGATCGCGGCGTCCAACGTCTACACCGCCAAGCAGTACGGCCCCGACCGCATCATCGGCTTCTCACCGATCCCGGCGATGTCGATGGTCTCCTATGCCGCCGGCGCACGTTACCTGTCGCTGATCGGCGGGGTGTGCCTGTCGTTCTACGACTGGTACTGCGATTTGCCGCCGGCCTCGCCGCAGACCTGGGGCGAGCAGACCGACGTGCCCGAGTCCGCCGACTGGTACAACTCCAGCTACATCATCGCCTGGGGCTCCAACGTCCCGCAGACGCGCACACCCGACGCCCACTTCTTCACCGAGGTGCGCTACAAGGGCACCAAGACCGTGGCCATTACCCCGGACTACGCCGAGGTCGCCAAGCTGTGCGACGAGTGGCTGAGCCCCAAGCAGGGCACCGACGCGGCACTGGCGATGGCCATGGGCCACGTGATCCTCAAGGAATTCCACCTCGCCAAGCCCAGCGCCTATTTCACCGACTACGTGCGTCGCTATACCGACATGCCGTTCCTGGTCGAGCTGGAGGCCCGTGAGGATGGCAGCTTTGCGCCCGGCAAGCAGCTGCGCGCCAGCGACTTCGACGCCAACCTGGGCCAGGACAACAACCCGGATTGGAAGACCGTGGCCTGGGACGAGACCGGCAATCGCCTGGTGGTACCGCGCGGCTCCATCGGCTTCCGCTGGGGTGAAAAGGAAGGCGGCAAGGGTCGCTGGAACCTCGAGCCGCTCGACGCCGAGGGCAATGAGGTCTCCCTGCAGCTGTCGCTGGACGAGAGCCACGACAGCGTCGCCAGGGTCGGTTTCCCCTACTTCGGCGGCATTGCCCACGAACATTTCGATCATGTCGCTGGCAACGACGTGCTCTATCACAACCTGCCGGCCAAGCGCCTGACCCTGGCCGACGGTCGCGAGGTGCTGGCGGTGACCGTGTTCGATCTGATGGTCGCCAACTACGGTATCGACCGCGGCCTGGGCACCGAGGGCGAGGACGACGGCGCCACCGCCTACGACCAGGTGCGTCCGTACACCCCCGCCTGGCAGGAGCGGATAACCGGCGTGCCCGCCGCCCAGGCCATCCGCCTTGCGCGCGAATTCGCCGATACCGCCGACAAGACCCGGGGGCGCAGCATGATCATCGTTGGTGCCGGTATGAACCACTGGTACCACATGGACATGAACTACCGCGGCCTGATCAACATGCTGATCCTGTGCGGCTGTATCGGCCAGAGCGGCGGCGGCTGGGCGCACTACGTGGGCCAAGAGAAGCTGCGCCCGCAGACCGGCTGGACTCCGCTGGCCTTCGGCCTCGACTGGCAGCGTCCGCCGCGCCACATGAACGGCACCTCGTTCTTCTACAATCACTCCAGCCAGTGGCGCTACGAGAAGCTCGAAATAAGCGAGCTGCTCTCGCCCATGGCGCGTCGCGAGGACTTCACGGGAAGCCTGGTCGATTTCAACGTGCGCGCCGAGCGCATGGGCTGGCTGCCCTCCGCGCCGCAGCTCGACACCAACCCGCTGCAGCTCGCCGAGGCCGCCCGCGTCGCCGGCCTCGAGCCGGCCGATTATGTGGTTGCCCAGCTCAAGAGCGGCAACCTGCGCTTCGCCGCCGAGGACCCGGACAGCCCACAGAACTTCCCGCGCAACATGTTCGTGTGGCGCTCCAACCTCCTCGGCTCCTCCGGCAAGGGCCACGAGTACATGCTCAAGTACCTGCTGGGCACCAAGCATGGCCTGCAGGGCAAGGATCTGGGCGACACGGACGGTACGCTGCCCGAGGAAGTCACTTGGCACGATGATGCCCCGGAGGGCAAGGTCGACCTGCTGGTGACCCTGGACTTCCGCATGTCCACCACCTGCCTGTACTCTGACGTGGTATTGCCGACGGCGACCTGGTACGAGAAAGATGACCTCAACACCTCGGACATGCACCCGTTCATCCACCCGCTGACCGCCGCCACCGACCCTGCCTGGGAAGCGCGCAGCGACTGGGACATCTACAAGGGCATCGCCAAGGCCTTCTCCAAGGCCTGCGAGGGCCACCTGGGCCAAGAGACCGATATCGTCACCCTGCCCATGCAGCACGACTCCCCGGCCGAGCTGGCCCAGGCCGAAGTCAAGGACTGGAAGAAAGGCGAGTGCGAGCCGATTCCCGGCAAGACCCTGCCGCACCTGATCGCGGTGCAGCGTGACTATCCGGCGACCTATGAGCGCTTCACCTCGGTGGGTCCGCTGCTCGACACCCTGGGCAACGGCGGCAAGGGCATCAGTTGGCAGACCCAGCCCGAGGTCGAGTTGCTCGGCAAGCTCAACCAGCGCAAGACCGAGGGTCCGGCCGCAGGCCGTCCGAACATCGAGACGGCCATCGATGCCGCCGAGATGATTCTGACGCTGGCCCCCGAGACCAACGGCAACGTGGCGGTCAAGGCCTGGAATGAGCTGTCCAAGATCACCGGCCGCGAGCACGCCCACCTGGCGCTGCCCAAGCACGAGGAGAAGATCCGCTTCCGCGACATCGTCGCTCAGCCGCGCAAGATTATCTCCAGTCCCACCTGGTCGGGCCTCGAGGACGAGCACGTGTCGTACAACGCGGGCTACACTAACGTCCACGAGTTGATTCCGTGGCGTACCGTGACCGGCCGCCAGCAGTTCTATCAGGACCACCCTTGGATGCGTGCCTTCGGCGAGAGCCTGCTGGTCTACCGCCCGCCGATCAACACCAAGGCGATGACCGGCATCACGGAGCACAAGAGCAACGGCAACCCGGAGATCGCGCTGAACTGGATCACCCCGCACCAAAAGTGGGGCATTCACTCCACCTACAGCGATAACCTGTTGATGCTGACGCTGTCGCGCGGTGGCCCCATCGTCTGGCTGTCCGAGGACGATGCACGTGCCATCGGCGTGGAGGACAACGACTGGATCGAGCTGTACAACGCCAACGGCGCGATAGCCGCCCGGGCGGTGGTCAGCCAACGGGTCAAGAACGGCATGGCGATGATGTACCACGCCCAGGAGCGCATCGTGAACGTGCCCGGATCGGAAGTGACCGGCACCCGTGGCGGTATCCACAACTCGGTGACCCGCGTCTGCCCCAAACCAACCCACATGATCGGCGGCTACGCCCAGTTGTCCTACAGCTTCAACTACTACGGGACCGTGGGCTCCAACCGTGACGAGTTCGTCATCGTGCGCAAGATGCACCACATCGACTGGCTGGACGACGAAGGCAACGACAGCGTGCAGGCCAAAGTGGAAGGCTGAAGCCAGCGACTCACCTGCCAACGAATTGCCCCACATCAGTGGGGCAATTTCGTTCGGCACGGTTTACCACCCGACCAGTTACCCCGGCACATCGACATCGGTGACACTCTACGAACGGGGGGAACGGGACGACCGGGCCGACCACATCGGCCGCGTCAACCGCGAGTTGCTGGACGCTACCTACCCGACGATTCGCCCGAATGCTATTTCGTCAATCCACAGGGCTTCATGACCGCGATCGACGAGGCGCTGCAAGAACTCGGCGTGCCCGCCGAGCGGCGTCACTACGAGCACTTCGGGCACGCCCGCCTCATGCGGCTTGAGCCACTCTCCCCTCGCCGGCCATCGACACACGGCCGCTGATCCTGACGAAAAAGCCAGTCGCCATGGCGACTGGCTTTCCCATGCCTACTGAAGCGCAGCCTCTTCGTAATCCAGTTCGCGAATCAGGGTCTGCAGCATCTGTTCATCGATATGCCGCCGCTTGCGCAACCGATAGAGTTCCTTGCGCTGGGCTTGAATGGCTCGGATGCGCAAATCCGTTTCCAGTTGGTGAAGCTGATGCGCCTGGTCGGCCCGATCGTCACGCTCCATCGCCATCGCCTGCATTTCCTGACGATAGGAATCGATGATCCGGGCCGTCACCGATCCTTTCGGTTCGGGCTCGTCGCTCGATTGTGCCTTTGACCACTCTTCCAGCCAGTCGACAGCGGCCTGGGAGGCGATCTGCCGTGCCTTCAGCAACTCGCGTTCGTGCTCCTTGAGGTCGTTCAGCGACAGGAATTTCAAAAAGTAGGGAATGCCCAGCGCGCCGATCAGCAACGACAGGATAATCACCGCGGCCGCCAGAAAGATCATCAGATCGCGCCCGGGAAAAGACGCGCCATTGATGAACAACGGCACCGAAAGCACGCCGGCGAGGGTAATTGCCCCACGCACGCCGGCCACCGAGCTAAGAGTGGTGATCAACAGCAGCGGCTGGTTCTCTCCGCCCTTGGCTCGCGGCTTGAGCAGGCGGGTCTCGATCCAGTGGTAGGCATAGATGAAGGCAAAGCGGATCGCCAGCAGCAGCGCCATGAGCACGACGGCGTAGAGCACCAGCGTACCCATCGCGTAGCTCTGCGTGGCGGAATCCGCCCACACACGCTCGACGATCCCGGGGAACTGCAGCCCGAGCAGCAGGAACACCACGCCGTTGAAGGTGAAGTCGAGCATTTCCCAGATGCTGCGATTTAGGATGCGGGTGCTGGTTTTCACCGGCAGCATGTCGACACGACTCTGCACCATGCCGGCGGCCACCGCCGAGAGAATGCCCGACATGCCGGCATGCTCGGCAAGGTAGAACGCCGCGAACGGCAGCAACAGGATGGTGACCACGTAGGTGGCCGGATCATAGAGGTTGCGCGCGGTCATCCACTGTTTGATCTTGCCAACCGTCCAGCTCAGCGCGCCACCGATCAGCAGGCCACCCAACGCCACCATCAGGAACTCGCCGGACACGGAGAGCAACGAGAAGCCGCCGGTCATGGCGGCCGCGATGGCTATCTTGAACGAGACCAGCCCCGTGGCGTCGTTCATCATCGCCTCGCCTTCCAGCTGGTGCGACATATGGCGCGGCAGGCGCCCCTGGGCGATGGCGATCACCGACAGCGCATCGGTGGGCGACAGGATCGCGGCCAGCGCGAAACTGGCCGCCAGCGGAATCGAAGGCAACAGCCAGTGGATGAAGTAACCGACCGCCACCACAGTGACCAGCACCAGCAGCAGCGACATGGCGGCGATCTGCCCGCCGTGATCGGTGAACTCCTTCTTGGGAATCTTCCAGCCGTCGTAGAACAGCAACGGCGGAATGAACAGCATCATGAAGATCTCGGGGTCCAGCTCGACTTCCATCCCGAAAAGCGGTGAAGCCAGCAGGCAACCCATCAGGATCTGCAGGATAGGCAGGGGCAAGGGGATGATGTTGGCCAGTATTCGGCTGACGCCAACGGCCAGGGTGAGCAGAAAAACGAGATTGAGTATGTCCATGGTGTTGGCAGGGCCGGATAGGTCACTAAGAAAGTCTTGCACCAATAGCTATCGACTGCCATGCGGCATCTCTGCAACCCTTTGGCAATACCCTAAAAGAACCACGCTCGGCGTCGTTGCCCTGGTGCCTCTTGTCGCGCATAAGTGGCGCACAGGAGAATTGCTGCATATCTTACTCCTAAAACAGTGTTTTTTTACGCAGTCTCGTTAGATATCCAACCAACATTGATTGAAGTCATCAAAGCCATAAGCCGGACCGGTCAGTGTGGGGCTATGTCGCGTGTTAAATCACGCGCTGCCAGCCAACATTCTCTTGAGGAAAGCCATATGGCGATTGCCAGCTACACAGAGCTTCTAACCGAAGTGCACAGCCAGCCCGCCCCCCAGCGCCTACTGTTCGTCTTCGCCAGGGCCGAACTGCCCGACAACCCTGACGCCCAGCAGAGCGAACGCTTCGAACAGGGTGAAGGCGGCGTACTGACACCGGCCCTGTGCGTCGACAAGACGCTGGATGAACTGAGCGACATGGAATCGCTGGTCGTGGAATCCCGACTCACTGGCGTGGCCTGGGACATCGTCTTTGTCGCCGCCCTGGCCGGTGACGGCACGAACCCGCCGACCAGCGAAGAGGCCGAACGCCCCCTTCAGCGTATGGTCGAAGCCTTGCAGATGGGCAGCATCGATAACTTCCTGGCGTTCGACCGCCGTGGCGATGCCGTCGATATTCAGTAATCCGACAGAGGTCTATGCTGGATGCAGCGACTCCACTAATCCTCGCAATGGAGGGCCAACATGGCTAAACGTTTCAAGGTAGGCGATCGCGTCCGCTGGAACTCGGAGGCGGGCCATGTCAGCGGTCGGGTCATCCGTGTTCACACCCGCGATACCGAATACAAGGGACATAGGCGTCATGCCAGCGAGGACGAACCGCAGTACGAGATCAAGAGCGACAAGACCGATCACATCGCCATGCACAAGGACTCGGCACTGAGCAAGGTCGAGGAGTAGCTAGTTACGAAACCTCATGATTGACCGCCCACACCGCCGCCTCCACCCGCGAACGCAGGCCGAGTTTCTTGAGCAGGTTCTTGACGTGAACCTTCACCGTACCCTCGGTGATATCGAGCCGCCGCGCGATCATCTTGTTACTCATGCCGCGGGCCAGCGCCCGCAGGATGTCGAGCTCACGCGATGTCAGCGACGACAACGCATCGGCGGGCGCCGCACGGCCGCCACTGACGATACCCGCCAGGATCGCGGCGAGCTGCGGACTGATCACCAGCTTGCCCTCGGCGGCCTCCTTGATACGTGCAAGCAAGTCCTCGGGCTCCATATCCTTGAGCAGGTAGCCATCAGCGCCGGCACGCAGCGCGGCAACCACGTCGTCGTCGGCATCAGAAACGGTGAGCATCACGATCCGCGTATCGACGCCGTTGCTGCGCATCTGGCGCAGGGCTTCGAGCCCGTCCACATTGGCCATATTCAGATCCATCAGGATCAGGTCGAGATCGAGTTGGCCTGCCGCCTCGACAGACTCAACGCCGTTGGATGCCTCGCCGGCGATGGTCATGCCCGGGTCCATCTCGACCAGTTGGCGCACACCGCGCCGGAACAGCGGATGATCGTCGACGATCAGGATGCGTGTTTCGCTCATTGGACGCCTCCCAGCAGAGTAACCGATTCGCTCCCGGCGGTGACCTGCGGGGTGAAACACAGCACTACTTGCGTGCCCCCTTCGGCGCGATTGTGCATCTCGAGCGTGCCGCCCAGGCCGACCGCACGCTCGTCCATGATCGTGGTGCCATAGTGGTTGAGCCGCGCGTGCTGCTCGGGCAAGCCCACCCCATCGTCACGGATAGACACCCTGACCTGCCCCGATTCGGTGGTCTGCAAGTGGATATCGCAGTTCTCTGCCCTGGCGTGGTGAACCACGTTAGATAGCGCCTCGCGCACAATCTGCAGCACATGAATCTCCTCGTTGGGGGTCAGCGGGCAATGCCGCAGCTCGTAATCGAACAGAATTTTCACTTCACCGCGCTGGGCGAATTCGCGCACCGTCTCGTTGAGCGCAGCCTCGAGCCCTGGCTCGACCATTTTCAGGCGGAAAGTGTTGAGCAGCTCGCGCAGCTGGCGGTAGGCCGAGCTGAGACCTTCGCGCAGCTCATCGATGACCGCATCCTGATCGGCCGGTGAAGCCTGCTGTCGGATCAGCGACTGCAGACGCGCCACCTGGATCTTCAGGTAAGAGAGCGACTGGGCCAGCGAGTCGTGCAGCTCCCGGGCGATCACCGCACGTTCGTCCATCAGGGCCAGCCGGCGCTGCTCGTCGTTGTTTTGCGCCAGCGAGAGAGCGGTGGCGATCAGCCCCGCCACGGTCTCGACCAGGTCCATCTGCCAGCGCAGTGGAGGAGTTCCCGCCGGGTGCTGCATCAACAACACGCCATAGCGGCGGTCGGACTCGCTGACCACCACCGGTCGCACCCGCGGGGGAACACGCTCGCCACTCAGGCAGGGGCCGCAGTCCGGGGCCTGGCAGAAATCGGGGCGATCGCCCAGCTGCGTGGAAATACGCTGATAGGCGCGCTCGGCCTCGCCCTGCGACAAGCACAGGGTAATCGGACCGAGGCCCGTGACCTGCTCCAGACGCTCGAGCACGTCGCGGAAATCCTCACTGCCCGGGGTCGAGCTGTTGAGCTGTCGGGCGGCCTCGTAGAGCAGTCGCAACGACTCGTTGCTGCGCTTGAGTTCGGCTGTCTTGGCCTCCACCCGCTGCTCGAGTTCCGCATACATTCGCGACAAACTTTCGTTCATCTGATTGATAGTGCGCGAGATCAGACCCAGTTCATCGTTGTTTTCATAAGCCAATCGTCCCGCGAAGTCGCCGTGACGCACCCGATTGACCACGTGGAACAGCTCGCGCAGTGGCGGCACCACGTCGTTGACCAGCTTGTACATGGCCACGAGGACCAGCACCAGGGTCAGGAACAGGACGATACCTTGCAACAGGCGCAGCATCTGGATGCGCGATTCGGCTTCCCGCTGCAACTGGCCGACCAGATTGTCTATCTCGCTGACGAACTGGACGATCTGGTCAGCCAGCGCCTGGGGAGGACGTGCCTCGGTATCCAGCAGGGCCGGACGCAGCATGTCCTGCCACATCTCGGTCACGCTGGCATAGCGCTGGGCCAGGGGATGCTGCGGACCGTCGGGAATCAATGCAGTGATGACCGGGCTGGTCAGGTCGGCATCGAAGCGCTCGATCCGCTGGCGCAGCACCTCGCCATCCACTGGGGCCTGCAGGTGCGTGCTCAGCAGACGGTAGGCCTGCATGCGCAGGGTGCCGGCCTGGTTGATGGCAGCGGCATCGCCGCCGGCGGTCTCGGCGATCATGATCGAGCCCAGCATGCTAGTCAGGGCGAGAACGACGATCCCCACCATGGCCAGGCCGGCCCGGAAGATCAATGAACGTGTAATGGACTGAGGCATGCGCGCTCCAGACGGGACTACCACCTATGCCTCGCTACCGCTTCAGCGGACCTCAGCGTGACCCCATGCTTGTTAAAAATGCTTATAAAACAAAACGATGAATAAAAATATCTGGCTACCTCTTAGGGGGTAGCCACGCTAGCCTACCCCGCCCGCCCCATGAGCTCCCTTGATTCGCGTCAACAACGGTCGAGTGCACCGTGCCTATGGTGGCCTCAGGTTCCAGCGGGAGGGCTCGCGATGGCAAGCCAACAAGTCAAGCATATTATCCGTTCTCGTCCTGAATCCCACTCGATCATTTCTTTCGTGTCAGGAAGGCTATCATGAAGAATCTGGAAGGCGTAACGAGGCCCGATCAGTATCGGGCACTGTCGCTGAGCACTGTAGCGTTCACCGTGTGCTTTGCGGTGTGGACGATTTTTTCGATTATCGGCGTGAGGATCAAGCAGGATCTCGGCCTCAGCGAGACGGAGTTCGGCATCCTGGTCGCAACCCCTGTGCTGACCGGCTCCATCAGCCGGATCTTCCTCGGTATCTGGACCGAACAACTCGGCGGCCGCCGGGTGTTCAGCATCCTCATGCTCGTGACCTCGGTGTGCGTATTCCTGCTCTCCTATGTGGAGACCTACTGGATGTTCCTGATCGCCGCGCTCGGTGTGGGTCTGGCCGGCGGGTCGTTCATCGTAGGGATTGCCTACACCTCCTACTGGTTCGAGGAAGAGCACCAAGGCACCGCACTGGGGATCTTCGGCGCCGGTAACGTGGGCGCGGCGATCACCAATTTCGGTGCCCCGTTTCTGCTGATCGCCCTCGGCTGGGAGCACACGGCGGTGATCTACGCCGTGGTCCTGGCGATCATGGCGGTGGTTTTCTGGGTATTCACCAAGGAAGACCCGATGACGATGGCCCGTCGCCGTGCCGGCGCACATGGCACCTCCGCACTCACCCAACTCGAGCCTTTGCGTCACCCCCAGGTATGGCGCTTCGCGCTCTACTACTTCTTCGTGTTTGGCGGCTTCGTCGCCCTCGCCTCCTACCTGCCGCGCTACTACGTCGGCGCTTACGACGTGAGCATCGCGGTCGCCGGCACTCTCACGGCGCTGTATTCGCTGCCGGCAAGCGTGTTCCGGGCCTTTGGCGGCTACCTCTCCGATCGTTTCGGTGCCCGCGCGGTAATGTATCTGACCTTCATTGTCTCGCTGGTATGCCTGTTCCTGCTCGCCTACCCGGAGACTCGATACGCTATTCAGGGCAAGGAAGGCCTGATCGAGTTCAGTTTGGCGATGCCTCTGTGGGGCGTGGTAGTGCTCACGGTGTTGCTCGGTTTCTTCATGTCCCTGGGCAAGGCGGCCGTCTACAAGCACATCCCCGTCTACTACCCGAATCACGTCGGCTCCGTCGGTGGTCTGGTGGGTATGATCGGCGGCCTGGGTGGCTTTTTCCTGCCCATTACCTTCGGAATCGTACTCGACCTCACGGGCGTGTGGACCACCTCCTACATGGTGATGTTCGTGCTCGTCGCCGTTTCCCTGGTCTGGATGCACATGGCGATCCGGCGCATGGAGCGCCGGCGCATCCCCGAGCTCTCGGAGGAGCGCTATCGATACCTGCCGGAAGTCCAGGAATCGCCGGGCGGAAACCGTCGGAAGACCGGGGAGACGGATGCCCGAACCTAACCACGAAAACGGTGCAACCGGAGCGCTGGGCCCCGGTCGCCAAGAGCAACTATCAGGAGATAACGAGCATGTCCATGGACAACACGCTACACAAAGGTGAGCAGTCGCGGGTACTCACCGACTGGCGACCCGAGGACACCGAGTTCTGGGGGAGCGTCGGCAAGTCCATTGCCACCCGCAACCTGTGGATCTCCATTTTCTGTCTGCTGCTGGCCTTCTGCGTATGGATGGTCTGGTCGGTGGTGGTCGCCAAACTGCCCCAGGTGGGTTTCGACTACACCTCCAACCAGTTGTTCTGGCTGGCCGCGCTACCGGGTTTGTCCGGCGCCACACTGCGCATCTTCTACAGTTTCATGGTGCCAATCGTCGGCGGCCGACGCTTTACCGCGCTGTCGACCGCCTCGCTGGCGCTGCCGGCGCTGTGGATCGGCTTTGCGGTGCAGAACCCGGACACCCCCTATCTGGTCATGTTGATTGTGGCACTACTATGCGGGTTCGGCGGCGGCAACTTCGCTTCCAGCATGGCCAACATCTCGTTTTTCTATCCCAAGCGCGAGAAGGGCAACGCCCTGGCGCTCAATGCCGGGCTGGGCAACCTGGGGGTCAGCGTCATGCAGTTCGTGGTGCCGCTGGTGATCACCGCCGGGGTCTTCGGTGCGCTGGGCGGTGAGCCGCAGACGCTGGGGGACACCCAGCGCCTGTGGTTGCAGAACGCCGGCTTCATCTGGCTGCCGTTCATCCTGCTCGGTACCGCGGCAGCCTGGTTCGGCATGAACGATATCGCCAGCGCGCGCTCCTCGTTCAAGGATCAGTCAGTCATCTTCAAACGCAAGCACAACTGGCTGATGTGCATGCTCTATACCGGTACCTTCGGCAGCTTCATCGGTTATTCGGCTGGTTTTCCGTTGCTGGCAGCCAATCAGTTCCCCGAGGTCGACGTACTCAAATTCGCCTTCCTGGGGCCACTGGTGGGGGCGCTGTCGCGTGCCGGCACCGGCTGGGTCTCGGATCGCTTCGGCGGCGCCCGGGTCACACTGTGGGTGTTCGCCGGTATGATCGCCTGTGTCGCCGGGGTGCTGTTCTTCCTCGGCATCAAGGACCAGCCGGGCGCTTTCTGGGGCTTCTTCGCCATGTTCCTGCTGCTGTTCTTCTTTACCGGGGTGGGCAATGCCAGTACCTTCCAGATGATTCCCGAGATCTTCCGTCAGGAGGTGGCGCGCCTTATGCCGAATCTTGATAGTGCGGCGCAACGCCAACAGGGCGACAAGGAATCAGCGGCAACCATCGGCTTCACCTCGGCGATCGCCGCCTACGGTGCCTTCTTCATCCCCAAGACCTTCGGCAGTTCCATCGCATTGACCGGCGGAGCGGAAGCGGCACTCTACGGCTTCATCGTCTTCTATGTGATCTGCATGAGCCTGACTTGGTTCTATTACACCCGCAGGAATGCCGAGACACCGTGCTGATCCCAGTCTGATCAAACGCGTGGATTAAGAGAGCCGGCATCCGCCGGCTCTCTTCATTGCTGCTGCCCGCCCGCTCTTTCCGCAGTTCTCCCTACCCCCAAAGAGCTCCCCTCGTTTATCGCCTACCCCCCAAGGTATAGATACCGGCATAAAACATCGAGGAAACAGTAACTTGCTGTGAACGGCGATTCTACCTCCAAGGGAGTACCCAGCACCCCGGCACCGAACGGCGGGCTCGACGACTTGATTCGAGTCAAAAACCCGCCTCACCGAAAAGCCCAAAGTGGCTTTCGAAAAGACGCTTCAACGGGTCCAGGGAGACATCGTGCAGCGGGCTGAGCCGGCGAAACTGCCTGGCCCTGATGCAACGCTGCCGACTGGTTGAAGACATAACTACCGCGGAGACCGTGATATGAAAATTCGCTCACAGGTGGGCATGGTCCTCAACCTCGACAAGTGTATCGGCTGCCACACCTGCTCGGTGACCTGCAAGAACGTCTGGACCAGCCGCGAGGGGGTCGAGTACGCCTGGTTCAACAACGTCGAGACCAAGCCCGGCGTCGGCTACCCCAAGGAATGGGAGAACCAGCAGAAGTGGAAAGGCGGTTGGTTGCGCAACAGGAACGGCTCCATCCAGCCGCGTATCGGCGGGCGTTACCGGGTACTGGCCAAGTTGTTCGCCAACCCCGACCTGCCCGAGATCGACGACTACTACGAGCCGTTCGACTTCGACTACCAGCACCTGCACAAGGCCGGCGAAGGCCAGCATCAGCCGGTAGCGCGCCCGCGCAGCGCCATCACCGGTCAGCGCATGAACAAGATCGAGTGGGGCCCCAACTGGGAAGAGATCCTCGGCACCGAGTTTTCCAAGCGCCGCAAGGACAAGAATTTCGAGAAGATCCAGGCCGATATCTACGGCCAGTTCGAGAACACCTTCATGATGTACCTGCCGCGCCTATGCGAGCACTGCCTCAACCCGACATGCGTGGCATCTTGCCCGAGTGGCGCGATCTACAAGCGCGAGGAAGACGGCATCGTGCTGATCGATCAGGACAAATGCCGCGGCTGGCGTATGTGCATCTCGGGCTGCCCGTACAAGAAGATCTATTACAACTGGAAAACCGGAAAATCCGAGAAGTGCATCTTCTGCTACCCGCGCATCGAGTCCGGCATGCCGACGGTCTGCTCCGAGACCTGCGTGGGCCGCATCCGCTATCTCGGCGTGTTGCTGTACGACGCCGACCGTATCCAGGAAGTGGCGTCGTCTCCCGACGAGCGCGACCTTTACCACCGCCAGCGCGAGATCTTCCTCGACCCCTTCGACCCCGAAGTGATCGCCCAGGCCAAGCGTGACGGCATCCCCGAGAACGTGCTCAAGGCCGCCCAGGCCTCGCCGGTCTACAAGCTGGCCATGGATTGGGGGCTAGCGCTGCCGCTGCACCCGGAATATCGCACCCTACCGATGGTGTGGTACGTGCCGCCGCTGTCGCCGATCCAGTCCGCCGCCGAGGCCGGGTATATCGAAAGCGACGGCGTGCTGCCCGACATCGAGTCGCTGCGCATCCCGGTGCGCTACCTCGCCAACCTGCTCACCGCCGGCGAGGAAGAACCCGTGGTGCTCGCCCTCAAGCGTCTGATGGCGATGCGTCTGTACAAGCGTGCCCAGCAGGTCGACGGCCACAAAGCCGAGGAGGTGCTCGACGCCGTGGGCCTGACCGAAGCCCAGGTCGAGGAAATGTACCGCTACCTGGCCATCGCCAACTACGAGGACCGCTTCGTGATCCCCACCAGCCACCGTGAGCAGGCCCGCGAAGCCTTCCCCGAACGCGGCGGCTGCGGCTTCTCGTTCGGCAACGGCTGCCACGGCGGCGACAGCGATGCCAGCCTGTTCGGCGCACGCAAGCAAACCGCCACGCTGGTCAAGCCGATGACACATCCAGATGACGAGCCCACGGCTCCGGCCACGCCCGAAGCCGTCAACCATTACACGCCGACACCGAAACGTCCCGCGCCGGAGGAAGAGTCCAATGCGTAGTCTGATCGTCCTTGCCCGTCTGCTCGACTACCCCACCGGTGAGCTGCAGCTGGCCGCCGCTGAAATGCAGAGCGTCATCGCCAACGAAGACCACCTGAGCCATCCTCAGCGCGCCGCGTTGCATGGCTGGATCGGGCGCATCGCCGCCACCGACCTGCTCGACCTGCAGGCCGACTACGTGGCGCTGTTCGACAAGGGCCGATCGACCTCGCTGCTGTTGTTCGAGCACGTCCACGGCGAGTCCCGCGACCGTGGCCAGGCCATGGTCGACCTGCTCGAACAGTACCGTCAGGCCGGCTTCGAACTCCGCGCCCGCGAGTTGCCGGACTACCTGCCGGTATTCCTCGAATACCTGTCGACCCGTGACGAGGCCGACATAGCCCAGCAACTCAGCGACATCGCCCACATTCTCGGGTTACTCGCCGCCCGCCTGCGCGAACGCGAGTCCGACTATACGCTAGTGCCCACCGCGCTGCTGGCCATGGTCGGCGCTGACGCCGCCATCGACGAGCACACCGAGGCCGTCAGCCAGGAAGCGCGCGACGATACCCCCGCCGCCCTCGACGCGGTGTGGGAAGAAGAAGCCGTACGCTTCAACGCGACCTCCGATGAGGATTGCGCACTGCAGTCCGCCACCGGCCGTCGTCAGGCGGAGCTCAAGCGCCAGTTCCAGGAAGACGTGCCGATCCGCATCGTTCCATCCACCGTCAACGCCGCCCCAGGTCACTAAGTCAGGAGCCTGCCGTCATGAACTATCTCAATGAACTGTTGTTCGGCCTGTATCCCTACGTGGCGGGCACCATTTTCCTGGCCGGCTCCCTGCTGCGCTTCGACCATGGCCAGTACACCTGGAAGACCGGCTCCAGCCAGATGCTCTCCAAGCGACAGATGCGCCTCGCCAGCAACCTGTTCCACATCGGCATCCTGGTGATCTTCTTCGGGCACCTGGTCGGCCTGCTCACCCCGCACTGGGTCTATGCACCGTTCATCAGCGCCGGCAGCAAGCAGATCATCGCCATCATCGTCGGCGGCATCGCTGGGCTGATGTGCCTGACCGGCGGCGCCATGCTGCTGCATCGCCGCCTGACCAACCCGCGTGTGCGGGCCACCTCCAGCCGTGCCGACATCGTGATCCTGGCGCTGCTGGTCGCCCAGGTGTCGCTGGGGCTGTTGACCATCATCCCGGCGATGGGGCATCTGGATGGCGGCGCGATGCTGGAGCTGGCCGAGTGGGCGCAGTCCATCGTGTTCTTCAAGGGTGGCGCCGCCGAGCATCTGGCCGAGATCGGGCTGGTCTACAAGCTGCACATCCTGCTCGGCCTGACCATCGTGCTGGTGTTCCCGTTCACCCGTCTGGTGCACGTGTGGAGCGCGCCGCTGGGCTACATTGGTCGCCGTTATCAAATCGTGCGTCGTAAAGCATGAATGAGGGCAATCCCATGCAACTGATTTCACTCGAAACCCTGCCCGACAACGCGCAGACCATGGCGATCCCGCCGGTGTGGGTCGGCGACGTGAACATCCCCGCCGACGAGATCGCCCGGGAGATGCAGTACCATCAGGCCGACTCCGTGGAAGAAGCCCAATTGCAGGCGGCGCGCGCCCTGGTCGTGCGCGAGCTGCTGCGCCAGCGCTGCGACGAGCTGGGCTGGGACGTCGAGGATGGCGAAGAGGCGGCCCTGGCCGCCCTACTGGACACGGAACTAGAGGTACCCGAGCCCGCCGAAACCGACTGTCAACGCTACTTCGAGGCCAACGCCGAGCGCTTCAGCGAACCGCTGCGCCTGGCGGTACGCCATATTCTGCTGGCCGCCGCCCCGGACGATGCCGAGGCCCGCGATCGTCAGTACCGTCTGGGCCGGACGCTCATCGCCGAGTTGCAGTCGACCCCCGAGCGCTTCAGCGAACTCGCCCAACGCCACTCCGCGTGCCCGTCGAAGGATGACGGCGGCGAGTTAGGCTGGCTGACACCGGGGCAGACCGTCGCCGAACTGGATCGCGCACTGCAGCGCCTGCCCGAAGGACTGCATGATCGGCCGCTGGCCTCGCGCTACGGCTGGCATGTGGTGAGCCTCGATTGCCGCGAGGGTGGCCACGCCCAGCCCTATGCCGAGGCCGCTGACCGGGTCCGTCACACCCTGCGCGAACAGGCCACACGCCGCGCGCTGCGTCACTACCTGCTGGCGCTGGAAGCGCGCCTGGGCGTGAGCGGCGTTGCATTGGACGACGAGAGTACCGGCGCACTGATGCAGTAAGTCATTCACAGACGCGCTCCGTAATTTCATATTGCCGCCACCCACGGGTGGACGAGGAGGATTCCATGGCCCACATTCACGCCGATGCGCCCTTCGTGCCGCTCAACATCGCGGTGCTGACAGTCTCGGACACCCGTGGCTTCGACCGCGACGGCAGCGGCGACCTGCTCTGCGCACGCCTCATCGCGGCCGGCCACTGGCTGGGCGAGCGGCGCATCGTGCCGGACGACATCTACCGTATCCGCGCGGTGGTTTCCGAGTGGATCGCCCGCGACGGCATCCATGCCGTGCTGGTCAATGGCGGCACCGGCTTCACGCCACGCGACACCACCCCCGAGACGCTTGCGCCGCTGTTCGACAAGGCCATCGACGGCTTCGGCGAGCTGTTCCGGCAGATATCCCATGGCGATATCGGCGCCTCGACGATCCAGTCCCGGGCCATCGGCGGGGTGGCCAACCACACCCTGGTGTTCGCCCTGCCGGGCTCGCCCAAGGCCTGTGCCACCGCCTGGGACGGCATCCTCGCCTCGCAGCTCGACGCCCGCACCCGGCCCTGCAATTTCGTCGCCATGGTTCGCCCCGATGCCACGCCCTGTGTCAGTCGGCAACCCGCCACAACGCCAGTGGCCGCGGAGCGCGTCGAGGAGAAGCCAGCATGAGTTGCGTCAGCTGCGCTACCCTCACTCCCGGCCTTCTCGATCTGGAAGACGCCCGCCGACGCCTGCTGGCCGCCGCGCATCCACCGGTAGCGCGTGAACGCTGCCCGCGCAATGCCGCGCTGGGGCGCATCCTCGCCGCGCCGATCAGTGCCCGCCTAGCCATGCCCGGCGCCGACAACAGCGCCATGGATGGCTATGCGCTGCGCATTGCCGATCTCGCAGCCCCTCACGACGGTCTGCCGGTGCTCCAGCGCATTCCGGCGGGCTGCGCGCCGGCCCCGCTTGGCGAGGGCGGCTGTGCACGCATCTTCACCGGCGCGCCGCTCCCGGCCGGCGCCGACTGCGTCGTCCCGCAGGAACGCTGCCACATCGATGATTGGGGCCGCGTGCATGTCCAGGGCGAAGCACTACCCGGCGCCAATATCCGCCAACGCGGCGAAGAGTGCCTCGCAGGCGCGCCGCTGTTGCCCGCCGGCCAGCGCCTCGACGCCGCCGGCCTGGCATTGCTGGCCAGCCAGGGCATCGTCGAGGTCGAAGTCTTCGCCCGCCTCAGGGTGGCGCTGATCTCCACCGGCGACGAGCTGGTCGAGCCGGGCACGCCCCTGGCCTCGGGCCAGCTCTACAACAGCAACCGCGTCATGCTCGACGCCCTGCTCCAGCAGCAGGACTGCACCGTCGTCGACCTGGGCATCGTTGCCGATACCGCCGCCGCGCTGCGCGAGGCACTATGCCAGGCGCGTGACCGTGCCGACGTGGTGATCTGTACCGGTGGCGTCTCGGCCGGCGAGGAGGACCACGTTCGCCCGGTGCTCGCCGAGCTCGGCGAGCTGATTTTCCACGGTGTTGCGATGAAGCCCGGCAAGCCCTTCGCCTTCGGCCGTCTCCATGGGGCCGACGGCAACGTGCCGCTGCTCGGTCTGCCCGGCAACCCGGTCGCGGCACTGGTGACCTGGCAGGTGCTGGGACAGGTCTTCGTACAGGCCTGCCAGGGCCGGCGTCCGCGCCCGCTTCAGCAGTTTTCCGTCAAGGCGGGGTTCAGCCGTCGTGCCACGCACGGGCGCTGCGAGTTGCTGCGCGTCGTTGTCGAGCATACGGAATTCGAGCCAACGGCCCGGCTGGCCGGCGGCCAGGGTTCGGCCATGCTCGGCGCGGCCTGTCAGGCGGACGGTTATCTCGTGGTGCCCGGCGACATGCCGGTGATGGAGGGGAGCGACTATGCATTCCTGCCCGTTGCACAATTCGCCATCTGACGCCGTGCGGCTGTTGCGTGCCACCGACGACGGCCACCTGGAACGATCCGCTGCGTCGAGCGCGGCGGCACGCTGGGCGAGTTGAGTCTGATCTCGCAGCAGACCACGTACCTCTATCCCGCCGAGGCGCTGCGCCGTACCCACGTCCTGGCGATCGGCGTTAGCCGTTGCTGGGACAGCCTGAACCATGAAGACTGCCGTGGCCTCGTCGAGCGCCATCAGTCATCCTCGACCAAAGCAAACTATGTTCGATGCACGACTAGGTGCCTAGGCTATGTGTCATTATCCGCCGCCCAAAGCCTGAGGGCCGGCTCGGAGCACCATTACTGACAGGCCTCACAGCAACGCGACGATCACCGCTCCCACCGTGCCGCCGGTGAGGATCAGCGCCAGCAGCGCCCAGAGGCCATCGTTGGCCATCAGTGACAAGCCGAACATCATCAAGGCAAGCCCCGCGCCATTGGCCGAGAAAGGCACCACTTCCATCAGTGGCATCGCCAGGGCAATGAGAAAGCAGAAAAGCGCCACGAGATAGGTACCGGCACGCTGGGTCAGCCACGTCAGACGCGGTTTCAACAAGCGGTCGATGGCCCGGGCCGGCTTACGCATCCAGGCCACCGCCTTGTCCAGCTTGGCTCGGGAAACCGAGCGCTTCAAAAGCCATTGCGGCAACCAGAACGTGCGGCGCCCAAGCAGCAGTTGTCCCGCCACCAATAGCACCAGCAGCGCCATGAGCGTGGGCACGCCGGGGATATCGCCCACCAGCGGCAATAGCGTGATCACCCCGGGCACCAGCAGCAAGGAGCCAAACGACCCCTGTCCCACCGCCGTCAGCATATCGCCAAGCTGGACACGCTCATCGTCGCGCCGGGGCGCCTGCCCGATCCGCTCGAGCAAGTGAGTCAATCCCGCTAGTTCCTCCCGCCGATCTTCCGCCATGCGCATCCCCTGTCCCGTCATTAGCCGAGCTTGCAGACTAGCAGGACGCGCTCGTCGTGCCGAGGTGCAGCGCACGGGCCCGCCAGGGTCCTGGGTGCGCGCGTCCGGCGCACCGAAAGCACGAAGTGCGCAATATCGTTCAAGTCCGCTCCCGCGTGACGCGCTAAAGTGGCGTTGTCATGGCACGACCGGATCGTAAGGAGGACACCATGCAAGCCACGAGTCGTTTCCGGTTCATGAAAAGCCGGCATGTGGCACGCATGACGGCATTGCATGCCACGATGAACGACTTCCAGTACGACCGACATGCGCATGAAGAATATGCCCTGGGTGTCACGCTGGCGGGACGTCAGGATTTCTTCAGCAACGGTGAATTTCACCGCAGCCCACCAGGTAGCGTGATCACTTTGCATCCCGATGAAGTGCATGACGGCCACGCCGGGGGCGGCGACGCCCTCGATTATGTCATGCTCTATATTCATCCCGACGAGCTCGACCCGCTCATTGCCAATGCCATGGGCGTGCAAGGCCTGCAGGCCGCTCGCCTGGCCCCCACCCTCATGAAAGATGTCCCCTTGCGCGACGAGATCATCGCCCTGTCACGCATGATCGAGGAACAGGAGACGAGTCAGATCGAGCAAGAATATGCTCTGTATCGCATTGCGGCTCACCTGGCCGAGCGCGCCGGAAATTTTGCCCCAAACGAGCGGGCCAGGCGGCCGGACTCGCTGCTCGAAAGGGCGAAGGACTTCATCCATGAAAATGCCAGATACGATATCAGCCTGGATGACATCAGCCATTCCGCCAACATTTCCAAGTATCACTTCCTGAGAACGTTCAGGACACAGTACGGCATTACGCCGCACCAATATGTATTGAACTGCAGGGTCAATGCCGCCCGGCGCCACCTCGAAAACGGCGAGGGTGTCATGGAGGCTGCCTTATGCTGTGGCTTTTCTGACCTCAGTCATTTCAACCGCCGTTTCAAGCGTATTTACGGCATGACACCACGACAATACCAAGCCCATATTTTTACCTAGCAAGACAGGAAACCCTCATGCTCGCGATGCTCGCCTATGCCATAAGCGTGATGTACACGCCCGGGCCGGTGAACCTGCTTGGCCTGAATGCCGGAATCAACGGGCAAGCCAAGGAATCGACAGGATTTTTCATCGGAGTCGGCACAGCGATGTGGCTGATGCTTCTACTGTTTGGCTGGCTGGGAGGCGTGTTCATCCAGGGAAAGACACTCCTGATCATCAGTGCGCTCGGCACGTTTTACATTCTTTACCTGTCGATCAAGATAGCCAGATCCACTCCTCACAGGAACGATGTGGATGCGGTATCGCGTCCTTTGCGCTTCAAGGAAGGGTTGTTGATGCAATTACTCAACCCCAAGGGCATCGTCGCCACACTACCTATCGCGACCATCCAGCTACCCGCAATGCATATAGAAGGGCCAGACCTCATCATGGTGGCGCTGCTCATCGGCGCACTGGCGACCGGCGCGCCAGGAAGCTACGCATTACTGGGTAGCGCGATGGGAAAAGCCATTCATGATCACGCCCTGCTGCGACTCATCAATCGTATCCTGGCGCTTCTATTGGCTCTTACAGGCCTGGTCATCGGGTATGAATACGTCGCCTTACCGCTTATCGATTCATAGCATTTCCCTACCGTTCTCAAGCCTCAATGTCGGAACGCGGCGATGGGGCCGGGGTGCTCGTATTACGCCGTCTCCGGCGTCAACTGCTGGCGATGCAGCGTGTTGCCGGCGGCATCCATCAGGCTCACGGTCAATGTCTCGCTGTCGCCGTCGAGGTCGACTTGGCCGAAGAATTGATAGCCGCGGGACGGCGGCAGGTTCGACTCGCCTTTCGGCGGAGCTTTCTGGAAAACCACCTCCGGGCCGAAGGTCGTATCCAGCTCGCCGGGGCCGAAGGTGCCAGCATGCAGCGGACCGCTGACGAATTCCCAGAAAGGCGCGAATTCCTGGAAACTGGCCCGCTCCGGCGAGTAGTGATGCGCTGCCGTGTAGTGCACGTCCGCCGTCAGCCACACCACGTTCTTGATCTTGTCGTCGCGGATCGCCCGCAACAGCCTGGCGATCTCCAGCTCACGACCCAAGGGGTCACCAGCGTCACCATTGGCGATGGCCTCGTACGCATCGCCATCGCTGACCACCAGACCGATGGGCATGTCCGAGGCAATGACCTTCCATGTCGCCGTGGACTCTTTCAGAGAGCGGCGTAGCCAGTCGAACTGATCCTCTCCCAGAAAGGCCGTCTGCGCGGAGCTCTCGGTCTGGCGGTTGCGGCTGTTGGCACCGCGATAGGTCCGCATGTCGAGCATGAAGACGTCCAGCGAGGGTCCATATGCAAAGCGCCGATGGATACGTCCGGGCGCGGTCGAGCGCTGGCGCACCGGTGTATGCTCGAGAAAGGCCTGACGCCCGCGCGCTGCCAACAGCGACACGTTCTTTTCCGTGTAGCGCTCATCCTCGAGCCACTCGCCGGGGTACCAGTTGTTGGTCGTCTCGTGATCGTCCCATTGCGCGAGCATGGGCACCTCGGCATTGAAGCGCCGCAGGTTGGCATCAAGCAGGTTGTAACTGTGCTGGCCACGATACTCGTCCAGCGTTTCCGCCACTTTCTGCTTGGCCGGGGTGACCACGTTGCGCCAGGTTTCGCCATTGGCGAGCGTCACGCTCTCTTCCAGAGGGCCGTCGGCGTAGACGGTATCGCCGGAGTGGATGAAGAAATCCGGACGCTGGCGACGCATGGTGTCGTAAATCGTCATGCCGCCACGCGATTCGTCGATGCCCCAGCCTTGCCCGACCGTATCGCCGGACCACACGAAGCGTACGTCTCGCGACTGGGACGGCGGCAGGCGTAGACGTCCCTCGACCGGCTCGCTCAGAGCACGCGGATCATCCAGAGCGGCAAAGCGCACGCGGTAGTGCAGCATATCGATGTCGCCGAGCCCCGCGACATCCAGTTTGCCGGCCAGGCCACCGCTCGGCAGCACCTCGGGGCCGCGCACCTGGCGCGCGCCACGGAAGGCGGGATTGTCAGCCAGTTCGACGAGCATCCGCGCGGGGCGATCGCTGCGCGACCAGAGCATCGTCCGGTCGTTCAGCATGTCGCCGCTCATCACACCCGAGGTCGCCTGCGGACGACGTGACTCGGCCAGCACGATCGACGGCGCCACCGACACGGCGCCTAACGCCGCGCCAGCTTTGACGCCCCATCCCAATACATCGCGGCGGGAATATCGCATCGCCAACTCTCCACTGAGTGTCCATTATTCACTCAGCATCTCGAGAGGGCATGACGACGACATGGCAACCCCATGACGATTGAGTGGCACGCCACGAGGCACGTTTCAGACGAGACCTAGATCGCGCCAGAACGCACTCTGTTTAGGCTTCCAACCGCCTCAGGGCGTAAGCGGCAATCGCCGTGTCCTGCACGCCGGTGCCGGTGAGATCGCAGACGGTGATGCTGGCACTCGAAAGGCGTAGCGTCAGCCCTCGGTCGATTACTTGGCCAAGTTCGAAGACCTTGAACGGCACGTTGGCCGCCGCTTCGCCGGATTTGACGAAGGCCTTGAGCTCACCGTTGTGCTCGCTTTGCGCGCGGGTATCACAGACGAAAGCATCGGCGCGGGTCATCACGCTATCGTCAAGCTCGCGCTTGTCCGGGCTGTCGGAGCCCATCGCCGTGACATGAACGCCTTCGGGGAGATCGGCGGCCTCGAGAATCGGCTGTTGCGAAGGTGTCGCGGTGACGATGATATCCGCCTCACGACACGCCGCATGGACATCGTCGTGAACATTGACCGTCAGGTCACGCTGGCGCAACCGCTCGGCATAAGACTCGGCGGCCTCGCGCCGACGCGCCCAGACATCGACGGTCTCGATGTCTCGCACCAGACGCAGGGCATCGATCTGCAATTCAGCCTGTTCGCCGGCGCCGAGGACCGTCACGCGACGGCTGTTTTCGCGCGCCAGATACTTGGCGGAAAGCGCTCCCGCGAGCGCCGTGCGCACCGCCGTCAGATAGCCTTCGTCGAAGAGCACGGCATCTACCAGCCCGGTGCGGGCCGAGAACATCATCATCAGTCCGTTGAGGCTGGGCAACCCCTGCTTGGGATTGTCGAAGAACCCCGAGCTCACCTTGATGGCGAAGCGCTCGAAACCGCGAATGTGAGCGGTTTTGACGTCGACCTCGCCATTGGACTCTTCGATGGCCATCGACAGGATCGGCGGCTGCACGGCCTCGCCACGCCCCAGGGCCGCGAATCCCGACTCGATGACGGTCAAGGCCTCCCTGTCCAGTTGAACGGCGGCTTCGATGGCTTCGCGTTGATGGAGCTGCATGACGTCCTCCAGACGGAAGAGAAAAGAATGAAGAAGGGAAGTAAAAAGAAGGGGGAAGCATCAGGCTCCCGCCAACGCCCGAGCGCGGTCAAACGTTTCCAATGCCACACCGTTGCCGGAGACGATCAATGCCACGCGCTGGCCACGAATGTCGAGGTCATGTTCGTCGAGCGCCGCTAGTCCCACGGCCGCCGCCCCCTCGACCAGCATCTTCTCGGCGTCGAGCAAGTCGACCATGGCACGGGCGATGGCAGGTTCCGAGACCTGGAAATGATCATCCATTACCTTGCGCACCAGCGCGAAGGTACAGCGATTGTCCAATCCAATGCCGCCACCCAGCGAGTCACCAAGACTCTCGACTTCCGCCACGTTGACCGGATGCCCGGCCTGGAGGCTTTCCCACATCGCCGCGCCTTGGGAAAGACTGATCCCGGTCACCCGCGTCGCCGGTCGAATCGCCTTTACCGCCGCGCCGATGCCTCCCAGCAGGCCTCCGCCGGAAAGCCCGACGAGGACCCGATCGAGCGCGGGTTGATCCTCCATCAGCTCGAGGCCGATGGTGCCCTGCCCACTCACGATCAGCGGATCGTCGAAAGGCGGGATCGCCGTCATACCCGAGGCCTCCAGACGCTCGACCTCGTCGAAGGCGTCATCCTGGCTCTCCCCGACACGCCGCACCTCGGCACCCAAGGCCTCGATGGCCGCGGCCTTGTTGTCGGGCACCAGCCGCGACAGACAGATGACAGCGGGAATCCCCAGTTGATACGCGGCGTGGGCGACGGCACGGCCATGATTGCCTGTCGAGGCCGTGGTTACGCCACGCGCCAACGCTTGGCGTCCGTCGCGTTCGATCAGCGCGGCAATCATGTTGGTCGCACCGCGCAACTTGAACGCCCCCGTGGGCTGACGGGTTTCCAGCTTGAGGAATACCTCGGACTCGAAACGTTGCGATAGCGCCTGCGACCGAATCAGCGGCGTTCGCGCCACCTGCCCTCGCAGGCGCGCACGAGCGCGGTAGATCGACGCTAAATTGATATCAGACTGGAGATCGGCCATGTGCCCTCGCGCAACGTTCGCAGATACCCCTCATCACAGTAGGCAAGGCGCTCTCAGGCTTTCAAGTCCCCCGAACGAGACAATTCGTCGGTCACCTTGTCGACGGCGCGCTTGGCGCGAGCGACGATGTCATCGACCTCATCGCGAGTCGTCACCAACGGCGGCGCGAAGCCGAGAATGTCACCTTGCGGCATGGCGCGTGCAATCAGGTTTTCGCTCAACGCGGCGGCACTTACGCGCGGCCCGACCTTGAGCGCGGGGTCGAAGAACGCACGCCTGGCCGGATTGGGCGAGAATTCAAGCGCCGCCAACATGCCCACACCACGCACGTTCCCCACCAGCGGATGCTCGTCGAATGTCTGCTGCATTTGCCGCTGCAGATAAGCGCCGGTCTCGGCGGCGTTGGCGGTCAATCCTTCACGCTCGATGATGGCCAGGTTGGCAAGCCCTGCAGCACAACCCAGCGCATGGCCTGAATAGGTCCAGCCATGGCCGATGGGACCATATTCGCCGGCGCCCTGCTCCAGCACCTGCCACACGCGATCGCCGACGATGACCCCGGACAATGGCTGATAGGCGCTGGTCAGCCCCTTGGCGACGGTGATCAAGTCGGGCTTGATGGCGTAGTGATGGCTGCCGAAATCGGTACCGATGCGTCCGAAGCCGCACACCACTTCATCGGCGATCAGCAGCACGTCATACTTGCTCAAGACCGCCTGGATCGCTTCCCAATAGCCCTCGGGCGGCGGCACGATACCGCCGGTTCCCAGCACCGGTTCGCCGATGAAAGCCGCCACGGTGTCCGGGCCTTCGGCCAGAATCATTTCCTCGAGCTTGGCCGCGCAATGCTGGGAAAACTCACGCTCGCTCATGCCCTCCTGCTCGGCGCCACGGTGATAATAGTGAGGCGCCTCGGTATGCAGGATGCCGTCGATGGGCAGGTCGAAATGATCGTGAAACGCCTTGAGACCGGTCAGCGAGCCAGAGGCGATGCCGGAGCCGTGATATCCACGCTGTCGCGAGATCACTTTCTTCTTTTGCGGCCGTCCAAGGACGTTATTGTAATAGCGCACGATCTTGAGCTGAGTCTCGTTGGCATCAGAGCCCGACATGCCATAGTAAACCTTGGACATGCCCGGCCCGGCCAGCTCGAGAATCTTCTCGGAAAGCTGGATTTGCGGCTCGTTCGAATGGCCGACATAGGTATGGTAATAGGCCAGCTCCAGCGCCTGCTGATAGATCGCCTCGGCGACTTCGGTACGCCCATAACCGATATTGACGCAATAAAGACCGGCGAAACCGTCGATGAACTCGCGACCATCCTTGTCGACGATATTGATGCCCTGGCCGCCGCTGATCACCCGCCCCGGCACATCGCCATGCGCGAAATCGCGCAGATGCGTGGACGCATGGAAAGTGACCTTGCGATCGCGATCGATCAGGTCTTGGTGCTGACTCATATCATTCTCCCGTAACTGTCTCGGCTCACGCCGATAAAACCGAACGTCAAAGACGACTTATCAAGCCACGAGCACTTGGTGGCTCGTGGCTCGTGGCTCGTGGCAAGGAGCCTAGCTCCCGGACACGGATCCCAATGCGCCTAGGCAGTAATACTTAGTCTCCAGATATTCCTCGATACCGGCGGTGCCACCTTCACGACCAAGGCCGGACTGTTTGACGCCGCCGAAGGGTACCGGCGGGCCGGTCATCTTCACCGAGTTGATCGCCACCATGCCGTACTCCAGGGCACGCAGGAGCTTCCAGATACGGCGGATGTCGTGGGTATAGACATAAGCCGCCAGGCCGTACTCGGTATCGTTGGCCAGCTTGATGACCTCATCGTCATCCTTGTAGGCCGTCACCCCCGCCACCGGCGAGAAGCTCTCCTCGCGCCAGGCCTTCATGTAAGGCGTCACGCCGGTGAGCAAGGTGGGCATGAAGAAATTCGGCCCAGGTGCCATGGATTGATCGCCATGCACCAGCGTCGCGCCGCGCGAAATGGCATCATCGACGATGCTCGACGCCTTCTCCACCGCCTGCTGATGAATCAGCGGCCCGATATCGATATTGGTTACCAGGCCGTTGCCGACCTTGAGCGCTTGCATACAAGCAACGAACTGCTCGACGAACTCGTCATGGATCGACTCGTGTACCAGGATCCGGTTGGCGGCCAGGCAGTCTTGCCCACCGGTCTGGAACTTGGCGGCGACTGCGGCACGCGCGGCCTCGGCGGGATCCATGTCGGGGCCGACGATGAACGGCGCATTGCCGCCCAGTTCCAGCGAGACGCGTTTGACGCTATTGGCGGACTGCTCCAGCAATAACCGCCCAACGCGGGTGGAGCCGGTGAACGACAGCGCCTTGACGCGCTCTTCTTCGCACAGCAGCTTGGACACCTCGGCGGGCTCACCCAACACCACGTTGAAGACCCCGGCAGGAATTTCGGCACGTTCGGCGAGTTCCGCCAGCGCCAGGGCCGAGAACGGCGTCTCGCCGGCCGGCTTGACGATGACCGTGCAGCCGGCGGCCAGCGCGGCTCCGGCCTTGCGCGTAATCATCGCCAGCGGGAAGTTCCAGGGCGTGATCAATGCGGCCACCCCCACTGGCTCCTTGAGCGTCCCCAGAGCGGCGTTGGGGATATGACTGGGAATGGTCTGCCCGAAGGTGCGCTTGCCTTCCTCGGCGAACCATTTGATGAAGCTGGCGCCATATTCGATCTCGCCGCGTGAGTCGGGCAACGGCTTGCCCTGCTCGCGCGTCATGATGACCGCCAGATCTTCGCGATGCTCGATCAGCAGGTCATACCACGCCTGAAGACGCTCGGCACGCTCATCGGCACGCAGCGCCCGCCACTGAGCAAAGGCAGCATCCGCGGCATCTACCGCCTCCCGCAATTGCGGAGCCTCTAGCCAGGGAATGTGACCCAGCACTTCACCCGTCGCGGGATCGATGACCGCTTCTTCGCGACCGGCGTCGCCATGAGTCCATTTACCGTCGATATAAGCGTACTGACGCAATAGACGCGGATCGTTGAGTTTCATGCGCTACTTCTCCCGAAAACGAACCGGGCTTAGGTTGACTAACATCGAGCCCGGATAGGTCGTGGCGGATGACGTTCATCCGATGCCCACAGGATAAAGCAGCACAAGGCGGGAGAGTTTTTGTCTAGCGGGGTGATCGAGACCGATTTTTTTCGAGTCACGCTTCAGGAAGAGCATTTTTTTCTGTGCCGCCCGCCACCACCAGCAGGAGCGACGGCGGACGTAAAACACTCAGATGTCGTGACGCGGCAGTAAATGCAACTTGCGTAGGCGTGCGTGGGCGTCTAGGTACTCCTCGGCGGGCACCGCGCGGTACACATCCTCTTGGGCGACATGCTTGACCAGCACGCGGCGTTCGCCAGCGTTGCAGCCGGCCCCCTTACCATGCAGGGTCACGATAACATCGGAGTCGCTTTCCAGCGTCGCCTGGCAGCGCCCTTCGCTGTCGCTTGCTTGACGCACGACGACGGTTTCGCCCAGCAGCCAGCGTGGAGAAGCCCGACGCGAATGATGAAAACGCCGTGCCAAGGCATGACAGGCAGCAACGCTCGGTGACGACGCCAGCGCGAACGCCGCCCAAATAGCCAGAAAGCCCAGTGGCAAACGTAGCAGTCCCAGCGGCAACCATTGCAGCACCAAACTGAGAGCGAACGCGATAGGCGTAGCGGTGACGATCAAGGCACTCAGCGCGAATGATGCTGGCACCCCTGCAAAGCCCAGGGAAATCAAGGTGCTGGCAAGATGGTCGTCACGCAGACTGTCATGATCGAAGCACGAGACGCGTATGACGCGCAGCCCGGCCAACAACCAGTAAATTGCCACTAATGCCAGCAAGATGAGAAAAAAGGCGAAAGGAAACCCAAATGCAGTCTGGATGAACAGTTCCATGACAGCACCTCCCGGGCGATCCCGTTAAGTTGAGCGGCGTGCCCCCGTTAGAGAGGGACATTAATAGCGTCGACCGAATATTTTGTGTAATCCAACTTATGTGGCGACGCTTATGTAGTATTTAATAGCATAGCGCCGCAACATCAGTCATGCGTCACAACTTTGGTCGTAAGACACGGATCACCAACGCATCAGACGATTCGATGACTCGGCTCCAGGCGTATCGCGACCGCCTTGGAAGTGGGCGTATCGGTACCAACGCCGACGCTTTCCAACGGTACCAACGCATTGGTTTCGGGGTAGTAGGCGGCGGCACACCCTTCGGGAGTTTCGTAGGCGACGATCCTGAATGCCGGGGCGCGACGGGGCTCACCCTCGTGATCGAGCCCCACCAGATCGACCCACTGATCGCTTTCGAGCCCCAGTCGCGTGAGGTCGGCGGGATTGACGAACACCACCCGCCGCTGGCCCTTGACGCCTCGGTAACGGTCGTCGTAACCGTACACGGTGGTGTTGTACTGATCGTGGCTGCGCAGCGTCTGCAGTGTCAGCCAGCCATCATCGCGGCGTGCGTGCAGACGTTGGTGCATTACCGCTTCGGGTAGCGGCGCTGCACAGAACGTGGCCCGACCGGATGATGTATTGAAGCGGCGTTGGCTAGCGACGTTTTCCAGCCAGAAGCCACCTGCCTGCCCCAAACGCTCATTGAAGTCCTCGAAACCGGGAATGACTGCCTCGATCTCGTCGCGAATGCGGTCGTAGTCTGCCACCAAGGCATTCCAATCGACGACGTCGGGCGCCACTCCGCGCCTTGGCAACACCCGCGCCAGCGTGGCCTTGGCGATACCTGCAACGATCGCCGGCTCCGAACGCAGCCACTCGGAAGCCGGCTCCTGAATGCCGGCACTGCCGTGCACCATCGACATCGAGTCCTCGACGCTGACCTGCTGCGACGCGCCCGCCTCGCCTTGGCGATCGATCTCGGTACGGCCCAGGCACGGCAGGATCAGCGCATCGCCACCGGTAATCAGGTGGCTACGATTGAGTTTGGTGCTGATCTGCACATTGAGCCCAAGGCGTCGGAAGGCGCGCTCGGTGCGCTGACTGTCCGGCGTGGCCCGGGTGAAGTTGCCGCCCAGCCCAATGAAGACATCGGCGTCACCCAGCTCCAACGCGCGAATGGCACCCACAGTGTTATAACCCGGCGCACGCGGCATAGTGACACCGCTTCCCCCCCCATAACGAGCCTCTAGGGCATCGATCAGCTGCGCGGGCGCCTTCTCGTCGATGCCCATGGTGCGGTCACCCTGCACGTTGGAGTGACCGCGCACCGGGCAAGCCCCCGCACCGGGGCGCCCGATGTGGCCTCCCAGCAGTAGCAAGTTGACCAGCTCGCGAACGGTATCCACCGAATGCTCGTGCTGGGTAATGCCCATCGCCCAGGTGATGATCATGCGCTCGGCGCGGGCGACGATATCAGCTACCTCCTCGACCTGCGTGCGCGCCAGGCCAGCCTGATCCTCGATGTCCGCCCACGGCGTGGCCTCGACCTGAGCCCGCCACTGTTCATAGCCGGCGGTGTGCGACGCGATGAAGGCGTGATCTGGTGTAAAGGATCCTTGGGCCTCGAGCGCGAACAATGCCTTGGCGATGCCACGCGCCGCCGCCATGTCGCCCCCCATCTTGGGCTGATAGTAATGCGAGGAGATGCGATGGCTGCCCTGGGTGAGCATTTCGCGCTTGTTCTGGGGATCGGCGAACCGTTCCAGACCACGCTCCTTGAGCGGGTTGAAGCTGACGATACGCGCGCCCCGCTCCGCCGCACGGCGTAGATCGCCGAGCATCCGTGGATGATTGGTGCCGGGGTTCTGGCCGAAGACCAAGATGGTATCGGCATGTTCGAAATCTTCCAGTTGGACAGTACCTTTACCCACGCCCAGGCTGGCATCCATGCCCACGCCACTGGCCTCGTGGCACATGTTCGAGCAATCGGGAAAATTGTTGGTGCCATAGAGGCGCACGAACAGCTGATACAGATACGCTGCTTCGTTGCTGGCCCGTCCAGAGGTGTAGAACAGCGCACGGTTGGGATCGGGCAGCGCCGCCAAGCGTTCGGCGATCAGCGCGAACGCCGCCTCCCAGTCAATGGGGACATAACGGTCGCTGGCCGTATCGTACCGCATGGGCTCGGTGAGCCGGCCCTGGTCCTCGAGGCGAAAATCATCCCAACCGCGCAGCTCGCTCAGCGTGTGGCGCTCGAAGAAACGCCGCGTGACACGCTTCTTGGTACTTTCCCAAGCCACCGCCTTGACGCCGTTTTCGCAAAATTCGAACGACGAGCCATGCAACGGATCACCCCACGCACAGCCCGGACAATCGAAGCCTTGCGGCTGGTTGGTGGAAAGCAGAGCCCGCGCGCCCTTGAACGGCGCCTTACTACGCTTGAGGTGGCGTCCCACGCTTTGCATCGCGCCCCAGCCCCCCGCCGGGCCGGTGTAGGTCTCGACGCGCGGTTCGCGGGTCAAGGTTGCATCCGCCTCGGGGAGACGCTCCCCGACCTCACTTGCGGGAGGCGCCTTGCGGTCGTCGGATAACGGAGTCTGATGATGAGAAGCCATGACAATCTCGGTGACGTAGTAGAGAGGTGAAAGGATGATGCGATGACTGCGGTGAAGCTCCAGGAAAGCGTCGGGCGCTATGTCGCACCACTCAGGCGTTCGAGATGCCGGCCGCGATGACAACAGATCAAGTTGAGGTCGCAGGCACGCGCGATTTCCACCGCCAGGGCCGAGGGCAACGACAGCGTGGCCAGCGTGGTGATCCCAGCGCGCACGGTCTTCTGCACCAGCTCCATACTACAGCGGCTGGAAAGCAGTACCGCCGCGGGCATCTCGCCATGTGCTAACCCTTCGCCGATGACTCGATCCAGGGCGTTGTGGCGTCCGATGTCCACGCCGCGCGTCAACACCTCGCCATCGCCGTCGAGGGCCAGCGCCATATGAAGCCCGGCACGTGCGTGACGCTGTAGGCTCTCCACTCCGCGCATCAAAGCCTCGGGCGCCAGGGGCGCACACGCCGACAAACGCCGCAGACCTTGCATCAACTGCGACTCCTCGGCCACGCCGCAGGCGCCGCAGCTCGATACCGAGGCCCCGGCGCGTTGCAGACCAGTGGCGCGCGCTTCGGTCTGCGACGAAACCGCCAGCCGCACCAACTGCCCATGACGCAGCCGCGACAGACGAATATCCCCGACCTGCTCGGCGCGCTCGATCCAACCCGCCGTGAAAGCATGCCCCAGCGCCAGCGATTCGAGGGCTTCAGGCGTCGCCAGCAACGTCACCATGGCAGTATCGTTGAGCGACAAGGTCAGCGGCTGCTCCTGCGGACCATCGAGCGTCCGCAAGGGCCGGTCGCGCTGATCGTCATAGCGCGAGGCGGCGGAAAATGAATGCGGTATCTCCACTTCTGACGGCATGTGATATCCCATTGCGGAAACGATGCACCCGAGTGTTACTACCCTAGCGCCCAGACGGCGTCGGTCAATGGCCATCGACGACGTCTGACGTGCTACGAAGCGTCGTCGTGCAAGTCCAACGGCGGCTCAGTGCGTTTCACGGTCTTGGTCACGATATAGGTGAAATAGCGTTCGATACCCAGGCTATCCATCAGCCAAGCATCGATCGTGCGCTGGTAGGCATCGATGGAGTCGGTTTCGAACTTGACCAAGTAATCAACGCCGCCGCCCACCGCGACGCACTCGGTCACCTCCGGTGTCTCGGCGATGGCTTTCTCGAAACGCGCGAAGCTCGCCGCCTGATGGGTCGCGAGTTCGATCTGCACCCAGACCGGTGTGCGTTTGACCACCAAGGCCGGATTGAGCCGGGCGCCATAGCCTTCGATGACGCCGGCTTTTTCCAGGCGCCGAACGCGCTCCCAGCAGGGGCTGACCGAGAGGTTGATCGCCTCGGCCAGTTTCGACTTGGTGATGCGCCCATCGCGCGACAGAATATCGAGAATCTTAAGGTCGTAGCGGTCGAGTTTCATGTGGTGTGCTGACCCATCCTCAACGCTCGAGACTATCGACGACTTCCGCGATGACCGCGATGGTATCGCCCATGTTTACCTGCGCCGGGAAGCGCCGCGCCACCAGCACGCCATCCCGCTTTGCATGGTAGACAATCGGCTCGCTACCGGTGCGCGTCATGTCATAGATACGTGCGATCACATCGCCGCGCCGCACCGTCTCGCCCAGCGCGAAACTCAGCTCCAGCAGGCCACTATGCTCGCTCTGCACGTAGCAAGACGCGTCGGGCATGTCCACGTACACCTGCTGACCGGCCGGAGACTCCAGTTGCCCTTCGATCAGACCGTAGTGAATCAGAAAATTGCGCACGCCGCGCTCGGCGATGGCCATGCGCTCCGGCGTGGTAGTGCCGCCGCCGCCCAACTCGGTGGTCACGAAGGTCTTGCCCTGGGATTCCACGGCCGTGTCGTAGAGCTTGGTCGCGTCGAGCTCGAACATCATCATCGCCACCGGCGCACCGAAGGAAACCGCACCGGCAAGGCTTTGCGCTTCCTGGCTATGATCATCGAGACGGTGCGCCGCGGCGAAGGGCAGGATATCCAACGTACGACCGCCGGAGTGCAGATCCAACGCCACATCGCACATCGGTACCAGTTCACGCGTGAAGTAATCGGCGATCTGCTCGGTGACTCCGCCGTCGGGGTTGCCGGGGAAACTGCGGTTGAGATTGCCGCCATCCAGCCCCGAGGTGCGCTTGCCGGCGGTCGCGGCCGGCACGTTCATGATCGGCACGATGATCACACGGCCGCGCACGTCCTCGGCACGCAGTGTATTGCTGAGTTTGAGCAGCGCAGTGATGCCCTCGTATTCATCGCCGTGATTGCCAGCGGTGAGCAGCGCCGTGGGTCCCGCGCCGTTGTTGATCACGGTTATTGGAATCATCACCGCGCCCCAGGCCGATTCATCGGTGGAGATTGGCAGCTTGAGAAAACCGTGCTGAATGCCATCGGCATCGAAATCGACGGTGGGTGACACCGGGCTGGGTCGCTTGCTCATATCATGTTCTCCTCGTCTCGCGTCCCACGGTTCAGCACACGAACAGCTGGCGTGGAAAGTTGGCCAGCGTCTCGCAGCCAGTCTCGGTAATCAGAATGCTTTCGGTGATCTCCAGGCCCCAGTCGTCCTCCCAGAGACCCGGCATGAAATGAAACGTCATCCCCGGCTCGAGGATGGTGTCGTCGGAGGGACGTAGACTGATATTACGCTCGCCCCAATCCGGCGGATAGCTGATGCCGATGGAATAGCCGCAGCGCGCCCCGCCACGGTCGAAGCCGTACTTGTCCATTGCCGCGCCCAGTGCCATGGCGATGTCGGCGGCACGATTGCCCGGCTTGGCCACCGCCAGGCCATTGTCGATACCCTCGAGCAGGGCCGACTCGGCGCGGAGAAACTGACTCGGCGGCGTGCCCAGAAACACCGTGCGCGACATCGGCGCATGATAACGCTTGTAGACGCCTGCGATCTCGAAGAAGGTGCCCTCGCCTTCGCGAAACGGGGTATCGTCCCAGGTCAGGTGCGGTGCGGCGGCGTCCTTGCCGGTCGGCAGCATGGGCACGATGGCCGGATAATCACCGCCGTAGACGCGCCCGTGCGGATCGACCCAGCCCTCGATGCCCACGCGATAGATCTCGGACACCACCTTGCTCTTGGGCACCCCCGGCTTAATGACCTCGAGGATGCGCGAATGCATGCCCTCGACGATCCGCGCCGCGATGCGCATATACTCGATTTCCTGCGGCGACTTGATCGCCCGGCACCAGTTGACCAGCGAATTGGCATCCGCGAAACGCGCGTGCGGCAATTCGCGCACGAGGCTCAAATACGCCTTGGCGGAAAAGTAGTAGTTATCCATCTCCATGCCGATGGTACCCTCGTGCCAGCCACGATCCGGGAGGATCGACTGCGCCAGGTACTCCATGGGATGCATATCGGGATTTTGAACGTAATAATCCGGGTAATAGGTAATGTTATCCGGATGGATCCAGCAGGTGCGTAGCGCCCCGTTGGCATCCATGCGGCGACCATACCAGACCGGTTCGCCTTCCAGGCCGAGCAGCACGCACTGATGCACATAGAAGGACCAACCATCGTACCCCGTCAACCACGCCATATTGGACGGATCGCTGACGATCAGTACGTCGATCCCTCTTTGGGCCATGGCCGAACGCACCTTGTGCAGCCGGCCGGCGTATTCCTCACGAGTGAAAGGCAGGGAAACCTCAGACATGGCACCACTCGCCCGACAGAATTGCTCATCCCTGATCTCCCGGACGGGAGGCAGGACCCTGCATTCGATGAAATAAATTGTACTGACACAAGGAAGGAAAAAATCAGTACAATTGTCGATCAATGCGTTGTCGACGATACTAGCATTCACGCGCTGCTTGCCGTCAAAGGCTTTATTGTGTCATGACAATTGACCTGACACCCTATCTCCCGGCCCACGGGCCCAAGTATCTGGCCATCGCCCGAGCACTCGCCGAGGCCATTCGCCAGGGCGAACTCACGCCCGGCACGCGTTTGCCTCCACACCGCTGCCTGGCCGAGACATTGGCAGTGAGCGTGCAAACCGTCTCGCGCGCCTACGCCCAGGCGGAAAAGATGGGCCTGGTGCAGGCCCGCGTGGGTAGCGGTACCTGGATCAACAGTCTCGACGACGGCCAGGAGGCCGAATACCTGCGTAGCGCCAACATGGCCATGGATGCCTCCCCCGTGGATCTTTCCATCGCGCATCCGATCTGCCCGCCCGGGCATCATCTGCACTTTCGCGAAACGCTTCGCGACGTGGCGGACAGCGCGCATCCCGATGTCATCGATGCCTGCCGCCCCATCGCGGGGCTGCTCCATCAGCGCGAGCGCGCCAGCCAATGGCTGCACGACACGCTCGGCGTGCCCGGTACTCCCGACGACCGAGTGCTGTGCAACGGCGCCGCCCATGGTGTGATGTTGGCCATCGCCACGCTGGTCCAGCATGGCGACGTGGTGTTGACCGAGGCGTTGACCGACCACGGCTTGATCGCCTTGTCACGCACGCTGGGCTTGCAACTGCGCGGCGTGGCCATCGACGAACAGGGAGTGATTCCCGAGGCCCTCGATGCCGCGTGCCGTCGCTACCGACCGCGTGCCGTATGCCTGACGCCCACCCAGCTCAACCCCACCGGCGCGACCATGGACAACGCACGCCGCGATGCCGTGGCTGAGGTGCTGGCGCGACACGGCACCTGGCTGATCGAGGACGACGTTCACGCCCTGCTCGAACCGTCGGGACTGAGCCCGCTGACCGCGCGTCTACCGCGCCAGAGCTTTCATGTCACCAGCCTGACCAAGGCCACCGTCTCGGGATTGCGCGCCGGCTATCTCAGCGTGCCGCGCGGACAGCTGCACCACACCCTGCCACGGCTGCGCGCCACCAGTTGGATGGCCACGCCGCTCGTCTTCGAGATCGCCGACCGTTGGCTGGCCGATGGCACCGTCGACACCCTGGCCAGCGAGCAGCGGCGCCTGCTCGCCGAACGCCAGCAGCTGACCCGCACGCGCCTCGCGGGCCACGCTATGGCCTCGCGTCCCACAGGCATGCATATATGGCTGGCCCTGCCCGGGGCATGGCGCGCGGAGGAGCTGCAACAACAAGCGCTGCAGGAAGGTTTGGCTATTTCCACGGCGCAGTCGTTCATGGTCGATCAGGGCCCTCCACCTCGGCGTATTCGCTTAAGCCTGGGTGGCGAAAACGATCCTGAACGCTTCGATCAGGGATTGACGATTCTCGCCCGCTTGCTCGGCGAGGCACCGCCACCGATGCTACAAATCGTATAGCGCGATGGGCGCGCATCAACGCCGCCCCTCATCCATCATCCACGACCACCTCATGAGGACTTCATGCGCATCTTGATCCATGCCGACGACGCCGCGCTCTGGAAAGACAGGCTCGCTTCGCGTTTACCCTCGGCGGAGTTCGCCATCAGTGGCGAAACGAGCGACTTCCAGGCTGACTATCTCGCGGCATGGAAGCCACCGGCATCGCTTTTCGAGACCCAGCCAGCACTCAAGGGCATCGTCAATCTCGGCGCCGGCGTGGATGCGTTGCTCGACAACCCCTCGCTTCCCCGCGACATTCCCATCGTCAAGCTGCGCGATGCCGGTATGGGCGAGCTGATCGCCGACTATGTACGCTATGGCGTGCTGCATTTTCAGCGCGATTTTGACCGTTACCGTCGCCAGCAGCATCACACCACCTGGCGCGAACACGCCCTCACGCCCAAGCGCGAATGGGCAGTCGGAGTTCTCGGGCTGGGCTCCATCGGACGGCATGTGGCGCGCCAGCTCGCCGACGACGGCTACCCCGTGCATGGCTGGAGCCGCTCGCCCAAGGCCCTCAAGGGCATCACCTGCCATGACGGTGACGACGGCCTCCAGACCCTGCTCGGCAAGGTCCACACCCTGGTCACGCTATTGCCCGATACCCCCGCCACACGCGGAATCATCGACCGCGACGCCCTGGCCGTGTTACCCGACGGCGCCAGCCTGATCAACCCTGGACGCGGCACTTTGATCGACGAGGCTGCATTGCTCGAAGCCCTGGGCACTGGAGAGGAAGAGAACGGCCGGCTGCGCGGCGCATTACTCGATGCATTTCCCACGGAGCCGCTGCCCGACGACAGCCCACTGTGGCAACATTCACGCCTGTGGATAACGCCACACATGGCCGGCCCGACTCCCATCGACGAAGCCGCCGACCAGGTCGCCAAGGCCCTCACCGCCATGCAAGCCGGAGAGGCCATCGATACGGTGGACCCCAAGGCCGGTTACTGACAGGCCTGGGCCTCGGTATCAGCCAATGGAACGCGGGCGTCCTGGCTATCGAAGACATGGCAATGCGCCATCGAAAACGCGAGTGACAAGCGCTGCCCTTCGCGGGCGGCGTGCGCGCCATCCAGGCGCACTACCAACCATTCTTCAAGCCCGGGCAAACGCGTATAGGCCAGCGTGTCCGCCCCCAGCGGCTCAAGCATCTCGACCGTTACTTCCAGGACCTCTGTGGCATCTGCCACGGACGTCGCTTCGATGAGGTGTTCCGGGCGTACGCCAAGGGTCGCCGCGCGCCCTTCGGGGATCGCCACAGGGAGTGCAACTGGGTTTCCATTGGGCAGTACTACGCCACCACGATGGGCCGTCACGGGCAGGAAATTCATCGCCGGCGAGCCCAGAAAACTCGCCACGAAACGCGTCGCCGGCCGCTCATAGAGTGCCATTGGCGTACCGCACTGCTCGACGTGACCACCGTTCATCACCACCAGACGATCCGCCAGGGTCATCGCCTCCACTTGATCATGCGTCACATAGACCGACGTCACGCCAAGCCGCTTCTGAAGACGCCGGATTTCTAGCCGCATCTGCACACGCAGCTTGGCATCGAGGTTGGAAAGCGGCTCGTCGAATAGAAACACCTGCGGCTCACGCACGATCGCCCGCCCCATCGCCACACGCTGACGTTGCCCTCCGGATAACTGGCGCGGACGCCGGTCCAGCAGCTCGGCGAGGTCGAGCAACTGGGCCGTTTCGGTCACCCGGCGCCGAATCTCGTCCTTGGGGGTACCACGGTTTTTCAGCGCGTAAGACATATTGTCGAACACGCTCATATGGGGATAGAGCGCGTAGTTCTGGAACACCATGGCAATGTCGCGCGCAGCGGGCTCCAGCGCATTGACTCGCTGGTCGTTGATTGTGAGCTCCCCCTCGGTGATCGACTCCAGTCCCGCCAATGTGCGTAGCAAGGTCGACTTGCCGCACCCCGAAGGCCCCACCACTACCATCAATTCCCCATCACCAACGTCCAGGTCGATGCCGTGCAAGGCCGTAATGCCATTGGGATAGCATTTGCGAATACCGTTGAGTCGTAAGGTCGCCATATCGAATCACTCATTGAGCGCCGGACAGCACCGGGTGCACTTATTTTTCGCTGTCGACCAGCCCTTTCACGAAGTAACGCTGCATCAGCAGAATCACCGCGATGGGGGGCAACATGGCCAGGACCGCCGTGGCGGTGACGTTCTGCCAGGGCACGAGGCCATCGGCACTGGTCAACAAGCGCTTGAGGCTGACCACGATGGTCAGGTAGTCGGCATCGTTGGTGATCAACAACGGCCATAGATACTGATTCCAGCCATACAGGAACATGATCACGAACAACGCCGCGAGATTGGTCTTCGACAGCGGAAGCAGGATGTCACGCAGAAAGCGCCAGGGGCCGGCGCCATCGATACGCGCCGCCTCGACCAGTTCAGGCGGAATGGTGAGATAGAACTGACGCAGCAGAAACGTCGCGGTGGCACTGGCGATCAACGGCAGGATCAGCCCCGCGTAGCTATCCAGCAGCCCCAGGTCGGCGACCACTTCGAACGTCGGCAGAATGCGCACCTCCACCGGCAACATCAAAGTGATGAAAATCAGCCAGAAGCACAGCCGCCGAAAGGGAAAGTCGAAGAAAACGATGGCATAAGCAGCCAGCACCGAGATCGCGATCTTGCCGATGGCAATGCCCAACGCCATGATCGTCGAATTGATGAGCAGGGTCAGCACATCGGTTCCCAGTCCGCCGATCGAACCGCTGAGCAAGTGGCGATAATTATCCCACCCCGCTTCACCGAACCATAACGGTGCCGTCTGCGAATAAAGCGCCCCCAGCGTATGAGTGCTCGCTGTGAAGGCCAGCCACACCGGCAGTAGAAACAACAGGCAACACACGGCCAGCAGCGCATGGCTCAGCCTGTCCAAACCAGGTCGACGATAATGCATCAGTACTGCACCTTCTTTTCGACGTAGCGAAACTGAAACCACGTCAGGCCCCCGACCAAGGCCATCAACAACACCGACTGGGCGGCACTGGCGCCCATATCCTGCCCGACGAAGCCATCCTGATAGACCTTGTAAACCAGTGTCGTGGTCGCGCCGCCGGGGCCGCCGGAGGTCACCGTGTCGATGGTGCCGAAGGTCTCGAAGAAGGCGTAGACACTGTTCATGACCAGCAAGAAAAACGCGGTGGGCGACAACAGCGGAAAAGTGATGGTCCAGAAACGTCGCCATGGACCCGCACGGTCGATGGCCGCCGCCTCAAGAAGACTGTTGGGCACCGACTGCAACGCGGCGAGAAAAAACACGAAGTTGTAGCTCATCTGTTTCCAGATCGACGCCATGATCACCAGGGCCAAGGCCTGGGCGCCATTGAGCTTGTGGTCCCACTCGATGCCCATATTGCCCAGCAGGCCACTGATCAGCCCTAGTGTCGGATCGAACAAAAACAGCCACAGCACGCCCGCCACCGCTGGCGCTACCGCATAGGGCCATACCAACAGTGTCCGGTAGACGCGTGCACCGCGTATGACGCGGTCAGCCATGACCGCCAACAGCAGCGCAATACTCATCGCGCCCACCGCGACAGCCAGCGAAAAGATCAGCGTAGTACCGGCTGCCTGGTAATACGTCGGGTCGCTCAAGACAGCCTTGAAGTTGACAAGCCCGGCGAACTCCCGCGACAGACCGAAGGCATCCTCGACATAGAAGGCTTGCTCAATGGCCTGCAAGGCCGGCCAGAAGAAGAACACCAGGACGATGCCGAGCTGCGGCGCCATCAATATCCATGGCGTGATCCTATGGCGCTGAAACGGAGCACTCATGACATTCCTCGGTATCTCGATGAGGACTACCTGCCACCCTGCTCAAACACGAACGCCCGGCAACCGGGCGCCGTGTTCAAGGTGGAAGGCTTCACTGACGGGCGCTCTCGAACTTTTCCAATAGCGCATTGCCACGCGAGACGGCTTCATCGAGCCCCTCTTGCACTCCTACGTCACCCGAGAATATCTCTTCGAGCTCGCCGTTGATGACATCGCGAATCTGCACCATGTTGCCCAATCGCAGGCCCTTGGAGTTCTCGGTGGGCTCGCCGGTAGTGATCTGCTTGATCGCCACGTCAGTACCGGGATGATCGGCATAGAAGCCTTGCTTGCGGGTCAAATCGGCGGCCGCCTGCGTGATCGGCAAGTAACCGGAGTACTGGTGCCAGTCCGCCTGAATATCGGGCGAGGAGAGATATTCGAAGAATTCCGCCACCCCTTGCCGACGCGCTTCGTCCAAACCATCGAGCACCCATAGCGAGGCACCACCGATGATCGAGTTATTGGCTTGTTCAACGACATCGGCATCGTATGGCAGCGGCGCCACACCGAAGTCGAAATCGGCATTTTCCTTGATATTGGCGTAGGACGCCGAAGACGCCATCATCAGCGCGCAATCACCGGAGTAGAATTTGGGCGCGGCGTCATCGAAACGCCCGCCATAGGCGAAGCGCCCGTCATCCTGCCACCGCGTAAGGCGCTCGATCTGATCGACGACGGCGGTGCGATTGAAGCGCAGACGCGCGTCCGCTCCTTCGAAGCCATTGGCCTGGGAGGCAAACGGCACATCGTTGATGGCGGAGTAGTTCTCGAGCATGACCCAGGAAGGCCAGGTCGTGGTCAGACCGCAGCTTGCCGCCCCCGAGTCGACGATTTTCTCCAGCGCATCGCCCAGCTCCTGCCAGGTGCGAGGAATCTCCTCGACGCCCGCCTGCGCCAGGCGCTCGCGGTTGTAATAGGTCACCGGCGTCGAGGAATTGAACGGCAACGACAGCATGTTGCCCTCGGGGTCGGTGTAATACCCCGTGACCGCGGGCAGGTAACCCTCTGGATCGAAGTCGACATCGGCCGATGCCATCAGTTGATACGCCGGCACGATGGCGCCCTTGGCGGCCATCATCGTCGCCGTACCGACCTCGTAGATCTGCACGATATCCGGCCCCTTGTCGGCACGGTAGGCGGCGATCGCAGAGGTCATGGTTTCGCTGTAATTGCCCTTGAAAACCGGTTTGACGGTATAGGTGTCCTGGCTGGCGTTGAAGTCAGCAGCGATCTGGTCGACCTTATCGCCCAACGCGCCCCCCATGGCATGCCACCAGGTAATCTGGGTATTGGCCTGAGCGCTACTCGCGTAGGCTCCCAAGGCGAGCGTGATGCCAAGAGAAGAAAGCAGGAAAGCACGTTGCATGAAAGGCTCCTTGTCCAGTGCGGAGAATCGACGCCACTTGCGCCACCCTAGGCAAGGAATCTTTCAATTAGATGACCTTTTCGCGGCCAAAAAAAGACCCGCCAAACGGCGGGTCGGAAGAACAGCATCAGCTGTCGAGAGAGAAGCGGTTGCCTGCTTAATAGCAAGCGTCTTAGTGATAAACGAGTCTTAGTGATGGAAACGCTCAGCGGCCTGACGCGCCAGCTCGCGGATACCGTCCCAGTCTTCGTTTTCGACCAGGTTTTTGGGTGTCAGCCATGAGCCACCCACGCACATCACGTTGGGCAGACTGAGATAATCGTCGGCGTTTTCCACGGTGATGCCACCGGTCGGGCAGAATTGGGCATCAGGAATCGGACCGCCGATAGATTTGATCGCCTTGGCGCCGCCGCTGGCTTCCGCCGGGAAAAACTTGAAGCGTCGATAGCCATACTGCCAGCCGGTCATCAACTCGGACACCGTGGCCACCCCCGGCAGCATCGGTACCGGGCTTTCCACACCATAGCGATACAGCGCCTCGGTCGTGCCGGGCGTGACCACGAAATCAACGCCAGCCTCTTCGGCCAACCGGTACTGGGCAGGCGTCAGCACAGTGCCAGCGCCGATGCTCACGCCCGGCAACGCGGCACGCATGCGCCGGATGGCGTCCAGCGCACAGTCGGTGCGCAGCGTGATTTCGAGCACGTTGATCCCTCCCTCGACCAAGGCACGCGCCATGGGCACGGCATCCTCGAGGCGATCGATCACCAGCACCGGAATCACCTCCACCTTCTGGCAGATGCTGTCGAGTTCCGTCGTGCGAGTGGAAGGAAGCTGTTTGTCGATAGTCATGGGATGCTCCGGGTATTCGTATACGCAGGGCTCAGGGCGCCCAGTACGTCGCGATCGGCTGGGAAAGGAAGGTGCGAATCGGCAGTTGCCGGGCATCATCGCCACCCAACGCGTTGGCCAGGACACGACGCTTGTCCTCACCGGTCATGTGCAAGACATGCAGATGGGCATCGGCCAGACGAGCGGCGCTCAGCGTAATGCGCGCCTGCGGTACGCTGGGCGCATGCACCGCCACCGTCGCCTCGGACGTTTCGAGCGCCGTGGCCAGCTGTTCGCTGTCGGGAAACAGCGAGGCCGTGTGCCCATCACCGCCCATACCGAGGACGACCACGCTGGCCGGCCACGGCAGCGACGCGACGCGCGCTGAAACCGCCTCGACGCCAGCCTCGGGGGTGTCGTCATCGGTGGTCAGGGAATGAAAATGCGCTTCGGCGGCCGGCCCGACGAGCAACGTCTCGCGGACCAGGCGCGCGTTGCTATCGGCATCGTCATCGGCCACCCAGCGTTCATCGGCCAGTGTCACGTCGATACGTGACCAGGGCAGCGCCTTGGTGGACAGAGCGCTGAAGAACGGCTTCGGCGTGGAGCCACCGGAAACGACCAGCAGCACCCGTTCGCGACTGGCCAAATCGGTTTCGAGCGCCTTGGCCACGGTATCCGCGAGGCGCTCGGCAAGGTAACGACGGCCTTCATCGATGCTTGTCATAATCGGCTGCCTATCCAATCAATAGTCTTCATACCAGGATCGACCGTCCTGGGTAATCATGGCGATCGACGCCACGGGTCCCCAGGAGCCGGCCGGATAACGGCGCGGCGGCATATCCCGTGCTTCCCAGCCGGCAATCAGCTGATCCACCCACTTCCAGGCGTATTCGACCTCGTCGCGACGCACGAACAGGTATTGCTGGCCTTTCATCACCTCGAGCAGCAAACGCTCGTAGGCATCGGGAATCCGTGTCTTGGGGAAGGCGTGATTGAAATCCAGGTGCAGCGGCCCGGGCCGCAGGCGCATGCCCTTGTCGAGCCCGCTGTCTTTGGTCAGCACCTGCAGCGCAATGCCTTCCTCCGGCTGCAGACGGATAACCAGCTTGTTAGCCGCCAGTCCGCGCTGGTCGGGATCGAAGATGTAGTGCGGCTGCTGGCGAAAGTGGATAACGATCTGCGACATCTTTTCCGGCATGCGCTTGCCGGTACGCAAATAGAACGGCACCCCAGCCCAGCGCCAGTTGGCAACCTCGAGCTTCATAGCCACAAAAGTCTCGGTATGGCTCGAGGTGTTGGCACCTTCCTCGTCGAGATAACCCGGTACACTGTCGCCGTCTACGGAACCGCCGATGTATTGACCACGGACCACATTGCGCGACAACTCTTCACCAACCAAGGGCTTGAGTGCCTTGAGCACCTTGACCTTCTCGTCGCGAATGGCGTCGGCGTCAAGATTCGACGGCGGATCCATGGCGATCAGACACAGCAACTGCAACAAGTGGTTCTGAACCATGTCGCGCAACTGCCCCGCCTCGTCGAAATACCCCCAGCGGCCTTCGATGCCCACCTTTTCGGCCACGGTGATTTCCACATGCGAAATCTGATTCTGGTTCCACTGATTGCCGAACAGTGGGTTGGCAAAGCGCAGCGCAATCAGGTTCTGGACCGTCTCCTTGCCCAGGTAGTGATCCATGCGATAGATGCGCGATTCGGGGAAAACGTCGCCGATGGCATCGTTGATCTGAATGGAGGATTCGAGATCGTAGCCGATGGGCTTTTCGACCACCACGCGCGCCTCGTCGTCGAGGCTGCCACTGGCATGCAGATTGGCGCAAATATCGCCATAGATGCTGGCCGGCACCGCCAGATACACGACCATGGGGCGCGCGGTGGCGTCATGCCAATCGCGAATGGCGTCATATCCCTCGACGGTGGCAAAGTCGAGTTGCTGGTAGTCGATACGCGCTAGAAATCGCTCAAGACAGGCTTGTTCCAGCTCGTGGGGCTTGAGCCGCTTGTTAAGGGCTTCCTTGACGTTGGTGCGGAAACTATCGACATCGTGTTCCTGGCGCGCAAGCCCCAGGATTCGCGTGGTATCGCCAAGCAACCCTTCGCGATCCAGATGGTACAATGCCGGATACAATTTGCGCAGCGCCAAATCGCCAAGCGCCCCGAAAAGGGCCAGATCGACATCGGGCGTGATATCTCGACTCATGACGCGGCCCCCAAAAATCTGGTTAACTTACCTATAAAATAAGCCATATCAGGGCTCCTCGGCAAATATATTATGTAAATTTACTACCATTGCGACACGCATTCGATCCCACCCACGAACGACTTGGCTTGGCGACCCTGCGCCACCACGCTAGGATGCCTTATCTAACACAACGTAGTTACTTGAAAACGTAGTCACTTGAAAAAGTAGCTACTGGAAAATGTGGTTACGTGACAACGTAGTTAATTCGACACCCTTGGCAGACAGAGACTCCCATTACGCATGCCAGCCTTCGACCTGATCGACCGTATCCGCTCACGTCTGGACGAACTCAATCGCTCCGAACGCAAAGTGGCCGATGTAATTCTCCACGACCCGGCCGCCGCCACCGGCATGAGCATCGCCACGCTGGCGCAAGCAGCCGCGGTCAGCGAACCAACGGTCAATCGCTTCTGTCGCAATTTCGACGCCAAGGGCTATCCCGATTTCAAGATCAAATTGGCCCAAAGCCTAGCCGGCGGCACGCCCTATGTCAGCCGCAGCGTGGAACGTGACGATGGCGCCGCGAGCTATGGTGACAAGATATTCGGCGCTACCATTGCCGCCCTCGACGACGCCCGTCGCACGCTCGACGCCCAACGCGTCGAACGTGCCGTCGACTATCTGATCCAGGCCAAGCAGATCAGCTTCTTCGGCCTCGGTGCCTCGGGCCCCGTGGCCCAGGACGCGCAGCACAAGTTCTTTCGCTTCAACCTGCCCGTCACCGCCTATGAAGACGTGCTGATGCAACGCATGGTCGCCGCCGCCACGCATACCGGCGACGTCATCGTCATCGTCTCTTACACCGGCCGCACCCGCGAGCTGGTCGAGATCGCTCGTGTAGCGCGTGACAATGGCGCCATCGTGCTCGGCATCACCGCGCCCGACTCGCCACTCGCCCACGAGTGTACCGAAACGCTCGAGGTCATCACCCCGGAAGACACCGATGTCTACATGCCGATGACCTCACGCATGATCCACCTGGCCTTGATCGATGTACTGGCGACCGGCGTCACGCTGCGTCGAGGCGAGGATTTCCTGCCGCACCTCAAGAAGATAAAGGACAGCCTGCAGGCCACGCGGTTTCCGATCCACGACGAGTGATCGTCGTGGACCGCGCTTGCCGCCATACCGAGCAGTCACGACAATGAACGTCTCACCGCTCTCATTGAGCCGTTTTTATTAAATGGCTTTTCTTCCAAGGAGTATGCCCATGCGCTGGCTCGTCGCCTGCCTGTTGATTCTCGTCAGCACCGCCGCCACGGCGGAAACGTTTCGCTTCACGGCCATCCCCGACGAAGATCAATCGCGACTCGAGGAGCGCTTCGACAAGGTCGCTCGTTACCTCGAGGATCAATTGGGCGTAACGGTCGAGTACGTGCCGGTCAAATCCTATAGCGCCGCCGTCTCGGCTTTCCGCAACGACCAGGTGCAACTGGCCTGGTTCGGCGGACTGACTGGCGTGCAGGCGCGCCGCCTGGTGCCCAACTCTCGCGCCCTAGCCCAAGGCCAGGAAGACGCCGAGTTCCGCACCTACTTCATCGCCAACCATGACAGCGATGTCGACACGCAGGGCGATGACTTGCCCAAGAACGTGCAGGGCAAGTCGTTCACCTTCGGCGCCAAGACCTCCACCTCCGGGCGGCTCATGCCCGAGTACTTCATTCGCGAACAGTTCGGAGCGCCACCCAAGTCGCTGTTCTCGCGCGTCGGCTTTTCCGGCGACCACTCCCGCACTATTGCCTTGGTCGAATCGGGTGCGTACGACCTCGGCGCGGTCAACTTCAAGGTCTGGGACGCCGCCGTGGCCGATGGACGCGTGGATACCGACAAGGTCGATGTAATCTGGAAAACACCGACCTACCCCGACTATCAATGGACCATACGTGGGGACGTTGACGACCGCTATGGCGACGGCTTTACCGGGAAGGTGCGCAAGGCGTTGCTCGATATGCACGATCCCGAGCTGCTCGAGAGCTTCCCCCGTCAAGGCTTCATTCCCGCCGACAACGACGACTACCAACCCATCGAAGACGTCGGCGAGAAACTAGGTCTGCTGCGTTGAGTGTGGAGGAACTCGTTCGCTTCGACGGCGAGGCGCTGGGTCATGCACGCCATACCGTCCTCGCCGATCTCACGCTAGGGCTTCGGACCGGCGAACGCGTGGCATTGCTCGGCCCCAGCGGAGTGGGTAAATCGACCCTGTTGGCGGCCCTGCGTCGGCGCCTCGGGCAGCGCGCGGCCTGGTGCCCACAAGAGCACGGATTGGTGCCGCCGCTGTCGGTCTATCACAACATCTACATGGGCCGCCTGGAGCGCCACTCCGCGCTCGCCAACCTCATCAACCTGCTGCGCCCGCGACGCGACGCCTGGCGCGATATTCAAGCGCTATGCGGTGAGCTAGGCCTCGAAGAACTGCTCAAACGTCCCGTGGCACAGCTCTCCGGTGGTCAACGCCAGCGCGTGGCCATCGCCCGGGCGCTCTACCAGGCGCGCGACATATTTCTCGGCGACGAGCCGGTCGCCAGCATCGACCCGCACCAGGCACGCCGCCTGCTTAGTATGATCCAGCGTCAACACGCGACCTGCGTGATCGCCCTGCATCAGCGTGAACTCGCGTTGACGCATTTCGACCGCGCATGGGGCCTGCGCGACGGCCAACTGATACTCGATGCGCCAGCGCGCGAGTTGACGCTTGAAGATCTCGACACGCTCTATCCTGACGCCCACTCGCCTGATGCCTCACCGGAGCCGGCATGAGTGCCGAGCGTGCGCCAGGCCTGCTCGCCGGAGACTCCCTCAATCTGCGCCTTGCCCGGCGCTCGCTGGGGCTGATTGCGCTGTGTCTGATATTGCTGCCATTCGCCGACCTGGCGATCACCACCCACGATCCTTGGGCCGAGCTGGGACGCATGATCTCCGGCCTGCTGCGCCCCGACATCCTGGCGACCCAATCGCTGCCCCATGCCATCGCCCTGACCATCGGTTTCGCGCTGTGGGGAACGCTGCTCGGTGTGGTACTGGGCTTCCCACTGGCCTTGCTCTTCCCACGTTCGCGCCTGCTACGCGGTAGTTGTGCGTTCGTACGCGCCATTCACGAGCTATTTTGGGCGCTACTGCTGCTGCAGGTCTTCGGCCTTTCCGCCGTCACCGCCATCGCCGCCCTGACGATTCCCTACGCCGGCATCTTCGCCAAGGTCTACGCCGAAATCCTCGAGCTCACGCCGCGTGCACCGGTCGATGCCCTTCCTGAGGGCGTGGGCCGCTTCTCGCGTTTCGTGTATGCCGAACTGCCCATGGTCTGGGCGAGGCTATCGAGCTATACCCGCTATCGCTTCGAATGCGCCATGCGCTCGAGCGTACTGCTGGGCTTCGTGGGTCTACCGACGCTAGGTTTCCATCTGGAGAGCGCCTTCCGCGAGGGGCGCTACGCCGAGGCAGGTGCCTTGCTGTGGGTGTTCTATCTCATGATCGCTTCGCTGCATCTATGGGGACACCGCCGCCTACTACCTTGGATCGCACTAGGAAGCCTATTTCTTCTCGGGCCCTGGCCGGACATCGACGGCGCGCTGCTATGGCGCTTCGTGAGTGTCGATCTATGGCCGAACCCCCTGCTCGAAGGGAACTGGAGCGGGCTCTGGCAGTGGTTCGGCGAAATACCCGACCTGCTACCCGCCATCGGCAATACCCTGCTGCTGGGGCTGATGGGTACCGCCGGTAGCCTGGTGGTGGCCTTGCTGCTGTGGCCATTGGCCAGCCGCCATTTCGGCAACCGTCCGACCCGCATGGCAGGCAAAGGCGTCTTGATCCTGATGCGCTCGACGCCGGAATTGATGCTGGCGTTCATCTTCCTGTTGATGCTCGGCCCCTCGATGCTGCCCGCCTGGCTGGCGTTATCGTTGCACAATGGCGCCCTGATCGCCTTTTTGGTGGCGCGGCATGCCGATGCCATCGTGCCGGGTAGCCACGCACTGCCAGCATCTTCCCGTTATACCTACGAGTTACTGCCACGCCTCTATGGCGGCTTGCTGGCGCTGCTTTTCTACCGGGCCGAGACGATCATTCGTGAAACCGCACTGCTGGGCATGCTCGGCATCGCCACGCTGGGCTTTCACATCGACTCCAGCTTCGCCTATCTGATGTTCGATCAGGCATTCTTCCTGTTGCTGATCACCGCCGGCCTGAACATCGCCGTCGACGCTCTAGCACGCCGTTACCGGCCTCGCGAAATCGCCGATACTCCAGGCGAGCGCGGCCATCCTGGGAGAGAAGCCACATGCTGATCACGACGCTGCTATTCATCGCCACCGCTCTGGCGGAAATCATCGGCTGCTATCTGCCCTGGCTGTGGCTGCGCCAGCAAGGCTCGCCCTGGCTGCTGATCCCTGCAGCCGCCAGCCTGGCGCTATTTGCATGGCTCTTGACGCTGCACCCCGCCGCCAGCGGGCGTATCTATGCCGCCTACGGTGGCGTCTATGTGGTCTGTGCCCTGGGCTGGCTGTGGGCGGTCGATGGCGAACCACTGCAACCCACCGACTGGATCGGCGCCGGCCTTGCGCTTGCCGGGATGGGAGTCATCGCTAGCGGGTGGCGATAAGAAAACACCGCAGAAGATTACGTTTTGCTGCGCTGTGTTGCGTGCAAACCTGCTAGTGTCTGGAAACGATGCGCCTTCAACGCCCTCGCCTCGGATGCGTCGCCGCACACCTCGTCCTGCGTTACGGCATTGCGAAAATAGCCAATCTCTTACAAATGCAAAGAAATATTGCTCACATATTGCGCCGGTTTGACTGACAGCCAGCCGCGTGATAATTGCATATCCTTAAGGCATGACATTGCCATCGACGCGCAAGCGTCGAATGACTGTGCTCAAGCGCCGTTTCCCTGCGCCCGCATATGCGGGTTTGGCCTCAGGCCGGACCGTCCGCCAGGACGGTCTTTTTTTGCGCCCCATCATCGCCTCACAACTCCCATGTCGGCGCCCCGAGACAGTAGCCATCATGTCATGACTCGGGTAGGGTAAACGCCCGTATACGTTGTCACTCACTCCACGGATCGAGCCAGCGGCATTCGCCGACGAAAGGGAAGACGTCTGCATGACGACACCGGCCATGATGTACGTGCATGACTGGCGCGCCTGGCAGCCCGGCCGCCGCGATACGTCGCACCCCCGCCTCAGCGTCGCGGAAAAACCCGCTGGCAGCCATGTGCCCGCCATGTTGCGACGCCGCTTGACTGGTATCGGTCGTGCACTCTGCGACATGCTAGCCGAGCTCGATGTCGACGCTGACTGCCCCTTGCTGTATGCCTCTCGCCACGGCGATGGCGAACGCACCCTGGAAATGCTCAATGCCCTGGCCGAAGAAGCGCCATTGTCGCCGGCTCGCTTCGGGCTCTCAGTGCATAACGCCATCCCTGGCGTATACTCGATCGGACGCGGCAACCGCCGCACCCAGCAGGCGATTGCCGCCTCGGGCGACGAGTTTGCCGCGCTTCTCGTCGAAGCCCGGGGGTATCTGGCACAGGGCGAATCGTCAGTGATCATCGCCTTCGCCGAGCAAGCGATCCCCGTGCGCTTCGCTGAGCACTTCACGACCCCAACCGACACCGCCGCCGTGGCACTACGCGTGTCACTGACGCCCGCGCGTGACAGTTGGGCACTCACCCCACGCCCACTGGCAAGCGACGCAACCACCGAGGGTAGCCCACAGCCCAGCGATCTCATCGACTGGCTATGCGGCGCACGCGACGAACTTCATTGCCATCGTCCACGCCAAGCATGGTCGTTGGTCCGCGCCGAATGATGCATGGACGAGATCGCCTCATGCCCATCGACGCTCTGCCCTATACCCGCTTACACCCTGTATCATAGGCTAGCCGGTATAGCGCGCCCCGCCGTCGGCAACGTTTACGCACACGACATACGCCTTATGCTGCATCGACGAGAATGGAGTCGCCCATGACGAGCGAATTGGAACAAGAGCTTAAGCACCTCATCATCGATACCCTCGAGCTCGAGGACGTCACGCCGGAAGATATCGATCCCGACGAGCCACTGTTCGTCGAAGGCCTAGGCTTGGACTCCATCGACGCCCTGGAACTAGGGCTTGCCTTGCAGAAGCGCTACGGTATCAAGCTGGAATCCGATAGCGACGAGACACGTCATCACTTCCGCAACCTGCGCACGCTCGCTGCGCTGGTCGAGGAGCGCCGCACCGCGTAGAGCCCAGCATGAATTCCCGGACCCCGTCGTCGACCGCACCACGCTCGGCCCTGTTCAATCTATTACTAGGCATTCTGGCATTGGGATGGCCGCTGGCCGTGCATGCCTTACTGCCGCGTCTTGGCGCCTGGCCACTGCTGATCACCCTCGTCGTATTGGCTTGGTGGCGACTACCGGCCGCACACCGAGGCTGGGGCTGGGGATTGCTCATTATCGGTGGGATCATGCTCGCGGCCGGCCACGCCGAGCTAGGAGTGCGCGCCTGGCCAGTGCTTCTCAATACCGCCATGCTAGCCGCCTTCGCGTACAGCCTGGCACGCCCGCCCAGCGCGATAGAACGCCTGGCGCGGCGCCGCGAACCCAGCCTCGGACCACGTGGCGTTCGTTACACGCGTCGCGTCACGCAGGCCTGGTGCGTATTTTTCGCCATCAATGGCAGCATCGCGCTCTGGACCGCACTCTACGCCGACCTGGCCACATGGACGCTCTACAACGGGGGCATCGTCTATGCCCTACTGGCAACGATGTTCGGCGGCGAATGGCTGATCCGCCGTCAGGTGAGGAAAACGCCCGATGACGAATGACGCGGCGCACGGCCCGCTGCTGGCCGCCCGGTGGCGCGAACGCGACCCTGCACGCGCTGTGGCCTGGCAAACCGACGCTCACTCCGCGACGCCCTGGCGAACGCTGGAGACATTTCAGGCCGACATCGGCGCCTGGCAAGCGGCATTGGACGCACATGCCGAGTCTCCCTGTAGCTGGATGCTGAGTACACATGACCCTTACCGGTTCAGCTGTGCGCTGATTGCCGCCTGGGAACGCGGTGATCATGTCATCCTGCCGGCCGACACGCGCCCCGCAACACTCAAGGCTCTCGATGCCTTGGGTGCCGTACGCCTGGGAGACATTTCCGGCGGGCTAACGGCGAGCGACACCCCACGCGCGCCTCGCTGGGGCGCGCTCGAGGCGGAACGTGTCGCCGTCACGCTTTATACCTCCGGTTCCACCGGCGAACCGCAACGTCTCGACAAGCGCTTCGACCAGCTCGATGCCGAATTGGCCATGCATGCCGAGCTATGGCCGCTCGATGCACGTCTGACCCTGAGCCAGGTCAGTCATCAGCATATCTACGGCCTACTGTTCAGCGTGCTGCGTCCACTATGCGAGCGTGCGCCGTTCACTGCAGAGATGTGCCGCTACCCCGAAACCCTGCATCTGTGGTTGGCGCGCTGGTATGCACAAACCCAGCGCGAGGCGGTGCTGATCAGCGCCCCGCCGACTCTCGAACGGCTTCCAGAGACACTCGACTGGTCCGAGGTCGACGGCGTCTTGGCGCGCATTCATTCCTCCGGCGCGCCCCTGCCGCGCGACGCCGCCGAGCATGCCCAGCGCCTGCTCGGCACCGAGGTACGCGAAGTCTATGGCAGCTCCGAAACAGGCGGCATCGCTTGGCGCATTCAATCCCGGGATACCGGCTGGACCGCCTTCCCCGGTGTCGAGGTACGCGACGATGCCGAGCATCAACTATGGCTGCGCGCCCCTTGGTTGAGCACACCCGCTACCTGGACGCCGCAGGCCGACCGCGTGGTCGTCGAAGGTACCCGCTTTCAGCTACTCGGCCGTAGCGACCGTATCGCCAAGGTTGGCGGTAAGCGTGTCTCGCTCACCGCCTTCGACCGCGCCCTCGGTGAATTGCCAGACGTGCGACGTGCCCATTGCGTCCCCCTGCCGGGGCGCGATGGCCGCCTGGGCGCCATCGTCGAACTCGCCCCCGAGGCCGTGCCGCACGACCATGACGCACGACGCCAACTGATCCAGTCGCTACGCACCGCCCTGGCGCCACGCTTCGAAAACGCCGTGCTGCCACGCTACTGGCGATTCGTCGAGGCTTGGCCCCGCGATGCCCAGGGCAAGCTCGGCGCGACGTGCCTGTCACGACTGTTCGCGGATCTCGACGATCCCCGAGCGCCTCGTTGGCTAGGCGAAACGCTGGACGGCCCGCAAAGCGCACGCCTGACCCTGGAAGTGCCCGAACGCCTCGCCTATGTCGAGGGCCATTTCAAGACGCAGCCGGTGGTGCCGGGCGTGGTCATGGTGCGCTGGGCGCTTCACGCCGCGCGCGAAAGCCTCGGCCTGCATGGCGTATGCCGCGACATGGCTCGCATCAAATTCCCGCTGCTGTTGCTTCCGGGGGAACGCGTCACCCTGGCGCTCGACGCCACGCATGACCGTTCGCGTGAAGCGACTCACGACAAGGTTCATCATCACGCTCATAACAACAATGCCCACGACAACGCCCATAACGACGCTCACAAGAACGATATGACGACCCGACTACGCTTCACGTTCACCAGCCGGCGCGGTACCCATGGGACCGGCACGCTGACGCTGACTCCGCGGAAGGGCACACGCCATGCGTGACGACGCCCGCGCCTGTATCATCATTCCGGTCTACAACCACGCCGACGCAGTGGGACGCACCTGTCAGGCGCTACGCCGGCTGGAGGTTCCCCTATTATTGATCGACGACGGCTGCGAGCTTGCCTGTGCCGCCGTGCTCGAGCGGCTCGCCGACGAGCCAAACACTCACCTGCTCAAGCTGCCGCATAACCGGGGCAAGGGCGCGGCGGTCAAGGCTGGCCTGCGCGAGGCGCAGCGGCTGGGGTTCACGCACGCCCTGCAAGTCGATGCCGACGGCCAGCACGACGCCGACGACCTGCCACCGTTTCTCGCTGGTCTCAATGCCGACGACACGACACTGCGCATCGGCTACCCGCGTTTCGACGCCAGCGTTCCTCGCCACCGCTTCTACGCCCGGTATCTCACCCACTCTTTGGTGTGGTTGAGCACGCTGTCCTTCGCGCTGCGCGACACCATGTGTGGCGTCAAGCTGTATCCAGTGGCGGCGACCAATTGCCTGGTCGCGCGGCATCCCTGCGGGGACCGCATGCAGTTCGACACCGAGTTACCCGTGCGCTGGATATGGGACGCACGTCCGGTCGAGAACCTGCCAGTACGGGTGAGTTATCCCCTCGATGGTGTCTCGCATTTCGCCATGTGGCGCGATAACCGCCAACTCACCGCCATGCATTTACGCTTGCTCGCCGGTATGCTGCGGCGTCTGCCACGCCTGCTAGGCCGCCATGCGCGAATGACAAGGAGTACCGGATGACCCCCAGCGACGACACACAACACGATTCACGACACTGGTCGCGTGTTCAGGAGTCAGGCACGTTGGCCGGCATGCGCCTGATGATTTGGATTCGCCGCCACCTGGGACGCTGGCCGTTTCGACTCATGCTGGTACCGGTCATCCTTTACTACTACGCGATACGCCACATTCCCCGCCAGGCGTCGCAGGATTACCTCAAACGCATCTGGCCTCTTTATGCCGGGCGGGCGCCGCGCTGCTTGCACTGGCTGAGCTTGCGCCATTTCCTGGTCTTCGGCGGCATGCTGATGGACAAGATCGATGCCTGGAGCGGACGTACCCTGGAGGCGCGGGTCGACGGCGAAGACCGTGCTCGCCTCGACGCCGCCATCCGCAGCGGACGCGGCGGTCTGGTGCTGGTCTCGCACGTCGGCAACCTGGAAATATGCAGCGCCATGCAGGAACGTCGCGACGACTTTCACGTGGTGCAGATCATGCACACCCGCAACGCCAGCAAGTTCAACGAACTGCTGGCCCGCAGCAATCTGCGCCGTGCACCGGAAATCATCGAAGTCAGCGAGATCACCCCGGCCACCGCCATGCTGCTCGCCGAACGCATTCAACAAGGACGCTTCGTGATGATCGCCGCCGACCGCGTGCCGATTCACGACGGCGGCCGTACCCAGACGCTCGACTTCCTGGGCGCACCCGCCGCTTTTCCCGAGGGCCCGTTCCATCTGGCCACCCTGTTGCGCTGTCCGCTCTACACGGTGGCCTGCCTGCGTGACGCCGAAGGCTACCGGGTGGAATTCAATGACTTCGACGACACCACCCACGTCAAGCGCGTCGAGCGCGATGCCTGGCGCGAACAAGCCATGCGCCGTTACGTACAATGGTTGGCCGACCAATGCCAGCGCCAGCCCCTGCAATGGTTCAACTTCTTCCCCTTCTGGGCCTCTTCGACAACGCACACACGCGACGATGACTGAGTTTCATCGCCGCGAGTCATCTCGACACGGGAGAAAGCACATGATGCGCCGCTTGATTGCCTACGCCTGCCTAGGGCTCGTTGGGCTACCGCTCGCCGCACACGCCTTCGACCGCCAGGCGCTCCAGGCGCGGCTCGAGCAGACCCCGGCGCTGGAAGGCCACTTCACGCAGACCCGCTGGCTCGCCGATGTCGACACCGAACTCGAAAGTCAGGGGCGCTTCGCCTATGTGCGTGATGAGAAGGTCGTCTGGCAGCTGGAAACCCCTGTGGAAGATACCCTGGTGCTCACGCCGGCCGATGCGGACGACGCCACGCAATCGAAAAGCGCCCGTCAGGCCGGTCGCGAGCAGATCGCCGCACTATTGTTGCGTCTGCTCGGGGGTGATTGGTCGGCATTGGATTCACGCTTTACCCAGACGCTCGAGGGCAACGCCGATGACTGGCGAGTCAAGCTCACTCCGCGCGACTCGGCCCTCGCCGAGAGCATCGGCGAGATTCGCCTGGCCGGCGGCCGCTACGTCGAGCACCTGGAGATGCATACCGCCGATGGTGACCGCTTAAGCGTCGACTTCAGCGACCAGACGCCGCTGACACCCGAGGCGATCGACGCCCTACCCGACGCCGATACCCGCTGACCGGATCGACAAGGACGCCCATGTCGCTGTTGCCCACCGCCACGCGCACGCCCCGTTATCTCGCCTGGGTCTGGCTAGTCGCCCATCTGCTGTGCCTGGTGGCTCTCGGCTGGCTGCTGCGCGACGGCCTGCCCGCGGACACCCGGCTGACCGCCATGCTGCCGGAGGACCGTCAAGCACCGCTGGTGGAACGAGCCAGTGCCAAGCTGGGCACGAGCTTCGAAGACCGTTTCGTGTTGCTGGTCCACGCCGACGACCTGTCGAGCACCACGCCCGCGCTGGCCGAAGCGCTCACCGGGGACGACAAGGCTTCAGCGGTGATCGACACCCTGACCTGGCGCGACACCGATCTCCTCGACGACGATCCTAAGGCAGCACTCGACGCCTATCGCTACCGCCTGCTGACCCCCGAGATACGCCAGGCCATCGATGCCGACGGCGGTGAATCGCTGGTCGCGCCCGCACTGAAGACGCTGTTCTCGCCCGCTGCACGCCCGGACCTACGACGCGATCCGTTCGGGCTGCTCGATGCCTGGCTCGATGAGCGCACCACGAGTCGTGTCACCCCGCACGACGGCCGTTTGAGCGTCGATATCGACGGCCAGCGTTTTAACCTGCTGATCGGCGAGCTCGCCGCCTCACCCTACGCGCCGGACGCCCAGCAGCGCCTGACCAGGACATTGGCGGATTTTCAAGCCGCACACCCCGAGGCGACGCTCTTGCGCTCGGGGCTGATATTTCATGCCGCGGCCGGCGCCGAACAGGCCAAGCACGAGATATCGACCATCGGCCTGGGCGCGTTGCTCGGCCTGATCGCGGTACTGCTGATCGTCTTTCGCTCGCCGCGCGTCCTGCTCGCACTATTGCTACCGCTAGGCAGCGGCCTACTGATGGCGCTAACCCTGACATTGGCGTTGTTCGGCAGCCTGCACTTGCTGACGCTGGCCTTCGGCGCCAGCCTGATCGGCATCGCCATCGATTACGCCCTGCATCTGCAGAGCCATCGGGCCATCGCCGGCCGCACCTTTCGTCTCCGCGCCCTGCTGCCCGGACTCACGCTGGGCCTGGCATCGAGCCTGGTCGCGTATCTCGCCCAAACCCTCACACCGCTACCGGGACTACGCCAGATGGCGGTCTTCGCCGCGCTGGGACTGCTGGGTGCCTGGCTCTCGGTGGTGCTGTGGCTGCCCCGCCTGCGCCTGCCCATCTCGCCGGCCACCGAACGCCTGGCGACGCGCTGGGAACGCCTTACTCGCTCGCCGTGGCGCCTCAAGCCCGGTATCGTCGGTGTGGCGGTGGTCATCCTGGTGGCGATCTGCGTCTGGCGCCTGCACAGCGACGACAGCCTACGACTGCTCAGTTCATCGCCCGATGCCTTGCTCGAGCAAGAGCGTGTCGTGCAGCGGCACTTCGGTAACGATACCGGCACGCACTACCTCCTGGTGCGCGGCGACGACGAGGCCGCGCTGCTCGAACGACTGGACGCCCTGCACACGCCGCTGGATGCGCTGCAACACCAAGGCGTGATTAGTGGACACGTCGACCTTGCCGACAGCGTACCGCCACCCGCTCAGCAGGCGGCCGACCTCGAACGCGTCGAACGCCTCTACCGCGAACCGCTCGACACACTGTTCGATCGCGCGGGGCTCCCCGAGACGCTGGCCGAACGGGCACGTGCTCGCCTCGACGAGAGCCCGTTGCTGGATGTCGAGAGCTGGCTCGACACACCGCTCGGAGAATCGCAACGCCGCCTGTGGCTGGGCAAGACCGACGACGGTGACGTCGCCGCCAGCGTGGCGCTTCAGGGTGTCGCGGACGGCGACGGCGAGGCGCCTCTGCGGCAACTCGCCGCCGACACGCCCGGCGTCACCTACGTCGATCGCATCGAACGCCTATCCGGGCTGCTCGGCGAGCTGCGCACGCATATCGCCGAGTGGCTGGCCTTGGGCCTGGCCTTGCTGGGCGTGGGTCTGGCCCTGCGCTATCGTCGTCGTACCTGGCGAGTGCTGTTGCCCCCGCTGGGCGCTACGCTGATCGTATTGACGAGCTTCGCGGTGGCCGGCATCCCGCTCAACGTCTTCAGCCAATTGGGGCTGTTGCTGGTCTTGGGCATCGGCCTCGACGCGGGTATCTTCAATGCCGAGCATCCCCGCCAGGCCGCCGCCTGGTTGGCCATCAGCCTGTCCACACTGACCAGTCTGCTGGCCTTCGGGCTACTTGCTTTCAGTGCCACCCCGGCGCTGCACTATCTCGGCCTGACGTGCCTGATCGGTCTAGCCGCGGTGTGGGGGTTGGTCTACTTGCTCAGGCCCGGGCCACGAGGAGACGCAGGATGAACATGCACACCGACGCATCCCCGCAAGCCGCCGACTGCGACGTCGCCATCATCGGTGCCGGACCCGCCGGGGCAGCGGCCGCCGCGCGATTGAGCCGCCTCGGATGGCGCGTGCATGTCATCGAACGCAGCCATTTCCCGCGCTTTGCCATCGGTGAAAGCCTACTGCCGCAGAGCATGGCTTATCTCGAGACGGCCGGTTTGCTGGAGACGGTCCAGGCCGGCGGCTATCAACCCAAGAACGGCGCCGCTTTCACGCGCCACGCGCGCACCACTAGCATCGACTTCCGCGAGAAATCCACGCCCGGCTGGGGCACCACCTATCAGGTCCCGCGTGCCGACTTCGATCAGCGCTTGATCCACGCCGCCGAGGCTCACGGTGCGACGCTCGAGTTCGGCACCACGGTCACCGCCTTCAGCGCCGATGCCGCGCGCCCCGTACTGCAACTCGAGGACGAACAGGGCGCGACACGCCACTTGAGCGCGCGCTTCGTGCTCGATGCCAGCGGATACGGGCGTGTGTTGGCGCGCCTGGAAGCGCTCGAGCGTGATCCACGCGCCGAGCCGCGCATGGCGATTTTCAGTCATGTCGAGGACGGCATCGAGGACGCCGATTACGACCGCGAGAAGATCCTGATCGGCGTGCACCCCGAGGACGCCGGCATTTGGTACTGGCTGATCCCGTTCGCCGACGGCCGTGCTTCGGTGGGCGTCGTCGGCGATATCGAGACCCTCACCGCGCATGGCGACAGCCCCGAGGCACGCTGGCAAGCCCTGCTCGACCAGGAGCCCCGCTTTCGACAGCTTCTGCGCCAGGCACGGCGCGTGCGCGAGGTCAACGAGATACGCGGCTACGCGGCCAGCGTCACGCGCCTGCACGGCCCCGGTTACGCTCTGCTCGGCAACGCCGGGGAATTTCTCGACCCGGTGTTTTCCTCCGGCGTCACCATCGCTCTGCATTCGGCGCACCTCGCCGCGCCTCTGGTCGACCGCCAACTACACGGCGAGAAAATCGATTGGCACGCCGACTTCGAGACGCCGCTACGCGCCGGGGTGGATACCTTCCGCGCCTTCGTCGAGGCGTGGTACGCCGGTACGCTGCAGACCATCGTCTTTCATGAAGCACCACCGCCGCGTTTCAAACGCTGGATCAGCGGCGTGCTCGCCGGCTACGCCTGGGATCGCGACAATCCTTTTGTCACCGCGTCGCGACGCCGCCTAGCGACGCTTGCCGAAGTCTGCGCACAACGCGACGAGGTGCGCTCATGAGCTTGGCACGACTCCCTCTGGCGCTCGCGCTGTGTGGCCTGGTGCTGCTCGGCGGCTGCTCGCTGGCACCGCCCATCGCGCCCCATCCCGCGCTGGATCAAGCCGAACGTTCGGAGACACTCACCCGGCGTCTGACCTTCATCCCCGACGACGCGGATGCGGAAGAACAGACCCTGATCGCTGTGCTGCGCCTCGCTCCGGACGAGTTGCGCGTGGTACTGACCACGCCCTACGGGCAGCGCCTGACGACGCTGGTGCGCGATGCCTCGGGCAGCCGCTTCGAACAAGGCGACGCCCCGCGCGAGGATGCTCTGCCGTTTCCGCCGGACTGGCTGGCGACGCGCCTCGAATGGTCGCTGTGGCCCCGCGCAGCGCTCGAGAACGCCTTCGCCGATAGCGAATGGACACTCGACGAAAATCGCCAAGAGCGCCTGATCGACTATCGCGGCGAGCGTGTCGCCCGCATCACGCCACCACCGGCGCAACGCGATATGGAAAGTGACAGCGACGTATTGCTGGAAGATTTTCAAGGCGACTATCGACTGCGCATCACACCGCTCGATTCGTCCACCGACCATGAGGCCTCGCGATGAGCCTATCTGCCAACCGCCAACTCTGTCGTCTATCGCGTCCCGGCGTGGTGTGTAGCCTCGGAGACGACCTGGAGACCATCGCCGACGCCTTATTCACCGGGCAACGCGGGCTGACATCCAGCACCGCCTTCACCCCCGAACGCTCGCTACCGTTGGGCATGGTCACATGCGCGCTCCCCGACTGGGACGATTGGCCGCCCGAGCAGCGCAGCCGCAACAACCGCTTGTTGGCACTCGCCATGCAGCGACTGAATGACACGCTCGAGACGCTGCGTGAATCGATGGCGCCCGAACGCATCGGCGTGGTCATCGGCACCAGTACCTCAGGCATCGGCGAGACCGAACGCGCCATCGCCGAGGCAGGCCGCGAGGGCCCGCTACCCGAGACGTTCCGCTATGCCAATCAGGAGCTCGGCGCGCCGGCACACTTCGTGGCCGAGCGCATTGGCGCCCAAGGGCCGGTGTATTCGATTTCCACGGCGTGCAGTTCCAGCGCGCGAGCCCTGGCCAGTGCTCGACGCCTGCTAGCCAGCGGGACGTGCGATGCGGTCGTCGCGGGTGGCGCGGATAGCCTCTGCCGTTTGACCGTCAACGGCTTCGCCAGCCTGGAAGCAATTAGCGAGCGGCCTTGCCTGCCGTTCTCCGCACAGCGCGACGGCATCAATATCGGCGAGGCGGCGGCGCTGTTCGTGGTCACCCCGGAAGACGGCGGCATTCAGCTCAGCGGTACGGGCGAATCAAGCGACGCCTATCACGTCTCTGCGCCACGTCCGGATGGCAGCGGCGCGCACGAGGCGATGCGACAAGCCCTGACGATGGGCGGCTGCGGGCCCGAGGCGGTGGACTATCTCAATCTGCACGGCACCGGTACCCGCCACAACGACAGCATGGAAGCCAAGGCAGTCGCGGCGCTATTCGCCACCTCGCCGCCGTGCAGCTCGACCAAGACGTTGACCGGCCACACCCTGGGCGCCGCCGGGGCGCTGGAAGCCGCGTTTTGCTGGTTGGCGCTCGACCATGGGCGCCTGCCGGTGCATGTCTTCGATGCCGGGCCCGACCCCGAATTGCCGCCACTCGACTATGTCATGCCTACGGCCACGCCCGAGCACACGCCGCGTCCGCTCACGCATGCGCTGAGCAATTCCTTCGCCTTCGGTGGCAATAACGCCGCGCTGCTGATGACCCGTGAGGAGGCATGACATGGCCATCCAGCTTCCCTGTGAGGTGAGACCGTTCGTCCCTCATGACGGCGCGATGTGTCTGCTCGATACGTTGCTGGATTACGATGCCGACGGCGCTACCGTCGAGGTCACGCCCCGGGAAAACGATCCGTTCGTCGAGGACGGCGCGATTCCCGCCTGGGTCGGCCTCGAATGGATGGCCCAGTGCGTCGCCGCTTGGGCCGGGGTTTGGGCGCATATCGACGGCGCACCGCCGCCGCCCGGCTTTTTGATCGCCAGCCGGCGTTATCATGCCCATGTGGATAACTTTGCTCTTGGTGAGCCGGTGCATGTCCAGGTGACGCGGGAATTCGTCGCCGACAACGGCGTCCGCGCCTTTACCGGCATACTCTCGACAACAGCGGGCCAATCCCTCGCCGAAGGACGCCTGAGCATCTTCCAGCCGACGCCGGAAGCTTCTTCTTCCCCGACAGAAAGGCAAAACGCTCGATGACCGACACCATCCTGGTGACCGGTGCCAGCCGTGGCATCGGTCGCGCCACCGCCCTGCGCCTCGCGCACGACGGCTTTGATATCGTCCTGCATTACCGCTCACGCAAGCAGGACGCCGAGCGCGTCGCCGAGGAGATTCGCACGCTGGGCCGCGAGGCGCGCCTTTTATGTTTCGACGTCGCCGAGCGCGACCAAGCACGTACCCTTCTCGAAGCGGACATCGAGGCTCATGGCTCTTATTTCGGCGTGGTCTGCAACGCCGGCATCACCGCCGACAACCCGTTCCCCGCGCTTACCGGCGACGACTGGGACAGCGTGGTACATACCAATCTCGACGGTTTCTACAACGTGTTGCATCCGTTGGTCATGCCGATGATTCGACGTCGTAAACCGGGACGCATCGTCACTATCGCCTCGATGTCAGGACTCATCGGCAATCGCGGCCAGGTCAATTACAGCGCCGCCAAGGCGGGGATCATCGGCGCCACCAAGGCGCTGGCCATCGAGCTGGCCAAGCGCCATATCACCGTCAACTGCGTCGCGCCAGGCTGGATCGACACCGATATGACGCACCACCTATCACAAGAAGAGGTGCTCAAGTTGATCCCCATGCGTCGCACCGGCCAGGCCGAGGACGTCGCCGGCGTGGTGAGCTTTCTATGCTCAAAGGATGCCGCCTACATGACGCGCCAGGTGTTACCGGTTAACGGCGGTATGTGCTGAGAGAGCGTGGCGAGGGTTATCGCTTGCCACCATCAAGCTTGGCGCGACGGGGCCGATAATGAGGCATACGCCTGAGGCAATGGAAACGACTCGATGAAACGCTTGGCTCTGACGCTCGCCGTGCTGCTCGCGACCGCCCTGCTGGGAGGTGCGCTGCTGATGGCCACCGACCTTGACTGGCCGCTGCCGCCTTCGGCATTGATACCGCTAGGCGCCTTCGTCCTCGCACTGGGCGCGTTGGCGATCCTGGCGCTGCTCGGCCTGGCGTTCTGGCAGCAGCTCGTGCAACAACAGCGAGCGCTCCGCGACAGTCTCGATGCCTTGGCGCATCACGGACGCACGCAAACCACTGCCTTGCTGGCCGAGCATTTCATGCAGCATGTCGAACGCTTGTTGGAGAAGGAAGGATTGGACCCGAACAAGCGCAATGTATTGCGCTGCCTGTCCATCGATGCGTTACGCGGCAACAGCGGGCGCGGCGATCCCAACTATGCGCGTCTGGCACGGCTCTTCGAATGGTTCGATGGCGAGGCACGTGCCACCGACGATGGCGTCGAACGGCGACGCCTGCTAGTACCGGTGTTGATGCAGTATGCGGATGTCGCCGTCCAGCTATGCCGTGTCGGCGAAAGCGAAGAGGAGCGTCTGGGCGAGTTCCTGAGTCATCAGCCGCCGGCGGCAACGCAGATGGACGACGCCACGCCAACGGAGTAAGCCGTCGGCGTGGCGAGCACTCAATAACGAGTACTCATCCATAAAAAGAAACGCTTAACGCAGTAGCAGTAACGGCGACTGGGCGCGGCGAATCATCGCCGTGGTGGTGCTGCCCACCAGGAACTGGCGAATGCGCGAATGGCCGTAGGCCCCCATCACCAGCAGTTCGATAGCATGCTCGCGCTGATAATCGCACAGCACCTTCTCGACCTCACCGGCAATAATTTGCGTATGCACGGTGCTACTGGTCGGCGCTAGCTGTTTCTCCGCCCAGGCCAGTTGCTCGCGATGTTCGTCGGTGTCGGCCCCCACCAGCACCAGGTGGCATTCCAGGCCACGCAACAACGGACGCTCCGCCAGCAATTCGACCATCTTGCGGGTGGTGGGCCCGCCGTCGAAGGCGATGAGATAGCGCGACGGGGTCGTGAAGGTTTCCGGTACCACCAGAATCGGCCGGTGCAGCCCACGGATCACGCGTTCGAGATTGCTACCCATGTGCTCCGGCGCCGAATCGGCCGATTCACCGCGCTTGCCCAGCACTACCAAGCGGGATTCCTCCTCGATTTCAGCCAGCGCCTCGACCAGTTCGCCGTTGCGCTGGCGCGTTTCGACCTCGGCGATGCCGGCGGCCTCGGCGCGCTCACGTGCGGCACTCAGCATCAAGCGGCCATGTTCTTGCGCCACCTTGCCACGCTGCTCATCCAAGGTCGCCAACTCTTCGAGAAGATGCTCGCGCGAGCCGAGCCCGATGTTGCCGCGCGGGTCGAACTGGCTGGGCGCCTGGTTACGATCCAGCACATGCACGAACGATAGCGGGACATCCATGCGCTGGCTCGCCCAGACCGCCGCTTCGCTCACGGTTTCCGCATAGTTCGAGCCATCGATACACGCCATGACGTGGGGGGCTTTCATGTGGCGGGCTCCTTCCAATGTTCTTATCGGGTCCCATCGTAATGGGGCTAACTGCATGATACTCAGGGCGGGGGAGACTTGTCGTCTCCCCTTTAAGGCTCAGGTCGCGACTCAGTGACCCATGAGTTTTTCCACGGCATCGGGCTTGTCGTGCACCGCGAACCGGTCCACCAGGGTGGCGCTAGCTTCGTTGAGCCCCACGACCTCTACCTCGGTCCCCTCACGACGAAACTTGATGACGACCTTGTCGAGTGCGCCCACGGCGGTGATATCCCAGAAATGCGCGCGGGTCAGGTCGATACGCACGCGCTCCACGGTTTCCTTGAAGTCGAAGGCATCGGTGAAGCGATCCGCCGAGGTGAAGAACACCTGGCCAACGACACGATATACGCGTGTCTTGTCGTCATCGCCTGTCTCGCTGCCCACGTAGAGGATCTGGCCGACCTTGTTGGCGAAGAACAGCGATGCCAGTAGGACACCCACTAGCACGCCGATGGCCAGGTTGTGGGTCGCCACCACCACCGCCACCGTGGCGAGCATGACGATATTGGTCGACATCGGGTGCTTGCGCAGATCGCGCAGCGACTCCCAGCTGAACGTCCCGATGGCGACCATGATCATTACCGCCACCAGCGCCGCCATGGGAATTTGCGCGACGAGATCGCCAATGAATACCACCATGATCAGCAGGATGACCCCCGCGCACAGCGTGGAAAGCCGCGTACGTCCGCCGGATTTGATGTTGATCACCGACTGCCCGATCATCGCGCAGCTCGCCATACCGCCCAGAAAGCCGGTGGCGATGTTGGCCACGCCCTGGCCCTTGCACTCACGGTTCTTGTCGCTGGGCGTATCGGTGAGTTCGTCGACGATGGTCGCGGTCATCAGCGACTCGAGCAGCCCCACCACCGCCAGCGCAGCAGAATAAGGGAAGATGATCGCCAGGGTCTCGAAATTGAGCGGCACATCCGGCCACAGGAAGACCGGCAGCGTATCCGGCAGCTCGCCCATATCGCCCACGGTGCGCACCATGGAGAAATCGCCCAGCATGTAGATCGCCGTGAGCACGATGATGCACACCAGCGGCGACGGCAGCATGCGACCGATGACCGGCACGTAGGGGAACAGGTAAATGATCGCCAGGCCGCCGGAGGTCATGGCGTAAACGTGCCAGGTCACATCGGTCAACTCCGGCAATTGCGCCATGAAGATCAGGATCGCCAGGGCGTTGACGAAGCCCGTGACCACCGAACGCGAAACGAAGCGCATCAAGGCTCCCAGACGCAGATAGCCGGCCACGACCTGCAATACCCCGGTCAGCAGGGTCGCGGCGAGCAGGTACTCGAGTCCATGTTCCTTGACCAGGGTCACCATGAGCAGCGCCATGGCGCCGGTAGCGGCGGAAATCATCCCCGGCCGACCACCAGTGAAAGCAATCACTACCGCCATGGAAAAGGACGCGAAGAGCCCCACCTTGGGGTCGACCCCGGCAATGATCGAGAAGGCGATCGCCTCGGGGATCAGCGCCAGCGCCACCACGGCGCCAGCCAGGACGTCCGATCGGACGTTCGAGAACCAACGTTGTTTGATTGATGCGTACATGCGTGTGTCCAGTCGATGAGAAAGGTCAGAAGTTTCACGCGGCGCGCCTGGCGACGGCTCATCCGGTCACGGGCATCGTGTCATGGATCGATGTCTAAAATGCGACGGGAACCGAGAAGACGGCCGAACGCGGCCCCGCTGGACGCGTCATGCGTTCAGCGGGGCCGCGCAGGAGCGAAGAGGCGCTCCGGGGAGAGGGAGAAACGCTAGGGCGGCGTTGCGCTCATAAAATCAAGCGGCCTTGAACGGTCGGTTGTGGGCACATAAGGTCATGTGCCCGGGAAAGCGCGAGATTCTACCAACTCGACGTTGCTTTTGCACCTTTGGTCGTAGCTGCTGGCGCCTTGCGCCAGTCGAATCGCGGCCAGCCACGCTGTTCGGCGACACGCGCCAGCCGAGCGTCAGGCTGCGTGGCATGCGCATGGTCGACATGCTCGAGCAGCGGCAGATCATTGTGCGAATCGCTATAGCCCCAGAGGGTGTCGGGACGCGTGTGCTCGACATCACGCTCGGCCAACCAAGCCTCCAGTGCCGTCAACTTGCCCGACTGGTAGGTCACGACGCCGGTAGGTTCGCCGGTGAAGCGCCCTTCGGCGTCGAACGCGGGACGCGTGGCCAGGGCCTCGTCGGCACCGACCTCACGCGCGATAGGGTCAACCAAGTGATGCATCGAGGCCGAGATGACCAAGGTGGCGTGCCCCTGGTCGCGGTGCCAAGCCAGGCGCTCCAGCGCGCCGGGCATCAGCCGCGGACGGATCCACGCCTCAACGAACGCCACGACCTCGTCGCGCACCGTCTCGCGCCGACGCCCGATCAACGGCGCCAACACGAAGCGCAAGTGCGCCTGCATATCCAGCGTGCCGGCGTGATACTGCTGGTCATGACGCGCCACCTGCTCCATGAACGCCTCGCCATCCTCCACCCAGTGGCGCCTTACCAACCAAGCGATCCACAGGCCGGTGCAATCGCCGTCGAGCAGGGTATCGTCGAGATCGAAAATCGCCAGATGGCGGCTGTCAGAAGGCATGGCGCCTGGCTCCTAGTGAAAACGAGGCGCCATTCTAACCGCTCGATATGACAGCCGTCTGTCACGCTTCGTTGCCTGGCGTCTCGTTTTTGGATGACGAACCGCTCGTCGAGGCGGCTCCCGACTTGTTCAAGTGCCCTTTGAAGGCCTCCATGATATCCATCGGCAACGGGAAGACGATGGTCGAGGCGTTTTTGTTGCTCATGTCGCTGAGCGTCTGCAGATAGCGCAGTTGCAAGGCCGCCGAGTTGCTGGCCATGACATCGGCGGCCTCGACCAGCTTGTGCGAGGCCTGCAGCTCACCCTCGGCATGGATCACCTTGGCACGCCGTTCGCGCTCGGCTTCGGCTTGCCGGGCGATGGCGCGGATCATGCTCTCGTCGAGGTCGACATGCTTGATCTCGACATTGGCGACCTTGATGCCCCACGACTCGGTCTGCGCATCGAGGATTTCCTGTATATCGTTGTTGAGGCGGTCGCGTTCGGACAGCATCTCGTCGAGATCGTGCTTGCCGAGTACCGAGCGCAGGGTCGTCTGCGCCAGCTGGCTGGTGGCGACACCGAAGTTCTCGACCTGGATGATGGCCTTCTCCGGGTCGACCACGCGAAAGTACAGCACCGCGTTGACACGCACGGTGACGTTGTCCTGCGAGATGACGTCCTGCTCCGGCACATCTAGCGTCACGGTGCGCAGATCGACGACCTGCATCTTCTGAATCCCCGGGATCAGCAACAACAGCCCCGGCCCCTTCACCGCCTGAAAACGGCCCAGGAAGAACACCACGCCGCGCTTGTACTCCGGCAAGATGCGTATCGCCGCAAACAGCAACAGCACGACCAGGACGATCGGCACTAAATAGGCATAACTCGCGTACATGGCGTTACTCCTTCTCGATGAACCCTTCTCGATAAACGATAGCGTGCCCCAGGCGCCGCATGGCGACTAAGGGGTTGCCGTCATTGGCTCGACGATCAGCGTCAAGCCCTCGTTGGATACGATCCGCACCCGCTGACCGCGCGCCACGGGCGATGCACAGCGCGCCTGCCAGCGCTCGCCGTGTACCATGACCTTGCCCTGCCCCTGGAAATCCGCCAGCACGGTGGCCTCTTGGCCGATCATTTCCTCCTGGCCGCCCTGTGGACGACGTTGGCGCATTCCCAAAAAGCGTGTCACCACCCACAACAGGAAGCCGGCAGCCACCAGCGCCACACCGCCTACCAGGGGCCAGGCCAGCGCCTGGTGCGTGTCATCCATCAACATCACCGAACCGGCAACGAAGGCCGCCAGGCCGCCGAATCCCAGTACCCCAATGCTGGGCACGAACGCCTCGGCCACGACCAGCGCCATGCCCAGGAAAATCAACACCAGGCCCGCATAACCGACCGAGAGCATCTGGAAAGCGTACATGGCCAATACCAGGCTGATGGCGCCGATCACGCCGGGAAAGAGAGTGCCTGGACTCAGCAATTCGAAGACCAGCCCGTAGAAGCCGATGATCATCAGGAAATAGGCGACGTTGGGATCGGTGATGAATGCCAGCACCTTAGCGCGCCAGTCCGGTGGCTGACGCTCAAGCGTCATGTTTTCCGTAGAGAGCGTGCGCTCCCCGTCTTCCATGACCACACGCCGCCCGTCGAGCTGGGTCAGCAAGTCGTCGAGATCGTTCGCCACGACCTCGATGACATTGGCCTCCAGCGCCTCGTTGGCCGTGAGATTGGCCGCCTCGCGCACGGCGCGTTCGGCCCACTCGGCGTTGCGTCCATGGCGCTCGGCCAACGAGCGAATCGTGGCCACCGCATCCTCGAGGACCTTGCGCTCCATCGCCGAGGACGATGCCTGCTGGTCGGCGCCTTCCTCCGAATCGCCCGATGTTGGCTCGCCACCGCCGCCGCCACCGCCAAGCTGTACCGGTGTCGCCGAGCCAAGATGCGTAGCCGGCGCCATGGCGGCGACATGGCTGGCGTAGAGCAGATAGGTGCCGGCACTGGCGGCACGCGCTCCGGCAGGCGATACGTAGCTGACCACCGGTACCGACGAGGCCAGCATCGCACCGATCATGTCGCGCATCGCGGCGTCCAACCCACCGGGCGTGTCGAGTTCGAGAATCACCAGCGATGCGCCTGCTTCGTCGGCACGCTCAAGCCCGCGCTGAAAGTAATCGCTGGTGGCAGGGCCGATGCTGCCATCGATACTCAGGACCACGCCGTGGGGCGCGTCACTAGAGTCGGATTGCGCACTCGCCAGCCACGACAATCCCAGGCCCGCGAGTACCAGGCAGGCCCACATCAGGCAGCGGCGCAGCGCGACTCCGTCACTGCGGCGTAGCATCGCGGCTCTCCGAAGCCGAGGCACAGGGCATGGGGCGCGTCGACCAAGTGGTGGCACCATCGTCCCCGCGACATACTCGGCTACCTTCAGGCGTGGCGGAGCGTGCTTCGACGCCTGGCGACGGTGACGCGCTGGGCTGCACTATGATCGACGGGTACACATTGACGCGATCGCGCCCTTCTCGCCACCCACGTTCACCCCATCCATGCCAGGCATGACGCTCACGGTCGTAGTGTCTGCCCTCATGTCCGGCCTGGTACGACTCGAGCGGCAGCAAGCGCCCGCTATCGGGATCGTAGACCTTCACACCGTCCGCGCTGGCCGTCGTGATCCCTGACACCGCCAACAACAAGACAATACCCATCGCGACAGGCATTACACCACCCGCGTGCCGATACCTCGTCATGCTCGTCTCCTCGGGCTCGCCAGCCTCATTCATGGGCCACTTACATCAGTCTAGTTCACGTGCATCACGCAACCATTCCCATAATGCCTCGCATGCAGGACGCAATACCCGCGCCTGCGGACGTACCAGCCAGAAGGCCTCGTCGGTGGGCATGCACAATTCAAAGGGGGCCACCAAATCGTCGCGTCCATCGAAAAGGCGCCGATGGGTCAGCGCGATGCCCGCGCCGCGTGCAGCCAACGCCAACGTGGCCACCTGGGTATCGCAAATGAACGAAGCACAACGCGCTTCCAGCCCCTCGGACCCGGCTAGTGCCAGCCAGCTCGGCCAGCCCAGAGCGAAGCCAGCGGCATGCAACAAGGTATGCCCAGCCAAGTCGCCGGGCGTCTGCAACTCACGGGCCAGGTCTGGCGAGCATACCGGCAGCATGACTTCCTCGTTGAGCAGCACCGACTCCATATCGGCCCAATCACCCTGGCCGTAGCGAATCTCCATATCCACGCCCTCTGCGCCGAAGTCTCCAGGCCATACGGCACTCACCACGCGTACCGTTATATCGCGATGCCGTTGATGGAACCGGGTCAACTCGGTCGCCAACCAGCCATTCTGCAAGGCGGGCGTGGCGCGCAGCGTGACCGGCGCGTCGGGGTGCGGTCCGAAGACCTCGGCAGTACCTTCGGCGATGCGTGTAAAGGCCTCCTGAATGCTTGGCAGCCAGGCCTGTCCGGCCGGCGTCAGCGACAGGCTCCGCGGGTGCCGCACGAATAGCGCCTGGCCGAGACGGTCTTCGAGCAGGCGAATCCGTTGGCTAATGGCCGACTGCGTCACGCCCAGCTCGCGACCAGCCTGGGTGAAACTCAGCGTACGCGCGGCAGCCTCGAAGGCTTGCATCCACAGAATCGGTGGCAGGGACATGGTGAACTCGGTGGTAATGGACGTCCGCCCATGATCGTCAATAAGCTGCCCATTAGCAAAGCTTGGCCTTAGGTCCGATATTCATCGTTTGTCTAATGTCGCCATGAGGCGACATGCTAGAGGCCGATTCGCACGACCCAACACCAGGAGGCCGATATGCAGTCCCAGAGCCAATCCCCCGCCGTCGAAATGAGTGAGCTGTTCCCTTACGTACAAGGGCCCGCGTTGCGCACCAGCCAGGCCCACGACAAGGCGCTGGAGGTAACCTGGGATAACGCCGATACCGCGCGTTACAGCTATCGTTGGCTGCGCGATCACTGCGCTTGCCCCGAATGCCGTCACCCCATGACGCGTGAACGCCTCTACAAGCCTCTCGAAGACGAAAACTTCCTGAATGCCCACCCCGAAGCTGCCGTCGAAGACGGTGTGCTGGTGCTGCGCTGGGCCGACGGACACGAATCGCGCTTCGATGCCGGCTGGCTGCATCAGCGTCGTCCTGAAACGCACATCGATGATGGCGTCCCACGTGCCGCCGCGTGGCCGGAAGGCTTCACACCGGCTCACGTGCCGCATGCCGAGATGATGGGCGGTAACCAAGGCCGTCGTGAGTGGTTGACTGCCCTGCTGCGCGATGGTTTGGTCCTGCTCGACGACGGCCCGCGCGAGCTCGAGGAAGTCGTGCGCATCGCCGAGCTCTTCGGCCCGATGCGTGCCACCAACTTCGGGGCGCGTTTCGACGTTCAGTCCAAGCCCAACCCCAATAATGCCGCTTACACGGCCATCGGCCTCGAGCTGCATTCCGACCTCCCCAACTGGCGCCATCCGCCGGACATCCAGCTGCTGTATTGCCTGGAAAACGAAGCCGAAGGCGGCGAATCGCTGTTCGCCGATGGCTTCGCCGTGGCCGAGGCACTGCGCCACGAAGCACCGGACGTTTTCCTTCGCCTACGCGACACGCCTATCGATTTCCGCTTTCAGGACGAGGATAGCGACATCGCCGTGCGCGCACCGGTCATTGACGTCGATGACACAGGCCGCCTTCGCGAAATCCGCTTCAACAACTGGATTCGCGACACCCTGCGTCTCCCGCCGGAAGAAGCCGATGCCTGGTACGAAGCATACCTGATCTTCTGGCAGCGCCTGCGCGAGCCGCGCTTCCGCGTCGACTTCGCGCTCGAACCTGGTCAGATGGTGGCCTTCGATAACCGCCGTGTACTGCATGGGCGCGGCGCCTTCGACCCCAATACCGGACGCCGTCACCTGCAAGGCACCTATTTGGATATCGACCACCTCGAATCGCATCTACGCGTGTTGGCGCGCCACGCCTCTACCGCCGCGCCCACTACTCCGACAACATCCACCAATGAAACGGGAGTTTCTTAATGTCTCATTCGCTTCGTCCCTTACTCGTCGGACTACCGCTAGCCGCCGGTATCGGCCTGGCACTGCCGGCCCAGGCAGCTAACACGGTCAATTTCGGCGTGCCCTCGTGGCCCGGGATTACCGTCAAGACCGAGATCGCCAGCCAGCTGTTGGCCCCCCTCGGTTATCAGGCGAAAACCGACAACATCGGCCTGCAGGTCATCTACCAGGGCATGGAAAACGGTGATGTGGACGTCTTCCTGGGTGGTTGGCTTCCGGCACAAGAACCGATGCTCACGCCAATGGAAGACAAGGGAAGCGTGACGCGTATCGCCAACAACGTCGATGGCGCACAAATGACGCTGGCCGTGCCCGAGTATGTCTACGAACAAGGCGTAACCTCGTTCGAAGATCTCGACGAGCACCGCGACATGTTCGACGGCAAGATTCATGGCTTCGGCGCCGGCTCCGCCGCCAGCGAGATCCTCAACAAGGCGATCGATAACGACACCTGGGGACTCGGCGACTGGCAGCTAGTGGATACCAGCACCGTTGGCATGCTAAGCGCGGCGCGCGATTCCATCTCACGCGAGGACCCCATCGTATGGGTCGGCTGGACGCCGCACTGGATGAACCTCGAGCTGCCGATGCGCTACCTGGAGGACAGCAAGAACCTGTTCGGTGAAGGCAACGGTGCCAGCCAGGTGCTGACCCTGATGGGCTCAGACTTCGCTGACGAAAACCCCAACCTGACGGCGTTCTTCGAGAACTACACCTTCACGGCGGAACAGCAGAGCTGGATGATCAAGGCCTTCGGTCTTGACGAGAAGGCGCTTGATACCGTAGCCACGACCTGGATCGAGGATCATCCGGATCGCGTTAAGGAAATGCTCGACGGCGTGACCACCACCGATGGCGACGCGGCTTGGCCGGTTGTGAAAGAGGCATTGTCACTGTAAGACTGATCCGCGTTCGACACGGCACGCAAAGTGCCGTGTTTTCCCCGTGCGGGCTCTCACGTATGCTTAGCGCAGTTCACGCTTAGAGGGCCCGCATGTCTCGTTCTCTCGGAATTCTCTTCGCCTTGCTCGGTGTCATGCTCGGCTGTGGCCTGCTTTGGCAATGGCTCGCCATGCACGACATCCTGACCCCGCAAGCACTGCTTCATCTGCTGCAAAATGCCGCCTCATGGCGCGACGCCCCCTGGGCGCCCCTGGCCGTCATGGGTGTGTATGCACTCACTTCCCTGGTCGCCTTTCCATTGAGCATACTGGTCGCCGCAACTGGCCTAGTCTTCGGTCCCGCCTGGGGCTTCGTCTACGCCATGCTGGGGACGCTATCGGCGTCGATCGCCACTTACTGGGTAGGAAGAGCGCTGGGGCGCGACGCACTACTGCGCTACGGCGGAAAAAAGCTCAACGGCCTGGCTCGCCTGCTCGCCGGACGCGGCGTGCGCACCATGGTGCTGTTCAATCTTCTACCGTTGGCACCTTTCACCCTGACCAACATGCTGGCCGGCGCCTGCCATTTGCGTTTTCGCGATTACATGCTCGGCTCCACCTTGGGGATCGCCCCGGGGTTGCTCGGGGTCGCCTTGCTGGGAAGTCAGTTGGGATCGCTGGTCACCGCTGAAAGCCTCGAGGGATTGCTGATCGCCGCCGGCGGCATCGTCGTCGCAATGGGTATCTTGTGGGGACTCAAGCGTTATGCAGAGCGACGTAGCAAGCGTGTGTAATGCCCACCTGTGAGCGCTCACTTACTGGGAGCTTCTTCCTTGGCCTGGACTGCGTCGCGCTCCGGCATGGTTTGAAACACCGATCGCAATACCCGGCCGCGATGCCGCAGCAAACGCCACTCGCCTTCAAGACGCCCACGTACCTTCTCCCAGGCGCCATCATCACGCTCCGCCGCGCTCGCCTCGGCCTCAAGCACCTGACGATAGATGCCCAAGCAGCGCTCGGCACAGCGTCGATCATCGAGCTTATGCGCGCTGTCGAACGCTCCCTGACGCAACCTGGCATGCAATGTCGGTTCTTGAAGCGTTTCCAACGCTTTCGCGAACGTCTCGACATCGTCGCTCGGAAGCATAATGCCGTTGACGCCGTCGCGCAGGACTTCGCGCACGCCACTGGCGTCGACCGCCGCCACCGGCAGGCCCGCCGCCATGGCTTCGGCGATGACCATACCTTGGGTTTCACTGTGCGAGGCGAAGGCAAAGGTATCCATCGCATGATAGGCATCGATCAAGGCCTGGTCGTGCAACTTGCCGGTGTAATGAAAACGATCAGCCACCCCCTCGCGGGCGGCATGGTCGTGCATCACCGTACGTGCTTCGCCCTCGCCGACGACCAAGACCCGAGCCTTGGGATGACGCGCCAGGAAACGCGACAACGCCGCGGCCAGAAAACCTAAGTTCTTCTCCATCGCCAGACGCCCCACGTGCCCTATCACCATCGCATCCTCAGGGATGCCAAAGCGCTGACGCCAGCGCGCCCCATCCCCCCGGCCAAAGGCGCGCGTATCCACGCCACTCGGGATCACGCGGACCTTGTCGGGCACCACGCCCCGTTGAGCCAATAGTGCAGCGATACTCTCGCTGGGTGCGATCACTGCATCGCATAACCGCGTGTACTCACTGGATAAAGCGATAGCGAAACGCTGCATGCGCGGCGAGTCGCCGGGCACGTAATGCGTGTAGTGCTCGTAAAGCGTGTGATGGGTAAAGACCAGCGGCAGGCCATAGGTTTGCGCCACGCGTGCTGCGGTATCACCGAGCAGGAAGGGGTGGTGGGAATGCACCAGGTCGGGCTCGAACGCCTCGATGGCCTCGTAGAGTTGGCCGGGCACCGGCACCGGAAGAGAAAAGTCACTGCCATTGAAGCGCTGCATGGCCACCACACGCACCACATCGCGCTCGAAACGTGGCTGACCGTCCAGTTTGGGCGCGACGACCAACACACTGTGCCCCGCATGCTGCAGGCACCGCTTGAGACGCTGAACGGATTCACTCACTCCACCCACGGTCGGACAGTAGGTGTTGGTGAACATCAGGATATTCAATCCCTCGACTCCCTATGACCTCGAAAGCGCGACGCCGGCCTGGCCCGCCGCAAGGCGGCATATCATAGCAGATAGCATGGCACCAAAGGCCAGCGATGGGGTTAACGTGATGCGTCAGGTAACTCGGGCACACGGCCGGTCATCTCCGTGATCATGAAATCGATGAACCTGCGCATCCGTACGCTGTCCCGCATTCGCTCACTGTAAAGCAGGTAAAAATCCGCGCGAACTCCCTGCCACTGCGGCAACAAGGCCACTAGTTCGCCGCTCGCCAGGTACTCATGGACATCCCACCACGAGCGCAACAATACGCCGTGGCCATCGAGTGCCATCCGCGTCATGGCCTCGGCATCGTTGCTCGCCAGTCGACCGTGAACGCGTATGGCGCGCTGAGTACGTATGCCGTCGGTGGACTCGAACCGCCATAGTGAATAGTCGGTATCGTTCTCGCGTACGATCAGGCATCGATGGTGAGCCAGATCCTCCAGCCGTTCGAGCCTCGGGGCGTTGGCTAGATAATCAGGTGCCGCGCAGAGTATCCGACGGTTGGTGAGCAACCGCCTGGCGATCCAACGCGAATCCGGCGGCTCGCCGACGCGGATGTTGATATCGAACCCCTGCTCATCGAGCCCCAGCGGGAAGCTGGTCAATTCCAGCAGCAGTTCCAGTTGAGGATGGAGCTCGGCAAAGCGCGAGATCAGCGGCGCCACATGGCGCCGTCCGAAGCCGAACGTGGCATTGATTCGAAGCCGTCCCGACAACGAAGCGCCTTGGTCCCGCAATGAGTTTTCGAGATCCCCCAGGTCACCGAGAATCATCGCGCCACGCGCCAGATAGCGCTCGCCTTCGGCGGTCAGGGTCAGCCGGCGCGTAGTGCGCGTGGCAAGCGACACATCGAGTCGCGCCTCTAGCTGCATGAGACGCTTGCTCACCGCCGATAGCGACAGGCCGAGCTCACGCGAGGCGCCAGTCAAGCTCCCCGAGCGCGCCACCTGCTGAAAGAAGGCTAGATCGTCGAGCGGTGTCACACCATTCTCCACTTTTATTCAACAGTAGCTTGCATTATAGCCTGATTATCATCGCGTTGCCGCACGCTAGACTCAAGGGACGCACCCAAGACATACCGCCCCACCTATTATTGAAGGAGCCTTTCATGACCGCACACAACATCGCCGTCATTCCTGGCGACGGCATCGGCACCGAAGTCACCCCAGAGGGCGTTCGCGCGCTCCAGGCCGCGGCCCAACGCTTCGACATCGACCTCACCTTCGAAGACTTCGACTTCGCCAGCTGCGACTATTACCTCGCGCACGGCCAGATGTTGCCAGACGACTGGAAAGCCACGCTGTCCCGCTTCGACGCCATCTTCTTCGGCGCCGTGGGCCTGCCCGACAAGGTCCCCGACCACATCTCACTATGGGGATCGCTGCTGCAGTTTCGGCGTGAGTTCGACCAATACATCAACCTGCGTCCTTGCAAGTTAATGCCTGGCATCAAGAGTCCTCTGGCCGACCGCCAGCCCGGCGACATCGACTTCTACGTGGTACGCGAGAATACCGAAGGCGAGTATTCGAGCATCGGCGGCAAGATCTTCGAAGGCACCGAGCGCGAAACGGTGATGCAAGAGACTGTGATGACCCGCACCGGCGTCGACCGCGTTCTCAAATACGCCTTCGAACTGGCCAAAAAGCGCCCGCGCGGCAAGCTCACCTCGGCCACCAAGTCCAACGGCATCTCGATCACCATGCCCTACTGGGACGAACGCGTGAAAGCCATGCACACGGCTTATCCCGAGGTCGATGTGGATCAGTTCCACATCGACATCCTCACCGCCAATTTCGTGCTCCACCCCGACTGGTTCGACGTGGTCGTCGCCAGCAACCTGTTCGGCGACATCCTCTCCGACCTGGGTCCTGCGTGTACCGGCACCATCGGCGTCGCGCCCTCGGCCAACATCAACCCGGAAGGCAAGTTTCCCAGTCTCTTCGAACCCGTTCACGGCAGCGCGCCGGATATCGCAGGCCAGGGCATCGCCAATCCCATCGGCCAGATCTGGTGCGGCGCCATGATGCTCGATCATCTGGGTCACGAAGATGCCGGCAAGGCCATGCTCGACGCCATCGAGTCGGTGCTCGCCAAGGCCGATCCCAACGTGCTGACGCCCGACCTCAAGGGCCAGGGCACGACACGAGATCTGGCGCAGGCCATCATCGAGGCGATCTGAGGGCGCTTGGGTCGCACGAGTCCCGCGAGTCGCCTAAGGTAGGTGGGCACGTGGCACGACAAGCCACGGCCCAGACCGTAATCGCTCCAGGGAGAGGACCATGACGATATTCGAAGCACTGCGTGAGAGTCACGACAGGCAGCGCACCTTGCTCGACCTGCTGGTCAAGACGCACGGCGATAGTGATGGTCGCGACGAGTTGTTCAAACGCGTGCGCGCCGAGCTGGAACATCATGCGGGGGCGGAAGAGCGCGCGCTCTACATCCCCATGATGGAACACGATATGACGCAGGAAAAAGCCCGCCACAGCGTCGCCGAGCATCATGAGATCGACGAACTGATCGAAACCCTGCAACAGACCGATTACAGCTCACCGTCCTGGCTGGCAACGGCGCGCCAACTGCAGGAGATGGTCACTCATCATCTCGACGAAGAAGAACAGGAAGTCTTCCAACTGGCCGGTCGCGTCTTCGACGATGCAACCAAGCAGTCGCTGGCCGACACCTACCAGGAAGAAATGCGGCGCCTGGCATCTTGAGAGGAGGACTGATAGCCACGTCATAACGCAAACGCCCGGCGAGATATTCTCGCCGGGCGTTCGTGTCTTCCGCCGTCGCAAGTTGCGAGGCGAACGTTACAGGACCGGTATCAGTGGTCCGATGCTACGCGGAAGCGCACCACGGCCTGATAAAGATCACCCGCTTGCGTTTCGAGCGAACCGGCAGCACCCGCGGCCTGCTGTACCAGCGCCGCGTTTTGCTGCGTGACCTGATCCATCTGCGTCACGGCCTGATTGACCTGCTCGATCCCCGAGGACTGCTCTTGTGAAGCAGCGGAGATTTCAGCCATCAAGTCGCTGACACGCTGGGCGCCCTCGCGGATCTCGCCCATCGCGCTATCGGCCTGATCAACGAGTTCGGCACCAGCGTTGACGTGGCTCACCGAACCTTCGATCAGTGACTTGATATCACGCGCGGCATCCGCGCTGCGACTGGCCAGATTGCGCACTTCACTGGCGACCACCGCGAAACCACGGCCCTGCTCGCCGGCACGCGCCGCTTCCACCGAGGCATTGAGCGCCAGCAGGTTGGTCTGGAAGGCGATGTCATCGATCATCGAGATAATATCGGCCACCTTGCTGGAACTGCTGCGGATCTCACCCATGGTACTCACCACCTGGGAAATCACCTCCTGGCCATGCGCTACTGACGCCGTCGTGGCATCCGACACTTTATTGGCCTGATCGGCATTCTCCGCATTCTGACGCACGGTCGCCGTCAGCTCTTCCATGCTCGACGCAGTTTGTGCAAGCGACGCCGCCTGCTCCTCGGTCCGTGCGGACAGATCGTTGTTGCCCGTAGCGATCTCTCGCGAGCCTTGATCGATAGCTTCCCCGGACTCACGGATACGCGCGATCGTCTTGCTCAGCTCGAGACGCATACGCTCGATGGCATACATCAAACTTTGCGTATCGCCCTCGCGCAACGCGGTGGGCGTGGTCAGATCGCCTTCGGCGATACGTCCCACGACGCGGGCGGCTTCATCCGGCTCACCGCCCAGGCTGCGATATACATTGCGGATCACCAGCAGGAAAGCCGCGGTCAGGAGACCACCCGCCACCAGTAAGACCAACGCGTACTGCCACAACTTGTCGATGAAGGCCGACTGAATGTCGTTGGTGTAGACACCCGCCGCCATGTTCCAGCCCCAAGGCTCAAAGCGCTCGACATAGCTGAGCTTGGGAAAGAGCGCATCGCTGCTGGCATCACGCGAGGAATACGGCAGATAACCGCCGCCCTCCTCGCCGAGCGACGCCAGATCACGATACACCGCGACGCCGTTGGGGTCCTCGTAGTCCGACATATCCGAGCCCGCGTCACGGCGAGGGTGATAGACGAGTTTCGCGTCAGCATCGAAGACGAAGACATAATTGTCACGGTCGGCACCGAAGCGCATCGCGTCGAGATCCTCGGTGGCCCGCGCCTTGGCCTCTTCTTCACTCAGCTCACCTGCTTCGACTCGCTCGGCATAGCCGTTCAGCAGGGTATGCACCATACCAATAGTGTTGGAAAGCGCCGCCTGGCGCTCATCGAACATCGTATTCCGGCTCTGCCACGCCATGCTGACCACGATAGCAATCATCACCAACCACATCAGTGCCAGCGTCAGCCATAACTTTCCCTTGAGCGTCCACTGCTTACGTGTCGTCTCCGCATGAGAACCGTCCGATACCACCGGCGCCGTCGGTTCGCCCGCGTGAGCGACCACGTTCGAATTAGCCATTGACCCCCCTTGCCCTTTGCGTACATTCATCATGATTGATGCAAGAGAGTTATCGACCGTCGTGGCCTGTTCTTTAGGGTATTGCCGTAATGTGAGTGCCCACTTCGACCAGCACTCTTATGACGTGCGTCACCGTCGTCCCTCGCCCATTGGTCGAATAGGTTCAACATACGTACATATTAGTTCTACATTCAAAAAGACAGGGACCCCTCATACATCACACTCAACGAATGCAAAGGATCTTCACGCCATGCAGATGGGACGTCGCCAGTTTCTCGCCACTTCCAGCGCCCTTGCCGCCACGGCTACCTTCGCGCCGACGCTATTGGCGCACACGAACGGTGCCGGCACACCACAGCGTTATCCAGATGATGCCTGGGAAGTGCTCGATGACCGTTTCAAGCCCTATTACGTCTTCAACACGCCACTGGAACGGCAATGGACCGGAGGCCTTTGGCTCGAGGGCCCGGCCTGGAATGCCGTGGGCCGCTATGCCGTATTCAGCGACATTCCCCGCGCCCGTCAGATGCGCTGGGATGAAGCCACCGGTGAGGTTAGCGTGTTGCGCGAAGGCGTCGGCCACTCCAACGGTAATACCTTCGACCGTTGGGGGCGGCTGGTAGCGTGTGAGCACTCACCCGCGCGCGTGGTGCGCTACGAGTGGGACGGCAGCGTCACTACCCTGGCCGATCAGTTCCAGGGCAAGCGCCTCAATGCGCCCAACGATTTGGTTGCCCTCGACAATGGCGGCATCCTGTTCACCGACCCCGGCTACGGCGCGCACGTGGATTATGAAGGCCACAAACGCGAACTCGAGCTTGACCCGGCGATCTACTACATCGACGACGATCTCGACGAGCCACGCTTATTTTCTGATGCGCTCTACAAGCCCAACGGCATTGCGCTCTCCGCCGACAAACGCACGCTCTACGCCAGCGACACCGCACCGTCCCACTATCCCGACCAACCGGCCACCATCTCGCGCTGGCGCCTGGCGGAGGATGGTACCGCGCAAGGCGAGCGTGAGACGGTGATCTCGAGCAAGGATGAAGGCTACGACGGCATCACGCTGGATCAGGACGGCAATATCTGGGCCGGCGTGTCAGGCGGGGAAGGCAAGGACGGAGTCTCGGTCTTCACCCCCGACGGCGAGCGCCTAGCGCGGATTCTGCTACCCGAAGTCTGCGCTAATCTCTGCTTCGTGGGCGAAGACCGCAACCGCTTGCTGATGACGGCCAGCCAGTCGATCTACACGCTCTATACCGGTGCCAGGGGCGCCTGATCACCGCCACCCACGCTTCCAGCAAACGCCCGGTTTTCATGATGAAAACCGGGCGTTTCGTGTTGTCCGGCAACGCGCGATGAGCTCAAAGCGTGACTCAGAAGCTCGCCTGGATTGTGGTGCCGGCGATCCAGGCGTTGTCGACCGAATCCACCGCCGACGGATTGACTACGTACTGCAGGTTGGGACGCAACGCCAAGTAGTTGGTCAGGTTGAAGCTGTAGTAAACCTCGGCATCATACTCGTGACCCTGGCGTGGCAATGGCGAGGATAAACCCGCCGGTGTGGCGTTGTAGTAGTCAACGTAGTCGTTGACGTCGTCATTGACGTGGAGATACGCCAACCCGATGCCGGCGTCATCCTGCGGGCGGGCGTCGAATGGCCCCTCGTAGGTCGCACCAACCGAAACGTAGCGATCGATACCCGCCGTATCGCCGTGGTTGGCATTGCCCATGCTGAATAGCGTCAGCCCGCGATCGGGATTGCCGCCGCGCGTCGTCACCTGCTGCTGAACCACGTAGTAGAGCCCGGTATTGGTATCGCTGGTCTCCGTTGCCGGGCCATCGCCATACGCACGATTCTCGACATTCTGTGTGTAGAAGCCGAGCTTGTAGGCGCCTTCCATGCCATTCAACGTCGGGGTATACCCGAGCTCCACCGGGAAAAGCGTGCCTTCAGTGCCACTGGTGCGAAGATCGAAGCCGTTGTCGTTTTCCAAGTTGCTGTCATTGATATTGAAAGCTCCCAACTGGGCATACCAACCGGATGCGAAGTTCGTGCGGATAACCGCCGCCCACTGCGAGATCGGCCAGTTATAGATATTGTTGCCCCAGTTGCCCGGCTGCGCCCCGCCGAACGCCAGATTCTGGAACTTGCTGTCGATGGTGGCAAAGTCATCGCCGAAGGGAATCCGCCCCAGCTTGATAGCCAAGGCGTCGTCGAAGAACCGCTGGCGATACCAGAATTGCGTCAGTCGCGTGACCGGCCCGCGCCCCTGCACTTCCTGCACGTTGGAGCCACCGACCGTCGCATCCGGGTCGCTGAGCCGGTCGTTGGCAGTATGGCCATTGCGATTGACCATCGTTATCTGGAACTCCGCGTCGGGAATACCGGCCAGCTTGTCGAGATCGAAGTTGGCCCCGACGGCGAGCTGATCGGCGTACTTGGTCACGTGACTGTCGCGATAGCCTCCGTCGAGAATGGTGGCGGCCTCGCCGACGTAATCAAAGCTGAAAGCAACGCCGGCGTCTTCCAGCGCGGTGCGCTCTCCTCCCCAATCACCGAGCATATAAGGGGAATCCGGGGAGAAGGCCGAGTAGGCATTGGCTATACCGGCGATAAGGAAGCTGCCGATGATGATGAGCGGCGCGCCACCTGCGCGAAGCCTGCCGAACGTGCGCGAGGTCATGATGTTTTCATCCTCTTTTAGTTAGCGTGTTATCAATAGCACGTTAATAATATTCTCGAATACGGCATCATGGAAGCCTCTCTTGCCCCAACAGCCCCTCTTGCTCTCGTCGTCGATTATCCTCAGCGATACGGTTTTCATCTTGAGACCGGGCATTTTCATTACTCCGACTTCCCCTCTTGTGGTCGCGCGCCCGACTCGTACTGTAGAGACATCGACATTGCTAATGCCGTATTAGCGATGCTTGCAGCCAACAGCACGCCCGCTCGCGGATCGCGACCACGCGGACGTCGCCATAACACAACAGGCGCACGACATGATCGACCAAGCGTTCCTCACGCCGTCATCGAATCACGACGGGGCTCTTGAGCAAGACTCCTTAGTTACCGGCATGCATATCCTCGGTGCCGTCACCGATGCATGCGGTGCGCACCGCGAGGAGCGCTGAGCATGCTCGACGACTGGCTCGCCTTCAGCCTCGACGGTACGCCGCCGGCCGTCGATCGGGGCACGGTGCCGGGCGGTCGCTACCGCCTGCTGGCGCCGGGGCTGCTGGAGTTGATTCCCGACACTCCCGCGCCCAATGCCCATGCCTGCGTCATCTCGGCAGGCATCCACGGCAACGAGACCGCGCCCATCGAACTCGTCGGCGCATGGCTGGCGCGCCTTGAGGTCGGTCAACTCAGACTCGGCGCGCCGGTGCTGGTGATCCTCGGCAACCTCGAGGCGATTCGACAGGGCGTGCGCTTTTGCACCACCAACCTCAATCGCCTGTTCCAGCGAGGCCTGGATCTGGAAGGCGACGAGCCCGACCGCGCCCGCGAGTTGATGAGCGCGGTGGACGCCTTCTTTGCCCGCCATCGCTTGCCGCGCCTGCATTACGATATGCACACCGCGATTCGCGACAGCCGCTACCCACGCTTCGCCGTCGAGCCCTTCGCCGAATCCGAGACCGATCCCGTTCAATGGCATGGACTGGCCGCCGCCGGCATGCAGGCAGCCCTGCATCAGCATCGCCATAGCTGGACCTTCTCGCATTATTCCAAGCATTATCACGCCGCGCAGGCATTCACGCTGGAACTCGGCAAGGTGCGCCCCTTCGGCGACAACGACCTCGACGCGCTGGCAGGAATGCTCGCACTGCTCGAAGCGTTGCTTGAGGGTCGACCGGCACCGTCGGGGAATCTCGAGGATGTGCGTTTCTTCAGGGTCGTCAGCGAGCTGATGCGCCAGTCGCAGGACTTCTTGCTGTGCTTCTCCGAGGAAACGCCAAATTTCACCGAATTCGCCGTGGGCACGCGACTCGCGCATGATGGCCAAGCCGGCGACACCGTCGTTGAAGAGGCACCGGTGGCGGTGGTGTTCCCCAACGCCCAGGTGGAACTCGGCGCGCGCGCGGCGCTACTGGTACGCGCGTGCCCACCGCCGACATGACGATTTCCCGCTCCCCCTCGTGCACCACGAGGGCACAGGTACTTTCAGGCAGTACCTAGCACAACACTCAATGACAACAATACAGGACTACTTTCATGCACAAGATGACGCACTCATACGACAAACGTCGTATCATCGGCCGCCAAATCGAGCCTGCTCGGTCGCCCGCGGCCTGCTAGAATCGCTCCCTTTTTGCGCTAGCCTCCCCAAGGTTGTCGCACCGCGCTCACTGGCTTTTTCATCGCCGCCCGGTGTGCCAACCGTGACTTACCGCCACGTTTGGAGCTTTTCATGGCTGATACGCCCATTCCCCTCGAAGTGCGAGACATCACCAAGCGCTTCGGTGACACCGAAGTCCTCAAGGGACTCTCTCTCACCGCCCACAAAGGCGACGTGATCACGCTGATCGGTGCCTCCGGCTCCGGCAAGAGCACTTTCCTGCGCTGCATGAATCTGCTCGAACAACCCAATGAAGGCGAGTTGATCGTGCATGGTGAGAACATCGCCTTCAAAACCACGCGTCGTGGCCGCGAGCCGGTCGACTGGAAACAGGTCGAGCGCATTCGCGCCAAGCTTTCGATGGTCTTCCAGAGCTTCAATCTCTGGGCCCATATGACACTGCTGGAGAACGTCACTGAAGCGCCGATTCACGTGCTCGGCAAGTCAAAGCGCGAAGCGACCGAACACGCACGCCAACTCCTCGACCGTGTGGGGCTGCTCGACCACGCCGACTACTACCCGGCGCAAATGTCCGGCGGCCAGCAACAGCGTGGTGCCATCGCCCGGGCGCTGGCCATGGACCCGGAAGTAATGCTATTCGATGAGCCGACCTCGGCGCTCGACCCTGAACTCGTCGGCGATGTGCTCAAGGTCATGCGCGACCTCGCCGAAGAGGGACGCACCATGATCGTGGTGACCCACGAGATGAGCTTCGCCCGCGACGTCTCCTCGCAAGTGATCTACCTGCATCAGGGCATGGTCGAGGAAATCGGTCCGCCGAAAGAGGTCCTCGACAACCCGCAGTCGGACCGCCTCAAGCAGTTCCTGGCTCCGAAGCACTGACGCCCGACGGGAGAAAATCGCATGATCGACCTGCAGGGCTACGGCCCCCGGCTTCTCGAAGGCGCCCTGGTCACCTTGGAAGTAGCTGTGCTGTCGTTGTTGCTGGCCTTGACCCTCGGCCTGCTCACCGCCAGCGCCAAGCTGTCTCGCCACTGGTTGTTCCACCGCATCGCCACGCTCTATACCACGCTCATTCGCGGGGTGCCCGATCTCGTCTTGATGATGCTGCTGTTCTTCGGCGGCCAGATAGGCGTCAACATGATCACCGACTGGCTCTACTACGAGTTCGATGTAGATATCTTCATCAACATCAACGAGTTTATCGCCGGCGTGGTGACCATCGGTTTCATCTTCGGCGCCTATATGGGCGAGACGTTTCGCGGCGCTTTCCTCGCCGTCGACAGCGGCCAGCTCGAGGCCGGACGTGCCTACGGGATGTCCAACCGGCTCATTTTCCGGCGCATTCAATTTCCGCAGATGATGCGTCACGCCCTTCCCGGGCTGGGCAACAACTGGATGGTGCTGCTCAAGACTACCGCACTGGTCTCGGTGATCGGGCTTTCCGACATGGTGCGTATCGCCGCCGAGGCGACCAAAGCCACGCACGAGCCGTTTTTGTTCATGATCCCGGTCGCCGTGGTGTATCTCTTGATCGCCAGCGTTTCGGAGTGGATCGTCGCGCGGCTGCAAAAACACTATAACGTCGGTTTCGGGGAGGCGGACGAATGGAACAACTAAACGCCTGGTTCACCGAACTACTCTCGGACAATGCCATCTTCACAGCCAATACGCTTGGCTACTACCTCGACGGGCTGGGCAGCACCGTGCGTCTGGTGTTTCTGTCTCTGGTCATCGGGTTGGTGCTGGCGGTACCGCTCGCCATCGCACGGGGCTCACGGCGCAAGTGGATCAAGTGGCCCATCTTCTTCTACACCTATGTGTTTCGTGGCACGCCACTATTGATCCAGCTGTACCTGATCTACTACGGCGTGGTGTTCATCGAAGGCATTCAGGACACCTTCTTGTGGGCGATCCTCAAGGACGCTTTCTACCCGGCGCTGATCGCCTTCACGCTCAACACCGCCGCCTATACCACCGAGATCTTCCACGGCGCGATCAAGGCCACGCCGCGCGGTGAGATCGAAGCGGCGCGCGCCTACGGCATGTCACGTGCGCTGATGATGCGGCGCATCATCATGCCCAGCGCCTTCCGGCGCGCCTTGCCGGCTTACGGCAACGAGGTGATCTTCATGCTCCACGCCAGCGCCATCGCCAGCGTGGTCACGATCATGGACCTCACCGGGGCCGCACGATTTGTCTATGCACGTTTCTACGCCCCCTTCGATGCCTTCCTCTTCGTGGCGGCGATCTACCTGTGCCTGACCTTCGCTATCCTGTATCTCTTCCGCTATCTGGAAAAGAAACTCCTGGCGCATCTCAAACCGCTGAACGGGTGACACCCAGCCTGCCGCGGCCCGCGTCATGGCACGCGGCAGGCCACACCCTCCGAACGACATCCCAATGAGGCTTACCATGAAAAAGCTCCTGGCGCTGACTCTTCTCGGCGTGGTCATGACGGCCACTACCGCTCAGGCCCGCGATACCGACGAAGTACGCCTGGCCATCGACGTGCCTTACGAGCCTTTTGTGTATCGCACACCGGCAGGCGAGCTGGAAGGTTTCGAGATCGATCTCGGCAACGAACTGTGCAAACGCGCCAACCTCGACTGCACCTGGGTCGAGCAATCCTGGGACGGCATCATCCCCGGCCTGCTCTCGCGCAAATACGACGCCATTCTCTCCTCGATGGCCATCACGCCCGAGCGTGAAAACCAGGTACTGTTTTCGATCCCCTACTACAACACCCCCAGCGTCTGGATCACACGTCGCGATCGCGGTATCGACATCAGCGACAAGGACGCACTCGAAGGGCTCAGCGTCGGCGTGCAGCGCGGCACCATCCGCGATAGCTATGTCACGCAGATGTACGGCGACACCCTCGATATCCACCGCTACTCATCCTCCCAGGACGTCGCCAACGACCTGATGTCGGGGCGCCTGGACTTGTCCTTCGAGGACTATCCCCTCGCCGTGGATACCTTCCACTTCAAGGATGACGACAGCGAATTCAAGAAGATCGGCGAGAGCATCAAGAAGCCCGTCTCGATCTTCGGCAAAGGCGCGGCCATGGCATTTCGCAAGCGCGACAAGGAACTCGCGGAGAAATTCAATCAGGCCATTCGCGACGTCTATGCCGACGGCACCTACGAAAAGCTGATGAAGCAATACTTCGACTACGACCTGTCGCTGCCCGTCGGCGAAAAATGACCGTTTGCCGGCGGCAAAACGCCGCCGGCATTCACGAGGACACCCCATGCAACACCATGCCCATCCTCTGCTGAGCCCCGTCCCCGGGACTCAGCGCAGCCTGGAGAGTTTTCACTTCGGCCCCGCCGAGGCGGAAAAGCGTGTCTACATCCAAGGCTCGCTGCATGCCGACGAACTCCCCGGCATGCTGGTCGCCTGGACCCTCAAGCAGCGCCTGAAAGCGCTGGAAGAGGCCGGACAGCTCAAGGCGCACGTCATCGTGGTGCCGGTCGCCAACCCCATCGGGCTCGACCAGCAACTGATGGACATCCCTCTGGGGCGCTACGATTTCGAGAGCGTCAGCAACTTCAACCGGGGCTATCGCGACGTCACCGAGCGCATCGCCGAAGGGCTGGAAAGCGCGCTGACGCAGGATGCCGAACACAACCGGGCCGAAATACGTCGGCGCTTCATCGCCGCCCTCGATGAACAGCCGGCGACTTCGACCTACGAGTCCCTGCACCTGACGCAGCAACGCCTGGCCTGCGACGCGGATTTCATTCTCGATTTGCACTGCGATTTCAACGCCGTCGAACACCTCTACACCACCCCGGCGGCATGGCCCGACTTCGAGCCCTTGGCGCGTTATTTCGGCGCCAAGGCCAGCATGCTCGCCACCGATTCCGGCGGCGGCTCGTTCGACGAGTGCTTTACCCTAGTCTGGGAGCAATTGCGCGAGCGCTTCGGTGACCGATATCCGATCCCCTACGGCAGCCAATCGATCACCCTCGAGCTACGCGGCCAGCAGGACGTCGCCCGCGACATCGCCGAACGCGATGCCGAGGCGATTCTCGACTGGATGCGCTACCACGCCCTGATCGACGGCGAAGCACCACCCCTGCCGGCACTGGCGTATCCTGCCACCGAACTCGCCGCCATGGACTTTCTCCGCGCCCCCGCGGGCGGCGTCGTGGTCTTCCACCGCACGCCGGGGGAAGAAGTCAAAAGCGGCGACCTGATCGCCGAGATCATCGACCCCATCAGCGACGCCGTACACGCCGTGCGTGCCGAGCAAGACGGCATGTTCTACGCCCGCACCCAGCGCAGAATGGCCACCGCCGGCATGATCGTCGCCGACGTCGCCGGCCACCACGCACACCGCAGCGGCTACCTGCTCGCGCCTTGAAATGGGCTAATCCTCGAATGTATTAGCAAGACAGCAAAGTTAAGCGACGGCAGAAATGTGCGGTTACAGATAGAGCATCATTTAACACTCGATTGTAGCCAGGCCCCGCTTTCACATTTCAGGCGCTTTGCGTCAATGCTGCCGCTTACGCGTGCACTGGAGAGCACGATGGCTTGATCCGTGGCCACGAGCTGGCCGGTGACACTGCCGGCAACGCAAATCGTACGCGCCTCGATACGCGGAGATACGCTGCCCGCTTCGTTGACCATGACAGAGTGCTCCCAGGCCGTGACATGGCCTACGATGGCGCCACTGATGACCAGCGCTTCATGAGCAATCACATCACCGTCGATACGCAGCGTCGAACCAATCAGGCTTCCGCCGGACGCGGACAAACCTTGGGTAGTCTCTGTCGGTGGGGATGTCGGTAAATCAACCTTGGCTGGATTTTGCGGCTGATTCGGCAGGTTGGAGGCTTCTGTGGAGGGAGGGGATTGTCGCTGTTGCAGGCGCCAGGAAGACGGCTGGGCTGCGGAGGCACGATTTTTGATACGCCTCTTGCCGTCCAACACAATGATGATGAGCGCTATCAAGCTCAAGACGAAAAATACATCCCCGCCCCCCATAATTGCCCCTTGGCCAGCATAGAATGCGCAAGTATAGGCAGGTTTCTACACACTGAGAAAACACGACTAACAGGTCTTTTCGTCAGCTACTCATCCTTTTGATCTCAAGCCGACAAGGCAAGATTTCCTGGTGCCGTTGTTTTTTCTCACGCGACTCGGACCTTCCCCTATGTTCAGCAAGCACAAACCTGACAGTGTTCCTGCCGACCATACGGTGCCGCCTCCCACCTCACCCAAAAGCACCACCCAAGCGGACGTCCCACGAGACAAGGCCGGACGATCCGCTATCATCGGCGCTCAAACCAGCATTAAAGGTAGCGTCATCGGTGAGGAAGAACTGGTTATCGATGGCCAGATAGTAGGCACCGTAGAATTCAAGAACAACTCGGTCAGCATTGGCAAGGCCGGCCGCGTGGAGGGGGATATCTATGCCCAAACGCTAGATGTAGCAGGGCATGTCGAAGGGCGACTGATCGCCTCTCACAAAATTTCCATTCATCATACGGCATATATCGTTGGCACCATCATCACCCCCTGCCTGGTGCTGGAAGACGGCGCCGTCTTTCAAGGCAGCATCGATATGGACGCCGAAAACGAAGCCCTGCTCTCAGCATTTGAAGGAGAGATTGGCAAGACGACGCCTCATCACGCCCAGGACCGGGAAGACGCGGTGGATGATTTTGATGAAGCCGACGCGACAACGCCGCCCACTGAGGAAGACATATATCACGAGGATAAACCTTGAACCTTTGCCTCCGCGCAGCAATAGCCACCGACAACGGGTAGCCCATGCTGCCCGTTGCGTTCCAAGTAAGCCAACACTTACCACCCACGCCCCCGATACCCCCACACCCTCGCCAAGCCACCAACGGCATCGATAAGCGGTGCTTTATCCGCTTTGCTGACAGACCTCATCCCACCTAGTATGAAACTCTAAGGTCGCTTAGACGACTCGAAAAATAACCGACACGCATGGGACTACCGCGTCAACACGATATGCAGTGGCCTTGGCGGTAGCGTGCCTGGCGACCGCTCCCAACGCCGAAGGCGTGACGAAAACCGGCAAAGGCAGCAGGCACGCGGATTCTGCATAACCTCCTGACATTCTTCTGAGCATTATTCAGGCCAACGAGCTAGACGCGGAAGAGCAAGCTAGATAAGATTTATTGAACGCGCGGGCTCGTTCAGTGGCAAAACGAGCGCGCTATCTAATACCTGTTAGCGAGTAAGACAGGTGCGCCATGATCTGCGTTATGCGGTTCTGATGTGGGTAGTGGAGGAGGAATTTATGAAGGTAGCTAACAAACACATGACGTCAGCGGTGAAGAAAGCTGCACGAGGCATGTTGGATCACCAAGAGCCATCGAATCGAGCGAATTCTGTTTACGGCTTTAAAAACCGTGCGCTGCAAATGTCTAGTGCAGAGCTAAAAGCTGCGTGGAGAACTGCCTCTTCTTCAGTTAACAACCAAAGAGGTTAAGTTCGCTTGGCTAAAGATTTTAATTACATTCATGACCAGTTAGTCGATTCGGAAGATGATATACATGGGATCATCTCCTACTCTGTTTATAAGCGACAAAAAATTCAGTTTATAACTGACTTTAAAGAAAAGAATGGTGGTAAAGACCCTAATGATGGAGACCTTCAGCCTTTCAACGAGCTATCAATGTCTCCCTCTCAGTTAGAATTCTATCGCAGCGAAGCAACAGCCCTGACTGAGAAGTTTCTTTCAAATGTGCTCGAAGCTGACTTGAAAGAGCGTGAAGAATATTTTTCAGCCCGGGTACATTCAGAACTTATTAATATAAAGCCCCGTCATTTTCTGGATGTCTTTAAAAGTGCCTTGGGTGCACTTTTGTTTATCATCCTCACTGGCTTCTTGTATTTCGCTGTTTGGTCTCTCTCAGCTTCTCCCGAGTTAGTAATCGAACAGATATTCAACATTCGCATCGAGTCTCTAGGCCAAGGCCGACTTCCTGAATGAAGCGCTAATCAGTGCAGGAACGGCGACACCCATTACATTGCACCTTCGGCCCCATCCCTGAACGTGCATGCCGCAAGCGCTAGGCAAGGAGAGCAAGTTGTTCTTTCGTGCTCTGAACAAGGCCTTAAAGAAGCCAGCTCCTCAGCGTATTACTACCAGCTTGCCGGGAGCACTGGAAAACGACTTTTACTCAGTAAAGCTGGAAGATTTTGAATCGAATACACGCATATTGATCCGGAAGCGTAAAAAAGCCGGATACAAAGCGTTGGTTTGGAAAGGCGAGCAGTCCGGGAATGAGGAAACCCTGACAGAAAGGGATATCGACCCAGCAACATTTAATCTAAAAATTGAGCACTACTACCAGGGATACAAGTTCGACTATACCGCGCCCGGTAAATTTCTGCTGATGGACTTTGTCCGCTGGCACAAAATCGTGAAGTATCGAGATCGGATAAATCAGTCCTTATACAACAAAAACGCCTAGTTCGTGAAGAAAGAATGGAACTGCTTCGGCATCTCGTGGAACGTAAAATCGAGAACCCATCGGATGAGATATATCCTCTTATGCTGGCAGTACAAAAATATTCGCGTAAGAGGCTCTATCATCCAGATAAAAACAAGCACAAAGCGCACCTTGAGCTTATCCTTGATTCGTTTGTGGATTCCGGAGAGTTGACTAAAAAGGGTACGAACTACGTCGTGACAGGCAAAGCTTTGGTCACCCTTTCGGAGTTTGAGCTGAACGTTCAGCGCCATCAGGATCAGATCAAAACGGCAAAAGTAGGTAATCGCCTAACCTGGGCAATTGTTATTGTCGGTATCGCAGGGATCTTATCTCAAGCGTGGAGGTGGGCTATCGAACAAGGGGTAATATGATGCCCTCGCCTGCGCTTCGCCAAGATCACTGGTGCGCTCTGAGTCATGTTTCATAGAGGCCCTTCCTTGCCTATCCTGCAGCATAGATGTACGCTTAAGAGTACAACCATTTGTACACAGGTGATTCTCATGGCAAGAGTTCGCGTCGATGAAGATATCCGACCGCTATCTGAGTTCCGGGCGGGCGTTGCCTCATTTGTAAAACAGATCCATGAAACCCGCCGCCCTATGGTGTTAACGCAGAGGGGACGTGGCGTTGCCGTACTGGTGGACGTTCAGGAATACGAGAGGATGCAAGAGCGTCTAGAGCTGCTGGAAGAGGTCTACAAGGCCGAAGAGCAGATCGCTAATGGGGAAGGCATTTCTCATGAAGACGCTAAATCACAGGTGATGAGCAGGCTGGCGTAATGAGAATTGTTTGGTCTCCGCTGGCCTTGGAACGTGTTGAGGATATCGCCCAGTATATAGCGGAAGATAAGCCTAGCGTTGCGGTTGAGTGGGTTGAAAGCATCTTCGACACCGTGGAGCGGCTGGCTGACTTCCCTGAAAGTGGACGCATCGTTCCAGAGGTTGGGGGGCGTCGCATTCGGGAGGTTATATTTGGAACCTATCGGATTATTTACAGCGTCAGAGATCAGATTGATATTCTGACTGTACGGCATAGCAGTCAATTACTTCGGATGTCTGAGATCGGTGATGAAGAAACATAGCCAAGCCGTTAAATATGCTCCCTGCGGCCGCTTATAGCAGGCGTTCACACCTCAGCCCTAACGGCTGCCGTTCACATCATCCGCATGCCACACCATGCTAGGCATCGCGGCGGTGCTTCGATATGCTGCAAGACGTGAAACTCAGGGCTGCTCACGAGGCGGCTCCATAACAACACACTGCAAATTCCGTAGAGAGCTTTCCATGAAAAAATTGCTGACCATCACCCTTCTCGGTAGCGCCTTGCTGGCTGGCAGCGCCTTCGCTCAGGACACCTTGCGTATCGGTGTCGATGTGCCTTACGAGCCGATGGAATACCGTACGGCTGACGGTGAACTCACCGGCTTTGACATCGAGCTCGGCAACGCCATCTGCGAAGAGATCGACAGGAAGTGCGAGTGGGTCGTGCAGGCGTGGGACGGCATCATTCCGGGCCTGATGGCGCGTAAGTACGACGCGATCATGTCCTCGATGACCATCAACGAAGAACGCAAGGGGACCGTGCTCTTCTCCGACCCGTACTTCCAGCCGCCCTCCGCGTGGTTCGCACCGCAAGACAGCAGCATCGACTTCCCGGCCAAGCAGACGCTCGAAGGCAAGACCATCGGGGTTCAGCGCGGCACGTTGCAGGATAACTACGTCACCGATATGTTCGGCGACGCGGCCGACATCAGCCGTTACTCCACCGCCGACGATCTCGTCCTCGACATGGACGCCGGTCGTGTCGACATTGCGTTCCTGGACTTCCCGGTAGGCAAGTCCACCCTGCTGGATAGCGAGGAAGGCAATTATAAAGTCGTTGGCGAGATGATCACCGAGCCCAAGAAGTACTTCGGCGAAGGCTTCGGCATTGCATTCCGCAAACGCGATCAAGAACTGGCGGATCAATTCAACGAAGCGCTGGCGACCCTGAAGGACAACGGCACCTATCAGGAGATCTACAACAAGTACTTCGCTGAAGAAGCCAAGTAAGTCGGCGTCGGGACAACCAACGCCACGCCATGGGGCGGCCTACGGGTCGCCCCTTTGCGTTATGGCAAACGCTCAGGACGTACCTTTCACGGACGGGGCGAAACGCGCGATGAAGCGCGCCATGGCCGGCCCTAGTAGCACCACCGTGAAGAGCCGCAATGTCTGTAGCGCCACCACGAGACCCAAATCGGCATGCGTGTCGATGGCGATGATGGTCATCGAGTCGAGCCCGCCAGGGCTGGTCGCCAGGTAGGCGGTGATGAAGCTCGTGTCCATGAGCCCTACCATCAACAGCGCGGAAAGCGCACATAGCCCGATAAGCACTATCGACGCCATGACCATCTTGCCCAGCGAGCGAGCCACGGTCGCCAGCGCGTCGCGGTCGAAGCGCAGCCCCACATAGACACCGATGAAGCCGTAAGCCAGCATCAGCAAGGGTGCCGGCATCGACAGCGTCGCCCAGCCGGCGAGATGCAGTACTGTGCCGATGAGCATCGGCCCCAGCAAGGCCCCCGCGGGCAAGCGGCGATCGCACAGCCAGACCCCGCCGACGATGACCGCCAAGGTGAGCGCCAGATCGGCCGCTCCGGCCAAATCGTCGGGAAAGCCGCCCCCGCCACGCGATGGCGTATCGCTCACCCCCAGCCAATGGCTCACCAGGGCCCCCACGAGCACCACGCACACCACACGCACGTATTGCATCGCCGCCACGATACGCGGGTCGGTATCCTCGCGCTCTTCAGCCATCGCCACCATCGCCGCCGCCGCGCCCGGCGTGGTGCCCCAGGCCGCCGTGCTGCCCGGAAGCCCGCCGTAACGCACTAGAACGATCCCCACCAGCAGACTGAGCAGCAGCGTAATGGCCGTGGCCAGCAGCATCACCAGCCAGCCATCGAGGATCGTCATCAGCACGCTCATCGTCATGGTATGCGCGATCAAGACGCCGACCGTGCCTTGGCCGAGCTTGAAGCAGCGTCTCGGCAGGCGCAGACCGCTGCCGCCGATGCCGAACGCGATGCCCACCAGCATCGGGCCGATGAAGCCACCCGCCGGCATGTGCCAATGATTGAGCACGCCACTCGCCACGCAGCACGCCACGAATAGCGCCAGCCACAGCCCGGCACGGTGCATGCGGGGAGACGACGGTCGAGAACGCGCAGGGGTCGGAGAAGGGGCCAAGGAAGTACTCCACAAAAGGGACGCATTATAGCAGGCTAAGGACTTTCCGCAGTACTTCTCGCTGCAGCTACCACGAGCGCATCGCCGCGTATATCACTGCCGAATCCGGCGAGTCTGACACCACCAGCGCGTTACACTGGTAGCGTTGCCGCTTCGAGGAATCCCCATCATGCTCGACCCCGACCGCTGCCGCGTGGCCCGTCTGTCGCGGGATGCCCGCTTCGATGGGCGCTTCTTCGTTGGCGTGACCACGACCGGTATCTACTGCCGGCCGATCTGTCCCGCCCGGCCGCCGCGTGATGACAATGTGCGCTATTTCTCCAGCGCTGTAAGCGCCGCCCAGGCGGGATTTCGCCCTTGCCTGCGCTGTCGCCCGGACAGCGCCCCGGAATCCCCCGCCTGGCATGGCAATCACACCACGCTACGCCGCGCCTTGCGGCTGATCGATGAAGGCGCCCTGAGTCAAGCTTCCCTGGGCTCGCTCTGCGACCGCCTCGGCATCGGCGAGCGCTACCTGCGCATGCTTTTCAAGCAGCACCTGGGCGTCTCACCCAAGGCCTACGCCCTGCATCGCCAGTGCCTGTTCGCCAAGCAGTTGCTGCACCAGAGCGCGCTGCCGGTGGCCGATATCGCCTACGCCAGCGGCTTCACCAGCCTGAGGCGTTTCAACGATGCGTTCCGTCGCCAAGTGGGACACGCACCGCGCGAGTTGCGACGTACGCCTCGGCCACCCAGCGAGGACCTCACACTGACGCTGGCCTATCGCCCGCCTTACGCTTGGGGATGGCTGCGCGACTTCCTCGCCGCGCGGCGTATCGACAAATTGGAATGGGGAGACGCGCAGCGCTACGGGCGCTACATTCAGTGGGAAACGGCGCGTGGCCATTTCACGGCCGAGCACATGCCCGACCAGCATTGTTTTCGTGTCACGCTGAATCTCGATGACCTCGGGGCACTCTCGCCGGTGGTACGCAACATCCGCCGTGTGCTCGACCTGGACGCCGACACGGCCCTGATCGAGGCCCAGCTGCAAAAGACGCTCCCGGAGACGTTCCCCCTCGTCGAGGGCCTGCGCTTACCCGGGCTGTGGAGTCCTTTTGAGGCCGGCATTCGCGCGGTTCTCGGCCAGCAAGTCTCGATCTCGGCGGCGCGCGGGCATACGACCAATCTGGTCGAGACGCTCGGCGAGCCGACCGCCGAGGGCGGGCGCTACTTCCCCACGGCTGCGCAGGTCGCCGCCAGCGATCTGACATTTCTGCGCATGCCCCAGGCGCGCCGCGACTGTCTGCGTGGCCTGGCACGGGCCGCATGCGAGCAGCGGCTCGACGACGACCCTCGCTGCTGGACCACATTGAAAGGCATCGGCCCCTGGAGTGCCGATTACGCCGCCTTGCGCGGCACCAGCCATCCTGATATCTGGCTGGGCGGCGACCTCGGCGTCAAGCGGTCCCTGGCGTCGTTGGACACGATCGAGCCGGATCTTGCCGCGCCGTGGCGCAGTTATCTCACCCTACAACTCTGGAGTCGCTGATATGGCATCCCCCGCCTACGCCATCGATTACGTCACGCCCGAACCGATCTCACCGCTGGGCACGCTACGCATCCTCGCCAGCGAGCACGGGATTCGCGAGATCGCCTTCGTCGACAGTGCCGAGACACCGGCAGCGCCCTCGCCGCTCACCGAGACCTGCCGCGAGCAGTTAAGCGCCTATCTCAAGGGAGAATTACGCGATTTCGACGTGCCGCTCGACCCGCAAGGCACGCCCTTTCAGCAGTGCGTATGGCAGGCACTAGCACGCATTCCGTTCGGGGAGACGCGCAGCTACGCGGAGATCGCCCGAGACATCGACAACCTAAAGGCGGTGCGCGCGGTGGGCGCCGCCAACGGCCGCAACCCGCTGCCCATCGTGGTGCCTTGTCATCGCGTGATTGGGCGTGATGGTACGCTCACCGGCTATGCTGGCGGGCTCGAGCGCAAGGCCTGGCTACTTGAGCTCGAGCGCACGCACATCAGGCACCATTCAACACGTTAATCGCATCAATCAACGGAGGTGCTCCATGGCGCAAGATGTTGAACAGGCACGGCAAGTGCTGGATTTTTGGTTCGTGGAGGCAGGTCCCAAGCAGTGGTTCAGCAAGAGCACGGCTTTCGACCAGGCGCTCGCCGAGCGCTTCAGGGCATTGTACGACGCGGCATGTCGCTGCGAGCTTTACGCCTGGCGGCAAAGTAGCCGCGGCGCCCTGGCGGAAATACTGCTGCTGGATCAGTTCTCGCGCAATATCTACCGCGATCAGGCCCTGGCCTTCGCTCAGGACCCGCTAGCACTGAGCCTCGCCCAGCATCTGGTCGCGCAAGGGGGCGACAAGGAACTGCCGCCGGAACAGCGCGCGTTCGTGTATATGCCGTATATGCACAGCGAATCGCCCGTGATCCACCAGGAAGCCCTGCGGCTTTTCGATCAGCCGGGGCTGGAGCGCAACCTGGATTTCGAGCAGCGCCATTGGGCGATTATCGAGCGATTCGGCCGTTATCCGCACCGTAATGCGATTCTGGGCCGAGAATCGACGCCGGAAGAACGCGACTTCTTACGCCAGCCGGGATCATCCTTTTAAGACTGATGACGCTGTACGTGCGATCAGGCGCCGCGAGCAACGGGAAAACGCCCCGCCAACGGGGCGGTCAGCGTGCCGAGCAGGCGCCAGCTCAAATAGAGAAAACCGAGGGGGAAAAGAATCGTCTGGACGATGAACACCGCCGACAAGGCCACCACGTTCTCGGTCATGCTATCCAGACGTGTCAGCAGGTCGCGCACCGGATGGCCCACGGCACTTTCCCATTTATCCTTGAGCTGTTGCCACACGCCGTCGTCTTCTTCACGAATGCCGGCCTGCGTCTCGGCGACGTCCTGGAACACCGCGCGATCTTGATCCAGTGCCGTGTAAAGCCCCTCACGCTGATCGCCAATCAGCGCATCGCCCATCCAGGTGCTGGCCAGCGCCGCGATGAGCACCGCGAAACGTAGAAATGCCATCAGCAAGAACGCCCGACGGGCCCATTCGCGCCAAACACCACGCCCCCAAACGAGCGACACCGCCAGCAACAGGCAGCTCAACGAGAAAAGCGCCTTGATGACCGCGTGACTGGCCATCTGGATCAAGACTTTCTGCATGGCCAGCGAGGCCGTGGAGGCGAACATGATCCACGAAAAACGCTCGACGAGGTCATTGGCGGGGTCCAGCGCCTGGCCGAACTGTACCTGGAAAACCATGGCATCGGCAGTGACGCTCTGCATCACCGAAATGGCCGCATTGAGCGCCTTGGCCAAGGCAAAGCTCTTGAACGCCGTGGTGAGAGCGTCATCCAGCGTGGACAGCGCTACGTCATGCGTGACGCCAAGCCACGACACCAGCGCCAAGATCAATAACGCCGCCACCGCCCAGCGGCAATGGGGCATGCGAGAAGGCGGCATGCGAGAAGACAGCGACATGACGAAAGCTCCCGGAACGATGCCAAGACCCTAACCGCTCGGCGGCCGGAGCGCCATCGTCATCAGATCAGCAGTTGGTAGCTCAACGCCGAGACCAACAAGGTGGCGGAACCCATCAAGGCGACGATGAGCGCGTGGCGCAGGGTATCGGGTTTCATGACGCGCATGGGACGACCTCGCATGATGGTGGCTTGAGTCTCCTTGATAAGCGATTCCGTCGCCGCGCTCAATACACCTTTGGATTAGACGGCAAGCCAAGCGGCCCGGCGTCCCGAGACATGAGCCGATGCTACCGATACCAGGTACCGAGATGGTATCGTCTTCGCGTTCATTCGCATGCATTCAAGAGGTCACCCATGTCCAGCAAGGTCTATTGCACTGCCCAGTTCAAGCCCAAGCCCGGCAAGGAAGAAAGCGTCTTCCAGGCTCTGCAGGCACTCGAACCCAACGCCCATCGCGAAGACGCCTGCATCCAGTACACCGTGACCCGTAAGATCGACAACCCGTTCGCCGATGGCACCAGCTACCCCATCGTTTTCCACGAGATCTGGGCCGACCGCGCCTCCTTCGAAGCCCATTGCCAGCGCCGCGAAGTGCAGGCCTTCTTCGCCGAATACGTCGAAGCCGAGGACGGCGATGTCGAAGACGCCAACGTCTGCGTGTATACCGATGAGCCGGCCGATTTCGACGCGCCCAAGCTATAACGCGCCGCACCGACGGATGATCGTCCCCGCCATTACCTCCGCACCTCGCGAGGCATCATGAAAAGCCGCTGGGACGATCTCGAAGCACTGCTCGCCGTGGTCGACGCCGGTGGCTTCACCGCTGCCGCCGAACGCCTGGGCACCAGCACCGCGCGGCTCTCGCGGGCCGTCTCGCGCCTGGAGAAGCGGCTCGAGACGACCCTCGTGCACCGCACCACGCGACGCCTGGACATCACCGAGGAAGGCGAGGCGTTCATCGCCCAGGCTCGCCAAGCGCTGGGCACCTTGGAAACCGCCGAGGAAGCGCTCACGGTACGCCGGCGCGAGCCGGCCGGACGCCTGCGCGTGGACGCCGCTACCCCGTTTCTGCTGCACCAGATCGTGCCCCACCTCGCCGAATTTCACGCCGCCTATCCCAAGGTGCGCCTGGAACTGACCACCCACGAGACCAACATCGACCTGATCGAGCAACGCACCGATGTCGCCATTCGTATTGGGCGCCTGGAGGATTCCACCCTGCATGCACGACCGCTCGGTCATAGCCGGCGTCGCCTGGTGGCCAGCCCCGCCTACCTGGCGCGCTACGGCACGCCGCGCCATGTCGAGGAACTGGCGCATCACGTGCTGCTGGGCTTCACGCGTCTGACCCAACTCAACCGCTGGCCCATCGGCGACGGCCGCACCATCCAGCCCACCCTCGCCTCGAGCAGCGGTGAAGCGTTGCTGCAAATGGCCGAGGCTGACGTGGGCATCGCCTGCCTGGCGGATTTCCTGACACGCGGCGCCCGCCAAGCTGGACGCCTGACGGTAGTGCTCGACGACGCCACCCACGAGCGCCACGAGCCCATTCAAGCGGTCTACTATCGCAATACGGCGCTCCATGGCCGCATCAATGCCTTCCTGGATTTCTTCGCTGGCCGCCTGACGCTCTGATTCCACCACGCCGTCACATGTGCGCGACATCTTTTGCGTTTATCGCAAGAATGTTTTGCAATTAGGCGCCTTTATCGCAAGGCCGCGACTCGGCAGACTGCCCCACCTTTTGCATTCACATGCCTACGAAAGTGGTAACGACATCATGAAGATTCTGCTGATCAACGGCGCCAAGGCCTTCGCGCATTCCGGCGGCCGTTATAACGACACCCTGCACGACGTGGCACGCGGCGAACTCGCCGAAATGGGCCACGAGATCCGCGAGACCCGCGTCGACGACGGCTACGATACCGATGCCGAAGTCGAGAAATTCCTGTGGGCCGACGTCATCGTCTACCAGATGCCCGGCTGGTGGATGGGCACACCGTGGACGGTCAAGCGCTATATCGACGAAGTCTTCACCGCCGGCCACGGATCGCTCTATGCCAGCGACGGACGCTCACGCAAGGACCCCAGCCTTCAGTACGGCAGCGGCGGCTTGCTGCAGGGACGGCGCTACATGCTCTCGCTGACCTGGAACGCCCCCGTCGAAGCCTTCGACGAGCCCGGCAACTTCTTCGAGGGCCAGGGCGTCGACGGCGTCTACTTCCCGTTCCATAAATCGCAGGCATTCATTGGCCTGGACGCCATGCCGACCTACATCGCCAACGATGTCATCAAGGCGCCCGACATCGAAGGCCATATCGACGCCTATCGCGCACATCTGCGCGAACATTTTTCCATCAGCTGAACGAAGCCAACGCCTGAACCAGCCTCCGGGCCGCCGCATCACGGCGGCGGCCCGCGCGTGACCTGCCTCACCCTCTGACGTTGCACCTTTCGATGCACAGCAAGCTTTTCAACGAGATGCTAAGATAGCGCGCCCGTTCGAGAGGAAGGCTTTTGTCCATGTCCGCGCGTTCCGCTTCCCCAACCGCTCCCCTGCCCGCTGCGCTATGGCTCGTCGCCTTCGCGCTGGCGGCGATCAATTTGCGCGCGCCCATCGTGGTGGTGGGGCCGGTACTGGAATCGATCATGCAGACACTGGCCATCGGTGCCGGCGTCGCCAGCCTGTTCACCACCGGCATGATCCTGTGCTTCGGCGTACTCTCGCCGCTGGCGCCTAGCGTTGCCGCACGCCTGGGACTGGATCGCGCGCTCGCCCTGGCGCTCGGGGCCATCGCGCTCGGCGGCCTGCTGCGTGGCATCGAAAGCCTGCCAGTCATGCTCATCGGGACATTCTTCGCCGGCCTGGGCATCGCCTTCGGCAACGTCTTCATGCCCAGCCTGGTAAAGCGCGACCGCCCCGAGCGCATCGGTCAAACCATGGGGCTTTACACGGTGGTGATGGGGATCGGCGCCACCCTCGGTGCGGGAACCGCCGTGCCGTTGATGAATCTCAGCGGCTCCTGGTCGGTGCCCATCCTGATGTGGGCGGGCATTGGCGTAGCGACGACGGCACTCTGGATGTGGATGGCCTGGCGGCGGCCCAAGGCAAGCGACGACGGTCAATCGACACGCATCACGCGGCTTTTCAAGAGCCGCACCGCCTGGACCCTGACGCTTTTCATGGGCATGCAGTCACTGGGCTTCTACACCCTGCAGACCTGGGTGCCCGCCGTGGCATCGGCCGCGGGCGTCCCCAGCGCCGCCGCGGGTGGCATGCTATCGATCATCAATTTGACCACCATTCCCGCCAGCTACGTGATCGCGCGCCTCGCCGCGCGGCTGCATCACCACAGCCTGCTGGTACTGGGGCTTTGCACGTTGATCGCGCTGGGATTGGTAGGCTTATGGCTAGCTCCCACGGCGTCGCCGACGCTATGGGCGATCCTGCTCGGCGCCGGCCAGGGCGGCTGCTTCAGCTTCGCGTTGACCATGATCGTGATGCGCACCCGGCGGGCCAACCACGCCGCCATGCTCTCCGGCATGGCTCAGAGCCTGGGTTACCTCATGGCCGCCGGCGGCCCGCTGGTATTCGGCGCCCTGCACGGCGTCACTGGCGACTGGCGGCTGTCGTTGTGGCTGCTGATGGGACTGCTCAGTGTGCAGACCGTCGCCGGGGTAATGATCGGTCGGCCCAAACTGGTCACGGTGCGCGAGGGTTGACTCGCTACGCTTGTGACTAATTTGCGTCTATAGCAGCCTATACTTGCTCTGCAAGAAGAAAGGCACCGATTATACGGGACACGGTAGTTAGCCCTTGGGAGGCGCCATGTTACTTGAGGACCTACATCATCAGAAGGCAGCCATCGATAACATGGCCCGTCAGTACGGGGCTCGCCGAATCCGGGTGTTCGGGTCGGTCGCCCGCAAGCAGGAAAAGCCGGAAAGTGATGTCGACTTTCTCGTCGACTTTCCGCCGGGATACGATCTATTCACCCAGCGTCTGCCTTTGGCGGAACGCTTGGCGGCCCTGATCGGGCGCCGGGTCGATCTTGTGCCCGAGCATGAACTGAACCGTCATTTCCGCCAGCAGATACTGAACGAGGCGGTAGAGCTATGAACAAGCCTTGGCAGTCCTATGCCCAGCATATCCTCGATAACATTGCCAAGCTAAGGCGTATCCAATCACGCGGCAACCTGGCGCACGACGAAATCCTGTACGATGCAGCACTGCGAAACCTGCAGACATTATCCGAAGCCACCCAAATGCTGCCCGATGATTTAAAGCAGGAATATCCGCAGATACCTTGGCGAGAAATTAGCGGCTTCCGCAATATTCTGGTGCATAATTATCTGGGTAATATCGATCCGCTAACGATCATCAAGGTTATGGACCAGCACTTGTACCCTCTTGAGGACTGCCTCAAGGACATGCTCGAAAAAAGGTCAGAGTCTTGAGCTACCGGGTCGAGACCTTGCGGCATGGTCGGCGGCGCTGCTAACAGTAGCTGACTCAGATCGTAGAGGCATCCAACCGCCGATTCATGACGGTCACAGACTCGCCACGATAGGTCAGCACCTCGCTATCCTCCCATCCCAGCCGGCGATACAGCGCCTGTTGATCAGGCGTGTAAAGATGGAATTGGCGGATGCCGTGGGCCAGCGCTTCCGCCTCGACCCGCTGCACCAGGCGCGAAGCGATACCATGGCCGCGCCATTCGGGCAGCACGAATACCGAGGCAAGCCAAGGCGTCAGCTCGCGGCGAATGCTCATGTCGTCGGCGACCAGGCTCGCCGTGCCCACCGGCGACGCCCCGTGCATTGCCACGAATACCGAAGGCACGCCGCCTTCGCCGCACTGCGCATAGAACGCCCGACGATATTCCGCCGCCGAGATATCGGGGTGCAGATGCCCCCAGGCGTCATGGGTCCAGCCCGCCACAGTTCTGGCATGGGGCGAGTCGGCCTGCAGCCTGACGATAACGATACTTTCGATCACGCGCATGCTCCTGATCGCTGGCAGCGAGGCTCGGCCCGTGTTGGCGTCGCCCGCCTAGCCTCATACCAACTGAAACGGATATACCGCGCCGATGCCCAGTAGCTGCGTCAGCTCGTCCAGGGCGGTCAGCGAGTCCTGGGCGAGTTGCGGATCGGCGAGATCCTCAGGTGCCAGGCGATCACGGTAATGCCGCTCGACCCAGGCCGTCAGGTCGCCATGCAGCGCCTCGTCGAGCAGCACGCGGCCACCCAGCGCCTGACGTTCGGCTGACGAGAGCGCGACCCGCAGGCGCAGACACGCCGGGCCACCGCCGTTACGCATGCTCTGCTTGACGTCTTTGACCAGCACTTCGCTGATCGGGTTGTACCCTGCCAGCAGCAGGTCCTGAATCGTGCGCCACACGGTCTCGTTCTCCTGACACTCGCCAGGCACGACCAGCGTCATGCTGCCGTCGGGGTTGGAGAGCAACTGCGAGTTGAACAGATACGTCGATACCGCATCCTCGAGGCTGACCGCCTCGCTCGGCACGCGCACCGGGATCAGTGGCGTCGCCATCCGGGCGCGCAGCGCGTCCAGCGTGGCGTCTTCATCCCGAAACGCCATGTCGTGATAGAGCAGCACCGGGCCGTTGCCGACGGCGATGACGTCGTTATGAAAGACACCGGCGTCGATGGCGTCGGGGTTTTGCTGGGCGAACACCGTCTGTGCGTCGCTCAAGCCATGCTGGCGGGCGATCGCCTGACTGGCCTCCAGCGTCTGGCGCGCGGGGTAGCGCGTGGGGCCGTGTTGACCGCCGAACGCCTGGCGCCCGTAGACGAACAGATGCACGCCAGGCTCACCATGCGTAGCGCACAGCCGGGTGTGATTGGCCGCCCCCTCGTCGGAGAAGGCGGGCGTCGCCGGTAACACCGGATGGTGCGCGAAGCGCGCTGGATCATGGAACATCGCCGCCAGCACGCGCGCGGTAGTGCGCGGCTCGAGATAGCGATGAAAGCTCGATTGCAGGTTCGCGGCGGTGAAATGCACGCGACCATCCGAGGCATCCGCACTCGGCGTCACGGTCGCCGCGTTTGCTGTCCACATCGATGAGGCCGAACACACCGCACGCAAGAGCTGCGGTGCCTCCTCGGCCGCCCGCGCCAACACGCTGGCATCGTCACCGGTGAAGCCGAGATCTCGCAGCGCGCCCAAATCTGGACGTTGCTGAGGCGGCAACACGCCCTGCGCGTAGCCGACCTCCATCAACGACTTCATCTTGTCGAGCCCTTGCAACGCCGCCTCACGCGGATTGGCGGTCAGCCCACCGTGGCGCATCGAGGCCACATTGCCATGCGCCAGCCCAGCATAGTTGTGGGTCGGCCCCACCAGGCCGTCGAAGTTGACCTCGCGTACCGCTTCGCTCATAGCACCACCCCCGGCGGCAGAGTATCGGGAAGGCTGAGCGTCTCGGTTTCCATCGAGGCCACCGGATAGGCGCAGTAATCGGCGGCGTAATAGGCGCTGGGGCGATGGTTACCGCTGTCGCCGATACCACCGAAGGGCGCGTCGCTGGAGGCGCCGGTGGTCTGGCGGTTCCAGTTGACGATGCCAGCGCGGATGCGCAGCAGGAAGTCGTCCCAGTCGGCTTGCTCACCACCGATCAGGCCTGCCGATAGGCCATAACGGGTATCGTTAGCCAGGGCGATGGCCTCATCCCAATCATGATAACGATGCACCTTGAGCAGCGGTCCGAAATGCTCTTCGTCGGGCACCTCGCAGCCGGTAACGTCGATCAGCCCCGGGGACAGCAGGCTGGTGCCCTCTTCAAGGCGGCGCATACGGCTCAATATCCGGCCGCCGCGTGCAACGAAATCGTCCTGGGCGGCCAGCAAGCCATCCGCTCCCTCGACACTGGCCAACCCGGCATAGAACGGCGCGGGCTCGCTGAATGGCCCCGCCACACGCAGCGCGCCAATGGCACGCACCAACGCTTCGAGCAGCGCATCCCCCGCTGCGCCGTGAGGCACGATCAGGCGGCGCGCACAGGTGCAACGCTGCCCGCCGGAGGCGAACGCCGACTGCAGGATCGACAATACCGCCGCTTCTTCATCCGGCACATCCTTGACCACCAGCGGATTGTTGCCGCCCAGTTCCAGCGCCAGGATCTTGTCGACCTGACCGCCGAACTGGCGATGCAGCAGCCCGCCGATCTTGGCGCTGCCGGTAAACAGCAGACCGTCAATGTCGGCGCTACCGGCCAGCGCCTGGCCAACTTCGGCCGCGCCCTGCACCAGATTGATCACGCCGGCGGGCAGGCCCGCCTCGAGCCAGCATTGCAACGTCAGATCGGCGGTCATTGGCGTCTGCTCGCTGGGCTTGAAGACCACCGCGTTGCCGGCCAGCAGTGCCGGGACGATATGCCCGTTGGGCAGATGCCCGGGGAAGTTGTACGGGCCGTACACCGCCAGCACGCCGTGCGGGCGATGGCGCAGCACCGCGCGACTGCCACCGACATCCCGCGAACGTTCGCCGGTGCGCTCGTGATAAGCGGTAATCGAGATGGCGACCTTGCCGATCATCGCGCCGATCTCGGTACGCGCTTCCCAAAGTGGCTTGCCGGTTTCATGCGCAATGCTCGTCGCCAGCGCCTCACGATTGGCTTCCAGACGCTCGCGGAAACGCTCGACTACGGCCTGACGTTCCTCGAAGCTGTGACGCGCCCAGACGGGGAACGCCCGCCGTGCGGCGGCCACCGCAAGCTCGACTTGAGCGGCACTGGCGGCAGCCGCCGTCCACAGGGTCTCGCCCGAAACGGGGTCAGTCTTATCGAAACGCGCTGCGTCACCCTCGACCCAGGCGCCGTCGATCAGCAATTGCTGCTTGGCGTGCATAGTTCGCTCCTGATTCATTTGTAAGCTACGAGCTACGAGCTACGAGCTACGAGCTACGAGCTACGAGCTACGAAAAGCAGTATTCGGCTACGCTGAAAGTTCGCCATCCTTTTCCCGAAGCCCGATGCCCGTCGCTTACAGCTTATGACTTCTCACTCCCGGCGCAGCCGAGTTACGTCTCGAGCAGGCGCAAGCGGTCACCCGCAGCGACGCCGAGACGCCGGGCTTCATCCACGGTCAATGTGAGCACGCCGTCTGCGCTGGGCCCGCGCCCGATCCAAGCGGACCGGAAGTCGCTAATGTTAGCCGTCGCCACCAACCAGGTCGGGCGTTCGACACTGCTGGCCTCGTCAACGATTTCCACGGGATAGGACGCCGAGTCGCGGACCGCGCGTACATCGTCGATATAGGCCTCCACCGTGGGACCGCCGTCGAAGATGTCGATGTAGCCTTCCCAACGCAGCCCTTCTTGCTTGAGCATTTCCAGCGCCGGACGGGTGTGTTCGTGCACCGCGCCGATGCAGGCCCGCGCCTCTTCGGAAAGAAACGGTGTGTAGATCGGGAACTTGGGCATCAACTCGCCGATGAAGCTCTTCTGCCCGAGGCCAGTCAGGCGGTCGGCCTCGTTGAAGTTCATGGGAAAGAAGTGGCTGCCCAGGCACTCCCAGAACGCACTGGTGCCGTTCTCGTCGAAGCGTCCGCGCATCTCGGCGAGTACCTTGTCGGGGAAGCGATCGCGAAACTCGGCGATGAACAGCCAGCGCGCCTTGGACAGCAAGGCGCCATTGCGATCACGCCGGTATTCGGGACGCAGATACAATGAGCAGACTTCGGCATCGCCGGTATGATCGGAGCTGAGAAACAGCGTATCGATGGTGCGATGCAAGTCGAGTTGCACCGACGAATGCGCCAGGGTGCCCAGACGGTAATTGTAAAACGGCACTTCGCGGCCGACCTGCGCCTCGATGGCGCAACATCCGGCCAGCTCGCCATTGACGTCGTCTTCGAGAACGAAGAAATACAGCCGATCGTCGATGGCGCTGCGCTCCTCGAAGGCACTGACCGCATGTTCGATCTTGGCGGCCAGGAAGTCGCGGTTGTCGGGCAGCGAGGTAAACCCTACGCCGGTCTGCCAAGCCAGAGCTTGCAGCTCGTCGATATCGCGGCGTTCGATGGGTCGAATGCGCATCAGGTTTCTCCCTCGTCGAACTCATCCAGGACGGTGGGCAACGCCAATGGCGCAGCCAAGACCGCGCGACCTTCCTCGACTCCCAGCAACTCGGCATGTTCGGGCGTGAGCATCAACTGCCCTGTGGGCGACAGCGCATAGCGCGCCACCAGACAGCGAAAGTCGCCCAGTTGCTGATTGGCGATCAACGCCGGTTCGGCATCCGGCAGCACGTTGCCGGGGCGCAAACGCACCGGATGCCAGCTGGCCTGGCGTACGCTCTGCAGGCGGTCGCGCTCGCCGCGCACTACCGGTCCGCCATCGAAGATATCCACATGCCGCGAGCGCACGAAGCCTTCACCCAGCATCTCCTCGAGCGCGCCCTCGTGATCGGGATGCTCGCGGCCGATGGCGGCACGCGCCTGGGGTGTGAGCAAGGGCAGATAGAGCGGGAACTGCGGCATCACCTCGGCGATGAAGCTCTTCGAGCGCACCCCGGCCAGCAGGTTGATCTCCTGAAAGCCGCGGGCGAAGAAATGCCGCCCGACGCTGTTCCAGAACGGCGACTCGCCCTGGGCGTCGAGATACCCCGGAAAGGCCACGGCCAAAATCGATGCAAAGCGTTCGGGATATTGCGCGATGAACATCAACCGTGCGCGACGCAACAGGCTCTCGGCGCTGGTGCCCTTGTAACGGGCATCCAGCGACAGCGCGCACAGCAGCGTGGTTTCGGAGGTCTCGTGGGACAACGAAAGAGTCTGCACCTCGCGGCGCACATTGAGCTGCTGCGAGGCGTGAATCAGCGTTTCCTGACGATAGGTGTAGTAGGCATCCATGGCGCCCGCCTGGGCGCGAATGCTGGCGGTCCCCACCACCTCGCCAAGATCGAGATCCTCGAGCACGAAGGTATAGGCCTCGTCGTCGGGAAAATCGACCTCGCGCGCCAGGGCCCGCGTCGAGCGCGCGATACGTTCCTCAAGGCGGTCACGATGCGCCGGCAGATTGGTCAGACGCGGCGTGGCACTGCCCGCCAGGCGCTCCAGTGCCGGCAAGTCGCGGGGTTGAACGGGGCGAACGACAAGCATGGCAATGTCTCTCGGTTGCGGGTTCATGCGTCCTGCACGAATCGCGCCACGGCGCGTTCCAAGCAGGCCATCCCTTCACGCACTTCTGCGTCGGAGATCACCAGCGATGGGGCCATGCGCAGCACATTGGGGCCGGCGACCAACGCCATCAGCCCTTCTTCCATGGCCAGCGGCAGGATCTCCTTGGCACGCCCTTCGTAGGCCGGTGCCATTTCGGCCCCGAGCAACAGGCCCAGGCCACGTACTTCCTTGAAGATGCCGTATTCGCGATTGATCGCCTCGAGGTGCTCCTTGAACAGCGCATGGCGATGCATGACGCCCTCCAGCACCTCGGGAGTATCGATGGTTTCCACCGCCGCCAGCGCCACCGAGCAAGCCAATGGGTTGCCACCGTAAGTGGACCCATGCGTGCCCACCGCCAACGACGGTGCCACGCGATCGGTGGTCAGCATGGCGCCGACCGGGAAACCGCCGCCCAGTGCCTTGGCGCTGGTCAGGATGTCGGGGGTCACACCGTAATGCATGTACGCATAGAGATGCCCACTGCGGCCCACACCGCATTGCACTTCGTCGAACACCAGTAGCGCCTGATGCTCATCGCATAGCGTGCGCAAGCCGCTCAGGAAGTCGGGATCGGCCGGCACCACGCCGCCCTCGCCCTGCATCGGCTCGACCACCACCGCACAGGTCTCGTCGTCGATCAGCGCGCGGACGCTGTCGAGGTCGTTGTACACGGCATGCTCGATACGCCCAGGGATCGGCCCGAAGCCTTCGGAATACTTGGGCTGGCCGCCGACGCTGACGGTAAACAGGGTCCGACCATGGAACGACTGGCGGAAGGAGACGATCTTGTCCTTGTGCGCACCGAAATTGTCGTACGCCCAGCGCCGGGCCAGCTTGAAGGCGGCCTCGTTGGCTTCACCGCCGGACGAACAGAAATACGCCTTGTCGGCGAAGGTGCGCTCGACCAGCGACTTGGCCAGGGCCAACGCCGGCTCGTTGGTGTAGACGTTGGACAGATGCCAGAGCTTGTCGGCCTGCGACTTGAGCGCCGAGACCAGCGCGGGATGACAATGCCCCAGCGCGTTGACCGCGATCCCGCCGGCGAAATCGATGTATTCGCGCCCGTCCTGGTCCCACAGACGGCTGCCCTCGCCGCGCACGGGGATGGTCCGCTGCGGGGAATAGTTGGGTACCATGTAGCGGTCGAAATCGTCGCGGGTCGGTGACTGGGACATCGTGTCGGTCCTCCTGGGTGGGTCAACGAATACGGTAGGTTGGCATTGAGTATACGAGGATGGGAGGTATCGGGTCTTTCAGCGATGTGACGACGAATTATGAAAAGAGGTTGAGTTTTGTCGTCTGCGCCCCGACTCATTTATTTGCAGGCTCATGGTCGCGTCACCACGACGCGAAGAGCCACACCGGACATATGAGGCGCTACAAGGAGACGCACCATGCAGATCGATCTCAGCGGCAAATCCGCCATCGTCACCGGCTCCACCGCCGGCATCGGCTTCGCCATTGCCCAAGGGCTGGCCGAGGCAGGCGCCGAGGTCACGGTCACCGGCCGCACTCAAACACGCGTGGACGCAGCGGTGAGCGACCTGAAAGCTGCGGTCTCGGGCGCTCGGGTGTCCGGCGTCGCCGCCGACCTGGGAAGCGCCGAAGGCTGCCAGGCGCTGATCGACGCACGCGCGGATACCGATATTCTGATCAACAACGTGGGAATCTTCGGACCGCAGGATTTCTTCGAGATCGACGATGACACTTGGGAGCAGTTCTTCCAGGTCAATGTGATGAGCGGCGTGCGGCTATCGCGCCATTACGCCCAGGGCATGAAGTCACGCGGTTGGGGCCGTATCCAGTTCCTGTCCAGCGAATCGGCACTGAACATCCCCTCCGAGATGGTTCATTACGGGATGACCAAGTCCGCCGTGCAGTCGATCTCGCGCGGCCTGGCCAAGGTAATGGCCGGCACCGGCGTGACCGTCAACGCGGTGCTGCCGGGGCCGACACGCTCCGAGGGCGTGGTAGATATGATCGCCAAGATGGCCGAGCAGGAAGGCGTGTCCCAGGAGGAGATGGAAGCGCGCTTCGTCAAGGAGAACCGCCCCAGCTCGATCATCGGCCGTCTCGCCACTCCCGAGGAAGTCGCCCACATGTGCGTCTACGCGGCATCACCGCAAGCCAGCGCCACCACCGGCGCGCCACTGCGCGTAGAAGGCGGCATCGTCGACAGCATGGCGTAATCGCACTCGCACGGCCCGGCATCCCCGGGCCATGTCGGCATCGTGTCATAAACCCATCCCTACATGGACGCCCCGCCGGCAACGTGCTAAGACGGCGTTATGCCCTTGCCGGAGCACCATGTCATGCTCAACACGACCGCCTGGAACCGTCTGCGCTATTCGCTTTACGCGCCGGTCTACGATCTGGTGGCCGCACGGGCGTTCCGACGCGCGCGCCGCCTCGCGCTGGAGGCAGTGCATTGGCACCAGGGGCAGCGCGTTCTGTTGGTGGGCGCCGGCACGGGGCTCGATCTGCCATGCCTGCCACGCGACATCGAAGTGCATGCCATCGATATCTCGCCGGTGATGATTGCGCGTCTCGAGGCGCGTGCCGAGCGCTACGGGTTGGACGTCATCGCCGCAACGATGGACGCCGCACGACTGGCCTATCCCGATGCGCATTTCGATGTAGTCGTGATGCACTTGGTCGTCGCCGTCATGCCCGACCCCGAGGCCGGACTACGCGAGGCACACCGCGTGTTGGGGGAAGACGGCCAACTATGCGTGATGGACAAGTTCCAGAGCGATGCCCACCCCGCCGGCTGGGGCAGGCGACTGGTCAATGTGGTGACTTCTTTTCTGGCCACCGACATCACGCGTCAGGCGCGGCCACTTTTGGAAGGGGCCGGCTTCATCGTCGAACACGACACGCCGGTGATGATGGGCTCGCTGTTTCGTGCGTTACTGGCACGCAAGGCGTGACCAGAGCACACGCCGACTTTTCATTTCATACAGAGCTTAGAGCGACTTGTTGAGCCTGACGCGCGGCAAACGCTCGCCGCATCGCTCCACCCAATCCTCTCCCTGATGCGCCCAATCGCGACGCATCAATGCATCCGCCAGCACCAGGCTGGCCTCGATTCGCATGCACGTCACACCGCGCTGACGCATCTCGCCCTCGGCATGCTCCAGCAAGCGACTCCCCACGCCCCGCTTGGCCAGCGAGGGCCACACATAAAGTGTCTCGATACGCCCGGCATCGGGGTCGAGCTCGCAGAACCCCACGCAGCGCCCGTCGCAGACCGCCACCAGTGTGGGATAGAGCACCTGGCGCGCCGCCCAGGCCTCGGCATCGCGCGGTAGGGCCATGACCCATGCCTCGCGTTGCGCCAGCGTGTAATAACCGGCGGCGCCCTGCATCACGGCATGGTGAAACACTTCCGCCTGGTCGGCGGCATCACGCGGCATTGCCTCGCGATAAACGATTCGTTCGATCACCGTTGCCTCCTGGAAATGGCATGCCTGGCGGACGCTCCGCGAGCGCCCAGGCCACCATGGTGATGGGCACCGCGCAGCCTACACAAGGCCTGCATGCCACGCTAGCATGTCTCGCCGCATAGGCCGGCATTGGGCATAATACCAAGATGACCGATTGCGACTTTCCCCCTTCCGAGGTGTCGGCAGCTTTCACGCTCACGCCCATCGGACATATCGCCAGCGACTACCCGGACAAGTTCGGCATTCCGCGCCAACCGGGGCTGGCCAGCGCTTCGCGGGCGACACTAACGCTCTCGCCGCCGTTCGACGATCCGCTCACCGTGCGCGGCCTGGAGTCCTTCAGCCATCTCTGGCTGACCTTCGTCTTCCACCAAAGCCCCACGCGCTGGACACCGCTGGTGCGTCCACCACGCCTGGGTGGCAATGCCAAACACGGCGTCTTCGCCACACGCAGCACGCATCGCCCCAATCGTCTGGGGCTGTCGCTGGTCGAGCTGATAAAGGTCGACACGCATCACGGCGTGACACTGCACCTACGCGGGCACGACCTCGTCGACGGCACGCCCGTGCTCGACATCAAGCCGTATCTGGCCTGGGCCGAAGCGCTCCCTGAGGCACGCAGTGGCTTCGCCCCCGCGCGACCGCCGTCGCTGCCGGTGACGTTCTCGGCCGCCGCCGAGACGGCGCTGTTAGCGCACGACGACAGCGATTCGCTACGCGACCTGATACGCCAGGTGTTGGCCCAGGACCCGCGCCCCGCGTACCACAAGAACGCACGGAACACGTCCGAGCGCCGCTATGGCGTGCGCTTGCGCGACGTGGACGTACGCTTTCACCCGAGTACGCACGACGGCATCGACGCAATGCATGTGGAAGACATCGTCGTGGCGTCTTCTCCCCCATGAACGACAGCGGGGCGCCTGTAGGCGCCCCGCTGGAATAGGTCGAAAACGCGCGGCAATCAGAAGGTTATGCCGATGCGCCGCCCGACTTCTTCATAGGCTTCGATGACGCCGCCCAGTCCCTGACGGAACCGGTCCTTGTCCATCTTCTCGCGGGTGTTGGCGTCCCACAGTCGGCAGCCGTCCGGCGAAAACTCGTCGCCCAGGGTCACCTGGCCGTCGAACAGGCCGAACTCGAGCTTGTAATCGACCAGCAGCATGTCACCGTCGAGAAACAACTGCTTGAGGACGTCGTTGACCTGAAAGGTCAGCGCTTTCATGGTCGCCAGTTGCTCAGGCGTCGCCCAACCGAACGTCTCGGCCAGCGACTCGTTGATCATCGGGTCGCCATTGGCGTCGTCCTTGAGGAACAACTCAAAGGTCGGCGGCGTCAGCGCCTGGCCTTCCTCGACGCCGAGACGGCGTACCAGCCCACCCGCGGCAACATTACGTACCACGCACTCGACGGGCAGCATCTCGAGGTTTTTGACCACGCACTCGTCGTCGGAGAGCAGCGTCTCGAAATGCGTCGGAATGCCCGCAGCCTGGAGCTTTTCCATGATGAAGGCGTTGAACTTATTGTTGACCATGCCCTTGCGCGCCAGCGACTCCTTCTTCTTGCCGTCGAAGGCGCTGGTATCGTCGCGGAAGTGCAGGATCAAACGCTGCGGATCGTCGGTGCGGTAGACGGACTTGGCCTTGCCCGCGTACAGCTCGTCACGTTTTTCCATGGGGTCTCCACAATGGCCCGCGCGGGGCCGTCTGGCTCTTGTCTGAGCGCGGATCGCAGGACCCGCGACGTTTTCAAAGGCTATTCAAGGCGTCGCTACACTGCCAACGATGCGCGGCCGCGACTCAAGCGATGCTCTGCCAGGCGAAGCCGTGTTCCTGCGCCGATACCAGCAGCCGCGACTCATCGCCGGACAACAACGGCGTCAGCGCCTCCAGCGCCAGTTCGGGGCGATTGTTCTCCTCCGAGATATGCGAACACACGATACGCTGCAGGCGATCCAGCCCCAGCCGCGTCAAAAGCTCGGCGGCCTGGACATTGGCTAGATGCCCCCAGTGGCCGCCGACTCGCCGCTTGAGGTTGCGTGGGTAGGGACCCACATCGAGCATGTGGCGGTCGTGATTGCACTCGAGAATCAACGCATCGCACCCCCGGAACGCATCGATGACGTGTTCACTGGGATGGCCGAGGTCGGTGAGTACGCCCAGATGGCGACCATGCGCGCGAAACCGGAACTGCACTGGCTCGCGTGCATCGTGCGGAACCGTCACCGGCTCGACCTCCAGCCCCTTGATCGCGAAGCGTGACTGAGGCACCACCCACTCATGGTGCGGTACCTCGCCCAGGCGTCCTGATAGCCAGGTGCCCGCGGTCAAGTAGACCGGTATCGCGTAACGCCGCGCCAGGGGCCCCACGCCACGGATGTGATCGCCGTGCTCATGCGTCAGAAGCACGGCGTCGAGCTGGCGTGGATGCAGACCGAACTGCGCGAGACGGCGTTCCGCCTCGCGCATGCCGAAACCGCAATCTACCAGCACATACGTTTCACCGTCGCTGACCAGCGTGGCGTTGCCTTTGCTGCCACTACCCAACGAGGCGAAACGTAGGGCCGACGACGCCTGAAACTGATCTGTCATGCCGTCCGGCATCTCAGCGCAAGGTCGCCGCCACGGCGTTGAGCACTTCACGGGCAGCGCCCGAATCCACCGGGCCGCCATCTTCACCGCTGACGTTCACCTGCGTGGTATCGCGAGTATTGGCGCTGACATCGAGGCGGTAGCGCTGGGTCGCTTCGTCGCCGCCGAACCAGTCGAACCAGTCGAACCAGCCGGAATCGTCATCGCGGGCGGTGTAGTCGATCACGAACTGACCGGCGCTACGATTCTGGTCGACCAAAGCGCCCTGCTCGTCCTCGAAGTTGTTCTCCAACTGATAGCGCAGTTCCGGCCAGGCACGTTCAAGATTCAGCGCCAGCTCGAGCTGCCACTCACCATCGTGGTTCGACAAGCGTACGCGCTCATCGCTCGCCAGCGGTTGTGCCGCCAGAGAAACGCCTTCCTGGTCACCGACGTTGTCGTTCAGGTAGCGCTGCAGCGCGTCCAGGCACTGCGCTTCGTTGCCGCTGCCTTCGCAACGCACTTCGCTAGAGCCGTCACGCAGCCCCTGACGAACACTCAACGTTCCCAGGCCAGTCTCGAGACGCCCCGCATCGACATCGGCATCTTCGACACTGGCGCCCTGCGCGGACGCGAATCCCTGCAACATCGGCCAGACACCGCCCGGCGCGGCATTGACGACTAACCAACGTTCATCGCCAGCCTCGCGGGATTCGACGAATGCCGCCTCGGCTTCCTGGCTAGAGGCCAGCGGGCGTGGGCGCGGCACGTTGAAGTCTTCGTCCATGGCCGCGAAATCGCTCTCGGCATCGGGCACCGGCATGGCGTTCTGGTACCGTGACGAGTCGCGCGAATCCGGCAGCGTCACTGGCTCAACCATCTCGGCATCGGCGTATTCAGTGTTTCGGTCGTAATAAAAACCGGAACGGCTACAGCCACTTACGATCAGAGTGGCGCCGATGATCAGCGGCATCCATTTAAGGACGGGTTTCATGCATACACCTTCTTTATGCGTTGATCAGCCTCGAGGAGTGCCGCTAACGCCGATAAACGTCCGGGTCCTCGACGCCTCTCGACGGTTGGTCAGCCTTCGGTCACGCCAGCGAGCTGCAGGGCTTCACTCACCGTGGAGTGGTACTTGTCAGAGAGCCACGTCATCGGCAAGCGGATACCCTGCTCCGCCAGCCCCATGCGGTTGAGCGCCCACTTCACCGGAATCGGATTGGCTTCGACACCCAGCGCGGTGTGCAGCGACATGAGGCGTGAATTGATCTGATGCGCTCTTTCGGTATCGCCGGCAACGGCGGCCTCGCACAACTCATGCATGGCCCGCGGCGCGACATTGGCGCATACCGAAATATCGCCGTGGCCACCCATCAACATGAAGTCACACGCCGTGGGGTCGTCACCGGAATAAAGCGCGAAATCGGTATTCTTGAGACGATCGACCAGCTCCTCGGCACGCTCGAGATTGCCGGTGGCATCCTTGAGTCCGACGATGTTCTCGATCTCGGCAAGACGGAACACGGTCTCGTTGTAGATATCCGAGCAGGTACGACCGGGCACGTTGTAGAGAATGACTGGCAACCCTCCACCCTCGGCGACAGCCTTGAAATGCTGGTAGAGCCCTTCTTGCGTAGGCTTGTTGTAGTAAGGGGCCACCGACAAGCAGAGGTCCGCGCCTACTTCGCGCGCATAACGTGCCAGCTCGACCGCTTCCGACGTCGCATTGGCGCCGGTGCCAGCGATCACCGGAACGCGGCCGTCGACTTCCTCGACGACGCAGCGAATGACGTCGAAATGTTCGGCGAACGACATGGTGGTCGGCTCACCGGTGGTGCCCGCCGCGACGATGGCGTCGGTGCCGTTGTCGAGATGGAATCCCACCAGGCGACGCAGCGCCTCCCAGTCGATATCGCCACTGACCTTCATCGGTGTCGCCAAAGCGACGATGCTGCCTGTGATCATCCTGCAGTGCTCTCCTGTGAATCGGGCCAGCGTGCCACCGGCATGCGCGGGCGATAAAAATGCGCGTATCGCCAACCGGGCGTTCCAAGCGCCGGACCGGCCTTTCCTGTCATGATGTCAATCAACGTCAAATGGTACTCAGCCAGCTTCATCCTGTACAGAAGCGGCGTGCTTTGACACGCGCGCCTGGCTGCAATGTAATCTTAACCGCCCACGTTCAGGCAACGACACCTTTCACGTCAGCATTCGAGGAACCTTCATGAGCGTCAGCATCGGCCAGCATGTACCCGATTTCAGCGCCCCGGCAACGGGCGATACCCAAATCACACTATCCGAATACCGTGGCCAGCAGGTCGTGATCTATTTCTATCCCAAGGATAGTACTCCGGGCTGCACCACCGAAGGAGGCGACTTCCGCGACCATAAGGCCGACTTCGAGGCCGCCAATACCGTCATTCTCGGTGTCTCGCGAGACGGGCTGCGTGCCCATGAGAACTTCAAGGCCAAGCAAGGGTTCAATTTCGAGCTGATTTCCGACAAGGACGAGGCATTATGCCAACTCTTCGATGTCATCAAACTCAAGAAACTCTACGGCAAAGAGCACCTGGGGATAGAGCGCAGCACCTTCCTGATCGACACTGACGGCAAGCTGGCGCGCGAATGGCGCAAGGTGAAGGTCAAGGGCCACGTCGAGGAAGTGCTCGACGCCGCCCGCGAACTCAACACGACCGCCTGATCACTGTTCCGCCGGGGGAGACCGCAGGCCTGGGTCGCGCACACCGCGCGGCCAGGCATACACCAGCGCTTTGATCAAGGTCGCCAGCGGAATCGCAAAAAACACGCCCCAAAAGCCCCAGATACCGCCGAAGAACAGCACCGCCAGGATGATCGACACCGGATGCAGGTTGACCGCCTCGGAAAACAGGATCGGCACCAGCACGTTGCCATCCAGCGCCTGAATAACGGCATAGGCCAGCAGGACGTAGGCGAGCTGATCGCCGATGCCGAAGTGGAAACCCGCGACGGCCGCCACTGGCAAGGTCGCCACCGCCGCACCGATGTACGGCACCAGCACCGACAAGCCGACGATCAGTGCCAGCAAGGTAGAGTAAGGCAACCCGAACATCCAGAAGGTAACGAAGGCCACCACGCCCACGATCAGGATCTCGATCGCCTTGCCGCGAATGTAGTTGGCGATCTGATCGTCCATCTCATGCCAGATGCGCGTCATCAGGACACGCTTCTTGGGTAGCAGGGACAGCAGAAACAGCGTCAGGCGCTCGCGGTCCTTGAGCAGGAAGAACACCAGGATCGGCACCAATACCAGATAGACGATCACCCCCAAGAGATTGCCCAACGACGCCAGCGACAGCGTCAACGCCCGCTGACCGAGCTGAGTCGCCTCGCGCCCGGCGGTGGCGATCCACCGTTCGATCTGATCAGGGGTGATCAAGGTCGGATAATGCGACTGCAAGGTATCCAGCCATGCCTGGCCACTGGCGAACATGCGCGGCGCCTCATGCACCAGCTCCACCATCTGGTTCCAGACCAACGGCATGATCACCAGGGCCAGCGCCAATAATGCACCCAGAAAGATCAGGAACACGACCAGTACCGACAGCAAGCGTGGCAAGCCGCGCCGTTCTAGCCACGCGACCACGCCTTCCAGGAGAAAGGCCAGCACCAGGGCGGTGAAGAACGGCGCCAGCATCCGGCCCAGCCAGATGACAGCGGCAAAGCCCAGCACCAGCACGATGAGCAAGACGACCGCTTCCTCATCCGAGAAATAGCGTTCAACCCACCCCTTGAAGAGGCCTTTCATCGTCATGCTGTGCTTCCTCGTTCGCCCTTGCGCAGCCAATAAAAGTAGACGCCGTCCCTTTCTTCACGCGCCTCGAGCCGGTGCGTCCCTTGCGCGGCAAAGGTCTCGAAGTCCTGCCACGAGCCCACATCAGTCGCCTGAACCTCGAGCAACGCGCCCACCTCGAGCGTCGACAGGGCCTGCTTGGCCTTGAGTAGCGGCAACGGACAATGCAGGCCACGTGCGTCGAGCATTTGATCGGGTTGCAACGCCATCTGCGCCCCCAGCGGTTCGGTAGTTGAAAACGCAACGATTTAAAGGCACTTTGCCAGTCAGTTCAATGTCGAAGACAACGGTAGCATGGCGTGCACCATGCCGTCGGCCTCTCCGCCCCGTCGCGCCATTCAAGAGGATGCCCATGCCACGTCGCTGGACGCTGCTTCCTGCCCTATGTCTCGCCCTGACATTTTGCGCCTTCGCGCCGAATGCCCTGGCACAAAACGATTACGGGCTTCCCGAGCTGGGTGGCTCGAGTGCTACCGTCTCGAGCGGTGAGGAACATCGCCTGGGGCGCGCCTGGCTACGTCAGTTCCGCGCCCAGACCGACGAGTGGCAAGACCCCATCGCGCAAGATTACATCCATGGCCTGGTGGCGCGCCTATTACCGTATGCCGGGGTCCACGACGACACTGTCATCACCCTGGTCGACAGCCGACTTCTCAATGCCTTCGCCGTGCCCGGAGGCGTGATCGGGGTCAACAGCGGCCTGTTCACCTTCACCGAGAGCGAGGATGCCCTGGCCTCGGTGATCGCCCACGAGCTCGGCCATCTGTCACAGCATCATTTCGCACGCCGCATGCAGCGCGTGGAAGAGACACAGCTCCCCACCATGGGTGCCATGCTGGTCGGCATGGTTCTCGCGGCGGGCGGCGCAGGCGATGCGGGGCTGGCTACCATGGTCGGCTCGCAAGCGGCCTTCATTCAGGATCAGCTCGCCTACTCCCGGCGTTTCGAGCAGGAAGCCGACCGTATCGGGCTGGAGGCGCTGGCCGATGCCGGCTTCGACCCGCAGGCCATGCCCGAACTCTTCCGCGCCATGCAACGCCTGGCCAGCCTACAGGGCGGCAATCCGCCGGAATTCCTGCTCACACACCCGGTCACCGAAGCCCGCATCGCCGACACCCAGGCCCGCGCCGACCAAATGCCCGCGTCCGAACCGCACGACAGCACGGCCTTCGGCCTGATTCGCGCCCGCGCCCTGCTCTCACTCAACCGCGACAATCCCGGCCAGGCCATGACCCAGCTACGTCAGGACGACCCTCCTGACGCCGCGATACGCTACCTGCAAGCGCTGATCGATGCCCACAACGGTCATACTGCACAGGCACTCGACACGATCGACCAGTTAAGCGCGGCGCAGCCGGATCTCTCGATGCTGCCGGCCAGCGCAGCTCAGGTGGCGTTCGACGCCGGCCAGCGCGATGTGGCATTGAGCCGCGCCCGGCGGATCCTGCGTTTGCAACCGGACTACCGCCCGGCGCAGCTCATCGAGGCAGAGGTCCTGCTGCAGCAAGACCCACGCCAGGCATACGACATCTTGCGCCGCATGAGCGATCAATATCCCGAGGATCCGCAAGTCTTCTCTCTGCTCGCCGAGGCCGCCGGGCGCAGCGACCGCAACCTGTGGGGTATGCTCGCCCGCGCCGAGCAATTGCAGCTGACCGGTCATATCGACCGCGCCATCAAACAGCTCGACATCGCCGAAGAGACGGCACGCAATCAGGGCGACTTCGCCATGGCCAGCCGCTTAGTTGAGCGCCGCAAGGCGTATTTGGGGTATCGGCAAACGCTCCAGAACTTCTAGGCTTTGTACGAAAACTGCCTGTGCTCGGCCATACGGCGTTAAAAATCAGCTCAAAGTACTCATTTACACCCCGTAAACTCCGCCTTTTCGCTGATTTTTGCCTTGTCTGGCCATCGCTCGCCGACTTTTCGTACAAAGCCTAAGCTCTGAAAACTGCCGTCAATGACGCGGTATGCGTTCATCGCGCGGGCTGATGCCGAAATGGTTACGGTACGCCGTGGAGAAATGCGCCCCGGAGGAAAACCCCGTGGACAAGGCAATGTCGCCGACCGCCTGTTCACTGTCGCGCAACAACTGGCGGGCCTTCTGAAGCCGCAGCTCCAGGTAGTAACGACTGGGCACCGCCTGCAGATACTTCTTGAACAACCGCTCCAGCTGCCGCCGGGAAATCCCCAGGTGTTCCGCCAGCTCGTGGGTAGTCAACGGCTCCTCGATGTTCGACTCCATCAGCGTCACCGCGTCGACCAGGCTCTGCGGGGCGTGCGAGAGACGCGCGCGCAACGGTACATGCTGAGGCTCATCCGCCATGCGGATACGCTCGCAGACGAAATGCTCGGAGACACGCTCAGCCAGCCGCGCGCCATGCTGCTGCGCAATCAGCGTCATCATCATGTCCATCGCCGCCGTGCCGCCCCCGCAGGTCAAGCGATCACGGTCGATCTCGAACAATTGATGCGAGACATGCACGCCGGGAAAGTCCCGCGTGAATGCATCGGCCCCGGCGACGTGCAGCGTGACTCGATAGCCCTCCAGTACGCCAGCGCGAGCCAGCACCTGAGTGCCGCCGGCGATGCCGCCCAGCATGACCCCGCGTGAAGCCAGCCGTTGCAGCCAGCCATGCAAGTCCGGGGATTCGCTCGCTGGCGACGGGCTCACGCCGCACACCATGAGCATGTCCAGATGTTGGACATCGCTGCCCGCCACGCTTTCCGGCGTCAACGCCAACTCTGCGGCGCTTTTCACCGCACGCCCATCGAGCCCAAAGGTCCGTGGCACATAGAGTCGACGCTCGGCCAGCAAGTTAGCGACGTGCAACGGCTCCATGGCGCAGGCCTGCGCCAGCAGCGAAAACCCCGGCAACAGCAAAAACCCCACCTGGCGGGGTGCCTCGCGGCGCTCTTCACTCCCTGACATCGAGCAACGCCTCCACCAGCGCGTCCGTCTCGCGGTCGATATGCGCGGCACGCGTGGCGAGCTCGTCCAGCGCGTCGCGCATATCAGGCATCCGATCACCCAGCGAGGCCAGATCGCGCGCCTTTTCCTCGTGTTCGAGCAGCAGCGCGGTATCGTTGAGCGTCTCCGTCAGCGGCCGCATCTGCTCGCGCGAGGTGGCAAGCGCCTGGCGAATGTCTTCATAGCGTCCTCGAGACTCGGCCAATTGCCGCTCGCTGAGTTCGCGATAGCGATCATCGTGGTAGTCGTCGAGCTCCTCGCGCCATTCGGTGAATACCGCCTCGGCCGCCTCGTCGGCGTCATCGAGCCGCCAGGCCAGATCGCGCTGCGCGTCGTCGCTTTCCTCAAGCGCGTGCGTCAATGCCTCGCGCTCACGCGAGAAGGTACTCGGCGAGGCGGAAAGCGCCAAATCCAGACGCGACAAGGCACCGTCCAGTGCCTCCCGGGCGCGCTGCTGAGCCTGCCGGGCAGCGTCGACGCGCTCTGCCAGAACCTCGCCGCGCGACACGCCAAGACGCTCCATGGACGCGTAATACGGCGAGCTCTGACACCCGACGAGCAGACCCAGCAACACGACACACATTCCCCAGCGCAACGTGCGGGACAAGCGCTCGGACGCGACGATCACAGCTGTACGACGTCGAACTCCGCCACGGGGTCGACGTCCGCCTCGTAATCGACATCCTCACGCTCAAAGCCGAACAGCTTGAGAAAGTCGTGCTTGTAACCGGCGTAATCGGTCAGCGTGAAGAGATTGTCGGTGGTGACCTGCGACCATAGCTCCTTGCACGGCTGTTGCACGTCGTCGCGTAGCTCCCAGTCGTCGAGACGCAGGCGGCCCGCTTCGTCGGTATCCTGCTCTTGAGATGAATAGAGACGCTCGGAATACAGACGATTGAGCTGATCGATGGTGCCCTCGTGCAGGCCCTTCTCTTTCATGACCTTGTAGACCATCGAGATATACAGCGGCATCACCGGGATCGCCGCGCTGGCCTGGGTCACTACCGACTTGAGCACCGCCACATTGGCACTGCCACCCTCTTGGGAGAGACGCGTGTCGATTTCGCCGGCGGCGCGGTCCAGGTCTTCCTTGGCCTTGCCCAGCGCGCCATGCCAGTAGATCGGCCAGGTAATCTCGGTGCCGATGTAGCTGAACGCGACGCTGCGCGCGCCCGGCGCCAACACGCCCGCCTCGTCCAGCGCGTCGATCCAAAGCTCCCAGTCCTCGCCGCCCATGACGGTGACGGTATCGGCGATTTCCTGCTCGCTGGCCGGCTCCACGGAGGCCTCGGTGATGGCATCCTTGTTGGTATCGATGGCCGTCGCGGTATAGGTCTCGCCGATGGGCTTGAGGGCGGAACGCTTGAGTTCGCCGCTATCGGGCATCTTGCGTACCGGCGAAGCCAGCGAGTACACCACCAGGTCGACCTGGCCCAGGTCCTGCTTGATCAACTCGATGGCCTTGGTGCGCGCTTCGTGCGAGAAGGCATCGCCATTGATCGCCTTGCTGTAAAGACCTTCTTCCTTGGCGAACTTGTCGAACGCCGCCGAGTTATACCACCCGGCCGTGCCCGGCTTCTTCTCGGTTCCTGGCTTCTCGAAGAAAACCCCGAGGGTCGACGCCCCGTAACCGAAGGCCGCGGTGACACGCGCCGCCAGGCCATAGCCGCTGGAGGCGCCAATCACCAACACCTTCTTCGGGCCTTTTTCCTGTTCGCTTTGCACAATATTCGCACGCGTGGTGGCAATCTGCTCGGCGACATTGCGCTCGCAGCCCTTGGGGTGCGTCGTAGTGCAGATGAAGCCACGAACCTTGGGTTTTATGATCACAGAGGGGACCTCTTTGCTGACGTCATTCGTTGATCGCGGTTGGAACCGCCACGGGGAAACACGCGCCAATGCACGGTTTCTTTATTGTGGGGCATTCTAGCGGGTGATGGCGTCCATGTCCGCACCCCCTTGCTCGTCATGGACGAGTGGCCGAAGATGCCCCCTCACAGCGAAGGCCCAAAAACATGCACGACCCCAACGAGCTTGAAACCCTATTGGAACGCCGTGGCGCCCTGTGGCTAGCGCTCTCGCCCCTTTGGCTCGAGCGCGAGCCCCGGGAACGCGAATATCTCCGCATGCTCGAGGTGGTCGAGACACAAGGCCATACCCCTCAGGAGCTGGAAATGATCTATCGGCTAGAAATGGCGCCGGTCATGTCGCGTCGCCAAATGTCGGTGGCCGGCGAATGGCGCGCCTTCGACGAGGACCGCCTGCTGCTCGACCTGGCACGCCACACGCGTCGCTTGCATGGCTGGCGCAAGGGCTTTTGGCTGCTGTTTTCCGGGTTGACCACGATGATGAGCCGGCCGCGTTTCGACATCTTGATCGAACGTCTGCATGCAACCTCGCCATGAGCCGTACAAGCGTCATGCCGAGAACGGAATGTCCAGTGCCCGCTCGATATCCGCCGCCATGCTGCGCGGCGAGACGCGCGGTGCGAAACGCCGAATCACATGACCATCGCGCCCCACCAGGAACTTGGTGAAGTTCCACTTGATGGGGGTGCTGCCCAGCACGCCCGGCGCCTGGCGGCGCAGCAACACGAATAGCGGATGGGCATCGCGCCCGTTGACGTGAACCTTTTCCATCACCGGAAAACTGACCCGATATTCACGCATGCAGAAGGCGCCGAACCCCTCGGCCGACTCCGGCGTCTGGCGACCGAATTGATTGCAGGGAAACGCCAGCACGGTGAAACCTTGGTCGTGATAACGACGATACAGCCACTCGAGTTCCTTGAGTTGCGGTGTATAACCGCAGCGGCTGGCAACATTGACGATCAACAGCACTTGGCCGCGCAGTGCGCGCAGATTGAAGGGCTCCATCCGGTTGGTATGGCAATCCTGGCTATATAGCGTCATGGCGGTCGCGCATTGCGTTCATCGTCGGGGATACCTCTTCATTGTCGTCCGCCTGCGGCAGGGCTTCAATCGTCCCGTGCCATCAGCCAGCCTTGGGCGAGCATGCGCTCCAGCGCGACGCGACTATCCGGCGTGGCATCTTCCAGCGCCAGCGCGGCCTCCACCGTCAACCAGGTGGCGTCGGCGACTTCATCCGCCTGCAGGACCAGCGGCCCATCGTAATCGACCAAGAAGGCACTGCCATGAATGAAGTTACCGCCATCGGTATAACGAAACGAGAAACACGGCGTCAACGACACGCCCTCGATGCCGAGTTCTTCGGCCAACTCGCGACGCGCGGCAACATGCTCCGCTTCTCCCGCACCGACCACGCCACCGGTGGCCAAATCATGATAGCCGGGAAAAACTTCTTTGGTCAGTGTGCGGCGCTGCACGCATAGCTCGCCTCGACCATTGCGCACGAACACGTACGTCGCGCGGTGCCAGAAGCGAAAGCGCCGCATCAGCCGACGCGAGGCGCTGCCGCAGGGGCGATTGTGAGCATCGACTAGTTGGATGCGTTCATCCTTGATGACCGGCTCGGGTAGCGCCCCTGGTGTTGCGGAAGACGACAGCGTGACCATGATGTGTCCTGTGACGTGTCGATGCGGAAAGAACTCAGCATGCCAGAGGCCGGGCATCGCGTCATGTCGAATACACTAATGAACATGTAAAAGGCCTACCCCAGACGCGTGAAGGCGCACCTCAAGCGGGGCTATCGCAGGCTTGGCAACGTCGTGGCGTCGTGCGCTGCGTCAGCGCACCGATGAAGGCGGCGAGCGACAACACCGCCACGACACCGCCATACACGTACGTCGTCGGCAGCAGCCCCATGTGCTGTGTCGCCATGCCGCCGACCATGGCCAAAAGGCTGGCGGACAAGTAGCAGATGACGTAGAACGCCGCCATCAACGCCGAGCGCTCGGTGGGCGGTGCCAATGGCATCACGGTACGCATGGCGCCCATGAACGCCGCGCCGAAGCCGATCCCAGCAAAGGCTGTGCCGCTCAACAGTACCGCCACGCTGCGCCAATACACACCTAACAACAGCACACTCATGCCGACGATCAAGCAGCCCGTACCGATAAGCACTGCCACACGAGGCGGCTTGGCCCGCAGCGTCAACACACTGATCGCGCCCACGCAGGGCAGCAGGAACGTAATCAGACAACCGATCAGCGGGTTATGGATACCGCTGACGGTCTCCACTAGCGTAGGGCCCAGCGACAGCGAGAAGCCGCCTAGTGCCCAGGACGAGATCACTGCCGACACTACGCGCATCAGCGGCCCCCGGACAGGCGGTGGTATATAGGCGCGTGGCCTCAACGAGGCCCATGCGCCCGGGCGCGGCGTCACGCTCTCGCGGATGCGCCCTAGCAGCAGGCCTTGAACCACCAGCGCCACGGCCAAGAGCGCGTACACCAGATGCAGCGGCGCGGGCGCATACGTTACCAAGATGCCCGCAATCAGGGCGCCGATGCCCATACCGAAGAGCGGCGCGATACTCGCCATGACGGGCCCACGTCGGTGATCGCTATCGAGCATGGCTGCCGCCAGCGCGCTAGTCACGACACCGGTGGCAATGCCCTGCAGAATACGCGCCACCATGAGCCACGCTAGGCTATCGGCCCAGAAGAACACCCCTAATGATAAGATTTCGCCCACGATCGCACCGGCCACCACTGGCCGCCGGCCGATATGGTCCGACAACGATCCGGACACCAGTAGCGCTACCAATAAAGCGAACACATAGCTGGCAAACACCAGTGTGAGCATCGTTGCCGAGAAGTGCCATGTCGTTTGATAGAGGCGATACAGCGGCGTCGGAGCGCTGGATGCCGCCAGGAAGGTGATCATCAGGATGGCGTAATACGTCAGCTGCCCGAGGCGCGGCGCCGGGTAGGCATCCGTCGTACCCGTGGATGAAGGCGGTGTCATGATGAAATCCATTAATGCTAAGATTGTGCTTTAGTCGCAGTCTGAACTTAGCAGGCTAATAAAGCAAATATTTTGCGTTAGGTGACCATGGCCATCAAAGAAGCCGTTCGTCCCGGGGGACGCAGCGCGCGGGTGCAAGAAGCCGTGCATCACGCGGTCCGCGAGCTGCAGACCACCAAATCCCGCGAAGAACTCAGCGTGCCCCAGATCGCGAACAAGGCCGGCGTAACGCCGTCGACGATCTATCGTCGCTGGGGGAATCTTGCCGAGCTGCTGGCAGACGTGTCCCTCGAGCGCCTGCGCCCCGACGACGAACCGCCGCAGACCGGTTCCTTGGCAGGCGACCTACAGGCTTGGGGCGAGCAATATCTCGATGAGATGACCTCGCTACCCGGCCAGTGCATGCTCAGCGATATCATGGCCAGCGCCGAACGCGAACGACGTGAACGCTGCTACCTTTACAGTGAAACGATCATGGCGTGCTTGCGTGAACGTGCCGTGAAGCGCGGCGAAGCCACGCCATCGGTCGAGGACTTGATGGACGGCGTGATCGCGCCGATGACGTACCGGCTACTCTACGACCTCGATACGGCGACGCCCGCGCGCCTCAGTCGCTGGATCGCGCAGACGCTGCCAAGCGCCGACGCGCCCGACTAACCCCACCAGGGTCGCATTGACCCCGGTATCACGTCTGGCCATGCTCGAAGCACGACGCATCCCCTTGCCGTCTTCAGGAGTCGCTTCCATGGCCGATCATGCCGCTCGCACTCATCTCGCCACGCACGAGGTCACCAACCAGCCGTTGCTCGGTGGTGACCATGACCTCCTGGCAGAGGACATCGCCCTGCGTGAGACTCTGGCCCGCGAAGCCCCGGCTTGGGTCGCGACGCGCCTTGCCCCGCTCGCCCGCGAGGCCGGGCGTGATACCTGGCAAGCCATCGCCGACGAGGCCAATCGCCATCCTCCCGAGCTATGTTTGTTCGACCGGCACGGGCGCAGGCTCGACGAAGTGCACTACACCGAGGCCTATCATCGCTTGATGCATCTCGCCTGCGATGGCGGCTGGCAGGCGGTGGCCTGGGAGCATGAAGGCAACGGCGGTCATCAAGCGCATGTCGCCGCGCTGTATCTCTTGACCCAAGTCGAACCGGGATTCTGCTGCCCGATCACCATGACCCACGCCGCCTATCCCGTGCTACGCCACGACAGCGCCATACTCGAGGCATGGGGGCCGCGCCTGCTGACAAACGACTACGATCCTCGCGCCCTGCCCGCCAGCGACAAGCGTGCGGCAACCTTCGGCATGGCGATGACCGAGAAACAAGGCGGCAGCGACGTGCGCCGCAACACTACCCAGGCGACACATCAGCCGGATGGCAGCGTGCGCCTCACCGGCCACAAGTGGTTCTGTAGCGCGCCGATGTCGGATGCTTTTCTGACACTCGCACAAGACGACGCCGGCATCGGTTGCTTCCTGGTGCCACGCTTTCGCCCCGATGGCGAACGCAATGGCATTCAACTGCAGCGCCTCAAGGACAAGTGCGGCAACCGCGCCAACGCCTCGGCGGAACTCGAGTATGCCGATGCCTGGGCGCACCCTATCGGCGAGCCAGGGCGCGGCGTCGCCACCATTCTCGAGATGGTCCAGCAGACCCGGCTCGATGCCGCCACCGCACCCGCCGGCATGATGCGCCAGGCGACGCTCGAAGCCTGGCGCCACGTTCAGGGCCGCGAAGCGTTCGGTAAACGCCTCGCCGACCAGCCGCTGATGCAGCGCGTGATCGCCGACCTGGCGCTGGAAACCGAGGCCAGCCTGGCACTCTGCCTACGCACGGCGCGTGCCTTCGATGGCGCCTCCCGAGACCCGCATGAGCACGCCCTGGCGCGCCTGCTCCCCGCGCTGGCCAAGTTCTGGCACAACAAGCGTGGCCCAGCGTTCATGGCTGAAGCCATGGAATGTCTCGGCGGTATCGGCTACGTCGAGGAGGCGCCGCTCGCGCGGCTTTACCGCGAGGCGCCGGTGAATTCTATCTGGGAAGGCTCAGGCAATGTCATGTGCCTGGACGTGATGCGTGTACTTGCCCGCCATCCGGAAAGCATCGCAGCCCTGCGTCAGGAGCTCGCCCTGGCACGCGGCGCGCACCCCGATTTTGACCGGGCGCTCGAGGCGCTAGAACGACGCCTCAAGGCCACGCCGGACGTGCTGGAAGCGCAGGCACGCTGGCTAACCCAGCGCCTCGCGCAATGTCTGCAAGCCGCGCTACTGTTGCGTCATGCCCCCGCCGCCATCAGCGAGACCTTCTGCGCAACGCGCCTCGGCGAGGAGACTTCACCGCTATTCGGCGTCTTGCCATCACACGCGCCACTGGACGCCATTCTTGAGCGAATCGAGACCTGAAAGCGGTTTCCAACGGCCCATCAACCGATGACGATGCGCAGCGCCAAGCCCAGCAGCAAGACGCCCGTCATTCGGTTGATCCAGTGCGCACGTGCCTGAAGCCAGGGCAAAATCGCTGAATGCGAGAGCGCCAACGCCACCAGCACGTACCAGCCGGCATCGATCAGTGACGCGGTCGCCACGATCATCGTCTTGGCCCCCGCGCCCATGTCGGCGCTGACGAACTGGCTCAACAAGGCCACGAAGAACAGAATCAGCTTGGGATTGGCCAACGCTACCAGTACGCCATCCCGCGCAGCCACCCCAGGCCGGCTCGCCACACCGCCTGTCTCCAGGGCACCGCCCCGGCCAGCGCGCAACGCCTTCACGCCAAGCCAGGCCAGATACGCCGCCCCGCCCCAGGTGATGGCCTTGAACAACATCGGCTGATGCACGATGACAGCGCCCAGTCCCCACACGGTCAACGCCGCATAGAAGCCCACACCCGCCGCGTGGCAAACGCTCGCGACGACGCCCGGCATGCGCCCGCCGCCTAGTGTGTGGCGCAGCACCATCGCCAGGCTCGGCCCCGGCGACATCGCCCCCATGGCGCAGACAGCCGCCAGCGACAGCCACAGACTCAATGACATCACACAGACCCCGTCCTGAAGTGAGCTTGCAACTTAAAATAAGCGCTCAACTTAGAGGTCGGCGTCCTTCATGCGGCCCTGGCAGTCGCGCTCGATGACGTTACGTTCACCCTCGTCATTCTCGCGATACAACATTCCGCTATCGCCTTTGGTGTGCCAGATATAGGCGAGCTGTTCGTCGTCGCTTGCATAGCGCGTGCCGGAGCCCGAGGCAATTTGGTGCATGGGAATGGAATCGTGACCATAGCTCAACATGGCACGATCGGTGTCGGCGCCATATTGGAAATAGGTCACCGACAGCGACGTCTCTCCCGCACACTGGTAAATCTGGGTATGCTGCTCGACACGATCAGCATCGCCGCCTTGCATGGCGCACCCCGTCATCAAGGTCGCTAGCGCCAACAGGGTAAGACTGACAGATTTCATCGGAACTCCTTATCCAGGATCTTTATCCAGAAACATCATGATGGAAGCGCAATACACGCGACGCTCTCAAAGGCGTATCGCACCTAATTTATGATCGTACAATAATACCGCAGACATCCTAACTTAAACGACGCGTGCCGCGCTCAGCACGCATCGGGATATAGGGCATCATGACGGTGCTCTCAGCCCACCACACGGAGATCAGGCATGACGAATTGCGCGCGAACCGACCATCATTGTCAGCGTTGCGAAGGCCCGTTACCGTTCGCGTTCAGCATGGCGTTCCAGCCCATCGTCGATGTCGCCACGCAACGCATCGTTGCTCACGAAGCCTTGGTACGCGGCGTCAATGGCGACTCGGCCTATGAGGTACTGTCCCAGGTCTCGAACACGCTACTATATCGCTTCGATCAGGCCTGCCGCGTCAAGGCCATTGAACTGGCCAGCCAATTGGGCATGTCCAGCGCGCTCTCGATCAACTTCCTGCCCAACGCCGTCTATGAACCCGAAGCCTGCATACAGGCGACGCTAGCGATCTCAGAGCAGGTCGGATGGCCCGTCGAACGGCTAACATTCGAGATCACTGAAGTCGAGAGCGTGCATGATCGCGGCCACCTGCGCGCCATCATCGACACGTATCGCCAGATGGGCTTTACCACCGCCCTGGACGATTTCGGCAAAGGCCACGCCAACCTAGACCTGTTGGCCGAGTTGCGCCCGGACAAGCTCAAGATCGACCGTGCCCTGGTGATGGACTGCCACCGCGACACACGTCGCCAGATTTTGCTCAAGGCGGTCGTCGACATTGCCACCCAGCTCGACATCGAGCTGGTCGCCGAAGGCATCGAATGCCGGGACGAAGCCCGCTGGCTCCATGAAGAGGCCGGCATCGTGCAGCACCAAGGCTTTTATTACGCGCGTCCCGCGTTCGAAGCACTGCCCCCGGTCTCGGTCTTTACTGACGCCTAAACAAAACGACCCCGGCGCTTTGCCGGGGTCGCTGTGCTTCTCTTACCCTATCGGGCCGTCAGGCATCGTCGGGCAACGCATAGGCGATCACGTAGTCACCACTAGGGGTTTCCATGAAGTGGTGCCCCGTGGCGACGATCACCAGATACTGACGACCATTCGCCTCATAGACCATCGGATTGGCTTGGCCACCCGCCGGTAATGGCGCTTGCCACACGGTCTCGCCGCTCTCGATGTCGATCGCGCGGATCAGATCATCGGTCGCCGCAGCGATGAAGATCAGGCCTCCGGCCGTGACCACCGAACCGCCGTTATTGGGTGTGCCGATATCGATGGGCAAGCCGGAACGAATTCCCCACGGGCCGTTGGCGCGCGCCGTGCCCAACGGGCGATCCCACAGCGTATCGCCGCTGGCCAACTCGATGGCGCGGATATGGCCATACGGCGGCTGCTTGCACAGCATACCGGTATAGGGCACGCGCCAGCCGGCGTTGACGTTGATAGCGTAAGGCGTGTTGGCCTGCGGATCGCCCGCGCCTTCGGCGCCGCCGCTGTCGCTATCGAGCTCCTCGCGAGGCTTCCAGCCCAGTTCATTGGCCACATCACGGGGCACTAGCTCATTGTAGTTGGGCATATCATTGTAGTTGGCGATCATCACGCCACGCCGAGGATCGATGGAGACACTGCCCCAGTCGGAGCCCCCATTATAGCCAGTGTACTGAATCCACGGCTGATCGGCGGTGGGCGGCGTGTACATGCCCTTCCAGCTGGCTTGCTGGTACTGGATACGGCAGAAAAGTTGATCGAAAGGCGACATGCCCCACATGTCCTTCTCGTTGATGTCGGGCTGACGCAGCGTGGCATAGTTCGAGAAGGGTTGGGTTTTGCTACGCTCCTCTGGCTCGGCGCCGCCCTGGGGAACCGGACGCTCCTCGGCGCCGCCGCCTAGCAGTTCGCCGGTCTCGCGGTTGAAGACGTAGATCTCGCCCTGCTTGGTGGGCATCACCAATGCCGGCACCTCGCCCTCGTCGGTGGGGAAGTCGATCAGCGTCGGCTGCGAACCGGGGTCATAGTCCCAGACATCCTTGTGGGCGGTCTGGAAGTGCCACTCAGGCAGCCCGGTCTCAACGTTGAGCGCCACCATCGAGCTAGCCCACTCGTTTTCTTCCGGCGTGCGCGAACTGCTCCAGTAATCGGCGGCGCTATTGGCCATCGGCAGATACACCAGACCGAGCTGGCTATCGCCGGCGGCAGTCGTCCACATATTGGGAGAGCCGCGCACATATGTTTCCTCACCGCTGAGTGGTTCGCTCTGCTCGGGACGTGCCGCGTCCCAGGCCCACTCGAGCTCGCCGGTCACGGCGTCAAACCCTTTGATGACACCGGAGGGCGGATAACGCCGCTGGCCATCGAGCACCTGGTGGCCGGTGACGACCACATCGCGCACCACCACCGGCGCGGAGTTGATGGACACGTAACCGTCCGGCGTCTCACCCATGTTCTTCTTGATGTCGACTTGGCCGTTATTCCCGAAACCGGTACACGGTTCGCCAGTCGCAGCATCGACTTCGAGCATGCGGCCATCGAGCGTGCCGGAAATGATGCGGGCGCGGCAGCTCTGCGAATCGCTATCACCGCCATTGGCCAGATCGTCGAGACGGTCATCCGGCACTTCATAATACGTGACGCCACGGCAGGCGGCGGTATAAGGAATCGCGTCTTCGGATACATGTGGATCGTAGCGCCAGTTCTCTTCGCCACTATCGGCATCGAGCGAGATCAGGATGTTGCGCGACGTACACAAGAACACATCATCACCGACCTTGAGCGGCGTGGTTTCTGCGCCCCAGCGATGATCGAGCAAATCGCCGGTGCGGTATTGCCACGCCACCTCGAGATCACCGACGTTGTCCGGGGTAACCTGGTCGAGCGGCGAATAGCGCGTCGCGGCACTGTCGCGTCCGTAGGCGACCCAATCCTCATCGTCGGGCGTATCCGCAGGCTGGGCGCCGCCGACATCGGTCGCCAATGAATTCTCGGCGACGTCCGGCACGTCCTCGAGATGTTGATAACCGCGCGGTACGAATGCCAAGGCACCGGCGACGATCAGGCCCAGGCACAACACGCCCGCCACCGAGAACCCCGCCTTGCGCGAGGGCCCGCCCCGAAGACTCGGCATGACCAGCGCGACCAGAATGGCCAGGATCAACGCGACGTCGAGACGCGGAATCCAGCGCCAGTAATTCAACCCGGATTCCCAAGCGGCCCAGATCAGCGTGCCAATGAACACCACTCCATAAATCCAGGCACCGGAAACACGACCACGCACCAATTGAACGCCGGAGACGAGCATCAGAATGCCCGCGACCGCGTAATACCAGGAACCGCCCAGTGACGCTAGATAAAGCCCGCCGCCGCCCAGCGCGAGGCCGGCGAGCGCAACGATAATACCCACCAGCTTGGCGAACAAGCCGCCAGCCCTGTGGGAAGATGTATTAGTAGCCAAAACGTTTCTCCTTGAATGACCGTATCCCTTGTATCGCCGGTGAAAGCGACACGCCATGCGGCTTGAGGCACGCCACCGACGCGTCCTGCCACCTTGATGGCTCGCCCTCAGGATAGAGCAATCAAAGCGTTTTACATAATTGATTAATAAATAATATAAGGAACGGCAGGCGAGCAGAACGCTTGACACACGCGCACGAAAACCAACGCATGTCTCATCGACATCATCAGGGAAAGGAGATAGCTAGAAGCTTGTCTTGCTGGAATGACCAGAGGTCATGAAGGAAGGCTGGTGCCCGGGGTCGGACTCGAACCGACACGGTGTCGCCACCGGGGGATTTTGAATCCCCTGCGTCTACCAATTTCGCCACCCGGGCAGCGGAGACGTATTATACGGAGCAGATTGGCGACGTCAATCATTGGGCCTGACTTCGTCGCCTGTCTCGATTATCATAGGCCGCCTTCGTCGAGCGCACGCCGTGCGTGCCTCATCTCCGATTCAGTTTTTCGATTCTAGGTCGTCCTCTCCAACGCCATGCAGCGCGCCGATTTCCATTTCGATCTCCCCGATGAGCTGATCGCTCGTTACCCGTCCGAGACGCGCAGCGATTGCCGTCTACTGTGCCTGGACGATGAGAGCGGCGAGGTCCAGCACCGCCGTTTCACCGACCTGCTGACGCACCTCGAGCCCGGCGATCTGCTGGTGTTCAACGACACCCGCGTGATCCCCGCGCGACTATTCGGGCAAAAAGCCAGCGGCGGGCGCGTGGAGATGCTCCTCGAGCGCCCGCTGGATGCGCATCGGGGCTTGGCGCATCTGCGCGCCAGCAAGGCGCCCAAGCCCGGCACCGAGCTGATTTTCGAAGGCGACATCCACGCGGTGGTCGAGGAGCGCCATGAGGCCTTGTTCGAGCTGCGTTTCCTGGGCGAGACGCCGATGATCGAATTGCTCGAGAATCACGGCCACATGCCGTTACCGCCTTATATCGACCGCGAGGACGAGCTCGGCGATCGCGAGCGCTATCAGACCGTCTACGCCCGACGTGAGGGCGCGGTGGCGGCACCCACCGCCGGCCTGCATTTCGACGAGGCGCTGATGGCAGCGCTGCGCGAGCGTGGTGTGGAGATGGGCTATGTCACCCTGCATGTGGGCGCGGGCACCTTCCAGCCAGTCCGTGTGGACGATATTCGCGAGCACCATATGCACAGCGAATGGCTGGAAGTCGACGAGACACTCTGTCGCCAGGTCGAGGCCACGCGGGCACGTGGCAAGCGCGTAATCGCCGTAGGCACGACCAGCGTGCGCTGCCTGGAAACCGCCAGCCAAGGCTGCGACGACGGCCGCATCGCGCCTTACCGTGGCGATACCGATATCTTCATCTATCCCGGTTACGCATGGCGCTGCGTCGATGCGCTGATCACCAACTTCCACTTGCCCGAGTCGACCCTATTGATGCTGGTCTCGGCATTCGCCGGCTATCACCAGGTGATGCATGCCTACCGCGAAGCCGTCGCCGAACGCTATGCCTTCTTCAGTTATGGCGATGCCATGTTGCTCAGCCGGGCTGAGACGTCACACCCCTTTCCCGAGACTTCCCATGCGTAACGAGACTTCCCATGCGTAACGAGAGCTTCATGCGTTTCGAGCGCATCGCCGAAGACGGCATGGCGCGACGTGGCCGTTTGAGCTTCCCACGTGGCACCGTGGAAACCCCCGCGTTCATGCCCGTCGGCACCTACGGCACGGTCAAGGGCATGACGCCCCAGTCGGTGAAGGACATCGGCGCCGAGATCATTCTCGGCAACACCTTTCATCTATGGCTGCGCCCCGGCACCGAGGTCATCGAGACGCACGGCGACCTGCATGACTTCGCCCAGTGGGACAAGCCGATCCTCACCGACTCCGGCGGCTTCCAGGTCTTTTCGCTGGGCGACATGCGCAAGATCACCGAGGAAGGCGTGCACTTCCGCTCCCCCGTGGACGGCGCCAAGGTGTTCATGGGTCCCGAGGAATCGATGGCCGTGCAGCGCTCGCTGGGCTCGGACATCGTGATGATCTTCGACGAGTGCACGCCCTACCCGGCCACCGAGGCAGAGGCCAAGCGCTCCATGGAGATGTCGCTGCGCTGGGCCGAGCGCTCGCGCATCGCGCACGGCGACTCGCCCTCGGCACTGTTCGGCATCATTCAGGGCGGCATGTACCCCGAGCTTCGCGAGCGCTCCCTGAAGGGGCTTATGGACATCGGCTTCGACGGGCTCGCCATCGGCGGTTTATCAGTGGGTGAACCCAAGGAAGAGATGCTCAAGGTACTCGACTATTTGCCAGGCTGGATGCCGGATGACAAACCACGCTACCTGATGGGTGTCGGCAAGCCAGAAGACCTGGTCGAAGGCGTACGGCGCGGGGTGGACATGTTCGACTGCGTGATGCCCACGCGCAACGCGCGCAATGGCCATCTTTTCACTGCGGATGGCACCGTCAAGATCCGGAATGCCCAGCATCGCCACTCCACGCAGGCACTCGAAGCGGATTGCGATTGTCATACATGCCGGCACTTCACGCGCAGCTATCTGCACCACCTGGATCGTTGTGGCGAAATGCTCGGCGCGATGCTCAATACCGTGCACAATCTACGCTATTACCAGCGCGTCATGGCTGGTTTGCGCACTGCCATTGAAGCGGGTACATTGACTGCCTTTGTCGAGGACTTCTACGCACGGCGAGGCATGCCGGTGCCGCCGCTGGCAGCGTAATCCAAGGCCATCCGGGATACGCTCTCGGGTCCAGGTTCACCCCCAACTACCATCCGGAGATAACAATCCATGCTGGAGTTTTTCATTCCCGCAGCTCACGCGCAGGATGCTTCCCCCGCGGGCGGCGGCATTGCCCAGATCGTCATGCTAGTCGGCTTCGTGCTGATCTTCTACTTTCTGCTATGGCGCCCGCAGTCCAAGCGTGCGAAGCAGCACAAACAACTGATCAGCAATCTGGCCAAGGGCGATGAGATCGTCATCGGCGGCGGCCTGATGGGACGTGTCACTAATGTCGGCGACGATTTCATCAGCTTGGAAATCGCCGAAGGCACCGAGGTGAACGTTCAGAAGAACTCCGTCGCCGCGGTATTGCCCAAGGGCACCCTGAAGTCCATCTGATCTCCTATCAGGAGGCGCGAAACCGCCCCTCCTCAACGCCACCGGCCATGCTCTATGGTCGGTGGTTGTCTTCTGCGTCAGCAACAAGGACAGGGCTTCCATGCTCAACCGTTATCCCCTGTGGAAGTATCTGCTGATACTCATCGTACTTCTCGTCGGCATCATCTACGCGTTACCCAATCTTTACCCCGCCGACCCCGCCGTTCAGATCAGCAGTACCGCCAGCGGCACCGCACTCGATCAAGAGCGTCTCGATCGCTTGACCCAAGCGCTCGAGGACGAAGGCATCGACATCAAGCAAAGCGAGTTGGATGGCAACAGTGCACTGATTCGCCTCGACGAGGCCGATCAGCAAATCGCTGCTCGTGACATACTCGATGACCGCTTGGGCGACGCCTACACCGTGGCGCTCAACCTTGCCGATTCGACACCCGACTGGTTGGCCAGCCTTTCCGCCACCCCCATGAAGCTCGGCCTCGACCTCCAGGGCGGGGTGCACTTTCTACTGCAGGTCGACATGGACGCTGCCGTCCAGCAACGCTTGGAAGCGAATGCCAGCGCCGTCCGCGACATCCTGCGTGACGAGCGGATCCGTTATCGTGACACCGAGATCGGCGACCGTACGATTACGTTCCAGTTCGCCAGTGAGGACGATCGCAACGCTGCGCGCGGCTTGATCGCCGACCAGTTCCCTGACTTCGACTACGAGAACGAAGACAGCAGTAGCGGCGCGGCCCTGACAATGACCTTCACCGAACAGGCCGTACAGGAATTGCAGGACTATGCCGTCAATCAAAACCTGACGACGATCCGCAACCGCGTCAACGAGCTGGGCGTCTCGGAGCCACTGGTGCAGCGCCAGGGCCCCAGCCGCATCGTCGTCGAGCTGCCCGGCGTGCAGGACACCGCCGCGGCCAAGCGTATCGTGGGGGCCACAGCGAATCTGGAGTTTCGCCTGGAAGCCCGCCCGGATACGCCCGAGCGCGAGATCGAAACGCTCAACTTTCGCAACGACGAAAATCGCAGCGCAGAGTTGATGCGTGACGTCATTGTCACCGGCGATCATGTCTCCAGCGCCAGCCGCAGCTTCGATCAAAACAACCGTCCGCAGGTCAACATCAACCTCGATGGCACCGGTGGCTCGATGATGAGCCGCGCCACGCGTTCCAATATCGGGCGCAACATGGCGGTCGTCTTCATCGAGCACAAGACCCGTACACACACGGTGATGGAAGACGGTGAAGAGGTCGAAAAGCGCGAGGCCTATACCGAGCGTGGCATCATCAGCTTGGCGACCATACAAAGCGCCTTGAGCAATCGCTTCCGCATCACCGGTCTCGACTCCTCGAGCGAGGCGGCAGACCTGGCCTTGCTGCTGCGCTCCGGCTCACTGGCAGCCCCCATCTACTTCGCCCAAGAGCGCACCATCGGGCCCAGCCTGGGCGCTCAGAACATCAACCAGGGCATTCTCTCGGTAGAACTCGGCCTGTTGCTCGTGGTGCTGTTCATGCTGGTGCGCTACAAGGCCTTCGGCGTGGTCGCCAACATCTCGCTGGGGCTAAACCTGGTGCTGCTGGTCGCCGCAATGTCGATGCTCGGCGCCACTCTGACGCTCCCTGGGATCGCCGGCATCGTGTTGACGCTGGGCATGGCGGTGGACGCCAACGTCTTGATATTCGAACGAATACGTGAAGAGATCAAAGCCAAGATGCCGGCCCAGCAAGCCATACATGCCGGCTTCGAGCGCGCCTTCACCTCGATCGTCGACGCCAACATCACGACCCTGCTGGTGGCGGTCATCCTGTTCTCGATCGGCACCGGGCCGGTCAAAGGCTTCGCCGTCACGCTGTCGCTGGGCATTCTGACCTCGATGTTTACCGCCATCCTGGTCTCACGTGCCCTTATCAACCTCACCATCGGCGGGCGCCCGCTGAAGAAAATCTGGATCTGAGGAGAGCGAGCGATGCGACAGTTAGACTTCATGGGCAAACGCCGCATAGCCTTCGCCGTTTCCGTGCTGCTCGCGGTCATTGCGATCGGTGCCCTGGCGTTCAAAGGCCTCAATCTGGGCCTGGACTTCACCGGCGGTACGCTGGTGGAAGTCCGTTATGAGCAAGCTCCAGCCCTCGACGACCTACGCAGTAAATTAGGCGACGAGGGTTTCGAGGATGCCCAGGTGCAAACCTTCGGCACCTCCAATGACATCCTCGTGCGCCTGCAGCAGACGTTCGACAACGATGTCGGACAACGCGTCGTGGATATTCTGGACAGCGAGGCGAATTCAGTAGACCTGGTCCGCGCCGAGTTCGTCGGCGCGCAGGTCGGCGATCAACTGCGCGATCAGAGCGGCATGGGCATGCTACTGGCCCTGGCGGTGGTGATGGTGTACGTGGCGTTCCGCTTCCAGTACAAGTTCGCGCTCGGCGCCCTGATCTCCCTCGGGCATGACGTGGTGATCATACTCGGCATCTTCGCGCTGTTCGGGCTGGACTTCGATTTGACGGTGCTGGCCGCCATCTTGGCGGTGATCGGTTATTCGCTCAATGACACCATCATCGTCTACGACCGAATACGCGAGAATATTCGCAAGTCGCAAATCGACGATATGGCGCAGATATTCAACGAGTCGATCAACCAGACCCTGGCGCGCACCATGGCGACGTCGGGGACCACATTGCTGGTCTTACTGGCCTTGTTCTTCCTCGGCGGGGACATGATCCACAACTTCTCGATCGCCTTGATTCTGGGCGTCGTCGCGGGGACTTTCTCGTCAGTATATGTGGCTGCCGCGTTGTTGCTGGCCATCAAACTGCAGCGCCAAGACCTGATTCCATCGAAGAAGGAAAACGACGAGGAAGAAGAACTGCCTTAGGACCCGTCGGCCTTGCTGCTCGATACGCCTCCCTCCGGGGAGGCGTATTGCGTTGCGAAACTAGTCGCGCGATGCGATCTTCAACCCATGGCGGCGTAGCTTGCGCACGACACTAGGCTGACTGATGCCCAGGCGTTCGGCCATGGCATAGGTGCTCGACACCCGCATCGCCAACTCGCCAAGGATCTCAGCCTCGACGGCCTCCAGCGTCTCGCGCAGGGAGCGCCCTTCTTCCAGCGTCATCAACGGGCTATCACCGCTTGCCGCTATGCTCACGCGCGCCGGCGTCACGTCATGTTCCTCCATCGGCGCGCCGATGACACCGCCTTCGGCGGACAACCAGGCGCGTTCGAGCCAGTTCTCCAGCTCGCGGACGTTCCCCTGCCAATCGCCGCCCATCAGCTCCGGCCAGACCCGCGGATGCAAAACCTTATCCATGCCGTAACGCTCGTTAAGTCGAACAAGCTGGCGCTCGGCGAGGCCGGGGATGTCCTCGCGACGCTCGCGCAGGGGTGGCAACGTGACAGGGATCACGTTGAGCCGATAGTAAAGATCGAGGCGAAAACGCCCTTCCTCCACGCAGCGCGCGAGATCTTGGTTGGTGGCGACCACCAGGCGAAAATCGACCCGTCGAGCGCGCGTATCGCCCAGCCGTGTCAGGTAACCGTCCTGAATCACCTTTAACAGCTTGCTCTGCATGGCCAGAGGCAGCTCACCGATCTCGTCGAGAAACAACGTGCCTTTGTGGGCCTGTTCGAGCAGCCCCGCCTTGCCCATGCGCGCGGCGCCGCTGAACGCACCGGGTTGATAGCCGAACATTTCGGATTCGAACAGCGACTCGGGAATCGCCGCGCAGTTGACGTCCACGAAGGCACCATCGCAACGCTGGCTCCAGCGATGCAGCTGGCGCGCGAAGGCGGTCTTGCCGACTCCCGACTCGCCGAGCATCAGCACCGTGGCATCGGTCGGGGCCACGCGCTTGATGAGCTGCGCCACCTCGTGCATGACCTGGCTGCGCACCTCCAGCGACTCCAACTCCAACGTATCGCCTGATGCCGGACTGCCACCACGCTTGAGGTGCTCATTGAAGCGGCGCTGGAGCAACGCATATTCGTCCTGCAGCAGGCGCAGATCGGTCATGTCCATGGAGCGACTGATGACACGTACCAACGTGCCCGCCGAATAGACCGGATGCGCCTCGGCAATTACCTGACGCCCCGTGCCGGTACGTTGCATGACCTGGGCCGGTTGGCCGGTGCGTATCACCTCCAGCGATACCGACGGGGACAACACACCTCGCGCCTCCAGCTCGTGCACCGTGGTCGCGCACAGCGCCTCGCGACTCATGCCGTATACCGCGGCACTACCGGGGCTGACATCGAGCACATGACCGTCGACGTCGACGATGAACACATGGTCATGTCCGGTATGCACCAGCGCCTTGAGGGTTTGGGCCTCGATATCATTGTCAGACATGCCGTCTTTCGATTCATTTTTGCATTGCAATTCAATAGTGGATCACTCATGCGGTAAAAACAATGCAATCTTGAATCACAGGCAACGCTAACTCATTGATTTATCGTCAGCGAAGTTGGCACGGTTCGTGCTGATTAAAGGGTAAGGAAAACGCTATAACAATCCGCGTGACTGCCAGGAGAGATGCATGAGCGAGCACGACACCCCGCGTTTCAACCAACCGCTAGGTGGCAACGACATGCCACGCTTCGGCGGCCCTGCCAGCATGATGCGCCTGCCGATGCAGGAAAACGCCAAAGGGCTCGACGCCGCCTTCGTGGGCATCCCCATGGACATCGGCACTTCGAATCGGCCCGGCACGCGCCTGGGGCCTCGCCAGATTCGCGATGAATCGCGCATGCTGCGCCCCTACAACATGGCCACCCGCGCCGCCCCATTCGATAGCCTGCAAGTCGCCGATATCGGCGATGTGCCGATCAACACCTTCGACCTCAAGAAAAGCGTCGGCATCATCGAGAGCTACTATCACGAACTGCTCTCGCATGACGCCGTGCCCTTGACCCTGGGTGGCGACCATACCCTGACCTGGCCGATCCTACGCGCCATGGCCCGCAAGCATGGCCCCGTCGGCTTGATCCATATCGACGCCCATGCCGACGTCAACGAGCATATGTTCGGCGAGGAAGTCGCGCACGGTTGCCCGTTCCGCCGCGCCCAGGAAGAAGGCTTGCTGGACAGCCAGCGCGTGGTCCAGATCGGCCTGCGGGGTACTGGCTACGCCGCCGATGACTTCGACTGGTGCCGCGAGCAAGGCTTCCGTGTCGTGACCGCCGAGCAGTGCTGGCACAAGTCGCTGGAGCCGTTGATGGCCGAGGTGCGCGAACAGATGGGCGATGGCCCGGTGTATATCTCGTTCGACATCGATGGACTCGATCCCTCGGTGGCGCCCGGCACCGGCACCGTCGAGGCCGCGGGCCTGACCATGCCACAAGGGCTCGAGATCGTGCGCGGTGCCCAGGGCCTCAACGTGGTCGGCGGTGACCTGGTCGAGGTAGCCCCGCCCTATGACACCAGCGGCAATACTGCGCTGATGGGCGCCACCCTGCTCTACGAAATGCTCTGCGTGCTGCCCGGCGTCAAGCGCCGCTGAGCCCATGCCCCCGATACCGGGGGCCATACAACAACAAGTGGTGACATCTATGTCCGCATCCCTCGATTCCACCGCCACTGGCGGCGGTGACCCCGATAACGCGCGACTAACCCCGCGCGGTCTTCTCAAGTTCCTGATTCCCTCGCTGATCGGTGTCGGCATGTTCCTGGTGCCCTTCTCGACGGGGGACACCATCAATATCGGCATGGGCATGCTTGCCGACGGCCTTCAGGCCTGGCTCGGCGACGCCTTGCCCGCCATCGCCACACTGGTGCTCTGCGCGTCGGTACTGCTGACGCTCTACGTCAAGGCCGCCAAGCCGAGTTGGTCCCGCGAGGGCGCTCTCAACGAGCTGTTCGACGTGGCGCCGTTATGGGCTGTGATGCGCGCGCTGGGGGCACTGTTCGCGCTGATGACCTACTTCCAGATCGGCCCCGAGTTCGTGACCGCCTCCTTCACCGGCGGCGTCATGCTCAACGACTTGGCCCCCGTGCTGCTGACGTTCTTCTTCTTCGCCGCCATCCTGCTGCCGTTTCTGGTCGACTTCGGCTTCATGGAGTTCATCGGCAGCCTGGTACGGGTGCCGTTTCGCAAGATATTCGGACTCCCTGGCCGCAGTGCCATCGACGCCACCGCCTCGTGGATGGGCTCCGGCACGGTGGGCGTACTGATCACCACCCAGCAATACGAACGCGGCTTCTACAATCGCCGCGAAGCCTCGGTGATCGCGACGAACTTCTCCATCGTCTCGATTGCCTTCGCGCTGCTGGTGACCAGCTTCATCGGCATCAACCACCTCTTCATTCCGTTCTATCTCACCGTCGTGGTCGCGGGCCTGGTGGCTGCCGTGATCGTGCCGCGTCTTCCGCCGCTCTCGCGCAAGCCGGACACCTACTACGAACCGGTGGGTTGCCGCCTCGTCGAGGAACACAGCGGCTCGCAGGGCCTGTTCCGCTACAGCCTGGGCATGGCCGTCGCACGTGCCGACCAGGCCCCCGGCCCGCGCCAGCTGGTGCGGCATGCCCTGCTGAACGTGGGTGATATCTTCTTCGGCCTGCTGCCATTGGTCATCGCCATCGGTACCGTGGCCCTGATCCTGGCCGAGTTCACGCCGCTGTTCACCTGGCTGTCCTATCCCATGGTGCCGGTGCTCGAGTGGATGCGTGTCCCCGAAGCTGCTGCGGCCGCCCCCGCGACCCTGGTGGGCTTCGCCGACATGTTCCTGCCCGCCGTGCTGGCCAGCGACATCGAGAGCGAACTAACCCGCTTCGTGATCGCCTGCCTGTCGCTGACGCAGTTGATCTACATGTCGGAAATCGGCGCCTTGCTGCTCAAGTCCAAGATCCCGCTCAAGCTCTGGGAGCTGGTGGTCATCTTCTTGCTGCGCACCGCCATCACCCTGCCGATCATCGTCGTGATGGGCCACTGGCTGGTCGCTTAAGGAGTGCTCCATGACACACGAGACATCCGCCTCGTCCTCTCCCCAGATAAGCTGCGCCGAGGCCCTGGTCCGGCTGCTGCGTGACCGCTACGCCGTGGACACCGTCTTCGGGATCCCCGGCGTGCATACCGTGCCGCTCTATCGCGGCCTGGAGGCGGGCGGCCTGCGTCATGTCACCCCGCGCCACGAGCAGGGCGCGGGCTTCATGGCGGACGGCTACGCCCGCACCAGCGGCAAGCCCGGGGTGTGTTTCATCATCACCGGCCCGGGCATGACCAACATCGCCACCGCCATGGGCCAGGCACTCGCCGACTCGGTGCCCATGCTGGTGATTTCCAGCGTCAATCGGCGCGACACCCTGGGACGCGGCCAGGGTCGCCTGCACGAGCTGCCCAGCCAGCAGAACGTGCTGGCGGGCGTCAGCCGTTTCAGCCACACCCTGCTCGACCCGAGCGCCTTGCCGGAGGTGCTCGCCCGCGCCTTCGCGGTGTTCCAGTCGGCGCGACCCGGGCCGGTGCACATCGAGATCCCCATCGATCTCTTCGAGGCCCCCATCGACCTTCCCGACACCGCCTCGCCGACACGACTGTACCGTGCCGGCGCGCACCCCGAAGGCATTGCCCTGGCGGCCGAATGGCTACACCAAGCGCAGGCGCCGCTGGTGCTGCTGGGCGGGGGCTGCGCGGAGGCATCAAAAGCGGCGCGAACCCTGGTCGAGCATCTCGATGCGCCGACCGTGACCACGATCAATGCCAAGGGCGTGCTCGGGCGCGGGCATCCCCTCGACCTCGGCGCCAACGCCACCTGGCCCGAGGTACGCGCCCTGGCACGCGATGCCGACGTCATCCTCGCCGTGGGCACGGAGCTCGGCGAAACCGATTACGACGTGGTGTTCGACGACGGCTTCACCTTGATCGGTCGCGTCATCCGCATCGACCTGGAGGCCGAGCAACTGGTGCGCAACCAGACGACGGCCCTGGGGCTGGTCAGCGACGCCCAGGCCGCGCTGGAGGCACTGGCGGCGCATTTCCCCGCGCCGCTCGCGCGCCAGGGGGCGGCCCGCGTGCGCGCCGTGCACGAGGCCCTGGCCTTGCCGCAACGCCCGGACATGGCGCCTTTCGTGCCACTTTACACGGCCCTCGACAAGGCACTGCCGGAGGCCATTCTCGTCGGCGACTCCACGGCGCCGGTCTATGCCGGCAATCACCTCGTCGAGCGCGCGGCGCCGCGGCGTTACTTCAACGCCTCGACCGGTTACGGAACCCTGGGGTACGGCTTGCCGGCGGCGCTGGGCGCCCAGCTCGCCGCCCCCGGCACGCCGGTCGTGGCCTTGGTCGGCGACGGCGGCGCGATGTTCACCCTGAGCGAGCTGGCCACGGCCGTCGACGAAGGCCTGCCGGTCGTCGTGGTGCTCTGGAACAACAGCGGCTATGAGGAAATCCGCCGCTACATGGATGCGCATGGCGTCGCTCGCGTCGGCGTCGACCCCACGCCGCCCGACTTCCAGCGCCTGGCCGACGGGTTCGGCCTCGTCTCGCACCGGGTCGAATCCCCTTTCGCGCTCGATCTTGCGCTCAGCAAGGTCTCGCGCACCTCGCCGACATTGATCGAGATCGACGCCGAACGCTGGCAGGCGGCACTCGACTGAGGCGCCAACCGCGGCCCGAGAGCCGTCTCGGGAACAACGGTTTTCCATAACACTACAAGGACAACACCATGGCTTTCTTCCATCGTCTGCTCGGCCAGGACACCCTCGACGACCACCAGCACAAGAGCCTCGGGGCGTTCGGCACTGTCGCCCTATGGCTCGGCGCCAACGTCGTGGTCACCACCATCCTCACCGGCATGCTCCTGGTACCCGACCTGCCCTTCACGACCGCCATGGGCAGCGTGCTGATCGGCTCGTTGATCGGCGCTATTCCGCTCCTGCTGGTCGGACTGATGGGCCAGCGCACCGGCCTGCCTTCCATGGCGTTGACCCGGCGCGCGTACGGCCCGCTCGGCAGCCGGTTGATCTCGCTGGTCAACATGGGGGTATTGATCGCCTGGAGCTGGATCCAGGCCCTGCTCGCCGGCATGAGTCTCGACTACGCCATCCAGGCGACCACCGGCTACTCCAACCTGCCCTTGATGACCATCCTCTGCGAGACCGTGGTGGTACTCATCGTGCTGCGTGGCCACCTGGGCATCGAGCGGGTCGAACGCTGGGCGGCGATGGCCATGGTGGCGCTGGCCGCCGTGGTGCTCTACCAGTTGAACCTCCACTACGATGTCTCGACCCTGCTGGACATGCCGGTCGAGGCCCGTAACGGCATCACCCTGGGCATCGCCTTCGACATCGTCATCGCCACCGCCTTCTCCTGGATCTCGTCCTCGGCGGATTACAATCGTAACTGCAAGAGCGGCGCCATCGCCGTCTGGGGCACCTACCTTGGCTACGTGATGGCCGCCATGATCGCCATGGGCCTGGGTGCCGCCGTTTCCGGGCTGTCGGTCATGAACGGCATGGAGCAGACCTACGACCCGACCCGGCTGCTCTCCGGTTTCGGCTTCGGCCTGCCCGCGGCCCTGGTCATCTTCTTCTCCGTGATGACCACCAATGTCATGGCCGTCTACAGCGCCACCCTGTCCTGCATGAACGTGTCGCCCGGCATGGCCTTCTGGAAGCCGGCGCTTATCATCGGGATCGTGACCGTCTTCGGCGCCCTGATTCCCGGCATCCTGGACCAGTTCCAGAACTTTCTGCTATTGATAGGCGCGCTGTTCATCCCGGCCTTCTCGGTGATCATCGTCGATTACTACCTGGTCGGTCGCGAGGGTTACAGCCCCGAACTGCTCAAGGCGCGTCACCAGCTGGGACGCCCCACCGCGCCGGTGGCCATCGGCGCCTACGTGATCGGCGCCGGGCTGGCCGCCTACTGGTCGCTGGTCGCACCGCTGGCCTTCGGCGCCTCGCTGCCAGTCTTCGTCATCACCGGCGGCCTCTACTGGCTCGGCGCCATGCTGTTGACCAAGTCCCGCGCGAACGCTTCACAGACCGCAGGAGAGTGACACCGATGAGACTGATGCTGGCGCAAACCGCCCCCGTGTGCGGCGACGTGGCCGCCAACCTGGCGTCTCTTGCGCGCCAGTGCCAGCAGGCAGCGGCGGCCGGTGCGGACCTGCTGGTCCTCCCCGAGCTCGCCCTGAGCGGCTACAATATCTTCGAGCGACTGGAGGAACTCGCCGAGCCGGTGGGCGGCCCGATCGCCCAGCGGGCCGCCGAGCTCGCCGCCGAGCACCATCTGTTCCTGCTCTTCGGCCTGGCCGAGCGGCAAGCCGACGGACGCCTGACCAATTCCGCCGTGCTGATCGACGACCGGGGCGAGCGTGTCGCCACCTACCACAAGCGCCAGCTGTGGGATCGCGAACATGCCTTCTTCACCGCCGGCGAGGACTGCTGCGTGGTAGATACGCGCCTCGGCCGCCTCGGGCTGATGATCTGCTATGACAACGAGTTTCCCGAGGTGGCCAGGGCGCTCGCCACTCAGGGGGCTCAGGTCATCCTCTCGCCCACCGCCAACATGGTGCCCAATGCCGAACGCCAGGCGCTGCAGATCCGGGCCCGGGCCCTCGACAACCAGTGCTTCGTCGCCTGCATCAACCGGGCCGGCGAGGAAGCCGAACTGCATTATTGTGGCAACAGCCTGATAGCGGGACCGGATGGCGAGGTTCTTGGGCGCCTCGGTGACGCGGCGGGCAGCCTGGTGGTCGACATCGACCTGAGCCGCATCGACGCAAGCCGCGCCCATCAGGACTACCTCCAGGACCTCAGGCCGATGACGGAGACAATCGCATGAGCCGTTTCTCGCTTCCTCGAGGCGATGCCGCGAGCTGGTATCGCACCACCTCGCTCGATGACGGGATCACGCGGATCGACGAGCCCGCCATCAAGCCGTTCTACCGCTGCAATATCTGGCACGTGCGGGGCCGCGAGAGAGACTTGCTGGTGGACTTCGGCCTGGGTGCCGTGCCGCTGCGCCGGCAGGTCCCGCTGCTCAGCGAACGCGACCTGATCGCGGTGGCGAGCCACACCCACTTCGATCATATCGGTAGCGCGCACGAGTTCGACTGCTGCCATGTACACGCCGCCGAGGCCGATATCCTGGCCGATCCGGACAACGCGCGCACCCTGGCCGACGCCTTTCTCGACGATGCGATGTTCGATGCCCTGCCGCCGGCCCCCTTCGAGCATCACCGCTACCGTATCGCCCCGCCGACGCGTATCGCCACGCTCGAGGACGGCGAGATCATTGACCTCGGCGACCGCCGTTTCGAGGTCATCCATACGCCGGGGCACTCCCCCGGCGGCATCGCACTCTGGGAGGCCGCCAGCGGTATCCTGATCTCTGGCGATCTCATCTACGACGGGCCACTGATCGAGGATGTCTATCACAGTAGCGCCCGCGATTACGCCGCCAGCATGCGCCGTCTGCGCGAATTGCCCGCGCGCGTCGTTCACGGCGGTCATTTTCCCAGTTTTTCCGGGGCACGCCTGCACGCCATGATCGATGACTGGCTGCGCGACCACGCCCTCTGAAGGAGCCACCATGCAAGCACTCGACCACCAATTCATCGATAACCGCTGGGTCGCGAGTCACGGTACTCGACGCCTGGCGGTGATGGACCCGTATCATGAGCGCCAGATCGCCGAGGTCACGGCCGGCGATGCCCGCGACGTCGAGGCGGCCGTCGAGGCGGCACGCCGTGCGCTGCCCGGGTGGCATGCCCTGGGCGGCGAACGTCGCGGCGCCTATCTGAATGCGCTGGCCGACGCCCTGACGGCACGCCGCGAAGCCTTGATGGAGCTGTCCGCGACCAACAACGGCAAGGCGCTCGCCGAGGCCGGCATCGATCTCGACGACGCCATCGCCTGCTATCGCTACTACGCACGCCAGGCCGGCGACCTGGAAGCACGCCAGGGACGCCGCATCACCCACGACATCGAGGGCGTCGACGCCTACTGCTACGAAGATCCCGCCGGGGTGATCGGCCTGATCACGCCGTGGAACTTCCCGCTGGTGACCAGCGCCTGGAAGATCGCGCCGGCCCTGGCGGCGGGCTGCACGGTGGTCTTCAAGCCCTCCGAGGTCACGCCGCTGCCGGAACAGGCCCTCGCCGAGATCGCCCTGGAGATCGCGTTGCCGCCGGGCGTGCTCAACCTGTTGCATGGCGATGGCGACGGCATCGGCATACCGCTGACGCACCATCGCGGTATCGACAAGCTGTCGTTCACCGGCAGTAACGCCGTGGGCGAGCGTGTCATGCAGGCCGCCGCCGAAGGGAGCCGCGGCGTGTCGCTGGAACTCGGCGGCAAGTCGCCGATCCTGGTACTCGAGGATGCCGAGGTCGAACAGGCCGCCGACTGGGTCATGGCCGGCATCTATTTCAACAGCGGGCAGATTTGCTCGGCGACCTCGCGGCTGATCGTGCACGAGACCCTGGCCGAGGCGCTGTACGAGGCGCTGGCCACGCGCATCGACGCCATACGCCTGGGCGATCCGCTGGGCGAGGACACCGACATGGGACCGATGACCAGCCAGCGTCAGCGCGATCGAGTCCGCGACTACCTGGCCGTCGCCGAGCGCGAGGGTCTGGATGCGGTACGCGACGCCCGCCATCGCCAGTTGCCTTCGCAGGGCTATTTCATCGCCCCGACGCTGTTTCGCGATGTGCCCACCGACAGCCGCCTGTGGTGCGAGGAGATCTTCGGTCCGGTGCTGTGCGCACGCAGCGTCGCCTCCGATGACGATGCCATCGCCCTGGCCAACGACAACGAGTTCGGCCTCGCCGCCACGGTCATCAGTGGCGATCCGCAACGCGCCCAGCGGGCCGGCCGTGCATTGCGCGCCGGCAACATCTGGTACAACAGCGAGCAGATCGTCATGCCCGAGGCCAGTTGGGGCGGCTTCGGGCGCAGCGGCATCGGCCGCGAGCTCGGTCCCTGGGGGCTCTCCGCCTATCTCGAGGTCAAGCACCTGATCGGCCCGTCGGGCTGACCCATACAAGCCGCACAACGAAAAATACCCCGCCGAACGCGATGTCGGCGGGGTATTTCGTGCGAATCAGTCCAAAGGACTTACATCCGCGGCTTGAGCTGCTGTACCAGTGTCTTGTAAAGGCGCGGCGTAGCGGCCATGAGATTCTGTTCGATACTGACCGTAGGGCTACCGTCCGGGCCGCCCAGCAGCGCTCCGGCCTCCTTGAGGAGGAGGCTACCGACCAGTTGATCCTGTTCTTCGAGCCCCAGCACGAAGGCGGCATCGACACGGCCGGCAGCGAGTTGCGCGAGATCCAGGAGGCCACTACCGCTGCTGAGGAAGTTTTCGACCTGCGGCCCGAGAGCTTGGACCAAGGCCAAATATGTCGGGAGATGGCGCGAACGCAGCCAGGGCTCCGGCAAACCGGCGGCAATGCGTGCGCCCTCGACCGAGATGTGATTGGGCACACGAATGCGGCGCCCATTGAGCTGCGCGCCACGCCCACGGCTGACGAGATATTCATCGTCGCTGAAAGGACAGACAATCACCGCATGTTCGGGCTTGCCTTTGACCAGACAGATAATGGAAATGGCAAAATTGGGCGATGCCACGGCCAGGTTGGAATAGCCGTGGAACGGCTCGATACGCCAATGGAAATCGGCGCCTTCACCTTCGCCGTCACGGTGCGCCGTATAGCGACCGGAAAGGCCATGCTGGGGATAACTGCGACGAAACTGCGAGTCGATGAGCGTTTCGGCATTACGCGCGGTGTCTGCCAGCAGCTGATCGAGCTGCTGGTCGCCACGCGCGACTTCGATGCGGTCGCGAGCACGCACGAACTGCTCGGCGGCACTACGCGCGGCGCGCAGTGCGAATTGAACCATGGGATGCATGATACGGGCCTGAATCTCGGAAACTGTTAAAGAACGTCGCGCATCCTAGCAGAAGGCGCCCAGGACGGGAAGTTTCGCGGCCTCAAGCCATGATAGACTCGCCATTCGTTTCTCAGCCGCGCGCCCTATCATCATGCTCGACAAACTGCGTATCGTTCTCATCGGCACCAGCCATCCCGGCAACATCGGTGGCACCGCCCGCGCCATGCATAACATGGGCCTTGCCGATCTTGTCCTCGTCGCGCCACGCTGCGAGGTTTACGGCTCCGAATCTCACGCTCGTGCTTCCGGTGCCGATGTCCTGGTGAGTAATGCCAAGGTGTATGCCACGCTCGAAGAGGCTGTCGGCGACTGCACCTTCGTGGTCGGCGCCAGCGCCCGCGTACGCCACCTGCCCTGGCCCATGCTCACCCCACGCGCACTGGGCGAACGCCTCCCCAGCGAGTGCGCGCCCGAGGCCGCCCAGGCCGCGTTGGTTTTTGGACGCGAGGACAGTGGCATGACCAACGGCGAACTGCAGCGCTGCCATGCCCATGTGCATATCCCCACTAATCCCGACTTCAGCTCGCTCAACCTGGCCGCCGCGGTCCAGGTGCTGGCCTATGAATGTCGAATAGCGGCGCTGGGTGCGGAAGATTCCCCGGACACGCCGTTCGGAGTCGAATGGGACAATCCACCGGCCAGCCATGACGATCTGGAGCGCTTCTTCGATCATCTCGAGCGGACGCTGATCGAGATCGACTTTCACGACCCCGACAACCCGCGTCAGTTGATGGCGCGTCTGCGCCGACTCTTCATGCGCAGCCACATCGACAGCATGGAAATGAACATCTTGCGCGGCATTCTCGGGGCCGTGAACAAGCAAAGCCGGGCGTTGGCCCGCCAGGAGAACCACGACGGGAATGGTTGACCGCGTTACTGGGTTTTCCCATAATACGGCTACGTTTCAGGCAAACATTCCATACGGATTGCATGTCCTGCCTGGTCAATCGCTTCATCACCGACGCCCGATCACTTCGACTTATGCGCTTGACGACCAAGGGACGCTATGCCGTCACCGCGATGCTGGATTTGGCGCTGCATGCCGATGCCGGCCCTATCAGCCTCGCTGACATTTCCAAACGCCAAGCGATCTCGCTGTCCTATCTGGAACAGCTGTTCGCGCGGCTCAAGCGTGCCAAACTGGTCAATAGCGTACGTGGCCCGGGCGGCGGTTACTTGCTCGCGCATGCGTCCAGCGCCATTTCAGTGGCCTCGGTCATCGGTGCGGTGGATGAATCCGTGGATGCGACGCGCTGCCAGGGTCTCTCGGATTGCCAGCAGGGCGATACCTGCCTGACGCATCATTTGTGGTGCGATCTGTCAGACAAGATTCATGGCTTCCTCGACGCCATTACGCTCGCCGAGCTGGTAGAACGCCAGGAAGTCCGCGATATCGCCGCTCGTCAGCAGCGCGTCGCACCAGAGACGATCAGCACCGATACCATCAGCATTGCGCCGCAATGACCTTGCGGAGCAGTAGGCGCCAGCGCCATCATCGATACGAGCCGTCATGACCTCACCCGTGTATCTTGACTATGCCGCCACCACCCCCGTCGACCCACGCGTCGCGGAGGTGATGGCGCGTCACCTGACACTCGATGGCGTCTACGCCAATCCTGCTTCGCGTAGCCACATGCCGGGATGGCTAGCCGAACAGGCAGTAGAAAGCGCACGCCGCCAAGTCGCCGATTTGATCGCCGCCGATCCGCGAGAGATCGTTTGGACCAGTGGTGCTACCGAGGCCGATAACCTGGCGTTGACCGGCTTCATGCGTGCCAACCGAGCGCGCGGTCGGCATCTGGTCACCTCGCGTATCGAACATAAGGCCGTCGTCGATACCGCCCTCGCACTAGAGGCCGAAGGTTTCGACGTGACCTGGCTGACGCCCGGTGCGGATGGCCGCGTAACGCCCACGCAGCTCAACGACGCCATGCGCGAGGATACCATTCTGGTCTCGCTGATGGCCGTCAACAACGAGCTGGGCAGCATCCACGAGTTGGCGGCGCTGGCCGAGGTCGTCCACGCCGCTGGCGCGGTCTTCCATGTCGATGCCGCCCAGGCCACCGGCAAGATCGCGCTCGATGTCAACGCCATGGGCATCGACCTGATGTCGATGTCGGCGCACAAGACCTACGGCCCCAAGGGCGTCGGCGCGCTCTATGTACGCCGCAGCCCCGACATTCGTATTGAGGCGCTGATCCATGGCGGCGGTCACGAACGCGGCATGCGCTCGGGCACGCTGCCCACGCATCAGATCGCGGGCATGGGCGAAGCGTTCTCCCTGGCGGCCGACGCACAGGAAGCCGATCATACCCATGGCCTGGCCATGCGTCAGCGTTTTCTCGACGGCCTCGCTGCGTGCGAAGGCGTACACTGCAACACAGCACTCGACGTCTCGGTCCCCATGATCGTTAACCTGGCGTTCGACGACGTCGACGGTGAATCGCTACTGATGGCGCTGCGTGCGCTGGCGGTATCGACCGGTTCGGCGTGCAACTCAGCCAGTGTCGAGCCATCCTATGTATTGAAGGCCATCGGCACCGATCGCATTCGCGCCTTGGCGTCCATTCGTTTCAGCTTCGGCCGCTTCACTACCGAGGCGGACATCGACACCGCAAGCGCCGAGCTCCGCCATGCGCTCGGCGCCCTACGCCAATGAATCGAGGTCGCCGCATCACGCGTCGCGACCCAAGCAAGGAGGTCAACATGGCTAACATCAACATCAGTTCCGCCGCCGCCGAACAGATCCAGCATGTGCTCGCCGAGCGCGGCAATGGCCTCGGCCTACGCGTGGCGATCAAACCCAGCGGCTGCTCCGGCTACAGCTACGTGCTCGACATCGCCGACGAGGTGGGCGCCAACGATGTGCCCTTCGAGGACCACGGCGTCAAGGTGCTCGTCGACAAGGAGGCCTTGACCATGCTCGACGGCACCGAGGTGGACTACGTCAGCGAAGGACTTAACCGTTATTTTCGCTTCAATAACCCCAATGCCACCGATCAATGTGGCTGCGGGGAAAGCTTCAGCGTCTAAAGGCGCCCAGCCGCCGGGCGTGCGCCACGTCCGACGACACGCTACAATGGCGCGCTTTTTTCGACATCCGTCGAGTTTCATGCAACGCGTCGCCTCGAGCGGCGCGTTGGCGTATCGACCAAGACCCCGATTTCAGTCACGGAGACATTGACCTCATGGCCAACGAACGCACCCTGTCCATTATCAAGCCCGACGCCGTCGCCAAGAACGCCATCGGCGAGATCGAAAGCCGCTTCGAAAAGGCCGGTCTCAAGATCGTCGCCGCCAAGATGCTGCAGCTTTCCCAGGCGCAGGCCGAAGGCTTCTACGCTGAGCACAAGGAACGTTCCTTTTTCGGCGACCTAGTGGGCTTCATGACCTCCGGCCCGGTGGTCGTGCAGGTACTGGAAGGCGACAATGCCATCGCCGCCAACCGTGACCTGATGGGCGCGACCAATCCCAAGGAAGCCGAGGCCGGCACCATCCGCGCCGACTTCGCACAGTCCATCGACGCCAACGCCGTGCACGGCTCCGACTCGCCGGAATCCGCCGAGCGCGAGATCGCTTACTTCTTCGGCAGCGAAGAGATCTGCGCACGCTGATCGCTTCCCGCGGGGGCCGCATGGCCCTCGCACCGCCATCCACCGAGCGTACGACCCACCATGACCCTCGATACCGTCACGCCCCGTACCAACCTTCTCGGCCTTACGCGCGAGGAGATGGAAACCTTCTTCGTCTCATTGGGCGAGAAGAAATTTCGCGCCGCCCAGGTGATGAAGTGGATTCACCACGAAGGCTGCGACGACTTCGAGTCGATGACCAATCTCTCGAAGGCACTGCGCACGCGCCTTGAGGAACTCGCCGAAGTACGTGGCCCACGCGTGGTCTACGAAGGCGCCTCGCAGGATGGCACGCGCAAGTGGGTCCTCGAAGTGGAAGACGGCAGCTACGTGGAAACCGTGCTGATTCCCGCCGAGGGCGGCAAACGCCGCACGCTTTGTGTGTCGTCTCAGGTCGGTTGCTCGTTGGATTGCAGTTTCTGCTCCACCGGCAAGCAAGGTTTTCAGCGCAACCTCACCAGCGCCGAGGTTATCGGCCAGGTGTGGGTGGCCAGCAACAGCTTCGGCGCGCGACGTGATACCAACCGCCCGGTCACCAACGTGGTGATGATGGGCATGGGCGAGCCGCTGATGAACTACAATGCCGTCGTGCCGGCCATGAAGTTGATGCTCGACGACAACGGTTACGGCCTTTCCAAGCGCCGCGTCACGCTCTCCACCTCCGGCGTCGTACCGATGATCGACAAGCTCGGCGACGAGCTCGACGTGAGTCTGGCGATTTCGCTGCATGCCGCCAACGACGAGCTGCGCAACGAGCTGGTCCCGCTGAATCGCAAGTACAACATCGCCACGCTGCTAGATTCCTGCCGTCGCTATCTCGATAAATGCGATGACACGCGCATGCTGACCATCGAGTACACGCTGATGAAGGATGTCAACGATCAGCAGCTCCATGCCCAAGAGCTGGCAACGCTGCTCGGGGACTTGCCGTGCAAGATCAACCTGATTCCCTTCAACCCGTTCCCGCACTCGGGCTACGAGAAGCCTTCACGCAATCAGGTCATGCGCTTTCAGCACTGGCTCGAAGAGTTAGGCCATACCGCCCCCGTCCGCATGACGCGCGGCGATGATATCGATGCTGCCTGTGGCCAACTGGTGGGACGCGTCAAGGACCGCACCAAGCGTCACGAACGTTACATTCAGTCCATTCAGATCGATGCCGATTGAGCCTCGCCTTGACTTCACTGAGGTGCGGCGCTTTGATGGGACACTTTCAGACGACGAATACCGTCTCATTGCATCGATTGACGCCATTGTTTCGAGAGGGCTCCATGACGCGCCGCCATCGTCCACCTTCGATCCGCTCGTTGAGTGCCGCGATGTCGCTCGTCTGGCTCTTGAGCGGTTGCGCCGTCCAAGTCGAAAGTAACTCCCCCTACGCATCGCCGGACAACGGTCAAGCGGTGTCGGCGTATACCGAGCTGGGGCTGGCCTATCTCAAACGCGATAACTTAACGCGCGCCCGCGATGCGCTGGAACACGCCTTGGAACTGGGTCCCGACGACCCTCGGGCGCTGGAAAGCATGGCACTTCTCTACCAACGTCAGGACGAGCCGGCACTCGCCGAGGAATATTTCAAACGTGCGCTGGATGCCGACGGCGATTATACTCGCGCGCGCAACAACTACGCTGCTTTTCTGTACGATGAGGGCAGGCTCGACGCCGCCTGTACGCAACTACAGCAAGCAGCACGAGACACCACGTATAATAATCGCGCCCAATTGCTTGCCAATCTGGGCCGATGCCGGTTCGAGCAAGGCGACCTCGATGCCGCGCGACGTCCGTTGGAACAGGCCATTGCGTCCGACTCACACGATACGCAAAGCCTGCTCTTGCTGGCGAGACTCGACCATACGCAGGGTCATGATGAACGTGCCTGGGAGCGCTTGCAGCGTTTCTTCACCTTGGCCGAGGCGACTCCGACAAGTCTCGAATTGGCGAGCGACATCGCTCGCGCACGAGGCGACGAGGAAGCCGCAGCCTTTTATCATCAGCAGCATGACGATTCCTGAGGCATGATCCGACCACACGAATTCGAGAAGGATGCTCTGGTATGAGCGACACTCACGAACAACACACCTCCCCCGCTCCCACCGAGGGTCACGAACCTCCTGGCACTCGGCTGAGACGCGAGCGCGAGCGGCAGGGGCTGTCATTAGAAGAAGTCGCCGAGCAGCTCAACCTCCGGCCCGCCGTGGTCACCGGTCTGGAAGAAGACCGCTACGATCAGGTCCCCATCGCCACCTATCGGCGGGGTTATCTGCGTGCCTACGCCAAGTTGTTGGGGCTCGACGACACGCGTGTGGCGCAAGACTACGATGCCCTGCATGGCCGTGACGATCTTGACCGCAAAGTCACACCGCCATCATATCGCTCGCAACCGCCCTCACGGATTGGCGCTTGGATCTTCAAGTTGGTCACGCTACTTATCATCGTGGGCCTGATCGGCTTGACGCTGATGTGGTGGCAGAGCCGCGAGGGCAACGAGTTCTTCGGCCTTGGCGATGAACCCGCCACCATGGAAAGTGCGGATGACGGTGGCGCCACCGAGGGCAGTGCGGAGAACGTGGGGAGCGAGGCCATGGCAAGCGACGCCCTCAACGATGACGCTTCCCCAAACGACGAGGCACAACGCGACGGCATCGCGTCGCAGGCTGCCACGGGCGAACAAGGCGACGCGAGCGAACAGGACAACTTGCCGCCGCTACCCGACGAAAACGACAATCTAGGCCTCGTCAACAATGACGAAGCGAGCGATGGCACTGGCACCAGCGATGACGCGGACGAGGCCAGCCGCGACGATGCCGACACGCAGGGCACGAACGTCGCCGTCAACGACACCTCGGCGAACGCCGAATCCACCACGCAGGACGGCGACAGCGATGACACCAGCAGCGTTGCAAGCGCTGACATCGCCAATGGCCTGACGCTGACTTTCAACGAGCAGTCATGGACCGAGATCTATGATGCCGACGATCAGCGCCTGATGGCGGGCCTGCAAGACCCCGGTACCGATACCGAACTGCAAGGCACGCCCCCGTTTCGCCTGACCATTGGTAACGCCTCCGGCGTCGAGCTCCGCTATCGGGGCGAGAACGTCGATCTGAGCCAGCATACCGGCGGCAATAATGTCGCCCGCTTCACCTTGGGAGAGTGATACGCACATGCATATGCAATCTCCGATTCAACGGCGCCAATCTCGCCAGATTCATGTCGGGAATGTCCCCGTCGGTGGTGGCGCGCCCATCGCCGTTCAAAGCATGACCAACACCGATACCCTGGATGTCGCCGCCACTGTGGCGCAGATCCGCCAGCTCGAGGCCGCAGGAGCGGACATCGTGCGCGTTTCGGTGCCCACCATGGAGGCCGCCGAGACTTTCGGCCAAATCAAGCGCCAGGTCTCGGTCCCTCTGGTTGCCGATATTCACTTCGACTACAAGATCGCCCTGCGCGTGGCAGAACTAGGCGTCGACTGCCTGCGCATCAACCCCGGCAATATCGGCCGCGAAGACCGCGTGCGCGCGGTGGTCGATGCCGCCCGCGAACACGGCATTCCGATCCGCATCGGCGTCAACGCCGGATCGCTGGAAAAGGATCTGCAGAAGAAATACGGCGAACCGACGCCGGAGGCGCTGGTCGAATCCGCCATGCGGCATATCGAGCACCTCGACCGCCTCGATTTCCAGGATTTCAAGGTCAGCGTCAAGGCCTCCGACGTGTTCATGGCAGTGGCCGCTTACCGCCAACTCGCGCAGCGTATCGACCAGCCTCTGCATCTAGGCATCACCGAAGCCGGCGGTTTGCGTTCGGGGACCGTGAAGTCCTCGATTGGACTCGGCATGCTGTTGATGGAAGGCATCGGCGACACCATTCGCGTCTCGCTGGCGGCCGATCCTGTCGAAGAGATCAAGGTCGGCTATGACATGCTCAAGAGCCTGCGCCTGCGCTCCAAGGGCATCAACTTCGTCGCCTGCCCGAGTTGCTCGCGCCAGAATTTCGACGTCATCGGCACCATGAATGCCCTCGAGGAACGCCTCGACGACATCATGACGCCGCTCGATGTCTCGGTCATCGGCTGCGTGGTCAATGGCCCCGGCGAGGCCAAGGAAAGCGATATCGGCCTCACCGGCGGCGACCCGGCCAACCTCGTTTATATCGACGGCAAGCCGGCCAGCAAGCTTCGCAACGACCACTTGGTCGACGATCTGGAAGCGCTGATCCGCGATAAGGTCCGCGAAAAAGAGGCCCGCGAACGCGATACCATCGCCCGCGAGGCATAAAGCGCCGCTCGCGCGCCCCGTACCGGTTCAGGAGTCAGCATTGAGCAACAAGATCCAGGCCATCCGTGGCATGAACGATCTGCTACCGGAGCAGTCGCCTGTTTGGCAATACTTCGAGCGTCAGATCCAGCATCTCATGCAGCGCTATGGGTATAGCGAAATCCGCATGCCTATCATCGAGCAGACGGCGCTGTTCAAGCGCTCGATCGGCGAAGTAACCGATATCGTCGAGAAGGAGATGTATACCTTCGATGACCGCAACGGCGACAGCCTCACGCTGCGGCCCGAAGGTACCGCTAGCTGCGTGCGTGCGGCACTGGAGAACGGTCTGCTTTACAACCAGACGCAGCGCCTGTGGTATCAGGGGCCGATGTTCCGCCATGAGCGCCCTCAAAAGGGGCGCTATCGCCAGTTCCACCAGGTCGGCGTGGAAGCTTATGGCATGTATGGACCGGACATCGACGTCGAGATGATCCTGCTCAGCGCCCGCCTATGGGAAGCGCTCGGCCTGATGCCCCACGTCCAATTGGAGCTCAACTCGTTGGGCTCCAACGAGGCCCGTGCCGCCTACCGCGATGCGCTAGTCGCCCACTTCGAGGCGCATTCCGATGTCCTTGACGAGGATTCTCGGCGCCGTCTGAGCACCAATCCGCTGCGTATTCTGGACTCCAAAAATCCCGACATGGCGGCGATGCTCGCCGACGCGCCGCGCTTGATGGACCACCTCGACGAAGAATCGCGTGTTCACTTCGCCGAGCTCACCGCCATGCTCGAGGCAGCTGGCATCGACTATGTCATCAATCCACGCCTGGTGCGGGGGCTGGACTATTACAGTCGAACCGTGTTCGAGTGGACCACCCAAGCGCTGGGCAGCCAGGGCACGGTATGTGCCGGCGGTCGCTATGATGGCCTGGTCGAACAGCTCGGCGGCAAACCCACGCCTGGCGTGGGCTTTGCCATGGGCGTTGAGCGACTGATCCTGCTACTCGAAACGCTCGACCTGATCCCTGAGGCTGCGCGACCGCGCACCGACGTCTATCTGACGGCCATGGGCGATGCCGCTAGCCGCGAAGCGATGCTGCTGGGCGAACGCCTGCGTGATGCTGTGCCTGGCATGCATCTGCAGCTCCATTGCGGCGGCGGCAGCTTCAAGAGCCAGATAAAGAAAGCCGACAAGAGCGGGGCCCGCATGGCGTTGTTACTCGGTGAGGATGAACTGGCCAGCGGTCAGGTAGGGATCAAATTCCTACGTGAAGACCGCGATCAAGAAAGCGTTGCCCTCGATGCGCTCGCGGCGCGTCTCAAGACGCTTCTCGCGGAGGCTTGAAGAGCGGACTTGAAGAACGGACTTGAAGAACGACCGCGCCGTTTCGTACGAACAGCCATTGAAGGAGACCGCCCGTGGCGGAGCTTAGCACCGAAGACGAACAGCTTGAGACGCTCAAGCGCTGGTGGAAGGAATACGGCAAGGCGATCATCGCCGGGGTGGTACTCGCCGGAGCGGGCGTCTTCGCCTGGAACGCCTGGCAGGATTACCAAGCCTCTCAAGCGGAAGCAGCATCGCAACGCTACCAGCAGCTCACGATGCTGATGCAGCAACCGCAGATGAGCGCCGAGCAACGCGAACAGGCCACGACCATGATCGATGGCCTGGAAAGCGAGCACGGTGGCACCTTATACGCCGAACTTGCCGAGCTGATGCGTGCCCGTTTGGCCGTCGACGCCGATGACTTGGAGGGCGCACGAGAGACACTGTCGTCCTTCATCGATAGCAGCGAACATGCTTATCTCAGTGGCCTCGCACGCCTCAACCTGGCACGCGTGCAGATCGCCCTGGACAACGCCGAGGGCGCCCTGACCACACTCGAGGGCGATATCCCCACCGCGCTCGCGGCGCAAGCCGCCGAGATCAGCGGCGATGCCCACGCCGCTTTAGACCAACCCGATGAGGCGCGTCAAGCCTATCAGGACGCGCTCGCCCGCGCCGAAGAGCAGGATCAACCGCTTTCCGGCGTACGGCTCAAGCTCGACAATCTCGGTGTAGAGGACGCCAGCTGATGAAATTGAACCACCTACTGTTACCGGCCGCGCTCACCTTATCTACCTTGCTGGTGGGCTGCGCTGGCGACGTCGAGCCGCAGTATCCACCCAAGGAACTCAAGGACTTTTCGGCCTCGGCGACCCTCGACGAGCGTTGGTCCACCTCGGTCGGCGATGGCCTGGGTCGGGCGCGTTATCCCTTGATGCCCCTACTCGCCGACGGCACCCTCTATGCCGCCGATGAAAACGGTCTGTTGCGCGCACTCGATGCCGACAGCGGCGAGACCAAGTGGGAAGTACGTTTCGACACGCCGCTCTCCAGCGGCATATCCAGCGATAGCACCCGACTGTATGCCGGTACGCGCAACGGTTCCGTCGTCGCCATCGATAGCGAGGACGGCAGCGAAGCTTGGCGTTCCAAGGTCTCAAGCGAAGTGTTGGCCACACCTCAGGTCAACAGCAAGCTGGTCGTGGTACAAAGTGTCGACGGCACGGTGACTGCCCTGGATCGCACCTCCGGGCAGGAAGAATGGACCTACAGCAGTAGCCAGCCATCCCTGACCCTCCGCGGTACAGGCACGCCGCGCGTCATCGAGCCGGTATCGTTCGTCGGCTTTGCCAATGGCCGCCTGGTAACGCTCGACAACCGTAGTGGCCAACCACTGTGGGATATGCGCGTCGCCGTGCCGCAAGGACGTACCGAAGTGGAACAGCTCGTCGATCTCGACGGCCAGCCGGTACTGTCTCAGGACGGACGCCTGTTCGTGACCAGCTACAACGGTCGCATCATGGCACTGGAAGCCACTAGCGGCGAAGTCATCTGGTCACGCGACGAATCCAGTTATCTGACCCCGCTGCGCGTCGGTAATTACCTCTTCACTGTCAACGAAGCCAGCCATGTCCTGGCGCTCGACGTCGATAGTGGCAGCGTGCTGTGGGAATCCGACGCCCTCGAAGGTCGCAACCTGACCGCGCCTACCTTTGTCGATGGCAAGCTGGCGCTAGGCGACTATCAGGGTTATGTCCACCTGCTCAATGCCAGCGATGGGGAAATCATGGGTCGTACTGAACTCGGCGGCGATGGCATCAGTCTGCCGTTGCTGGCCGACGGCCAACGGATCTATACCCTCACCAACGACGGCGAACTGGTGGCCTACGATATCGACGCAAGCGACGATTGAGAGGGCCGCACTTGAGCTTATGAGCGGGCACCTCGCGATGAGGTGCCCGTGTCATTTGTGGGCCCGTACCGATCAGCAATGCTAGAATCACGCCACGACAACGTGACGCTTGCGTCATGTCCTCTTTGAAGCGACCACGTCGCATGTCCAGCCTCACTCAACGCTTTTGTGCGCCGGTTTACGAGACACCATGAATCCTGTCATCGCCCTGGTAGGCCGACCCAATGTCGGCAAATCGACCCTCTTCAATCGCCTGACCCGCACGCGTGACGCGCTGGTCGCCGACTTCGCCGGCCTGACCCGTGACCGCAAGTACGGCAACGGCGCGCTCGGCGACAAAACCTATACCGTCATCGACACCGGCGGCATCAGCGGTAATGAAGAAGGCATCGACGCCGCCATGGCCGAGCAGTCGCTGCTGGCCATCGACGAAGCCGACATCGTGCTGTTCATGGTCGACGGGCGTAGTGGTCTCACCGCCGCCGACGAGGCCATCGCCAACCACCTGCGCGTCAATCAGAAAAAGACCTGGCTGGTGGTCAACAAGACCGATGGTCTCGAAGAACACTCGGCGTCGGCCGATTTCTGGCAGCTCGGCCTGGGCGACCCGCGCCCAATCGCCGCCGCGCATGGGCGCAACGTCACCAGCTTGATCGACGAGGTGTTGGCGCCTTTCCCCCCACGCGAGGTCAACGCCGCGCCGCCGGATCTCAGCAACGGCATTCGCATCGGGGTCATCGGTCGTCCCAATGTCGGCAAGTCGACGCTGGTCAACCGCCTGCTGGGTGAAGAACGTGTCATCGTCTTCGATGAGGCCGGCACCACACGCGATGCCATCGAGATCCCCTTCGAACGACGCGGAAAGCCCTATGTGCTGGTCGACACCGCCGGCGTGCGGCGACGCAAGAACGTCAAGGAAACCGCCGAGAAGTTCTCGATCATCAAGACACTCGAAGCCATCAAGGACTGTCATGTGGCGGTCATGGTGCTCGACGCGCGCAGCGGCCTGGTCGATCAGGACCTGCACCTACTCGACTATGTCCTGAGTAGCGGGCGGGCGCTGGTGCTGGCGGTCAACAAATGGGATGGTCTCGAGCAAGAAGCAAAGGACAAGATGCGCACGGAGGTCAAGCGCCGCCTGGGCTTCGCCGATTACGCCGAAATGCACTTCATTTCCGCGCTGCACGGCACCGCGGTAGGCGACCTTTACCCCTCCGTCACGCGTGCCTTCGACTCGGCCAACAGTCACTGGTCGACCAATCGCCTGACCACACTCTTGCAGGATGCGGTGAGCGAACATCAGCCACCGCTGGTCCACGGTCGCCGTATCAAGTTACGCATGGCCCACCAGGGCGGCAGCAACCCGCCCATCATCGTAGTCCACGGCAATCAGACCGGCTCACTGCCTGAGGCGTACAAGCGGTATCTGATTAACACCTTCCGTAAGGTGCTCAAGGTACGCGGCACGCCGATGCGCTTCGAATTCCGCTCGGGCGACAACCCTTACGATGAGAATGCCGGCGCCAGCGACCGCGAGAAGGCCAAGAAACGCGAGCTGAACCGCACGCGCGAGGCACGCAAGAAGCGCCGCTAAGGTGCGTCACTCGTCGCCATTGCCGAGCACCCGATTGCGCCCCGCCAGCTTGGCGCGGTAGAGCCTTTGATCGATGGCGTCGAGCCCCGCCTCGACGCTGGACGCATCATGCAGGCCAGCCACCCCGGCGGAAAACGTCATTTCGAACTCGCCGCGTTCGTTGATCGTCTGCGATTGGAATTGCAAGCGTATGCGTTCGATCGCGCGTTGCGCGTCCTCGGGACTGCAATGCGGCAACACGACACAAAACGCCCCACCGGCATAACGTCCCACGTGGTCGATGAAACGCAACTGCTGCGTCAAGTGCTCCGCGAGGAGACGGATCACGTAATCGCCGCTGGCATGCCCATAATGGGCATTCAACGCCCCCACATGGTCGATATCGATCAGTGCCAGACTAGTGGGCGTACCACTACGCTGCGCACGGGCGAACTCGACTTCCAACAGTTCCTGCAAGGCGGCGTGGGTGAGCACACCAGTCAAGCCATCGCGCGCCACCCAGCGCCGCGAACCACGCGCACTGAAGGCGTGTGACAAGACCGTGGCCACCAAGGCATCGTCATCGACCGGCTTGCCAAGAAAAGCGTCGCCGCTACGCGTCAGGGCCTGCTCATGCACGTCATCGCCGGCCGCCAGATACACCACGGGCAAGTCCCGCCAGGCATCGTCGAGGCGCATCACGCGGGCCATCTCGCGTCCTGTGCACGTGGGCAAGCGCGTGTCCACCAAGGCCAGGTCAGGACGATAATCGCGTAGTGCGAACAGAGTCTCGGCCGGGACGTTAACCACCCATGAATCGACCCCCGCGCCATCCAGCACCAGGTGGTAGTGTTCGGCCAGCTCGACATCGTCCTCGACGATCAATACACGCAGCGGCTCCGGCGTGGGGCCTGGCACCAGGCGCTCCAGGCATCTAGCGATCAGCGAGGCATCCAGCGGTGGCACGAAATAGCCCGCCGCGCCATGACGGATCGCCGAGAGCCTCGCCGCAAAATCGTCCTCGTCGCCGAATATCAGAAGGTGTGGCGGAGACTGCCAGGCACTCCACCAGGCACTCCAACGAGAACGCGGCACGCTACGCTCGTCGATCAGCACGGCGTCGGGTTGCCACGCCGTCAGCGCGTCGACGTCATGCATAGCATATGCGTGACATACGTATCCCAACCCGCTCAAGACCTCATCCAGCTCACGTCGCCGTAGTGGCTCGTCACCAAGCACGGCGACACGCACCGATGCGGTATCTCGTTGAGCCATCGTGGCGTATGCAGGAAGCAGGTCGTCGAGATGGGGCAGCTGCTCCGCCCCGTATTGCAGACGCGATTGCAACGCCGCCAGTGTATAGGGCGCGGGCAACACTCCCCCCTCGAGCCACTGACGAACCTGACATGCCACTTCACCGCATGTCTCGCTCAAGGCGTCATAGCCGAAGCTACCGGCAGAATCCGCAATACGTTGCAGGGCCTCGCAGACCGCCTCCAACTCCACCGCCGATGCAGCATTATCGCGGGTACTCATCTCCTCGACTTGCGCCATTACCGCTTGCAAGTCGTCATGCAATCTCTCGACGTATTGCACACGCAATGCCTCGAGGCGCCGACTGCGTTCGCTCTCTTGCATACCGTCCTCTCCCTGACCGTAAGTCCGCCTCGCAGCACTGAATATTACGACTCTTGCCTCGCGCCCACCCACTGGCAGGCAAACTGCCAGGCGGCGCGCCCGCTTCTTACCCCGCGCAAGGTGGCAAAGCGCACCGCGTCCTCGCGGGCCGCATCACTCCAGGCGTCATCACCACCCAGGTAGTGTACCCAATGCCGACACGCATCGAGGTAGGTGTCCTGGTTGAAGGGATGGAAGGCCAGCCACAGTCCGAAACGGTCGGAGAGCGAGATGCGCTCCTCCACCGCGTCACCATGATGGAGCTCGCCATCGACCAGTCGGGTATCCTGATTGTCGGCGAGCGACTCGGGCAACAAGTGGCGCCGGTTGGATGTCGCATATAACAGCACGTTTTCGGGTGGGCCGGTCAAGGTGCCGTCGAGCACGCTCTTGAGCGCTTTATAGGCGTCGTCGTGGCCTTCAAAGGAGAGATCATCACAGTACACGATGAAGCGATGCGTCGAGCCTCGCAGCCGCTGCACTAGTCCCGGCAAACCGACCAGGTCGTGGCGGTCGACCTGGATCAATCGCAGCCCTTCCGGCGCCAGCGTATTGAGCAAGGCTCTGACCATCGATGATTTACCGCTGCCGCGTGCACCCCAGAGTAGTGCATGATTCGCCGGACGCCCGTGCAAAAAAGCACGCGTGTTACTCAAAAGCGCCGTTTTTTGACGCTCGATGCCGACCAAGTCGTCCATGCCGACGCTATCGCGCGCAGCTACCGGGATCAATTGGCCGCCCAGCGCGTTACGCTGCCAGATTGCCGCCACATCTCGCGACCAATCGACAGTCTCGGGTTCTGGCGGCAACCATGCCTCGACCCGGTCCAGCACCTTGTGCAGACGTTGCGCTAGATCGGCGTCCATCCTTCTCCTCCTGTCACTGTTCATTCTAGAATTCCGCCTACAGTTCGCTGGTTGACCCAGCAGGGCATCAGGGTATCTTGGAGCCGTTTGGTTGCCGGGTCCAGAGCCCATCAGGAGATCCTCATGAAAAGGACGTTGTCGTCTCGCCTACGCACACCGCTCGCCATCGCCATGGTCGGCCTCACGCTCGCCGCCTGCAGCACGTCGCCCTTGGGTCGAAGCCAGTTGGCGCTGTTTTCCAACGATGAGCTCGAGCAGATGGGACAGCAAAGCTTCGCCCAGTATCAGGAAAAATTGCCCGAGGTCGGTGGCGCCACGCACGACTACGTGCAGTGCGTAGCCGATGCCATCACCGCCGAGGTACCCGCCGGTGCGCAGGTCGATGAGTGGGAGGTCAAGGTCTTCGAGGACGACTCGGCCAACGCCTTCGCGCTGCCGGGCGGTTACATCGGGGTCAACAGTGGGTTGCTTGACATTACCAAGAACCAGGACCAATTGGCCGCCGTCATCGGTCACGAGGTAGCACACGTCCTTGCGAATCACGCCAACGAGCGAGTGTCGACGCAAGCCGCCACGCAGACCGGGCTCTCGATCCTGCAATCGGCCGCAGGACTGGAAGGTGCCACCGGCGAGCAGCTCATGGGGCTCCTCGGCGCAGGCGCCCAATACGGCGTGATCCTGCCTTTCTCGCGCAAGCATGAGTCAGAAGCCGACAAGCTCGGCCTGGACTTGATGGCCGAGGCCGGCTTCAATCCCAGCGCCAGTATCGAGCTGTGGCAAAACATGGCCGCGCAAAGCCAGGGTGCGCCCCCGGAATGGCTCTCTACCCACCCCAGCAACCAGTCACGCATTCAAGGCTTGCAAGATCGCCTGGACGAAGCCACGCCGCTCTATGAGCAGGCCCGAGCCAACGGCAAGCGCCCCAACTGCCAACGCTGATCGCCTTCTGAAAAGCGAGACGCCGCCTCTAGAAGGCGGCGTCTGCGGCACAGCCGTCAAAGCTCGCGGCGTAGCATATTGCGTACCGGCTCAGTGTCAGGGCGCACGTGCCGCCACAGGAAAAACGACTCAGCGGCCTGCTCAACCAACATGCCCAAACCATCGATCGTGCGCACGCCACGTGCGCTCGCCCATTGCAGGAAGACGGTCGGGTCTGCGGCATACATCATATCGTAGGCCACGCCATCAGCAGCCAATAGCGTCTCCGGTAAGGGTGGCAACTCGCCGCTCAATGAGGCGCTGGTGCCATTGATGACTACATCATAAGCGTCTTCCAAGGCATCATAGCCACTACCCTTCACGCATGCCTGTTGCTGCCCACGTTCTTGCAAGTGAAAGTCAGCGGCCAGGCTGACGGCCTTCTCGGCCGTACGGTTGGCAATATGCAGGGACCGCGGCCCCGCCGCCAGCAACGGATCGAGCACGCCGCGCACGGCCCCGCCCGCGCCGAGCACGAGAATGCGCGCATCGTCGAGCGTCACGCCGTGCGCCTCGAGATCGCGCACCAGCCCCACGCCATCGGTGGTATCAGCATAGGTGCGCCCGTCACGGCCGTGTACCAGCGTATTGACGGCTCCCGCTCTACGCGCGCGCTGGCTGAGCACGTCCGCCACGCGATACGCCTCTTCCTTGAACGGCACGGTGACATTGGCACCAAGACCGCCGGCGGCCACGAAGGTGTGCCAGGCGCCGGCGAAGTCCTCGCGCGGCGCCTCGATGGCCTCGTAGGTCATGGCCTGGCCACACTGCTCGGCGAATAGCGCATGAATGCGCGGTGAGCGCGAATGCCCGATGGGATGCCCGAAGACACAGTAACGCTCGCTCATGCCTCGGCCTCCTCCAGCCACTCGCGTGAGTGCAGGAATTCATCGCCCAGGCGCGCCTCGTCGCTGCCCGGTTCGGGCGTCCAGCAATACTGCCATTGCGCCAGCGGCGGCATCGACATCAGGATCGACTCGGTGCGCCCACCGCTTTGCAGCCCGAACAGGGTGCCGCGGTCCCAGACCAGGTTGAACTCGACGTAACGCCCGCGCCGGAACGCCTGGAAATCGCGTTCGCGCTCGCCGTAGGGTGTCTCGCGCCGCCGCCGCACGATGGGTAGATAGGCGTCGAGGAAGGCATCGCCGACCGCCTGCTGGAACGCGAAGCAGTGCTCGAAATCCCACTCGTTGAGATCGTCGAAGAATAGCCCGCCGACGCCGCGCGTTTCGCCGCGGTGATGAAGGGTGAAATAGTCGTCGCACCACTGCTTGAAGCGCGGATAGACATCATCGCCGAACGGCTGGCAGGTATCGCGGGCCACGCGGTGCCAGTGGACCACATCCTCGAACACCGGATAGAACGGCGTCAGGTCGAAACCGCCGCCGAACCACCAGACGGGATCGGCATCGTCCTTTTCGGCGATGAAGAAGCGCACATTGCCATGCGCTGTGGGTACGTGCGGGTTATGCGGATGCAGCACCCAGGACACGCCCACGGCATGGAAGCTACGACCGGCCAATTCGGGCCGCGCGGCCGAGGCCGAAGCCGGCAGGCGTTCACCGAAGACATGCGAGAAATTGACCCCACCCTTCTCGAACACGTGACCGTTCTCGATCACCCGCGAGCGACCGCCACCGCCCGACTCGCGTGTCCAGCTGTCTTCTCGAAAGGCCGCGCCATCCTCGGCAGCCAAGCCTTCACAGAGACGTTCCTGCAAGTCGAGTAGATACTCCTTCACCTTGTCGAGATGGGGATGTGCCACGTCACGCTCCTCGGGTTATCGGTTGGTTTGACTCATGTAGCGCTCGGCCATGGCGCAAGAGCGCGCCACACTCCGGCACGCCTCAATCGCGCAGTACCTCGCCGCTTGCCAGATCACGGATCGTGCTCGGCCGCGCGTACCCGCCAAGCGCCCCATCGACGAGCGTCACCGCCTCGCCGAAGGCCGCACGTATATCGTCGGCGCTCATCGCAGGCGGCTCTCCGGCATGATTGGCCGAGGTCGAGACCAGCGGACCGCCGAAGGCGTTGCACAATGCTTGTACCAGGGGATGATCGCTGACACGTACCGCCAGGGTGGCGTGCTCACCGCGCAACAACGGGCGTGCCCGCCCGTTGTCAGGTATCAGCCAGGTTGTGGGCACCATTTGGCTGGCCGCCAGGCGCGTACGCTGCGTCTCGTCGAGCCCTTCCAGCCAGGGAGCCAATTGCGACACAGACCCGGCGATCAGGATCAGACCCTTCGCAGGATCGCGTTGCTTGAGTTCGATCAGCCGTGCCAGCGCGGCATCGTCATCGGGGTCGCAGCCCAGCCCCCACACCGCTTCGGTGGGGTAAGCCACGATGGCGCCACGGCGCAATGCCGCCACGGCGTGACTGAGAGTGTCGGAGGTTTCTGACATGGCGAAGGATTTCACTTCACGGCAATACAAGATGCAGCCATCTTATCATGCACGCAGGGGAAGACGCCGCGCCACGCTGTCGCAGGCTATGATAGACGCTCATCTGAAAACGCCTAGCGTGTGGCGCGGCGCACCCACCCCCCGCTAACCTGCGCGGCCTGGCCGGCGAGCTCCAGTTCCAGCAGGCGCATCTGGCATCCGCCGACATCCAGCTCGCTGCGCTCGACGAGCACGTCCAGCGGCGTAGGGGCCGTATCCAACAGGCCGAGTAATGGATCCTGGGGTACATCGGAGGGTGCCGGCGCCTCTGCACGCGACGGTGGCACCGCCGTGGCGGCTTCGGGCGGTGCCGCGTTCAACGCCTGCCAATGGCCGAGCTGCTCGAGAATATCGTCGCGCCCGCACACCAGAGAAGCACCGTCGCGGATCAGTCCCAGGTTGCCACGTGCCTGCACGTTGTGCAGCGAGCCGGGTATCGCGAAGACCTCGCGGTTCTGCTCCATCGCCAGCCGCGCACTGACCAGAGAGCCGCTCTTCTCGGCCGCCTCGACGACCAGAACGCCCAGCGACAGCCCGGTAATGATGCGATTGCGGCGCGGGAAATAGCGCGCATGGGCGCGCGTCTCGGCAGGATGCTCGGAGAGCAGCAGGCCGCCTTCGTCGAGAAGACGACGATACAGGCCTGCATGGCGAGGTGGATAAATCACATCCACGCCGCAGCCGAGTACCGCGACGCTGCGACCGCCGGCATCCAACGCCGTGCGTTGGGCTACGCCATCGACACCCAGCGCCATGCCGCTGACGATACCGAATCCGGCCTCCACGAGCTCGCGGGCGAAAAAGGCCGCGTTGTCGCTGCCTTCGCGGGTCGGGCGCCGCGTACCAACCATGGCCAAGCCCGGCAGATCGAGCGCGGCCAAGTCCCCCTTGGCCCATAACAGCGCCGGTGGATCAACGATTTCATCGAGCAAGGCGGGCCAGGCCGGATGACCGGGATGCAAGAGATGATGCGATGGCTGGCTCGCCTCCCACGTCAGGGCCGCCGCGACCGGTGCCTCCAAAGGGCTCTTCGCGGGATGATCGAGCCAGTGCCGCAACGTGTCACGCGGCCCGGCAGGCATTGCCGCCAGCCAAGCCTCGGGCCAGTCATCGGCCAAGCCTTGCGCGGCCAGTTCACGGCGAATGACCGCCAGACGCCGTGCGCCGAGTTTGGGGAGATGCGCCAGGGCACACCACTCTCTTGCTGTCATCATGTACAACTTCCTCACCGGGCTTCGAATGACGTCAACACACCCCGCTCGGGCGTGCTCACGCCATCGCCCACTTCCAGTGGCCGCGAGGCCTCCATGACCAGCGCATAGCTGACCCGCTCGAAGCTCTCGAACACCATCGCCATGCCGCCGGGCTCGCCCGCCAAATGCAAGGTGTCACCTTCGAGTGGATCGCTCACCTGCGCCGGCGAGGCATCCAAGGCCAGCACAGCCCCTGGCGTAATGCCATTCCTGCGCCCCAGATCGAGCGTCACAATGGTGTGCCGGCCGACATAGTTCACGCCTTCGGGCACGCCCAGAATCTCGCCATCGACCGCACGGTCTGGAACATGAGGGGAAAACGTCAGGGAAAGGGGCTCTTCGCGATACGGCAACAGGCGATCGCCGGGGCGTATTTCCTGACGCGCCTCGCGTACTTCGAAGACATCCAGGTCGCCTTCGCGCTTCACCCAGCGGGCCTCGCCCACTGCCCGCAGTTCAAAGCCCAGCAGCGCGTCGCTGTCCGGATCATGATAGATCGTACCGGGGCGATAGATGACACGCCGCACGTCACGCGAGCGCGCGGCGTCCTCGCCTGCACGGACATAAAACCGATCGCCACTGCCAATCAGTTGATGCCCCTCCTCGCCCGCGACGACGTAGGGCGTATCGTCCAGCGTGGCCCGCGAGTCGATGAGGCGATATTCGTTCAGGAAGGGCGCCACCGTCTGGCGCTCGATGGTGGGGACCGCCTCGCTCGGCGGCAGTTCACGCACACGTGGGGACAGATGCACGACCTCACGCGGTTCATCTCGCTCCTCGGCGGCATAGACCGAGCCGACCATAGCGACCAGTGCCAACCCGAGGCCCACTCGCATACCGCCGCGCCACCACCCGGCAGCGCTCCCACCGTATCCTGCCCTCATGATCGTCTCTTCTTCTGATTGCTCGCACGTCAACGTGCCACCGCGCCGATGCCCTGGGCCCTCGGCATGCGTCAGGACGCACTGCTATACTATTCACATGTTCCGTCGCCCTGCTTCACCGCTGCTGGCGGCGCACCGCCTAGTGATTCGCTATCGGGGGCATCGGCGCCCTTTCGGTTCCGTTCCCGCCGGCGGCGCATTACACTAGCGGACAAATTTCACGTGACAGCATAACGGTTTTCTTAACGCCATGGCCAAGCTGACCATTCTCGAATTTCCCGATGGACGCCTGCGCAACAAGGCGGCGCCCGTCGAGACCGTCGACGACGAGATCCGTACGCTGGTCGACGACATGCTCGACACCATGTACGACGCCCAGGGCATCGGCCTGGCCGCGACCCAGGTCGACGTGCACCGCCGCGTCATCGTCATGGATGTCAGTGACGATCGCTCGCAACCCCGCGTACTGATCAACCCCGAATACACTCCCTTGGGTGACGAGCGCGAGCCCATGCAGGAAGGTTGCTTATCGATTCCTGACCATTACGCCGAGGTGCCGCGTGCGTTGCGGGTATCGCTCAAGGCGCTGGATCGCGATGGCACGCCTTACGAGCTGGAGGCCGATGGCCTGCTCGCCCACTGCATCCAGCATGAGTGCGATCATCTCGAAGGCACGCTGTTCGTCGACTATCTCTCGCCGCTCAAGCGCGACCGAATCATGAAAAAGATGCAGAAACGCCACAAGGCCATGCAGGACGCCTGAGGCCACGCCATCCTCGCCTCGCACTCGCCAAACGGGCCGGCATTTGCCGGCCCGTGGCATTCATCCAGGTCCCGCAAGCCGTTACGGAAGTCCGCCCGATGTCCCAATCCCTGCGCGTCGCATTCGCCGGCACGCCCGATTTCGCCGCCGCCAGCCTCGCGGCACTGCTCGAAAGCCGTCACGAAGTGGTCTCGGTGCATACCCAGCCCGACCGTGGCGCGGGACGCGGGCGCAAGCTCAAGCCCAGCCCGGTCAAGGCACTGGCGCTCGAACACGAGCTGCCCGTTCATCAGCCCACCACGCTCAAGGACGCTGCTGCTCGGCAGGCGCTCGCCGACTGCAACGCCGACGTACTGGTCGTGGTCGCCTATGGATTGCTCCTGCCGCAAGCGGTGCTCGATATCCCGCGCCTGGGCTGCCTCAACGTGCATGCCTCGCTGCTGCCTCGTTGGCGCGGCGCGGCGCCCATTCAGCGCGCCATCGAAGCCGGCGACACGCGTAGCGGGGTGACCATCATGCAGATGGATGCCGGCCTCGACACCGGCGACATGCTGCTGGTACGCGACACGCCGATCACCGCGACCACCACCAGCGGCGAGCTGCACGACCGTCTTGCCGCATTGGGTGGAAAGTCCATCGTCGAGGCGCTCGACGCCCTGTCGGAAACGGGCCTGGCCGCGACGCCACAGCCGGCGGAGGGCGTTACCTACGCCACCAAGCTCAGCAAGGCCGAGGCCGAGCTCGACTTCACACGCCCTGCCGCCGAACTCGCCGCCCGCGTGCGTGCCTTCAATCCCTGGCCGGTGGCCTGGACGCGCCTCGCAGGCGAGCCGCTACGCCTGTGGTTGGCCGAGCCTGCCCCCGACAACGGCACCGCCGCGGCCCCCGGCACGCTGCTGGAGAACACCCCGGATGCCCTGCGCATCGCCTGCGGCCCCGACGGCACTCAGGTGCTGCATATTACCCGCGCTCAGCTGCCTGGCGGCAAGCCGCTCGCGGTGCGCGATCTGCTCAATGCCCGTGGCGAGCGCTTTGCTCCGGGACAGCTACTGGGTCAGGAGACCACCTCATGAGTACACCGGACATTCGCGCCGTCTGCGCCTCCGCCCTGGCCCCCGTGCTCGACGGCAAGGGATCGCTGAACGCCCTCGATAGCGCCTTGGAATCCGCGGGCGTCGAGGGCCGCGATCGCGGCCTGGCCAAAGCGCTGTGCTTCGGTGTATGCCGCACGCTGCCGCGCCTCGAGGCGCTGTCCAAGATTCTGCTGCGCCAGTCCTTCAAGCGCCGCGATCAGGATGTCCAGGCGCTACTGCTGCTCGGCCTCTATCAGCTCTTGTACATGCGCGTGCCCCCTCACGCCGCCGTGGGCGAAACTGCCGGGGCCGCTCGTGCGCTGGGCAAGGGCTGGGCCACGCGCGTGCTCAATGGCTGCCTGCGCCGCTTTCAGCGCGATACTCAGGCGCTTCAAGCGCAGGTCGACCGCGACCCGAGCATCGCGCTGCTGCATCCCGAGTGGATGCTCACGCGTTGGCGCGAGGCCTGGCCCGACGACTGGCGCGAACTGGCCGAGGCCAACAATCAGCCCGGCCCCATGACCCTGCGCGTCAATCGTCGCCACGTAGATCGCGAAACGTACTTGGCCCGCTTGCGGGACGCCGGCCTGGCCGCCGACCCTACGCCGTACGCGCCGGATGGCGTGACCTTGCACGAAGCCTGCGACGTGCGCGCCCTACCCGGCTTCAGTGAGGGCGCGGTGAGCGTGCAGGACGAGGCCGCCCAGCTGACCGCACCACTACTCGAACCAACCCTGGCCACGACGCCCGGCGCTCGCGTGCTGGATGCATGCAGCGCCCCCGGCGGCAAGACCGCACATCTGCTCGAAGCCTTCGATCTCGAACTCACCGCCCTGGACAGCGACGCCGAGCGGCTCGGCCGCGTCGACGCTACCTTGGCTCGCCTAGGGCTCGAAGCCACCACCTTGACCGCCGACGCCAGCCGCCTCGAGTGGTGGGATGGCCAAACATTCGATGCCGTGCTGCTCGACGCGCCCTGCTCGGGCACCGGTGTCATTCGCCGTCACCCGGACATCAAGCGCCTGCGTCGTCCCAGCGATATCCGCGAGCTCGCTGCGCTGCAGGCCCGCCTGCTCGACACGCTATGGACGACCCTCGCCCCCGGCGGCACGCTGCTATACGCCACCTGCTCGGTGATGCCCGAAGAGAATGTGGATCAGGTCGCTGCTTTCCTTACCCGCACCCCGGACGCCAGTGCCGACGAACTCGACGTCGACTGGGGTCGCCCCGCGGGCGCCGGACGCCAGCTCCTGCCGCGCATCGAAGGTCACGATGGCTTCTTCTACGCGCGTCTGCGCAAAGTAACCGTCTGAGTCCCCATAGTCAGCACTCCGCGTCCCCAGGCGCAGCGGGGCGGTGTTCTTCCACACCGCCCCGCTGCAATGGATTTCGCCGTTATACGCTTACCCGCATGCCGCGGCTTCACGACCACGCTCACGGGCGGCGAGCAGCACGGCCACCAGTGCTAGCGCGGACATCACTGCGCCCGCCGCCGGCACCGCCGGATAGCCCAGCCCGGCCGCGATGACCGCGCCACCCAGCGCCGCGCCCACGGCGTTGCCGAGATTGAAGGCACCGATATTGACCGCCGACGCCAAGTTGGGGGCCTCGCCGGCCGCGGCGATCACCCGCACCTGCAGCGGCGGCACGATGGCGAAGCTGGCCACGCCCCACAGGAACACCAGGACGCTCGTCGGCACGCGAAACGGCATCAGCAGCGCCAGGGCGGCCAGTACCAGACTCAGGCTCGCCAGCATCACGATCAGCGTGCGATCCACGGAACGGTCCGCCGCGCGTCCGCCCACCCAGTTGCCGACCGTCAGCCCCAGGCCATAGACCACCAGCAGGGTCGTCACCAGACCGATCGAGGCCCCGGTTTCGACCTGCAGGATCGGCACGATGTAGGTGTAGACCGTGAACATCGCGCTCGCCCCGAGCACGGTGAGCGCCAGCGCCACCAGTACCGGGGCCCGGCCCAGCACCCTGAGCTCCGCCAGCGCCCCGCCCCCGGCCGGTGCCGGACGGTCGGGCAGCGTCAGTCGCAGTGCCGTCATGGTGAGCACCCCCAACACGGCGATGGCCCAGAAAGGCTCGCGCCAGCCCCACTGCTCGCCCGCCCAGGTGGCCAGCGGCACGCCCACCACGGTGGCCACGGTCAGCCCGGTGAACATCGCCGCCACCGCACTCGCCCCGCGCCCGGGCGGCACCAGCCCCGCGGCGACCACCGCGCCGACACCGAAGAAGGCGCCGTGATTGAGCGAGGTGACGAGCCGCGCGACGAGCAACATGGCGTAATTGGGCGCCAACGCCGCGAGCAGATTACCCAGGGTGAAGATGGCGGCCAGGCTGACCAGCAGCGTACGCCGCCGCAGCCGGCCGGTGGTCAGCGTCATCAACGGCGCCCCCAGCATCACGCCGATGGCATAGGCGCTGATCAATAACCCCGCGGCGGGAATCGAGACACCGAGGTCGGTGGCGATCAGCGGCAGCAGCCCCATGGGCGAGAACTCGGAGACGCCAATCGCAAAGGCGCCGGTGGCCAGCGCCAGCAGCGGCGGATTCGGTGTCATGCCGTGGCCCTCACGCTCGGGCGAAATGACGTGCCGAGCCAAGAGCGCCCGGCGTCGACCTTGATCAGCGAAACTTGCCAACGAGAATCTTGCATGTCTGTCTTCCTTGCTTGATGTTTGACGCAAAGATAAAAGCCGCGCCCTAGCGGGGGTAGCCACTTTCCAGTCCAGGGAGTTTTGATATGGATGCAAAGATGCTCTCGCCGAGCGATCGCACCCGGGCACTGGAGGTGTTCGTGGCGGTGGCCTCGGCGGGCAGTTTCTCGGCGGCGGGCCGGCGACTCGGGCTGACGCCTTCGGCGGTGAGCCGCACCGTCGACCGGATCGAGGCCCGGCTCGGCGTACGCTTGGTGCTGCGCAGCACCCGGGCGCTGACCATCACCACCGAGGGGCACGCCTATTGGCAGGCAGCGCGACGCATCCTCGCCGACCTCGACGAGGCCGAGCAGGCGATCGCCGATCTAGGCGCACCGCGGGGACGACTGCGGGTCAGCGCCTCGCTCTCCCACGGGCGCCTCTGCGTGGTTCCGCTGCTGGGCGAGTTCAACGCGCGTTACCCGGAGATTCTGGTGGACATCAACCTGACCGATACCGTGGTCGACATCGCCGCCGGCGAGGCCGACGTCGGAATTCGCTTCGGGCTGCTACCAGACAGCTCGCTCAATGCCCGCCGCCTGGGCGACAACCGCCGCGTAATCGTCGCATCGCCGACGTATCTAGCGCGGCACGGCACACCGCGAGTGCCGGAGGACCTGCACGCCCACAATTGTCTCAACTTCAATTTTCGCCGCGCCGAGCCGACCTGGCCCTTCCGTAACGCAGAGGGCGATCATGCCCTGAGCGTGCGCGGCACAATCGAGGCCAACAACGGTGAAACCCTGGGCCAGCTCGCCAGCGCCGGGGTCGGCATCGCCCGAGTGGGAGCCTTCAGCGTGGCGGCGGAAATCGCCACCGGCACGCTGATACCGCTGCTGGAGGCTTACAATCCGGGCGACGTAGAGGAGATCCATGCAGTTTTCATGGGCGGCACCCATATGCCTTTGAGGGTACGCGTCTTCGTCGACTTCCTGATCGAACGACTGTAGCAAGCGGCATTCGCGTCCCTTGCCAGGGGCGCCGGAGACTTCGATACTGAGGGTATCTCACTCATGTGTGGAGCCCTCGTGTTGCAGGATGCCCTCGAGATCATCGATACGCGTTGTGCCCTGCTCGTCGTCGACGTGCAAGGCGACTTCATGCCTGGCGGGGCGCTGGCCTGCGCCGATGGCGATGCCATCCTGCCGGGGTTGAGCCAGTTGCTCAACGAGCGACGTTTCGCGCACGTCGTGGCGACCCAAGACTGGCATCCCGCCCGACACATCTCCTTCGCCAGCGAACATGCGGGCTATCAACCCTTCGACACTCTCGATCTATACGGCGAGCCGCAGACCCTGTGGCCCGATCACTGCGTGCAGAACACGCCCGGCGCCCGGCTACATCCCGAGCTCGACTGGGCACCGGTGGATCTCATCGTGCGCAAGGGATGCGACCCCCGCGTCGATTCCTACAGCGCCTTTCGCAACAACCTGGGGCCCGATGGCACACGTCCCACCACGGGGTTGGCCGGCTGGCTACGCGAACGCGGCGTCGACAGCGTCTATCTCTGCGGCCTGGCGCGTGATGTATGCGTGCTGTGGAGCACCGAAGATGCCATCGCCGCGGGTTTCAAAACACGCTTTCTGTGGCCGCTGACGCGCCCGGTCACCCATGACACGGACGCCGCCACGCGGCAGCGTCTCACTCGGCTCGGCGTCGAGATCATCGGCGCTTGAGCCACCCATCGCACTTGAAGCGCAAGGAGAACGCCATGAGCGATCACGTCTATAAGCACATCGAGCTGACCGGCTCCTCCCCGGACGGTATCGAGCAAGCCGTGAACAATGCCCTGGAAAAGGCCCGCGAGACATTGCATGGCATGCGCTGGTTCGAGGTCACCGATACTCGCGGCCATCTCGAGGATGGACGTGTGGGCCACTGGCAGGTCACGCTCAAGGTCGGCCTAGCGCTCGATTGATACCAGCGGGCGCCATGACACGCCTCCGTGGCGCCCCTGTCATTGGGGGCGCCGCCTGGTTTATGCTACGCGCCAGTCACTGAGCGCGGATTCCCTCGCATGAAGATCATCATCCTCGGCGCCGGCCAAGTCGGCGGCACACTGGCCGAACACCTGGCCAGCGAAGAAAACGACATCACCGTCGTCGATGTCGACACCAAACGCCTTCGCGAACTGCATAACCGTCTGGACATCCGTACCGTGGTGGGCACTGCGTCCTATCCCATGGTGCTACGTCAGGCGGGCGGCGAGGATGCCGACATGCTGATCGCGGTGACCAACTCCGACGAAGTCAACATGGTCGCCTGTCAGGTCGCGCATACGCTGTTTCGCACGCCGACCAAGATCGCCCGCGTCCGCGCCACCGCCTATCTGACGCGCAAGGGGCTGTTTTCCCACGATGCGATTCCCGTCGATGTGCTGATCAGTCCCGAGCAGGTGGTCACCGACCATATCCGTCGCCTGATCGAATATCCCGGCGCCCTGCAGGTGCTCGACTTCGCCGGCAGCCTGGCCCAGCTGGTGGCGGTCAAGGCTTACTACGGCGGGCCCCTAGTGGGCCAAGAGCTGGGCTTCCTGCGCCGCCACATGCCCAACGTCGACACCCGCGTGGCGGCGATTTATCGCCGCAATCGCGCGCTCATCCCGCGTGGCGACACGGTCATCGAGGCCGATGACGAGGTATTCTTCATCGCCGCGCGCAAGGACATTCGCGCGGTGATGAGCGAGCTGCGCAAGGTCGATCGCGATTTCCGCCGGGTGATCATCGCCGGTGGCGGCAACATCGGCGAGCGCCTCGCCGAGACGCTTGAGCACAGCCACCAGGTCAAGATCATCGAGCATGAGCTCGAGCGTTGCACGGTGCTGTCCGAACGCCTCGATCGCACCGTGGTGCTGCACGGCAGCGCGACCAGCAAGCGCCTGCTGCTGGAAGAGAACATCGAAGATTGCGACATCTTCTGCGCGCTGACCAACGACGACGAGGTCAACATCATGTCGTCGATGCTGGCCAAGCGCCTGGGCGCCAAGAAGGTGCTGACCCTGATCAACAATGCCGCCTACGTGGACCTGGTCCAGGGCGGCGAGATCGATATCGCCATCTCGCCGCAACAGGCCACCATCGGCGGCCTGCTCACCCATGTGCGGCGCGGCGATATCGTCAACGTGCACTCGCTGCGGCGTGGCGCGGCGGAGGCCATCGAGGCCATCGCTCACGGGGATTCGCGCTCCTCCAAGGTCGTCGGGCGCACCATCGACGAGATCGACCTGCCGAGCGGCACCACCATCGGTGCCATCGTGCGCGGCAAGGAAGTCATCATCGCCCACGACGATGTCGTGGTGGAAAGCGGCGACCATGTGATTCTCTTCGTCATCGACAAGCGCCGCATCCGCGACGTCGAACGCCTTTTCCAGGTAGGGCTGACGTTCTTCTGATGAGTAATCGGTTACCTACGACTTCCGTTTCGGCAAGGCGACTACCATGAGCTTTCTGGTGATCCTGAGGATCGTCGGGCTATTGCTCATGCTGTTCAGCCTGACCATGGTGCCACCGGTGGTGATTTCGTTGATTTTCGACGACGCTACTTGGGATGCCTTTGTCATCGGGCTGGGTATCACCTTCGTCACCGGGGCGCTGCTGTACTGGCCCGCGCGCAATGCGCGTCGTGAACTGCGTACCCGCGATGGCTTTTTGATCACCGTAATGTTCTGGAGCGTCTTGGGGCTGTTCGGTTCGCTGCCGCTGATGCTCGCCGCGGACCCGTCACTGACATTCACCGACGCCGTGTTCGAATCGTTTTCCGGCCTCACCACCACCGGTGCCACCATTCTCACCGGCATCGACTTGCTGCCCGAGTCGATCCGCTTCTATCGCCAGCAACTTCAGTGGCTAGGCGGCATGGGGATCGTGGTACTGGCGGTGGCGATCCTGCCGACACTGGGCATCGGGGGCATGCAGCTCTACCGCACCGAGATTCCTGGCCCGCTCAAGGACTCCAAGCTGACGCCGCGTATCACCGAAACCGCCAAGGCCCTGTGGTACATCTATGCCGCCCTGACCCTGGCGTATTGGCTGGCGGGCATGAGCTGGTTCGACGCCATCGGGCATAGTTTCTCGACCGTCGCCATCGGTGGCTTTTCGACCCACGACGCCAGCATCGGCTATTTCGACAGCGCAACCATCGAGCTGATCTGCGTGTTTTTCATGATCGTCTCATCGTTGAGCTTCGGGCTGCACTTCGCGGTGTGGCGCGAGAAGCGCTTGCGCCATTATCTGGTCGACCCGGAGTTCCGTTTCTTCATCATCTTTCTGGCGCTACTGGTCACCATCACCATCGCTACGCTCATATTGAGCGGCACCTACGACTACGACGACTCTCTAGGGCTGCGCCATGGCCTGTTCGAGGTGGTGTCAGTGGCCACCACCACCGGTTTCGGTGTCGCCGACTTCACCGCTTGGCCGGGGGTTTTGCCGTTCATGCTGTTCATCGCCGCTTTCGTCGGCGCCTGCTCGGGCTCCGCCGGCGGGGGCATAAAGGTGATTCGCATCCTGTTGATCCTCAAGCAAGGCTTGCGCGAGATCCACCGCCTGATTCACCCCAATGCGGTGTTTTCGGTCAAGGTCGGCAAGATGCGTATTTCCGGCGGCGTGGCCGAAGCCGTGTGGGGCTTCTTCTCCGCTTATATGCTGCTTTTCGTGCTGATGTTGATGATCCTGCTCGCCACCGGGCTGGATCAGGTGACGGCTTGGTCGGCGGTGGGCTCGGCCCTCAATAACCTGGGGCCGGGGCTGGGTGGCGTGGCCGAGCATTACGGTGACATGCCCGATCTCGCCAAGTGGACCCTGGTGATGGCCATGATGTTCGGGCGCCTGGAAATTTTCACCATCCTGGTGCTGTTCACGCCCGCGTTCTGGCGACGCTGAACCAATATGGCACCATTCACTATAATTTTGAGAAATCCCTCTTATCCATGCTAGGTAAGCGGGATTTCACACTCTCTTCTCACTAAAGGTTAAGTCCAGCGAGGCCGATTCGCCGGGTATCGCGATGGCGGCAATGCTACCATGCGCGCTTCCCGGCCCACCGCGACGGGCCTTTATCCGTTATTCAGCCTCGAGAAAGCGTCATGTCCACCAGCCTCGCAAGCCCTATACGTGCGGTAGCCCGCCTAGGGCTCATCCCGCAAATCATCATCGGTATCGTGCTCGGCATCGTCGTGGCCACCGCCTGGCCCGACGCCGCCGCCTCGATATCGCTTCTGGGTGATGTGTTCATCTCCGCCTTGAAAGCGGTGGCACCGGTACTGGTCTTCCTGCTGGTCATGGCGGCCATTGCCAATCACCGGCGCGGCCAGCCCACGCATATTCGCGGCGTGCTGCTGCTGTACGTGGTCGGCACCCTGTGCGCCGCCTTGGTGGCCGTCGTCGCCAGTTTCGCGCTTCCCACCACGCTGATCATCGACGCGCCCCAGGCAAGCGGCGAACCGCCGGGCGGTATCGCCGAGATCCTGCGCAACCTGTTGCTCAACGTCGTGGACAATCCCATTCACGCGCTGATGAACGCCAATTTCGTGGGTATTCTGGCGTGGGCGATCGGGTTGGGCATGATGCTGCGCGGCTCCTCGGAGACGACCCTCGGGGTACTCAACGCCTTCTCCGATGCCGTCTCAAACATCGTGCGTTTGGTGATCCGCTTTGCGCCGCTGGGCATCTTCGGTCTGGTCGCTGGCACGCTCGCGGATACCGGCATGAATGCCCTACTCGACTACGCGCACCTGCTCGCCGTCATCGTCGGCTGCATGCTGTTCGTGGCGCTGGTCACTAACCCCTTGATCGTGTTCCTGGCCACCCGGCGCAACCCGTATCCACTGGTGTTCGCCTGCCTGCGTGGCAGTGCCATCACCGCATTCTTCACACGCAGTAGCGCCGCTAACATCCCCGTCAACATGGAGCTTTGCGAGCGCCTCGACCTGGACGCCGATACCTATTCGATCTCGATCCCGCTAGGCGCGACCATCAACATGGCTGGTGCCGCCATCACCATCTCGGTAATCACCCTGGCAGCCGCCCATACTCTAGGAATCGGCGTAGACTTCGCCTCGGCGCTATTGTTGTGCATCGTCGCCTCGCTCGCTGCCTGCGGCGTTTCCGGCGTCGCCGGTGGGTCCCTGCTGCTCATCCCGATGGCCGCCAGCCTCTTCGGCATCTCCAATGACGTGGCCATGCAGGTCGTCGCCATCGGCTTCGTCATCAGCGTCGTGCAGGACGCCACGGAAACCGCGCTGAACTCGTCCACCGACGTGTTGTTTACCGCCGCGGCATGCCGCGCCAAGCGCTGATTCGTACGTTCGACGCCCCGCTCGCCGCATCATCGAGCGGGGCCGGGTTTGGCCCGCCCCCTGCCATCGTGGATAATCGAGCTTTTCCGCCACCGAAGCGAAACGCCGCATGCCCGATACTCACGCCGGCCCTCGCCAGGTCATCGATCAGGGTGAGACCCGTTATACCCTTTTGGGTACCGCCCACGTCTCGCGCGCCAGCGCTGACGAGGTCCGCGAGCTGATCCGCTCCGGCGACTTCGACGCCGTCGCCATCGAGCTGTGCCCCACGCGCCACCAGAGCGTTACCCAGCCCGATGCCATGGCCAAGATGGATCTCTTCCAGGTCCTGCGTCAGGGCAAGGCGGGCATGGTCGCCGCCAGCCTCGCGCTGGGCGCCTTTCAGCAACGCGTCGCCGAGCAATCCGGCGTCACGCCGGGTGCCGAGATGCAGATGGCGATCAAGGAGACCCAGCGTGCGGACTTGCCGCTGTATCTCGTCGATCGCGAAATCGGCGTGACCCTCAAGCGCATCTATCACAGCGTGCCCTGGTGGCAACGCATGAGCCTGATTTCAGGGCTGCTGGGCAGCGTGGTCTCGCGCAAAAAAGTCTCCAGCGAGGAGATCGAGCGCCTCAAGGAAGGCGATGTGCTCGAATCAACCTTCGCCGAGTTCGCCGAACAATCGGAGTCTCTGTACACACCGCTGATCCGCGAGCGCGATCGTTACATGGCGCTGCGTCTACGCGAGGAAGTCGCCGGAAAAGCGCCACGGCATATCCTCGTGGTCGTCGGCGCCGGTCACATGAAGGGGCTGGGAGAACATCTCCAAGCGCTAGGGCAACAACCGCCCAGCGCCGAGGCCATCGACGAGGAGCGGCGCTCACTGGAAGTCACCCCGGCCCGCTCCAAGCTTTGGAAAGCCCTGCCGTGGGTCATCGTCGCGCTGGTATTGACCGGCTTCGCCATCGGCTTTTCGCGCGATACCGGCCTAGGCTGGTCGCTGGTCGGTGAATGGTTTCTGATCAACGGCGCGCTCTCGGCGCTGGGCACCGCCATTGCGCTGGCCCATCCACTGACTATCATCGCGACCTTCTTCGCCGCGCCCTTGACGTCGCTCAACCCGACCATCGGTGCCGGTTTCGTCGCCGCCGGCGTCGAACTGGCCCTGCGTCGCCCCACCGTGGGTGACTTCTCGCGCCTGCGCCGCGACGTCAGCTCACCGCGCGGCTGGTGGAAAAACCGCGTCGCCCGCACGCTGCTGGTCTTCCTGCTCGCCACGCTGGGTTCCGCCGCCGGCACCTGGATCGCCGGGCTGCGTATCGCCGGGCAATTGTTTGGGTAAGGGCCACCAAACGCCAGGCGCTACCGAAATTCCATGTAAAAGTGTAACGTGAGGGCTTATGAGTTCTCACGAATCCAACTTGGACATCCTGATCGTCGGCGCCGGCACCATGGGTCTGGCCATCGCCAATGCGCTTGCCGTGGAGGGACAGCACCGTATCGGCGTATTGGACAGATGTGCACCGCCTCATCGTGAAGGTGCGCATCATGGCCATACACGCCTAATCCGCGTGGCCTATGGTGAGGGCGACCAATACGTGCGCTTGGCACGCCGCGCTCACACCCTCTGGCAAACCCTGGACCAGCATGTCGACGGCGGCGTTTTTCATCGTGTGGGGGTTGCCAATATCGGCGATCCGGAACAACCGTTTCTCCGCGAGGTAGCAAACAGCGCCCGCCTTCACGACCTACCACTGACATGCCTTTCAGCCGATGCCGCCACGCACCGTTTCCCAGGATGGCGGCTCGATACAAGCCAACGAGCTTACTTCGAACCCGACGCGGGCGTACTCTTGACCGAGCCGATCATCAACGCTTGGCGTCGCTCCCTAGAAACCAGCCGTAACGTCACGTGGCATGACGACGCCGACATCGTGCGGCTCGAACGAAATGCCAAAGGGTACACCGCCATCGCCCAAGATGGACGCCATTGGAGCGCCGAGCGTCTGATACTCAGTGCCGGGCGGGCCGTCACTGGGTTAGGCACAAAGCTCGGTATACAGCTGCCCTTGCAGCGCGTACGTAAAGTCTTCGCCTGGTTTGATGCGGATTCACGTTATACGCCGCTATGCTTTCCCGGTTTCAGCTTCACGGGCAGCATCGGCGACTACTACGGGTTTCCCGACCTCGATGATCAGGGCTTCAAGGTGGGGCGTCATGATGGCGGACAACCGGTGGATGCAGACGAGCCACTGGCCGAGTTCGGTACCTATCCCGAAGACCTCAACGACCTCCTCGCTCTGACCAGCCGTCATTTGCCTGGCGTCGGCGCACTACGCGAAGGTGCCGTATGCGAGTACATTCGAACACCTGACGAAGACTTTCTGATCGATGAAGCAATGCCCGGGCTCTTCGTGGCCTGCGGTTTCTCCGGCCACGGTTTCAAGTTCGCGCCAGCGATCGGCGAGGCACTCGGCCATTGGCTGACAACGGATAAACGTCCAGAAGAACTCGCGCCCTTCACGCTCGAACGTTTCCGGTAAACCGCGGGCTCAGCTCGCATGGAGCCAATGCCGCTGTCAGTGCTTGGGGAGCCATCCGTTATTTCCGATCCACCAAGATAAGGAGCGAAATGTGGCCTCGTTCGAGCACACCATCCGGTCGCGTTATAGCTGTCGTGATTTCAGCCCGCAAACGGTTCCTCGCGCACTCCTCGACAGACTGCTGGGGGCCGCCCAGGGGATCACCCATGCCGATGGCAAACGCAGCGTGCCTTCGGCGAGTTCTCTCTACTCTCTCAAGCTATTAGCGATAGCCGGGCGCATTCGCGACCTGGATGCGGCGGCTTACACCTTCGACCCCGAAAGCTGCAGGTTGGAAACGCACCTCGACCACGACATACGAGATGCACTCCAGCACGCGGCACTCGAGGAGCAACCTTGGATCGGCCAGGCGGCCGGCATTATCACGATCTGTGCCGACATGGGAGCCGCAACCCAAACATTCGCCGATCAACCACCCTATGGATCACGCGGCCAACGCTATGCTTGGATCGAGGCAGGCGCCGCAGCTCAGAACATTCAGTTGCAAGCAACTGCCGAGGAGCTGGGTAGCGTGCTCGTCGCCGGCTTCCGCGACGAGGCCACGGCAGAAGCGCTGGCCCTCGAAGCGCCTATAACGCCGCTAATCCATTTGTGCTTCGGTTGGCCGGCTGCTAAGCAGTAACGGGCCCCGACGGAATAAACGATGTCCGAGAGCCACTGACGGTTTCATATGTGCTGTTTGCGCTCTTCCTGCCGCAGTTTTTGCATGCCGATAGCGTGTCGTTCGCACCGGCCATCATGCTGGCGGGGCTGGCTTATATCTTGATCGAGTTCGTTTGCGCGCTGCTCTATGCCGGCGCGGGACATCTACTCGGGCGTGGCCGCATCAGTCTGAGCCGGCAACGCTGGCTGGATGGTATCAGCGGTTCGCTAATGGTTGGTCTGGCCGGGTGGTTGGCATTGGCAAAACGCCAAGCTTAAGCCGGAAGATAGAGGATTCGATGCAACAAGTCATTCTAGGCTATTACGGTTCACGCTAATCTATACCTCGAATCCGTTCTACAGAGGAAGCTATCGTGGACTCAAAGCTACGTATCTTCATACCGATCTACCCCGGCGTAACGCACCTGGATTTCACCGGGCCTCATCAATTCTTCTCGCGTGTGCCGCAAATCGACGTGGTGGTCGCATCCATTGGCGGAGAACCCGTCGACGCTCAAGGATTGACGTTTTCCAACCTGGACGACCTGACAGACATCGCGGCTTGCGACGTTCTCTGCGTTCCCGGTGGCCTGGGCTGCCTCGATGCGGCCAAGGACATCCGTTTTATCCACGCCATTCGACACTTGGCCGGCACCGCAAAGTTCGTGACCTCGGTATGCACCGGCTCATTGATTCTGGGAGCGGCGGGCCTGCTCCACGGAAGACGAGCCGCCTGTCACTGGGCGTGGCGCGACATGCTGCCATTGTTCGGTGCTATCCCGGACCCGGCACGTGTAGTGCGCGATGACGAGATCATCACAGGCGGCGGTGTCACCGCCGGAATCGATTTCGCGCTGACCGTCATCGCAGAGTTAACCGATGACGAGACCGCTCAGCGTGCTCAACTGATTCTCGAATATGCTCCCGCACCGCCGTTTGATGCCGGACGCCCCGAAACAGCCCCAGCCGCCATCCACGACCACGTCGTCGCCGACATGGCCGAGCTGCAGGCCTCACGTTACCGCCAGGCGCAATACCTGGCCGAGCGTTACGCCACACGTCGCTAGCCTTGATGATCCCTCCGACCATATATAACGCATTGCGTCATATGCTGTTACGCGTTATTTAATTCGTATCAATGATCAGTGGCGAATTTGTTTTCGGTTCGAGAGCGGCAACGCTCATGATGCCGAAATCATCGATTATCACTGAGGGAGGTAAAACCATGACTGAAGAACGGCTCCCCAACATTCATCCCGGTGAGATTCTGCTGGAGGATTTTATCGGCCCGTTGGGCTTGACCAAGAATGCCCTAGCGACGGCTATCGGTGTGCCTGCCACGCGTATCGGTGAAATCACGCGCGGGGCAAGATCGATCACGGCGGACACGGATCTGCGACTGTCGATCTACTTCGGCACCAGCCCGGGCTATTGGCTGAGATTGCAGAACGCCCATGACCTGGAGGAAGCCAGACGCCACGGCCATTTTGAGGGCATTCATCCTCGGGTGGCCTGAGCGAGTCGAGACAAAAAGCAGGCGTCGATAAGCGGTCTTTGCGTGGCCAGGCGCTCTCTGCTAACCAGAAGGAGCAGCACCCGTTCAAAACGCTTTCTCGTACACAGGAGGTGACAGATGGCGACTAACGTGGAAAAAGGCGATATCTATTTTTTCTATCGACCCAAGGTCAACGTAGAGAAAGTTCAGGGACTAGATGACGTGCAGCGCCTGTACATGGTCCTGGCGCCAGATGACGGCGATGCCGCTCGACTGTTTGTAGTGGGCAAGAAGCGCATGCCGAAAATCACCAAAGGCCAGCCGAAATCCACTGCACGCGAGTGGATGATGAACGATATGACAGGTAAGCCAAAGAAGATTGGCGAGGCGCTGGCGCCGCTCGAGTACGACACCAAGACCCGCGGTGAGCAAGAACAAGGCGAGGCAATTCCTGTTGGTGAGGGCCGTTATGCGATCTTCGAGCGCAACAACAGCACTCGCCTCGCCTACCGCCTTTCCAGTCCGGATAAACCCGGCAAGGCCCAGCAGGAACTCGAGATACTCGCCGAGGCGAGCTATATCATCTCGGTGCGCAATCCTTCCGTTGATGTGCCCGGCTTCCCCGACTCCAAACCAAACTATCCCAAGCGCTTGCAGGAGAAGTTCGCCGAAAAGCGCTGGATCGATATCGATGACAGCAAGCTTCTCGATTACGAGAGCGCCCAATTCCTGCTGATCGGTGCGCATGATTCGTTAGAGGAGGAAGATGTCACGATCAGCGGCAAAGCGAGCCTGTTCAAGACCTTGGGACTCAAGACGCGCGAGTGGCCAACGGCAGCGCTCGAGGCAGGCAAATTCACGCAGTCGCAAATGGAGCCCGAGACTCGCGAACCTGAGAGCGATCCCAGCAAGGGAGGCGAGCGAGGCGGCAAGGCGGCGCGCAATACGTCGTCGGCGGCTGGCGTCGCCCATGCGCTCAAGGGCGTGGATTTCCCGTGCAACAAGGCTGATCTGATCAAACAGGCCAAGGCCAACCATGCCGATGACGACGTCCTCAAGGTTCTCGACGAGTTTCCCCAACGGCAATACGAGACCATGGCCGACATTCAGAAGGCGGTTGGAGAGGTGCGCTGATGGCACAGTTCCGGTGTGAAATCTGTGGCGAGGAATTCGAACAGAAATCCCGCTACGAGCAGCACATGCAGACGTCCCACCCCAAGCAGGCGGTGTCTGCCGCCGATATCGAGAAGGCGCTGAAAGGGGTCGACTTCCCCAAGACACGTGACAAGCTAATCGACGCCGTGGATGAGGATGCGCAGCAAGTACGCGAGATCCTTGGGCGATTGCCTGACAAGGAGTATCGAGATGCCGCCGAGGTCGCACGTGCCTTCGGCGAATTGCGGACTCACGAAAAAGCGCCCAGCAACCAACCGAGCAAGACCGGTGGCCAACATGCCATGCAGACCTCCTCGTCGGAGCCCTCGGCCGCACGCTTCGCCAGCCTGTTTTCCGGCATCGACTTTCCCGTCGACGGCGACGAGCTCAAGCGCTACGCCAGCCCAAATGCCAGCGAGCAGGAAAAACAGATACTGGAGAAGTTCGGCGGGCATACCTACCACAGCATGGCCGACGTCACCCGGGAGCTGGAAAGGGTGAGCTGAGCCAGCGTCCACATTAACCGCCTTCCTCCAATACCTCGGCGATCAAGGCGACGAAGTCATCGAAGGCCGGGTGCATCGGGCTGGGGGAACGATGCACCTCGAGCACGGCCGGTGGTAATGGCGGCAAGCCTTCAGCGGCCCCCATCACTTTCCATCTCTCGGGTAGCAGGCGTCGCTCCCCAACCGTCAAGGTTTGACCCTGCCCCACGATGACTTTCAACCCGCTGGGGCTCTGACTGGTGGAGACGAGCTGCCAGTCGCGACCGATGTCGGCGAGCGCGGCCAACGCCCGTCGCCGGTAGACGCACTGCTCCGGAAACAGCGCCAGTGGAATCGGTCGCTCGGCGTCGAGTTCGAAACGTCGATGCGCCGCCCAGACCACCTCCTCCGTGGTCACGGGGCGTCCACCGCTACTCGGTTCATGCTGCACTGCCAGCACGATATCCAACGACCCTTTCTCAAGCTGCTCCAGCAATTCCGTCGACATGCGGCAGTGGATATGCACGTGCACGTCGGGATGCTGAGTGCCGAAACGTTCGAGTAGTGCCGGCAGCCAAGTATCGGCGTAATCCTCCGGGAGCCCGAAGCGCAGCGTCACCGGCTGCGAACGCCCCAGCGCCGCGATCGCCTCGCGTTGCATCTGCAACAGGCGCCGCGCATAGACGAGAAAGGTCTCACCATCGCCGGTCAACTTGAGCCGGCGGCTGCCACGCTCGATCAGCAACGTATCGAGGCGCGATTCAAGGGTGCTGATACGCAGACTAATGGTCGATTGGGTCTTGTGCAGATAGCGCGCCGCAGCGGTGAATCCACCGCTATCGGCCACGGTGACGAAGGCCAGCAGCAGGTCGCTGTCCAACGCGGTCAGCGCCGCGCTATCGGCATTTCCGATGGCTGACATTGAAATGACTCGTTTTACTGATGGGAGGGTTCTGTCCAGCATAGAGGACATCGACGGGCCGCCCAACCTTCACGGCGGCAACGTCCTGTCACCTGACACCTTGCTGATCGAGAGGACACTTCCCATGCCGACGACCGCTGCCGCGACTGACCCCGACATCGACGCCAAGCCGACCCAGCGCCGGCTCGCCGATGCCGAGCGCACCGACCTGAGCGAACTGGTCGACACCGACCGCTATCCGCTGCATGACGTCGACGACCCGCGCCTTCAGGCCGAGATCGCCCGGGTACGCGAGGACCTGGACCGCGAGGGCTGCGCCGTGCTGCGTGGCTTCCTGCGCTCCGAGGCATTGGAGCAGGCTCGCCAGGAAGGGCGTGAATTATCGGCCAAGAGCTATTATGCCAGCCGCCGCGTCAACGCTTGGTTCACCAGCGACGACGAAAGCCTTCCGGAGAATGACCCCCGGCGGCATTTCATGGAGCGCACCAGCGGCTTCGTGACACGTGACATGATTCCGGCGGATACGGTGATCCAGCAGCTTTACGTCTCACCGGCGATGAAGCACCTGGTCGCCGCATGCCTGGATGAGGAAGAAGTGTTTGAGTACGCCGACCCGTTCGCCGGCCTGGTGCAGAACGTCCTCCCCCCGGGCACCGAACAGCCCTGGCACTACGATACCAACGAATACATCGTCACGATGATGACCGACATACCGGACAGCGGCGGCGAGTTCCAGTACTGCCCCAACATCCGTACGCCAGCGGGCGAGAACTACGACGGCGTCGGCGCGGTGATACGCGGCGAGGACACGACCACACCCCGCACGCTGCTGCTTCGCCCCGGCGACCTGCAGCTCTTCAAGGGCCGTTACTCGCTGCACAGGGTGACGCGTGTCAGCGGTCAGCGCGATCGTCACACCGCGATCTTCGCCTACTCGCAACAGCCGGGCGTGGTGGGGCGCCTTGAGCGCACGCGCCAGCTCTACGGCCGGGTCTCGGAAGCGCATATCGAGGCGGAGAAACGCCGTGAAGTTCGCGCCGACGGCCTGCTCGACTGATCGAAACGCCCTGACTCAACTTCCATGACTGGACCAACGACCATGACCCGCTTGTCATCCACACTGCCTTCCTTGCTGGAAGGCACCGATATCCTGGCGCCGACGCACGACCCCGCCGAGTGCGAACCGACGCAGCCAGAAATCCAGCAGATTCTTCTGGATCGATTGGCACGTACCCGGGCAGAGTTGAAGAAACGCGATATCGTCGCCGCCGTGCTGTTCGACCCGACCCATGTGCGCTACGCGACCGGCGCCCGCAACATGCAGGTCTACTCGGCGCGCAACCCGGCGCGTTACGCCTTCGTGCCGGCCGAGGGCCCGGTGGTGATGTTCGAATTCTCCGGCTGCAGTCACTTGACCGAAGGGCTGCCCGGCATCGACGAAACACGCCCGGCGACGGCGATCTCCTATTACTTCTGTGAAGATAATCTGCAGCAAACCACCCAAGCCTGGGCGGACGAGATCGACGAACTGGTACGCCAATGCGGCGGCCAAAAAGGCGACAAGGTGGCCATCGAAAGCGCCACCTCGCACGCAGCCTTCGCGCTGGTCGAACACGGCTGGCAAATCTGCGATGCCCAGATTCCGCTGGAACGGGCACGCGCAATCAAGGTGCCCAACGAAATAAAGATGGTGCGCAGCTCACTGCGCGCGGTAGAGAATGGCGTACGCAAGCTGGAAGCGGCGATTCGTCCCGGCGCCACGGAGAACGAAGTCTGGTCACAGCTGCACCAGCACATCATCGCCACCGACGCCGACTATGTTGAAACCCGGCTGATGAACTCCGGGCCGCGCACCAACCCCTGGTTCCAGGAATGCTCCAACCGCGTCATCCAGGACGGCGAGTTGGTGGCACTGGATACCGACGTGGTCGGCCGGTATGGCTACTACGCCGATTTCTCGCGAACCTTCCTGTGCGGCGATGGCAAGGCGACGCCTACCCAGCGCGAGCTCTATCGCATGGCCTTCGACCAGGTGCGCCATAACATGGCCCTGATCGCACCGGGCATGTCATTCAAGGAGTACGCCGAGAAGGCCTGGCAGATTCCCCAGCCCTACAAGGCGCGTCGCTATTTTGCGCTGGCCCACGGCGTCGGCATGACCGGCGAATATCCGTATATCGTTCACCGCGAGGACATCGACGACAAAGGCTACGACGGCATCATGCAGCCGGGTATGACGCTCTGCGTAGAGAGCTACATCGGCCACGAAGACGGTGGCGAAGGCGTCAAGCTCGAGGAGCAGCTTTACATTCGCGACGACGGTCAGGTCGAATTGCTTTCCGACTATCATCTCGATGAGCGATTGCTGGCCGAGTGACACGTCAGCCGACGCCATCTGACAACTGTTGCGTCCATCCGCCACCCGAGGAGCCCCATGAGCCAGACGCTGATTCCGCATATCGACCTGACGCCGCTACTCGCCGACGACCCAGCGCGCGACGAGACGCGCCAAGCCATCGTCGATGCCGCGTGCGGCTCCGGCTTCATGACCGTGGGCATCGCGCCGGGACAACTGGATCTGCCCGACGATATCCATGCGCGGCTGCTGCGCTTTTTCGAGCTCGACACGGCCGCCAAACGACGCCTGGCGCGGCACAAGTTCGAACCGGCCAACCGCAATGTCTATCGCGGCTATTTTCCGCCCCAGAATCAGGACCCGACCTGGAAGGAAGGCATCGACCTCGGCCCGGACGTTGCTCACCCCGAGCGAGCGGATACCCAGAGCGGCGACCCGCTGCGCGAACCCACGCCACAGCCGGCGGAATCCGAACTATCGGGTTGGTCGGCGGACGTCGCCACCTACTATGAAGCCATGGAATCGCTCGGCGGCGTGATCGCCGGGGCGCTGGCCGAGGGGCTGGGTATGTCGCGCGAGACACTCACGCGGCCCTTCGCCCGCGGCAACTCGACGCTGCGCCTGATCCATTATCCCGAGCGTCCAGCCGAGACGCTGGCCGCGATGCCGGCCGTCGACGGCAGCGGCAATGCGCGGCGCTGGCTGGTCGGCGTGCCGCATTGCGACAACGGCTTCATCACGCTGCTTTGGCAGGACCAGGTCGGCGGCCTGCAAGTGTGCACGCCAAGCGGCGACTGGGAAGAAGTACCGCCCCGTGAGCATGCCCTAGTGGTCAACTTCGGCCGCCTGCTGTCGGACTGGTCCGGCGGGCGGATCCAGGCCACGGAACACCGCATCGTCGGCGGCACCCGCTCGCGGCACTCGATCCCGTTCTTCTTCGAACCCGCAGTGGATGCCCATATCGAGGCGCCCGACACGGCCGGCGACGGCGGCTATGTCTACGGCGACCGGCTATGGCAGCGCATGCAGGCCTTCGTCGAATTTCAGGGTCTGGAACGCGCGCCCGCCGCTGACACCTGAACTGGCCTTGCCCGCTCCCCGGATGGCTCTGGGTAAGCACCCGCAGCTATCGATAGGCGCGATGCGCCGAATAGATATAATATGGAATTTTCGATTTACACAAAAAACCGAGGGATAACGTTATGAAAAAGGTTTTGTACCCCCTGGCAGCCGCGGCAATCTTCACGGCCGCCACGACCGCACAAGCCGAGGACAAGACGCTGGTAATCGGTACTAACAACTGGGCCGAGAACGTCGCGGTCGCCAACATGTGGAAGCTCATCCTCGAGAACCGGTATGACTACGATGTCGAACTCTCCGATGTCAGCAAGAACGCCCTCTATAGCGGCCTTGCCAACAGCGACTTCGACATCTCGCTCGAAATCTGGCTCCCCAACACCGATGCGCGCTATCTCGAGCCGTACAAGGACCAGCTCGAAATCAACGGCGCCTGGTACGAAGGCACCGGACTAGGCTTGGTGGTGCCGAGCTATGCCGACATCGACACCATTCCAGAACTCAAGGCGCAAGCCGAGGACTACGGATACCAGGGCAGCCCCAGCATTCTGGGCATCGACTCCGGCTCGGCGATCGCCGGTCTGACCGACGAGGCCATCGACGAGTACGAACTTCCCCTCAAGCAAGTCAACAGCTCCGGGCCGGCGATGATGGCCGCGCTGGATGCGGCCTACCAGCAGGAAGAGCCGATCGTCGTGACGCTGTGGAGCCCGCACTGGGCCTTTGCCGAGTACGACCTCAAGTACCTCGAGGACCCCAAGAACGTCTACGGCGACAACGAAACCATCTACTGGTTCTCGCGCCCGGGCTTCACCGAGGACGATCCCTGGCTCACCGAGGTGCTCAACGCCTGGCACATGGACGATGACAGCCTGGGCGGCCTGATGGCCGAGATCGAAGAGGCCGGCGACCCGGTGGAAGGGGCCGAGACCTGGATCGAAGACAACCAGGACCTCGTCGACAAGTGGCTCACCGCCGGCGAATGATCTGCTAGTCACAGCGTGATCCACACGAGGCCTGGTCCACACAGGGCCTCGCCCGCAACGACAAGCGCCCCGGCATGCGATATGCCGGGGCGCTTTTACATGCAGGCATCGAACGTCGGTTACGAGGCGACGATCCCCTGACGCTTGGCCATCGCTTGCGCGGCGCGCGGCCCTAGCCACAGCGTGGGCAGCAGCACCAGCGACACGGGGAACGCAGTAATCACGATGAATTGCTGCAATACGCTGATCTGCCCCTCGCCCATGTACAGCAGAATCGCCGCCATCAACGCCATCGCCACGCCCCAGAACGCGCGCAGCGCCGGCTGGGGGTCATCATGGCCGGCGTTGACCACGGAAACCGCATAACTCATGGAGTCGCCGGTAGTCGCCACGAAGATCGTGGTCAGCATCAGAATCGCCAGTGCCATTAGGCTGCCGCCCGGCAGCGCTTGGGCCACCGCCAGCGTGGCAACATCGAACTGGAAGTTTTTGAGCGCTTCGCTCAGATCGATGGCACCGCTCATCTGGTAGAAAATCCCCGAGCCGCCCAACAGCGTGAACCACACCGAGGTGGCCACGGGGGCGAGCACGGCCACGGCGACGACCAGCTGACGAATGGTACGCCCCCGCGAGATACGCGCTATGAAGATCGCCATCAGTGGCGCGTAGCCGATGAACCAGGCAAAGAAGAACACCGTCCACCACTTCATCCACCAATCCGGCGCGGTCTGCGAGGTCATGGTGGCCATCTCAAAGAACGACCCCAGATAGGTGCCGAAGCCCTGAAACCAGCTATCGAACAGGAACTGCGTCGGCCCGAAGAGCAGGATCGCGGCGCCGATACCCAATGCCAGCATGACATTGCAGCGGCTCAAAAACTGGATGCCACGATCGATGCCGGTGATCGCCGAACTTACGTAGACCCCACCCAGCACGACGAGGATCATCAACTGGGTGCCATAGCCCTCAGCCACGCCGAACAGCGCATGCAGGCCGAAGTTCATCTGCGTCGCCAAAAAGCCGATGGGACCCACCGTGCCGGCGACCACGGCGATGACGCAGACGGCATCCACCACGCCACCTAAGACGCCGCGCATACGCGCCTCACCCAATAACGGTGCCAACAGCGTGCGCGGCTGTAGCGGCAAACCGCGATCATAGTGATGATGCGACAACACGATAGCCGCCAACGTGCCTAATACCGCCCAGGCATGAAACCCCCAGTGCATGAAGGACTGTGCCAGCGCATTGGGCACCGCTGCCGCTGTCCCCGGTTCACTGGAAAATGCCGGCGGCGTGACCACGAAATGGTAGATAGGTTCGCCAGCGGCAAAGAATACACCGCCTCCGCCCAGCAGCGTGCACAGGATGATCGACACCCACTTGAAGGTGCCCATGTCCGGGCGTTGCCGATTGCCGATGCGCGCGCGGCCCGCAGGCGATACCGCCACGCCCACGGCGATAAAGAAGGTCAGCAACAGCAGCAGTTGGAAATAGGCCCCCAGATTCTTCGCCGTCCAGGCGAAGCCCACGCCGATCGCCGCGGTCATCGCGTTGGCGTCGATCAACGAAAACACCACAAACAGGATGATGAAGCCGATCGTCAGCCCCATCACCGTCGGGTCGCCAAAATGCGTGCCCGAGCGCGTGGCGCTCGCATCGTGTTGAGTCATCAATGTCCAGTTCCGATAGTCGCGTGAGGCGCGCACACTACCGACCTTCGTCGAACACGGCAAATCGAAATTTCAACATCGGGCGCGTCTGGCGCCGCAAAAGAAGACAAAGTCGCCGATCATGTATCATTCACATCGTTCTCGCCGCCCACTCAGGTGATCAACGAATGGCCGGGGCCAGCGAGTGCCCCTCGCGCCCAACGAAAAGCGCCCCGGCATGCGATATGCCGGGGCGCTTTACACGCAAGACATGCAAGGTATCGACCGTCGATTACGAGGCGACGATCCCCTGACGCTTGGCCATCGCTTGCGCGGCGCGCGGCCCTAGCCACAGCGAGGGCAGCAGCACCAGCGACACGGGGATCGCGGTGATCACGATGAACTGCTGCAGCACGCTGATCTGGCCCGCGCCCATGTACAGCAGAATCGCCGCCATCAGCGCCATCGCCACGCCCCAGAACGCACGCAGTGCCGGCTGGGGATCGTCATGACCGGCATTGACCACGGAAATCGCGTAGCTCATGGAGTCGCCGGTGGTCGCCACGAAGATCGTGGTCAGCACCAGCACCGCCAGCGCCATCAACTTACCGCCCGGTAGCGCCTGGGCCACCGTCAACGTAGCGACATCGAACTGGAAGTTGTTGAGCGCTTCGCTCAGATCGATGGCGCCGCTCATCTGGTAGAAGATCCCCGAACCGCCCAACAGCGTGAACCACACCGAGGTGGCCACGGGGGCGAGCACGGCCACGGCGACGACCATTTGACGGATGGTACGCCCCCGCGAGATACGCGCCACGAAGATCGCCATCAGCGGCGCATAGCCGATGAACCAGGCGAAGAAGAACACCGTCCACCACTTCATCCACCAATCCGGCGCGGTCTGCGGGGTCATGGTGGCCATCTCGAAGAACGACCCCACATAGGTGCCGAAACCCTGGAACCAGCTATCGAACAGGAACTGCGTCGGCCCGAAGAGCAGGATCGCGGCGCCGATACCCAATGCCAGCATGACGTTGAAACGGCTCAGGATCTGGATGCCACGATCGATGCCGGTGATTGCCGACGTCACGTAGACCCCGCCCAGCACGATGAGGATCATCAACTGGGTGCCATAGCCTTCAACCACGCCGAACAGCGTATGCAGGCCGAAGCTCATCTGCGTGGCCAAAAAGCCGATGGGGCCCACGGTGCCGGCGACCACAGCGATGACGCAGACCGCATCCACCACGCCGCCGAATACGCCGCGCATGCGCTCCTCGCCCAACAGCGGCGCCAGCAGGGTGCGCGGCTGCAGCGGCAGGCCACGATCATAGTGATGATGCGACAGCACGATGGCCGCCAGGGTGCCGAGCACCGCCCAGGCCAGAAAGCCCCAATGCATGAAGGACTGCGCCAACGCATTGGGCACCGCCGCCGCCGTACCCGGCTCGCTGGAAAACGCCGGCGGCGTGACCACGAAATGATAGACCGGCTCACCGGCGGCAAAGAAGACGCCACCGCCAGCCAACAGCGTACACAGGATGATCGACACCCACTTGAAGGTGCCCATGTCCGGACGTTCTCGATTGCCGATGCGTGCGCGGCCCGCAGGCGAGGCGGCGACGCCCACGGCGATCAGGAAGGTCAACAGCAGCAAGAGCTGGAAATAGGCGCCCAACGTCTTCGCCGTCCAGGCAAACCCGGCGCCGATCACCGCTGTCATGCCCTCGGGATCAGTCAGCGAAAGCGCCACGAATAACACGATAAAGCCAATTGTCAGCCCCAGCACCGTCGGGTCGCCGTAGCGAATTCCCGAGCGCGTGGCACTCGTGTTGTCTTGAGTCATCTGGTCTTGGTTCCGGTCATCGAGTGAGGGGCGCACCCTACCGACCTTGGTCGTGGACGGCAAATCGCGATACTCAATGTCTGGGCATCGACCACCCTTCGAGGCCTCGCCATGCCGCGCCACTCAAGCGCGCGCAATCTTCCAGTAGCGTGCGACGCGCTTGTTCAATGCCTTAGGCGATTCCGCGAACAGCCGACGCCCGAGCGCCTCGGCCTTCCCCTGCAGGGCCTCCCGCCGGCGTTCGACGAGCTCATGCAGGGCCTCGCGTCGCGCGGAGTCGACGCGCTGCATGTCCTCGGCGTCGAGAGCGATGGCGAGCATCGCGAGGTCGTGGTCCTCCCCTAGCAGGTCGGAAAGCTGGTGTGCCTGTTGCGCGCGCATCTTGAACGCAGCCGGCCACAGCGGTCGCAGCAACTCGCATTGATGACGGTGATACTTCACGCGCTTGCGCCATTCGTGCAGCGTGGCGGTGGATGGCAGGCGCCGTGCCTCGCCCAACGCATCGCGGGCCTGGACATAGCTGGCCGCCCAGCCGCCCGACACGGCGGCGTAGCCCTGCGACGCAAGCGTCCAGTCGGCGACTGCCTCGCGCGCCTCGGACAACGCCGAAGCCAACCCCTCCCAGTCCGGGGTATCGTCACCCGCAAGCGTAGCGTCACGGCGCACCACCAGCTTGCGGCGAATCGCCGTGTAACGACGACGGTCGAGTTTCATCTCGTGCAGGCTCATCAAGCGCTCGAACGTCTCGACGAGCACCTGATCGTCGCGATTGCCGGCCACGCGACGCGCCAGGTCCCGAAAGCGACAATTCTCCCGGCGATAGCGCTTTTCGCCCAACGCCGGACGTACCAGACGCAACAGCGCCCGCAGCTTCTTGCAGCGCTGGCGCAGCGCATGAATGGCGGTGACCGGGTCCGCCTCGCGGTCGCGTAGCGCCGCCTGGGCGTGTTCGATCTGTTCGATGGCGATACGCTGAACGCTCGCCTCGGTCGGCTCCTGCATGGACACGCGATAGGACACGTCGCTCTCCTGAATCGGGACGATATCCCCAGTCTAGACGCCGCCAAGCGAAACCGACCACGTGACGTCATTCAATGGTGCCGACTAACGCCGCTCGAGCAAACGCCGCATCGCGCCGGAAGGCGCCTCGACGGGACGGTCACGCCGACTGGAGGCGTAGTTTTCGTTGAACACCTCGAAGTAGTCGTCGAGGATCGCCGAGGCCTCAATGTCGCCGCTGATGCGCAACAGTTCGGCGGCGACTTCGGCGGTGCATAGATGCTCGCTGGAGGCGGCCTTGCGCAGCCGGTAGCGCGTCAGGCGTGATGTCTTGAGCGGTAGCACCGGGAGCGAGGCCAGGTACTCGCTACGCCGGAAGATCCGTCGCGCCTGGCGCCATGTGCCGTCGAGCAGGATGAACACCGGTGTGCGCGAGTCGGCCAGTGCTGAATCGACGGCCTCGGGGCCCACCACGCGCTCGGCGTAATCCGCCTGGTCGTCGGGAAAGACGACGAACGGCGCAAAGCGGTCGTCCTCGAGCAGCGCCAGAAGCCGCGGGTCGGGCTCGGTGCGGTACCAGGTGAACACCTCGGTCTCGGGCAGGATATGGCTAATCAAACGACCGGTATTGGTCGGTTTGTAGTGCTCGATGGGATGCGTCAAAAGCCAGAAGCGTACACGGCTCTCGGCTGCCACGCGGTACGGGCACAAGCAGTTTAGCTTGGGCAGCCGGCACTCCGGGCAACGCGAGACGAAGCTACCGCGCGCATTGAACGGCTTGCGCGGCGCATCGGGGTCATAACCGGAGACCGCCGTGGCTGAATCGGCCGGCGCATCGTGGGATTCATGCATGAGACATCAGGCTGGGTCGAAAAGGCCGGGCATTCTAGCATGCCCGGCCGGGCTTTCATCCACGCGACGTCGAAGCCGCAGGCGGCGCGTTCGACACATGCCGACGCTTCCAGTATCCCGCCAACAGCGAACCGGACACGTTGTGCCACACCGAGAACAAGGCGCCGGGCAAGGCCGAGGTCGCAGTAAAGAATTGATTCGCCAGGGTCACCGCCAGCCCGGAATTTTGCAGGCCGACCTCGAAGGCAATGGTCCGCGCGGTGCGTGTGTCGAAACGCAGCGCCCGCGCCAGACCGTACCCCGCCGCGAGGCCGATGCCGTTATGCGCGATGACCGCCAGCGCCACGATGGGCCCCAGCGTGCTCAAGCGTCCGGCATTGAGCGCCACCACGATGGCGATGATCAAGACGATGGACGCCATGGCTAGTGTGGCCAGGGCCGGTTCCACACGTTGAATATGCGTCCCCAGCAGGTGATGAATCACCACGCCCAGCACGATGGGCGCGACCACCAACTGAGCAATGCTCAGCAGCATGCCGAGTACCGGCACGTCGATGCTCTGGCCCAGCAGCAGCAAGGTGATCAGCGGCGTGGCGACCACCGAGATCAGCGTCGAGACCATGGTCATCGACACCGACAGCGCCACATGGCCGCCAGCCAACCAGGTCATCACATTGGAAGAGGTTCCGCCCGCCGTGGCACCCACCAGCACCATGCCGATGGTCAATTCGGGCGAAAGGCCCAGCACCCGAGAGACCAGCAGTGCCGCCAGCGGCATGACCAGAAACTGCAGGATGACGCCCACGGCGATGGGCTTGGGCGACTTCACCACGCGTGCGAAATCGCCCTTGGTGAGCGTCAGCCCCATGGCGAACATGATGATCACCAATAGCGCCTTGATATAGCCGGCCAAGCCGGTAAAAAGCTCCGGCACCAGGGCGGCGATGACCGCCAACAAGATGGCCCAGACGGGAAACAGACGATTGATACGTTCGAAGATTGGCATGAGTGTCCTAGCGTGTTTCGTCGGTGCTTTATGCACCTTGTTGTATCGAAGAGAGGCAATAGTGTGCCGTAAAACGTGGCGCAGGCGAAGCGCCTCGGCGTCAGGCCCAGTCCGGCATCCACAGCGCGCCCGCGTGACGCCAATGCTCGATCAGCGGCGGCACGCCCTGGCTCGCAGGTTGCGAAATGGCGCGCACGCCACGCGGCGCTAGAGCCTCTGCCTGAGGGTCGACGAGCAAGCATGGTGCCTCCATCGGCGCTTGATCGAGCAGCATCGCCGCCGGCATCACCGCCAGCGATGTGCCCACCACCAGCACGAAATCCGCTTCGGCGACAACGTCGCAGGCCTGGGCGTAACGCGGCACCGGCTCGCCGAACCACACCACGTCCGGACGTAGTTGGCTGCCCTTGTCGCATAACTCACCCATCCGAATGCCCTGCCGCCCCACCGGGTAGCGCAAGCTAGGGTCGGCACTCGAGCGCGCCATGAGAATCTCGCCATGCAGATGCAGTACATCGCGCGATCCAGCCCGCTCGTGCAAGTCGTCGATGTTCTGGGTGATGACGCTGACGCGGAACCCCGCTCGTTCGAGTTCGGCCAACGCGTGATGCGCGGCGTTGGGCGATGCCTGACGCGTCTGCTCGCGGCGCTCGTCGTAGAAGCGCAGCACGCTTTCAGGATCGCGGTCGAAGGCCTCGGGCGTGGCGACATCCTCCACGCGATGGTTCTCCCACAGACCGTCGCCGTCGCGGAACGTCTTCAGGCCGCTCTCGGCGCTGATACCCGCCCCGGTGAGGACGACGAGATGCGGTGCCTGATGCTCGCTCATGCCTACCTCGCGATATGTGGTTCAAGAAGTGAATGTTGTTCAAGGAAATGAATGTGATTCAACCCAACTGAAATAACACGATGGCGCCCGCCATCACCACCGCGCACGCCAGACGCTGATAGAACACGCGCCCGCGCTTGAGCGGATCGGCCAGGCCCACGCCCAACCGCGTGGCCAGCAACGCCAGGGCGATCGACAGGATGCCCCGCGACGACTGGATGATATTGCCGTGGACCGCGCCCAGAATACTGAAGGCGATGAACATCAGCAGCATCGATACCAGCCACGCAGACGCCACCGGCCATGTCTTGAAGGCTTTACGCCACTGGCGTTTGGAGAGCCCGATGCCCACCGGGGCCACCAGCAGGCCGGCCACGCTATAAGCCAGGAACACCGACAGCAACGCCCCGTGCAAGCCCGGCACCTCGATGCCGCGGGTCAGCGCGACCACGCCCAGATCGCAGCCCGAATAACCGGCCACCGCGACCAGAATCCAGCCCGCCGCCGAGGGCTTGAGCCGTCCGCCCGCCAGGCTCATGGCCAGCGCCGCGCCGCCACATAGGATCACCGCCGCCCACTGCAGAACGCTCAACGCCTGCTCTGCCGCCAGCGCCGTCACGCCGGCCAGCAGCACGACCTTGAGGCCCAGCAGCGGCGAGACGCGCGATGCCACGTCGCGCCGCAGCGCACGAAACAGCGCCGCCTGGCCTCCGAGGTAGCACACGTTCATCGCCAACAGCGGCAACCATACCGCCTCCAGGCGCGCACCGCTGCCCGGCAGCAGCAGCGCCACTCCCAGCAACGAGACGCCGCCCATCAATAGATGGGAAAACACCAGCATGGCGCGCGTGGATAGCGTGTAACGGCTGCCCACATAGGCGGCTACGAAATAATAAATCGCCTGACACAGAGCACCCAATAGGCCCGTGACGACCCCTAGCATCATCGGCTGTACATCCTTGGTGGCAAGATCGACAATAGGCGCCCTTCGAGCGAGCCGAAGGCCCCTTCATGACGTCGGAATTGCCCATACTTTATCAGGACGAGCGCATGGTTGCCGTGCATAAGCCCTCGGGCATGCTCGTCCACCGCAGTGCGATCGCCGCCGATGCGCAGGTATTCGCCCTGCAAACCCTGCGCAATCAGCTAGGGCGCCACGTCTATCCGGTGCACCGGCTCGACCGGCCAACCTCGGGGCTTTTGCTCTTCGCCCTCGACCCGGAGATGGCCAAGGCGCTGGGCGAGGAATTCACCGCGCATCGCGTCCATAAGCGTTACTTGGCGGTGGTCCGTGGCGTCGGCCCGGAGCAAGACGTGCTCGATTACGGCCTGCGCGAGGAAGACGGCAAACGCCCCAAGTCGGAAATGCCCGAGCTTGCCGCCTGGACCGCCGTGCGTCGCCTGGACAGCGTCGAACTGCCGGTACGCATCGACCGTTACCCCCAGGTGCGCTATTCCTTGATGGAAGCACAGCCCTGGACCGGCCGACGGCATCAGATTCGCCGCCACCTTTCGCGGCGTGGCTACCCGATCATCGGTGACGCCAAACACGGCAAGGGCGCCCACAACCGCTTCTTCCGCGATCATCTGGAAAGCCCGCGCCTGTTGCTGGCGGCCGTGGGCATGACGATCTGGCACCCCGAGCAAGCGCGCACGTTGCAGCTCGATGCACCCCTGGCCGACGACATGCACACACTATTCGCGCGCTTCGGTTGGCAGGGCCACGCCCCGGCGACACGCGTCGACTGGCACGCGACGCGCCCTGTTTCGCTATGGCCCACCGGCCACGACCGGTAACGAGGAAAGATCACATGCACGACGATTATGATTTCCGCTTCGGCGGCATCCGCCGACTGTACGGCGCTAAAGCCGCCGCGTTCTTCCGCCGTGCGCACGTGGTGGTCATCGGCGTGGGTGGCGTCGGCAGTTGGGCCGTGGAGGCCCTGGCCCGCGCCGGCATCGGCACCCTGACATTGATCGATCTCGACGATGTCTGCGTATCCAACGTCAACCGCCAGTTGCACGCGCTGGACGGCACCATCGGCCGGCCCAAGGTCGAGGTGCTGGCCGAGCGTTGCCGTGCCATTCAGCCCGGGATCACCGTGCATGCGGACACCGCCTTCGTGACGCCGACCAACCTCGCCGAGCGCCTGCCCGAGGACGCCGATCACGTCATCGACGCCATCGACAGCGTTGTCGCCAAGAGCGCGTTGATCGCCTGGTGCAAGCGCCGCAAGATCGGCCTGACCGTCACCGGCGCGGCGGGCGGCCAGACCGACCCCACGCGGATCCGCGTCGCCGACCTGACGCGCACCGAGCACGACCCGCTGCTGGCCAAGGTGCGCGCGCGTCTGCGGCGGGATTTCGGCTTCTCGCGCAATCCCAAGCGACGCTTCAGCGTCGAATGCGTCTACTCTGACGAGCAGCTCGTCTACCCCAACGCCGATGGCGAGGTCTGTCAGCAAAAACCCGGCAATGGCGAGTCCACGCGTCTCGACTGCGCTTCCGGCGTCGGTGCGGCCACCTTCGTCACCGGGAGCTTCGGCTTCGTGGCCGCCTCGCGCACGCTCGCACGGCTCGCCGCCAAAGCCGAGCGCGAACCGGCCGATTCCCACGTTACGGAGATACCCTCATGAGCCATGAGACACGCCCGATCCCCGGCATCTATCGTCATTACAAGGGCGCCAGCTATGAAGTGCTGGGCGTCGCACATCACAGCGAAACCGAAGAGCCGCTGGTGGTCTATCGCGCGCTATACGGCGACTACGGCCTCTGGGTGCGCCCCCTGACGATGTTCTGCGAGACCGTCGAAGTCGCCGGCGAACCGGTGCCGCGCTTCGAACTCGAAGCCGCCTTCCGCTGAGCGACGTATGCCGCTGCTCCACGCAGCCTGCAATGCTATAATGCCGCGCTTCTCGTTTCGCGCGACGCCATGACGTTGCCACACATCCGAAGGAGAGAACGCATGAGCGCACTGGTTGGTGTCATCATGGGCTCGAAGTCCGACTGGGCGACCCTGTGTCACACCGTCGACACGCTCGAGGCACTGGGTATCGAGCACGAGGTCAAGGTCGTCTCGGCCCACCGTACGCCGGATTTGCTGTTCGACTACGCTGCCGGCGCCGCCGACCGCGGCCTGGAAGTCATCATCGCCGGGGCCGGCGGTGCCGCGCATCTACCCGGCATGGCCGCTGCCAAGACGCCCTTGCCGGTGCTCGGCGTGCCCGTGCAATCGAGCATGCTCAGCGGCGTCGACTCGCTACTCTCCATCGTCCAGATGCCGGCGGGAATTCCCACCGGCACCTTGGCCATCGGCCGGGCCGGCGCCATCAACGCCGCCCTGCTCGCCGCCGCCATGCTGGGCAACAAGTATCCGGATATTCGTCAGGCGCTGGAAACCTATCGCGACGCACAGACACAAAAGGTGCTCGACGCGCCTGACCCGCGTCCCACCGACGACACGCAGGAGGAATGAATGAATATCGGTATCGTGGGCGGCGGCCAACTGGGTCGGATGCTGGCGCAAGCGGGCGCACCGCTGGACATGCGCTTCACCTTTCTCGATCCGTCGACCCAAGCCTGCGCCGCCATCCATGGCGTCCATCTCTGCGCCGAGTGGGACGACGAGGAAGCGCACCAGGCGCTGATCGAGGCTAGTGACGTCCTCACCTTCGAATTCGAGAACGTCTCGACGATGGCCCTGGCCCAGCTCGCCGAGCAGCGCCCGGCCTTTCCCCCGGCCAAGGCGCTGGAAACGGCACGCGACCGTGGCGCCGAGAAATCGCTGTTCCAGTCGCTGGACATCGCCATTGCCCCCATCGCGCTGATCGAGAGCCAGGACGACCTGGACCACGCGGTAACCGAGATCGGCCTGCCGGCGGTGCTCAAGACGCGCACCCTGGGGTACGACGGCAAGGGTCAGAAGGTACTGCGCAACGCCGAGGACGTTCCCGGTAGCGTCGCCGAGCTAGGCGATGTGCCGCTGATCATGGAAGGCTTCGTCGACTTCGACCACGAAGTCTCGGCCATCGCCGTTCGTGGCCGCGACGGCGAGGTGCGGGTGTGGCCGCTGTCGCGCAACGAGCATCGCCAGGGCATCCTGCATCGCGCCGAGCCGCAGCCCGATCACCCGCTGCAAGCCAAAGCCACCGATTACGCCACACGCGTGCTCGAGGCGCTGGATTACGTCGGCGTCATGGCTTTCGAATTCTTCGTCACCCGCGACGGCGAGCTGCTCGCCAACGAAATCGCCCCCCGCGTACATAATTCCGGGCACTGGAGCATCGAAGGCGCGACGACCAGCCAGTTCGAGAACCACCTGCGCGCCATCGCCGGCTTGCCGCTTGGCGAGACCACGCGGCTCGTGCCCTGCGCCATGCTCAACATCATCGGCGCCTTTCCCGAGCGTGACGCCGTGCTCAGCGTTGCCGGCGCGCACCTGCACGACTACCACAAGGCGCCCCGCCCCGGCCGCAAGATCGGCCATATCACGGTGCTCGCCCCCGACGAGGCCACGCTGGCCGAACGTACCGCCGATATCGAAGCGCTACTGGTCAACGACCTGGGCTAAGGCCTCGCCTCGTTCCATCCGCCGTAACGCAAGATGCCCGCCGATTGGCGGGCATCTCGTATCAGCATGGCAGCGACGCGATCACTCGTCGTCGGCGCTCATCTGCTGCTGCAGGTAGTTCTGGATACCCACCTTGTCGATCAGGCCGAGTTCAGTCTCGATCGTATCGATGTGCTCTTCTTCGTCGTTGAGGATGCGGCGGAACAGGTCACGGCTGACGTAATCGCGCACTTCCTCGGAATAAGCGATGGCGTCGACCAGATCCTGCCATCCGGTCTTCTCGATGGCGAGGTCGCACTCGAGCATTTCCTTGGTGTTCTCGCCGATGTGCAGCTTGCCCAGATCCTGCAGGTTGGGAATGCCCTCGAGGAATAGGATGCGCTCGATCAGCTCGTCGGCATGGCGCATCTCTTCGATGGATTCGTCGTATTCCCACTTGGCCAGCTTGGCCAGCCCCCAGTCCTTGTACATCTTGGCGTGTAAGAAGTACTGGTTGATGGCGACCAGCTCATTGCCCAGTGCGGTGTTGAGGTACTGAATGACCTTGGCATCACCTTTCATCGTCACGTCTCCCTTGCAGATTCATTTGGTTTTAAGGCGAGATGGCCAGCCAGACACGGCCCAGCCGCCACCGCCATGGGATACAGGGAGTATCGACTATTTCGCCGAAAAAGTCGAATTAAGACAAGATCTTGCCGCGAAAACGCCGCATTTGTGAAGGATTGGAAATAACAGGCGAGAACGATTGCCACTCCGCTCACGCCTCGCGGAGACAAGCATGACTCAGTCCAGACACGAAAACGCCGCTACCCAATGGGATAGCGGCGTTTGGCGATGATCGGTACGCAGCGAAGCGTTTATAAGCGATGCAACGGCTAGACGGCGTAGGCGAGATCCGCGCTGGGCATCATTTCCTGGGTGATGGCATCACGTGTGATGGCCTTGGCCGTGCAGGCACAGCGGCCACACTGAGTCGCACACTCGGTGCGCTCGCGCACTTCTCTCCAACTACGCGCACCGTCTTCAACGGCCTCGCGAATGGCATTGTCGGTCACGCCTCGGCATATGCATACGTACATTCCATCACCTCGCTGATCGCTCTGATAGGGAATGTAAATGATTCGCATAAAGACTTTCAACCCCCAATCACTATCTTTTCGCTCGGCGGAGGCTCGACTTTCGGCTAACGTGCCGGTAAGTGACTGAAAGGTGGGCTAAAAAGAGAGTTGCTGGGTGGGTTGGGATGGAAGGGATTGGGAGTTTTTTTGTCACCTCAACAGCACGTGGCGCCCCCTTGGCTTAAAGAGGGGAAGGTGTGGGGCGATAACGCTATGCACGGCGGCTTGTCAGGTGCTGCGCTTCGTTAAGCGAGAATTCCGATGCCAGCATCGAGTAGATGGCATGATCGACATACCTGCCGTATAGGTACTCGCGCTCGCGGAGCACCCCTTCAAGCGTAAAGCCCAAGCGCCCTGGGATGGCACGGCTGCTTCCGTTACCCGTGGCGCATGCCACCTCGATTCGATTCCAGCCGTACTCCTGGAAGCCAGTGGCGATCAGCGCCTTCACTGACGAGGTCATGATCCCTTTGCCCGTATAGGCTTGGCTTAACCAATACCCGATGCCACCGATCTTGTTCGTAACGTCAAAGGGATGAAACCCGCACACGCCACACATGGTCGCCTCATGGAAAACCGCATACTGCGGCCCCTTGCCGGCTTTACGCTGGCTGATAGCCGAATTAACGAAGGACTCGGTATCCGTTGGAGACGTATTCGCATCGATCCAGGGCAACCACTCCCGCAGGTGCTCTCGGTTCGTATCCACGAGCCGAAACAGCTCATCCACGTGCTTCTTGTCGAGAAGTTGCAGCTCAATGGCTTCGCTAATAAACAATTCGTTCTCCATATGGCATCGCGAAGCGCACCGTTGGCCTTATAAAGTGAAGCGACGTAAGGAGCACCCGAGCAACGTTAATTAATGGATAGAGTTATTGACCTTCCCGAGCCTTACTAATGAAATCTTCTAGCAGAGCATTTGCACGCTCAACATCACTTTCATAGATGAACAGGTGATCGAACACAGCACCACACTGGGGGCCAGCCTTGATCCCTTCATTATTTAGCAATTCTAAAACAGGACGAAGGAATCCGATGACGTCGAATGGAAGATCTCCGTCCGTTGATACGACTCGGAACGGACCGAAGCACTCCCTGACTTTGACTACGGATTTTAATCTTTCAAATGCTTTTTCCTCGACAATGGCTGACACACCCGCTTGGTCGCGGATCAAACAACAGTAGCGGTCATCACATTCGACAAACACACTAGCAGCATCAGAAGCGGATGCATCACCTAATTCCAACATCCAGTACCGTTCAGGCCAGATTTTAAACTGCATGTTCGCCCATACAGACATGGGATCAATAGACATACAACTCCCCTTTCAAATATGATTCCAACGCTGAGCTAAGCAACGACCGGTCAAAGACGTCCGCCTTACGCGGCTGGCTAGTGTTTACTCACGACGAGCCAGTAGCAGCCCAATCCCCGCGCTTCCAAGAAACCCAGCACAGATCCTATTGAACAATTGACGCATAGCCGGACGAGAAAACCAGTGGCGCAACACCTTTCCGAAAACGGCGTAGGTACCTATCGCGATCCATTCAAGCATCAGAAATAGAGCACCCAAAATCAAGAACTGAAGCCCTATTGAACCTGAAGGATCGACAAACTGAGGCAGAAAGGCCGTAAAAATCAAAATAGCCTTTGGGTTACCAGCCGCTAAAAGAAACTCCTGTCTCGCCAGTTGAAGCAGCCCTTTACCCGCCGATGAGCCTTCACCGCCGTCAGTTGGGTCTGCAGTCCAAAGCTGGAAAGCCAGCCAAAGCAGGTACAATCCGCCGACAATCTTTATAAACAGGAATAACTTCTCAGACGTATGCAGCACTGTTGCCAAGCCTGTAGCTGAGAGCGTAATCATACCCACAAAAGCGACAAGCCGACCAATGCCAGCACAACAGGCTGCCTTTACGCCATAACGTTTGGCATTCGCCATTGAAAGAAGGTTATTGGGTCCAGGAGCCATGTTTAAAGCGAAGCTCGCTGGTATGAATAAAAGGATCGTCGATAAGGTCACGGCTACGTCTCCTTTAAGAACTAACACCTGAGCTCAGCTGCGTTTGAGGCAACGGCCGTTTTTGCGCCAGCAAAAATGGGCGGCAGGTCAAACGTCCGCTGCAACGATTTGTTAGGCGGCTTCTCCCTTTGCTACCCATCCAACTATACCTGCTTTCGGAAAAACACCCGGTTGAACCCCGATTCGCGCCTACGGCCGACCTCGATGTAGCCGATCTTTGGATACATTGCTAGATTCTCCGTCATCGCTTCATTCGTATAGAGTTCAACGGCCTCGTAGCCAGCCTCCTTGGCGGCGTGTTCAACGTACTCGATCAGGCGCTTCCCAACGCCACGGCCGCTGTACTCGGGCAGAACTGCAATGTTCTCAAGATGGAGGTGGTCACCCTCGGGGTAGAACACCACGTACCCTACGAACTGCGACTCGCAGGTTGCTACGTCCACGCAGCCTTCGGCGATCTGGCTCGAGAAGTCGGCTTGCATTGGCGCGGGCTCCCTTTCCATGCGCCCGATGTACTTTGCATAGGCCCTTCGTGCGCAGGACTGGATGTCTGCCAAATCGGTTTCGAGCGCTGGACGGATATCGATAAAAGGCATGTCCGGATAGCTCCATGTCTGCTGACGCCCGACACGTATGGTCGTGCTTGCCGCCTAGCGGCTGAACTCAGCGGTAGCTGGATGGATCAATTGAAAAGCGGCGCTTTCAGCTCATGACGGCGCCTCGCCAAGCGCCGGTAGATACGGGTAACGCGAGCCCCCATTGCTGCATCACCTTCGCGACCTGGTTTTCACCCATCGTGACGCCCTCGCGGCGCAACGCCTGATAAAACCGTGGCCTGCCGTATCGTCCCTCGCTGTCCTCGTAGATCTTGCGGATCTGGGACAGCAGCACAGCCCGCTCGGACATTCGTTTACCTGGCTTGCGGTTGACCCAGGCGTAGTAGCCGGAGCGTGAAATGCTCAGGTGCTGGCAAAGCGATTTTACGCTGTATCGCTGCCGGTGTTTCCAGACGAACCGGAACGCTTCCGTCGTTCCTCGGCCTGAAAACGTTAAAACTTTTTAGAACGTCGTTTTCCTCCTCAAGCTCCGCAATTCGGTGTTTGAGGCGGGTGACTTCATCCTGCTCCCTGACCTTTTCCTTGGCCTCGGCAGGCGCTTTCTTGACCCGTTTCATGGCAAATTTTCCCTCTCGGTACTCCTTTCGCCAGCGTGACAGCATGAACGGGTGAATATCCAGCGCTTCCGCGACCACTTGGACGCTTCGGTGAGCCTGATGGCTCCACTCGACCGCCTTCACCTTGAACTTAGTGCTGTAACGTTGCGTTTTCTTCCCCGTGATGATTGCGGGCATCGGTTTTCTCCTCCGTGGGAGTTATCGATGCGTGTCTACTAAACCGGGGGAAGTCCAGGGGCGACAACAGCCGATTGTTATACCTTTTTAGAGAAAACACGTTTAAGCCACGATGGGACTTTCTTTAAGTCGACACCAACCTCCATGAAGTTTGGCTGTAAGAGCAAGGGGTCTTCATTTTTAGAACTCATCGATTTTAGCCGTTGAAGCTCAATATCTTTTTTAGCCCATTCCATTAGCTCTATTTGCACTCGGCCATACAAAGCTCCGGAGTCAACAAGCTTTTGATGCCAGGGATACTTAATGTCGGCAGCCGTGAGCCTTATATAAGAATATCTATCTGGCTCATCGTCACCAAATGGACGACGATAAAAGAAGTTCTCGTACTTCCTCAAAGCCAAACCGAAATGCTCTAATTTTTCAATATCAAAGCTTCTGGTATGACAGGGCTTGCATATTCGAAGTACAGAAAATACTTATCTTCTGGGAAGTAGAACAAGTCATGAACTAGGTTGTAGATATCTTCCTCTCCAATCAAGGACTCCCTATAAATAACATGCTCTGGTGGTAGCATTGTCATTTCTGAAGGTGGCGGCAAACTGTCTGGCCATTTTGGAATTTCCTTGCCGTCAGTATCACTCATAAACACACCCTAAGGTATAACGCCTGCAGCATGCGTGCCCTTGGAGTGGAGCCGAAGGCGCAATGTAAAGGGCGTCGCCGTGCCTGCAATGGTTATGCAATTACACTGGAGATATAGCGACGCTATATTTACCGCCTATTTTCGGAGAACCACCCGCCACCGACAACTTTTCCCTTCCTCACAACACCGATATTTTTGATACTGGGTGGTAAAGTCTAAGTGATAATTCTCTGCGACTAACTCGCCTGATTCTTCTATGCTTATCTGACCGTCTTGGTACCCATTACGTATGATTTTTACGTTTGTGATCTCTGATGCATTCCGGCTAGGGCTACGGTACTCAACGAATGCCCTGAAATCTAAGTTACCAACTTGATCTGTCTCAAGGTCGTGTGCGTCCATGAAGTCATGGATGGCATGAAACGATTCCATTGATTCTCCTTATGCATAACGCCAATATTCAGCGGCGCCCTGACAAGGGCGTCCGGTGGAGGCCGAAGGCCGGAACGAACTGGAATGACTGGTTATGCATTAACCGGAGCTTCCTAAACCTCTATAGTCCCCATAACGATGACCTCGAGACATGGATCATTTGTGCGCTCCCCTGAAAAATAGCTATGGGCGCTTTCCTCAAATTCGGCAGCGGTACAATCTAGCCATTTGGAGTCAGCGGTGAACGAGGAAGAGCCTTTTTGGATGATTGCTCCATAGAGTGAACGTTTTCCACCCCACCATCTCTGGTTAGCTTTGATCGCAGTGTCGAGATCTGGGAATAGATAAAGAGCGCCCATTCGACTGGGGATATGCGGATAGTGGGCCTTTCTGACCTCCTCGAATACCGCCTCCTTCTCGCGGTCCGTATGGACAGCTTCGTATCTAGACACGACACCACTCAAGTTAGGGTCTAATTCACGCATCATGGACGGTGACTGAAGAATTCCCTTACAGAACTTAAGGTTGTGATGAAACATCACATCGCTATCGTCAGCAGTCAAATATCTCATTCGCTCTCCCTGCATAACGCCAGCCAGCATGCGCGGCTACGGAATGGAGGCGAAGCCGCAATGTAGTAGACGTCACCGTGACTGGCCTTGTTATGCTTTTGATCTGATTAGCTCCGCTATTTCAGAGGCGATTTCTTCGATCGTATGGGTAGCAGTACTTCGAGCCACTTTGTCAGCCAAGGATGGGCTGAAATCCATAACCTGCTGTTTAGTTATATTGTGCCAGATAGGCAGAAGTATCTGCTCGCCTGATACCGTGCGTGTAACGATCCCATCCAGCTCATAATTCGTCCAGCCTTTGTTGATAAATTCTGGAGATAAGACCACTAATCCCACGCGACTGTTTGCTAACCCCCTATCAATTTTTTGCCTTAGACTATCACCGATTCGAAGGGTCATCTCGTCGAACCAAACATTTAAATCCTCGTCCATTAGAGCGTTAGCCAGGGGACGCACGAAATCATCTTTATCTTCGGATGCATGAGAAATGAAAACGTCATGCGTTTCCCCATCTTTTTCCGTCGGCGGGGGCACATCGTCTCTAACGAGGCTTGGAACGTCGCTCAACGGACGCTCTTGAATTGCAGGCAACATTCCAGGCAAAACACGAACTGATGCTTTGGTGCTACCTCTTAGCCCTTGCATATCAACGGCCACGTGCCAGTGTCCTGATGATGGGATCTGCAGTCTGACGGGGGATTTTTTAGCCAAACCGCCTGTATATCTGTGACGACGTCCTCTCTTGTAACTACTGAAGTTACTGCTGTCCATGAGTCGAACATTCGCGCCGCTGGTAAGAGTCACTTCAACGATTTCCCCTCCTTTCCTTTGGCCAAGATCAGTGTGAATAAATTGCATGGAGAGCTACTCCTTTGTCGGCCTGAGGGGCATAACGCCCGGCTCATGCGCCGGTTTGGAGCCGCGAAGCGGCGGAAAATCGGTCGCCGTGCAGCCGATTGTTAGAGCATTTGACTAAGACCGTAAAAGCCCGTGTTCCTCAATAAAGCTTGTATCCTGCATTACGACTTTGATTCGTTCCAGTTGAGCCAATGCTCGGCCTTGAAGCACGCGGAAGTTATCGTAGCTCAGTATTGCTGGCCGCCCGTTAGAATCCGATAGTCGTATTTCTCTTGCATAGTCGGGTATGAACATAGTTCTCTTTTCACCATCGGGCCGGGGTGTGACATCAACCAACTCACCTTCTGGATTTATCCAGACGGCGTGAAATTGTGCCTCAATAAAATCCTTGGTGGAGTCTTGGGTTATAAGCCAGCCGTGTTGCTTGTCACCACCCCTATAGTTCATCTGTACCCACACATTAAAAAAACAGTTCTGTGGTTCCGGGTCGAATTCCTTTGGGCGGTGAAATTTTAAAAGTCTCGCCTCGTCTACGTTTAGCTCGAGGTGCCGAGCGATGTTTCTCACCGCCAAATTTACTTTCTTTGGAGACGTAGAATGAAATTTCATTGGCTCCATCTAGCGACCTCTAACGCCTAGCACAGCCGCCGAAGGTCGGCCTGCTGCTTATTGTTACATCGGATTTACGCCATGCCTTTGAAATTCGGCAATGAAGCCACTCTATCTAACCATGCTTGCACAGCCGGATAGGCTTCCAACTCAAAGCCACCCTCATGAGCCACATGCGTGTAGGCATATAGAGAAATGTCCGCAGTGGTGAAGTTTCTTCCTGCTATATATGGGGTTCTCTCAAGCTGCTGATTCATAACCTGCAGCGCCTTATGCCCGCCAGCTTGCTTTGAAGCATATTCCTCAGCCTTTTCCTCAGGAAGCCCAAGATACTTATTGATAAATCTGGCTACCGCGATAAACGGCTCATGGCTGTATTGTTCGAAAAACTGCCATTGCAGAATGCGTGCTTGAGCCAGCCCACTCTCTGGATAGAAATCTGACCCTCCTGCCAAGTAGTTGATGATGGCATTTGACTCAGAAAGGGTCTCGCCCTCATCGAGCTCAAGCATAGGTATTTTGCCATTGGGGTTCTTTTCCAAGAACTCGTCAGATTTAGTGTCGCCAGCCAGGATATCGACATCTACCCATTCATGATTAATGCCTAAAAGATCACAGACCAACTGAACTTTATAGCAGTTACCTGATTTTCTATCTCCGTAAATTTTCACGCACATCTCCTTTGCGATGTAACGCCTGCAGCATGCGCGCCCTTGGAGTGGAGCCGAAGGCGCAATGTAAAGGGCGTCGCCGTACCTGCAATGGTTATGCAATTACACTGGAGATATAGCGACGCTATATTTACCGCCCATTTTCGGAGAACCACCCGCCACCGACAACTTTTTCCCTTCCTCACAATACCGATATTTTTGATACTGGGTGGTAAAGTCTAAGTGATAATTCTCTGCGACTAACTCGCCTGATTCTTCTATGCTTATCTGACCGTCTTGGTACCCATTACGTATGATTTTTACGTTTGTGATCTCTGATGCATTCCGGCTAGGGCTACGGTACTCAACGAATGCCCTGAAATCTAAGTTACCAACTTGATCTGTCTCAAGGTCGTGTGCGTCCTTGAAGTCATGGATGGCATGAAACGATTCCATTGATTCTCCTTATGCATAACGTCGCATTCAGCGGCTCGTCCGCTGGAATGCTTTGTTAAGCATCAAAGTCCGGTTCATGAGCACCATCCGATAGCTCAGCATCCGTTACTTTCTCAAGCAAGTAGCGAATGGGCTTTGTTACCATTTTCTTCAACTTTAGCGCTCTAGCAGTAAAAGAATCCAATTTATCAATAAGTTCGCCTAAACGCTGTAGAACATCAGGGTTTTGGCCTGCAGCTTCTTTTAACTCTTCTTGATTGGCCACTACAGCCCCGATGGTTCCTTGAAGCGCTTCCTTGAGCCCTTTTGCACCCTTAATTCTATACATACTAATCGAGCTTCTTAAGCGCTCCACTTCTTCAAGGAACGAGAGTCGCAACACATCAGGTAGCGAGGAATTAAAAACCGCTTCGAATAAAGCCTCTATTTTTGAAACTATTTCCGTTAAATCCTCGTCCGACAACGTATCTTCTGTATAGAACGTGGACAACTCTTCGGCACAAAACTGTAACCTTGTAAGTGCTTCATCGGTCAGGTGTGTTTTGACCGAATTCCAGCTAGAACCCAAGTTTAGCGGAAAAAATGCTCTATTAATCTGATTGAACGATTTCAAATACAGCGTGTGATTAAGTTGATTATTCATCTTGATTAGAGATTGAATCTCGTTTGAAAGCGAATACAGCTCTACCACTGCTTTAGTAACAGTCACTTCATCCTGCTCGATATCCAGCACAGACGCCCAAACCACTCGGACTTTTTCTTGATCTTTACGTCGTTTTGCTTCCGATAAAATTTTGTGCAGCCTTCCAGCAGGATTACTTTCGTCAATCAAATTTGGTTCTCCTTTCATTGCTTAACAGGTATTAGATAGCGCGCTCGTCTTGTCACTTGAACGAGCGCGCGCGTTCAAGAAATCTTATCAAGCCCGCCTTTTCACACCTAACCCATTGATTTCACATTGTGCTAAGCATAATTCGGCGCGTTATGCAGTATTCGCATGCTTGCGCGTTGTGCTTAATCTGATAATACTGTATAAAAATACACTAATACGAGGACTCATGGATACTCACAACCAACCGCCAAAGCTGATGGATCGCGTGAAAGCCATCATGAGAGTGAAACGCTACAGCCCTCACACCGTCAAAACTTATTGCTACTGGGTACGTTATTTCATTCGTTTCAATGGCTTGCGTCATCCCGCCATTATGGGTGGTTCCGGAGTGCAGGCTTTTCTTGAGCATCTTGCAGTACAGCGTCATGTAGCGGCGGCCACGCAGAACCAGGCCCTGAATGCACTCGTTTTCCTCTATCGCCATGTGCTCGATCAGCCTCTAGGAGATATCGGGGAGTTCTCGCATGCCAAGCAACCGCGCCGACTGCCGGTAGTGCTGAGTCACGAGCAAGTGATGTGCGTGCTGAATCAGCTATCCGGTTCCATGCATCTGATGGCAACCTTGATGTCTGGCTCGGGGTTACGAGTACTCGAAACCTGCCGTCTACGTGTTCGTGACATCGATTTCGAGCGTCAAATCATCACGGTGAGAGCTGGCAAAGGGGACAAGGACAGAACCACCCTACTACCCGCAACCTGCATCCCTTCTTTGCAGTATCAAATCTCCATTGCCAACCAGCAACTTGACTACCGCCTGCTTCATGGCAACGTCCCCGTGACGCTTCCCCATGCGCTGGATCGCAAGTATCCCAATGCCGGAATCTCCCTGGCCTGGCAATGGCTATTCCCGGCCAGCCGCCCCTGCTTCGATGATGCTGGCAAAGTCGTGCTTCATCACATCCCCCCTCGGCGGTGCAGAAAGCCGTCAAGCAGGCAATGAAAGGGGCATCGTTGCCGCGCCCCGGTTCCTGTCACACGTTGCGACACAGTTTTGCCACCCAGCTACTAAGCCAAGGCACGGATATCCGCACCGTCCAGGAGCTGCTGAGGCACAAGAGTGTGGAAACCACCCAGATTTATACACATGTGCTGGGCAAAGGCTTTGCCAGCGTACATAGCCCGCTGGGCTAATGGCTGGACAAAACCTTCAGGAACGCTACCGCCCCTACCTGTGCATGTGGCGATGAGCGGCTGTCATCCATGCGGTAGTCCCTGCGTACTGCTTGGTCATAAGTCTTCTTAAGTAGCCTTTTCTGTACCGTAACCAGCCGTTACAGGGAGAGCAATGCCCACGAAAGGATAAAGCGCAAGGCATTTCACGCTGGAGGTGGTGGAGCTACTGGCTGGCGTCGCCCAGCATGCTGTCCAGTCCGTCCTGGTCGACGCCGAGCATCTGCAGGATGTTGCGCTGGGCGGCTTCGAGGATGTGCTGGCGCTCTTGCTCGCCGGGCAGGCTCTTGGCGAGGGCCACGGCGCCCACCAAGGAGGCGAGAATGACGCGAGACTTGTCGGCGATGACGTCGCGGTCAGGTTCGAAGGGGAGTTTCTTGAGGCGGCTGAGGGCGATGAGGCGGGTTTCCAGCATCTTCTTCATGCGCAGGTAGGAGGCTTCGAAGAGCGTGCGGATCTCGGCGTTCTCGTTGCCGATCTCGTTGAACAGCACCGTCTCCGGCCCGGGTTGGTGCTTGCGTTCCAGCTCCTGGAGATTCCAGCAGGTGGAGACCAGCTCCGTGAGGTGCTTCACCGAAAGCGGCCCCTTGACCAACCTGGCCGCGCGGCTGCTTTCCAGGGTGTCTCGCACCGAGGCGTGGTACAGCGCTTCCTTGGAGGCGAAGTGGGCATAGAAAGCGCCGTGGGTCATCTTGGCCAGTTTCATGATCTGGCCGATGGAGACCTTCTCGAAGCCTTGGCGGCTGAACAGTTCGACAGCCGATTTAAGGATTCGCTCGCGCGATCTGGCCTTGCGATTCGTCGAGTCGGACATGGCGACCTCACGCTGCTACTCAGAATAGGTGCTGAATACACGCTGAATATTATCTTGTTGGCATCCCCTCCGCCTGAAGTCGGAGGATTCCCAGGTTGTCGCCTTCCCGGTTCCTGCTTCACTGCCCGTTGCCTTCGGTGATGGCACCGCCGGTCTTACACAGGCTCCACAGGCCTAGCCTCCCGTGTGCCCCACGGTAGTGTTCTCGTGATGGCGGAGCTTGTCGGCCCTCGCCAGGATCGCCTTGCCAGCTTGCAAGATGTTGCGGGCGGCGTTGACGTCGCGGTCGATACCTTGGGTGCCACAAGCCGGGCAGTCCCAGTTACGGACGTTCAGCGGCATCTTGTCGGCAATATGGCCACAATGAAAACAGCGCTTTGAGCTGGGGTACCACTTGTCGATCTGAACGAAATCGCGACCGTACCATTCAGCCTTATACGTAAGCTGGAGGGTGAGTAGGTGCCACCCCACATCGCTGATCGCCTTGGCCAGTGACCGGTTCTGGAGCAGGTTCTTGACCTGCAAGCTCTCAGCAGCAATGACTTGGTTCTCGTGAATGAGCTGCGTGGTGAGCTTGTGGGTGGCATCGCGGCGCTGGTCGGCCCGCTTGGCATGTAGCCGTGCCACCTTCAGCCGAGCCTTGGCCCGGTTGTTCGAGCCGCGCCGCTTGCGCGACAGCGCCCGCTGAGCGTGGGCCAGCTTGCGCTCGGTCTGTCGGATGAAGCGCGGATTGGGGAACTTGGTACCGTCGCTGGTGATGACGCGGTGCGTCAGCCCCAGGTCGATCCCGGCCATCTTCGGCGTCACCGGCAGCGCCAGCTGTTCTTCCTCCACCAGGAAGCTGACGTGGTAACGCCCGGCAGTATCCAGGCTGACGGTGATGCTGGTGGGCTCTCCCGAGAAGCGCCGGCTCCAGCGGATGTTAAGTGGATCTTGCTGCTTAGCTAGCCAGAGCTGACCATCGCGCCAGCGAAAGCCGTTGGCCATGTAGGTGGCCGACTGCTTGCGACGCTTCTTCTTGAAAGCAGGATACCGCGCCTGGCCTTTGAAAAAATTGGCAAAGGCCCGATCCAAGTGTCGTAGGGACTGTTGCAGGCAGACATTGGATACCTCAGCCAGAAACGCCGTCTCCGGTTGCTTCTTGAGGCTTGTGAGCGCCTTGGCGGTGGCGTTGTAGCCCATGCGCTCCTGACGCTCGTACCAAGAATCCGTACGTTCGCGCAGAAAGTGATTATAAACGTAGCGCACGCAGCCAAAAGTCCGGGCAAGTTGCTCGACCTGCTTGGGCGTTGGGTAAAAACGATAGCGGTATGCGCGCAAGACGGTAACCATGCATTTAAATTAAAGTGCTATATTTAGACAGTCAAATAGAGGCGCTGTGACGCGCTTTGCACTAGAAGTACGAGGTTTGACGCGCATTTTGATCATATCAAGCCCGGTGCTAGCGTGGCGTAAATTCCAACAGTTCAGGACACTCGCATGTCATCACCGCTCGTCATCACCGGCATGGGTATGGTCAGCCCCCTCGGTTGCGGCGTCAACGCCAGTTGGGAGCGCCTTCTGGCAGGCCGTTCCGGCGTTTCCTCGATCACGCGCTTCGAGACCGGCGATCTGCCGATCAAAGTTGCCGGCTCGGTTCCCGGCATGGAGAGCGACCCGGAGGCGGGCTTCGACCCCGACCGCGTGGCCGATGCCAAGGAACGCCGCAAGATGGAGTTGTTCAGTCTTTATGCCATGGCCGCCGCCGAGGAGGCGCTGACCCAGGCGAACTGGTTCCCATCAAGCGATGAGGACCGGTTGGCCACCGCCACCATCGTGGGCTCCGGCATCGGCGGCTTCCCGACCATCACCCAGGCGCAGGATACGCTAACGACGCGCGGCCATCGACGACTCTCGCCGTTCACCGTGCCGGCCTTCCTGGCCAACCTGGCGGCGGGCAATGTGTCGATTCGCTATGGCTTGCGCGGGCCGTTGGGTTGCCCGGTCACGGCCTGCGCGGCGGGCGTGCAGGCTATCGGCGACGGCATGCGCCTGATCCGCAGCGGCGAGGCTGAGGTGGCCCTGGTGGGTGGCGCCGAGGCCTGTATCGACCCGCTCTCGCTGGCCAGCTTCCATGCCATGAAGGCGCTCTCCACCGAGCAGGAGGCGCCCGCCAAGGCATCGCGTCCTTTCGATCAGGCCCGCAACGGCTTCGTCATGGGCGAAGGCGCGGGGTTATTGGTGATCGAGACCCTGGCCCACGCCGAGGCGCGCGGGGCGACGCCACTGGCTTTTCTCAGCGGCTATGGCACCAGCGCGGACGCTCACCACATCACGGCCGGGCCGGAAGATGGCGCCGGTGCCGCGGCGGCCATTCGGGCCGCGCTGAGGATGGCGGGGCTCGCACCCGAGGCCATCGATCACATCAACGCCCACGCCACCTCGACGCCGGTCGGCGACCGGGCGGAGATCGCCTCCTTGCGCAACGCGTTCGGTGACGCGTTGCCCGGCATTCCGATCTCCGCCACCAAGTCGGCCACCGGCCATCTGCTCGGTGCCGCCGGCGGCGTGGAGAGCATCTTCTCGGCCCTGGCGGCCATCCAGGATCGCCTGCCCCCAACCCTCAACCTGGAACACCCCGACGCGGACCTGAGCGATTTGAACTTCGTCTCGGGCGAGGCACGCGAGCACCGCTGCCAGCACGTGCTGTGCAATGGGTTCGGCTTCGGTGGGGTGAATGCCGCGCTGATCGTCAGCAAGGTGTAGGCGCTGTCTGAAAAGTACTGTGCTCCGACAAGCCGCCACCATCGCTTCGGCGCAGCAATGGTGGCTAAGCAACGCTCGCTGAGACGGTGAGGCGAGCGGCAGGACACGTTGCCGCGACGGCCCGACCTCGTGCGGCCAGGCTGTGTCTCCTGCCTTACCGTTTCGCGCTGGCCAGGGCGGCCCCGAAGCACATGAAGGTCGCGCCACCGATGCGGTTGACGACGCGTGCTCCCGTTGGCGAGCCGAACCATCCCTTCGCCTGTTGCCCAAAGAACGCATACAGGCAGTGAATCACCATGACCAGCGTACTGTAGGTCAGCACCAACAGCGTGAACTGTGCGGTGAAGTTACCTTGTGGGCTGATGAACTGAGGAAAGACCGAGAGAAAGAAAAACACGGCCTTGGGATTCGTCAGTTGTATCGTCAGCCCTTCGAGAAAGCGGCGGCGAAAGCCTAGCGATTGCGTGGGCCGTTCAGCGAACGTAAGCGACGGCGAGCGCCAAAGACGAACCCCCAGATAGAACAGATAGGCGGCGCCGAGGAACTTCATCGCCGTAAAGGCAACCGCCGAGGTCGCCAATATCACACCGACACTCGAGGCGGAAATGCCCGCTACGAGCAGTGTGCCAAAGGCAATACCGACTATTCCGCCAAGACTCCCCATGAAGCCAAACCGCAACGAATTGCTCAGGGTCATTACGACGCCCGGCCCTGGGCTGAGAACTGTGAGCGTTGCCATGATCAGGAACAGCCAATACAGGTCCATCGCAGATACCTCCAGACAACGCCAACAACAGGGTTAAGGAATGGGTATAAAGCTGCCATAGAAGCATGGCCTTGCACGCCAAACCTAACACCCTCCACAAAAATGCCGCTTCCGGGGAAGCGGCAAAGATTGAGTCGGAAGCGACTCAGTACGTGGAAGCGGTCTCAAGGCATGGCGGCTCAGCCCGTCATGTCCAACACGATCCGCCCTTCGATCTTGCCGTCGAGCATGCGTTGGAAGACGTCGTTGATGTTTTCCAGCTTCTCGGTGGCGATGGTGGCCTCGACCTTGCCTTGACCGGCGAAATCGAGCGCTTCCTGAAGGTCTTGTCGAGTGCCGACGATGGAGCCACGCACGGTGATGCCGTTGAGCACCGTATCGAAGATCGGCAGCGGGAAGTCGCCCGGCGGCAGGCCATTGAGCACCAGGGTGCCTCCGCGACGCAGCATGCGTTGGGCCTGATCGAAGGCCTTGGGTGACACCGCGGTGACCAGCGCGCCATGAGCACCGCCGACCTCGCGTTTGAGGGTCTCGGCCGGATCGGCCTTCAAGGCATTGACGACAACGGTGGCCCCCAGGCGCTCGGCCAGCGCCAGCTTGCCGTCGTCGATATCCACCGCGGCCACGTTAAAGCCCATGGCCTTGGCATATTGCACCGCCATGTGACCGAGACCGCCGATACCCGAGATCACCACCCACTGGCCAGGACGGGCATCGGTCATCTTGAGTCCCTTGTAGACCGTCACGCCGGCACACAGCACCGGCGCGATCTCCAGGAAGTCGACGTTGTCGGGCAGCCGCCCCACGTAGCCGGCATCGGCCAGGGTGTAGTCGGCGAAACCGCCGTTCACCGAGTAGCCGGTGTTCTGCTGTGACTCGCACAGGGTCTCCCAGCCCCCTAGACAGTGTTCGCAATGGCCGCAGGTAGAATAGAGCCACGGCACGCCGACACGGTCACCCTCCTTGACGTGCTTGACCCCCTCGCCCACCGCCACGATATGGCCGACGCCCTCGTGACCGGGTATGAAGGGTGGGCTGGGCTTGACTGGCCAGTCGCCGTGGGCGGCATGCAGATCAGTGTGGCACACGCCCGAGGCGGCTATCTTGACCAGGATCTCACCCTGCTGCGGTCGCGGGGTCGCGACCTCCTCGAGCGCCAGCGGTTCGCCGAACTGGCGTACCACGGCAGCTTTCATCGTCTTGTCCATTGTCATTTCTCCTCGGTTGGCGGGCAGCCGAACGCTGCGCGCCTTTGAGTGCGCCGAAGCCGTGATGGAGCGGTGACTCCACTATTGATGAAACGGGAATGCCGTTCGGGGCAGTGCCCCGAACGGCCCAGGCTCAATAAAGCCCCATCGGGTCGTCGCTGTAGGAGACCAGCACACACTTCACTTGCTGGTAGTGGTCGAGCATAAGTTTGTGGGTCTCACGGCCGATGCCTGATTTCTTGTAGCCACCGAAGGCGGCGTGCGCGGGGTATTGGTGGTAGCAGTTGGTCCACACGCGTCCGGCTTGAATGCCCCGGCCCATGCGGTAGGCGCGGTTCATGTCGCGGGTCCAGACCCCGGCGCCCAGGCCAAACTCGGTATCGTTGGCGATGGCCAGCGCTTCTTCTTCGTCACGGAAGGTGGTGATGGCAAGCGTGGGGCCGAAGATTTCCTCCTGGAAGACGCGCATGTCGTTGCGGCCCTTGAGAATGGTGGGCTGCACGTAGAAACCACCGGCCAGCTCGCCCTCGAGCGTGGTCTTGCCGCCGCCCAGCAGGCATTCGGCGCCCTCCTCGCGGCCGATGTCCATGTACGAGAGGATCTTGTCGTACTGCTCCTTGGAGACTTGCGCGCCGATCTGCGTTTCGGTGTCCAGCGGATCGCCCTGGCGGATGGTCTTGGCGCGTTCGATGGCGCGGGCCATGAACTCGTCGTAGATCGACTCGTGGACCAGCGCGCGGGAGGGGCAAGTACACACTTCGCCCTGGTTGAAGAAGGTCATCAGCAGGCCTTCGATGCACTTCTCGGCGAAGGCGTCGCCATGCGAGAGCACGTCCTCGAAGTAGACGTTGGGCGACTTGCCGCCCAGTTCCAGCGTGGCCGGGACGATGCGCTTGGCGGCATTGGCCATGATATGGCTGCCTACCGGCGTGGAACCGGTGAAGGCGATCTTGGCGACACCTTCATGCGTGGTCAGCGCCTCGCCGGCTTCTTCACCGAGGCCATGCACGACGTTGATCACGCCCGGCGGCACCAGGTCGGCGATGAGTTCGAGGAAGATGTTGATCGAGGCCGGGGTCTGCTCGGCCGGCTTGAGCACCGAGCAGTTGCCGGCAGCAAGCGCGGGCGCCAGCTTCCAGGTCGCCATGAGGATGGGGAAGTTCCAGGGAATGATCTGGCCCACCACGCCGTAGGGCTCGTGGTAGTGATAAGCGACGGTGTTCTCATCGACTTCGCTGATGGTGCCTTCCTGGGCACGCAAGCAACCGGCGAAATAGCGGAAGTGATCCGCCACCAACGGGATGTCGGCACCGCTGGTTTCGCGGATCGGCTTGCCGTTGTCCCAGGTTTCGGCCACGGCGAGCTTGTCGATGTTCTGCTCGACACGGTCAGCGATCTGGAGCAGCACCTTGGCGCGCTCGGCGGGTGGCATCTTGCCCCAGGCCGGAGCGGCTTTCTGTGCCGCCTTCACCGCACGGTCGATATCCGCTGCCGATGAACGCGGCACCTGACAGAAGACTTCACCGGTGACCGGGGTGATGTTGTCCAGATAGCGACCATCAGCGGGCGCCACCCACTCGCCGCCGATGAAATTCTCGTAACGCGACTTGAAGTCGACGACGGCACCCGGGGTGCCGGGACGTGCATGAATCATGGCGTGTCTCCTTGGGTGAATGCGCCGGGGCGAATCGTCTGGTGTGCGACCCTGCCCCTTGGAAAATGAGTACGCATCGCCCTCAGCATGGCCTGTCAGCCAGGCGTCGGTTTGCCTGCCAGTCTCCGACGTTTGTCTGCCAGTCTCAGATACTGAATTTGCCTACACTGCAAGGTAACGGGCGTCATCCACGCCCATACCGTCGGTACCGCTGAGGAGTTCGCCATGCACGCTGTCACGCCTCCCGATTCGCGCTCCCGGGCATCCCAAGTGGACAACGCCAGCGCGCTCGAGCAACTGGCGGACACGCCCCGCACACGGCGCTTGATCGAGAATCGCATCTGTTATGCCGGCCCGCATGCGGAGCTTTCGATCTACGACACCTGGTGGCCCGCGCAGGATGTCGCCCTGAGCGCCGAGCGGGTGCTCTACTGCGGCATGCTGCAAGGGCGCAAGGTCATGAATGGCGCCACCGAAGGACCGGAAACTTTCTTGCCAGGCGAGAGCTTCGTACTGGCGCCGCACCAGGAAGTGCGCATCGACTTCCCCGATGCGCACCCCGATGCGCCCACTACCTGCCTGACCATCGATCTCGATCCCGCGCGCATTCACGCCCTTAGCGAACGCCTCAACCAGACCCAGCCACGCGAGCGGGAGCTCGGCGAGTGGCACTATCATCCCCAGGCACTGCACGTACCGCACAGTCCAACCACCCAGGCGCTTATCGAACGCTTGATGGGGCTCTTCCGCGAGAATCACCCCGACCGCGACGCGCTGATCGGGCTGGGCATCGACGAGTTGATCGTACGTTTGCTGCGGACCCAATCGCGTGAGTTGCTGCTCGCCGACGCCCGCCAGGCGCCGCCGCGTCACGGGCTCGCGGCGGCGCTTTCCTGGCTGGAACGCCACCCCGAGCTGCCTCTGGATGGGGCGCAATTGGCCCGCGAGGCCTGCATGAGCAAAGCGCGCCTGTACCGGCTGTTTCAGCGCGAGGTCGGCTATACCCCCGGCGAGTACCAGCAGCGCCTGCGCCTGGCACGCGCCCGGCAGTGGCTGCGCGAGGCCGACGCCCCCATCACCGAAATCTGCTACTCGCTGGGCTATCGCAGCCTCAGCCACTTCACGCGGCGCTTCAAGGCAGCCTATGGGCTCACACCGGGCGACTATCGCCGTCTACTCATCGCCTGAGCGCGCGGCGCCCCAAAGACGCCCAAAATGCATCTTCTATCAGCGTCTCCTCAAGGAGCGTGCTTGCAATTCTGCGTCAATCCGATAAAGTGGATAACGAAATTTTATTCTACCCGCGCAAGGCAAGAATTCCTCGTGATGCACGTTCGCCGTACTAAGCCATAAGTACTAGGCAATATGAGTGTCACGCGGAATTCGTGACCGGGGTAGGCATTTCCTGCATCGCGCCGCGATGCATATAGTGTTTACAAGAGAGATATCATGACGCTACGTCACGCCGAAAGCGGCGACGCACCGCGACTGCACCTCGACCTCACTCCCTTTCAGGAAGACGGTCAGTGCTACGGCGACTACCACCGCTTGCCACTCAACCCGATGCTCAAGCGCCTGTGCATAGAAGCGCGCCGCGCCGGCCTCGCGGATGCATCGCTCGAGGCTCGCGACCTGATGAGCCATATGGCACTCGACGAAGACCATATCGTCACTCAAGAGATTTCCGGACGCGTGTGGCGCTATAACGTTGGCTACTCGGAAGCGCCCAGCCAGCTCGACTCGGCGCTGGACTCGCTCGGCGAGCGCATGCTCGAGGAACCACTGCCCACCGGCTTGGCACAGCTCACCGAGTCATGGGTGTACATGCCCGGCCAGCTCGATGCCGCCACGACCCAGAGCACCGACGTGCTGTGGATGGATAAGCCCGCATGGGCACGCTATCGCCTCGAACAGGTTCAGCTCTGGTTTCGCGCCCTGCGCGACGATGCCGAGCGCCTCGGCGACGGCTGGCTGGCCTGGCACTTGACCCATCTACCGCTGACACGCGCACCGGTGTTCGATAGCGTCGATGCTTTCAGCAAGCTGGCGCGCCTCGACCTCGGTGGCCGCGACGCCCTGGGAGAGCTCTCCTTCGTGCGTTATCAACATGGGGAATGTCACGAGGGCATGGGGCTGGCGATCACGCAACTGCCGCACCGCATCGATACACTGGCGTCGTTGGACGACGCTCTGGTGGTTCCCGCACGCCAGGTCGATGCCATCCTCGAACGCCTCGATCACGCCCTCGCGAGCTAGGCTTTATTGCGAAAGCGGCCTGTGCGACAAGCGCGGCAATCAACGAAAAATGCCCCCGGTGTCGAAATCACGGCGCCGGGGGCGTTGCGTTGTGGTTTGCGTGTCGTTTCCGTCAGCCGGTACGCCTGAGCAGCACGATGCCCAACGCATAGCAGGCCACGGTGGGCACCAACACCGCGAATACCGGCGAGAAGCCGAACAGCATCGATGCCGGCGCCAGCAGATCCTGCAGGTATTTGAACGAGACGCCGACGATGATGCCGTAGAATACTCGCGTGCCGGCAGCCACGGTGCGCAGCGGACCGAACACGAACGACGCGGCTACTAGCATCAAGCCCGCTAGGGTGAAGGGCAGCAGCATTTTCTGCCAGAAATACAGAAGCGGCTGCGTCGCCTCGAGGCCCTGGTTACCCAGGTAACTGGCGTAACGCCACAAGTCGCTGGGCGACTGGCTCTCCAATGGGCGCAACAGACGATTGAGCTGGGCGGGGGTGAACGAGGTTTCCCAGGTACGCTTGTCAGTAGTCTCGACGACGGTCCGCCCATCTTCGAAACGCGTTTCCTCGATGTTTTGCCATTGCCAGCTGCCGTTTTCCCAGACCGCACGATCGGCATGCGTGGCGCTGACCAGTTGTGTGCCATCGAAGTGGTATCGCGTGACATCGATGACCACGTCGTCTGCGCGGATGGTGCCGAAGCGATAGAAGTCATCGCCCTCGCGCTGCCAGCCGCCGCGTTCGGAGAGGATCGCACCCTCGCCCTCGAGTTGTTCCAGACGCCAGGCTTCCGCGTATTGCTCGGTCACCGGGCTGACCCATTCGCTGACCGCCATGGTCAGGATGATCACCAAGCCTAACGGCTTCATGGCACCCCACAGAATACGGGCCAGCGAACGCCCGGAGGCGCGCATCACCGTCAACTCGTTGCTCGATGCCATGCTGCCCAGGCCGATCAAGGCGCCGATCAGCACGCCTACCGGTGCATACTGATAAAACCGCCACGGCAGGCGCATCAGCAGATACGCAAAGACGTCCAGAGCGCTGTAGTTACCCTCGACGTCACCGAGATCGTTGATATAGGAAATGACCAGGTCCAGCCCCAGGATCATGACCTGCACGACCAGCATGGCCGACAGCACATTGCGCGCAATGTAGCGATCGAAACGGTCGAAAATCATGTGCGGCCCCCTCGGCGCTGATCACGGCGTGTCATCCAGATCCCCAACAGCAGATATCCCAAGTGGATCGGCCACATGCCGATGGAGGGCGCCAGCGAGCCACGCGAGATGGCGTCCTGTGCCGCCAGCAATAAACTCAAATAACTGATGTGCAAGAAGATCGCCGGCATCAACTTGGCGAAACGTCCCTGGCGCGGATTGACGCGCGACAGCGGCAGCGCCAGCAGGGTGAGGATTGGCACCATCAGTGGCATGGAAAGCCGCCACTGCAGGTTCGCCCAGGCTTCATTGCCACCCCGCTCGATGAGCTCAGGCGTCGAGGTCAGCTCGGCCGCGTCGAGATTGATGCGTTCGCTGGACTGTGAAAGACGCACTGCATAGGTGTCGAACTGCAACCGCTCGGCGACGTTCTTTCCTGGTTCGACGCTATAGCGCTCGCCATCGGTCAGCACCAGAAAGCGGCTGCCGGTATCCTCGTCGACCGTCTGATAGCCGCCTTCGGCACGGGTGACCACCGTCTCCGGTGTGCCATCGTTGCGTGGCTGGCGTTCGCTGATGAAGACGTTTTCCATCCGCGAGCGGTCATCGTTGAGACTCTCGGTATAGGCCGTACGCCCGCTGCCGAACTCCTGGAAACGCCCCGGTTGCAGCACCGAGAAATCGAGCCGGCTTTTCTGTTCCTCGAGCACCATCTCGTTGTGGCGGGCTCCACTCGGGGTTAGCCACAGGCTGCACACGGCCACCAGAATTGCCACCAGCACTGCCGGCCACAGCGTCACTCGCAACAGCCGGTTGGGGCTGATGCCGCAGGCCACCAGCACCGTGATTTCGCTATTGAGGTAAAGCTGCCCGAACGCCAGCAAAATGCCGAGAAAGAACGACAGCGGTAGCACCAGCTCCATGAACCCGGGCAGATGGAAAAGCATCAGGGTGCCGAGAATGTTGGCGGGAATATCCCCTTGCGCGGCATCGCCGAAATAGCGAATGAAGCGGCTGCCCATGATCACCAGCAATAGCACGCCGGCCACGGCAGCCATGGTGGCGAGGATCTCGCGCGTTAAATAGCGGAATACGATCAAGCGTCTTCTCCCGGGTCGGCTCCCTGGTCCACGACGACCCCTTGCAGGGCCCAATGCAGCCTTCGACCACCCTCCCCATGCATTGCGTTCCGGCTTTGCGTACACTGGAATACGTTCAGCGCCGGCATCCTTGTCGGCATTATCCAGAATACCCGGACACTTGTCTCGCCACGAGACAAGTCATGTCAGCTCAGTCGTGTGGAGACTTCATGGAATCCCCCGTAATCAACGTCAACCCGGCCAAGGTCGAAACGGCATGCATGATCGTGCCCGTCTTCAAGGATGGGGACCTGCTGCCGGCGGCGGACAAGCTCGACGACGCCAGTGAACGCCTGATCGGCCAGCTTCTCGACCGGGGCGACTTCGAGCCCAGCCTCGGCAACGTACAACTGATCCCGTTCGCGCCCGGCCTTGGCGCCGAGCGCTTGCTGCTCGTCGGCCTCGGCGAGCGCGCCAAGTGCGGCGAGGGCCAGCTCATCAAGGCCCTCGACGCCGCCTTCGCTACCATCGTCAAGCTACCGCTCGACGACGTAGCCGCTACGTTCACCGACGTGCCGGTCGGCGAACGCGACACCGCCTGGAAGGCTCGCGTCACACTGGAAGCCGCGCATCGTGCCTGCTACCGCTTCGATGACTTCAAGTCGCAGCCTGCTCCCGCGCCGCGTCTCAAGAGCCTGACGCTACTGGTCAGCGACCAGGACGAAACGCCTCAGGCCGAGCTAGGCGCGCGCATCGGTTCCGCCGTCGGCGAAGGGGTCTCGCTGACGCGCACCCTGGGCAACCTGCCCGGCAATGTCTGCACGCCGCGCTACCTCGCCGAGCAGGCACAAAAACTGGCAGCGGATACCGATGGCACATTGGATGTCGAGATCCTTGACGAGGACGCGCTGAAAGCGCTGGGCGCCAACGCCCTGCTCTCCGTGGGCCAGGGCAGCGAAGAACCCTCGCGCCTGATCATCATGCAGTATCGCGGCGCCGAGGACCCGGACGAAGCCCCCCACGTCCTCGTCGGCAAGGGTATCACCTTCGATTCCGGTGGTATCTCGCTCAAGCCGGGAGCCGGCATGGATGAGATGAAGTTCGACATGTGCGGCGCCGCGAGCGTCTTCGGCACCATGAAGACGGTGCTCGCGCTCAAGCCCAAGATCAATATCATCGGCGTGGTGGCAAGTGCCGAGAACATGCCCGATGGCCGCGCCATCAAGCCCGGCGACATCGTCAAGACCCTCAAGGGACTCAACGTCGAGATCCTCAACACCGACGCCGAGGGGCGTATGGCGCTGTGCGACGCGCTCAGCTACATCGAGCGTTTCAAGCCCGCCAGCGTGGTGGATATCGCCACCCTGACCGGCGCTGCGATCATCGCCCTGGGCCATCACGCCTCGGGGCTACTGTCCAACGACGACGATCTCGCGCTGGACCTGCTCGACGCCGGCGAGAACGCCTGGGACCGCGCCTGGCACCTGCCCTTGTGGGACGAGTACCAGAGCCAGCTCGATTCCAACTTCGCCGACCTGGCCCACATCGGCGGTCGCCCCGCCGGCACCATCACGGCAGCTTGCTTCCTGTCGCGTTTCGCCGATGCCTATCCCTGGGCGCACCTGGATATCGCCGGTACCGCCTGGAGTTCGGGTGAAAAGAAAGGCGCCAGCGGCCGCCCCGTAGGCCTGTTGACCCAGTACTTGCTCGACCGCGAAACCGAGGCCAACGAGACGCGTCCCAGCGTCGAGTGACCCTTCGCAGTAAACAATTTGCATGCTAACGTAAGCAGCAGGCGCGCCGGCCTTTCCTCATCCGACGCGCCTGTGCCATTCTCGGCATCCGACCGAGCGCCAGATTTGACGGAGAACTTCAGTGACCCCTTCAGGCTTCGATATACGGCCTAATGCACATCCCAAGGATGTCGCCCTGCGCGAGACGATTCTCGAGAACCCCGGCTTCGGTCGTCATTTCAGCGACCACATGGCTCATATCCGCTGGACGAGCGATGTCGGCTGGCATGGCCACGAAGTCCGCCCCTACGGGCCGTTGACGCTGGACCCGGCAGCGGCGGTATTGCATTACGCCCAGGAAATCTTCGAGGGCATCAAGGCTTACCGTCATGCCGACGGCTCGGTATGGACCTTCCGCCCCGAGAAGAACGCCGAGCGTTTCCGCGCTTCCGCGCGGCGCCTGGCACTGCCCGAGCTCTCCGACGAGGACTTCATCGGCTCGCTCAAGGCACTGCTCTCTCAGGACAATGTCTGGGTACCGACGCCAGCCAGCGCCGCCGAGGAGTCGAGCCTTTACCTGCGTCCGTTCATGATCGCCAGCGAGACCTTCCTCGGCGTGCGGCCCTCCAAAGAGGTCGATTACTACGTCATCGCCTCGCCGGCGGCGGCGTACTTCAAGGGTGGGGTGAATCCGGTCTCCATCTGGCTGTCCTCGCATTACAAGCGGGCCGCATCCGGCGGTACGGGTTATGCCAAGTGCGGAGGCAACTACGCCGCCTCGTTGGCAGCCCAGAAAGAAGCCGAAGCGCACGACTGCGCCCAGGTCGCCTTCCTCGACGCCGCCGAGAACAAGTGGATCGAGGAACTCGGCGGCATGAACCTGTTCTTCGTCTACAAGGACGGGCGCATCGTCACGCCCAAGTTGACCGGCACCATCCTCGAAGGCGTCACCCGTGACTCCATCCTGGAACTCGCCCGGGATCAGGGCCTGACGCCCGAGGAGCGTCACATCAGTATCGACGAGTGGCGCGCCGGTGCGGCGTCCGGCGAGATTACCGAGGTCTTCGCCTGCGGCACCGCCGCCGTCATCACCCCGGTCGGCGAGCTGCGCAGCGAAGACGAGAGCATTCGCCTCACGGCGGATAGCGGCGGTGAGGTCGGCAAGCGCCTGCGCAAGGAACTGCTCGACCTGCAATACGGCCGCAGCGAAGACACCCGCAACTGGCTGACACGCCTGGCCTGAGACGCCTAGGCTGACTGAATCGGTTCGGCTGAATCAGCCTGATAAAGAGTCCCTCATACGATGGCACGGCCCGGCCGTGTCGTCCGCTTTTTACGGCAAGGAGGTCACGATGACGAAAGTGATGCTGATTACCGGCGCGTTGATCGATACCGACGGCGGCGTTTAGTCAACATCGATTGGCTGCGCGTCGCCCAGGCGGCGTTGAATCCAGCTTCGCGATGCTCATTGAAGAACCCTCAACTGCGCTCGCTTAGCTGGATTCGCCTTGCCTGAGGCTAGCTCGCTCAATCGCTCGGGTGTTGGGCTGTAAGCCAAAGAATCAGATAGTCTACCTTTCGTAGCTCGTAGCTCGTAGCTCGTAGCTCGTAGCCGGGATTGTCTTTCTTCCAGCTTCCAGGCGCGTAGCGCCGCTCTTACAACTTACGACTCCCCGAAGGGGCCCATGACCCAAGTCGATTTCTACATCTTGCCCGATACCACGCTCGACGCGCGGTTGGACTTCGCTTGCCGGCTGGCGGAGACCATCCACCGCAAGGGTTATCGGTTGCATATCCACACCGAGGACGAAGCCATGGCGCGCGATCTCGATGATCGGCTGTGGACCTTCAAGCCCGAAAGCTACCTGCCTCACGCGGTGCTGGCCGACGAAGTCGATCCCCTGCCGCCGGTGACCCTGGGCTGGGAAACGCCGCCGGAGCCCGGTGTGGAGGCGATGCTCAACCTGCACCCTGAGATTCCCGAGTGGTTCTCACGCTTCGAGCGCGTCGCCGAGATCATCAACCAGCATCAGGATGTGTTGACCGCCAAGCGCGCCTGCTGGCAGACCTATAAAAAGCGCGGCTACCCCGTCAAAGCCAACGACCTCACCGGCACCTCACGCAACGCCGCGGGCTGAGCGCCGCCATGACGTCACCCCGCTTACGGGGTTATACTTGTCGGCATTTTTCGCCACGGCCATGCGCCGTGATGACCGTATTTCAAGAGCCGACCGACGCCCATGGACAAGACCTACCAACCCGATCAGATCGAAACCCGCTGGTATCAGCGCTGGGAAGACGCCAACCGTTTCGCCCCCTCGGGCCAGGGCGAGCCCTACTCGATCATGATTCCGCCGCCTAACGTGACCGGCAGCCTGCACATGGGCCACGCCTTTCAGGACACCATCATGGATACCCTGATTCGCTGGCGCCGCATGCAGCAATACAACACGCTGTGGCAGGTGGGCACCGACCACGCCGGCATCGCCACGCAGATGCTGGTGGAACGCAAGGTCGCGGCGGAAGACGGCAAGAGTCGTCACGACCTGGGGCGCGACGCCTTCACCGACAAGATTTGGGAGTGGAAGCACGAATCCGGCGGCCATATCACCCGGCAGCTGCGCCGCATGGGCGCCAGCGTCGACTGGTCGCGTGAGCGCTTCACCATGGACGACGGCTTCTACAAGGCGGTGCAGGAAGTCTTCGTGCGGTTGTTCGACGAGGGGCTCATCTATCGCGGCAAGCGCCTGGTCAACTGGGACCCGACACTGCATACCGCGATCTCCGACCTGGAAGTCGAGAACAAGGATCAGCAAGGCCAATTCTGGCATTTCCGGTATCCGCTGGCCGACGGCGTGACCACCGATGACGGTCAGGGTCACCTCATCGTCGCCACCACGCGCCCCGAGACGCTGCTCGGCGACACCGGTGTCGCCGTCAATCCCGAGGACCCGCGCTACGCCTCGCTGATCGGCAAGTTCGTCGAACTGCCGCTGGTTGGGCGTCGCATTCCCATCGTCGCCGACGAGCATGCCGACATGGACAAGGGCTCGGGCTGCGTGAAGATCACCCCCGCCCACGACTTCAACGACTACGAGGTCGGTCGCCGCCAGCAACTGCCGCTGATCAACGTCTTCACCCCGGACGCCAGCATCCTGCCGCGCGCCGAAGCCTTCGATATCCAGGGCCGCCCGCTCGGCGAGATCGACACCGCCTTGCCGTCCGCCTACGTCGGGCTCGACCGCTTCGCGGCGCGCCAGGCCATCGTCGACGATATGCAGGCCGCCGGACTGCTGGCGCAGATCGAAACCGTCAACAACACCCTGCCCTATGGCGACCGCTCCGGCGACGTCATCGAGCCACTCTTGACCGATCAATGGTTCGTGGCCGTCGAGGAACTGGCCAAGCCGGCCATCGCCGCGGTGGAGAACGGCGACATCGAGTTCGTGCCCAAGAACTACGAGAACATGTACTTCGCCTGGATGCGCGACCTCCAGGACTGGTGCATCTCGCGCCAACTGTGGTGGGGGCATCGCATTCCGGCCTGGTACGACGCGGATGGCAATGTCTTCGTGGCGCGCAGCGCCGAGGAAGCCCGCGACAAGTACGGCCTCGCCGCCGACGTGGCCCTCACCCAAGACGAAGACGTCCTCGATACCTGGTTCAGCTCAGGCCTGTGGACTTTCGGCACCCTGGGCTGGCCGGAGCAGACCCCGGAACTCGAGACCTTCCACCCGTCCAGCGTGCTGGTCACCGGCTTCGACATCATCTTCTTCTGGGTCGCGCGGATGATCATGATGACGCTGAAGTTCACCGACGAGGTGCCTTTCAAGAAGGTCTACGTGCATGGCCTGGTGCGCGACGGCCAGGGTCAGAAGATGTCCAAGTCCAAGGGCAACGTGCTCGACCCCATCGACCTGATCGACGGCATCGACCTGGACGCGCTGATCGACAAGCGCACCGGCAACATGATGCAACCGCAAAAGGCCAAGGCCATCGCCAAGGCCACGCGTGACGAGTTTCCGCAAGGCATCGAGCCCCACGGCACCGATGCGCTGCGCTTTACCTTCCTCTCGCAGGCCACCACCGGGCGCGACATCAAGTTCGACATGGGCCGCCTGGACGGCTATCGCAACTTCTGCAACAAGCTGTGGAACGCCTCGCGCTACGTGCTGATGAACGCCGAGGGCGAGGACTGCGGCCACGAGGGTGAAGTGGAGCTGTCGCTGGCCGACCGCTGGATCGTCTCGCGTCTGCAGCAGACCGAGGCCCAGGTGACCCGCGCGATGGAAGAGTTCCGCTTCGACCACGCCTCGCAGGCGCTCTACGACTTCGTCTGGAACGAGTATTGCGACTGGTACCTGGAACTCTCCAAGCCGGTGCTGTGGGACGACAACGCCACTGCCGCCGCCAAGCGTGGCACGCGCCGCACGCTGGTGCGGGTGCTGGAAACCGTCCTGCGCCTCGCGCATCCGATGATGCCGTTCATCAGCGAAGAGATCTGGCAACGCGTCGCGCCGCTGGCCGGCACCCATAAAGGCGGCGATGACTCGATCATGGCCCAACCCTGGCCGCAGGCCGACCAGAGCCGCATCGACGAGAACGCCACGCGCGATATCGAATGGCTCAAGGGCGTGATCATCGCCGTGCGCAATATCCGCGCCGAGATGAACATCGCCCCCGGCAAGCCGCTCAAGGCACTGCTCACCAAGGGCGCAGAAGCCGACCGCGAACGCCTGGAAGCCTATCGGCTGTTCCTCTCCAAGTTGGCCAAGCTCGAGAGCATTACTTGGCTCGACGATCCCGACCAGGCTCCGCTCGCCGCCACCCAATTGGTCGGTGACATGGAAGTGCTGGTGCCCATGGCGGGGCTGATCGACAAGGACGCCGAACTGGCTCGCCTGGCCAAGGAAATCGACAAGCAGGACAAGTTCATCGGCGGCATCCAGAAGAAACTCGGCAACGAGGGCTTCATCAGCAAGGCCCCCGCCGAGGTCGTCGAGAAAGAACGCGCCAAGCTCGCCGACGCCCAGGCCAGCCGTCAGCACCTCAGCGAGCAACGCGACAAGATCGCCGCGCTGTAAGCGCCGCTGTCACAACGTCGGGACAACGCCGGCGCAAACCGAAAACGCCCATGCGGTTCACGCCGCATGGGCGTTTTCATGTCAGGGGCACGGCACATAAAAAAACCCGCGCCAGGGGGCTGCGCGGGTCGAGGCAGGGTACTACTAGGGGTGCATCGCGAAACGATGCAGGGATGGAACATCTGATGAGCACCAGATGCCGCTTACTTTATCCCTACGCGGCTCGTGCCACCAATAAATTGTTAGCATGATAGCGATAGTTCTCTTCAATCCTTGTCGCGCGTCGCCGGCGCCCGAGGCGTGGCGCCTTCCGAGTCCCGCGCTTCCAGCAGCGTCCTCAGGGACGTAACCTCGGCGTTCAGGCTTTCGATCTGTCGGGAAAGATGCCGCATCATCTCGCGGTCCGCCTTGTGCTGTCGCGATTCATGCTCGCTGTCATCGGACACCACCAACGAGCCGATGTACGCCGCGAAACTCCCGAATAGCCCCACACCGCCGACCATGAGAAAGATCGCCACGACCCGACCCAGGGTGGTGACCGGGTAATAATCGCCATAGCCCACCGTGGTCACCGTCACGAAGGCCCACCACAGCGCTTCCTCTGCGGTGTCGATGGGACTTTGTGGATGCGGTGACTCGACCAGCAACATGGTGATCGCCCCGAACGCCACCAGCAGCAACGTGGCGGTCGCCGCCGAAGCAAATACCCCCTCGGCACGATTGCGAAACAGTACCCGCCAGATCATGTGCAGGGATTTCAGCGCACGGATCACCCGCAGCATCTGCACGACACGGAACAATCGCGCCCCCTGGAAAGGCCCCGGCGGGATACAAGCCAGAAGGTCGAGCCACCCCCAGCGCATGTAGCGCCACTTGTCGGGAGCGGCGCGAAAGCGCAGGCAGAAATCCACGAAGAAGAACACGCACACCACCCAGTCCATGTAGCCCAGCAGCCGCGAGACTTCGGTCGGCAGCGTCAGGAAAAGATCCGCCAACAAGGCGCCAATCACGTAGAAGGACAGCACCAGAACGACAAGCTGGAAGGGCGTGATACGCTCCTGACTGACCGGCATACGAGTCTCCTTGGTGGCCCAGATAGCTCATGACGATGGACGCGACACGCCCCTTCCCATTCTCGAACATCGGCCGCCAGGTGGCTATTGTCAGAAAAATGCCGAGCCATGGGCCCGGCATTTCTTAACGTGTGGCGAGTGTTTAGCGGGCGATGGGCGTCGTACGCCGCTCGAGCCAATCACGAGCCGGCCCCTCGACCTTGGGCATCAAGCGTTGACGAACCTCGTCATGGTAGGCGTTGAGCCAGGCGATTTCCGCATCATCGAGCAGTGCAATATCGATGGCTCGGGTATCGATGGGGCACAGCGTGAGCGTCTCAAAATGCAGGAACTCGCCGAAGTCACTGGGCTGAGCCGAACGATTGAACACCAGGTTCTCGATGCGCACGCCCCACTGCCCCGGCCGATAGACGCCCGGCTCGATCGAGGTGATCATGCCGGGTTGCATGGCCGATTGCGGCGTCGGCGACGCGTACCACGCGATCACCTGTGGCCCTTCGTGGACATTAAGGAAATAGCCCACACCGTGCCCGGTGCCATGCCCATAGTCGATCCCTGCGGCCCACAGCGGCGCGCGGGCAATGGCATCCAACTGCGGCGATGGGATGCCACGCGGGAACTGGGCACGCGACAGCGCGATGGTGCCTTTGAGCACCTGGGTGAAATCGCGCCGGTGCGCCGCGTCGATCTCGCCCACCGGCACCACACGGGTGATGTCGGTGGTGCCGCCCAGGTATTGGGCGCCCGAGTCGATCAACAGCAAACCATCGCCTTCGATCACGGAATGCGCCGCCGGCGTGGCGTGATAATGCGGCAGCGCCCCATTGGCGTTGAAGGCGGCGATGGTCGCGAAACTCCGCGAGACGAAGCCGTCGCGCTCAGCGCGTGCGGCGGTGATACGCTCGTCGACGTTCAGCTCGGTTACCGTCTCGTCGCTGGCCAATGCGTCTTCCAGCCAGGCGAAGAAGGCGCACAGCGCAGCGCCGTCCTCCTCCATGGCGTGGCGCACATGCTCGATGTCGCGATCGCTCTTGCGGCTCTTGGCAAGCGTGCTCGGCTGAAAGGCCTCGACCACGGTCACGCCCTCCGGCACGGCCTCCGTCAGCGCCAGGCTGACCCGTGCCGGATCGATCAACAGGCGCGCGTCGGCAGACAGCCCAGCGAGACGCTCCGCCACCCACGCGTAATCGGCGACATCAATGCCGTCGTCGGCGAGCTTGCCGACCAAGGCGTCATCCAATTTGCCCGGGGCGACGAACAAGGTGGCACGCGTCACCTCGACGAGCAGGTGCGATAAGAACACCGGATTGAAGTCGACATCCGAGCCGCGCAGGTTAGTCAGCCAGGCAATGTCGTCGAGGGTCGAGACTAAGTGCGTATCGGCGCCTTGGGCCTCCATTTCCTCGCGCAACGTCGCCAGCTTTTCGCGCCGCGCGGTATCTACGTAATCGCTCGGGTGGGCACGCACCGGCGCCTCGGGCAACGCGGGGCGGTCCGGCCAGATGGCATCAAGCAAATCCCGGTGGCCTTCCCAGCGGATCCCTTTCGGCGCCAGATGCGCCTCCATCTGACGCACGTTGGCCGCCGACACCACGGCGCCGTCGAAGCCTACCGTGGCGCCTGCGGGAAGTTGCTCGGCGAGCCACTGCATGGGCCGCTGCGCCTGGCCGGGCTGGAGTTTCATCAATTCGATGCCGCTCCCGGCCAGTTGCTGCTCGGCCTGTACCCAGTAGCGGCTGTCCACCCATAGCCCGGCCGCCTGCTGGGTGATCACCAGCGTGCCTACAGAACCATCGAAGCCCGAAAGCCAAGCGCGACCCTGCCAGTGATGCGGCAGGTATTCGGAACTGTGCGGGTCGGACGATGGCAACCACCAGGCGTCGATGCCTTGCTCGCGCATGGCATCGCGCAGCGTGGCCAGACGGGCGGCGGACATTTGGGAAGATTCACTCAGCGGCATGACTCAGGCTCCGGTGGTGGCGTTGGATGGAGACGAAGCACCGGCGGGATCGACGGTGGGATTGCCCTTCAGCATACGCTTGATGAACGGCGTCAGCAGCGCCAACACGATGGCACACAGCACCAGCGCCACCGCGCAGCGACCGAACAACGCCGGCAACTGTTCCAGCTCTTCGGCATTGACGTGTCCGCCGATCAACCCGGCGACCAGATTCCCCAGCGCCGATGCGGTGAACCACAACCCCATCAGTTGGCCGCGCAGCTTGGTCGGCGCCAGCGCGCTCATGGTCGAGAGCCCGACCGGGCTCAGGCACAGCTCGCCGATCGTCAACAGCAACAGGCTGGCGGTGATCCACAACGGCGAGACCTGATCTATCCCACCGGCCACGCGCATCGCCGCGAACATCATCAAGGCAAAGCCGCCGGCCGCAAACAGCAGCCCGAGCACGAACTTCACCGGGCTGCCGGGCTCCAGGCGGCGGCGGCCGAGTGCCGGCCAAAGCCAGCCGAAGAGCGGCCCCAGCAAGATGATAAAAACCGGGTTGAACGACTGAAACCACACCGCCGGCACTTCCCAGCCGAACAACATGCGGTCGGTGTAGTCGTGGGCGAACAGGTTATAAGACGTCGGCTGCTGTTCGAAGGACGCCCAGAAAAACGCCGCCGCCATGATCAGGATGAAACACACGACGATACGCGCCCGCTCCTGCTTATCGAGCCCGCTAAAACCAAATAGAAAGACGAAATACCCCAACGCACAGACGATGATGACCGTGGTCATGGCCTCAGCGATCGCAACGGCGTTCAAGGTGATCACGCCGTTCGCCACCAGGGCGATAAAACCCGCCATCGCAATCGCCAAGCCAGCGACGTAATAGCCTACGCCGCGACGCTGTACCGACGGCGTATCCCAACTGGCGGCGCGGCCCCGCAGACTGTCGCCACGGCGCATGGAGGGAATGGCCGATAGGCGAAAGATCAGCAAGGCCACCAACATGCCCAGCCCACCGATGCCGAAGCCCCAATGCCAACCGTACTCGCGCATCAGCAAGCCGGTGAACAACGGGGCCAGCAAGGCGCCGATGTTGATCCCCATGTAGAAGATCGCGAAGCCGCCGTCGCGGCGCACATCGCCCTGATCATACAGGCTACCCACCATCACCGAGATGCAGGACTTGAAAAGTCCCGAGCCGAGCACGATCAGCACCAGCCCGATGAAGAACCAGGTCGCGCCCCAGACGGCAGAGAACGCGATAGAAAGGTGCCCCAAGGCAATGAGGACCGAGCCGTACCAGACGGCGCGTCGCTGGCCCAGCCAGTTGTCCGCCAGCCAACCGCCGGGCAAGGCCGACAGATAGACGGCGCCAGCATAGATACCGACGATGGCCGAGGCTGTTTCACGCGAGAAGCCCAGTCCCCCCTCGAACACCGTGGCGGCCATGAACAGCACGAGCAGCGGGCGAATACCGTAGTAGGAAAAACGCTCCCACATTTCGGTGAAGAATAACGGCCCCAGCGCACGAGGGTGGCCGGCGAAACCCCGATCCTCTTCGGAGCGGGGCGATGCTACATCCGTGGTAGAGCGCATTGACTATCTGCCTCGTTGATAACTTTCAGGTTGTGCCTGACGTTCGCCATGCCTTGTGGGCGAGCGGCGAAACAAAACAGCGATGGCACGTATGCCATCGCCGGAGGCGGACTATAAAGTTTCCACGCGAATGATCAATACCCAACTTTTGTCGTACTAACCATTCACCGAGTTATCGTGAGCACGAAAAGTAACGATTTGTTTCCAGTACAGCTCATCGCGAGGCATCGTCGTCTTGCATCCATTGCGCCCAGATGGCGCGGACTCGGCGACGATGGTCGTCGATATCAGCGACCTCGACCTGGCTCCCGGCCTTGGCCAACGAGGCACGATGGCTGATGCCGCGATAGGTGAGATACGCCTCGCGCAGCTCGCGCGCCTGCTCGGCGGGAAGACGACCGCTTTCCTCCAGCGTTTCGAGAATGCGCATGTTATCGCTAAAGGCGAGCATCTCCGGCGCCTCGTCTCCCAGTCGCAGCACCGCGTACTGACAGAGGAATTCGATATCCACCATGCCACCGGGGTCCTGCTTGAGGTGGAACGTTCCCTCGCGGCTAGCTCGATCACTGCTGCCCAGATGCGTACGCATCTTGCGCCGCATGGCGACGACTGACTCGCGCAGTTTTTCAGGCTCGCGTGGTTGCCCCAGTACCTCCCGGCGCACCACCTCGAATCGCTCGCATAACGCCGCATTGCCAGCAATGGCGCGTGAACGCACCAACGCCTGATGCTCCCAGGTCCAGGCTTGTTGGTGCTGATAGTCGGCGAAGGCGTCAAGCGTCGTCACCAGCAGCCCTGCGTTGCCGGACGGCCGCAAGCGCATGTCCACCTCGTACAGCGCACCGCTGGGCGTCATGGCCGTCAGCAAATGGATGACGCGCTGACCGAGGCGCGTGAAGAAGACCGTATTGTCGAGGGCCTTGGCGCCGTCGGTGGCACCCTTGGGGTCGGCATCATGCAAAAACACCAAGTCCAGATCCGAGCCATAGCCCAATTCGATGCCGCCCAGCTTGCCGTAACCGATGATCGCGAAGTTAGCATCGTCGCTCTCGCGCTCGCCGGGACGGTGCGAGGGGCGACCGTACTTACGTGTTACCTGCTTCCAGGCCATCGCCAGTATCTGCTCGAGAATCACCTCGGCGATGAAGGTGAGATAATCGCTGACCTTCATCAGCGGTCGGGCGCCGACGATGTCGGAGGCCGCAACGTGCAGCACCTGGGCATGCTTGAAGATACGCAGCGCATCGAGCTGGCCTTCTTCGTCGTCCTCGGGGATGCGCGCCAGCGCCTGGCGCAGTTCATCGGCGAGCTCGTCCTTGTCGGCGGGCGAGTACAGCGTGGCGGGGTGCAGCAATTCATCGAGCAGCACGGGATGAAGCGCCAACTGCTCGGCGATCCAGGGGCTCGCAGCGCACAGCCGAATCAACTGACGCAATGCATCGGGATTCTCGCGCAGCAGCGCCAAGTAGGCGGTGCGCCGTAGCACCGCCTCGATCAGCGGCAATACGCGCTCGAGTGCGACATCCGGCGCGTGACTCTCGCCGACAGCCTCGAGCAGCAACGGCATCAAGGCATCGAGACGCTCGAAACCGATGCGTTGCATGGACGCCACGGCGCGCGAACGATGCAAACCGGTAAGCCGCTTGAAAATGGCCTCGGGCATCTCGAACCCCAGCGTCGTCAGCGTCTCGCGGGCCTCCGCCGGGGTCAGCTCCTCGCGCCAGAGTGCGCCCAGTTCCTCGTGTGAGGTATCCTCGGGGACATTCTGCTCATCGTCCTCCTCCTCAGGCGGCGCGATAACGGCGTCGAAATGCTCGCGCACCCGTCCTCGCGCCTCGTCGAGGCGCGCCACGAGCGCCGGCCAGTTGGCCATATCGAGCGCCAGCGCCAAGCGCTCGCGTCCCAAACTATCCTCCGGCAGGGTCTGGGTCTGGCGATCCTTTTGGGCCTGCAAGGCATGCTCAAGATCACGCAGAAAGGCGTAGTCGCTCCGCAGGGCATCGGTCACCTCTCCCGGCAGAAGCTCCAGGTCCGTCAGACAACGCAAGGCCGACGCCAACGAGGTCAGTTGGAGTTCGGTATCACGCCCACCACGAATCAACTGAAATGCCTGGACCACGAACTCCACCTCGCGGATACCGCCGCGGCCAAGCTTGATGTTGTCGGCCATGCCCTTGCGCTTGACCTCGCGATTGATGAGTCGCTTCATCTCGCGCAGCGATTCGATGGCGCCAAAATCCAAGTACTTGCGATACACGAACGGCCGCAGCGAGGCGAGCAGCTCGGCGCCCGCTTCGAGATCGCCAGCCACCGGACGCGCCTTGAGCATGGCGTAGCGTTCCCACTCGCGCCCCTGGTCCTGATAGTAGCTGGCCAGCGTGGCAAAGTTGCCGACCAGCGGCCCACCATCGCCGAGTGGACGCAAACGCATGTCGACACGGAACGCCATGCCTTCGTCGGTCACCGCGTCCAACGCACCGATGAGTTTCTGGCCCAGCTTGGTGAAATATTCTTGATGCGAGAGAGTCCGCCGACCGCCTTCGGTCTCGCCCTCTTCGGAGAAGGCGAAGATCAGATCGATGTCCGAGGACAGATTGAGCTCGCCGGCGCCCAGCTTGCCCATACCCAGTACCACCAGACGTTGCGGCGACCCGTCGGCACGGAGAGCCGGTTGTCCCCAACGCGGCGCATAGTGGTGCTCGAGCCAACTCAGCGCCCCGTCGAGGCAGATCTCCGCCAGGCTGCTGACATCACGTGCGGTGCCCCACATGCCAGCCTCACCGCCCTGACCGCGCGGCGCGCGGCATAGATCACGCCACACGATGCCCAGCATGCGCAGCCGCCGGAAACGGCGTATCGCGGCCTGCATGGCCGCCTCATCTTCGGCGGCTTCGAGGCGCTCGGCGAGTTCCGCCTCCCAGGCCTCGCGCGGCGGCGACTCATCCAGTTCGCCCTCGGCATCCAGCACCGGTAACCAGCCTGGGTCGCGCGCCAGCGTCTCGGTGGCGAAATCGGAAAGCGCTACGACCCGCGCCAGTTCGGCGCGGCGCACGTTTGAGAGCGCCAGCCAGGTAGCACTCGGCATCTCGTCGGCATCAACATCCGCTTCGCTCGACGACCGCTTCGCCTGAGCGACACGATCGACCAGGCACAGCGCATCGTCGAGCCGCTCGGTGGCTTCACCCAGCGCCTCGTGCAACGGTGCGGGAATATCGGCGTCGGGTAGGAATCCTTCGGGCAGGGCCATGACACTCTCCTGGAACGTCCCGGCACTCGACGCCGGGCAAGCATGATGGCCCCAGCTTAGCGGAGCCGCTCGCTTGGAAGCTACAGGCAAGCGCCCCTCATCGCCGCCACGGCAAACCACGCTCGGCGGCGGCGATGAACGCCTCGGCGTTGCGGCGCGGCGATGACGTGATCAGGCTAATACCGACGAACAGCACGCACGCCACCGGCAACGCCCAGATGCCCGGTGGCCAGCCTAGTGGCTTGGCGCCGGTGATATACAGCGCCACGACCCAGGCGCCACCGCCGAGGATGCTCGCCAGGGCGCCCGCCGCACTGCCGCCCCGCCAGAAGAAGGCGCCGATAAGCGCCGGTACGGTGACGACCAGGCCAGTCGAAGCGGCGACCGAGAGCACGGCGATCAGGTCGAGGCGCAATTCGGCGAAGGCCAGCGCCAACAGCGCTATCAGCGGCAACACGGCCTTGCCGACCCACAGTTGGCGGCGTTCGTCGCTTCCTTGGCGGGCCACCGCGTAGACATCCCGCGACAGCATCGACGAGAGCGTCAGCATGATCGAGTCGATGGTCGAGACCGCCGCCGCCAAGATGCCGACCATCACCAGCACGCCGAGTAACGGCGGCACATGCGTGGAGGCCAACAAGGTCGGCGTGGCAAGGTCCGAATTTTCCAGCTCGGGGAAGGCAATCAGCGCCGAAAAGCCCCATAGCACCGAGACGGCGGTATAGACCAAGCCGAAGCACAGAAAGCCCAACAACATGCGGCGCATGGCCTGGAGCGAAGCCGGCATGAAGAGGCGCTGGCTGACTTGAGGGTTGGAAAGGCTGAAGAAGAACCACGGAATCGTCAGGCCGAGGAAGGTCACCGGCGTGAACAGGCCCGAGCCCGGCACGGTAAGCGCCTCGGGATGCTCATCGGCAAGCGTCGCGAACAGCGTCTCGAAACCGCCCAGCGAGGCTACCACCAGTAGCGCCACGGCCGTCGAGGCGACGATCATCAATAGCGCCTGCAGCGCATCGGTCCACATCACCGAGCGAATCCCGGCGATGAAGGTGAATACCAACGCCAGCACGGTGGCGACCGCCACGCCGGTGGTGAAGCCGATCGCACCGTCGGTCATACCGCTCAGCAGATACCCCACGCCCGCCAATTGCACCGCCGCATAAGGGATCAAAAACAGGCTGCTGACCAGCGCCGTGGCGACGGCCACGCCGCGATTCGCGTAGCGGTGTCCCAGCATCTCGCTGGGTGTGACGAAACCGAATGCCTTGCCCACCGCCCAGAAGCGCGGCCCGAAGATGGCTACCAACGAGACCCCGGCGAAGTAGACGATTTCAAAGCCCAACGCACCGACGCCACCGGCGTACGTCAGCCCCGCCAGCCCCACCATCATGAAGGCACTGTAGGTCGTCGCGCTGTAGCTGAGCGCCGACACCAATCCGCCCATGCGCCGCCCGCCAAGGAAATAGTGCGCCATGTCGGTCGCCCCACCGGGAACACGCTCGCGCGAGCGCCATGCCACCCCTAACGCGACGACGACATACACCAGCACCGACGTCCACACGAGCGTCGACGACATGCTCACTTCTCCTTGAAATCGGCGGTGACGAGCAGGTTGAGACCGATCACGGCAAGACCGATCAGCCCCCAGAAGAGCATACTGCCGTACCAGGCCTGAACATCACGCAGCAACGTATAGGGGACAATCACGGCAGCCACCACCAGCACGCCGAGCAATCCAAAACCGACGCGTCGGAACATGGGGCACCTCGCATGAGGGTCGAATGTGGAAAAACCGATCCCGTCGACAGTACGGGTCAGCCGAGGAATTTCTGCCAGGCCAGCAAGATCCAGGTCAGGCCCGCCATGATCAGTGAGATCATCACCGCCGCCGATCCGATATCCTTGGCCCGACCGGACAGCTCGTGATGCTCGGGGCCGATGCGATCGACCACGGTTTCCACTGCGCTGTTGAGCAATTCCACGATCAGCACCAGCGCACAACTGCCCACCAGCAGCAACCATTCCACCGGCGTGGCACCGATCCACCACGCCAGGGGCAGGAGTATCACGCAGATGCCCACCTCCTGGCGAAACGCTGCTTCGTTGCGAAACGCGGCACGCAGTCCCTTGAGCGAATAGCACGTGGAACTGGTTAAGTGGCGCAAGCCGGTCTGGTGGGATTTCATCGCGCTCGATCCTCAACTCAGGGTTCTCGATGGCCGATCACGCAACGACCCGGACGGCGACGTACGCGGCAAAGTGAGATGGTAACAAAGGCGCCACCCAGGGCAACGCCACGCACATGGGACGGTATCCCGCCAAGGTCTCGTTGTCGACACTCTTGGCTTAACGCTAGGCTAATGATTCACGCTCGCTGAAGCGCCCTTCTCATAACCGCAGGAGTCTTCCATGCCCCGTGCACTCATGCTCCATGATGACGCTCCCCGCGCCCGCCTCGAAACGCTCGATGAAAGTCAGCTGCCGGAACACGCGGTACGCGTCGCGATCGACTATTCGGACCTCAACTACAAGGACGCCATGGCGGTTACCGGCCAGGGCAAGATAGTGCGCAACTATCCATTGGTGCCGGGGATCGATTTCGCCGGCACGGTGACAAGCTCTACGGATGCGCGGTTCGCCGCCGACGACCGTGTGATCCTCACCGGCTGGGGCGTCGGCGAGCGTCACTGGGGCGGCTTCGCCGAGGCCATGCGTGTCGATGCCGACTGGCTGGTGCCCTGCCCGCAACCCCTGAGCACGCGCCAGGCAATGCTCTTCGGCACCGCTGGACTCACCGCCATGCTCAGTGTCATGCGACTGAAAGAAGCCGGGCTCAGGCCCGGCGATGGACCGGTCGTAGTGACCGGCGCTAGCGGCGGCGTGGGTAGCTGGGCAGTGTCGATTCTTGCCCATGAAGGTTTCGAGGTTCACGCCATCACCGGCAAGCCGGAGCAGAATGCTTGGCTCGAGGCCCTCGGCGCCCACGCCATTCTGCCCCGCGCCGACTTCGAAGCCCGCGGCCGGCCGCTAGAATCGACGCAGTGGGCGGGCGCCGTGGACACTGTCGGTGGCCAGATCCTGGCCAACCTCCTGGCGCAAATGAACTACGCGGGCAAGGTCGCTGCCGTGGGACTGGCCGGCGATGCCGCACTGCCGACGACGGTGATGCCATTCATCCTGCGCGGCGTGTCGCTGCTCGGCGTGGACAGCGTGTATATCCCGTTCGACCGGCGCCGCGCGGCATGGCAACGCATAGCCGCACTACCCAATGCATTGCTTTCGCACATGCATGTCGAGGAGATTGGCCTCGACGACGTGACCGACCGGGCCCACGCCATGCTCGAAGGCCGCACCCACGGGCGGGTGCTCATTGATCCGCGTCGCTAGACACATGGATCAATGCTGCGCGATGTCAGTGTGAATTGATCATTTCCGTCAGATCCGCCGCCACCAGGGGCAACACCTGCCGCCAGGCGAGATACGGCGTTTGCGAGGTGCCGTTGACTAGCACCGCGAAGCTGCCCCAACGCCCGGTTTGGGTGCGGAAATAGCCGGCCACCGCGCGCACCGTGACTGGCTCGTTGAGCGTGCCGGTTTTGAGCATGACGTGCTGCTGGAAGGTGTCGCTGCCCCGGCGAATGAAATGCATGGGGCCGTTGGTCGGCAGTTGCAGGCCGGCCACGAAGGTCGGAAACAGCGCCGAGCGCTGATACATCGCTGCCAGCAAGGCATTGAGATCGCGGGCCGAGACACGGTTCTCGGGAGTCAGACCACTACCGCTGGCAAGCGTCGGCACGCCGTGGCCCGGCAGCTCTTGGGCGAATCGCATCAGGGCATCACCGGCGTCCTTTAGCTCGGCGCGCGGCTTGGCGACGAGATCCAGTGCCAGGGTATCGGCCATGAAGTTATTGGAATAATTGAGCATGCGCAGCAGCAATTCCTGCAACGGCTTGCCATCCACCGCCGCCAAGCGTTTGGCGGTGGTCGGCGGCGGTGTCGTGCTGGTTGCGTAGCCCTCGACCTCGACCCCTGCTTGCCCGAGCAACGCCATCAAGGTCTTGGCGGTCTGCTCGGCGGGGTCGGAGCTGGCGCGATAGATTTCACGCGAGAAGCTGTCGCGCGCGATTTGCCCACTGACACGCAACGTGTCGCCACGCTCGCTACTGATGCGCTCAGCACTCAGGCGCGTGTCCCCGCCATGCGCCACGGTCTTGACCTGATTATCGAGGCGCGTGAGAGGGGCCACCGTCGCGCAATCGCTGATGGAGGCCGCGCCGCCCATAGCCGCGCCAGGCTTGACCCGATTGCACCAACTGCCGTAATTCACTGCCGCCGAGGACAACAAGGCGCTATAGGCATTATCGGAGCGCGTGCGCGCCTTGCAGCGGTCGGTGGTCACACAGGTTACCGGACCGAAGCGCCACTGGCTGACCACCAATTGGCCATCGACGGCGCGCACGCCGCGTTCGCGCAAGCGTTGCACCAGACGCCATAGATTTTCGCTGGTCAAGGCCGGGTCGCCGCCGCCATCGAGAACCAGATCGCCATGCAGCACGCCCTGGGCATCGACATTGCCGGTGGCCATCAACTGCGTGGTGAAACGATGCTGCGGCCCCCAGCGGTCTAGACTCGCGGCGGCGGTATAGAGCTTGGTGACCGAGGCTGGTGAAAGCCGCCGCGTGGGGTGGATCGCACCCAGATTTTCGCCACTACCCAACAACTGCGCCTGAGCGCCGATCACGAAGCCCTTATCGGCCAACGAGGATAGATTGTCGAAACCCTCGGCCTGCGCGGCTAGCGGCAAGCCCATCAAGATCAGAAGCGAGAGCACACGACGCCCGACACGCTGCGCGGAACGCAGGCGTCGGCATTGGAGCAGCCTACTCAGCATGAGTTTTTTCCTTCCCTGGACGAACATACATCATCCGCCAGGCTAGCAGGGCTCCTCGTCGAGTGCGATGGCGACGCATGATCGAGCGTAGGCATTTTTCGGATAGCGCCTAATGTGAAGACATGCGTGAAAACACCTGGATGATGGCGACCCCGGCGATGATCATTCCCAAACCGAGAATTGCGGGCAAATCGGGTTTCTCGCCATACACCACCACCCCGATCAGCGTGACCAGCACGATGCCAAGCCCGGCCCAGAACGCATAGGCGATGCCCACCGGCAAATCGCGAAGCGCCAGCGTGAGCATATAAAACGCCAATGCATAGCCCACGACCACGGTCACGCTCGGCCATAGGCGAGTAAATTCCTGGGACGCCTTGAGCGCACTAGTGGCCACGACCTCGGCGATGATCGCGATGGCCAAGAATACATACACCATAATCGGTCTCCTGAAAGCCCGTGTTGTCTACTCGCTACGTGGGCAACAACGCAGGGCGGTGCGCCAGCGTCACCGTCAATCGCCATAGTGGTTGGCCGCTGGCGTGATATTTGTGTTCGAAAGGCGTGAGGTACTCGCCCGACGGCTCGCAGGGCTCGAGATGCGGCTCGCACCCCGTGGCTTGCGCCAGTGCCAGAGCCAATTCCTCGAGATAGAGTCGCCAGTTGGAGCGCGCTTCCAGTTTACCGCCGAGCCCCGCCAGGGCCGGAAATACCGGATGGCCATGCCAGCGCATCTTGAGATGCGCTGGCTTGGGATACGGATTGGGATAGAGGAGATAATGACGAGCTGGCTGCCACCCTTCTTGTAGCGCCAAACGCCAGAAATCCACCAGATCGGCACGTATCAGCAAGGCGTTGTCGGGCAGTTCGCCGTGTTCGCGGGACAGGCGGTCGGCGCTGCGGTCGATGCCGATCACCGCATGACCGGGAAAACGCGCGGCCAGACGCCGAGTGGACAGCCCCACGCCACAGCCCGCGTCGAGAATCAACGGTTTGTCCTGTTCTTGCAACCATGTCCGCGCCGCGCCGAACGCGATCCGCGTGTGCGATGCCAACGGCTTTCGCCAAGGGTGCGTCAGCGCCCGCGACACACGCCGTGAGAGGTCCTCGTGCGGCGCGATCTGCTGGGTGACGATGGCGCGGGAATTGGCATGCATGGGCGACTCTGTAAACGACTAAACGAAAATGCCATTCTAGCAGACTGCTGGGCGTGACCGTGCGTCACGACATCGCCCCGTAGGGAGATCGCAGTTGGCGTCATTCCTACTTTATCGGACAGTGTTCGCATGACGCCGCTCGCACCCGGGTGCTATCATTCCCAGACTCATTAAGACGCCACGCGCCTTATCTATACCCTACTAGCGCGATCGCGCGGGTGGGCGCGACATATCCGGCCGACGCGTGCCGGTCACGAATCATGACGCATCGTCATCCACAGCATTACGAGGAACGCGGCTTGTCACAGTTACCGGTGATCGTCGGCATGGGCGGTGTTAACGCCGCCGGCAGAACCTCGGGCCACCAAGCTTATCGCCGAACGATTCTCGACGCTTTGCCCGATACCCTTCAGGCACAAACCATTCTCGCCCTGGCCGCCATGATGCAGCTCGTTTCGCGCATGGAAAGCGGCGGCTGGCAGGATCCCCAGGGCGAAATTCTCGACGACACCGAGGTCGTCGCGCGTTATCGCCAACATGTGCTCGACCATACCCTGATCCGCCGTATCGAGGACGAGCGTTTCGGCAGCGAGGGCATCCCCGCCAATCGCGCCGCACAACTCGATCTCAATGCCGAGCTGACCTTTCGTGTGCGCCGCCGCCAGCTTCCCAACGACGTGCCAGCTACTTGGCAAGTGCGCGAGATCGACAAACGCATGGTCGAAGTCGTGGTCCCACCGGGAGCACTGGACGTGCTGCTCCCCGAACGTCGCAACGCCCTGGTGCGTTCGGCTGGGCAACTGCCCAGCGGCTTTTCGCCGGACACGCTGTATCGCAGCGTGCACCATCCGCGCGGCTTGGCGATGACTATTTTCGGTGCCTCCGACTGCCTCGGCCAGAGCGGTCTCGACTGGGCAGCGCTGCGCAACCGTCTCGACCCAGACGCTATCGCCGTGTATGCCGGTAACTCCATCGGCCAGCTCGACGATGAAGGCTGGGGCGGTCTGCTGCAAAGCTTCGTCAGCGGCGCGCGCGCCACCTCCAAGCAGATGCCGCTAGGCTACGGGCAGATGCCCGCCGACTTTCTCAACGCCTACGTGCTAGGCAGCGTCGGTGCCACCGGCGCCGTGCTCGGCGCCTGCGCCAGCTTCCTCTATAACCTGCGCCTGGGGCTAGAGGACATTCGCAGCGGACGGCGGCGCGTGGTCATGGTAGGCACCAGCGATGCACCGATCACCCCGGAAATCGTCGAGGGTTTCCGCACCATGGGGGCGCTGGCCGATGACGAAAGCCTCAAGACGCTCGATGCCCTGACGCTGCTCACCGACAGTGACTATCAGCGTGCGTGCCGCCCCTTCGCGCGCAACTGCGGTTTCACCATCGCCGAGTCGACCCAGTTCCTGCTGCTGATGGACGACGCTTTGGCGCTGGAAACCGGCGCGCAGATTCTGGGCGCCGTGCCGGGTGTTTTCGTCAACGCCGACGGCTGGAAGCGCTCGATCTCCGCGCCAGGCATCGGCAATTACATCACCTTGGCCAAGGCGGTAAGTCTTGCCAGCGACATGCTCGGCGAGGAGGCGGTACGCAAGCGCAGCTATCTACACGCGCACGGCACCAGCACGCCCAAGAACCGCACCACCGAGTCGCATGTGTTCGACATGGTGGCGCGTGCGCATGGCATCGAGTCGTGGCCAGTGACCGCCGTCAAGGCATTCGTCGGCCATTCACAAGGCGGCGCAGCGGGCGATCAAATGGCCAGCGCCCTGGGGACCTTCGCCCACGGCATTATTCCCGGCATCTTCACCCTCGATGCGGTGGCTGATGACGTCTTCGCCGAGCGCCTGCGCTTCTTCCGCGACCCGATTCCCTTCGAGGCCGATGCGGCTTTCATCAATGCCAAGGGCTTCGGCGGCAATAACGCTACCGGCCTGGTCATTTCGCCGGCCGCCACCGAGCGCCTACTGACTCAGCGCCACGGCCAGCGCGCGATCGACGACTGGAAGCAGCGTCGCGAGACGACCCTAGCCGCTTCCGAGGCATATCTGGCGACATCCGACAGCGGCCAATTCGAGGTCACCTACCGTTTCGGCGAAGGTGTTCTCGAAGGACCGGAACTCTCGATGACGCGCGACACGCTGCATATTCCTGGCTTCGATCAGCCGGTCTCGCTGGCGGTCGACAACCCCTACGGCCGACTGTCATAGACACGTCCGGTCGGCGACACGATTGCCGCCGGCCTTGGGCAACCACTACCCTGTTGGTACCTCGGCACAGGATGTATCCATGAATATCGTGGTCTACCCCGGCACCTTCGACCCCATCACCCATGGTCATTACGACCTGATCGAACGTGCCGCACGCATGTTCGACAAGGTCGTGGTGGCGGTAGCCGCGAGCCCGCGCAAGCAACCCGCATTGTCGCTGGAGACCCGCGTCGCACTGATCGAAGAGATCACCGCCGATCTCGACAACGTCACGGTCGTAGGTTTCAGTGGGTTGCTGACGCAGTTGCTGGATCAGCAAGGGGCACGCATCATCCTGCGGGGATTGAGAGCGGTATCCGATTTCGAATATGAGTTACAATTGGCCAATATGAATCGGGCCCAGGCACCCCATATCGAGAGCTTGTTCCTGACGCCCGCGATAGAAAACTCGTATATTTCTTCCACCATCGTGCGCGAGATCGCGCGTCTCGGGGGAGATGTCTCCAAGCTCGTGCATCCTTGCGTAGTCGACGCATTGAGCCGGCATTTCGCCCCAGACCCAGCGTCGCCCGATACGCAGTAGAGGACACTTTTATGGCCCTGATGATCACCGATGAGTGCATCAACTGCGATGTCTGCGAACCCGAGTGCCCCAATGGCGCCATTTCCCCGGGTGAGGAGATTTACGTCATCGACCCCAACTTGTGCACCGAGTGCGTCGGTCATTTCGACGAGCCCCAGTGCCAGCAGGTGTGCCCGGTCGACTGTATTCCCCTCGATCCCGAACGCAGCGAAACCCACGACCAGCTCATGCACAAGTATCGACTGATTACCGCCGCCTGAGCGCGGCCAGGCACGATACGCAGCGTCGACGGCCCGCGAGGGCAGTCTCCGCACCCCTCCGTTCTTTTCATGTCTCGCGGGCGACTCGCCAGGCGTAAACGTCCAACGCAAACAACGGAATCCCGTGTCCACTTCACGCTCCCCGACACGCATCTGGCCACTCGCCTGGCCGATCATTCTTTCCAACATCACCGTGCCATTGCTGGGGTTGGTGGATACCGCTGTGGTCGGCCACCTGCCGGATTCACGCTACATGGCCGCCGTGACCCTCGGCGCGATGCTGTTCAGTTTCCTCTACTGGGGATTCGGCTTCCTGCGCATGGGCACCACCGGCCTGACCTCTCAGGCCATGGGGCGCGAGGACGACAGCGACATCCGCAACCTGCTGGGACAAGCGTTATTGCTGGCATTGGGTATCGGCGCGATCTTGATCCTGCTCGCCGAACCGCTCATCAGCTTCGGCCTTTACCTGCTCGATGGCAGCGAGGCCGCCATGTCACTGGCGGCGAGTTATGCCCATATTCGCATCCTCTCGGCTCCGGCGGTGATGGCCAATTACGCGATTCTTGGCTGGTTCCTCGGCCAGCAGAATTCGCGGGTCACGCTGGCGATCATGGTACTGACCAATAGCGTCAACATCGTGCTCGACCTGGTGTTCGTGGTCGGCCTGGGCATGACCAGCGACGGTGTAGCCTGGGCCACGGTGATCGCCGATTACACGGCGTTGGCCGTTGGACTATGGCTGGTGGCGCGTCAATTGAAGCTGCTTAAGGGGCGCTTCCTGCGCCAGCGACTGCTGCGCCTTGCTGCCTACTCGGAGCTTTTTCAGGTCAACCGGCACTTGTTCGTGCGCACGCTGGGGCTGCTGTTCGCCATGGCCTTCTTCACCGCCCAAGGCGCCAGTCAAGGCGATACGATACTCGCCGCCAACGCCGTGCTGATGCAGTTCATCATGATCACGTCCTACGCGCTGGACGGCTTCGCCCATGCCGCCGAGGCCTTGACCGGCCGCGCCGTGGGACGCCGTGACTGGCCGCTGTTCGGAGCCTCGGTACGCGCCGCGGCGCGCTTCTCATTGATAACCGCGGGCGTCGCCATGGCGGCGTTCTTCTTTGGTGGCGACCACCTAATCGCCCTGCTCACCGATCTCCCAGACGTTCGCTCCACGGCGGGCGAGTATCTGCCCTGGATGATCGTCATGCCGGCCATCGCGGTATGGAGCTATCTGCTCGATGGCGTCTTCATCGGCGCCACCGCGACCCGCGAAATGCGCGATACCATCCTGCTGGCGCTCGCCGTCTACCTGCCGGCGTGGTGGTTCACGCAACCGCTGGGCAATCATGGCCTGTGGCTCGCCTTCACGGCTTTCACCCTGGTGCGCTCGGCAAGTCTCGCCGCCGTCTACCTGCACTACCGACGCACGCGCTGGACAAGCGCCGCGATGCCCGCCTGCGACCAAGGGATACAGGACCAAGGTTGAGTGATCGGCACGTCTCCCGAGCGGCTATCGTTATCATCATGACAACGACCTCCTGGAGAGGCTCTCATGCTGAAGCTGCTGTCCCGCCCCGCGGTGCGCCTGGTCGAGCGCTACCTGCCCGATCCTTACATCTTCGTGCTGATCCTGACCCTGGTGGCGGCCATCGCGGCCATGCTGGTCGAGCGGCAGTCGCCGCTGGCGATCATGCGCTACTGGGGAGACGGCTTCTGGGGACTGCTGTCCTTCTCGATGCAGATGCTGCTGGTGCTGGTCACCGGCTTCATGCTGGCCAGCAGCCCGCCCGTCAAGCGCCTGCTCGACAGGATCGCCCGGCTCGCCAAGGGCCCGGCCGGCGCCATCGTGCTGGTGTCGCTGGTCTCGCTGGCCGCCAGCTGGATCAACTGGGGCTTCGGCCTGGTCATCGGTGCCCTGTTCGCCAAGGCCCTCGCACGGCAGGTGCGTGTCGACTACCGCCTGTTGATCGCCAGCGCCTATTCGGGCTTCGTGGTATGGCACGGCGGCTTGGCCGGCTCGATTCCCTTGACCATCGCCACCGAAGGGCATTTCACGGCGGACCAGATCGGTGTCATTCCCACCTCCGAGACCATCTTCGCGTTCTTCAACCTGGCCATCGTGCTGGCGATGTTCGTCGCCGTGCCGCTGGTCAACCGGTTCATGCTTCCCGACGAGCGTGACAGCGTCTACATCGACCCCGCACAACTCGACGACGCCCCACGTGATCTCGGTCCCGCCACGCGTCCGGCGGAACGCCTGGAAAAGAGCCCCTGGCTGTCCTGGCTGGTCGGCATTCCCGGATTGCTGTTCCTGCTCGACCATTTCGTATTCCGCGACGGCGGCCTGAACCTCAACGTGGTCAACTTCCTGTTCCTGTCCCTGGCCATCGTGCTGCATCGCACGCCCCGCAGCCTGCTGGACAGCCTGCACGAGGCCATCAAGGGCGGCACCGGCATCGTCATCCAGTTTCCCTTCTACGCCGGTATCATGGCGATCATCATGCAGTCGGGACTGGCGCAGACGCTTTCCGAGGGGTTCGTGGCGCTTTCCACCGCCCAGACGCTACCTTTCTGGTCGTTCATCAGTGCCGGCATCGTCAACCTATTCGTCCCTTCGGGTGGCGGGCAATGGGCCGTCCAGGCCCCGGTCATGCTGCCCGCTGCCGCCTCGCTAGGCGCGGACATCCCCCGCATCGCCATGGCGGTCGCCTGGGGCGATGCCTGGACCAACCTACTGCAGCCGTTCTGGGCGCTCCCCATGCTGGCCATCGCGGGTCTCAAGGCCAAGGACATCATGGGCTTCTGCCTGATTCAGTTGGTGGTGACGGGCATCATCATCGCGCTTGGGCTGACCTTTCTGTAAACCGGCCCCCGTCCGCGCATCGAACGGCAGACGGAAGCGACAAGGCGGGGCAAAACATGGTACATCTTGCGCCTCTATTCATTCCTCGACCTCAGTAGGACTGTGACCCATGGCGCCTGACGACCTCCCCCGCCAGCACGAACTTACCATGACGGTGCTGATGACTCCCGACATGGCCAACTTCAGCGGCAAGGTACATGGCGGGGCGATTCTCAAGAAGCTCGATGAAGTCGCCTATGCCTGCGCTAGCCGTTACTCCGGCTCCTATGTCGTTACGCTGTCGGTGGATCAGGTACGGTTCAAGCAACCAATTCTCGTTGGTGAACTGGTCACCTTTCTGGCCTCGGTCAACTATGTCGGGCGCTCCTCGATGGAGATCGGCATCAAGATCATCGCCGAGTCGATCCAGGATCGCGTGATTCGCCACACCAACAGCTGCTACCTGACCATGGTCGCGGTAGATAGCGATGGTAATCCCAACCCCGTGCCACAATTGCAACTCGATACGCCATTACAGAAGCTGCGCTTCGAGAAGGCCAAATTACGCAAGCAAATGCGCAAGCAAGAGGAGCAGGAAGAACAGCGCGCCCAAGCTCATCTCAATGAGACCCGCGAGGCGCCCTGACGCGACACCGCGTAACTGGTAGCGTAACAACGTGCATGACGCCTGCCGCCGCCTTGGCGCGGCGCCGCCGACGGAGAATTTGATGAGCGCACCCTCCACCGCTGGCTCGCGCCGACGCGAGCGCCTTTATCTCGTCTGGGACATGGCCATCGTGGTGTTGGTCTCGGCAAACCTGTTGTTGCTGCTCGTCGACAGCCTGTTCCTCGTGCCACCGTTGAATGACGGGCTCGAAGCGCTGGCGCCGAATCTCCACCAAGCTTACGACAGTGCCATTCACCAGCGTTTCATGACCATCGACCTGGTCTTCGTCAGCATCTTCCTGCTCGATGTCCTGGCCGGTTGGGCGGTGGCCATCGCCGAGCGCCGCTACGCGCGCTGGTTCTTCTACCCGTTCGTGCACTGGTACGACGTGCTGGGGTGCATTCCGGTCAGCGGCTTCCGCCTCCTCCGTGTACTGCGCCTCATCTCGCTGCTGATTCGATTGCAGCGCCTGGGGGCGATCGACATACGCCGCTGGCGTCTATATGCCTTCTTCGAGCGCTACTACCGCGTACTCATGGAGGAGCTTTCCGACCGCGTAGCGACACGCCTGTTGAGTAGCCTGCAAGAGGAAGTCCAGCGCAGCGACGACTTCACCAAACGTCTCTCTGAAAAGGTGATCCAGCCGCGCAAGTCGGCGCTTGTCGACGAGATCGCCAGGCGCCTAGAAACCACCGTCGACAAGAGCTATGCCGAGAATCATCAGGAGGTGCACCGCTACGTGGCGACCTTAGTTACCCGTACGCTCGAGGAAAACCAGGAACTCGCCCGGCTGAGACGCCTCCCCATGGGCGAACACGTGGCCCAGGCCATGGAACGAAGCCTGAGCGACGTTGCCAGCCGCGTGGTCCACGAGGCCATCGATGGACTCCGTTCGCCGCGTTTCAGGAGCCTCATCGGCGACTTGGCTGGAAGCGGCATTGATGCCTGGCTATACGTCGACCAGCGCACCGACCGCGTCACCGAGCAAGTGTTGATCGAAACGCTGGAAATGCTCAAGGACGAGATCGCTGTACAGCGCTGGAGAGATGAACTCGACCTCAGGTGAGCCGCAAGGTGGTATACGGCGCCTCGCAGGCGTGGCGTTCGTCACGCTCATCGATGCTACCCAACGACATGTCGCGATCGTTGTCGTAAGCTACGAACAAGCGCTCGCTATCCAGAATCGCCAGGCCTTCCGCCTTGTGCTCGAACTCCAGGGCCTCTCCGGCCATCGTGCGAACCAGCGTCGGCGCTTGCCCTGCCGCGAATTCCTCTAGCGACACGACCCAAAGGTAGCCACCGATGCGCTCTTCTTCCTCCTCTTCGACTTCGAAGCTCGTCAATAGAAACAGGCGCTGGTGATGTGGGTCGTACTCCAGGCTGGACAGGCCGCAGTCATAGCGCACCTCGGGCTGCTCCCAGGGCGAGAAGCGGTAGAACTCACGTAGCCTGTCGACGAACACCAGATTGCCATGGGCATTGATGCTGTAATGCGCCCCCACGACACGACACACGTAGTCGAAGTCTTCGTGCGAATAGCCTTGTTCGCGCACGCCGAAAAGCAGTAGCCCATCACCGCGCTCTCCCGGAATCGCCGCCAGACCTTCTATCTTGTAATACGGGTAGCCAATGGCGCCGTCGAGTTTGTTGCGCAATTCCAGTGAGCCTTCGACGCCGTCACGCGGGTCCGGATCGACCACTTGGACCTGTTCGGGCTCGCCCAGCGGCCAGATCAGTAAATGGTTGTAGGCATTGAGTGCATGGCTTTCCATGTCGATGCGATCGAATCCAGTGGTCGCCAATACGTAGCGACCGTCGGCGGTCAACGCGAAGTCCTCGTACTTGACTGCCCGCTTGATGGCGTCCGCCGTGAAGTACTCCAGGCCGCGATCATCGGGGCCAGCAGCAGTGATCGGGACAGAGAAGACAGCCGAACGTGTGTCACCAGGAATCGGCTTGTCGCTGGCCAGGATCAGACGCTGGCCATCATAGACGACGGCCGACACTTCGACGTTGACCAGTTTGCCCGCATCATCGCGTAGCCCGGTGGGGAAGCAATGCAGGGTCCCTTCTTGCAAAATCTCGGCATGCGGCATGGGGCGACCTCCTTGATCGCGTAATTCATGAATGCGTTCAGCGTAACCCGAAATTCGCTCGCGTGGCGACGCATGCCGGTTGCTTGCGACGCCGAGGGTCGGCAGGCAAGCTGGTCATCTGTGTGGAGCATGACGCTCCCGGCGATAAAACACATGAGAACGACATGCTGGAAGGATGGATCTCGCTCGGCCCCGCCGCGCTGTACATGGTCTCGATGAGTATCACGCCGGGGCCCAATAACGTCATGCTCACCGCCTCAGGTGCCAATTACGGCTACCGGCGCACCCTGCCGCACCTGCTGGGGATCGCTGTGGGCTGTTTCGTGTTGTTCACGGCCATCGCCCTGGGGCTGGGGGTGATCTTCGAACGCTACCCCGTGGTGCAGAACGCGCTACGCCTGATCGGCAGCGCTTACTTGCTGTACCTGGCCTGGAAAATCGCCACCGCACCACCGCCCGAATTTCGCGACGACAGCGACGCGCGCCCACTAAGCTTATGGCAAGCGGCGGCCTTTCAGTTCGCCAACCCCAAGGCCTGGGTCATGGGCTTGGCGCTGATGGCCGGCTTCCTTCCCGAGAGCGGCCCCGTATGGCTGAATGCCTTACTCCTGGCCGGGCTCGCCGAAGTCGTGGCCTTCCCATGCATCTCGCTATGGGCCGGGTTCGGCATGGCCATCCGCCACTGGCTGACCACGCCCCAGGCCTGGCGGCGTTTCAATGTCGTCATGGGCGTGCTCACCGCCGCCTGTGTGTTTTTCATCCTCAGCTAGGGGGGGCGCCTGCTTAGCCGCAGATCAGCTCGACGATGTTGTTCTGGTCGTCGAATTTGACATTAAGACGATCGGCCCGGTAGTCCATCGTCACTGCCTGGTTGGGGCCAATGACACGAACTCGCTCGGCATCGCTGTCCGTTTCCAACTCCGCCAGTGTTTTATCGGTGGCACGTTGGCCCAGATAACCCTGCAGCGCTTCGGCACCGCAAGCGTCGCGTTGTGTCATCGACGGTGGTTGTGGTGCCTCGTCCGGTGCCGGGCCGCCGGCACACCCCGCCAGCATGAGCGTCATCACTGCGCTGCCAAGAGCACGTTTGCTCATATCGTTTCCTCTTCGTCGCTGGAGTCACTCATCAGCGTATCCAAGCAGTGTACTGAAGACCAGGCGCATTCCCTCTCGCTGCGCAAGCCGAGAATGCTAGACTCAAGGCTGGAGCAGTCGCAACGCCTGTCACTTCCAAGGAGCCAGGAACCATGCAAGGAACCTTCAAGTATTTCTCCACCGCCGTGCTCGGCCTGGCTGCCGGAGCGGCATTGTCGTTGACGCCGGCGTTCGCCGACGAGCCCGTGCGCGTCTCCTCGAAGATCGACACAGAAGGGGCCTTGCTCGGCAATATGATCGTCAAGCGCCTGGAGCACGCCGACATTCCCGTCGAGGACAAACTGCAGCTAGGTCCGACCAACATCGTGCGCAGTGCCTTGCTCGAAGATGAGATCGACCTGTATCCCGAATATACCGGCAACGGGGCGTTTTTCACGCAAACCACCGATGATGCCGCATGGAAACGCGCAGGCGAGGGTTACGAGAAGATCCGCGCCTACGATAAAGAACACAACGACCTGATATGGCTCACCCCGGCACCGGCCAATAATACCTGGGCCATCGCGTTGCGCCGTGACGTCGCCGACGAGCACGATCTCTCCACTATGGAGGATTTCGCCGCATGGGTACGTGATGGCGGTGAGATCAAGCTAGCTGGCTCCGCCGAATTCGTGGAAAGCGATGCCGCTTTGCCCAGTTTCCAGCGTGCCTACGATTTCAAGCTCGACCAAGACCAGTTGCTGGTACTCTCTGGGGGCAATACTGCAGCGACCATTCGCGCCGCCGCCGAGAACACCAGCGGTACCAACGCCGCCATGGTCTACGCCACCGATGGCGCTATCCCCGCCGCCAATCTCAAGGTCATGGACGACACCCAAGGCGTGCAGATGGTCTACGAGCCGGCACCGGTTATCCGCCAAGCCACGCTCGATACCTATCCGCAGATTCCTGAACTGCTCACCCCCGTTTTCGAAGGGCTCGACCGGGAAACCTTGCAGTCGCTCAATCGCCGAATCCAGGTCGATGGTGAACCGGCTGGCGATGTCGCCGAGGATTACCTGGAATCACAAGACTTGCTCGACTGACGGCTGCCGGTGTCTGTTCCTCACGTTCCCACGAGCGGCACGGCCAGTGCTCGCCTGGTGGCCAATCGCGTTCTGGTCACGCTGCTAGGCGCGGGGCTCCTGGCGGCTTGGCTATTGCCCTTTGCCACGATGTCGCCCAACCGCCTGGCCTCTGGGCAAACCGTCGGCCTGAGCGAGGCGTTATCAGCCTGGCAGGTGATCGCTCTTCTAGCCCTGAGCGCGGTGCTGGCCGTAGCAGCGCTGAGACGCCCGCTACCGCGCGAACTCGCCCATAGAGCGGTCTTGCTAGCCAGCCTGGGGCTGTTGCTGATCACGCTGTATAGCCTGGGCGACTTCGCGCAGCGCACGCTGGTCGAAAAATCGCCGTCGGCGCGGGTCTCACAAGGGGCGGCTTTCTGGGTAATGGTCTTCTGCTGCGCCCTGGCGGCCATCGATGCCTTTCAGCGCGCCTCCAGCGGCTGGCTACTGCGTCTGGGTTACATGCTGATCGCGGGAGGCAGCGTGGCGATGTTGTTCGCCAGCGGCCATTTCGACGATCTGTCGATCATGCGCGAATACGCCAACATCCGCGATAACTTCAGTGATCAGCTCATCACGCACTTGGTGCTGGTAGGCTCCGCGCTGGGGCCGGCGTTGCTCCTCGGCGTTCCACTGGGCCTGCTGGCTCATCGCCGCGTACGCCTGCAGGGAACGCTCTTCAGCGTGCTCAATTTCTTCCAGACGATTCCCTCGATTGCCCTGTTCGCCCTGCTTGTCGCGCCGCTTTCGGCACTCGGCAACGCCTTCCCATTGCTCGGCGAATGGGGCGTCAAAGGCATCGGCGCCGCCCCGGCCATCATCGCGTTGGTGATGTATGCACTGCTGCCTGTAGTGCGCAATACCTATGCCGGCCTCAAGGGCGTGCCGCCCGCCACCGTGGAAGCCGCACGCGGTATGGGCATGACCGCGCGTCAGGTGCTGTGGCGCGTGGAGATCCCTTTGGCGCTGCCGGTCATGCTCTCGGGACTGCGCATCGTCACCGTGCAGGCCATCGGCCTGACCGTGGTGGCGGCGCTGATCGGTGCCGGGGGGCTGGGCGCCTTTATCTTCCAAGGCCTCGGCCAATATGCCATCGACCTGGTCCTGCTCGGCGCGATCCCGACCATCGTGCTGGCAGTGATCGCCGATTTCACGCTGCAAATGCTGGTCGTGCTGAGCAAGCCGGCCGGCACCCGCCGATAGGTAACACCGATGATCGAACTTCAGGGATTGACCAAGCGGTATGGCGAAACACGCGTTGTCGACGACATCTCGCTGACCGTGGAACAGGGCGAATTCTGTGTTCTCATCGGCCCATCGGGATGCGGCAAATCGACTACGTTGAAGATGATCAATCGCCTGATCGCGCACAGCGAGGGGAAAATCCTGGTGGGCGGCGAAGATATCACTAGCCTGCCGCCGGAACGCCTACGTCGTCGCATCGGCTATGCCATCCAGTCGATCGGGCTGTTCCCGCACTGGCGCGTCGCGGACAATATCGCCACCGTGCCCAAGCTACTCAAGTGGCCATCATCACGCATTGCCGAGCGCGTCGAAGAATTGCTGGCACTTTTTCAGCTCGATGATGATGGATTACAAGACAAGTATCCGCATCAGCTCTCGGGCGGTCAGGCGCAGCGTGTTGGTGTGGCCCGTGCCCTGGCCGCCGACCCCGATGTGCTGCTGATGGACGAGCCCTTCGGCGCCGTCGACCCTCTGACACGCGATACCTTGCAGGCCGAGTTGGCACGTGTGCACCGCCAAACCGGGAAGACCATAGTCTTCGTCACCCATGACATGGACGAGGCCTTGCGCCTGGCCTCCCGTGTGGCGTTGCTCAATGCCGGTCAGTTGGTGCAGTACGATCGCCCGGCAGAACTGCTGGTCGCACCCGCCAACGATTTCGTGCGGGACTTCATCGGGCGCGCCGACTTAGGCCTCAAGCTGCTCTCGCGGCGCCGGGTCGAGGAGTATTGTCGGCCCGCCCAGCGCACGCGCAACAACGCCATCGCCAGTGCGCCCATCACCTGGCAGGTAGACGCCGACGATCGCCCCATGGCACTACTGGGCGGTCGTCTGGGTGAGCCCGAGACAGCACGCACGGTGGTCAATCCCGAGTGGACCGCCACGCCGGAGATGTCGATGAAGGAGGCATTGTCACGCATGGTGTGGTTTCGCGTGACGGCCTTGCCAGTGCTCGATGTCGAGGGGCGCCTGCTGGGCGAAGTGACGATGTCGGGCGTCATGGGGCATCGGCCATGAACGTCAGCGCACTGCCCCGCCCTCCCTCCTCGCGCCGGGTCCTGCTGATCTCTCTCAGCGTTTTGCTGATCGCGCTGATGCTAGGCATGGAACAGTTGGCGCCACTGTTTCGGGCGTTATTTCCCGATCAAGATCCGGCGATGTACCAGCGCGAGAGCTTTCTCAACCTGACGCTCGCTCATCTCGCTCTGGTGCTGGTGTCGTCGCTCATTTCGGTGAGTGTCGGCGTTGCAGCGGGGCTTTTTGTCACGCGGCCAGCAGGGCGCGAGTTCGAGCCCTTGGTGTCGACGCTGGCCGCTATCGGCCAAACCTTCCCTCCGGCAGCAGTGCTGGCCATCGTCGTGCCGATCGCCGGTTTCGGCTTCGTCCCCACCTTGGTGGCGCTGGTGCTCTATGGCCTCTTGCCTGTGGTGCAAAACACCGTCGCCGGGCTGGGCACAGTGCCATCGCAAACGCTCGAGGCCGCACGCGGTAACGGCATGAACGCTTGGCAGATCCTATGGCGTATCGAACTCCCTCTGGCGATGCGTGTCATCATCGCCGGCGTACGCGTCTCGGTGATCATCAACATCGGCACAGCGACGATCGGCTCCACGGTCGGTGCCAAGACACTGGGCACACCTATCATCGCCGGCCTGGTCGGCAACAATCTGCCGTACGTGATTCAAGGTGCGGTACTGGTAGGCCTTCTGGCTATCGTCACCGACTTGGCGTTCGAACGCTTGGAACAACGCTTTTCATTCGGTGAGAGTGGCAAGGCGTAGTAACGAAAGTCACGCCTCATCAGGTATGCTTATTAACGATAGGAAAAACTGCGCGGCAAGTGTTATCAGGGAAGGGAGGGCAAGCCTGATAACAGCATAGATGAACCGCCGCCCCCTGCGGGACGGCGGCAGCAAGTGTCAATCGGCCGCTTCTTGAACCTCTTCACCGCCTTGCTCGATATCTTCACCTGCACCTTCAAACGTGTTGCAGCCACTGATTGCACCAGCAGAAAACATCAGCAGCAGGGAAAAGGCCAGTATTCTTTTCATAGTCGTGTCTCCTTCACGGTATCAAGCGGGAACATTCCCGCGGGTCCAAACCCATTTCTTGGGTAATCTTATCCGCCATATCGGCGGCACGCCCACAACGTAGCAAAGCTAGCGGTGCTGTGCATCCTTTCCATGATTCAGTTGGTTGCGGCATCCTGCATCGCTTCACCGCCACGCTCGATATCCTCGCCCGCGCCGTGGATGGTGTTACAACCACTCAGCACCGCCAACAGCAGAAGACCCAAGATCGCAATCGATGTACGCTTCATGCGTTTTCTCCGGCAAACACCGCTCACTTAGCGGAAGGCACGGCCCTATACCGTGTAACCTAACGTTAGCATAGCCAGACACTTTACGACGATTTTCAGGAGCTCCGCGCATGACTGACTTCACCCCGCATCCACGCTTGGCGGCCGACTCCCATTACGTCGCCGACCTGTCCCTTTGTCAGGTACGCTTGAACGACGACGCGCGCTATTCCTGGCTAGTGCTAATCCCCCGCCGCGACGATATCCGCGAAGTCTACGAACTCTCCGCCGACGATCAGGCCACGATGTGGCAGGAAGCCACCGAGGTGGGGCGCCGCTTGATGGCTCACCATGACGGCGACAAGCTCAATCTGGCGACGCTAGGCAATCAGGTCGCGCAGTTGCACCTGCATGTCATCGTCCGCCACCAAGGCGATGCGGCATGGCCGGGACCGGTGTGGGGCCAAGGCACGCCGCAGCCGTATGACGACGCGACGCTTAACACACACCTGACGACACTGCGCGACCTATTGGCGCCATAGGCCAAGGTTCAAGGCAGCTCGCCGAGCCGCTCCTGCACATCGATCAAAAGCGTATCGAACACATAAGGTGGCACCGGCTGGCCGCCACGTCGCCCCGATAGCGTAATGCGCGTGCCCTGCTCGGCCGCCTCGATCCGATAGCGCACCTCAAGCGTGGGGCGCGCAGCCAGCACGGCCTCGACATCGCCCAGGTCGACATCGGCGCGACGAATCACGAAACCGCGTGCCATAAGCATCGCCACCCCTGCTTCCAACGCGGTCGACGGCTCGGCCTCCACGACCAATGTGCGGGTCTGCGGCGGGGTCGACGTGGTCGCGCATCCAGCCACGCTCAATACCATGAACGATGCCACCAGCAATACGCCCAGCAGCCGCTTCATGATGTGCTCCCCTCGCGCATGCGTGCGTCGATGTCATCGTGTAAAGCGGCGCAGAAGGCCGCGCTGTTGTCTGGACGCGCATCGATCAGATACCCATCGGCATCGACTACGCGCGAATCGCGTGTCACCCGCACGACACCCTCGGCGGCAACCACCGAGACCCGTTGCAGGCGCACCGGATCGCCGCCAAAGCGTTGAGAGTACCCTAGCGAATAGCCATGGCGACTGCCCATGCCATAGTACCCCCAGAAACCGCTGCGCCCCCAGAGTGGTCGATCAACGGCGCCTAGCCCCGGCTGCGCCTTGGCCCGTTCGGCACTCACCAACCCCAACGCGACCTCGGTCTGTTCGACACGATAGCCCTGTGCCTCCAAGGCATCGGCCGTTGCCTTTACCCGTGCCTTGGCGTCGCCCTCGGCCGACCAGTGGCATGCCTCGGGCAACGGCGAGGCCACATCGCGACCCAACGGATCATAGGAGGCTAGGCTTTGGCAGCCGCCGAGACCCAACATTGCCGCCACCAGCAAAAGAGGTTTCATCATCGCGTTCTCGCCTAACCGTTACCGCCGCACGGGCACCTTGTTGAGAGCGTAGTTGAGCACCACGGTTCCGTCAGCGTGGCATGCCCAGCGACTCCCGCCTGACGCCTACATGCGTTAGGCTGGCAATTCGACCACGAAGCCCCGTCCTCGGGTTTGGATCATGCATAGAGGTTCGCTCATGAAGATCGTCATCGCCCCGGATAGCTACAAGGATGCGCTTTCGGCCCGCGAGGCCGCTGTCGCCATCGCCGCGGGCTGCGCCCGCGTCCTTCCCCAAGCGCAACTAGTCCAATGCCCCATGGGCGACGGTGGCGAAGGTACCCTGGATGCCTTGCTGGCCGCCACGGGAGCCGAACGCCGTGTCGCCGAGGTCCACGACGCACTGGGGCGACCCATCAACGCCAGTTGGGGATGGCACGCCGCTAGTGCCACGGCCTATGTCGAACTCGCCGAGGCCAGCGGTTTGCAAGGGCTCGCCGATGCCGAGCGCACTGCATTGCATAGCACCACCCTGGGCGTCGGCGAGTTGATTCGCGATGCGCTCGATGCTGGGGCCAAGCGTTTGATCCTCACCCTGGGCGGCAGCGCCACCAACGATGCCGGCGCGGGGATGCTCGCGGCGCTGGGCGCGCGACTGCTCGATGCCGAGGGCCAACCACTACCGCCCGGCGGCGCGGCACTGGCCCGGCTAACCGAGCTCGACCTGAGCGACCTGGACTCGCGCCTGGCGACGCTCGCAGTGGACACCGCCGTGGACGTCGACAACCCCTTGCTCGGCGAGCGCGGGGCCAGCGCCATCTTCGGACCACAGAAAGGCGCCACGCCGGCGGATGTCACACAGCTCGACGCGGCCTTGGCACATTTCGCCGACCACGTCGCCAGTGCGCTCGGCAAGGATCACCGCGCGCTACCGGGCGCCGGTGCAGCTGGAGGCATGGGCTTCGCTGCGGCCGCTTTTCTGGGGGCGCGACTGCAGCCTGGCATCGATTTGGTCATGGATCAGGTCGACTTCGACCGTCTGCTGGAAGACACCGATCTGGTGATTACCGGCGAAGGCCAGCTCGATGGCCAGAGCCTTGCCGGCAAGACGCCAGTGGGCATCGCCCGACGCGCGCGACGACACGGCGTGCCCACGCTCGCACTCGCCGGGCGCCTCGGCGATGGTTGGCAGGCCGTGCACGACGAGGGCATCGAGGCTGCCTTCGCGCTGGCCAATGGCCCCCTGGCCTTGCCGGAAGCCCTAGAACGCACCGCCGAGCTGCTTGCGGACCGTGCCGAGAGCCTCCTGCGTGTGTGGCAGCTTGCCGGCCGGCAGACACCACGCTAGTCCTCGTCTAAAAAGTGCCTAATCGCAGGGCGCCGGCACAATGCCGCACCCTCCGCCCTTGAAAAACCACTGCGTCGTGGGCATTTCATATGTAGACGCTATATCGTCGATGGGAAAGATTCGTTACCCAATCCCCAGACGACACTCTAGACTGGGTTCATTGACGATTTTGATTACCCGACAACGTTCGTCCATTGTTTTATGAGGGAGTGCTTTCATGTCCGACATCAATGCCATCGGTTTACATACCAGCAGCGCCAACCAACTGGCCGAGAAGCTCAACGAACTGCTGGCCAACTACCAGATCTTCTACATGAACGCGCGCGGCTACCACTGGAACGTGAAAGGCCCGCATTTCTTCGAACTGCATACCAAGTTCGAAGAAATCTATACCGACCTGCTCGCCAAGGTCGATGAAGTCGCCGAGCGCATCCTCACTCTGGGGCATGAGCCGCTGCATGCCTACAGCGACTACGCCAAGATCTCGCGTATTCAGGAAGATACCCACGTGCACGAGGGCACCCAATGCGTGCGTGGCCTGGTGCAGGGTTATCAGGCACTCCTCGAGTTGCAGCGTGAACTCAACTCCATGGCTGCCGATGCCGACGACGAAGGCACCGCCTCGCAGATGAGCGACTACATCCGCGAGCAGGAAAAGACCGTGTGGATGCTCAGCGCCTACCTGGGCTAATTCCCGCCCAGTCGTCTCGCAAGATAATACCGCCCGGCCTTGTGCCGGGCGGCCTCGTTAGGGTTCCCCGCGCGCCTCGTCGCCGGGGGCAGTCTCTGCGGCATCGGGCTCATCGTCCGCCATGTCGTCCAACTCTTCAGCGTCCACCTGATCGGTCAGATGCGTCGGCAGGTCGCGCTTCATGCGCACACCCAGACGCTTGAGCATCAGCGCCTGGCTGACCAAGCTCCCCTGCCCCGTTGAAAGCCGCCCCATCGCCTGGCGATAGCTTCCGTCGGCGCGTTCCAGATGGCGGCCGACGTCCTCGAGGCTATCCACGAAGCCACGAAACTTGTCGAGCAACTTGCCCGCCCGTGCGGCGATGACGCGGGCGTTATCGTTCTGGCGCTCCAGTGTCCAGAGGCTGGCCACGGTTCTCAGGCTCGCCAGCAGCGTGGTCGGTGTGACCACCACGATGTCCCGCGAAAAGGCGTCCTGAAAGAGCGTTTCGTCATGCTGGAAAGCCACTGCGAACGCCGGCTCGACGGGCATGAACAGGAACACGAAATCCGGTGAGTTGAGCCCCGGCAAGCGCGGATAGTCACGCCCGGAGAGCGCGTCGATATGCGCGCGCACCGCCTGAACATGCGCCTTCAATGCCTGAGCGCGCGTCGCGTCGTCCTCGGCGTTGACGTAGCGCACATAGGCATTGAGCGAGACCTTGGCGTCGACGATCAGGTGGCGATTATCGGGCAGATAGATGACCGCGTCGGGACGCTGACGTCCAAACTCGCCTTCCACCGAAACCTCGCGCTTGTACTCGATATCGCGGCGCAGTCCCGAGCGCTCGAGCACCGATTCGAGTATTACCTCGCCCCAATCGCCCTGCATCTTCTTGTCGCCCTTGAGCGCCCGCGTCAGGTTGGCGGCTTCCTCGGTGATCTGGCGGTTCAGTGTGGCCAGATGCTCGATCTGCGTCTTGAGGGTCGAGCGCTCGCGCAACGATTGCCCGTGAATTTCCTCCAGGCGCGCCCGGAAGTCGCCGACCTGCTCGCGAAACGGCGCCAGCATGGCCTCGAGATTCTCCCGGCTTTGGGTATTGAACGTTTGCTGTCGCTCCTCGAAGATCCGCCCCGCCAACGCCTCGAAATCCTGGGTAAGGCGTGTCCGCGCCTCCTCGAGCAGGGCGAGCTTCTCGGCATGATGGGAGCGCTCCTGTTCGAGTTGGGTTTCCAGGCGACCGTGGCGTTCGCGTAGCGTTGCGAGTCGTTCCTGGCGATCGTCGAGCTCGCGTTCGCGTTGCCCCAGTAGGCGCTGGGTCTCGAGGCTCTGCTCGCGCACGGCGTCCAGTTGGGCATCGCTCTGGGCCAGCTCGCGCTCCAGCCGAGCACGTGTCTCCTCGGCCTCGACACGGTGCCGCTGTATGCGCTCGACATCGTGCTCGGCTGCCTCGCGACGCGTGCGTTCACGTCGCCACGCCATGCCAAGCATCAACGTGGCGAGCACCAGGACGGCCGCAAGGGCGAGCAGATAAGCGGCGGGGGGCATGCTGGACATGGGCGTGATACCGGCGATTGAAGACTTGCGATTAAAACTTTCGGTGAAGCGTCTCGATTAAACGTCTCGATCTCGATTAAACACTCCGCGCGCGTCACCTTCCCCCACTGTGCGTCACGACGCAAGCGCCCCGGGGCTTGAAGTCCTGCGCCCATGGCCCAAAATCAGTTAGTGAAGCCGCCTGATACCGGACTAGGATCGCCCGGTGGCGGCTGCTGTCATCCATGAAGCATCACGACCAGGAGGTCACGATGAGTCAAGCACAGTCAGGTAAACGTGTCGCCATCCTCGCCACCGATGGGTTCGAGGAATCCGAGCTTTCCGCGCCGCGTGCCGCCTTGAAAAGTCAGGGCGTCGAAGTGCAGGTGGTTACTCCCGAAGGCAAAGGCATCCGTGCTTGGGCCGAAACCGACTGGGGCGACACCTACGAGGCCGACAAAGCCTTGAGCGATGTCGACGTCAGCGATTATCACGCGCTCGTGCTGCCCGGCGGGCTCTTCAATCCCGACGAACTACGCCTAAACGAAAAAGCGCTCGCCTTCGTGCGCGGCTTCTTCGAGGCAGGCAAGCCGGTCGCCGCGATCTGCCATGCGCCGTGGATACTGATTAACGCCGGTGTCGTCGACGGACGCAAGATGACCTCGGTCGCCTCTGTGGGGCAAGATCTCAAGAACGCTGGCGCTCAATGGGTCGATGAGCCGGTCGTCGTCGATAACGGCCTGGTCACCAGCCGCACACCCAAGGACATGGACGCCTTCAACGCCAAACTGATCGAGGAACTGGCCGAAGGTCGCCACAGCGGACAACACGCCTGATGACGCCCCACCGACCACAATCGACGTCCGCCTCTCCTGAGGCGGACGTTTTGCGTACCGCCGAGAGCGTGGGCCCGCGACGCGGCATTCGAATGCTTTCACGACGTCTGCATTTCGCCGTCAAGAGCCTGCTGCGGATCTTCGCGCGGCCGATGAAGTCGGATAGCGGCCAAGGCGGCCCGGTCGTCCATCCCTACCGTGGTTACGGCACGCATCGCGAGGCGTTCCTGATGGGGCGGGTCTTCCGTCAGGTGGGGTTGGCACGCGTCATCCCCAGACGCGGGGCGCTACGCGACGCCGCAGACGTGACCCGCCGGCTCGCACGGCGCGGCTTTGCCGACGCCGAGGTGCGCATTCGCCTAGGCGACAACAGCGCCACCGTCACCACGGACCACGACGGCTATTTCGATGTCCGCCTGCCGCTCGACCTGCCGCTCGACGAACACGTTTCCTGGCACCGCGCCGAACTCGAGGTCATTACGGCCGACCGCGACAATGTTCTCTCGCGCGCCGATGTCTATATTCCACCACCGCATACCGACCTGATGGTGATCAGCGACATCGACGACACGGTGATGTACACCGGCGTCGCCGACAAGCTTCGCATGCTGTATCGCCTATTCGTTGAGAAGGCCCATCGACGCACCGCCTTTCCCGGCGTTGCCGAGCTCTATCAGGCCCTGCACGCGGGCACAGCGGGCGACTCACGGCGGCCAATTCTCTACGTCTCACGCGGCCCGTGGAGCATCTACGAGGTGCTCGAGGCGTTCTTCCAGCTCAATCACATCCCCGTCGGGCCGATCCTGTTCCTGCGCGAATGGGGTATTTCCTGGCGTCATCCCTGGCCGCGCCGTGCCGAGGATCACAAGTACGACTTGATCACGCAGATGATCACGCTGTTCGACACGCTGCCCTGCGTGCTGATCGGGGACAGCGGCCAACACGATCCCGAAATCTACACGCGTATCGTCAAGGAAAACCCGGACCGCGTGAAGACGATCTACATTCGTCGCGTCGACCGCAAGCCCGACCGCGAAGCGGCCATCGCCCGGCTGCGCGAGGAGATCGAGCATACCGACTGCGAGCTTCTGCTGAGCGATGACAGCGCCGCCATGGCCGCGCATGCGCGCGACCGAGGCTATATCTCCGAGACGGGGCTGGAAGCAGTGCGTCAGGCGTCGCGCTGATTCACGCCGCTCGTGCCGTGGCCAAGTCTTCGATCACGGCTCGCAGCACTTGCCAGAACTCGCCCACAGAGTCGAGTTCGACGCGCTCTGCGGGCGAGTGGGCACCGCGGATCAAGGGGCCGAAGGAAATCATCTCCAGGTGCGGATACTTGCCCCCGAGAATGCCGCATTCCAGCCCGGCGTGGATAACTTTCACGTCCGGGTCGACCCCTGTCTGCTCGAGGTGTAGACGACGAAAACGCGCCAGCAGCGTGCTTTCGGGATCTGGCGTCCAGCCGGGGTAGGCATTCTCGACCCGTGTCTCGGCGCCGATCAGTGAGAACAATGCCCGGAAGCGGTCGGCGAGATCCCGTGTGGCGCTATCGCGCAACGAGCGTACCAGGGCGCATAGATGAAAGCGCCCGGCCTCGAGCTTGACCACGCCCAGGTTGTTGGAGGTTTCCACCACGCCCGGTACTTCAACGCTCATACGCTCGACGCCGCACGGCGCCACATGCAAGGCTGCGATCAGCAGGCGACTGGCGGCCTCGGTGAGTGGCGCATCGGTCTCGGCAGACTCGAGGGCGAGCTCCACGTCTTCGTCGATCCCCGCCAGTTCGCTGGCAAGTTCAGCCTCCAGTTCGGCCAGCCGCTGCGTAACCGCGTCCTCTTCTTCGGCGGGCAGCGCGATGCTGGCGAAGGCCTCGCGCGGCAGCGCATTGCGCAGCGTGCCGCCATGATAGGCGACGAGGCAGGCGCCGAACGGTTCCAAGGCACGCAGCACCCGCACCAACAAGCGATTGGCGTTACCTCGCCCCTTGTGGATATCGATGCCCGAGTGGCCGCCCACCAGCCCGGTCAGGGCGACGCGACGCACGATTTCGTCCTCGCCGAGATCCCGCGTGGGCAGCCGCGCGCCGACAACCACATCGGCTCCGCCAGCGCAGCCGATATAGACCTGGCCGCGATCCTCGGAGTCGAGGTTGAGCAAATAGCGCCCCTGCAACCAGCCCTCGTCGAGTTCCAGCGCGCCACGCATGGAGGCTTCTTCCTCCAGCGTAAACAACGCCTCGAGCGGACCGTGGCGCAGAGTGTCGTCCTCGAGAATCGCCAACGCGGCGGCCACACCCATACCGTTATCGGCGCCCAGAGTGGTCTCGCGAGCATGCAGCCAGCCGTCTTCGACATAAGTGTCGAGCGCATCACGGGTAAAATCATGCGGGTGATCGGCATTGGCCTGGGCGACCATATCCAGGTGCCCCTGCAGGATGACACCGGGAAGCTCCTCGCACCCCGGCGAGGCCGGCTTACGAATCTTGAGGTTACCGGCGGCGTCGCGCTCATGTGCCAACCCGCGTTCGTCGGCCCAGGCGGTGAGCGTCTCGACTAGGCGCTGTTCATGACCGGAGGGGCGCGGCGTATTGCACAACGTGCGGAAATGGCGCCACAGCGGTTCGGGAGAGAGTTGCAGAAGGTGATCGTTCATGGGAAATCGTTCCTATTGGGAGCCGCCGACATCGCGCGCTACGTCTCCCGGTAACGACAAACGATCAAGGAATGGCGACGCAGCACGTGTCGGGCATCATGACACCTTACGCGCTGCATCGCGCAACGCAAGTCCACCGACGGCGACAGTCATGGCGTCGGCCTCAGGCGACAACGCAAGAGACCCGCTAGGCGGCGCCAGTGGGCGATTCGGGCTTGGCGCCCCATCGCGCGCGTCGCCTCGTCATCACGCCCCTGGAACAATGTCGCGGCCCAATCGTGCAATGCTCTTGTGTCCTCGCCCGGTGCCTCGTCGGCGGCTTCCTGCGGCTGACGGCGCCACCAGGCCAGCCAGGCCCGACACAGCCAAGGCCGCACGAGCGCCAGCTCACCGCCGCCCTGCGCGAAGCGCTCCAGGCGTGCACATACATCGGCATTCACCTCGGGCGTCGTTCCCTCGTGCAGCAACGCCGTGACGACATCGGTTTCCAAATGCGCCAACTCGAAGGCCAACAGGCTCGGCAGCAGATGCTGGAAGTCATCCGACCAGGTCGCCAACGACACTCCCGCCGGGGACGTCAGCGACTGCCCCATCATCAAGGCGTGCTCACCGCTCGCCGCTTCGCGGGTCAGCCCCAGGCGCAACGAGATGAACCCCAAACGCCGCCAGAAGGCGATCAGCATCGCCTCGGCGCCGAAGCTCACGCCCAGATGCGCGACGTCGTGCGTGCGGGCCGCCGTGGCTACGGCTTCGACCAGTGCCCGCCCTATACCATGCCGCCGCACGGCGGGATGCACGGCGATGCGCATGATGCGCCACCAGTGCGATGTCAGCGCCGTCTGCCAGCCACCGTGCGCAGCTAACGACTGCGCCAGCAGATGACCACGCGGGCGGCGCTCGCCGAGCACGACACGCTCGGCAAGGTCGACAGGAAAACCGCCCTCCGCCTGCACCTGGCATACCCCGAGGCAGGTATCGCCAGCATAGGCCACCGCGAGTCGCACATCGGGGCCGTCGAGCAGTTGGCGCAAATCGCCAGGCGTGGTGCGGTAATGAGCCTGCACCAGCAGGCCGAACAACGTCTTGAGGGCGTGCTCGTCATGAGCCAGTGCCTCGCGGTCGAGCCAGCGAATGCGCAGTGGCCCGGCGGCCAGCGCCGATTCGACCTCGCCATCGCCAGCCGGCATGGCATCGAGCAGCAGCATATCGCGGGTAAGACGTTCGAGGGGATCACCGTCGGCCCAGCGCACCGGCTCGCGTAGATGGATCTCGCGCCAGTCGGGCGTGCGACGGGACAGGCGGGCGTAAAAACGAACCTGGAAGCCACGTCCGGTGCCTTCGTAACCATGCACGGTGGTGGCAAAAGCGAGACGCGGGAAGGCGTCCAGCCAACGTGCCAACAGTGGCGTAGGAATGGCCGCTGCTTCGTCGACGAACAGCGTCGGCGGCGCGTGACGATCCACACCCGGCTCGCTCAGAGCTGCCATTACGGCATCCGGGGCGAGAAAACGAACCTCGCATCTCCCTGCCTCAAGCGTGACGTGAAAACGCATCTCGGCACGATGCCCTTGGGGATACAGCGCCGCCAAGCGCTCGAAAAGCGGCTCCACCGCCGCTCGACGCGGTGCGGTGACCCACAACGTTGTCTCCCCCGCCGCCAGCCGTCGTGCGGCGGCGATGCCCAACGCAGCCGACTTGCCTCGCCCTCGATCGGCACTCAGGACCACAGGGCGCCGACGGCGCAAGCGCGTCAGTCGATGCACGGCCTCTTGCTGATCATGAGTAATACAGGCGTCGTCAGGAGAAGACTCTGCAGGCGCGTTCGCCTCGGGCAGGCGACCGGGGCACGGCGTGGCGTGCTCATCAGACCAACGACAGACGCTGGGCTCACGGAGCAAGCGCCGCGCCAGACGCGCCAGGTAATGGGCGGTCAGCGTCGCCGGTGCGTGAGGCCAATGCGCCAGACGCGCATAGTCGGCATCCGGGCTAACCTGGCCGTGGGCCCATTCGGCAGGCGTCAACACGACCAGCAGTCCTCCGGCACGCAACGTACCGCTCAGCGCCCCGAAAGCATCCGGATCGAAACCCAACGCGGCATTGGCATCGAAGATGATCAGATCATGCTCGCGCCCCAAGCGAGTGCGCGCCTGGCGCGGGGACAGCGCATCGATATCGGCCTCGGGGGCGGCCTCGCCGACCCACAAGGGAGCATGCCACGCCCGAGCCTGCCAGAGGGAAAGCGCACGCGCCCGGGCCAATTCGGACGACGCGGGTATCCAGATCACGCCGCGATGCCGACGTTCACGGCAGGCGTCGACCAGGGCATCCAACCATGCGCTAGAGGACGTCATGTCCTCCGAGGGGGCACTCATGCGTCATCTCCCTTGTGGTATCGCCTTCGACAGCTTCTCACAAACACTCACGCCCGCGCATGGTGGCGCGGGCGTGATCGGCATCAGACTGTCACCGCACGGCACGGCGAAGCGGTCTTACTCCAGGCCGTCGAGGTAGCGCTCGGCATCGAGCGCCGCCATGCACCCGGTACCCGCAGAGGTCACCGCCTGACGGTAGACGTGATCCATCACGTCGCCGGCGGCAAAGACGCCCGGCACGCTGGTCATGGTGGCATTGCCGTCGAGGCCGGACTTGACCCGAATATAGCCGCTATTCATGTCCAGTTGGCCTTCGAAGATACCCGTGTTCGGCGAATGGCCGATGGCGACGAACAGCCCCGGCGCCTGAATCTCACGCGAAGCGCCATCGACGGTAGAGATCAAACGCACCCCGGTGACGCCAGTATTGTCACCCAGCACTTCCTCGAGTGTGTGGTTCCAGACGATCTCCATGTTGCCGTTTGCGACCTTGTCGAACAGCTTGTCCTGCAGGATCTTCTCGGCACGCAGGCTATCGCGACGATGCACCAGCGTGACCTTGGTGGCGATATTGGAAAGATACAGCGCTTCCTCGACAGCGGTGTTACCCCCGCCGATGACCACGACTTCCTGACCGCGATAGAAGAAACCATCGCAGGTCGCGCAGGCGGACACGCCCTGCCCCATGAATCTCTCTTCCGACGGCAGCCCCAGGTAACGGGCGCTGGCACCGGTGGAGATGATCAAGGAATCGCAGGTGTAGGTGCCATTTTCGCCCTTGAGCACGAACGGACGCTCACGTAGCTCGACTTCGTTGATATGGTCGAACAGCACCTCGGTATCGAAACGCTCGGCATGGCTACGCATGCGCTCCATCAGTTCCGGTCCTTGAACGCCTTCGGCGTCGCCCGGCCAGTTGTCCACGTCAGTGGTGGTCGTCAACTGACCGCCGGCCTGCATACCGGTAATCAGCAGCGGCTTGAGATTGGCGCGTGCCGCATAGACAGCCGCCGTGTAACCGGCAGGGCCGGAGCCGAGAATAATCAGTCGTTCGTGACGCACGTCGCTCATGGGGAAACCTCGCTTACGGGATACGCTGGCCGGCAGCTGGACCAAAAAATGCTGTGTGGCATGCACGCGTCACGCGCAGGCCACACACCATTCGCTGTAAATGCTTGTCGACACGGCAAAGGGCGGCCGATTGGCCGCCCTTCGTTGTAAACGTGTCAACGCTTACAGTTCGTCGGAGTGCGTGCCCAGATACTTGGCGACGCCTTCGGCGGTGTCTTTCATGCCTTCCTGGCCTTCGTCCCAGCCAGCCGGGCAGACTTCGCCGTTCTTCTGGTGGAATTTGAGGGCCTTGACCATGCGCAGCATCTCATCGACGTTGCGGCCCAGCGGCAGGTTGTTGATGGTCTGGTGCTGAACGACGCCGTCTTCGTCGATCAGGAAGGACGCGCGCAGAGCGACGCCGGCTTCCGGATGCTCAATGCCGAAAGCTTGCGTGATCTCGTGCTTGACGTCAGCCACCATCGGGAAGCCGACTTCACCAATGCCGCCCTTCTCGGGAGAGGTCTTGCGCCATGCGTGGTGAGTGAACTGTGAGTCGATGGATACCCCAATCACTTCGACGCCAAGATCACGGAACTGCGCCAGACGATTGTCATGCGCGATGATCTCGGACGGGCAAACGAAGGTGAAATCCAGCGGCCAGAAGAAGACGACACGCAGCTTGCCGTTGGTTTCGGACAGCTTGAAGTCTTCGACGATGGTGCCATCGCCCAGAACAGCTGCCGCTTCGAAATCGGGTACCTGACGTCCAACCAATACGCTCATTCATTTCTCCTGAAAAGTCGGGTGGATGACTATACTGAAACCCTGCCAAGGTTACCGGCGGGCTTCTTTTATGCCAATTTGATTGCCCCAATGGGCAATATAGGCGCTCCCTATCGGGTCGATATGCCACGTCCAACATAGCCGCATATCCAGCCCAAGAAGCGCTCAGAATACGTCGTCGTCTTGCCCTAGCATGACGTCTTCAAGTTCGCCGCTGAACGGCGAAACCGTCACACGCACTTGAATCGGCGCACAGCACTGAGGGCAATCCTCCCAAGTAGCGTGGCTACCCACACTGCTATCGATCAACATCTCGAAAGATGCGTCGCAATAAGGGCACTTCGCCGGCCATGACAACAACATCTCTTCGTTCATACCGACTCCTGCCGTCCTTGAGTACGGCGCATTACCGACTGAATGTCGGGTCGCCCTTGCCCTCTTTCAAGCCAAGGCGTCGAAATTCTCGCACAAGACTGGCATGCCAAGCTTCAGGCATTATCCAACTTGCCACCTTGGTGACATGGGCGCGCTTGAAATAAAGGCTTATCATGACAATGTCTCCGGTATCGATGATATTGTAGACATTGTCGAAGGAACCTGACTCGCGGCGAACCGAACCATCGAATGGTCTTCAGACCTTTCCAGCATGCCAAGGGCAACGTGGTTCGGCGTTCGCCATGAAAAATCGTCCAGCATTGATGAGGAGGGGGCCCCATGTCCGAAGCTCCACAGAATACGTTATCGACACTCGATGTCGGCGATCATACCTATCACTACTATAGTCTGGACAAGGCTGCCCAAGCGTTTGGCGACGCTTCGCGCCTGCCCATGACACTCAAGGTATTGCTCGAGAACCAACTACGCTATGGCGACGATGAAAGCGTCTCCTCCGACGACATGCAGGCACTCGTCGACTGGCAAAAGGAGGGGCGCTCCACTCGCGAAATCGGCTACCGTCCGGCACGCGTGTTGATGCAAGACTTCACCGGTGTTCCCGGGGTCGTGGACTTGGCCGCCATGCGCGACGCCGTCAAGCGTCTTGGCGAATCGGCCGACCGCATCAATCCGCTTTCCCCTGTGGATCTGGTCATCGATCACTCAGTCATGGTCGATCACTACGGCGATCCGTCATCGTTCAAGGACAACGTCGCCATCGAGATGGAGCGCAACCGCGAACGTTACGAATTCCTGCGCTGGGGCCAGCAGGCGTTCGATAATTTCCGCGTCGTGCCGCCGGGTACCGGCATCTGCCACCAGGTCAACCTGGAGTATTTGGGCAAAACGGTGTGGACGAAGGAAGAAAACGGCAAGACGTTCGCCTATCCGGACACACTCGTGGGCACCGACTCCCACACCACCATGATCAACGGCCTGGGCGTGCTCGGCTGGGGCGTGGGCGGCATCGAGGCCGAGGCCGCCATGCTTGGCCAGCCGGTCTCGATGCTGATTCCCGAGGTCATCGGCTTCAAGCTTACCGGCAAGCTGCGCGAAGGCATCACCGCCACCGACCTGGTGCTGACGGTCACTCAGATGCTGCGCCAAAAAGGGGTGGTAGGTAAATTCGTCGAATTCTATGGCGATGGCCTCAAAGACCTGCCGCTGGCGGATCGCGCCACCATCGCCAACATGGCCCCCGAATACGGTGCCACCTGCGGTTTCTTCCCGGTCGACGCGGAAACCCTCAACTACATGCGTCTCACCGGCCGTGACGAACATCAGATCGAGCTCGTCGAGGCGTATACCAAGGCGCAGGGGCTGTGGCGCGAACCCGGTGCCGAGCCGATCTTCACTGACGTCCTGCACCTCGACATGAACGAAGTCGAGTCCAGCTTGGCCGGGCCCAAGCGTCCGCAGGACCGTGTCGCTCTGACCGACATGAAGTCTACCTTCGAGAAGATTCTCAGCGACCGCAAGCCGGACGCCGCGCCTACCGAACAAGGCAAGTGGCTCTCCGAAGGCGGCCAGACCGCCGTGGGTACCGACGAAAGCGTGGAGAATGAAGATAGCCAAGACTGCGAGGTCGATGGCGAAAACTTCAAGCTTAACCACGGCGCCGTGGTCATCGCTGCCATTACCTCGTGCACCAACACTTCCAACCCCAGCGTGATGCTGGCCGCCGGTTTGCTGGCGCGCAAGGCCGTCGAGAAGGGCCTCACCACCAAGCCTTGGGTCAAGACGTCACTGGCACCGGGCTCCAAGGTGGTCACTGACTACCTCGACGCCAGCGGTACCCAGAGTGACCTCAACGAACTGGGCTTCAATCTGGTCGGCTATGGCTGCACCACCTGCATTGGCAACTCCGGCCCCTTGCACGAGCCGATCGAGAAAGCCATCGATGAAGGCGACCTGACGGTGGCCTCAGTGCTCTCCGGCAACCGCAACTTCGAAGGCCGCATCCATCCGCTGGTGCCCACCAACTGGCTGGCGTCACCACCCCTGGTCGTGGCTTATGCCCTGGCTGGCAACATGCGCATCGACCTTTCCAAGGATCCGCTGGGCAAGGACCAGGATGGTAACCCGGTGTACCTCAAGGATGTCTGGCCCAGCCAGGCGGAGATCGCCGAAGCCGTCGAACAGGTCCGGACCGAGATGTATCGCAAGGAGTACAGCGAGGTCTTCGAGGGTGACGAGATCTGGAAATCGCTCGAGGTACCGGAAAGCGATGTCTATGCGTGGAACAACAAGTCCACCTACATCCAGCATCCGCCGTTCTTCGAAGGCATGGGCAAGGAGCCCGCGCCGCTGGAAGACGTCAAGGATGCCAACGTATTGGCCATGTTCGGCGACTCGGTGACCACCGACCATATCTCGCCCGCCGGCGCGATCAAGCCGGACAGCCCTGCCGGCCGTTATCTGCAAGAAAACGGCGTCAAGCCTATGGACTTCAACTCCTACGGCTCGCGGCGCGGCAATCACGAAGTGATGATGCGCGGCACCTTCGCTAACGTACGCATCAAAAACGAGATGCTCGATGACGTCGTCGGCGGCTATACCCGCCACGTGCCCAGCGGCGAGCAGATGGCGATCTACGATGCGGCGATGAAATATGTCGAGAAGGACACACCTCTGGTGGTGGTCGCCGGTAAGGAATACGGCACTGGCTCGAGCCGTGACTGGGCAGCCAAGGGCACGCGCCTGCTGGGCGTGCGCGCCGTACTCGCCGAATCTTACGAGCGCATCCACCGCTCCAACCTGATCGGTATGGGCGTGTTGCCGCTGCAGTTCCCCGAGGGCGAGGATCGCAAGTCACTGGGCATGACCGGCGACGAAACGATTTCCATCGAAGGCATCGCCAACATCGAGCCCGGCGCCAAGGTCAAGGTGACCATCGCATCAAGCAAAGGCGAGAAGAAGATCGAGGCGCTATGCCGCATCGATACCGCTAACGAGATGGCTTACTACCGCCACGGCGGCATCCTGCACTATGTGCTGCGTAGCATGCTGTAATCGTTCCACGCTGAACTAGCGCTATGAGAAACACCCCGTCGGCATGGCCGGCGGGGTGTTTTTTTGTCGATGGGTCGAGAGGCGTGCCTTTAGAAGGCGCGGCGCCGATAGGTGCGATAGCGCGGATACCAGAAGTGACGCTCGATGGCGTCCCACAGCGCTTCATCACTGGAAGACAGCGCGACGTTCTCCTCCTGCGCCTGCTTGGCGACGGCGAAGGCGATATCCTTGCTGATCTCGCGGATGTCACCCAATGACGGCAAAAGAGCGCCCTTGCCGGTCTTGACGATAGGCGCGCCCTGGGCCAACGCATTGGAAGCCGCCATCAGCATCTTGTCGGTAACACGGGAGGCGTTGGTTGCCACGACCCCAAGGCCAATGCCTGGGAAGATATAGGCGTTGTTGCACTGGGCGATCGCCACGTCACGCTCGCCGACGCGTACCGGCGGGAAGGGGCTGCCCGTCGCCACCAGCGCTTCGCCTTGGGTCCAGTCGAGAAGATCTTGGGGGACAGCCTCAACCTTGGATGTCGGGTTGGAAAGCGGCATTACCAGCGGCTGGGCACAGCCAGCGTGCAGCGTCTTGATCACCTCCTCGGTGAACAAGCCGCTCTGACCGGAGACCCCGATCAACACGCTTGGCTTGGCATTGCGCACCACGTCGAGCAGGTCGCGTGCCTGGGTATCCCAATCGCTCAAGGTGGCGGTCTCATGCGCCAGGCGCTGCTGGAAATCGTAGAGCCCTTCCATGTCACTCGTCAGCAATCCGAAACGGTCGACCATATAGACACGGCGGCGCGCTTCGGCCTCGCTCAGCCCTTCCATGGTCATCGCCACGACGATCTGCTCGGCGATACCGCAGCCCGCCGAGCCGGCCCCGAGAAACGCGATGGTCTGATCCTTGAGCGCCTCGCCCTTGGTCTTGCAGGCCGCCAGCAGCGTGCCCACACACACCGCCGCCGTGCCCTGGATATCGTCGTTGAAGCAACACAGCTGATCGCGATAACGCTCGAGCAACGGCATGGCGTTGGTCTGGGCGAAATCCTCAAATTGCAACAGCACGTTAGGCCAGCGACGTTGCAGCGCCTCCATGAACATGCCGATGAACTCGTCGTACTCTTCCTGACTGACCCGCGGGTGGCGCCAGCCCATGTACATGGGGTCGTCGAGCAGTTTCTGATTGTTGGTGCCCACATCGAGCACTATAGGCAATGTGTAAGCCGGGCTGATGCCGCCACAAGCGGTATAAAGCGACAGCTTGCCGATGGGAATACCCATGCCGCCAATACCCTGATCGCCCAGCCCCAGGATACGCTCACCGTCGGTGGCCACGATCACGCGCACCTTGTCCTTGGTGGCACTACGCAGGATATCGTCCATGCGGTGACGATCCGGATACGAAATGAAGAGTCCGCGGTGGTTGCGGTAGATATTGGAGAACTCTTCGCATGCCTCCCCCACCGTGGGGGTATAAATGATCGGCAGCATTTCCTCGAGATGCTCTTCCAGTAGACGGAAGAACAGCGTCTCGTTGTCGTCCTGAATCGCCCGCAGATAAATGTGTTTGTCGAGGTTGTTCTGACACAGAGTGTACTGGTGATAAGCGCGCTCGAGTTGCTCTTCGATGCTCTCGACATTCTGCGGCAACAAGCCCACCAAATTGAACTCGACACGCTCTTCGCTGGTAAAGGCGCTGCCCTTATTGAGTAGCGGCATCTCCAGCAGTGAGGGGCCGGCATAAGGAATATAAAGGGGACGCTTGGATGTTTCGCTCATCGTTTGCCTCACGCAGGTGACGGAACTCGGAGCCCAGAGACTCCGCACGGCTCGAGCTTCACTATATCACGCCACCTTGCCACCCGCGCACGCCACAACGACGTACGGCGCCCCGAGGGACGCCGTGCATCTTTGCGTGTGTCGTTTATATGGCTCAGCCACTGCGGGACACGGGGCGGGCCGGTCCCGAGAAGAACCACGGGCGTAGCCGCACGCCCAGCATATTCCCGGCGAAGGCCGCGATCAGCCATAGCCAGCCATGCAAACTACCCGAGGCAATACCGCCGAAATAGGCGCCGATGTTGCAGCCAAACGCGAGGCGCGCCCCATAACCCAGCAGGAACCCACCGATGGCCGCCGCCACCACGGAACGTAGCGGAATGCGAAACTTCGGCGCGAAACGGCCTGCCAGCGCCGCGGCGGCCATCGCCCCCAAGATAATCCCCACGTTCATGACCGTGGTGATATCGCTCCAGACATTGGCGTTCAAGGACGCCTCATTGCCGGCCGCCTGCCAATACCCCCAACCGCTGACATCGCCGCCCAAGGCTTCGAAGCCCTTGGCGCCCCACAGCGCGAATGCCGAGGTAATGCCCCATGGGCGTCCGGCGAGCGCCAGCGTGATGAAATTGAGCACCGCCAACCCCACCGCACCGGCTAATAACGGCCAGGGACCTTGCAGCCAACGCGAGCGACCGGCCTCGACCTGCGGCGCACGCTCGAGCTGACCGTGCCGGCGCTTCTCCATGGCCACCGTCAACGCCGCGATCCCGGCGAACAACGCTAGGCTCATGACGATACCGCCGCCCACGCCGAACACGCCATGCAGTGATGTCGGCTGGAACGCCGGCCATGTCTGCCACCAGGCAAAATGCGCCGTGCCGACCAAAGAGCCGACGATGAAGAACACCAGGGTAATCACCATGCGCGCGTTACCGCCGCCCACCGTGAATAGGGTTCCCGAGGCGCAGCCACCGCCGAGTTGCATGCCCAACCCGAACAGGAACGCACCGACCAGGACCGATACCCCAATGGGTGCGATATAGCCGGACACCGGCGTGCCAAACAAGGTGCCCGCCCCCAACGCAGGGAAGAACAGCACCACCGCCAAGGCCAACATAACCATCTGTGCACGCAGGCCACGTCCGCGACGCTCGGTAATGAACACACGCCATGCCGAGGTGAAACCAAAGGCGGCGTGATAAAGCACCATACCAAAGGCACCCCCGACAATCATGAGCAATCCCGTGGCGGCCCCGAAGGCCGTGCCCACGGCCAGGGCGCCCAGGAGCAAGACTATCGCCGCCGCCAATGCCAACGGCGGTACGCCGCGACGAGGCATCGGCGAAGCGGACGAAACACTGGATGCGTCAGGCATCGCAACCTCCTGTCATCGTTCGAATGGAAACTGTTGCCTATCTTAGTGCCTGCCCAACCCTTTTAAAAATTCATAAAACACATTCCCGCTATAGCGTTTAGCAATATAAAACAAGGCCCGTGTCGTGAGACACGGGCCTTGGCAGAATGCGCCGAGAAGAAGAGCAAATCAGGTGTTATACGAAACGCCCCAAGCCAACGACCTCGCGCACGCGCTCCATGAGGGGTTGCGCCTCGGCGCGTGCCTTTTCGGCGCCCTGCTTGAGCACGCTCTCGATATGCCCGGGATCTTCAAGCAGGGCGTTATACCGCTCGCGGGGTTCACGCAGGTGTGCGTTGAGGTATTCGAAGACCCGGTCCTTGGCCTCGCCCCAGCCGATGCCGTTCTCGTAGTCAATCCGCATGGTGGCGGTCTCTTCTGCAGAGGCAAACGCCGAGAAGATCTGGAACAGCGTGCAGCTATCGGGATCCTTAGGCTCGCCGGGCTCCAGGGAGTTGGTCTTGATCTTGCGCACCAGCTTCTGGAGCTTTTTTTCCGAGACGAACAGCGGGATGGTGTTGTTGTAGCTCTTGGACATCTTACGGCCGTCGAGCCCATTGAGTACTTCGACCTTGTCGTCGACTACCGCCTCGGGCAGCGTGAAATACTGGCCCTTGTAGAGATGGTTGAAACGCCCGCCCATGTCGCGCGCCATCTCGATATGCTGGATCTGGTCGCGCCCCACTGGCACTTTATTGGCATTGAACATCAGGATGTCCGCCGCCATCAGCACCGGATAGCCGAACAGCCCCATGCTCACGCCCTTATCCATATCCTGATGACCGAGCTCTTCGTTCTCGGCCACCGCCGCCTTGTAGGCATGGGCACGGTTCATCAGCCCCTTGGCACAGATGCAGGACAGCATCCAGGTCAGCTCGGGGATCTCGGGAATGTCCGACTGGCGGTAGAAAACGGCGTTGTCGGTATCCAGACCCAGCGCAAGCCAAGTGGCGGCGATTTCCAGGCGCGATTGCTGCACGCGCTTAGGATCCTGACACTTGATCAACGCATGCAGGTCAGCGAGGAAATAGAAGGAGTCCACATCGGGACGCTGGCTGGCCTCGATGGCCGGTTTGATGGCCCCGACATAGTTGCCGAGATGCGGGGTACCGGTGGTGGTAATGCCGGTCAGAACGCGTGTCTTGGTCATGAAATTGGGCTGATCGCAACGAAATATGAGAATCCGCCCAGTGTACAACGACGTCCCGGCCAAGGCGACCGGGCCCAGCCGGAACGTCGTGGTCCATCGCTATGCCATCAGGCTCTTGGGGTCGACCGCATCCAGGCCAAATGCCCGGGCTACCGCCGAATGCGTGATGTGACCGGCATGCACGTTGAGCCCCTCGAGGAAGTGAGGATCCTCCGCCAGGGCGCCTTGCCACCCTTTGTCGGCCAATGCCAGCACGAACGGCAAGGTGGCATTGGTCAACGCTTGGGTGGAGGTGCGCGCCACGGCGCCCGGCATGTTGGCGACGCAGTAGTGCACCACACCATCCACGACATAGGTAGGATCGGCATGGGTCGTCGCGCGACTCGTCTCGAAGCAGCCGCCCTGATCGATGGCCACGTCCACCAGCACACTACCCGGACGCATATCACCAAGCATCTTGCGGGTGATCAATTTGGGCGCCTGCGCACCTGGCACTAGCACCGCTCCGACGACGATATCCGACTCGCGGGCCGCCGTTTCCAAGGCATCCGCCGTCGAGTACACGGTATTCAAACGCCCTTGATAGCGATGGTCGAGCACTTCCAGCCGCTCCAGCGACTTGTCGAGCACGGTGACATCCGCACCCAGCCCCAGCGCCATGCGCGCGGCGTTCTCCCCGACCACGCCACCGCCAATCACGGTGACCTTGGCCGGCGGCACACCGGGCACCCCGGGAATCAGAATACCAGCACCGCCTTGCGCCTTTTCCAGGCTATGCGCACCGGCCTGGATGGCCATGCGGCCGGCGACGCGACTCATCGGTGCCAAAAGCGGCAAACCGCCTTCTTCGTCGGTGATCGTCTCGTAAGCGATGCAGGTAGCTTCGCTGTCCATCAGCCCCCGTGTCAGCGACTCCTCGGCGGCCAAATGCAGGTAGGTAAAAAGCGTATGGCTCGGCTTGAGGCGCTTGACCTCCTCCGGCTGTGGCTCCTTCACCTTGACGATCAACTCGGCGTTGTCCCAGAGCGCGTCAAGATCTTGCTCGATACGCGCCCCTGACGCCTCATACTCCGCATCAGGGAAGCCGGCCCCTTCGCCTGCCGATGCCTGTACTGCCACGCGATGCCCGCGTACCACAAGCTCGCGCACCACACTTGGCGTCAAGGCGACACGATACTCATGATTCTTGATTTCCTTGGGTATGGCGATCTTCATGGCGCCTCCACTTCCGCGAATGTCTACAAAATAGGCTCAACAACTATTCATTACAGCACACGCACAGGAATCGGAGGGAGGGAGAAGACAAAACGGGATGACGTGCTATAAAGCAACGCTTTTATAGAAAACTTTACGCTTTCAGCACCTATGACCGGACGATTTACGCCGGCCATACCATACATACCCTGATCGCCTCAGACGGGGCGTGCCTGGCCACACTGCCAGCAGGTATCGAAGACGCCTTCCAGCCATTCACCACAAGCAGGGCAACGCCAGTTCGGGCAATCTTCGACGGGGCCATTGAGGGCCTCATCAACCAATGCCTCGGCGCGTTGACGATGCCCCACCGGTACCCAAACCTCCGGTTCGCATTCACCGGGCGGCAGTTCACCGGCGCCACCACCAAGCGTCATGTTGCGCAGCACGGGCACCAACCCGGCGCTGGCCAGCACGTTGTGCACGTGATTGACCAGCAACGCGTTGGGATGGCGAAAGACGAGAACGCTATCCAACGTCATGCTCAGTTGCGGAAAACCCGCACCCCCATTGCCTTGAGGTAAGCGGTTTCGGGAATCGCGGGATGCACGGGATGATCCGGCCCCTGGTGGCCTTGATAGATGACCTGCCCGTGACGGTCCTGATGGCGCACCGCACCTCGCACGCACTCCATCAATCGCTCTGGCGCCAAGTGCATCGAGCACGACGCCGAGAGCAGCATACCGTCGCGCCCCAGTAGCCGAATCGCCTCACGATTGAGCCGCGAATAGGCGCGCTCACCGTTGGGGATGTCCTTGCGCTTCTTGATGAAAGCCGGCGGGTCGAGCACGATCACATCGAACTGCTCGCCTTCCGCCTTGAGGGCTGCCAATGCCTCAAAGGCCTCGCCCTCCCCGACGGCCACTTGTTCGGCCAGGCCGTTGAGTGCGGCGTTCTCGGCCACACGCTCCAAGGCCTGGGCGGAGCTGTCCACGCACAGCACCTCGCTAGCGCCATGCGCGGCCGCCTGAACACCCCAGCCACCGACATAGCTGAACACGTCCAGCACGCGCTTGCCGGCGACCAGGCCATTGAGCCATGCCCGGTTGGCGCGGTGATCAAAGAACCAACCGGTTTTCTGGCCATCCAGCACCGGCACCACGAAGCGCACGCCGTTTTCCTCGAGCAGCACTTGGTCAGGCAACTCCCCGTAGGCCACCTCGACCTCGTCACCGAGCTTTTCCTGGCGGCGCCCGGAGGAATCGTTCTTGAACACGATGGCGCGCGGCGCTAGCACCTTCTCGAGCGCGGCGACAATCTCGTCACGCAACCGGTCCATGCCCACGGTATTGAGTTGCACGACCAACACGTCATCGAAACGATCAACGATGAGTCCCGGTAATAGATCGCCCTCGCCATACACCAGGCGATAGAACGGCTTGGCGAACATCCGTTCGCGCAGGCTCAACGCCTGTTTGAAGCGGTGGACAAATAGTGAACGATCAAGACGCACATCGACGTCCCGCGAGACGATACGCGCGCAGATCAGTGAGTGCGGATTGACGTAAGCGATGCCCATCGGCTTGCCATTGGCGGCCTCGATGACCGCCTGGGCGCCCTGCTCGAAATCCTTCAGCGGCGTGGTCGCGATGTCGATCTCATTGGAATAGAGCCATAAATGGCCCGCCTTGAGACGACGATCGGCGTTTTTCTTGAGGCGTAGACGTTCGGTCACGGAAAACCTCTTGGCAAAGATATCGCGCGGCGCGAAGCGCTCAGCGCTGACAGTGGGGACAAAAAACGCTGGCCCGCTGCCCCAGCGTAGCCAAGCGTAGAAGCTCGCCGCAACGCCGGCAGGGCGCTTCTTGCCGCCCATAAACGTTGAGGCGCTGAGCGAAATAACCGGGCTCGCCGGTGCCGCTGACGAAGTCGCGAAGCGTCGTGCCGCCCTGCGTGATCGCTGCCGCCAGCACCTCGCGTGCCGCCTCGGCCAGGCGCTCATAGCGCTCGCGAGAGATCCGTCCCGCCGCACGCCGAGGGTCGATCCCAGCCAGGAACAACGCTTCGCTGGCGTAGATATTGCCAACCCCCACCACCACGGTGTTATCCATCAGAAACGGCTTGACGGCAATGCGCCGCTTGCGTGAAAGCCGATAGAGGCGATCGCCGTCGAAATCCGGCGACAACGGCTCGGGGCCCAGACGCGCCAAACGCGAGTCATCGAGAGGCGAGCCCTGCAGCCAATCGACGAAGCCGAAACGCCGAGGGTCGTGATAACGCAAGATCGCGCCATCCTCCACGACCAGATCGACATGATCGTGTTTTCTGGGCATATCGCCGAGACGCGCCACGCGCAGGCTACCGGACATTCCCAGATGCCATAACAAGGTACGCGTGCCGACGGGCATGAGCAGATACTTGGCTCGCCGTCCTAACGTACCAACTCGTTGACCGACGAGCATATCCGCCAGATCGTCCGGCACCGGGGTGCGCAGGCGCGGCTGACGCACGATGACCTCGCGAATCTCGCGCCCCTCTATATAGGGCGCAATACCACGACGCGTCGTTTCGACTTCGGGGAGTTCGGGCATACTGGCCTCCCGCCACCTTTCTTGCTGGCATAAAAAAACCCGGAGCGACCCGGGTTTTTCTGACAGGTGAACGTCACCTGAGGCGAAGGAGGGCCAAAATCACTTGATCTTGGCTTCCTTGTACATCACGTGCTTGCGGACGACCGGGTCGAATTTTTTCATTTCGAGCTTGTCCGGTGTGTTCCGCTTGTTCTTGTCGGTGGTGTAGAAATGGCCGGTTCCGGCGCTGGACACCATCTTGATCTTGTCACGCATGACTCGTTACTCCCTGTTTGGACGCGCTGTTTAGACGCGATCACCACGCTTGCGGATATCGCTGAGCACTTCTTCAATGCCCTTCTTGTCGATGATGCGCATGCCCTTGGAGGAAACGCGCAGCTTGACGAAGCGCTTTTCGGCTTCCACCCAGAAACGATGGGTGTGCAAGTTCGGCAAGAAGCGACGACGTGTTCTCCGCTGGGAGTGAGAAACATTGTTACCAGTCACCGGGCGCTTGCCGGTAACCTGACATACTTGGGACATGGAAGCCTCCAACCACTGGCGAGTTGTTCAAAACCTGTCGGGCAAACCGGGAATGGCAGGCTACCGCCTTCTGCCCTGATTCAAAGGGCGTACTTTATACCAGACGTCAAGCCTTGCCGCAAGCTCGCGGAGGCTCGACGGACGGCCAGCCTGGCATCGCGGACACGGCCTCAAAGCCATCCGCGTTCGGCAAACGATATTACCTCACCATCGCCGACGACGAAATGATCCAGCACACGGATATCGAACAGCCCCAACGCCTCCTTGAGCCGCTGGGTGATTCGACGATCGGCGTCGCTCGGCTCGGCCACGCCCGAGGGGTGGTTATGAGCAAAGATCAACGCCCCGGCATTGAGCGCCAGCGCCCGGCGCGACACCTCACGCGGGTAGACAGATGCACTGTCGAGCGTGCCTTCCGAGAGCGTCTCGAAGCGAATCACGCGGTGCTGCGTATCCAGAAACAATGCCGCGAACGCCTCATGGGGCAAGTGACGCAACTGCGAGGTCAAGAACTGACGCACCAAGGCCGGCGAGGTCAGGGCACCGCCACGTTCCAGCAAGCTCCCCAAGTGCCGCCGAGAAAGTTCCAGCGAGGCCTGAAGCTGCACATACTTGGCCTCGCCCAAACCATGCTCCGCGCAAAAGTGCGCCTGATCGGCCTCCAACAACGGCCGCAGCCCTCCGAAAGCGACCAGCAGGTCACGTGCAAGGTCCACCGCCGAACGCCCCTTCACGCCCACACGTAGAAAAATCGCCAGCAACTCGGCATCCGACAGCACCGGCGCCCCCAGAGTGAGCAACTTTTCACGCGGGCGTTCGCCTTCCGGCCAATCGCGTATTCCCATCGCCAGTTCCCCTCAGATTGCGGATGTCACGGCATACCCAGACACAATATCAGTAATATCTCATTAAAGAGCAATATCGCACACCGATCACCCCCAACCAAAGTTGCATCGCATGATTATCTAACCTTACTACCATACTAGTCAGACAACGAAACGAGGCAGGATCTTCACATGACGCCATCGCTGCTCGCGCTCTGGGACGAACAACCCGACGGTAATGTCCGTCAACGCCTCTATGCGGTCCTGCGCCAATCGATCATTCGCATGACGTTGGCGCCCGGCCAGGCACTGTCGGAGAAAGAAATCGCCGAGACCTTCGCGGTCAGCCGGCAACCCGTACGTGAAGCTTTTATTCGACTCTCGGAGTCGGGTCTGATCGAGGTACGTCCCCAGCGCGGTACTTACGTCGTGCACATTTCTCAAGCCGATGTCATGGAGGCACGTTTCGTGCGCGAAGCCATCGAGATCGCGGTCGCACGAGACGCCGCCGAACAAGGGCTCGCTCCAGTGGTACGCGATGAACTTCATGAACTCATCGACCGCCAGCAACGCTGCATCGAGACACAGGACCATGACCGTTTCTACCGTCTCGACGAAGCATTCCACCGTACCCTCGCGCTAGAGACCGGACACGACGCCGCTTGGCGCGTGACACAAGAGGTCAAGGCACAACTCGACCGCGTGCGCTACCTGAGCGTGCCGGACGCCACGCCGATCAAGAAACTGATCGATCAGCACACCCACATTCTCGAAAGCATCATTGCGCGCGACCCCGAGGCTGCTGAAAAGGCCGTGAGGGAACACCTACGCGAAATACTCAGCTCGCTACCGGACCTGGTCGAACGCTTTCCCGAACTCTTCACGTCCACCTCGACGGGGGGTCGTCGAACCTCGCTGCTTTCTGGAGCCAGTGCATGAAGATTCAAGACGCCTATACCATCGTCACCTGCCCCGGGCGCAACTTCGTGACGCTCAAGATCGTCACCGAGTCCGGCACCTACGGCATCGGCGATGCCACCCTGAACGGCCGCGAGATGGCGGTGGCGGCCTATCTCGACGAACACGTCGTGCCGACATTGATCGGCCGCGACGCCAGCCGCATCGAAGATACCTGGCAGTATCTATATCGCGGTGCCTACTGGCGGCGTGGCCCAGTGACCATGACCGCCATTGCCGCCGTCGACATGGCACTATGGGACATCAAGGCCAAGGCCGCGGGCATGCCGCTTTATCAGTTACTCGGCGGCAAAAGCCGTGAGCGCGTAATGACCTACGCCCACTGCACCGGCCAGGAAATCGATGACTGCCTCGAGGAAGTCGCCCGTCATGTCGAGATGGGTTATCGCGCAGTGCGCGTCCAGGCCGGCGTGCCAGGGATCGAGACCACCTACGGCGTGGCCAAGAACCCCGGCGAGCGCTACGAGCCGGCCGACTCCTCACTGCCTGCCGAACACGTCTGGAGCACCGAAAAGTACCTTAACCATGCGCCCAAGCTGTTCGCCGCAGTACGCGAGCGCTTCGGCGACGAGCTGCACGTCTTGCACGACGTCCACCACCGGCTGACGCCGATCGAAGCCGCACGGCTGGGCAAGGCGGTAGAGCCTTACCACCTGTTCTGGTTGGAAGACTGCGTGCCGGCCGAGAACCAGGAGAGCCTGCGCCTGATCCGCGAACACACCACCACGCCGCTGGCGATCGGTGAGGTGTTCAACTCGATCCACGACTGCCGCGAGATGATCCAGAACCAGTGGATCGACTACATCCGCATGCCGCTGACCCACGGCGGCGGCATCACCGCGATGCGCCGCGTCGCCGATCTGGCTGCGCTTTATCATGTGCGCACCGGTTTCCACGGCCCTACCGACCTGTCGCCGGTATGTCTGGGTGCGGCGATTCACTTCGACACCTGGGTACCCAATTTCGGCATTCAGGAACACATGCCCCACGACCCACTCACCGATGAGGTCTTTCCCCACGACTATCGCTTCGAGGATGGCCATTTCCTGGTGGGCGAATCTCCGGGACACGGTGTCGATATCGACGAGGAGCTCGCGGCCAAGTACCCCTACAAACGCGCCAGCCTGCCGGTCAACCGTCTTGAAGACGGCACGCTCTGGCACTGGTAATCCCGTTTCCCTTTCATAGAGCGGAGTCCGTCATGAAAGCCTTTGAGGTTCGCGCCCCTCACGATTTCAGCATCGTTGACATCGATGCCCCTCAAGCCGCCGCTGGCGAAGTGAGCGTCGGCGTCGCCTTCGCCGGTATCTGCGGCTCGGATATGCACATCATTCACGGCGACAACGCCTTCGTGCGCTTCCCGCGGATCACCGGCCATGAGTTCGCCGGCGTCGTCGAAGCAGTAGGCAAAGGCGTCGAAAACGTTTCGGTGGGTGACCGAGTATGCATCGACCCGGTCATCAACTGTGGCGAATGCTACCCGTGCCGTATCGGTCGGCCCAACGTCTGCAGCGCCATGCAGGTGATCGGCGTGCACCGCAACGGCGGCTTCGCCAACCAAGTCAGCGTTCCCGCCGCTAACGCTCATCGGCTGCCCGAGAACATCGCTCTCGATCAGGCCGCGCTGGTCGAGCCCTACACCATCGCGGCCAACGTGCTGGAGCGCATGCAGCCTCACGACGGCGATGCCCTGTTGATCCTCGGCGCCGGCGTCATCGGCCTGACGATCCTCCAGGTCGCTCGAGCCCAAGGGCTCACTGACATCACCGTTTGCGACGTCATCGACGACCGGTTGGACGTCGCCCGCTCACTGGGCGCCAGCCACACGGTGAACGGTCAGCGGGAAGATCTCGAAGCCGTGATGGCCGAGCGCACTAGCGGCGAGGGCGTGCCGTTGATCGCCGATGCCGCCTGCGTACCGGCGCTGTTCCCTCAGCTCGCACGGATCGCCTCGCCGGCCGGACGTATTGGCTTACTGGGTTTCAACACGACGCCCAGCGACCTGGTCCAGCTCGAGGTGATCAAGAAGGAGCTGACGATCGTCGGCTCACGACTCAACAATCGCAAGTTCCCCGAAGTAATCGAGATGCTCGCCAGCGGGCGGCTCGATGCCACGGCGCTGGTCAGCCACCGGCTGCCCTTCGCCGAGATGGGTGAAGCGATCCACATGATCGACCATCACCCGGAACGCGTGTGCAAGGTACTCATCGAACTCGATGCCTGAAGCGTTAAGCGATTCGATCCCTCGCACGCGCCAACGATCGACTGCAAACCACTACTCAACGCTCAACAACAACAGCCATCAACAGAGTCAGGAGTGAACGTCATGCTCAAACAGCTACTCGCCAGCGCCGTCATCGGCTCAAGCATACTCGCCGCCCCGTTCGCCACAGCCGCGGATTACACCCTCAAGTTCGGCCACCTGGCCAACGAAGAAAACATCTGGAACAAAGCCGCCGAGCGCTTCAAGAAAGTCGTCGAAGAGGAATCCGACGGCCGCATCGACGTACAGATATTTCCCAACGAGCAGTTGGGCACCGAGATGGAAGTCATCAACAGCATTCAACTCGGCACCGCTGATATGACCATCACCGGGGAAAGCTTGCAGAACTGGGCCCCCAAGGCGGCGATGATGGCCGTGCCCTACGCCTTCCGCGATTCCGAACATCTACGCAAGGCGGTCGAGGGCGATATCGGCAAGCAGATCGAACAACAGATCGAGGAGAAAGCCGGCCTGGTACCGATCGCTTGGTTCGAACGTGGGCCGAGGGAACTGACCTCGAACCGGCCAATCAAGAAGCCTTCCGACCTCAACGGTCTGCGCCTGCGCGTTCCCAACGTGCCGCTGTTCGTCGACACCTGGCAGGCACTCGGCGCCAAACCCACGCCAATGGCCTTCAGCGAGGTGTTCACATCGCTGCAGCAGGGCACCATCGATGCCCAGGAGAACCCGCTTTCGCTGATCGAGAGCGCCAGCTTCAACGAGGTTCAGGACTACGTAAACATGACCGATCACGTGCGTAGCTGGATCTACGTGGTGATTGGCAAGAACAAACTCGAGTCAATGCCGGAGGACCTGCAAGAGGTAGTCCTCGATGCGGCTCAGCAGATGCAGTCCTATGAGGCGAAGCTCTTCAGCGAGGACCAGAAGCGTCTGCGTAATGCGCTCGAAGAAGCCGGCATGGAGTTCGTCGAAGTCGATCAAAAAGCCTTCGCCGACGAGGCCGAACCGGCTGTCAAAGCGTCGCTCAACGACGAACAACAAAAGCTCTATGAGGCGATCCAGGATCTCTGATCGGGCACATCCCCCACGCCGGGGCTGGGCATGACGGCCCCGGCACTCTGCCGACTCGCCGAGGAACATTCCTGATGAGCGATTCCGATTCCATATCGAGCGATCCGCTGCACGACATCGCCGTGATCCCACCCCTCGGCGGTATCTGGGGGCGGTTGGTCAGCGGGTTCGACCGCCTGTTTGCCCTACTCGCATCGCTGGCACTGCTAGCCATCGCCGCCGTGGTGATCCTGCAAATCGTCTCCCGAGTGGCGCTGCCTAGCTCCCCGGCCTGGACCGAGGAGCTGTCGCGCTACCTATTCATCTACATGGTGGCGCTGTCGTCCGGCCTCGTCCTTCGCCGCAACCGCCACGTCAACGTCGAACTTTTCCAGCATCTGCTGGGCCGGCGCAGCCAGTTGGTCTACCGAGCACTATGTTGTTTGGTCGTGGGTGTCTTCTCCGCGTGGATGATCCCCTACGCCATGCAATTCGCGCAGGTGGGGGCCTTCCAGACCTCGCCGACTCTCGAGGTTCACATGCACTATATCTTCTTCTCGACCGTCGCCCTGTTCGGCTTATCCGCCCTGTATGCGGCGATCGGCCTGATCGAGGCCAGCGTGGCCATTGCTCGCAGCGGATCGACCCATACCGGGGAGACGCCGTAATGGAAGTCGCTGTCCTGTTCTGCGTATTTCTGGTCCTGCTGCTAGTGGGTATCCCTATTGCCTTCTCGCTGGGCATCGCTTCGCTTTCTTACCTACTGCTATCGGACATCTCACTGACCATCGTCCCGCAGCGCATGTACGGGGGGATCGACACCTTCGTGCTGCTATGCATTCCCGGTTTCGTGCTTGCCGGCAACCTGATGAATGTCGGCAACATCACCGATCACATCGTGCGTTTCGCGAACGCCCTGATGGGGCATATCCGCGGTGGACTGGGGCTCGCCAACGTGGGTGGTTCGATGATCTTCGGCGGCATCTCCGGTACCGCCGTGGCCGATGCGGCAAGCATCGGTTCAGTGATGATCCCCGGCATGTCCCGCGCCGGCTACGACAAGCCCTTCGCCGCCGCAGTGACCGCCGCCTCGTCGACAGTGGGGCCGATCATTCCCCCCAGCGTGCCGATGATCATCGCCGGCTCGCTATCCGGCGTTTCGGTCGGCCGGATGTTTCTGGCCGGCGCCATTCCGGGCTTGTTGCTGGGTCTGGCGATGATGATCACCGTGTACATCCTGGCCGTGAAGCGCGGCTACCCGCGCGAGAAGCGTTCGACCTTCAAGGAACTGATCAAGGAAGGACGCAGTGCATTCTGGGCACTGATGATGACCTTCATCATTCTCTACGGCATCATCGGCGGCTTCTTTACGCCCACCGAGGCGTCCATCGTCGCCAGCCTGTACGCCTTGGTGATCGGCATGTTCGTCTATAAGGGCATCACCTGGCGCAACCTGCCGCAGATCGTCGTCGATACGGTACTGACCTCCGGCTCGCTGATGCTGCTGGTGGGCTTGGCCAACCTGTTCGGCTGGATTCTCACCAGCCAGCAGATCCCACAGATGATCGCCGACCAGATCCTAGGCTTTAGCGCGAATCCCATCGTAGTCATCCTGATACTCAACCTGATCCTGCTGGTGGTCGGCACCTTCATGGAGACCATCGCCGCACTGATCATTCTGTTCCCCGCGCTACTGGGAGTAGCCACCGGCGTGGGCATGGACCCCGTGCATTTCGGCCTGATGGCGGTGCTTAACCTGATGATCGGACTGACCACACCACCCCTCGGGGTCTGCCTTTTCGTTGTCTCGGGTATCGGCAAGCTGCCGATGCTGCGTGTGGCTCGAGCCATCGTGCCGTTTCTTATCTGCAACCTGGTGGTGCTGCTACTGGTGTCCTATGTGCCGGCCCTTTCGCTGTGGCTGCCCAACCTGCTGATGGGAGACTGATCGACCATGACCCCGACATCGATACCCAGCACGCACGCGCCGGCCCCGGTGGGCATCGTCCATCTCGGCCTGGGCGCCTTTCACCGCGCCCACCAGGCGGTCTATCTGGAGCGTAACCTGGCCCGCCATGATGGCGGCCCGTGGGGTATCGCCAGCGCCAACCTGCGTTCCAACCGCCAGCTCGTCGAACTGATGCGCGAACGCGATCAGCGCTATCACGTCGCCGAATACACCGACAGCGACACCCTGACCCTGCGCGAGATCGCGGCGATCCGTGAGACGCTCTATGCCGGCCCCGGCGGCGAAGATCTCGAGGCCCTGCTGGCCCGCATGAGCGAACCAGGCGTGCGTATCGTCACGCTAACCGTGACCGAGAAAGGCTACCACCTCGACCCGGCGGACGGACGGCTGCTGCTCGACGCCGAGCCGATTCGCCACGACATCACCAATCCCACGCAACCGCGGACCGCACCAGGCATGCTGGTCGAAGCGCTAGCTCGGCGATTCACGGCCGGCACCCCAGCGTTCACGGTGCTGTGCTGCGACAACATGCCCGATAATGGCAAGCGCACTCGCCGCGTAGTGGTCGAGCTGGCCCGTCGGCGCGACGAGAAGCTCGCCGAATGGATCGCCGATGCCGTGGCCTTTCCCTCGAGCATGGTCGACCGCATCGTCCCGGCGATGAGCGAGGCCGAGTTCGAGCGCCTACGCACACTCGGTATCGACGACCCCGCCGCAGTGGCCTGCGAGTCTTTCAGCCAATGGGTGATCGAAGACGACTTCCCGCAGGGTCGCCCCGACTGGCAGCACGACGGCGTGCAGATGGTCGCCGATGTCGCGCCCTTCGAGGCCATGAAGCTACGTATGCTCAACGGCAGCCATTCGCTGCTCGCCTATCTCGGCGTGCTGGCGGGCATCGAGACAGTGGCAGAAGCCGTCGATCGTCCGGAATTCGCCGCCCTGCTGCGCGGCTACATGCGCCGCGAAGCCGCACCGACGTTGGCCATGCCGGCAGACATCGACCTCGAGGCCTACGCCGATCGTCTGATCGCTCGCTTTGCCAACGATAGCCTGCATCATCGCCTGCAACAGATCGCCATGGATGGATCTCAGAAGCTCCCCCAACGCTGGCACGCCGGAGCGCAGGTACGGCTCGAGGTCGGGGGCGAGATCGCTTGCACGGCGCTCGGCGTAGCGGCCTGGATCCGCTATACCGCTGGCAACAATCTGGCAGGCGAGAGCCACCCGGTCGACGACCCAATGGCCGAAATCTTCGCCGCGTTGCATGCCAACCACGACAAGCCCGAGCCACTGATCGCCGCCTTTCTCGCCCTCGACAGCGTTTTTCCAAGCGAGCTGGCCGACGACGCGCGCTTCTCTCGCGCGGTGCTCGACGCCTACCACACGCTGAACGAATGTGGCGTCGAGGAGGCCCTGACCATTCTCGACGTACCGATACGATAGGATACGACCATGGAACACACCTGGCGCTGGTTCGGGCCCGACGACCCGATCACCCTCGACGACATCCGCCAGACCGGAGCTACCGGCATCGTCACCGCCCTGCACGAGATCCCCAACGGCGAAACCTGGCCTCGCGAGGCAATCGCCGAGCGCAAGGCATTGATCGAAGCCTCGGGGCTCACCTGGTCGGTGGTCGAAAGCGTGCCGGTCCACGAGGACATCAAGAAGGGACGCGGCGACTGCGATACCTACATCGCCAACTACCAGCAGACGCTGCGCAATCTGGCGGCCTGCGGCATCGATGTGGTCTGCTACAACTTCATGCCGGTGCTCGACTGGACACGCACCGACTTGGCCTGGCCGCTGCCCAGCGGCGGCACCGCGCTGCGCTTCGAGCAGACCGCCTTCGCCGCCTTCGACCTGTACCTGCTCGAGCGCCCCGGCGCCGAACGCGACTACAGCGACGCCGAGCGCGAGGCCGCGCGTCGCCATCTCGAAGCGCTCGACGAAACGGCGCGCCAGCGACTGATCGATACCATCATCGCCGGGTTGCCCGGCGCCGAGGAGCACTACACCCTGGCACGCTTTCGCCAGGTGATCGCCGAGTATGCCGAGATCGACGCCGCCCGCTTGCGCGCCAATCTCGGCCATTTCCTGAGCGCCATCGTGCCGGTGGCCGAGGAGGTCGGCATTCGCCTGGCGATTCATCCCGACGACCCGCCCCGTTCACTGTTCGGCCTACCACGCGTGGTCTCGACGCCCGACGACGTTGAGTGGATCCTCGATGTCGCCCCCAGCCCAGCCAACGGTCTGACCTTCTGCACGGGTTCCTATGGTGTCAGCGAAGCCATCGATCTGGTGGCAATGGGCGAGCGTTTCGCCTCGCGCATCTACTTCACCCACCTGCGCGCCACAAAGCGCGAGGCCGACCCGCGAACTTTCCATGAGGCGGCTCATCTCGATGGTGATGTCGACATGGTCGGCGTGATCAAGACCCTGCTCGACGAGGAACGTCGCCGCGAGTGTGACGGCGGTCCACGACTGCCGCTACGCCCCGATCATGGCCATCACCTGCTGGATGATCTCTCGCGCGAAACACGCCCGGGTTATCCGCTGATCGGGCGTCTCAAGGGGCTGGCAGAATTGCGAGGAATAGAGACCGCCATCAAACAGCTATGCGCTTGAAGCGGCGTCCGCTACGCAAAGCCGGGGCACGATGGTAAGGTGGAAGGCCTGCAAAACGGTCAGGATTCCCGCCATGCCAACACTCTTCGGCAAGCGCGTGTTACTCGGCATCAGTGCCGGTATCGCCGCTTACAAAAGCGCCCAGCTCGCCCGTCTATTGAAGAAGGCGGGCTGCGATGTGCGCGTGGTCATGACCGAAGGCGCGCAGACGTTCATTACCCCGCTGACGCTTCAGGCACTCACCGGCGAAGCGGTGCGCACGTCACTGCTCGACCCCGAGGCGGAAGCTGGCATGGGGCATATCGAGCTGGCGCGCTGGGCGGACGTGATCCTCGTCGCGCCGGCTACCGCCGATCTCATGGCGCGCCTGGCGCATGGCCATGCCGACGACCTGCTCACCACGCTGTGCCTGGCCAGTGAGGCGCAATGCGTCATGGCACCGGCGATGAATCAGGCCATGTGGCGCCATCCCGCGACCCAAGCCAATGCCGCGACGTTGCGCACCCAGGGTTGGCGCCTGCTGGGCCCGGATGGAGGCGAGCAGGCATGTGGCGATGTCGGCCCCGGCCGCATGCGCGAGCCGGAAGCGCTGGTCGCCGAGCTTTCGATGGCGCCCGAGGATGCGCCTAGCTCCACGGCGCCCGACGTCGCGCCGGCTGTGCGCGATGCCGAGGCGTTGCGGGTGACGATCACCGCCGGGCCGACCCATGAGGCGCTCGATCCGGTGCGTTATCTCTCCAATCACAGTTCCGGCAAGATGGGCTACGCCCTGGCGGGTGCCTGGGCCCGGCGTGGCGCCCAGGTGCGCTTGATCAGCGGGCCGGTCGCTCTGGCGACGCCTACGGATGTCGAGCGCGTCGATGTGACATCGGCAAGCGAAATGCTTGCCGCCGCCGAGCACGCCGTCACCGAGAGCGATATTTTCATCGGCTGCGCGGCGGTCGCCGACTACCGCGCCGAAACAGTGGCCGAGCACAAGCTCAAGAAGACCGACGCTAGCGAGACGCTGACGCTCACCCTGGTCAAGAACCCCGATATCGTGGCCGAGATCGCCGCGCATTCACCGCGCCCGCTGGTAGTAGGCTTTGCCGCCGAGACCCGTGACGTGGAACGCTATGCACGCGATAAGCTGACCCGCAAGGGCATGGATATGATCGTCGCCAACGATGTTTCCCAGGCCGGGCTCGGCTTCGGCGCCGACGACAACGCCGCCCTGCTGCTGTGGCGTGTCAGCGATGACACTGACAGCCAAGCACTGCCGCCGCAGCCCAAGACCACCCTGGCCGATGCTATCGTCGACCGGGTATTGACGCTTTACGCCCACCGCGCCCCCACGGCGCACGACTGACGGACCCATTCTCATGTCAGATGCCTCGTTGTCTTCCGACACCACCTTGTCGGTGAAGATTCTGGACGAACGCGTACACGACTTCCCGCTTCCCGGTTACGCCACCACAGGCAGCGCCGGCATGGACCTGCGCGCCTTGCTCGATGGCCCGCTGACGCTGGCACCGGGTGACTGCGAGCTGGTGCGCACCGGCTTGGCCGTTCACATCGGCGACCCGGGACTTGCCGGTATGATCCTGCCGCGCTCCGGCCTGGGGCATAAGCATGGCATCGTGCTGGGCAATCTCGTCGGCCTGATCGACTCCGACTATCAAGGCGAGCTGATGATCTCGGTCTGGAACCGCGGCAACCAGACGTTCGTTCTGGAACCGGGCGAGCGCCTGGCACAATATGTGCTTGTGCCCGTGGTACAGGCCAAGCTCGACATCGTCGAGGACTTCGCCGCCAGCGAGCGCGCCGGAGGTGGCTTCGGTCACTCCGGACGCCATTGAGTTCGGGCGGGCGACGCTGACGGTCGCCCCGACGTTCACGGCCACATGGCCATCGACTCGAAGGGATTCACCATGAGCCAACAAGCTCCCAATACATCCATCAGTGCGTCCATTTTCCGCGCCTATGACATTCGCGGCATCGTCGACGACAGCCTGACCGAGGACGGCGTCGAACTGATCGGTCGTGCCATCGGGGCCGAAGCCGCCAGCCGCGACGAAACCACCGTAGTCGTCGCCCGCGACGGCCGCCACTCGGGTAAGCGCCTGCAGGCAGCCCTGATTCGCGGTCTACGCGGCGCAGGGCGCGACGTGGTAGACATCGGCATGGTACCCACGCCGGTACTCTACTTCGCCACACACACGCTGGAGGGCACCAGCTCCGGCGTCATGGTCACGGGCAGCCACAACCCGCCCGACTACAACGGCTTCAAGATCGTGCTGGGCGGCGAAACGCTCTCCGGCGACGCCATTACCGCGCTTTATCAGCGCATCCAGGACGATGCGATCGGCGAGGGCGAAGGTAGCCTGCGTGAAATGGATGTGCGCGAAGCATATCTCGAACGCATTCTCGGCGATGTCAGTTTGAGCGGGAAAATCAAGGCCGTGGTCGACTGCGGCAACGGCGTGGCTGGCGAACTCGGCCCGCAACTGATCGAGCGCCTGGGAGCGGAAATGATACCGCTGTTCGCCGAAATCGACGGCGATTTCCCCAATCACCACCCCGATCCCGGTAAGCTGGAAAACCTCGAGGACTTGATCCGCACCGTCAAGGAAACCGGCGCGGACGTCGGCCTGGCCTTCGACGGTGACGGCGACCGTCTCGGCGTGGTCACGCCCAAGGGCGAAGTGATCTATCCCGACCGCCTAATGATGGCATTCGCCGAGGACCTGCTCCAACGCAGTCCCGGTGCGCGTATCATCTTCGACGTCAAGTGCACCGGCAACCTGGCCCAGGTGGTCGAGAATGCCGGCGGCACACCGGAGATGTGGCGCACCGGGCACTCGCTGATCAAGGCGCGCATGAAGGAAACCGGCGCGGCGCTGGCCGGTGAAATGAGCGGCCATATCTTCTTCAAGGAACGCTGGTACGGCTTCGACGACGGCTTGTACGGCGCCGCGCGGCTGCTGGAAATCCTTGCCAAACAACGCGCCACGCAGGGTCTGGACGCCGACGCCTTCTTTGAGCGCTTCCCGCAGGACCTCAGCACGCCGGAGCTCAATGCCAAGGTCAGCGATGAGAACAAGTTTGCCATCGTCGACAAGCTCGCCCGGGAAGGCGACTTCGGCGAGGATGGTGTAAAGACCACTCTCGACGGCATCCGGGTCGACTATGCCGACGGCTGGGGCCTGTGCCGCGCGTCCAATACCACGCCAATGCTGGTGCTGCGCTTCGAGGGCAAGAGCGAGGAAGCCCTGACACGCATTCAGGGCCAGTTCCGCGACGCTCTCAAGCAGGTCGCTCCCGAGGCCGATCTACCCTTCTGATGCTCGGCGGCCGGTGTCCGAGCACCGGCCGCTTCCAAGGAGACAACCTTCATGAATGAACACGCACGCGACCCGCGTCTAGTGGTCGAAATCCTGTCGGAAGCACTGCCTTATATTCAGCGCTTCTCCGGCAAGACAGTGGTAGTGAAGTACGGCGGCAACGCCATGACCGAGGACACCCTGATCGACTCCTTCGCCCGTGACATGGTGCTGATGAAGGAAGTCGGCATCAATCCGGTGGTAGTGCATGGCGGCGGCCCGCAGATCGGCGATCTTCTCAAGCGTCTGAACATAGAGTCGCGCTTCGTCGGCGGGATGCGTGTCACCGATGCCGAGACCATGGACGTAGTCGAGATGGTGCTCGGTGGGCTGGTCAACAAGAGCATCGTCAACCTAATCAACCGCAGCGGCGGCAAGGCCATCGGCTTGACCGGCAAGGACGGCGCACAAATCACCGCACGCCAGTTGCGCGTCGAGCATCAGAGCCCGGAGATGACCGCGCCGGAAATCATCGATATCGGCCATGTCGGTGAGGTTGAGCACATCGCCACCGACCTCATCGAGATGCTCACCGCGCGTGACTTCATCCCCGTGATCGCCCCGATCGGCGTCGACGCGGAAGGCCATAGCTACAACATCAACGCCGACCTGGTCGCCGGCAAGGTCGCCGAAGCGCTGAGTGCCGAGAAGCTAATGCTGCTGACCAACGTCGCCGGACTAATGAATGCCGAGGGCGAGGTCATGACCGGCCTCTCCACCGCCCAGGTGGACGCCATGATCGGCGATGGCACCATCCATGGCGGCATGCTTCCCAAGATCCGCTGCGCGCTGGATGCCGTCAAAGGCGGCGTGGCCAGTTCGCATATCATCGACGGCCGCGTACCGCATGCCACGCTACTGGAGATTTTCACCAACGCCGGTGTCGGCACACTGATCACCGACACCGAAAGCGAAGGCAGCACAGACTGACACTCTCCTCGCACCCGGGACGGTGCGCCGTGATGCGCGACGATTTGTCGGCACCCCGGCAGCCCATTAGGATGGGCTAACACGATTCCAATAGAAGAATATCGATGACGCAGGAAACACCTAAGCAAACTCGTCGGGAGCAGATCCTCCAGGCGCTGGCGCTGATGTTGCAGGAGGACAGCGGCAAACGGATCACGACCGCCGCGCTAGCCCGCCAGGTCGGCGTCAGCGAAGCCGCCCTCTACCGGCATTTCCCCAGCAAAGCGCGGATGTTCGAAGGGCTGATCGAATTCATAGAGGAGACATTGTTCGAACGCATCCGTCGCATTCTCGATGAGGAGCCGCAGGCACAGGCGCGCTGCCATCATATCCTGACACTGCTGCTGGGCTTCGCCGAAAAGAACCCCGGCCTGTGTCGACTGCTCGGTGGCGATGCCTTGACCGGCGAGACAGCGCGCTTGCGCGTGCGCATGACGCAGCTCTTCGACCGCCTGGAAACCCAGCTCAAACAGATACTGCGCGAAGCCGAGATTCACGAAGGATTGCGCACCACGCTACAGGTCTCGGCCGCCGCTAACCTGCTGCTGGCCACCGCCGATGGGCGCATTACGCAATACGTGCGCAGTGACTTCCGTCGCCTGCCCACCGAGCACTGGGAAGATCAGTGGCAGATGCTCTCCGCCCGCCTGCTGGTCGCCACGCCACACCCCGCCCACGTGTAGACGCTGCATACAACAATGCCCGGCGCATGGCCGGGCATTGTTGATTTCGCTTGCGGATTGTCTCGCGCCAATCTTCGCGTTAGCGCGCCAACTCAGGCGGCGAAGGCGTCGCCGAGCTGCTGCTTGATCTTCTTCATGGCGTTCTTCTCGAGCTGACGAATACGCTCGGCAGAGACGCCGTACACATCGGCCAGCTCATGCAGCGTGGACTTGGACTCGGAAAGCCAGCGACGCTTCAGGATATCCTGCGAGCGCTCATCGAGCTCACCCAGCGCAGACTGCAGGCGATGCGAAGAGTCCTCTTCCCAATCCGCGGCTTCAAGCTGTGCCGCCGGGTCGTAGCGCTCGTCGTCGAGGTAATGGACCGGCGCCTGATAGCCCTGATCTTCATCTTCGGAGGGCGAGGCATCGTAGCCAGCATCAAACGCCGAGAGACGGCCTTCCATCTCGCGCACTACCTGCGGCTTGACGTCGAGATCCTTGGCGATGGCATCGACTTCATCGTTATTGAGCCAGGCCAAGCGCTTCTTGGCACCACGCAGATTGAAGAACAGCTTGCGCTGGGCCTTGGTGGTAGCAATCTTCACGATGCGCCAATTGCGCAGCACGTATTCGTGAATCTCGGCCTTGATCCAGTGCACGGCAAACGATACCAAGCGCACTCCCTGATTCGGGTCGAAACGCTTGACGGCTTTCATCAAGCCGACGTTGCCTTCCTGAATCAAGTCGGCCTGAGGCAGGCCGTAGCCGGAATAGCTGCGTGCGATGTGTACCACAAAACGCAGGTGCGACATGACCAGACGCCGCGCCGCTTCGAGATCGCCTTGTTCGTATAGGCGGAAGCCCAGCTCTCGCTCCTCATCGGAGGACAGCACAGCAATGCGATTGACGGCCTGAATGTAACCATTCAGGTCATGACCGGGAGAAAGATGACCCACGGGCTGAAGACTGTTGCTCATGCAGATGTCTCCATCGGTTGTTCACCCTGCGTGCGTGGCGTATCCAACATCCACGGCTGCACGGCGAAGGAATCATGTGCCTGATAACACGTATGACCCATTAGAAGGCTAACTTGAACGAAAGTTCAATACATGCCATCAGGCTTGTCAAGCCTAGCGGGGTTTGATGTCGGCAAGATGACGGCCGACGGCTAACCAAGCACCCAGCCAGCCAAGCAGTGTACTACAAAAACATAGCAAAACCGATCCCCCGAGGCCTAGTCGCGGCAGTGTGAAATGCGCCCCATAACTCTCGGCCAGGGCGGTGACCGGCGCCGACAGCCAGTGGCCGCCCAGGACCAGCAATACTATCGCCAGCACGCCGCCGCCCAGGCCATACCAGGCACCGCTATACAGGAACGGGCGACGCACGAACGCATGGGTGGCCCCGATCAACGTCACTACCTCGATCTCCTGACGGCGGCTCTCCACCGCTAGCCGAATGGTATTGCCAACCACCAGCAGCACGCCCAACCCGAACAGTCCCGCCAGCGCCAGGGCCAAACGTTGCCCCAATTCAGCCAGACGCCGCAGGCGCTCCAGCCAAGCGAGATCGACGCGCGCCTCGTCGACGCCATCGACCGCTTCGAGATTGCTCGCCAGCACACGCACCGAATCAGGATCGGTGTCGGCCGGGGTGACCACAACGGCCGCGGGCAATGGGTTGTCTTCCAGCGAGGCCAGCGCATCCTCAAGTCCGACGCCCTCCTGGAATTCGGCCAGGCCTTCGGCGGCAGTCACCAGCCGCGCGCCCGCCACGGGTGTCTGATCGCGCAGTCGCGCAGCGACCTCCATCGCCGCGCGCTCATCGAGGCGCGTATCGAGATAGACGGTCACTGTCGCGCTTTCATCGAGCTCGGCATCCAGTAATCGCGCGCTGTCCAGCGCCAGCCACAACCCACTGGGCAGCACCAAGGCGATGGCGATCGCCAGCATGGTCAACAGGCTGCTCAGCGGGCGCTTGGCGAGCCGCTGGGCGCTATCGAGCCACATCGCGCGATGATGACGCAGCCATGCCCGCGTGCGGCTTTCCAGGCCTACCTGCGAGGCTCGGGCGCCACGCCGCGCAGGACGCTGGCTTTCCGGAGACGTCGTTCGTCGGGTCATGCCGCCTCCTCGTCGCCGACCAACCGTCCCTCACGTAGGCGCAAGACCCGGTGCCGCAGGCGCGTGATCAAGGCCAGGTCGTGGCTTGCGACCATCACCGTGGTGCCGATGCGGTTGAAGTCCTCGAACAACCGCATGATATCCGCGGAGAGCTGCGGGTCGAGATTGCCGGTGGGCTCGTCAGCAAGCAGCAACGACGGCTTGTTGACCACCGCTCGCGCGATGCCGATGCGTTGGCGCTCACCGCTCGAGAGTTCGATGGGAAGCGCCGTCTCCCGGTAAAGCAGGCCAACCTTATCCAACGCGGCACGCACGCGCCGCGCCGACTCGCGAGGCTCCACGCCCTGAATCTCCAACGGCAACGCCACGTTGGCGAAGACGCTACGATCGAACAGCAGCTGGTGGTCCTGAAAGACCACCCCGATCTGGCGCCGGTAGTAAGGGATCTGGCTGAGATGAAAGCGATCAAGGTCGTGGCCGGCCACCAGTACGCGACCGCGCGAGGGCTTTTCCAAGCGCATGATCAAGCGCAGCAACGAGCTCTTGCCAGCCCCCGAGTGCCCGGTGAGGAACAACATTTCGCCCCGCCCCACTCGGAAGTTGATATCGGCGAGGGCCTCGGAGCGCCCGCCGTAACGTTTGCCGACATGCTCGAAGACGATCATACCGCTACGCGTCTCCCCCCGTGTCGCGCTCGAACAGCGCAGAGACGAAATCCTCGGCAGCGAACGGTCGCAAGTCGTCGAGGGTCTCGCCCACCCCGATGAAACGAATCGGCGTGCCCAACTGCTTGGCCAGAGCGAAGATGATGCCGCCTTTGGCGGTGCCGTCGAGCTTGGTCAAGGTGATGCCGGTCACGGGTATCGCCTCGTTGAAGGTCGAGGCCTGGGAAAGCGCGTTCTGGCCCGTTCCCGCATCCAGCACCAGCATCACCTCATGCGGCGCCTGCTCGTCGAGCTTGGCCATGACGCGGCGCACCTTCTTGAGCTCTTCCATCAGATGGCTTTTGTTATGCAGGCGCCCGGCGGTATCGGCGATCAGCACATCGACACCGCGCGCCTTGGCGGCGGAGAGCGCATCGTAAATGACCGAGGCGCTATCGGCGCCGGTGTGCTGCGCCACTACCGGCACCTGGTTGCGGTCGCCCCATACCTTGAGCTGCTCCACCGCCGCCGCACGGAAGGTATCGCCCGCGGCCAACATCACACTGCGCCCCTCGTTCTGGAAACGCTGCGTCAGCTTGCCGATGGTGGTGGTTTTGCCAACGCCATTGACGCCGACCATGAGAATCACGAACGGCCCTTCGCCCTTGGGCGGCAACGCCAGCGGCTGGGCGACCGGATCGAGCAGGTCCTGAAGCTCTTCCTGCAAGGCTGAGTAAAGCGCCTGCGGATCCTTCAATTCCTTGCGCGAGACGCGCTCAGTCAGGCGGTCGATGATCTCGGTGGTTGCCTCGATCCCCACATCCGCCATCAGCAGTTGGGTCTCGAGATCCTCCATCAACTCATCGTCGATCTGCTTCTTGCCCAGAAACAGACCCGCCAGCCCTTCGGTGAAATTGGCGCGTGTCTTGCCGAGTCCCGACTTTATGCGCGCGAACCAACTCTTCTTCTTGGGGCGCTCGCGGGGTTGCGCTACGCTTGTCGGCTCGTCGATCTGCGTCGATGTCGGTTCCTGCGGCGCTGTATCGGCCGCGTCGGTGCGCGTCTCATCCTCGTCATCGGGCTCGGGCTCGGGCTCGGGCTCGGGCTCTGCAATCGTCTCCGGCTTGGCAGCCGACTGAGAAGATTCTGGCGATGCCTCGGCGGGAGCGACGTCTTCGGCGAGCGCCTCGGCATTGGGATCGAGCGGCCGGGCATCGCCCATGGCACCGTCGCGGGGCGTTACCTCGGGGTCGTCCAAGGCTTCGCGTGCGGCCTGGGTTTCGTACGGCTCAGGGACAATCTCGGCCGCTTCGCCCGAGTCGGGATCAACCGTTCCAACGGCGCGACGCGCCTCATCGTCGGTCGATTCCTCGTGACCGGTGTCGCCCTCTTCATTGTCGAGCGCCGCCGCTTCCTCTTGCGACTCATCGACGTCCTGGGCGGGAGACTCTTGCTTCTTCTTGCGCTTTAAAAAACCGAACATGGGCGTGATCTACGTCTACGCGGACGACGTGCGCCACGTTCCCCGCGACACGGCGGGAATGACGCCCGGCGTCCTGAAGTGTCTGAATCGCCATATCCTATCACTGTGCGGCGGGTGGCGGTACAATCCGCCGATCATGAATCGACGTCGTTCCTCCTCTTCCAAGCGTTCCGCCCGTGACTCACGCCGCGTCTCGCCATCACGCGCGAGCGGGCGCTTGCGCCTCATCGGCGGCGACTACCGCCGCCGACAGCTGCCCGTGCTCGAGCGGCCCGGCCTACGCCCCACGCCGGACCGCATCCGCGAGACGCTGTTCAACTGGCTGGCCTTCGAGCTCGCCGGCGCACACGTTCTGGACTTGTACGCCGGTACCGGCGCGCTAGGGCTAGAGGCACTCTCGCGCGGCGCCGCTCAGGCCCTTTTCGTGGAGACCGACAGCGATGTCGCCGCCAGCCTGAGCACCAATATCGCCACGCTGGGCGCCAACGGCCATGTGCAGCGCCAAACCGCCATGGCATTTCTCGCTGGCCCCGTCACGCCTTTCGATATCGTGTTCCTCGATCCGCCCTTTCGTCAGGGCCACGCCGTCGATGCCTGCCAAGCGCTAGAGGAGCACGGTTGGCTCAGTGAGGAGGCATTAATCTATCTGGAAATAGAGCGCGAGAGCGTGCCTCAGGTGCCCGCTAACTGGCAACTGCATCGCGAGGTGCGCGCCGGCGATGGCATCGGGCGTCTTTATCGCCGCCAACGCGCTGCCTGACACCCTGTCGGGGCCTGGAGACGCTTGTCGCGCGCGCCACGCGCGCGTACGCTAGCCGCCAACGGCTCGGCAAGATTCGCCCGTGCCACTCGCATCGCCCCATCCAACGTGTAGGAGAAGTCCATGAGCCTCGAACTCTTCAACCAGCTCGAGCAGAAGGTGCAGAACGCTGTCGAGACCATCGAGATGCTAAAAATGGAGGCGGAAGAGCTGCGCGAGGAAAACACGCGCCTCAAGCAGGAGCGTGACGAATGGGAACGCCGCCTTAACGGGCTGTTAGGCAAGTTCCAGGATATCGAAGACGACACCAGCGATAACGCGCAAAATCAGTAACCCAGAATCAATACTTCAAGATGGGAAGCGCCGTCAGTCGACCGCTCACGCCTTGAGAGACGTCGACATCAGCACCGCCGCTTCGCGTTCGCCTCCCCTCGTCACAGGAGGATAGTAACCGCGCCGACGCCCATCCTCGTCGAAACCATATTGACGGTACAGCGCCAGGGCAGGTGTGTTGCTTGCGCGCACTTCCAGTAGTAAGCGCTCGGCACCGCCTTGCCGGGCGCGCGTCACGAGATGTGCAAGCAACCTGCCTGCTACGCCCTGGCGACGCACGTGCGGCACCACGGTGATCGCTTGCAGCTCGGCCTCGAAGGGCAACCAGGCAAGCACCGCATACCCTAGTAGGGCCGCATCACGCCACGCACCCCAGACTTCCAGGGTGTCGTCGGCGAGTGCCCGCGCGAGGGTCGCTCGCTTCCAGGGATGTACCTGCCCCGCTTCCTCGAGCGCCGCCACGGCATCCAGATGCGCCACAGCGAGACGCTCAAGACGCATCGTCGCGTCCCGCCCAGGCGTCGCGCCACGCCGCAAGCTGCGGCCATAGCGTGCGCTTGGCAGCGGCGGACGACTTAAGCTCCGACAATGACGGCAGCGTCCAGCAGGGCAAGCTTAAGGTCTCGCTGCGTGCTTCCTCGAGGGCCAGCACTGCGCTCAGAGTCGTGTCCCGGCCGAACACCAACAGCCGCTCGGGACGCCAGCCGCGCCGCGCCTGGCCCGAGAGATAGGCACGCAGGCCGTCACGGGCCTCGTCCAAGGGCGCCGTCGCCGGCGCGTTATCGACGAGCGGCCATTGAAAACTGCGGAACTCGAGCGCCGTGTCCACGGCAATGCCGGCCGCGCGCAGCAGGTTGCCAAGCAGCTCATGCGCCACTCGATCGGGCGCATTAGCCTCGGGCACCAGCAGCAACCAGCGCCCCTCCAAGGCCGCGACTTGCAGGTCGTAGCGCAGCGCCGCGTGCGCCTTGGTCTCGCCGACATCCGAGGTCGGCGCCACTGGTTCAGCTTCGGCGGCAGCCTCCGGTACCGAGGGCGACGACGCAGGCGGCGCATCGCCCAGCAGCAATGCCCGTGCAGACGCATTCACGGCCGGCTTGTCGGTATCTCGCGATGGCGTCGCCCCCGAAGGAGTCTCTTCCGGAGGTGGTGTCGACGGGACCTTAGCCGCGTCGTCGAGCAGTGCTTGCAAGCGCGCACCGTGGCTCGTCGGCGCTTCGACCGGTGCCGCTTCCCATTCGCACGCAGGCGTAGGCAGCGCATTGGGCAGCCGATAACGGCTGGTCCAGGCGCCAAGCCCCATAGCCTCGAGATATTGCAACCGCTGGACGTCGCCTACCATGTCAGCCTGCGCCGCCGCCTCGACAATTGGGAGAATCCGGACGCGTCGCGGCACGCTGGTGCCACTCCTCGGGCGTATAGAGGTGCAAGGCCAAGGCGTGCACCGGGCCGGAAAGCTCGTCGGCGAGCAACGCGTAGACCTGCTGATGGCGCTTGACCGGCATCAGGCCCGCGAAGCGCTCGGCGACCAACGTCACCTTGAAGTGCGTTTCGGAGTCCGGCGGCACATTGTGCATGTGGCTTTCGTTCTCGACCGCCGCATGCTCGGGGTCGAGTGACTGCAGCTTCTCTTCGATACGTGCCTGAACACTCATGACACCTTCCTCCTCTGTCGGATACGCGTCATTGTAACGTTTCCCGCGGTGGGGAATAAGCATCGCTCACGCCTTGGCGCGCGCCAGCGGAATCCGCCACACACTAAGTGCCAACGCCACCACCACACTGGCACAGCCCAGCCACAACGCATACGACAGCGATCCCCAGGAAAGCGCCAGCATCAACCCCACAGATGCGGTCCCCAAGGCTTGACCGAAGGTCCGTACCGAGGCCAGCACGCCCGAGGCATTGGCGCTGTAGGTCAACGCCACGCTGCCGATCATCTCGCGATTGTTAGGCGCCTGGAAAAGCCCATAGCCAACCCCGCATAACACTGCCCGCCAAGCAATCGACACGGCGCCGGACTCGGCCGTCAGCGTTACCAGGCTCAGCATCCCGAGCAGGAAGATCGCCAGGCCGAGCGACGAGATCAATGTCGGATTGAAGCGGTCGGCGAGCCGCCCCGAGAGCGGCCCTATCAGCATCAGCGCTAACGGCCAGGGGGTGAATAGCATGGCCGCCTCGAGCGGGGTCGCGCCCATCACCGTCTGAAACATGAATGGCAGCCCCACGAAGGTAATTCCCTGAGCGACGAAGGCCATCAGCGAGATCATCGCGGCGATGCTAAAGCGCGTGGCACGAAACATGGGCAATGGCACCAAGGGCGCATTCGCGCGCCGTTGGCGCCACACGAACAGCACCAGACACAACACGCTGAGCAGCAACGGCAACCAGGCACTCGTACCGCGCGCACCGTGGCCGATATGATCGAGCGAAAACACGAAACCGCTGAGCATCGAGGCCGAGAGCAGTGCTCCTAGCCAATCGAATCCCCGGGACTCGATTGTCTCGCTGGGTAGCGCGCGAATCCCCAGGATCAAGGCCAGCAGCCCCAGCGGCACGTTGATGGCGAACAGCCATGGCCAACTCGCGAAATGCAGGATGATGCCGCCCAGCGATGGGCCGAAGGCGATGCCGAAGGCCACCACCAAGGCACCCATACCGATTGCCGAGCCCAACAGCCGCGAAGGAAAGATCAAGCGGTACATGGACGGGCCGATGCTCAACATCGCCGCGGCGCCAATGCCTTGTAACATGCGCGATGCCACCAGCCATTCGAAACTGCGTGACAGCGCACAACATAGCGAGGCCAGCACGAACAACGCCAGGCCACCCAAGTATAGGCGTCGCCGCCCAATAAGCCGGCTCAAGGCGGCAAACCCCAGCAACAGGGCCGCGCATACCAGCTGGTAGACGTTGGTGACCCACACCGCGCGCGACTCGCTCACCGCCAGCTCTTGCGCCAGAGTGGGCAACGCGATATTGACGATGCCGTTATCAAGCACCGACATCAACGTTCCCAACACCATCACCAGCATCGCCAGGCGGCGCTGGGGGCCAGGTAAGCCTTCGTCGCCGGGGCGTGTCACGAAAAGACGCCGCATCAGCACGTCGACATACCCTTGACCTTTACCAATGCTCTTGTCCCGCGACATACCGGCGGCTTAATAACCGCTGCGTACCAGCTCTCTACACCGCTCACCGAACGCGTCAATCCTCTTCGGTTTCAAGCAGCAGTCCATCGTCGATCTCGGAAATTTCGAGCGGCACTTCATCATCGAGATCCAACGCCAGATAGCTGTGTTCGACGATGAGGAAGTCCTCGAATAACGACCAGTCGAGCGGTTCCGGCCATTGGCGTGAGTCTTCTTCCCAAGCGCTCAGCTCGTTCTCGAGCAGATCGAGATGGCGCTCGCGTACATAGGCGGCCAGCACCTCGGGCGAGTCCATTTCCGGGATCAGATAGACGGTGCTTTCACGCTCGACATCGTCGAGGGTCAAATCGTCCTCACCGACGGTGGGCTCCAGCGAGTTGATCCAATCAACGAACGCCTGGGTCGGCTTGACGCTCAGCGCGGAGCGGTTAAGCAGTTTCATCGGGATTCTCCTGGACAGACGGGGCGCGACGCCAAAACGACGCCATTATGGGCGCTCGAAGCGCCCCTTACCAATAATTTCCGCCCCGGCCGGACAGCCCCGCCATGAGCGCCTCTCGCTCCCCATGCGGAGTGCGCAGGTGACGCACCATGACCCAACGAGCAAAGCGCCTTCACTCGGCGGAAGGACGCATCGCCGGGAACAACAATACGTCGCGGATCGACGGGCTGTCGGTAAGCAGCATGACCAGGCGGTCGATACCAATGCCCTCGCCCGCCGTCGGCGGCAGGCCGTATTCCAGCGCGCGGACGTAATCGGCATCGTAGTACATCGCTTCTAGGTCGCCGGCGTCCTTCTCGGCCGCCTGCTCAGCGAAGCGCTCGGCCTGGTCTTCGGCATCGTTAAGCTCGGAGAAGCCATTAGCGATCTCGCGGCCACCGACGAAGAACTCGAAGCGGTCAGTAACGTGAGGATCGGTATCGTTGCGCCGCGCCAGCGGGCTGACCTCAGCCGGATACTCGGTGATGAACGTCGGACGATCGAGCTTTTCTTCCGCAACAGCCTCGAAGATCTCGGTCTGCAGCTTGCCCAAGCCCCAGTTCGGCTTGACGGGAATTCTCAAACGCTCGCAGGTCGCCTGAGCGCCGTCGAAGGTATCGATATCGCCTTCGCCGATACCGCCGCCGTATTCTAGAATCGACTGGCGCAGGGTAAGCCGCTGGAAAGGCTCGCCGAGTTCATAGCTCGCGCCCTGATACTCAACCGTCGTCGTGCCCAGCACGTCGTGGGCGACGTCGCGAATCATCGCCTCGGTCAGGTCGAGCAGGTCACGGTAATCGGCATAGGCCCAGTAGAACTCGAGCATGGTGAACTCGGGGTTATGACGCGTCGATAACCCCTCGTTACGGAAGTTGCGGTTGATCTCGAAGACTCGCTCGAAGCCGCCCACGACCAAACGCTTGAGATACAGCTCCGGCGCAACACGCAGATACATGTCGATATCCAGCGCGTTGTGATGCGTGACGAAAGGCCGTGCCGTGGCGCCGCCGGGAATCTGCTGCAGCATCGGCGTTTCGACTTCCATGAAGCCGCGATCGACCAAAAAGCGCCGAATGCCGCTGATCACCCGCGAGCGCACCTCGAAGACGCGCCGCGACTCGGGATTCATGATCAGGTCGACGTAGCGCTGCCGATAGCGTGCTTCGGTGTCGGTCAAGCCGTGAAACTTGTCAGGCAGGGGACGCAGGCTCTTGGTCAGCAAACGCGCCTCGCCCATCATCACGTACAGATCGCCCTTGCCGGATTTGTGTACCGGCCCGCGCGCCGCGACGATATCGCCGATGTCCCAGCTTTTGACGTCCTCCAGCACCTCGGCGGGCAGGCCTTTCTTGTCGACATACAACTGAATCTGGTCGGAAACGTCCTGGATGACGATGAACGGTCCGCGCTGGCGCATGATGCGCCCAGCGACCGAGGCCTGACGGTCGAGCGTTTCCAGCTCGCCCTTGTCCTTGTCGCCCAGCTCGGCCTGCAGTTCGGCCGCGAGACTGTCACGGCGAAAATCGCTGGGAAAGGCGCTACCGCCCTCTTCTGCGGCTTGGGCGCGACGTGCCGCCAACTTGGCGCGGCGTTCCGCGATCAGGTGATTCTCGTCGTGTTGAGAGGAGTCTTGGTTGGCCATATCGTTACCTGTAAAGAATAAAAGAAAGCTGGAAGCTAGAAGCTAGAAGCCAAGATCAAACCACCACTCCACAACCACTCCACGGCTTTTGAAGTTTGACTTTTGATCTTTCTTCCCTCTTACAGCTTCCAGGCACGAAGTGCCGCTCTTCAGGCTTTCTTAAAGCCCTTGTTTCAGGCTTGCCTCGATGAACTGATCCAGATCACCGTCGAGCACTTTCTCGCAGTTGCTGGACTGCACCCCCGTGCGTAAATCCTTGATGCGCTGGTCATCAAGCACATAGGAGCGGATCTGACTGCCCCAGCCAATATCCGACTTGTTGTCCTCGGCTTCCTGCTTGGCGGCGTTGCGCTTGTCCATTTCCAGCTCCCACAACTTCGCCCTGAGCTGCTTCATGGCGAAGTCGCGGTTGGCATGCTGGCTTCGCTGGCCTTGGCATGCCACCACGATCCCCGTGGGTTCGTGGGTGATACGTACCGCCGAGTCGGTGGTGTTGACGTGCTGGCCGCCGGCACCACTGGAACGGTAGGTATCGACGCGCAAATCGGACGGATTGACCTCGATCTCGAAGTTGTCGTCGATTTCCGGCGATAGAAACACAGAGGCGAACGACGTATGCCGACGCCCACCTGAATCGAACGGGCTCTTGCGCACCAGGCGATGCACGCCGGTCTCGGTGCGTAGCCAGCCGAAGGCGTAATCGCCTTGAATGTGCAAGGTCGCCGACTTGATGCCTGCTACGTCGCCGCTGGATAACTCGATGATATCGGTCTTGAAGCCGTGATGTTCGCACCAGCGCAAATACATGCGCAGCAAGATATTGGCCCAATCCTGCGCCTCGGTGCCGCCGGAGCCGGCCTGGATATCGAGATAGGCGTTGTTGGGGTCCATCTCGCCGGAAAACATACGCCGGAACTCGAGCTTGGCGAGCTGGGACTCGAGTTTGTCGAGTTCGCTTCGCACTTCGTCGATGGTGGCGTCGTCTTCCTCCACCACCGCCAGCTCGAGCAGTTCCTGATGATCCGTCAGGCCCCGCTCCAACACGTCGAAGGTCTCGACGACCGCCTCCAGAGTCGCGCGCTCCTTGCCCAGCTTTTGCGCGTAATCCGGATCACTCCACACATCCGGATTTTCCAGTTCGCGGGTGACTTCCTCTAGCCGTTCTTTCTTTGCGGCATAGTCAAAGATACCCCCTCAGGACGTCTGTCCGTTCGGACAGGTCCTTGAGGAGGTGGTTGATCGGGCTGATCTCTTGCATGGGAATCCTTTTCAGACGCGCTGATTCGCACCGCAGTGGCGTGCTGGCCGCCACGCGGTGAAGAAAAGAGACACATTGTAGCCAATGCACCCGCGAGCGGCTATCCCATGCCGCGCTTCGCGGCATTAATAAGCGCTCTATGGAACTGCTAAACAATTCAGCATCCGGCCTGCAAAGCTTCCAAAGAGCGACTTTTTGTTCCAGCACCTTGTCACAGCACACCATGAAGAGGCGTTGCAAACGTCTTGCGTTTGCAGTGGCGGCACTGAATGGGCCTGCCTTAACACATGCTAAATACACGCTCTCAGCAGAGGCGTAGCCTCAGCGCGTTCGCCTAGCAAATCTGGCGAGCTACAAAGACATACACGGCTGTGTTTGTCGGTGCCAGCCTCTCCGACTACGTTTACACGGGGGATGGCAGCAATACCGTTCCCAGCAGACTAATGGAGGAGTTTGCGATGAAAGAGACTCAAGATCTATTCCCGACGCGCCTGGAACGCAAACTGGGGATGTTCGAGCGCATCGACCCGGTGGTGCATAGCGAGGGCGAGCAACGCAAAGGGCCGCTCAGCGAAGCCGAGCTCGACGAGTTCGAACGCAAAGGCTTCCTCTCCTTCGAAGGATTCTTCGATGAAGACGAGATGGCCGCGTTCCTCGAGGAGTTGGGCGACTACGAGAATGACGATGACCTCAAGCTCTCGGAAGGTACTATCCTCGAGCCCAGCAAGCAGGAAATTCGTTCGATCTTCGGTATCCATGAGGTATCCGAGCGTTTCAGCCGCCTGACTCGCGACCCGCGCCTACTGGCGATGGTCCAGCAGATCCTCGGTGGCGATGCCTATATTCATCAGTCGCGGATCAACTATAAACCCGGCTTCAAGGGCAAGGGCTTCGACTGGCATTCGGATTTCGAGACCTGGCACAGCGAAGACGGCATGCCACGCATGCGCTCGGTGAGCTGTTCGATCATTCTCACCGAAAACGGTGAATTCAATGGCCCATTGATGCTGGTGCCCGGCTCACACAATTACTTCGTTCCCTGCGTGGGCCGCACGCCGGAGAACAACTATAAAGAGTCGCTGAAGAGTCAGGAAATCGGCGTACCGGATGACGCCAGCCTGCGCGATCTGATGATCCAAGGCGATATCGAGGCGCCCAAAGGGCCTGTCGGCTCGCTGGTGATGTTCGAGTGCAATACCCTGCATGGTTCGAACATCAACATGTCGTGCTGGCCACGCAGTAACCTGTTCTTCGTCTACAACAGTGTCGAGAACACGCTGCACGATCCGTACTGCGGCAACCGGCCTCGGCCCGAGTTCCTGGCCAACCGCAAGGACTGGAGCCCCCTGAAACCTGCCAAATAAGGCATCGTCAGGGAAGAAATAGCACGTGCTTCATTGGCGTTGTCACGGAAGCATCAGACGCAAGAACCCGGCCCACAGGGCCGGGTTCTTGTTCATGCGAAGGTAACGTTTAGAAGCGGTAGGTCAGTTGGGCGCCGACGCCATGGGCCGTGTTTTTATAATCACCACTGAAGGAGGTGCCCTTTTCCTCATCGACCTGTTCCACCGAGGCAGTGTCTTCCCAGAGGTAGGTGTACGCCAGATCAACAGTCATGTTGGGTATCGGCGACCAACCAGCCCCCAACGAAAAAATGGTGCGGTCGCCGGAGGGCACGCGCACAGTACGTACGTCGTCACTGATCGGTGAGTCATCATATGCCAAGCCAGAACGCAGCACCCAATCGCGATTGAGCTGGTAGGAAAGCCCCGCAGCGTATTGCCATGCATCGTCGTAGTCCTGGGCTTCGTTGATATCGACACCCGGGATGTCGTTTTCCACAACCAGCTTGTCGAAGCGACTCCAGCGTACATATGCCGCACCTGCCATGATTGTCCAGCGGTCATCCAGCTCATGAGTCACCGAGAAGTCAACCGTTTCAGGCAGCGTGATAGATAGTCCCGCCGCTGAGCTATCACTAAACGTCGATAGCGTTTGCGAATTGAAGACATCGGATGCTTTGACATCCCCTTCCAAATCGTAATCGACCTTGGAGCGATAGGTCAGGCCCAAGGTGGTGGACTCGACCGGCCGATAGAGCACGCCGACGTTGTAGCCCCAGGCCTCGTCATCACCTTGCACATTGACCGTACCGTCACTACCGCCGGGGATCGGATTCGGTGTTTTGCTCTCCAACTCGCCGTCGATCATGTTGTAGGTGATACCCAGGCCCACAGAAAGTTTGTCATTGAACTTGTAGGAAAGCGTCGGCTGCGCTGTCACCACTTCGACATCGCTGTAGTTACCGAAGTAACGTCCCTGGGATTGATTGTCGTAATCCGTGATGACACCGAAAGGCGCATATACCCCGAAACCAAAGGTCCAACGCTCATCGATAGGCTGCACGTAATAGCCGAACGGAATCGTGGTTCCCGGTACGACATCGCTATCGGAAATCCCCGGCGTTGATGCAGGACCACTAAGCGTGGGACTCATCCCTTGAGTGTTCTCTATATCGGTACTCACATCCAGATAGGTTGCCCCAGCCGTGATCTGAGCGCGGTCGAGAAACGACATGCCCGCCGGGTTGCCATACACAATGGAGGCATCAGTGACATTGGAGGTCCGTCCGGCAAAGGCGTTGCCCTGGCCACTGACACTTTGTTCGTTGAGCTGAAAGGCACCGCCCAGTGCCTGCCCCGATAGCGTGGCACTGGCGACGGCAACCGCGAGTGTGAGCTTGTTGATCTTGTTATGCATGAAAACGTCCTCTTCTGCGGAGACGTGGAGGCGAAAATTGTCTTAGGTTTTTTTACCCTTGCCCGAATAATGGCGTGCCTCTTCGTTTTGGCCGATGGGCGTTTTCAAGTCAAGAGCAAACGTTTGTTTTAATCTTAGAAACGCTCATTCTTTAGTCTTATAAGCAGTCCCTCATCTGATCTATTTCAGGGCATGAGGAATACTTCTTCAAGAATTTCAGCTTTTTATCGTAGGGCAGTGAAAATAGGCTAGGATCGACTTGACCTTTGTGTAACACACAGGTTTTAGACTTTTCTCACCATTCAGGAGAGTGCCATGAAAGTCAGCGATCTGGCCCGCACCGCTGGCGTTACCGGCGAAACGGTACGCCATTACACACGCGAGGGATTACTGCATCCGCAACGCGATCCCGACAACGGCTATCAACTCTATGATGCCGACGACCTCAATCGACTGCGTTTCATACAACGCGCTCGCACGCTGGGGTTCAGTCTTCGCGAGGTGCGCGAGATTCTCGAGCATGCCGACCATGGCGACTCTCCATGCCCCATGGTGCGCGACCTACTGGCCGAACGCTTGCCGGAAATTCGGTCGCGCATCCGTGAGTTACAGGCCCTGGCGACACGCATGGAACACGCCCTGGAGACCTGGCGCGATATGCCGGATGGCACGCCCGACGGCCACAGTTTGTGCCGGCTGATCGAGAGCCTGCCAATGGAAAGTGACGACGATTTCTCACGCCAGGCGCCATGAGCTCAGCCGAAGGAGAACGCAAGATGCGCACAACGGCTCCCCATTCTTTCACCGTGCCCGGCATGAACTGCCAGGGCTGCGTCAAACGCATGCGCGAGGCGATCCAAGCCGAAGACACGCAGGCCGAAGTCACCGGCGAGCCCGGTGAAAAGCGTCTCAGTGTCGAATCATCCCTGGACACGGCACGCCTGGGCGCGTTGCTCGAGCAGGCAGGTTACCCTCCGACAACGCATGCACCGGAAACGACGACGAGTACCACTGACGACAGCGCATCAGCGGTGACTTCGACTGCCTCAAGCGGCGACCGGCACGATGCCCAAGCAACGCGCGACGGGGCGCCAGTCCGTCTATCGTTGTCCGGGATGACCTGCGCCGGCTGCGTCAACACCATTACCCAGGCCTTGAACGCCACGCCCGGGGTGCGCTCGGCCAGCGTCAACTTCGGCTCGCATACCGCCGAGGTCTTCGGCGATACGCGCGCCCAGCAACTGATCGATGCCGTCGAAGCGGTCGGCTACGGCGCCGAACGCATCGAGGATCTCGGCCAGGCGGCACGCACCCGTGAACAAAACGAGGCTCACGAGTACCGCCAACGGCTCCGCGACACCGCATTAGGGCTCATCCCCGGTGTGCTGCTGATGGGTAGCATGCTGTTCCACCATCCACAGTTGAGTGGTCCGGAACGCTGGGTCTGGCTGCTGATCGGCGTGGTCACGCTGGGCATCATGGCCACGGCGGGCCGACGCTTCTTCGTCAATACCTGGAAGACCTTGCGTCATCATCAGGCCAACATGGATACCCTGATCGCCGTCGGCACCGGCACCGCCTGGCTCTATTCGATGACGGTGGTGCTGATTCCCGAGGCGATTCCGGTCGCGGCACGCGGGCTCTATTTCGAAGCCTCGGTGATGATCATCGGCTTGATCAGCCTCGGCAATGCCATGGAACTGCGCGCCCGGGGACGCACGTCCCGGGCGCTCAACCGCCTGCTCGACCTGCAGGCCCCTACCGCCCGGGTAATCCGCGACGGTGATGAACACGATGTCCCTCTCGAGGAAGTCGCCGTCGACGAGCGGATCCGCGTGCGTCCCGGCGAGCGCCTGGCCGTGGATGGCCGTGTCGAAGAAGGCGACAGCCATGTAGACGAATCGATGCTGACCGGCGAGCCGCTGCCCGTCGCCAAGCATGCCGGCGACGAAGTCAGCGCGGGGACGGTCAATGGCCGTGGCACGCTGGTCTATATCGCTACCCGTATCGGCGCCGACAGTCGCCTGGGGCGTATCGTCGAGCAAGTGGCCAGTGCCCAGAACTCTCGCCCTCCCATCGGCGCCCTGGCCGACCGAATTTCCGCCATTTTCGTGCCCAGTGTGTTGATCATCGCCGTACTCACGGCACTGGTCTGGTTCAATTTCGGCCCCGCGCCGCAGTTGGTCCACATGCTGGTCACTGCCACCACCGTACTGATCATTGCCTGCCCCTGCGCTCTGGGGCTTGCAACACCGATGTCGACCATGATCGGGGTCGGCAAGGCCGCCGAGCACGGCATCTTGGTGCGCGATGGCGATGCACTGCAGACCGCCAGCAAGCTGACTACGCTGGTCGTCGACAAGACCGGCACGCTGACCGAGGGCCGCCCGCGCGTGACCACCGCTCAGTGGGCCACCGAGGATACCCACACCGCATTGAGCTGGGTGGCGGCCCTTGAGCGTGGCTCCGAACATCCCCTCGCCGAAGCCCTCGGCGACTACGCCGACCAGCAGGGCGCCACGCAGACCGCGCTTCCCGAGCTGCGCGAGTTTCAAGCGCTCAGCGGGCGCGGCGTCACCGCCATGACCGAGACCGGCCAGTCGCTGCGCTTGGGCAACGCCGCCCTGATGCACGAGGGTGATGTCGAGCTGGGCCAGGCCCAGGCATGGGGCGCCGAGCTTGAAGAGAAGGCACAGACACCGCTCTATCTGGCCGCCGACGGGCAAGTGCTGGGCGTCTTCGGCATCAGCGATCCGTTGCGCGAGGATAGTCGCGACGCCGTCGCGCGCTTGCAGGAGGATGGCATCGAGGTCGTCATGCTTACCGGCGATAACGTGCATACCGCCCGGGCCGTGGCGAAGGCGCTTGGAATCGCGCGTGTCGAAGCCGAGCTGTTGCCCGAGGACAAACGCGAGATCGTCGCTCAGCTGCAACGCGACGGCCACCTCGTCGGCATGACGGGCGACGGCATCAACGACGCCCCGGCCCTGGCACAAGCCAATGTCGGCTTCGCCATCGGCCAAGGCACCGACGTGGCGATCGAATCGGCGGGCATCACGCTGATGCGCAACTCCCTTCATGGCGTGGCCGATGCCATCGAGGTCAGTCGCGCCACGCTGCGCAACATCAAGCAGAACCTGTGGGGCGCCTTCGGCTACAACGGCCTAGGGATTCCCATCGCCGCCGGGGTCTTCTATCCGCTGACGGGGATGCTGCTCTCGCCCATCGTCGCTGCCGTGGCCATGTCGCTATCCTCGGTCACCGTGGTCAGCAATGCCAACCGGTTGAGGCTTTTTAAATCCACGCCACAGAGCGCCAAGACATCCCAGGAGGACACATGACGTTTCTGGTCAATCTGATCGGGCTAGCATTGATAGCCGGCATCGTCTGGTGGTTCTGGCTATCGCCACGTTGAGGTCATTGCAGTGTGATGGCTATGCTGGAAGCATCGCGTCGCGGCAAACGAGGAGTGATATGCCACACATTCAAGGCGTTCTCGAAACCGCCCTCTACGTTACCGATATGGCCCGCGCCCAGGCCTTCTTCGAGGACGTGATGACACTGTCGGCCTTTACCGCCGACCATCGCTTCACCGCTTACGAGGCCGGGCCAGGCAGCGTATTGCTGCTGTTTCAACAAGGCAGCACCGAAGAAACCGTGAACTTACCGCACGGTATGGGCACCATACCGCCCCACGACGGTTCCGGGCGCGTGCATCTGGCGCTGGCCATCGATCGCGATGAGTTGGAAGACTGGGAAACCCAACTCGTCGCCCACGACATTCCCATCGAAGGCCGCACCCACTGGCCGAAAGGCGGTGAAAGCCTCTACTTCCGCGACCCCGACGGCCACCTTCTGGAACTGGCTACACCCGGCGTCTGGCCGAACTACTAATAAAGTTGGAAGAGCGCGGCTGGAAGCGGGAAGACCGGCGCTTCGCGCCTGGAAGAACCCCCAGGGAGAAGAACCGTTCTCGGCTTCTAGCTCATTGGCTCGGCGTGCTCGATCATCAACTGCAACGACTCACGCCCCCGCCATCGGTTGCGCGATAGTTTGTAGGCACAGCGCAGACGATCGCCCAGGCCGAACGGCGGCAGCTCGCCAGGCGTCAGGGCGCGAAACCAGATCGCCTTGAGGCTCACCGCGCCACACGAGAGTTCGAGCATCAGGTGATTGCCATCCGCACCCACCGGGCGTAGCTGCTCGATGCGAAACTCGCCGTCGAAAAGCGGGGCGTCGAACTCGCGACCGTAGGGCGCCAAGCGCGCCAGCTCATCCACCGCCGCCAGTGACAGCTGCTCGGGCAGCAAGGCGCCGTCGGTCAGCACATAGGGAAAAAGTTCGCGGCCACTGAGTTGTTCTTCGACCGCCGTAAGAAAGGCATCGCGAAATTCCGCCAGACGCTCGCGCGGTACGCCAATGCCCGCCGCTCCCCGGTGCCCCCCGAAACGTGGCAATGCCTCGGGGGCCAGTTCATGCGCGCGCTGCAATGCGTCTCGCAAGTGCAGCCCTTCGATAGAACGTCCCGAGCCGGTCAGCATGCCCGGCGCGGCGGCCGGTGTAAGTACCAGCGTGGGACGCCCGAAAGCCTGCACCAGACGCGAGGCGACGATACCTTGCACGCCGGCATGCCCGTCCTCGAGGAAAACCACGATGGCCGATGCGCTCTCGGCCAGCGCGTCGAGCGCCAATGCCCGGGCGCTCTCGACCATGTCCGCCTCGATCGCCTTGCGCGACTGGTTGTCGGTATCCAGCACCTCAAGATGACGCCGTGCCGAGGCATCATCGGCGGCGAGCATGAAGTGCAGCGCCGCATAGGGGTCGTCGAGACGCGAGCGCGCGTTGATGCGCGGCCCCATCTGAAAGGCCAGGGTTTCGGCATCGAAGGGCACGCTATCGTCCCCCAGTCGCTCGGCCATGACCCGCCAGCAAGCGGCGCCCATGCGGTTGATCAACGTCAGCCCATGGCTGACCACGGCGCGGTTGGCGGGGCTCGCACCCAGCGAGACGCAATCCGCCACGGTCCCCAAGGCGACGTAAGACAGCCACGGCGACAACTTCGGGGTCGAGGGCGCGGCCACACCCTGCTCGATGAGCACCGAACGCGTCAGTGACATGGTCAACCATGCCACCATGCAACCGGCAATGGTGGGGTCTGGGTAATCGCAATCGCTGCGCGTGGGATTGACGGTGGCATACGCCGACGCCGGTGGCCCCGCCGTCGGCAAGGCATGATGGTCGGTCACCACGACATCGAGACCCGCCTCACGCAGACGCGCGATACGCGGCTCGTCGGAGCTACCGCAGTCGGCGGTGATCACCAGGCTGGGTCGTGGCGACAATGCAAGAGTACGCTCCACCAGCGGCAGACTGATGCCGTACCCATCGAAGATACGGTGGCCTATCAAGCTGTGCAGCTTATGCATCGGCACGCCGAACAGTTCGTTCAGGGTCCGCAGGATGACCACGTGCGAGGTGATACCGTCGACGTCGTAATCGGTCAAGATGCCGATATGCTCGCCCTCGGTCACCGCCAGGGCTATCCGCTCGGCAGCGCGGCGCGCGTCCTGCAAACGTTCAGGATGCGCCAGATAACGCAAGCTGGGGTCGATCAGCGACGCGATATCGTCCGTGTACTCGTGCAGACGCCCAGCCAGTATCCGCGCCTGCAGTTCGCTGAGCCCGGCCGACTGCGCGCGGCGGTAGACGCCCTCATCACGCGGACGTGACAGGATGCGACGGTTCAGCAGGCGTTGCGGATCATGCTCGGCTACTGACACGAAAGGCTCCTCGGGAGACGGCGGATGGCAAGCTGGGGCGTCGCGGGTCACTACGACGCCCCGGGGCGTCAGCGGCGCTGTTCGGCGACGAAGGCCTGCACGGCCTCGAGCTCGGCCGGCAGCACGGTGTAGCGCTCTTCACGCTCGAGCAAACCCGCCATGTGCGCGGGCAGCGGCACGCCCTCGAAGCCCGCCTGGAGCACCGCGTCGGCGAATTTGGCCGGATGCGCGGTCGCCAGGGTAATCATCGGCGTCGAGGCATCCGCGCGCATACGCTCGGCGGCACGATAGCCGGTCGCGGTATGCGGATCGAGCAATTCCTTGGTACGCCCATGCGCTTCGCGAATCACCTCGAGGATGGTGTCGTCATCAACGCTGTGGCTGACAAATTTCTCACGTAGCGTTGCTAGCGGCGCTTCGGCGAGCACCGCCGGCTCTTGCTGGAAGCGCTCGAGCAGATCGCGCACGGCGTCGCCGTTGCGGTCGTAAGCTTCGAACAGCAAACGTTCGAAGTTCGACGACACCACGATATCCATCGACGGTGCCAGGGTCGCCTTGAGCGCCTGTTTGGAGAAGTCGTTGTCGGCCAGTGTACGATGCAGGATGTCGTTGGCATTGGTCGCGACGACGAACTGCTTGACCGGCAATCCCATGCGATAAGCCACATAGCCGGCGAAGACATTGCCGAAATTGGCCGACGGCACGCTGAAGCTCACCTCGCGATGCGGTGCGCCCAGAGCCACCGCAGAGGCCACGTAATAGACCACCTGCGCCATGATGCGCGCCCAGTTGATGGAGTTGACCGCCACCAGACGCGTGCCATTCAGGAACGCTTGATCGGCGAAGCTTGCCTTGACCATCGCCTGGGCGTCGTCGAAATCGCCCTCGATGGCGATGTTGAAGACATTATCGGCCAGCACCGAAGTCATCTGGCGGCGCTGCACTTCCGAAACGCGGTTGTGCGGGTGCAGAATGAAGATGTCGAGGTTGTCGCAATGCCGACAGCCTTCGATCGCCGCCGACCCGGTATCGCCGGATGTCGCGCCCATGATCACCGCACGCTCGCCACGCTTGGCCAGGAAGTGATCGAGGATACGCCCCAGCAACTGCAGGGCGACGTCCTTGAACGCCAGCGTCGGGCCGTGGAACAACTCGAGCAGGAAATGATTGCTGGCGAGCTGGTTGAGCGGCACCACCGCCTCATGACTGAAGGTCGCGTAGGCATCCTCCACCAGTTGCCGGAAGGTGTCGTCGTCGATCTCGCCACCGACGAAGGGTTTCATAACGCGGAACGCGATCTCGGCGTACGATAGCCCCGCCATCGCCTCGAGATCCGCCGTCGAGAGCGTGGGAATCGTCTCCGGCACGTAAAGGCCACCATCGGATGCCATGCCGGTCAGCACGACCTCCTCAAAACTCAGTGCCGGCGCCTGGCCGCGCGTACTGATATAACGCATGCTTCACTCCGTGAGTGGCGAGCTTCGAGCCGCGGACTCCGAGCTGTCGTTGCTCGAAGCGCGCGGCTCGTCACTCGAAGCCACTTGTTATAGCGCCCCGAAACCGGCGCTTTATTCCTGCTCGTCGAGGGCTTCGACACGAATCCGCGTCACCGGACCCGCGATATCGGCAAGCGATTCGAGCTGACGGATTACCTCATTCATGTGCTGCTCGCGGGTGCGATGCGTCATCAAGATGATGGGCACCAACTCACCTTCGGTGGCCTCCTTCTGGATGATCGCCTCGATGGAAATCCCTTGCTCGGAGAGGATCGTCGCCACCCGCGCCAGCACGCCCGGGCGGTCCACCGCCAACAGGCGCAGGTAATAAGCGGTGACGATGTCCTCCATGGGCAGGATCGGCAGCGAGCCGTCGGCCTCGTCGATGCCGCTGAAGGCGAGATATGGCACACGATAATGGTGCTCGGTAGTGATGTCGCGGGCCACATCGAGCAGGTCGGCGACTACCGCCGAGGCCGTGGGTTCGGCCCCCGCGCCGGCACCATAGTAAAGCGTCGGCCCCACGGCATCCCCCATCACAGCGATGGCATTTTTCACTCCATGCACGCTGGCCAGCAAGCGCTCTTTAGGGATCAACGTCGGGTGTACACGAAGTTCGAGGCCCTTTTCGGTGCGCTTGGAAATCCCCAGGTGCTTGATGATGTAACCCAGCTGATCGGCCTGTTCGACGTCGTCGGCCGTGACCCGCGAGATGCCCTCTGTGTAGGCTTTGTCGAATTGCAGTGGCACGCCGAAGGCGATCGAAGCCAGGATGGTCAGCTTGTGGGCGGCATCGATGCCTTCGACATCGAAGGTCGGATCGGCTTCGGCATACCCCAGCGCCTGTGCCTCGGCAAGCACATCGTCGAAGGCGCGACCTTCGTCACGCATGTGGGTCAAAATGTAGTTGCCGGTGCCGTTGATAATACCGGCAAGCCATTGAATGCGGTTGGCACCCAGGCCTTCACGCAGCGATTTGATCACCGGAATGCCGCCAGCCACGGCCGCCTCGAAGGCCACGATCACGCCCTTCTCGTGTGCAGCCTGGAAGATCTCGTTGCCGTGCACGGCGATCAGCGCCTTGTTGGCGGTCACAACGTGTTTGCCATTCTCGATGGCGGTCATCACTAACTCACGAGCCACGTCGTAGCCACCGATCAACTCGACCAGCACATCGACATCGGGATTGCGTGCCACCTCGAAGACATCGCGGGTGACTTTGACCCCGGCGGTTTCGCATTGCGGGTTATCGCGACGCGTACCGACCTGCTCGACGATAATCGGTCGACTGGCGCGACGGGCGATATCGTCCGCATTGCGCGTCAACACATTGAAGGTACCGCCACCCACGGTCCCTAGCCCACAGATACCTACTCTCACCGGTTTCAACGTCACGCTCCCCTTGCTCAGTGTATGTGTCCAGCGAACCTCCTGCGCCTAGCGTCGGAGGTCATCATATTTATCGTCGCTCGGTCATTCTCTGATGCCGAGCATTGACGCCAGCCGCTCGGCCGGCACGTACCCCGGCACCATGCGGCCGTTAGGCAACACGATGGCGGGCGTTCCCTGGATCCCCAGTTCACGTCCAAGTTCATACTGCTCGGCCACCGGCGCCTCACACTGCGCCGTGGCCTCTGGAGTTTCCCCGCGCATCGCGGCAGTGAGCGCCTCGGTGGCATTGTCGGCACACCAAGCCTGGCTCAAAACGCGTGCCGCCTCGGAGTCGACGCCAGCACGCGGAAAGGCCAGATAGTCTACCTCGATTCCCAGCCGATTGAGACGGGGGACTTCCTTATGCAGCTTTTGGCAATAAGGGCACGAGGTATCGGTAAAGACAGTAATGCGCGCCTTGATCTCGCCGGCAGGCTTGTAGATGACGCGTTTATCCTCAGGGACGTCATCGAGACGCGCCTGGCGGCGTTCGTTGGCGGCACGCTCGGTCAAGTTGACCATCTGCCCGTCACGGTTTCGATACAGGTCACCGACCACCATGTATTCCCCATTGGCGTCTGTATAGAGAGTTTCGCCGCCCTTGAGGCGTACCTCATAGAGCCCCGATAACGGCGACTCCTCGATCGACGCCACCGGCATCGGCTGCCCATTGTGGGTCAGCTTGTCGGCCAACCCCTCAGGGGGCGCAGCAAGACTTAGCGGAGCGGCTAGAAGGGCCAGCGCGCCCCCCATGACGGACAATACGGCTCTAGACATGATCAGCCTCTAGGATGATGTTGGGCGTGCAGCGCTTCCAGGCGCGCTTGGGCCACCTGGGTATAGATTTGCGTGGTCGACAGATCACTGTGTCCCAGCAACAACTGTACGACACGTAAATTGGCCCCATGATTCAACAGGTGCGTCGCGAATGCATGGCGCAGCGTGTGTGGCGAGAGCGGCTTGTCGATGCCTGCCGCCACGGCATGCCGCTTGATACGATGCCAGAATGTCTGGCGGGTCATGAACCCATCATGACGCCCAGGAAACAAGGGCGGCCGGGTCGGATCGTTCATCAAGCCCCCACGCCCTTGGCGCAGGTAGCGCTCGAGCCATGCGGACGCCTCCTCGCCCAGTGGGACCAAGCGTTCCTTATCGCCCTTGCCGAGTACGCGCAGCACGCCCTGACGCAGGTTGACCGCGTCCACCGTCAAGCCGACCAGCTCGGAGACACGCAGGCCACAACCATACAACACTTCGAGCATAGTGCGATCGCGCAGTCCCAGCGGCACATCCGGATCCGGCGCCTCGAGCAGACGCTCGACCTCGGTTTCATCCAGAGTGTTGGGCAATTTGGCAACGGCCTTGGGGGCACGCGCCTCGGCCAGAGGGTCATGGGTGATATGTCCTTCGGCCAGCGCCCAGCGATAGAAGCGCCGCAGACAAGATAGCAAGCGTGCCACCGAGCGGGGGTGATAGTGCTCGCGACGTGCCGTCAGGAACGTCGCCAGTGCGCTTTCCCCGGGAGCCATTAGATGCTCACTACGCGACGCGAGGTGCGCGAGCCAGGCATCCAGATCACGCCGATAGGCATCCAACGTATGCCGACTCAACCCGCGCTCCAACCAAAGCCCATCGATAAAAGCATCACGCCACTCGAGATCATCCACCGATTCTGCCCTCCCCACGCCGCCTTCGCCTACCCCATATGCAAAAACCCCGCGAGCCAAGGGCCCACGGGGTTCTCGTCGAGCGCTCCCCAAAGGGAACGCCCATGACGTCTCGACGACGCCGCAAGCCGCTTAACGAGTCAGCTTTTCCTTGATGCGAGCGGACTTGCCGCTGCGCTCGCGGAGGTAGTACAACTTGGCCTGGCGCACGTCACCGCGACGCTTGACCTCGATGGAATCGACCAGCGGGCTGTACGTCTGGAAAGTACGCTCGACGCCGACACCGTGGGAAATTTTACGCACGGTGAAAGCGGAGTTGAGCCCGCGGTTGCGCTTGCCAATCACAACGCCTTCAAAAGCCTGCAGACGCTCGCGGCTACCTTCCACAACCTTGACCTGAACGGTCACGGTGTCGCCCGGCGAGAATTCCGGAATCTTCTTGCTCATCTGCTCGGTTTCGAGCGCCTGGATCACCTTGTTCTTGCTACTCATGACTAAACTCCTTGATATTTGGATGACCGTCTCTTCATGTGTCGAGAGCCGGTCGTGATCCCGGCGTCGCGAAACGCGGGAATCGACGTTGTGGGTGACGCGCGGTGCTCATTCATCGAGCATCCGTCGCTCCTCCGTCCTACCGACGTGCTGGCTCGTGGCATTTTCCGCGATGAACTCGTCAAGCAATCGTTGTTGCTCGCGATCCAGAGCGCGACCTTCGAGAAGGTCGGGTCGCCTGAGCCAGGTGCGTCCGAGGGACTGCTTCAGCCGCCAGCGGCGAATCGCCGCGTGGTTGCCGCTAAGCAGGATGTCCGGCACACCACGCCCATCGATCGTCTCGGGACGCGTGTAGTGCGGGCAATCCAGAAGCCCCTCGCTAAAGGAATCCTCAAGTGCCGAATCGCCATGGCCGAGCACGCCCGGCACCAGCCGGGAGACGGCATCGACCATCACCATGGCCGGCAACTCACCGCCGCTAAGCACATAGTCGCCGATCGACCATTCTTCGTCGATATCGGCCTCGACCACTCGCTCGTCAATACCTTCATAACGACCGGCAACGACGATCAGTGCCTCCAGGTCGGCCAGCTCCCGCACGCCGCGTTGATCGAGCCGCCGCCCCTGGGGCGACAGATAAACCACACGTGTGCGCTCTGTCGCACAACCACGGCGTTCAGCGTCACGGCGCGCCTCGGCGATGGCGGGTCGCAACGTGTCGACCTTCATCAGCATGCCGGGGCCGCCGCCATAGGGCCGGTCATCCACCGTGCGGTGCTTATCCGTGGCGTAATCCCGGGGGTTCCAGAAATCCACCGCTAGCAATCCCTGGTCGACGGCACGCCCCGTTACGCCGTAACGGGTGATCGCCTCGAACATCTCCGGGAACAGGGAGACAACACCAATCCACACGGCTTCATCACTCGGCCAGAGACACCGACGATACGGCGTCAGAATTCAGGATCCCAATCCACTGTCATACGCCCGGCATCGAGATACACTTCGCGGATCACGCCGTCGGGCAGAAACGGTATTAACCGCTCCCGTTCATCGAGACTCGCCTCGCTGGGCTGGATCACCAACACGTCGTTGGCCCCCGTCTCGAAAAGATAACTCACTTGCCCCAGGCACTCACCGGTCAGCGTCTCGACCCGTAGGCCTTCGAGCTGATACCAGTAATAATCGCCTGGCGCGAGCGCCGGCAACGCCTGCTTGGGCAGGAGAATATCCGCGCCGGCCCAACGTTCGGCCAGTTCGCGGCTCGAGATACCTTCAAGGCTAGCGACCAGCCCTTTTCCATGGGAGCGTCCCTGGCTCAGCTTGCACTCAAAGTGCTCGCCGCGCAGTGACAACACCCATTCGGCATGCTCAAAGATGCCCTCGATGGGGCTGGTGTACGAATACACCTTCAACCACCCTTTCACGCCGTAGGGACTGGTCAGGCGGCCAAGCACCACGTGCTCGTCGTCTTGCGCCGCATCGGCGCGACCGGTCTCATGCGACATAGCGGGCAGTGCACTCACGCTTGTTGCTTGCGTGCTTCTTTCAGCAACTCGGCGACACGATCGGAGAGCTGCGCACCCAGACCCTGCCAATGCTCGGCACGCTCAAGATCGACGCGCAGACGTTCTTCCTGACCACGGGCAACCGGGTTGAAGAAGCCGATACGCTCAATGAAACGCCCGTCGCGAGACTTACGCGAGTCGCTGACGGTGAGGTGATAAAAGGGACGCTTCTTGGCGCCACCACGGGCCAAACGGATGGTAACCATGCGCTATAATCCTACGGTTGAAGTTTTACGTTACGCCACGGACTGTCGCGGCGGGCAAGACCCACCTGCGAAGACGCAGCATTCTACGGAAAAAGGCACGTATTGGAAACCTTTTTCCTTGACAAGGAAAGGCGTTATCAACGGCGCGGGAAGCCGCCGCCGGGGCCACCGCCCATGCCAGGGCCACCCATGCCAGGGCCACCCATGCCACCAGGGCCACCCATGCCACCGCCCATGTCTCGCATCATTTTCTGCATGCCGCCTTTCTTGCCGGCCTTTTTCATCATCTTCTGCATCTGCTTGTGCTGCTTGAGCAGACGATTGAGATCAGGCACCTGTAAGCCAGCACCTGCCGCGATACGACGCTTGCGCGAGCCACTGATAATTTCCGGCTTGCGGCGCTCCTTCGGCGTCATCGAGTTGATCAACGACTCGAGCTTGCCCAGCTCCTTCTCGGCACCCGGCCCCTGCGCAGCCTCGGCCATCTGCCCCATGCCGGGCAGCTTGCCCATCAAGCCGCCCATGCCGCCCATCTTCTTGAGCTGCTGGAGCTGCTCGCGGAAGTCCTCGAGATCGAAACCGTTGCCTTTCTTGACCTTCTTGGCCAGCTTCTCCGCCTTGCCCTGGTCGACGTTACGCTCGGCCTCCTCGATGAGCGACAGCATGTCGCCCATGCCGAGAATCCGCGATGCGACGCGATCCGGGTGAAACGGCTCGAGAGCATCGACTTTCTCGCCCATGCCCATGAACTTGATCGGCTTGCCAGTGACGTGGCGCACCGAGAGCGCCGCGCCGCCACGGGCATCACCGTCCGCCTTGGTGAGAATCACCCCGGTCAGCGGCAACGCTTCATGGAAGACCTGCGCGGTATTGGCGGCGTCCTGACCGGTCATGGCATCGACTACGAACAGCGTCTCGTCCGGCGTAGTCGCCCCATGCAAGGCCTGGATTTCTTCCATCATCGCCTGATCGACGGACAGTCGCCCGGCGGTATCAACGATCACCACGTCGTGGAACTGGATCTTGGCATGCTTGATCGCCGCCTGGGCGATGTCCACCGGCTGTTGGGCGCTATTCGAGGGAAAGAAGTCGACCTCTACCTCTTTTGCCAGCGTCTCGAGCTGGTCGATGGCGGCCGGACGATAGACGTCGGCGGAGACCACCAGTACTTTTTTCTTTTCCCGCTCGCGCAGGAAGCGCGCCAACTTGGCAACCGAGGTCGTTTTACCCGCGCCCTGCAGGCCGGCCATCAAGACCACCGAGGGCGAGCTCTTGAGCGACAGCGCCTCGTTGGCCTCGCCCATGATCGCCTCCAGCTCCTGCTGGACGATCTTGACGAACTGCTGACCCGGGGACAGGCTGCGCGAGACTTCTTGGCCCACGGCGCGCTCGCGCACCCGATCGACGAACGCCTTGACCACCGGCAGGGCCACATCGGCCTCCAGCAGCGCACGACGCACCTCGCGCAGCGTGTCCTTGATGTTGTCCTCGGTCAGCTTGGCCTGACCGGTGATCGACTTCAGCGTGCCCGACAGGCGATCGGTCAAACTTTCAAACATGGCGCTCTCCGGCAGGAATTGCCTAGGCATGAAAAGGCGATTATACGCGTTCGTGGCGACTGTCTCCATGCACCCGTCGCAATGCGCAAGCGGCGGGGGGATTCGCTACGGCGTGGGGATTCGCTATAGTAACGCTCCCGAGTCCGCGTGACATGCTCACGTGATATTGACACTTCATTTTCTTCGACGCCGACCGGCGCAGGGATTGTCCACTGATGCAGACGCTGCCTTTTGCGATTCTCGCCATTGTCTGTTATCTCGCCGCGGGCGCCTGGCAGGCGCTCGCGCTTGCCAGGCGCGTCCCGCCCAGGACGATCTTGGTGCGTTCACTGGGCTTGCTCGCGGTCAGCGCCCACACCGTGGTCGTGGCGCACAGTGTGTTTCTCGGTCGTGGCCTGCATCTGGGGCTTTTCGAAAGCGCCTCACTCTTCACTTGGTTGATCGCCGCTTTGTTGATCGCAGTCAGTCTGGTCAAGCCATTGTTGAATGCCGGTGTCGGCCTCTTCCCACTGGCCGCGCTGACGCTGGTTGCATTGATGCTTTATCCCAGCCACATGGTCGAAGCCAACGTCTCGCCCGGCATCGTCTTTCACATCGTGACCTCCAGCGTGGCTTCGGCACTGCTCAGCATCGCCGCAGTACAAGCCGTGCTGGTGGCATTTCAAAACCACGCCCTCAAACACCGTCATACACGCGGAATCATCCAAGTGTTGCCCGCGTTGACGAGTATGGAGCGCTTGCTGTTCGAGCTCATCGGCGCCGGCTTGCTATTACTGACGGCGGCCATCATCAGCGGTTTCATCTTCATCGACAATCTCTTTGCCCAGCACCTCGTTCACAAGACGGTATTCTCTCTCGCCGCTTGGCTGGTCTTCACGGGGCTGCTCATCGGCCGACACTGGCTGGGCTGGCGCGGCGCGCGTGCGATGCGCTGGACCCTGGGCGGCTGCCTGCTCCTGGTGCTCGGCTACTTCGGCACCAAGGTCGCACTGCAATTGATCTTTAACGATATCTAGGCAAAACGCAGCAACTTGACACTTCCCAGGGGAAACCCTACAAACGATGTTGGCTTTTCAGCGAGGACCTCTCTACCTTGAGCGATGACCTACCCTTAGGGCTGTTGTTAACGCTGCTGCTCGTGCTCATTTGCTTATCCGCCTTCTTCTCCAGCTCGGAAACCGGGATGATGTCGATCAACCGCTACCGCCTGTCGCACCAGGCCAATAGCGGAGAGCGCACCGCCAAGCGGGTCTTGCGGCTGCTGAGCCGACCTGACCGACTGATCGGCGTCATCCTCATCGGCAACAACTTCGTCAACAACCTCGCTGCTTCCATCGCCACGATCATTGCCATCCATTTCTTTGGCGATGTCTCTGGACCGGCCATCTCGACCGCTGTGCTGACCATCGTGATTCTGATCTTCGCCGAGGTCACGCCCAAGACGTTCGCCGCGGTCAAGCCCGAACGCATCGCCTATCCCGCGTCTTTGGCGTTAGAACCTCTACTCAAGCTCTTCTATCCGCTGGTATGGCTCGTCAATGCGATTTCCAATGGACTGCTACGACTCCTGGGCGTCAAGGATATCGACGGCAGCGCCGACAACCTGACGCGTGATGAGTTGCGCACGGTCGTGCACGAAGCCGGCACCATGATCCCTCGGCGTCACCAATCCATGCTGCTGTCGATCCTCGACCTGGAAAACGTGACCGTCAACGACATCATGGTGCCGCGCCAGGAAATCGCTGGCATCGATCTCGACGACGACCTCGAGGCCATTCTCGCCCAGATCCGCTCCAGTCAGCACACGCGCGTGCCGGTCTACAAGGGGGATATCAACAACATCATCGGCATTCTGCACCTGCGTAACGCCGCACGCTTCCTATCGAAGCCCGAGGTGACCAAGGCCGCCATCGTCCAGGAAGCCCGCGAACCTTATTTCATTCCCGAGTCGACACCGCTTCACACCCAGCTGCTCAATTTCCAGCAACAGAAACGCCGTATCGGCATCGTGGTCGATGAATATGGCGATGTGGAAGGGCTGGCGACACTGGAAGACATCCTCGAGGAGATCGTCGGCGAGTTCACCACCGACGAAGCGGCTACGCACCGAGAGATTCACCCTCAGGAAGACGGTAGCTATATCATCGAGGGCACTACCAACATCCGCGACATCAACAAAGTACTCGCCTGGCAGTTGCCTACCGATGGTCCCAAGACGCTCAACGGGTTGATGCTCGAGCACCTTGAGGCCTTTCCCGACGCGCCCGCCTGCCTGCAGCTGGGAGCTATTCGTATGGAAATACTGCAGATCAAGGACAACCTGATCACCTCGGCGCGCTGCTGGCAATCGGCACGTCGCGCCCGGGTGTTGGGTTAATCTGAAGTCACTCCGATCTCGGCTTCGGCCTTGCGCTTGAGTTCGCTCACGCGCCGTTCCATGTCGGCGCGTTTTGCCTTGCCCACCGGAATAGGGTCACCGAAGTGGAGCGCCACCCGGGCCCGAAAACGCCGTGGCCACTTGGTCAACGCCTTGCCGCCACGATTCGATGTCCAAGATCCCCACAGTCCGGCCAATCCGGCAGGCACCACCGGCACCGGATCTCGCGCCAGAATGATATCCACGCCACGCCGAAAACGCTGCATCTCACCATCGGGCGTCAAGCGTCCCTCGGGGAACAACATCACCACCTCTCCCTGACGCAGGGCATGGCTCACTTCGTCCAAGGCCCGCCGCACGCCGCCGGGATCGCAACGCTCGGAATCTACCGGGATGGCGCCGGCAATGCGAAAGAACCAATTGAGCCACCGGGACTCATAGATAGGGCGATCCATCAAGAAACGCAACGGGCGCGGACACCCACCGCCCAGAATCAAGGCATCCATAAAGCTGACGTGATTGCATACTACCAGTGCCGCGCCACGTGCGGGCACAGATTGACGGCCGCGAAAACGTAGCCGGTAGAGCACACGAATCAGCACGAAAATCGACAGGCGCAATGCCGGGCGCGGCACCATGCACAGGATGATCGCCGCTAGCGTCAGGGACACCGCCGACAAAGTCAGCATGAAAGCATTGAGCGAGGCATCGAGCACACTCAGCACGACCACGCCAAAGCCCGCCGCCAGAACCATGAACAGTGCATTGAGGATATTATTGGCGGCGATCATGCGAGCACGATTGTCATCATCGCTTTCGAGTTGAATCAGCGTGTACAGCGGCACGATGTACACGCCGCCGCCCAAGCCGATCACCGCAAAATCGAGTAGCTGGCGCCAGAACCCCGGTGACAGGCTCAATGCCGCCAGCCCGGTACTGCTTCCCGCCAATGGCTGACTCAGCCCCAGATCGAGACCGGCCAAGCCGAAGAGCACGGCGCCGGCCGGTATCAGCCCGACTTCCAGACGCCCCGCCGACAAGCGCGCGCACAACAGCGCGCCAGCACCAACGCCCAGCGCAAACGCGCCCAGCAAGGCACTAACCACGGCTTCATTGCCATGCACGACATCACGCGTCCAGGCCGGTAGTTGAGTCAGGTAGCAGGCACCTAGAAACCAGAACAAGCTGATGCCCAGCAAGGCACGAAATACCCGTGGTTGGCGCCACGCGTCGCGCATCACTTCACGCCCGCCACGCCAGGGCCGCCATGGCGTGGCGCCCATCTGGCTGGGCGGTGCGCTAGGCACCCATAGGCTAGCGACGAGCCCCAAGAGCGCCAGCACCACCAAGGTGGCGGCAATGCTTCCCCGCGCCCAGGCACCGCCAAGCGATGCCAGTACGCCAGCTAGTAGCGTTCCCAACAGAATCGAAAGAAAGGTGCCCAGGCTGATCCAGGCATTGCCCTTGACGAGCTCGGTCGGCGACAGATGTTGCGGCAAAATGGCGTACTTCACCGGCCCGAAAAGCGCCGACTGGGTGCCCATCATGAACAACAGTGCCAGCAGCACGGCATAGGCTTCATACCAGACAGCAGCGGCCGCCATGCTCATGGTCACGAGTTCCAGCATCTTGAGACGTCTGACCAGACGACGCTTGTCGAGACGGTCGGCCAGCAAGCCGCCCCATGCCGAAAACAACAGGAAAGGCAGGATGAAAAGCCCCGCAGCGAGATTGTTGAGCAACCCCGTGTCCCAGCCATAGCGAGGCACCGCGACGAAGGTCAGTAGCAATAACAGGACATTCTTGAACACGTTGTCGTTGAACGCGCCCAGAGCTTGTGTCCAGAAGAAGGGGGCGAATCGACGCTGGGTTAGCAATCGGGGAATCACGGCTCCCTCGGACCGTACTTGAGTCCCATCAGCGTGGTGGTCAGCAATTGATCAAGCAACTCGGTAACTTCCAGCGATTGACCCTGCCAAACGCCCAGGCGTTCGTTGAGCCCCAACTGGACCAGACCATGCACACTACCCCACAGGGTGCGGGCCATGCGTCTTGCTTCGAGCTCGCCCATCAGCGGCTGGTACTCGGCAAGCGCCGCCTCGACACGCACGAACAGACCTTCGATCATATCGTTCTGACGTTGGTCCAACTCGCCTTCTTGAGCCAGCGGGTAATCGAACAACATCTGCCAGCGATAGGGCTCATGCTGCGCGAACAGCCAATAAGCCGTCGCCAATGCCTTGAGGCGCGGTTCGGGATCGGCACCCTCGAGCCCCTCCACGGCAACCCGTAGGCGCCCCAGGGTCTCGACGTTGACGTATTGCAGCAAGTTGCCAAAACTGCCGTAGAGTTTCAGCAGAGTGCTAGGCGCACATCCCACCTCGCGCGCCAACGAGCGCAGCGACAGCGTATGCACAGGATTATCGCGTAGCCAGGCGTCACACGCCGCCATGACCTGGCCATGCAGCACCTCAGGTGCATGCTGTCTGGGACGAGCCATCGGATTCCTCGTGATGAGCATGCGCGGCGTCTTTTTACCAAGCCGCGCGTGGTCGAACAGCGTTTCCCCCAGCATATCGGGAACGCACGCAAACGCAAGTGGCAAGCCCTGCGATAAATCAAAAGCAGCGCTGGTAAGCGCCCGCCGGCGTGGCTTACCCTGTCGCGTCGAACCGCGAGGAGAGAGCATGGCCGGCCGTCTTTACATCAAGCCCTGGACAACGCCGCCGCTCGACGCGCTTCGCCAGGACAGTCAGCCGATCGTCGGCCCCAACCTGGCGCCGCGTCGCCCTATTTCGATCATTCGTCAGGACGCAGGCGAAGCGCAGTGGGCGACGGCATTCTGGGGGTTGACCCCGCCCTGGCTCAAGGTGCTGGACCATGCCCCGCATTGCGCCCGCGCCGAGTCGCTCGAGCAGCGCCCGATGTTTCGCGAGGCCTTCCACGCGCGGCGCTGCCTGATACCGGTCGCCGGAGTCTACGTATGGAAGCCGCAGCCACGCATGAAGCAGCCGTTTCTGGTCACCCGCGTCGACCGGGCGCCGCTTCTGCTGGCCGGGGTCTGGTGCCGCTATCACACCACGTTGACTGAGTTTAACGACTCCACGGCCTTGATCACGGTGCCCAGCAATGCATTGCTGACACCGCTCAGCGACCGCTTTCCGGCCGTCATCGAGGCGAGCGATGCACCCGAGTGGCTGGCGCCAACCACCTCGGACGAGCGTGCCCATGAGATGCTGACCCCCGCCCCCTTGGAACTGTTGGGCGCTTTTCCTGTATCAAGACGTGTCAACGATCCAAAGCATCAAGACTGGGCCTGCGGACATCCCACCGGCCCGATGACCTACTGGCATCAATGAACAAGGAGTCTTTACCGTGTTTTCGCCCCCTCCCCTTGCATGCCGCTGGCTGCTCGGTGCGCTCATCCTTCTCGTCGTCGGTTACCAGACGGCGCGCGCCAGCGACCCGGTGGCCGAGGTCGTCGAGCCAACCGTCAGCCCCAACGATACCCGCGACTACCGCGCCCTGACGCTCGACAATGGCCTCGAGATCTTGCTGGTCAGCGATCCGCAGGCCGACAAGGCTGCCGCCGCCATGAACGTGGATGTCGGTAGCGCCGACGATCCCGACGCCACTCCCGGTTTGGCACACTTCCTCGAACACATGCTGTTCCTGGGCACCGACCGCTACCCGGAAGCCGACGCCTACCAGAGCTTCATTTCCGCCCACGGTGGTAACCACAACGCTTTCACCGCTGCGCGCGACACCAACTACTTCTTCGACATCGAGCCGCAGGCGCTGCCCGAGGCCTTAGATCGCTTCAGCCGCTTCTTCATTGCGCCCCGCTTCAATGCCGAGTACGTCAATCGCGAGCGCAACGCCGTCAACTCGGAGTACCAGGCACGCCTGCGCGACGATAGCCGGCGTCTTCAAGAGGCCATCAATCAGGCCCTCAACCCCGAGCACCCCATGACCCGCTTCTCGGTGGGTAGCCTGGAGACACTCAAGGACAACGATACGTCATCGCTTCGCGAACGTCTGGTCGATTTCTACAAGGCGCACTACGGTGCCAACGTCATGCACCTGACGGTCATCGGCCCTCAGTCGCTCGACGAGCTGGAAGCCCTGGTCCGCGATCGTTTCGCCGAGATCCCCGACCGCCAATTGTCGCGCACCGAGGTCGATATCCCTCTGGTCACCGACGACGCGCTGCCCGCGCGCCTGCAGGTCAAGAGCCTATCGCAGGACAAAAAGGTGCGCTTCCTGTTCCCGATTCCCGATCCGCAGGGTGACTATCGCACCAAGCCAGCCGGCTATCTCGCCAACCTGTTGGGCCATGAAGGCGAAGGCAGCCTGCTTGCGGCATTGCGGAACAAGGGATGGGCCGATGGCCTCTCGGCAGGCACCATGAACGGCGATGGTCGACATGCGCTCTTCGCCGTCTCGGTCAGCCTCACACCGGAAGGCGCGAAGCATATCGATCGCATTCAGGCCAGCCTGTTCGATCAGATAGCGCGGATTCGCAAGGACGGGCTGCAAAAGTGGCGCTACGCTGAGCAGGCCCGTCTCAACCAACAGGCGTTTCGCTTTCAGCAACCCGGGGAGCCCATCAATCAGGCCAGCCAACTGGCCATGAATCTAGCCGATTACCCGCTCGAGGATGTGCAATACGCGCCGTACCGCATGGACGGTTTCGATGCCACACGTATTCGGGATTATCTCGCCAGCATGACCCCATCGCACTTGTTGCGCGTCTACAGCGGCCCGAACGTCGACGGCGACGACACCTCGCCTTACTTCGACGCGCCCTACACGCTGACACGGCTCTCGACTTGGCCGGACGCCGCGCCGCTCGACAACCTCGATCTGCCGCCGCATAACCCCTTTATCGCCCGAGACCTGGAGGTTCACGAGGCCAGTGGCGATAAACCGCATGCTATCGTCGAGGCCCCGAGCGTCGAACTATGGCACTTGGCCAACGATCGCTTCGGTACACCGCGAGTGGAGTGGCGCTTCAGCCTGCAGAACCCCGACGCCTCCGACAGCGCCAGCAATGCCGCCTTGACGCGACTACTCGCGGGCTGGGTCACTGACAGCCTCAATGCACGCTTCTACCCCGCCCGCCTGGCCGGACAGTCTTTCGATGCCTACGCTCACGCACGCGGCATCACGCTCACCTTCTCCGGCTGGCGCGACCGACAGGCACGGCTGATGGGAGACGTCGTCGAACGCCTCAAGGAAGGTCATATCAGCGAGGAAAGTTTCTCACGCGTCAAGTATCGGCTCTCGCAGCAATGGCAAAACGCACCCCAGTCGCCACTGCATCAGCAGATGTATCGCACGCTCAGTGAGTCGTTGTTGCGCCCACAGTGGACGACATCCTCGATGCTCGAGGCGCTGGATACGCTGAGCGTCGACGACCTGCGCGACTATCGCGACGCTTTCCTCGGGGATCTCTATCTGCAAACCATGGCGGTGGGCAATCTGGATGCTGACCTGGCACGCCGTGAGGGCTTGCAAGTAGCCAATTCCCTAGCCCCTCGGCTCGAGGCCTCGGACATCCCCAGTCTGTCGCCATTGGCGATCCCCGAGACGCCGCCGACCCTGCATCCGCACAGCACGCGCAACGACGCTGCCGTATTGCGCTATCTACAAGGCTCGGATCGCAGTCTCGACAGCCAAGCCCGCCTGGCGGTACTCGGCAAAATGCTAGAGGCGCCGTTCTACAATCAGCTACGCACCCAGGAACAACTCGGCTATATCGTCACGGCCGGCTATTCGCCCGTGCTCGATGCGCCGGGCCTGGCAATGTTGGTGCAGTCTCCAGATACCCCTCGCAAGCAAATCGCCGCGCGCATGGACGCCTTCTTGAATGACTTCGACGCCCGCCTTCAAACACTCGACGATAGCGAGCTGGCGCCTTATCGCGACGCGGTCAGCAGTCGCCTGAGGGAACGCGACAACAGCCTAGGCGAGCTGACCAACCGTCTCTGGCAAACGCTGGCCTACGCCGAGCCGGACTTCTCGCGGCGCGAGAAACTGGCGGACCGTGTTGAAGCAATGGATGCCTCGACGATCCGTCAGTCATGGCGCGCGCTACGGCACACAAAGCCGCTCACGGTGAGCTACGACGCCGATACCCAGTCCAGCGATGTCATGGGGCTGACGCACGACTTCCGGCCACTCCCCGCCAGCGACTGAGCGCGGTCGCTGACGATACCCACCATGCAACACGCCCGGGCTCATGGCCCGGGCGTGTTGTATCTGGTCAGCTCGTATCGCTTGTCAACCGAACGCCTGCGGCGGCATCATCGCTTCGACGTGCATGACCAGTTCCTCGAGCAACTGGCGCTGTTCAGGATCCAGCGAGGCCTGGTTGAGCCGTTCGATCTCGCGTGCGAACCCTGTCAGCGTCAGGCTCGCTACTTCAGCGTCGTTCATGCGCGCCCAACGATAGGCCTCCCACTGCGTCTGCTCGTCGCCACTCAGCGTATCGGGATAATTTCGCGCCCGAAGACGGAACAACATTTCTTCCAGGCGTGGATCCTGAAAGGCGAAACGCGCATCAGCCAGATCCCAGGGCGCCATTTCACGGGCACGCTGCATTTCGCGACGGTCCGCCGGCGCGAAAAAGCCTCCCGAATACAACATCAAGTCCGGGTCGCTGGGCGGCGCTCCGGGGCCATCAGCGAACACCTCGGCGGCCTTGGTGGCCACGTCCGGCGAGGTCTGAAGCTGCTTCCAATGCCCCCGACAGGTGCCCATGTCCAGCCCCAGCCGGGCCACGATATCGCCATACTCACCCTGATGGGGGCCACTGGTGTCCTTGAGCGAGGTGGTCGGCATGATCACCGGGCTCTTGTTGATTTGAATCACCTTGAGCGGAATACGTGCCTCGCCCTCGGCCAACTCATCGGCACTGGCGAATACCCGCTCGCGGATCTGCACGGCGCTCAATGACAGCAGCGGCGTCGGGTCCACCGACAAGTCATAGACGATCACCCCATTGGGGTTGCTCGGATGCTCGGCCAGCGGCACCACCAGAGCGCTACACCCTCGACTGGCAGGATAACGCCGCGAGACGTGGAGCATCGGCTTGCGGGCCTGGATGTCCAGCATCTTGGCGACCGTGCGCTTATCACGCAGCTTGAGCAGATACTCGAACAGCTGGGGGTTGCGCGACTTGAGCAGGCGCGCCAAGTCGATGGTCGCCCGTACATCGGCCAGGGCGTCGTGGGCCCCGGCGTGGTCGATGCCGTTGGCGGCGGTCAAATCCTCGAGGCGAAAGCTCGGCGCCCCGTCGTCACGCGTCGGCCACTCGATACCTTCCGGACGCAGGGCATGGTACGTACGTACCACATCGATCAGGTCCCAGCGCGAGTTGCCATTCTGCCACTCGCGAGAATACGGATCGATGAAGTTACGGTAGAAGAGATGACGACTGACTTCATCGTCGAAGCGCAGCGTGTTGTAGCCCAGCGAACAGGTACCGGGCACGCTCATTTCGTCATGAATGCGCGCGGCGAACTCGATCTCGGCGAGACCTCGACGACGCGCGGCTTGGGGCGTGATGCCCGTGATCAGACAGGCCTGAGGATGCGGCAGGAAGTCATCCGCCGGCTTGCAGTAGAACGTCAGCGGCTCGCCGATCGGGTTGAAATCAAGGTCGGTGCGGATCGCGGCGAACTGCGCGGGGCGGTCGCGCCGAGGATCGGCACCGAAAGTTTCATAATCATGCCAAAGAAAGGTCGGCTCGCTCTTGCCCTGCGCCATGGCCGCAGTCTCCCCACTGCCAAAAGCGCTCAGCCTAGCATACCCGGCCAACCGACTCAGCCGGAATGCACCTACTCGTCACGCGGCAGCGTGACGTTAAGCTCGAGCACCGAACAATCATTATCGCGATCGAGACTGATATTGATCGCATCTTGGTCCACTTGCACGTAACGCCTGATCACCTCGAGCAACTCTTTTTCCAGCATCGGCATGTAGTCCGGCTGGTCACGCTGACCGCGCTGGTGCGCCACGATGATCTGTAGACGCTCCTTGGCGACCGACGCCGACTTCTTGCGTTCGCGTTTGAGAAATTCGAGTAGTTTCACCGGCGACCTCCTCCGAACATACGGGAGAGCAGCCCTTTCTTCTGGTACTCATGAAAACGTAGCGGTACTTCCTCGCCGAGCAGGCGCGAAACGGTATCGGCATAAGCCTGGCCGGCGTCACTATCCATGTCGTGTACGACCGGCACGCCCTGGTTCGAGGCACGCAGCACCGCTTCCGACTCGGGAATCAGTCCCACCAAGTTGATGGCCAGGATCTCGCGCACGTCTTCGAGCGTCAGCATATCGCCCGAGGTCACCCGGTTGGGGTCGTAACGCGTGATCAACAGATGTTCCTGAACCGGTGGCTCGCTGCGCTCGGCACGACGTGTCTTGGACGACAGTAGCCCGAGGATGCGGTCGGAGTCGCGGACCGACGAGACTTCGGGGTTGGTCACCACGATGGCCTCATCGGCGAAATACATCGCCAACTGTGCGCCATGCTCGATGCCCGCTGGCGAATCGCAGACGATGAAGTCGTAATCTTGGGACAGCGTCTCAAGCACCTTCTCCACCCCTTCAGGGGTCAACGCCTCCTTATCGCGTGTCTGCGAGGCTGGCAAGATATGCAGGTTTTCGGTCCGCTTGTCACGGATCAGCGCCTGATTGAGGCCAGCCTCGCCCTGAATGACGTTGATCAGGTCATACACCACGCGCCGCTCACACCCCATGATCAAATCGAGGTTACGCAAGCCCACGTCGAAATCGATCACCACGGTCTTGTTGCCACGCAACGCCAAGCCCGTGGCGATAGCCGCGGCGCTGGTCGTCTTGCCAACTCCGCCCTTGCCGGAGGTCACTACAATGATCTTGGCCAAGATGAGCTTCCTGTTGCTATTGAGTCGTTCGTACTAGCCATCCACATTGGCGCAACATGGCGCCCTGACATCCCGACTAGCCGAGCGATGAAATGTTCAATTGGTCATCGCGCAGTTGGACCTGTACAGGCTGGTTCAACAAACGCGGGTCGATATCTTCCAACCGTTTGTAATTGCCGGCCAGCGATAACAACTCGGCATGCAATTCCTTGCAAAAGATGCCCGCCTGGCGGTCCCCATGAATACCGCCCAACGCACGGCCACGCAGCGGGCCATAAACGTGCACGCTGCCCGCCGCCAGGACTTCGGCACCCGGGTTGACCGCGCCGACCACCACCAGGTCGCCCTCGGGCGCGGTGACCTGCTGGCCCGAGCGCACTGTACCACGATAGATACGTCCCACGGCCGGTGCAGGCGACGTCTCGACTTCGGGTTGCGGCTCGGTGGCGGCGAGCGGTGCTTCTTCCACGGCACGCGGTCGCGCTTCTTGCGGCGGGAACCAGCCAAGCCCCAACGCCCAGGCGGATTGCTTCACGGGGTCAGTGCCGCCACGCACGGCCACTGGCAGCAGCTTGTGGGCACGGCACACGGCACAAATACGCTCCAGCGCCAAGTGCGGTTCATCGAGCTGCTCGACGCTGAGCACCACCGGTGTATGTTGAAAAAACGCCGGCGACTGGCTCACCTTGCCGGCCAGCTGGGCGCGTATCTGCTCGGGGTCGGCGCTCGTCAGCTCCATGACCGTCATGGGCAACATGCCACCCTTGAAGGTGAATGCCGATGCTACCCGATCCATGTTGAGGCTCATGGCCGCACTCCACAGCTGATGACTGATGTATAAAGGTAAAGCTAAGCGAGGGTCGTGCTGGCTGCAACTGATGATAAGACCAGCGTCCCGACTTTGTCAGGTGTCTCCGCGAACCGACGCCCTTGCCATCGTCGCCTTTTCCCGGTGCCGACTCGCATGCTTTGATACGCTATGGCACACACGACACTCAATCATGTGGCGCTTTTTGCTAATATCGTGGCCGACGTGAGACGACAGGAACGCTGTCTCAGCGTTATCGCCACGCATTTAATACGCCAAGAACAGGGATGCATGCCGGGTCATGTCTGGATTCTTCCGCCGTTTTTTTGCACCACGCTGGCAACATCGCGATCCTCGCGTCCGTCATGCTGCCATTGCGCAACTCGATATTCACAAATCGGCCGACCGTCACGCCCTCGAGCGCCTAACGCACGATGAGGATGACAGCGTAAGACGCGAAGCCCTCGCCCAGTTCGAGGATCCCTCGACGCTGCACGAATGGCTCAGTACGCATGACAGCCCCGAGTTGCGGGCCCGTCTCATGCAATTGTTGTCCGGCAGCGTGCCCGAGGCCCCCCCCTTGAGGCAACGCCTCGATTTGCTCGACACGCTGGACGATCGCGACCTGCTCGTGCAACTCGTCGAGACAGGGGACAATCAGGAGCTACGTCTGGCTGCACTGGCCAAGCTTGATGACGAGGCAACGCTGATTCAGCAGGCACGCGACAACGGCATTGCCGTGGTCCGCAACGCCGCCGCCGAGCGCGTATCGAGCACTGAAGGACTACAACGCCTCGTGCGCGAGGCTCGTCGCGACAAGGTTGTCAAGCGCAAGGCCCGCGAGCGCCTGCAACGCCAACGCGCCGATGCCGCCGAAACCCAAGCCCAGCAGGCCACTCGGCAACGTCTTCTGGAAGCCCTCGAGGCGCACGCCCTGCATGCCTGGGAGCCGCTCTACGGCGCGCGTTATCGCCACCTTGTCCGCGAGTGGGAAGCGCTGACCGACACCCCCAGCGACGCCCAGGAGCGGCGTTTTCAGGAAGCCAGCCAGCGCTGCCGCAAGACGCTCTCCGATCATGATAACGAAGGTCATGCCCAGCATCAGGCGATACAACGTCAGGACGAAGCAGCACGCACCCGCGAGGCGCTCGTCGAAGCACTTGAGGATGCCGTCGCGAGCCTCAAGCAGGCCTCGCAACTGACCCACCAGGACATCGACAGCCTGCGCGCCCAACAACGCCTGCACGGCGAACGCTGGCTGGCTCTTTCCGATCACTACCCACCGGAAGAGGACATCCAGGCACGCTATGCTGAAGCGCAAGCCGCTTGCCAGCATATCGGCGACGCTTGGGATCGTGCCTCGACGCAGGCCCAGTCACTCGAAGCCGCCTTGCGCGACGACCATGCCGCCATCGACGACTGCCTGGCGAGGATCGATTGGCCGCACGACCTGCCACCGACACCGCTGATTCACGAAGCCCGTCAACTACGTAATGCCGAGGCGGCCGACTCAAGCACACCGGTCGACCTCTCGGCGCTGCGCGCGGACATCGACAAACTCGAAAACCAGCTCGACCGCGGCGCCCTGAAGACCGCCAGCCGTCTATACCGGCAGCTTCGCCAGCGTCTCGACACTTTGCCAAATGAATCGAGAGGCGACCTGGAGTCCCATCTCAAGCGACTCGGTGCGCGATTGGCCGAGTTGCGCGACTGGCGCGGCTTCGTTGCAGGCCCCAAGCGCACGCAACTCATCGAAAGCATCGAAGCGCTGGCCGAGGATGACGAATCTCCCGATGCCGAGCGTGACCGCCGTCATCGTCAATTGGTCAAGGAATGGGCAGCGTTGGGCGATGCCGCTGCCACAGCAGAGCTTTCGCAGCGTTTTCGCAGTGCTTCGCAGCGCATTCACGCAGCCCTGAACGACTGGTACCAGCAACGCGATGCCGCGCGAACCCGTAACCTCGAGGCACGCGAAGCACTGTGCGAACAACTCGAGGAACTCATCACGCACCCGGATGCCCAGGCTGACCCTGATGTGCTACGTCAGATTCGCGACCGTGCACGTGAGCAATGGCAGCAATTCTCGCCAGTCCCTCGCGAGCACGCCAAGCCGCTCGGCCAACGCTTCGGCCACATCCGCCATGAACTGCAGGCATTAATCGACCGTCGGGCCAATGAAATCGGCGAGGCCAAACGCGGTTTGATCGCCGAGGCCGAAGCCCTGATGGAAGCCGACATGCCCTCCTCGCAACGCACCGAAGCAGCCAAGGCGCTCCAGTCCCGCTGGCGGGAACTGGGGCGTGCCGCCAAGGGCGAAGAGCAGATGCTATGGCGCCATTTCCGGGGACTTTGCGATCGTATCTTCGCCGCCCGTGAAGCTGAGCGGGAAAATCGCGCCCAAAAGGCCCAGGTTCGACTGGACAGCATGCAGGCCCTGATCGACCGCTTCGATGCCTGGCAACCTCAGCGTGCCGACGAAAGCGAGACGCTGGAGAGTGCCGTGCGTGACGCCGAGGCACTGGAACCCTTGCCCGGTGGCCGTCGCAGCGAAGGCATGCGTCGCCGCTGGCAAGGGATCGTACGTGCCCGTCGCGAGCGCCTCGCTCAACTGGCCCTCGCCGAGCAAGCCGAGCGCTGGACGCGCCTGCGCCCCCTACTCGACGCCCACGTCGCCGCAGATGACGCATCCTTGCGCGAGGGCCAAACGGCAGACGTCGCGCTGCCTGAGGGCATGCCTCAGGATCTACAAGATGCCCATGTGGCACGTAATGCGGCTCGCCGAGAGGGCGACAGCGAAACGGCGAATCACGAACTGAGCCGACTGGTGATTCAAGTGGCGCTGCTTGCCGACGAGCCGGTGGCTGCACAGGAAGAGCCGCTGCGCCTAGAGGTACAAGTCGCGCGGCTCAATAATGGCCTGGGCCAGGCGCCGCAACCCGACCAGGAACTGGCCGACGTCTTGCGTCAATTGTTGGAAACCGGGCCCGTTGCGTCCGATGTCTGGGCCTCCCGGGTCACGCGCTTCGATGCCTTGTTCGATGTTATCGCCCAACGCGTGGCCTGAGGATGCTTGCGATGAGTGCTCCGCCAACATGCTTTGGCGGAGCGCTCCCATGGCCGATTTAGCCCATGAACTGCCCACCGTTGATGTCTAGGTTGGCACCAGTGATGAAACCCGATTCGCGGTCGGCCAAGAACACCACCGCCCGCGCCACCTCCTCCGGCTCGCCAAAACGCTTGACCGGGATGCCCTCGCGGATCGATTCGCGAATCTTCTCGGGAATCGACATGATCATATCGGTGGCGATATAACCTGGCGAGACGGTATTGACGGTAACGCCCTTGGTCGCGGTTTCTTGCGCCAATGACATGGTCAAGCCATGCATCCCCGCCTTGGCCGCCGCATAGTTGGCCTGGCCGAACTGCCCTTTACGTCCGTTGATCGAGGAGATGTTAACGATGCGTCCGTAGCCAGCTTCAAGCATGTCTTCGACCACACAACGGCAGGTGTTGAACACACTGTTGAGATTGCAATCGATGACCTCACGCCATTGCTGGGGCGACATCTTCTTGAGCGTACTGTCACGTGTAATGCCGGCACAGTTGACCAGTAGTTCAACCGGGCCGTATTCGCGGCGAATGTCATCTACACCAGCGTGGCAAGCATCGAAGTCAGTAAGATTGATGCCTGCCAATGCCACATTGTCGATGCCCTCGGCGCGACGATCCGCAAGCCAGGCCTGAGCTTTCTCGCGGTTATGGTAACTCGCCACGACGAAATATCCCTCCTTGGCCAGCGCCAGGCATATCGCAGTCCCTATGCCACCAGTGCCCCCGGTGACCCAGGCGACGGGTGCTGTTGTGGTCATGTTCATCTCCCCGTGATGTCGTTATGTGGCGCTCCCGGCGGGAGGCGCCACCTTGACTCGCCTCCATGGCGTCTTACCTCACTTCAGTATGATCGAGTTTGAGCGGGCTGCACGCTAGATGAATCCATTCTTGACTTAGGCCTCAAAAACCGTAGAATACGTCCCAGTCGATGCGGGGTGGAGCAGCTTGGTAGCTCGTCGGGCTCATAACCCGAAGGTCATCGGTTCAAATCCGATCCCCGCTACCATACAGATGAAAAAGCGGTGTCCTTAGGGACACCGCTTTTTTGTATGCTTTCTTAACGCGTCGTACCTCACTCAGCCTCGCCAGCCCCTCTCGTGTGCTCGGATGACGCCATACCCAGACGACCGATACCCGGCAACTTGAGCGCCGGCCGCGTGATATCCACGCCCAGCGTCAGGCCCATCAGTTGCCATTCGACGCCTTCGTCATACGCCACGGTCAACCCGAGCAGTCCACCGCCCAGAGATACCTGATAGCCAGTTCCGCTAGGGGCCTCGGCCACGATGGAATTCAGCAGGTAGTCCTTGCCCACAGCGGTCGGCGGAAAATCGACCTGCAACTCCGGCACACGCCGCACCACCCAGGCCACAAAGGTATTGCTATTAGGGCCCGGCCACACACGGTAGCGGTCGGTCACCGGATATGCCGCCACGGCCTCGCGAATTTCGGGGATAGCGCGCTCAGCCGCCTTGCCTCTCAACTCGGTCAGCAAGGCCGGCGCGCTTCCATACCAAGTGCGATCGGGCACGTCGGGACGCGAGGTGACTGTGGGCCGCCGCCAGCCGAGGACCTGATGGACCTGGTAATGCATCGCGTCGGCTGGCTTGGTGGCGATCCATGTATGCACGCCGAACGCTCCTCGCCAATCGAAGGCGCGGGCCGCGTATACCTGCACCAGGGCCTCGGGATGGGCACTCGGCGCGGGCGCCAGTTCCGCCGACGAACGGTCCGCCTGAGACCAGACGCCGCCTAGCACGACGCGCTGACTCGCCAGCATATAGGCCGGGCCAGCCAGCAACAGGACCAGCACGACGGCCAGACTCACCGTCAGCCATAAGCTTTTCTTGATCGCTCGATGCATGCGGCTGTCTCCAGGCGTCGTGATGCACTCGCTCCATACCATTACTCGCCAGCACCGGGGGCTTGAATCCGCGCTTCGTGGCCCGCATAACGAGAGGCAGTTCAACAGCGTCTTTACGCTTTACGTTCACACGCTACTATCGAAAGGCCATTGCCATGCCGATCATCGACCCGCGTACCGGCGAACCTCTTACGTCTCCCCAAGACGGAGATACCAACGCCTCTCAAACCAATGCCGGCACTCAGGATGCTTCCCAGTTCATCGTCGATGTCGACATATCCAACTTTCAGCAAGTCGTGCTCGAAGGCTCGATGCAAGGGCCGGTGTTGCTCGACAGTTGGGCATCTTGGTGTGAACCGTGCAAGAACCTCATGCCGGTACTCGAGAAGTTGGCACACGAATACGGCGGCGCTTTTACCCTGGCCAAGCTGAACATCGAGGACAATCAGGAAATCGCCACGCAACTTGGTATCCGCTCGGTGCCCGACGTCAAGCTAATCGTGCAGGGCCAGCTTTACGATCAGTTCCAGGGTGCACTGCCTGAATCGCAAATTCGCGAGTGGCTGTCGCAGTATCTCAAGGCACCCGAGGCCGCCGAGGCCACCCCCGAAGAGAAGGCTCAGCAGGCCCTGGACGCGGGCGATGCCGCCACGGCGCGCGGTATCTACGAAACGCTGGTCAAGGAGTGGCCCGAGCACTATGACTATCAGATCGAGCTCGCCGGCGCGCTAGTGGCGGAAGGCAATACAGCAGACGCTCGGGCGCTGCTCGACAACCTGCCACCGGAGCATCGGGATACGCCCAAGGCACGCGGCGTCCGCGCGCGGCTGGACTTCGGCGAGGAAGCCCCTAGTGCCGAGGAAGTGGCTGCGCTGGGTGAGCGCGACGATAGCGAGGCGCAATTCAAGCGCGCTCTGCGCCAGGTCGCCGATGGCCACTACGAAGCCGGGCTTGATGGCTTGATGGCGTTGATGAAAACCGATCGCACCTACGGTGAGGATGTAGCCCGTAAGACCTTGCTACGCGTCTTCGATGCGCTAGGCGCCGACCATCCTTTGACAGTGGCCTATCGTCGCAGGATGTTCGCCCTGCTCTACTGATGCTGCCCGCACGGGATGCCGCGCGCAGGCACCCGTGCGCTCAGTATGAGGCCGCCTATTTGCTAGTACCCAGTTGTGTATCGAGTCTTTCCAGTGCCTCTTCGAGCAGATAAGTGGGTGTGCCGAAGTTAAGCCGCACGAATCCCGGGCATCCGAAATCAGCTCCATCGGACAACGCGACGCGCGTCGAGTCCAGCAGGGTTTGCTGCGGCGATGCGCCGAGCCCCGCCTCGCGCATATCGAGCCACGCCAGATAAGTCGCCTCAGGTGCCGCCATCGTTACCCCAGGCCACCGAGATACCTGATCGCGCAGTCTCTGCAGATTAGTATTGAGCGTCACCAGCAATTCACGGCGCCAGGCGTCGCCTTGCGCATACGCTGCCTCCGAGGCGGTCAGACCCAGGACATTGACCTCGGGAAGCAACCCCGCCGCCGCCTCGCGAAAACGTCGCCGTAGCTCGGGATCAGGAATCACCGCACAGGCGCTCGACAGCCCGGCGATATTGAAGGTCTTGGAAGGCGCCCAGAGGGTAATCGTGCGCTGGGCCAAGGCCGGCGATAACGATGCCAACGGAAGGTGCCGGCGCGTCGGGTCGAGTATCAGGTCGCAATGCAGCTCGTCGGAGACAATCAACAGGTCGTGGCGCTCGGCGAGCTCGCCTAAGGCGTGTAGTTCCTGCTCGTCCCAGACGCGCCCCGTGGGGTTGTGCGGATGGCACCACAACAACAGACGCGTCTGCGGTGTGATCGCCGCTTCTAGCGCTTCGAGATCGAGACGCCAGGGGGCGCCCGGTGCCTCGGGCTCGGCCAGCATCACACGTTCTGCGATGCGACCGCTGCGTTCGGCCACACGCAGAAACGGCGGATAAATAGGCGTCGCGGTCATTACCGCCTGGCCAGGACTGCAAAAGGCCTGGGCAGCCAGGTGTAACGCCGGCACCACACCGGGGATCCATACCTGCCAGTCAGGCTCGATCGACCAACCGTAGTGATCAACACTCCATGCGCAGAGCGTCTCGCGCAGGGTATCGGTCAGCCTGCCATAACCGAAGACACCATGGGATACGCGTTCTTCGAGCGCCGAGACGACCGCCGGGGGCGACACGAAATCCATGTCCGCGACCCATAGCGGCAGCACATCGTCGGCATAACGCTGCCATTTCTGGGAAGGATACTGTCGCCGATCCAGCGGCGTGGCAAAATCATATGACATGCTAAGACTCATCGACTCGAACGGAAGACACTCGAACATGCCTGAAACCTCGTTCTATGCCAAGGCCATGCGGGGCACCCCGCGCCTGGTGAGGCGCTGGCTGATGCTGGGCCAGGCCGCCCCCGATCGTCTGGCGATGATTCTCGCCGATACCTCGCGCCTGGCCGGGCTCGGCGAACCGCAGGTCGAACCCGATGGGCGCTGTCTGCGTGAATGGAGCAGCAATTGCCAACCGCCTCTGTGGGCGGCACGTACGGCCGTTTTCCTACTGATACAGATGCCGGCACGCCCGATCCCCGATGATGACGAGGAAGCCTGTGCCTGGGCCTACTGCTGGCTACGCAACCGCGATTTCCAGTCCCTCGACGACGCCCACGCGGCTCTACCGGACCACTTGCGCGAACCGCTTGCCGATGCCCTGGATGCCGCCTGGGTCGACCAGGATGCCTTGCGTCTTATCTGAGGACCACGAGCCAAGGGCTACGTATAGACTTGACCACATACCATCAGCAGCCGATGCTAGTTAGCGTGCAAAACACCTTTTTCGATGGCGGCGACCCGAGGAAATGACATGTTCACACGCCGTGTGGAACCGGCTTTCTATGACACCGATGCCCTCGGGCACATCAACAACACGCGCTTGCCAGCCTGGTTCGAGCTCGCGCGCAACGACCTATTTCGGCTGTTCGTCCCCGACTTGGATCCACGCAAGTGGCCATTGATCATGGCCAAACTGGAAGTCGAATTCAGCGCCGAGCTATTCTACGGACAGGATGTCGAAATCCGTACCTGGCTTTCGCGGCTGGGCAACAGCTCTTTCACCGTCGCCCAGGAAGCCTGGCAGGGAGGTCGACTGGGCGCCCGTGGCCATGTGGTGCTGGTGCATTACGATCACATCGAGGGCTCGGCGGTGGCGTTGACCGGCGACCTTCGTGAGGCACTCGCCAAGCACCTGATCGACGAGGAGCCCGCCCCCGCATGACGCCTGCCATTCGACTTCTGAAGCGCGAGGCCATCCCACACGAGGTGCTGCAATACACGCACGATCCCAAGGTCGCCGCCTACGGCGAGGAAGCCGTAAAGGCGCTGGGGCTGGCACCGGATAGCGTGTTCAAGACCTTGCTCGCCCAACTCGATGACGGGCGGCTCGTCGTCGCCCTGGTGCCCGTCATGGCCACACTCGACCTCAAGGGACTCGCCAAGGCTGCCGGCGCACGAAAAGCCAAGATGGCCGACCCCATGCTGGCCGAGCGTACCACGGGCTACGTCGTGGGCGGCATCAGCCCACTAGGACAGCGCAAGCGCCTGCCTACCTTCGTGGACGACAGCGCCCATGCCTTGTCGTCGCTCCACGTCAGTGGCGGTCGGCGCGGCCTGGAAATATGCCTAGCGCCGATGGCATTGATCGATCTGCTCGAGGCGACCACGGCCCCGCTGACGCGGGCATGACACACTTTCGATAGGTGGGAAGGCTCGCATGGCGATTCGCTACGATCTATGGCTCACGCCCGACGACAAGCCCCGACACCGCCGGGTCGAGCAAGCGTTGGAGCGCTTCTTCGTGGCACGCTTCGCCGACTATCCTCACCTGCGGTTGCCCGGCGCTGATCCCTACGATTATGATGCTCCATTCAACCGCCTGTATGACGCCTTACTCGCACGAGCACGCGACTACTGCGAGCGTGAATGGCACTACGTGCCAACGCCCGCGCAGCTCAATACGGCATTCTTCCGGGCCGTGGCCCACTCGCCGAAATTCGTACTGGACCCCCGCGATGGTGATTCGCCCTGAAACGGCGCCCGATGAGCGCCAACTGGCCCTCATTACTCAACAACTGGGCCGCGCGCCGCGTGGCATCCAAACCGTGGCTGCGGCCACGCAAGACGGCACCCCGCTGGTGCTGCGCATGCATGCCATCGTCGACGACAAACCGTTCCCGACGCATTTCTGGCTATGCTCCGACCACTTGAAAGTCGCCATCTCGCGCATCGAGGCCCAAGGCGTTATCAAGGCTCTCGAGTCACGCCTTCAGGAAGAGACCGACTTCATGGCCGCGTATCGGAGTAGTCACGAGGATTACGTGGCCCAGCGCTGGCAGACCATGAGCGACGCGGAGCGCGACATCGTCGACCGCCAAGGCTATCGCGACCTCTTCACGCGGCGCGGCATCGGCGGCATCGCCAACTGGGATCAAGTGCGCTGTCTACATATGCAATACGCCCATCATCTATGCGGCGACAACGCCATCGGCCGCTGGATGGATACCGAGTACGATGTGCTCGCCTGTCTGCGCTAGCGTTGTGTGTCACGTGGCCAATCATCGCGCAAGACACGGATGTCGAGTCAAATCTACCGCTCTGATAAGGGGGGAATCGTGCGCATCTGTATCTATATGGGGTCGCGTGAAGGACGCGATGCCGGCTTTCGCCACGCCGCCGAGACGCTGGGTCGGTGCATCGCGCAACGCGGCTGGGGACTGGTCTACGGCGGTGCCCGCGTCGGCCTGATGGGGGCCGTAGCCGACGCCGCACTGCGAGAAGGCGGCGAGGTCATCGGCGTCATCCCTCATCACCTGGTCGAGCGCGAAATGGCACACGAAGGGCTTACACATCTGCTGCGTGTCGACGATATGCATGCGCGCAAGGCCGCCATGGCCGAGCACGCCGATGCATTCATCGCCCTGCCCGGCGGTATCGGCACCTTGGAAGAGTTGTTTGAGACGTGGACCTGGCAATACCTGGGGCTTCACGACAAGCCTATCGGTGTACTCGACGTCAGCGGCTTCTATCGCCCATTATTGGAGTTCCTAGATCACACCGTCGCGCACGGCTTTCTCAATCCCGAGACACGCGCGAGCCTCGTCGCCGCCGCTGATCCCGATCACTTGCTCGACCGTTTGTTGGCGGCGCAACACGCACCACAGACGACCTCGTAAGCGTACGCCGCGACGTCTCACAAGCGCCGGGAAGCTGACCCCAGCTTCAAGGAGGAAAGATCGATGTATGCTATTGCCATCAACGATCAGATGCTGGTCTGGCAATCCCATGACGCGCCACGCGACATTGCCGCTGACGAAGTCCGCATCGATGTCGCCTGGGCAGGGATGAACCGCGCCGACGTGATGCAACGTGCGGGGCAATACCCGCCGCCGCCCGGCGAAAGCGAGATTCCCGGGCTCGAAGTCAGTGGCACCATCGCCGAGGTGGGCCGCAGCGTGGAGCGCTTCAAGCCCGGCGACAAGGTCTGCGCCCTGCTGGCCGGAGGCGGATACGCCGAACAGGTCGTAGTTGCCGAGGCCCAGGTCTTGCCCATTCCCCAAGGATTTGGCCTACGTGACGCCGCCGCGCTGCCGGAAGTGTTCGCCACCGCATGGCTCAATCTTTACATGGAAGGCGTCGCCAAGCACGGCGAACGCATCGTGCTCCATGCCGGTGCCAGTGGCGTAGGAACGGCCGCCATTCAGTTGTGCCGTGCCTTTGGCAACCCGTGCTTCGTGACCGTCGGCAGCCAGGAAAAGCTGGATGCTTGCAAGCGGCTCGGTGCCGATGCCGGCTGGAACCGCCACGAGGGCAGCTTCGTCACGCCGATCAAAGACTGGGGCGGTGCGGACATGATTCTCGACCCAGTGGGCGGCGACTATATAGCTCAGGATCTACAGGTGCTCAATCCGGACGGGCGGGTGGTATTGATCGGCTTGATGGGAGGGCGCGACGCTCAGATCGATCTCGGCCATATGCTGATGAAGCGTCAGCGTCTCATCGGTTCGACGCTACGCTCGCGCTCACCCCGCGCCAAAGGCGCCATTCTTGATGCACTGCATGCCCATGTTTGGCCCAAACTAGCCAATGGTGACATCACGCCGCTAATCGACAAGGCATGGCCGATTCAGGATGCCGATGCCGCGATGCAGCACATGATCGACAATGCCAACACAGGTAAGGTGCTGTTGAGCGTCAGCGGAGAAGGGTAAAGACGATCGGGGCGGGTGACTGGAAAACAGTCTAGACGGCTTTAAAAGGGTTTTCTAGGCGAGCCCTGCGGCATCACGCGTACGCTGATAAGTCAGTTGCAACAGACGGGCATCATCACCGGCTCGGTGACGCTGAATGCCTCGCTCGCGGATGATGACCTCTTTCATCGCTCCCCACCGTTCGAGTTGCGATTCATCCAGCAGACGACGCAATGCCTCGAGGCGGAAGCGCGGCAGCATGCCCGCGTGGTGGAATAATAGCGACAACCAAGTATTGTCATATCCCCAGCTATCGCTATAGGCGACACCGTCGGCCGCCAGTTCATCGTTGAGCCAACGTGCGACTTCGATGACGGGGTAGCCCTCACGGTGCAGCCGGCCACGCGAGATGCCATGCAAAAGTTCGGCCTTGGGATCCCAGTGGGTCCACTCTTCCAACGGCTGGATAAGGAAGGCGCAAGTACTACCATCGGCCCGCGCGATGCCCACCTCTATCGGATAGCTGCCACGCCCGAAACCGGACGCTTCGATATCGAGCAGTATCGGCAACACGTGGCAGCATTCCTCTTCAAAGCGGTATCACGAACGGGGCGTCGCCCACGATGTCCACCGGGGCCACGCCAATCAGACTACGTGAACGGAGAACACGATGCGAGCCCCCACGGTACTACTCTCAGTGAGTCTCAGTGCGTCAGTGACGCGGTCGGCTCGCCGGCTTCGCTGCGTTGCGCACGTTCGGCAAGTGCCGCCCATTGCGCGCCACGCCGAGAATCGACGGGAAGTCCCAAGTGAGCATAGCGGTAGGCTTCAGCCATACGCTCAGCGGCCAGGCCATGACCGGCTTCGGCTGCACGCGCATACCATGTCACCGCTTTTTCTTCACGACGTGCGTACTGCGCACAGCCAAACTCATAAATACGGCCCGCCTGGTACTGCGCATGTACATCGCCCGCGTAAGCGGCCTGAAACACATAGCGCGCACCCTTGGCTTTATCCTGTGGGGAATTGCCTCGGTGAAACAGCATATGGCCATAGAACGAAAGCGCGGCAGTGTGACCGGCTTCGGCACAGCGCTGAAAAAGTCGCATCGTCAAACGATGCTTGCCGGGAGAGCGTGTCATCCAGCGGGCATGTAACAGTTGAGCTGCGAGACGGTATTCGAGCCGAATCCGCAGAGAAGATACCTGTTGCATAACCATCGACCCTGAAGTCGTCGTGACCGAGTAGGTACGTAAACGATTGCGTCGGCTCGTGCTCTCCCTGCTCGCGCCAACACCCCGGATAAATCACTGTCACCGTTGCCTGACATGCCGCTTAGTGCCCTTATCCCCGGCAACGGGGCGCCAAGCATACGCTTACCCTCAGACGGACTCAACCCCCGTTTGCCGCCCGAACGCGGCACCGCTACCATGCCGTTTCCATCCCTTTTTTAGATACCTTCGCGGAGCTCTAGATGCAGACACGCCTCCTCGGTCAGACCGGCATTAACGTCAGCCGCTTGTGCCTAGGCACTATGACCTTCGGCGAACAGAACAGCGAAGCCGATGCCCATGCACAACTCGATCGCGCCACTGACGCAGGCATCAACTTCATCGATACCGCCGAGATGTATCCCGTCCCGCCCAAGGGCGAGACACAGGGACTCACCGAGGCTTATATCGGCAGCTGGCTCAAGGTGCGCGGCAAACGTGACGACCTGGTCATCGCCACCAAGGCAGCCGGTCCCGGTCTCGAGCATATACGCGGCGGCCCGCGTTTGACTCGTGAGCATTTGCGGCGTGCCGTCGACGACAGCTTGGCGCGCCTCAACACCGACTACATCGATCTTTACCAGCTCCACTGGCCCGACCGTAGCGCCAACTTCTTCGGTAAGTTGGGCTATCAGCACAATGCGGACGAAGATGCTACACCGTTGGCGGAAACGCTCACGGCCCTCAAGGAGCTCGTCGATACGGGCAAAATCCGCGCCATCGGCCTCTCCAATGAGACGCCATGGGGTGTGATGCAAAGCCTACGCCTCGCCGACTCGTTGGATGTGCCGCGTGTCGCCAGCGTGCAGAACCCCTATAACCTGCTCAATCGCAGCTTCGAGGTCGGGCTCGCCGAGATTGCCCATCGTGAAGACGTCGGCCTATTGGCTTACTCGCCCTTGGCCTTCGGCGCGCTCACCGGTAAATACCTCGATGGTGCCCGTCCGCCCCAAGGCCGCTTGACCTTGTTCGAGCGCTTCAAACGCTATACGTCTGACCTTGCCGAGGAAGCGGTTCGCGCCTACGTCGGGATCGCACGCGAGCATGGGCTGGATCCTGCCCAGATGGCCTTGGCCTACGTCAACTCACGTTCGTTCTTGACCAGCAATATCATTGGCGCGACCACGCTCGAGCAGCTCGACGCCAACCTAGCCAGCGAGGACCTGACGCTGGACGATAGCGTGCTCGAGGCCATCGAAGCCGTGCACCGTCAGCATCCCAACCCCTGCCCCTAATGCTGATGACGTGCCTATCACCACGATAGGCACGTCATCATCGGAGCGCCCTGGCACGCTTGTTATACTGTCGATAAAGAACTTTTCGATCCCGAACGCGAGGACTGTGCATGCTAAGTGTCATTTCACCGGCCAAGACGTTGGATTTCGAGACACCACCGACGACCGCGACCTACACCCAACCGGAGTACCTTGAGCAAAGCGCCGAGTTGATCGAGATCCTGCGCGATTATTCCCCCCAACGACTTTCTGAGTTGATGGGCATCAGTGACAAGTTGGCAGGATTGAACGCGGCGCGATTTGCCGAATGGGCACCGCCATTCTCGCCGGAAAACGCCAAGCCGGCCGTGCAGGCCTTCCAGGGCGACGTATACATGGGACTGGACGCACCTTCGTTCAGCGAGCGGGATAATCAGGAAGCACAGCAGCATCTGCGCATTCTCTCAGGGCTTTATGGGCTACTACGCCCTCTCGACCTTATTCAGCCTTATCGTCTGGAGATGGGGACCAAGCTGGCCAATCCGGCGGGCAAGGATCTCTACGCCTTCTGGCGAGAGCGGCTCACCCGGGACCTTTCCCAAGCCGTGGAACAAAGTGGTTCGCCAGTGCTAGTCAACCTCGCCTCCAACGAGTACTTCAAGGCCATCGATGCCAAACGCTTGACTTGCCGTGTCATCACACCGGTCTTCAAGGATGAGAAGAACGGTCAATTCAAGATCATCAGCTTTTATGCCAAGAAAGCGCGGGGTCTGATGGCCACCTGGATGATTCGTCAGCGTGTCGACGCCCCCGAAGACTTGAAACACTTCGATGTCGGCGGCTATCGCTTCAATAACAGCCTGTCTGACGGCGATACATGGGTTTTCACACGTAATGAAAGTGAAGCAGCCACTGCCTGAGCACGTGGATGGCCGGCATTGCGTCGGCGCCTAGCAATACAGATATCTTCAACGTTGAATCCCCGCTAGAATCGAGAATCCGGTTTCACCCTCTTTCTCATTCTGCGGGAGATGCGCATGCGCAACCTTTTCGTAATGCTCGTGGTCGGCTTGCTTGGCTTTGGCTTGGCAGTCGACCATGCCGATGCTAGACGGCTCGGCGGTGGCAAGAGCTTTGGCAGTTATTCGCGCTCCGCGGATAGTCCCGCCGCCACGAGTCGCACGAATGCGGCAACCACTCAACGCCAGCCCAGCGCAGGATTATCGCGTTTCGCCGGCCCCTTTGCCGGCTTGCTCGCTGGAGGGTTGCTGGCCTCGCTGTTCTTCGGCGGCGCCTTCGACGGCATCCGCTTCCTCGATATCCTGCTGGTAGCGCTTATTGCTTGGTTCGCGTTCCGCTTGTTGAGAGCCCGCCGTATGGTGACCAGCGAGGGGCCGCAGCATCAGACACGCCAGCCGCATCAAGAAGCGACTCACAACTCGACGCCTTACTCCACCACTGGCACGTCCATGCCGGGCGACCGCACTACACCCGAGTGGTTCGACAAAGAGCGCTTTCTCGGCGGCGCCAAAGAACATTTCATGACCTTGCAACGCGCCTGGGACAATAACGATCTGGCGCAGATCCAGGAATACGTCACTCCGGCGCTTTACAACTTGCTACGCGAAGAACGCGCGCAGCAGCCCGCGAACAACCGTACAGAAATCGTACGTCTTTTCGCCGAGCTGGGAGATGTCAGGGAAATCGGACAACAAGCCGAAGCCAGCGTCCTGTTCCACGGCATTCTCGATGAAAACGGCGAGCAAACCGAATTCAACGAGACTTGGCATTTGATCCGCGACTTACGTGATGGGGCGCCTTGGTATGTGCAGGGCATTGAGCAGAATCCCAGCGTTTGATGCCAGTAAACATACGTCACGTTGGCGGCGCTTTACTCTATAAGAAACATGCAAAAGGCCGGGCAAATGCCCGGCCTTCAGGAATACAAAACGATCAACGCAAAGCCTTAGTCCTGCGCGTCCTCGGCTGCATTTTGAATATCCTCGCCCGCTTCTTCCATGCTATCTCCCGCATCGTCCATGGCGTTGTCCACGGACTCTCCAGCCTCTTCTGCCGGCCCCTCATCATCACACGCCACGACACCGACTGCCGTCATGCCAATGATCAGTGCCAAGGCCATTTTGCGAAGCCATTCACTACGCAGCATACTATTCTCCTTAATGGTTACGTACTCCATGTACAACGCTCACTAAAGCATAGGGCACAACAACAGGCAAATAGTACGACGCCATGGCATCCGCATACCCATAAAAAAACCCCAGCCTCTTTCGAAGCTGGGGTTTTAGAAGAAATGCCTGACGATGACCTACTCTCGCATGGGGAAGCCCCACACTACCATCGGCGCTAAGCGGTTTCACTGCT
>NZ_JAJQJH010000019.1 GCF_029544075.1 Chromohalobacter canadensis | reverse complement strand
GGGGTGGATGATGGGGATCGAACCCACGACCACCGGAGCCACAATCCGGGGCTCTACCACTGAGCTACATCCACCACAACTTGATACGCACGGGAATAATCCCGACATCGATACTCTTTTTGGCTTTAGCCTGGTGCGTTTTGGCTTTTAGCCTGGCGCGCCCAGCAGGACTTGAACCTGCAACCTACGGCTTAGAAGGCCGTTGCTCTATCCGGTTGAGCTATGAGCGCTTAATAACGCCGGCACAGACCCAACCTAGAACCGACCCTCGAGAGGATTCGGAGGTTGGTCGGGGTAGAGGGATTTGAACCCCCGACATCCTGCTCCCAAAGCAGGCGCGCTACCAGACTGCGCTATACCCCGTTACTCCGAGACCGCTTGGGCATGGCCAATCGAGCCCGTCGATGCGCAGCGTATTCTACGCATCTTCCTTGCCAGGTCAAGCCCTTACGTTTCACCTCCCGACTTCCTCACGAGAGGGATACATTGACTGCGCCTCCCAGCGTGCGAAAATTGCGCCTCTCTCTAACGCCGCCCGAACGCCGCCCGGCACCGGGCCACTCATGTCAAAGGAACGAGTCGATGACCGCTCAGTTGATCGACGGCAAGGCGATTGCCGCTAACGTCCGCGAACAGGTATCTCGTCAGGTCCAGGCACGCCGCCATGATGGTAAGCGCGCCCCGGGACTCGCGGTCGTCCTCGTTGGCGAAGACCCCGCTTCCGAAGTCTATGTCCGCAACAAGCACCGCGCCTGCGACCAAGCCGGCCTGCATTCGGTGCAACACCAGCTTCCTGCCACGACCACTCAGACGGAACTCGAGGCATTGGTCGACTCGCTGAACGCAGATGCCGACATAGACGGCATCCTGGTACAGCTCCCCCTGCCCGAGCATCTCGACGAACGTCCGATTCTCGAACGCATCCGCCCCGACAAGGATGTCGATGGTTTTCATCCTTACAATCTCGGCCGCCTCGCCCAACGACTCCCCGTGCTGCGTCCTTGTACCCCTAAAGGCATCATGACGCTTTTACAAGAAAGTGGCATTCAGGCACGCGGCTTGGATGCCGTCATCGTCGGCGCCTCCAATATCGTCGGACGCCCCATGGCCATGGAGCTGATGCTGGCGGGTAGTACAACCACTGTTTGCCACCGCTTCACTCGAGATCTCGAATCGCACGTACGCCGTGCCGACTTGCTCATTGTCGCCGTCGGCAAACCCGGACTCGTCAAGGGCGAGTGGGTCAAAGAAGGGGCCGTTGTCATCGACGTGGGCATCAATCGCCAAGCCGATGGCAAGCTCGCGGGCGATGTCGAGTTCACGCCTGCCGCAGAGCGTGCCAGTTTCATTACCCCCGTACCGGGAGGGGTCGGCCCCATGACGGTCGCCTCACTGCTGGAGAACACCCTACATGCCGCCGAACTCCACGACGGCATGCACGCCTGACATACAGACGTTACAATGAATGATGCTACCGAGATCGTGAGAAGGAGTGGATAGATGAGCGATAAAGAAATGAACGTCGAAAGCTTTAACCTCGACCATACAAAGGTCAAAGCACCTTATGTGCGTCTGGCTGGTATCAAGACAGGCGAGCAAGGCGATGCGATTCACAAGTACGACCTGCGCATCTGCCAGCCCAACAAGGCACACATGGAAATGCCCGCGCTGCATTCTCTGGAACACTTGATGGCCGAACTGTCACGCAACCATACCGACAAGGTTCTCGACATCAGCCCCATGGGTTGCCAGACCGGCTTCTATGTATCGTTAATCAACCACGATGATTACGACGACGTGCTTGATCTGCTCGACAAAACTCTCAATGACGTGCTCATCGCCACGGAAGTACCGGCCTGCAACGAAATGCAGTGCGGCTGGGCCGCCAGCCACAGCCTGGAAGGCGCTCAAGCCCTGGCCCGCGACCTGCTGGCCAAGCGCAATGAATGGAACCAGGTGTTCGCCTGATCGAGAAAGAGGCCACACCCCCCATGCGCAAGATCGCCATCATCGGTGCCATGGCCGAGGAGGTCGAACTCCTCGCCTCGCACCTTGAAAACGGCCAGACCCGCCAGCACGCCGGCTCGACCTTTCACACCGGCTACTTGCACGGTGTCGATGTCGTTATCCTTCAATCGGGTATCGGCAAGGTGAATGCCGCCGTTGGCACCACTCAAATGCTCGAGCTTTATAAACCCGACGTGGTCATCAACACCGGCTCGGCGGGCGGCTTCGGTGCCGATCTCGAAGTCGGAAACGTGGTCATCTCCAGCGAGGTGCGCCACCATGACGTCGATGCCGTGGTCTTCGGTTATGAATACGGCCAGGTGCCGCAGATGCCAGCCGCCTATTTCCCCGACCCTCGCCTGGTGAACGTCGCCCGCGAGTGCATCGAGGGGCTCGGCAAGTTGCGCGTCACGGAAGGCCTCATCTGCACGGGTGATGTCTTCATGGCCGATGAGGCCATGGTGGCAAAGGCACGCGAGCGCTTTCCGAGCATGCTGGCCGCCGAGATGGAAGCGGCGGCCATCGCCCAGACGTGCCACCTTTACGACTGTCCGTTCGTCGTCATTCGTGCGCTTTCCGATATTGCCGGCAAGGAGTCCGACCTTTCCTTCAAGGCCTTTATCGATAAAGCCGCCACGCATTCGGCGCTAATGGTCGAAGCCATGGTCAAGCGCCTGGGCACGACATCTTGAGCCAATAACGACACCTGTCGGCAAGAAACAACAAAGCCCGCGACGTTATAGTCGCGGGCTTTGTGTATTGGGCTTCCGATTGACGGAAATCAGCCGCCTTCTATCACCCAGGTCGTGCCTTCGCGGCTATCCTTCAACACAATCCCCAGCGCTGCCAATTCATCGCGTATGCCATCGGCAGTGGCGAAATCCTTGGTCTTCTTGGCCTGCGCTCTCGCCTCGATGCGCGCCTCGATCTCTTCCTCTGTCATCGGCAGTTGTCCCGCCCTCGCCTGCAGGAAATCAGCGGGCGCTTGCTCGAAGAGGCCCAGCACACCGCCCAGGGAGATGAGCTCGTAAGCCAACGCTGGCGCACGTTCCGGGGCCTCCTGCTTGGCGCGGTTCAACTCGCGCGCAAGGTCGAACAACACCGCCAAGGCTTCAGCGGTATTGAAATCGTCATCCATCGCGGCCACGAAACGCTCGCGATGACGCGCGTCCACATCTCCCTCGACCGGCGTGACGCTCTGCAACGCGTTGTAAAATCGCTCCAGAGAACGACGCGCCTCGCCCAGCGCGTCGGGGGCATAATTGATGGGACTGCGGTAGTGGCTGGCCAGAAGCAGATAGCGCACCACTTCAGGAGCATGCACCTCCAGCACCTCGCGAATCGTGAAGAAGTTGCCCAGAGACTTGGACATCTTCTCGTGATCGACACGCACGGCGCCGGCATGCATCCAGGTGTTGACGTAGGCCTGTCCGGTCGCAGCCTCGCTTTGCGCGATCTCGTTTTCATGGTGAGGAAAGACAAGGTCCGGACCACCGCCATGAATATCGAAGGTATCGCCCAAGCAGCACGTCGACATCGCCGAGCATTCGATATGCCAACCCGGTCGCCCCGCGCCCCATGGCGACGACCAACTCTCCTCACCCGGTTTGGCGGCCTTCCACAGCACGAAATCCAGCGGATCTTCCTTCGCGGTCTCGACCTCGACACGCGCCCCGGCACGCATGTCATCGAGATCGCGATTGCTGAGCTTACCGTAGCCCTCGAAGCGGCGCACCCGGTAGTACACGTCGCCGTTGGCGGCCGGATACGCGTACCCCTTGTCGATCAGACGCTGAACCATGGCGACGATGTCATCGACATGCGCCGTGGCACGCGGCTCGCGATCCGGACGCAATACGCCAAGGCGTCCTTCGTCTGCATGCATCGCGTCGATCATTCGTTCGGTCAGCGCCGCAATCGGCTCGCCGTTCTCCTCGGCCCGCTTGAGGATCTTGTCGTCGATGTCGGTGATATTGCGTACGTAATCGACCTCAAAGCCGCGCCAGCGTAGATAGCGCGTGATCATATCGAACGCCACCATGACGCGAGCATGGCCGATATGGCAGTAGTCGTAGACGGTAATCCCGCAGACATACATGCGCACCCGTCCCGCGTCGAGCGGCGTGAACGTTTCCTTGCGTCGCGTCAGCGTGTTGTAGATCTGCACGGTAATCCCCTCTCAGCCTTTCTTCTGCGCCTTGGCCCAACCATCCTTGAGCCCCACCGTACGATTGAAAACGCGTTTGCCATCACGACATTCATGTCGATCGGCGCAGAAATAGCCTACGCGCTCGAACTGGTAGCGGCTTTCAGGTTCGGCATCGGCCAGACTCGGCTCGGCGTAGCCTTCGACGATACGCAGCGACTCAGGGTTCAAATGCTCGAGAAAATCGCCGTCGCGGTCTCGATCCGGCGCCTCGACCTGGAACAGGTTATCGTAGAGACGCACTTCGACGGGCACGGCGTGTGCAGTGCTCACCCAGTGGATGACGCCTTTCACCTTGCGCCCTTCGGGGTTCTTGCCAAGTGTGTCGAGATCGACACTGCAGCGTAGCTCCTGGATCTCGCCGTCGGTGTCTTTAATGACCTCGTCGCAACGAATCACGTAGGCATTGCGCAGACGCACTTCCTTTCCCGGCGCCAAGCGGAAGAACTTCTTGGGCGGCTCCTCCATGAAGTCGTCATGGTCGATCCACACTTCACGCGTCAGCGGCAAGTGGCGCACGCCCATATCATCACGCGCAGGATGGCCGGCCACCTCGAAGGTTTCCTGATGATCCTCGGGGAGGTTGGTCAACACCACCTTGAGCGGCTTGAGCACACACATCGCGCGCGGCGCGTTGTCTTCCAGGTCGGAGCGAATCGCATGGTACAGCATGGCGATGTCTACCATGCCGCCATCGGCGCGCGTCACGCCGATCATCTCGCAGAACTTGCGCACCGAGCCCGGCGTATAGCCACGCCGGCGCATGCCCGAAATCGTCGGCATGCGCGGGTCGTCCCAGCCATCCACGATGCCCTGATCGACCAACAGCTTGAGCTTACGCTTGGAGGTCACCGTGTGCGCGAGATTGAGACGTGCGAATTCGATCTGACGCGGCTTGGCTGGCACCGGGAGGTTCTCGAGAAACCAATCGTAAAGCGGACGGTGATCCTCGAATTCCAGTGTGCAGATGGAGTGCGTTACGCCCTCGATCGCATCCGACTGACCATGCGTGAAATCGTAGGACGGGTAAATCTTCCACTTGTCGCCCGTCTGATGGTGGTGGGCATGTCGAACACGATAAAGGATCGGGTCACGCAGGTTGATGTTGGACGCCGCCATATCGATCTTGGCGCGCAACACCTTTTCGCCCTCGACAAACTCGCCCGTGCGCATGCGCTCAAGCAGATCGAGGTTTTCATCTGGCGTGCGATCACGATACGGACTCGGCGTGCCGGACTCGGTCAAGGTGCCGCGATACTCGCGAATCTCGTCTGGTGACAAATCATCGACGTACGCCTTGCCCTCGCGCACCAAATACTGTGCCCAAGCATACAACTGATCGAAGTAATCCGAGGCATAGCGTACTGCCCCATCCCACTCGAACCCTAACCAAGTGATATCGGCCTTGATGGCGTCGATATAGGCTTGCTCTTCCTTGGCGGGGTTGGTGTCGTCGAAACGCAGATGGCATTGACCACCAAACTGCTCGGCAAGCCCGAAATTCAGACAGATCGACTTGGCGTGGCCGATGTGCAGGAAACCGTTGGGTTCCGGCGGGAACCGAGTGACGATGGTATCCTGGCGACCGGCCTCGATTTCCTCGCGAACCTGATTGCGGATGAAATTCGGGGCGGAGTGGCTATCTACGCTCATGGGCTGTCTAAAGAACCTCTGTTCGTTCGCGAAGTGACCGAAGGGCACGTCAAAGCACTGGCTGGCGCCTCGACACGGTTTCGCCCGCGGGTGCAAAGCCGCTATTATAGCGCGACGCCAGCGCGCGACGCCAAGTCGCGCTCAGTTCTCTATGCCAGGATACGCCCATGATCGTTCTGCAAACCAATTACGGCAGCATTCGTCTGCGCCTCGACCATGAAAACGCGCCCAAGACCGCGGCCAATTTCGAGCAATACGTGCGCGACGGCCATTACGACGACACCCTGTTCCATCGCGTCATTGCCGGCTTCATGGTCCAGGGCGGCGGCTTCGACACCCAGTTCGAGCAAAAGCCCACCCGCGCGCCGATCGACAACGAAGCGGACAACGGCCTGAAAAACGTCAAGGGCAGCGTGTCCATGGCACGTACGCAGGATCCGCATTCCGCCAGCGCGCAATTTTTCATCAACGTCGCCGACAACGACTTCCTCAACCATCGCGACAAGTCCATGCAAGGCTGGGGCTATTGCGTCTTCGCCGAGGTCGCCGAGGGCATGGACGTGGTCGAGAAAATCAAGAATGTCCCCACCACGCGCCGCGGCATGCACGCCGATGTGCCCGCCGAAGACGTCATCCTCGAGCGTGCCTACTTCGAAGACTAATCGTCGCCATCGCCGTGCCCATCGGCACGGCATCTCTCTTGCGCTTCCCTTCTCGCCATGCTCACGAGGACGCCAGCACGATGACCACCTTGCTGATCTCCGACTTGCACCTCCACGCGGGCCAGCCAGACATCGCCCACGGATTTCTGAATTATCTGGAGACCGAGGCGCGCCACGCCGACACGCTCTATCTGCTCGGCGATATCTTCGAAGCCTGGATCGGCGACGACTATCTTGGTGACTTGGAGCGTCAAGTCATCGATGCGCTGAAACGCCTCAGCGACGCCGGCACCCAGATTTATTTCATGCATGGCAATCGCGACTTCCTGGTTGGTAACGCCTTTGCCGATGCCACCGGCGCCACCTTGCTCGATGACCCGAGCCTTGTGACCTTGGGCAACCAGCGTGTACTGCTGATGCACGGCGATAGCCTGTGCACCGGCGATGAGGAGTACATGAAGTTTCGTGCCATGTCGCGAGACCCCGAATGGCAAGCTCAGATTCTCGCCTTGCCCGTCGAGCAACGCCTGGAACTCGCCAAGAGCCTGCGTCTGCAATCCTCGGACGCCAACACGCAAAAAGCCGATGCAATCATGGACGTGACGCCGGCGGAGGTCGAAGAGGTCATGCGCGCGCACGGCGTCACCACACTCATCCACGGTCATACGCACCGCCCGGCGGTACATGACTTCGACCTCGACGGTCAGAGTGCTCGACGCATCGTACTCGGCGACTGGCAGCCTGGCAGCGGCTGGGAAATACGTGTCGAGGACGACGCCGCGCCGCGGCTACGCGAATTCACGATCTGATGACACTGGGCTTGCGATCATGACCGCTCGTGCTGCGGCTCGAAGGCACGATCCAGTTGCAAGCGCCAGCGCACGAGCATTGGGGCGTCGGTCAACGAGACCTGGCCCAGCAATTGGCGGAAGCGTTGCCGCATATCGTCATCATCGGGGTCGACAAGCGTTAGCCAGACTTCGCAGGCGTTGATCTGATGATGCCGATTCTCCTGCTCGCTCGCCACGCGATAGGCTTGTTCGGCCAAGCGACGCACGTCCTGAGGCGCATGCCCAAGGGCGTGGCGAACGCGCACCATTTGTAGGGTCAGCTCCGGCAGATACAACGAATCGCGTTCACGCGCGACCATCAAGCATTGGTCCAGATAGTCCTCGGCCCGAGCATATTCTCCCAACGCCACGCAAGCATCGCCGTACCACAGCAAAGGACGCTGATAACGATCTTGTCCCGTGGCCTCGGTCACCCGCTCCATGCTCTCTTCGAGCAGCTCCAGGCCCTGCGGGTCGCCGCTCATCGCCTTGTACCAGCCGAGAATGCCTTGCGCCGAGTAATGCCAGAGGTGCAGATCCGGCGTCGACGTCACCTCGTGCGCGCGTTGGGCGCGTGTCGCCGCCATGTGCACATGCCCCAACTGGCGATACAACGCCGCGGCGAAAATCAGCGACAGCGCCAACGATCCAGGATGCTTGATCGACTCGGCCAGGCGTATCGCCGCCTCGATCTGTTGTTCGGCACGCAGATAGTCGCCGCGCAGGCACAAGGCCCAAGCATGGTAACAAGCCGCAGCAACCTGCGGATGATCGGAAAACGGCAACCAATCGAGCACCATTGGCTGATGCAGCGGATCGATTTCCTCGAGATGCTCGAAAGCATGGCGCACGCGTCCCGCCCAATATTCGCAATGCGCTCGCGCATAATCCGCCAGGCGCTGATAACGCGGATCGACGAGGCGCTCGGCGAATGCCGACAAGCGCGCCGCCAGGGCAAACGCATCGGCATGTGCATGGCGCTGGCTGCAGCCGACCCATAGCCCCCAAGTCACCAAGAACGGTTGTTCGTCATCCGGTTCGTCGTCTTCGACGCACCGCGCCTCCAGCGCCCCCAACATATCCTTGGCGCGCACGAAGCTCTCATGCGCCGTGGGCGAGCCATGCCCTTCGAGCGCAAAGGCAGCCTGGCCACGCACGGTCAAGAGGCTGATGTGACGCTCTTCCTGCGAGGCGAGATCTTGCAGGCAATCCAGCCCCGAATCGGCCATCTGTAGCGCCGTGCGGTTGGCACTCAGTTTGAGGGCGGCCCGCGCGGCAAGCTCGAAGTAGCGCGCCGCCCGCGCGTGGTCGCCACTGCGACGCAAGTGAGACGCGAAGTATCCCGGATGCTGTCCGATCAAGGCCGGGAAACGTTCCTCAATGAGCGTGACGACCTGGTGATGTAGCCGCTCCCTAATATCGCGAGGACAGGAAAGGTACGCGGCTTCCTGCAACAGCTGATGAACGAACTGGTAGTCGAACGGGCTATCGCCATGGCAGGGCTCGATGATCTCCAGGCGCTGCATATGATCGAGCACCTGCTTGAGACGTGTCTCGCCGAGCCCGGTGCATTCGCGCAGGAAGACGACCCGGAATTGACGCCCGAGCACCGCCGCGACATGTGCCACATCGCGGTCGGCATCGAGCTGCTCGATGCGACTGGAAAGAAGTCCCAGTAACCCGCGTGGCAACTCATCCACCTGGACGCGACGCCCCTCGCGCCGATCCATGTCGAGCCGCCGGCAAATTTCCTGCAAGTAAAGCGGCACTCCGTCGCAACGCTCGATGAGCTGCTCGCGCAAACGCGGGCTGATGTGCAGTCGATAATGCTTGGCCAATTGCACCAGCAAGCGCGACGACTGCATGCTATCCAGACGCCCCAGCACGATGTGCTGGTCCCAATTGAGCCGCACCGACAACGCCTCACGCCCATGGTGGCTCGCAATCAGCATGAAGGGAACATTGATCGGCAGGCGTGCCTGTAATGCCAGCAACACCTTGAGTGAGAGCTCATCCAGCCATTGCAGGTCATCGATGACCAAGGCCAGTGGACGGCTCGTGGTGATGCGCTCTATCAATGAATGGAAGAGTTGCGTGACCGGCTCGAGACTCTCGCCGAGGTCACCGCCATCGCCATCACTCAGTGCGTGGTAAAGCACCTCACGCTGCGAGTCATCCAACGCCGGTTCACTGGCCAACCAAGTGGCCAACGTTGTGCCATCGACATCGCGGTCAAGATGCCAACGCAACAGCGAGCGCACCACCCCGTAAGGCGTCTGGGCCGACAACCGGGTCGTCGGCTGCCAACACAAGGCGATCTCCTGGCTTTGCTCCAGTTGCCGGAAGCTTACCAGCAACGCCGACTTGCCCATTCCCAGCGCACCCTGCACCAGCACGCTCTGGCGCAACCCGATGACCACCCGGGCCAGCGCATCACGCAACTGGCGTAGTGCCGCTTCGCGTCCGATCAGGCTCGGTGGCGTGGCATCGCGCCCGCCTTCGTCGACCCCTAGTACCAACGCACGCAGGCGCACCCGTCCATCGGCGGCTAACAAGCGTGTCGTCAGGCGCGGCTGCAAGTCCAGCGCAGGGGGCATGTGCTGGCTCGCCTCTTGCGAAATCACCAGCTCACTGCCCTGAGCGGCGCTCATGAGCTCGAGCGCTGGTTGCGTCACCTGCCCCAGCGGGTCGGCCAAGCGGCGTTCGGGCAGATACAACCCACGTCCACTGTTGAGACCCGCGGCTAGTTCGAAACGTGGCGCCGGATCGCCCCCCGACCAGTGACGCTGAACCTCTTCGGGTAGCTGACGACGGCAATGCTCGTACAAAGCCACCAGCTCGGCCAATTGGTGCGCCGGTCCATGGGTGCCGAAACAGGCTAGCCCTAGCCCACCGGTAGCGCCAGGCAGCCAGAAGCCGCCCAGCAGATGACACTGTCGCTCCAACCAACGCATCAGCTCTACTTGCAGGAGCAGACAGGCATGTCCTTGAGCACGCTCCTGCCAGTCGCCCTTCAAGTGCAAACGAATCGCCATCACCGAAAGCTGGCGATAGTCAATCTCGCCTTCTCGCACGGGGGCACTATCAAGCGCCACGGCCCGAGAAAAAGCGCCCTGGGGTGATATAGGCGCCGTCGGCTGCGCGCCACCCGACCAGTAGCGCGCCAGCTGTAAAAACTCGGCATCGGGCTGCTGGCCGGACAGTGCCAGCATTTCCAGATAGGCATTGAACTGCTCATGTGCAGCGGCAATTTGTCCCTTTTCGGCTAGCTGGCGAACCAAGCGCTCATGAAAGGGCCCATACCCCGAGAAACGGCTCACCAACTGACGCAATACGTCTTCAGAGACGTCATCGACACCGTCCAATGCATGCTCGATATAGGCGATCATGCGTTGGCGCCATTCGCCGCGCACCTTGACCAGCCAGCGCTGAAAGTCACTGCACTGCGGCAGATGCAGCTCTTCGACCAAGTCACCGCGATACAACGTAAGCAATTCGCCAATGGCCCCAAGTTCGGGCGGCGCCTGCAGCAGCGTCTCAAGGCGACGCACATCCACCACCCAGTGCGATTCCAGTCGCAACTCGATGCTTTGGCGCGAAACCGTCAAGGCCGACTCGGCCTCATCACCGAGACGTTGTCGCAGGCAATGCAAAGCATGGCGCAAATTGGTGCGCCCCGACGATAGGCCTTGATCGGGCCACAGCATTTCCGCCAGTCCAGCACGATTGGCCGCTTGCTCGTTGAGCAACATGTAGACCAACAACGCCTTGACCTTGTCATAGCTGAACTGGGTGAGCGTGGAGCCCCCCACCGTCATCGAAAAATGCCCGAAAAGCGTCAGTCGAGGCGGTACCAGGGTGTCCTGAGTCATCGTCGTCATACCCTGATTGGGTCGGTACCACCGGCGAGCGCGATCACGCTGCCGACGGCACACCGCTGTGGAAACGAAAGCAGGTATCTGGTGCTTCGATCAGTTCACGCTCACGCTCGGCGAAGAACGCGATACGCGGCGCGATATCCTGCGTGGCGTACTGCCGCGCCAGCGCCAGGTAATCTTCGTAATGGCGTCCTTCCGACTTAACCAGAGCGCGATAGAACTTGGCAAGCTCATCATCCAGAAAAGGGATCAGAGACGCGAAACGTTCACAGGAGCGCGCCTCAATGAAAGCGCCGACGATAAGGGTATCGACCAACCGTTGCGGATCGTCCTTACCGACATGCTGCCGCAGCCCGGCTGCATAACGCGAGGCGCTGAGTTGGCGATAGCGCACGCCACGCTCACGCATCAAGGTCACTACCTGCTCGAAATGCAAGAGTTCCTCGCGGGCCAGCTGCGACATCTTGGTCAGCAACTCAGTATGCTCGACATAGCGATACATCAAATTCATCGCCGTGGATGCCGCTTTTTTCTCGCATTGAGCGTGATCTATGAGCAATAGCGACGGATGCGCCAGCGCTGCTTGGACCCAGGCATCCGGGGTCGCGCACGGCAAGAAATTCAAAAGTTCCTGGGGTAGCAAGGCGTTTGCGTCAGTGGACATGGCTTTCTTCTATCAGGTGAGCGGTCATGGAAGTTAAACGGAAGGCTCGATAGGCGCTGTCGTCAGGCGTCGAGGTGCCTCTTGCATCAACGCTGCCTGAAGCGCCGCGTACAAGGCATCGGGCGCAAGGCAAGCGACGCTTGCGTGGCGTCGTAGTCCATAGCGACTCAAATCCTGCATACGCGTACGTCCCACGCGCAACAGTTCTATGGCGCGTGACAACGCAGGCTGCTCGCGGCGAAAGCGAATTCGGTGACGTATCAATTGCGCCTCCAGGCATGCCGGATCGTCGACACACAGGAAGCGCGAGGCAACCCGCACACGCAACGCATCCAATGCCTGCATGCGCGCTGCCCGGGCCTCGGCATCGAGCGCGAACCAGTCGCGAATTTCGTCCTCCGTGCGTTGGCAACCACGGCATACGCGATCACCGACGGTGGTCGAGCACAATCCCACGCATGGCGACTGGATACGCTTTGCCTTGCTCTCATTGGCGACCATCTCACCTCCCCTTTACACCCGAGCTCCCATGGTATCGCAAGCGTCACTACAGCGACCATCATGCATGGGCATGTCTTTGATTATCCTCTCAGCGCCCGGCACAGAAGGCCTTCTTAACATTGTCGACAGTTTCGAGTAGAATCTCGCTGCCTATTTAGACCGGTGACAACCTGCCCCAGGCCGTGTCCGCCGTGCGCGTGCATAGAAGTGTTTATCGCCACGCGCATCGCCCCGCCCTGGTTTCGATGACTGACGAGGGTCCCAACGTGCTTGAAGCCTACCGCCAACATGCCGAGCAACGCGCGCGCGAAGGCGTGCCGTCCCAGCCGCTCAACGCCGAGCAGACCGCCGAACTGGTCGAGTTGCTCAAGGCGCCGCCCGCCGGCGAGGAAGAAACGCTTCTCGAGCTGCTCACCAACCGCGTCCCGCCCGGCGTAGACGAAGCCGCTTACGTCAAGGCCGCCTTTCTGACTGCCATCGCCAAGGGCGAAGCCACGTCGACGCTGATCGACAAGACACATGCGGTCAAGCTGTTGGGCACCATGCAAGGCGGCTACAATATCGCCACCCTGGTCGAACTGCTCGATGACGAGACGCTCGCCCAGGAAGCCGGTGAACAGCTCAAGCACACCCTTCTGATGTTCGATGCCTTCCACGATGTCGCTGAACGGGCCAAGAACGGCAACGCTATCGCGCAAGCCGTGCTCGAATCATGGGCCGAGGCCGAGTGGTTCCTGGCCAAGCCGGCCCCCGCGGAGAAAGTCACGCTGAGCGTGTTCAAGGTGCCGGGCGAAACCAACACCGATGATCTTTCCCCCGCCCCGGATGCCTGGTCGCGCCCCGATATCCCGCTACATGCCAACGCCATGCTCAAGAACCCGCGCGAGGGCATCACACCGGAAGCGCCGGGCAGCAAGGGTCCTATCGCGCAGATCGACGAGGTCAAAGCGAAAGGCTTCCCGGTCGCCTATGTCGGCGATGTCGTGGGTACCGGATCATCGCGCAAGTCGGCTACCAACTCCGTGCTTTGGTTCTTCGGCGACGACATTCCCAACGTACCTAACAAGCGTGCCGGCGGGTTCGTGTTCGGCAGCAAGATCGCCCCGATTTTCTTCAACACCATGGAAGATGCCGGCGCCCTGCCCATCGAAATGGACGTTTCCCAGCTCGAAATGGGCGATGTCATCGATGTCTACCCCTATGAAGGCAAGGTGACACGGCACGACAGCGACGAGATCGTCTCTACTTTCGAGCTCAAGACGCAGGTGATCCTCGACGAAGTCCGCGCCGGGGGCCGCATTCCGTTGATCGTGGGCCGTGGCCTGACCGAAAAGGCGCGTAACGAACTTGGCCTCGGCACCTCCGACATCTTCCGTAAGCCGGAACAACCGGTCGATACCGGCAAGGGCTTCACCTTGGCGCAGAAGATGGTCGGCAAGGCCTGCGGCATGGGCGGCGTACGCCCGGGCATGTACTGCGAGCCCAAGATGACGACCGTCGGTTCGCAGGACACCACCGGCCCGATGACCCGCGACGAGCTCAAGGACCTGGCCTGCCTCGGCTTCCAAGCCGACCTGGTAATGCAGTCCTTCTGTCACACGGCGGCTTACCCGAAGCCGGTCGATGTCGAGACCCATCACACCCTGCCTGACTTCATCATGAACCGTGGCGGCGTTTCGCTGCGCCCGGGTGACGGCATCATCCACTCGTGGCTCAACCGCATGCTGTTGCCAGACACCGTCGGTACCGGCGGCGACTCCCATACCCGCTTCCCGATGGGAATCTCCTTCCCGGCAGGCTCGGGCCTGGTGGCCTTCGCGGCGGCCACCGGCGTCATGCCGCTGGATATGCCGGAGTCTGTACTGGTGCGCTTCAAGGGCAAACGCCAGCCCGGCATCACGCTGCGCGACCTGGTGCATGCGATTCCCTATTACGCCATTCAGGACGGATTGTTGACCGTCGAGAAGTCGAACAAGCAGAACTTCTTCTCGGGCCGCATTCTGGAAATCGAAGGCCTCGAGGATCTCACCGCCGAGCAGGCGTTCGAGCTCTCCGACGCTTCCGCCGAACGCAGCGCCGCTGGCTGCACGATCACTCTGGGCGAGGAGCGGGTCGCCGAGTATCTGAACTCCAACGTCACTCTGCTCAAGTGGATGATCAGCAATGGCTACGGCGACGCCCGCACGCTGGAGCGCCGCATACAGGCCATGGAAGAATGGCTGGCCGACCCCAGCCTGATGCGCGCCGATGCCGACGCCGAGTATGCCGCCGTGATCGAGATCGACATGAGCGAACTCGACCAGCCCGTGCTGTGCGCGCCCAACGACCCTGACGACGCGCGCCTGCTCTCCGATGTCGCCGGCGAGCAGATCGACGAAGTCTTCATCGGCTCGTGCATGACCAACATCGGCCACTTCCGCGCCGCCGGCAAACTGCTCGAAAAACAGCCCCCCGGCAGCCTGAAAACCCGCCTGTGGCTTGCACCGCCCACCAAGATGGACCAACATCAATTGACGGAAGAGGGCTACTACGGCATTTACGGGCGCGCCGGCGCACGCATGGAAATGCCGGGCTGCTCGCTGTGCATGGGCAACCAGGCACGCGTGGCGCCCAAGTCCACCGTGGTTTCGACCTCCACGCGCAACTTCCCTAACCGTCTGGGCGATGGCGCGAATGTCTATCTGGCCTCCGCCGAGCTGGCCGCCATCGCGGCCGTCGAGGGACGTTTGCCGACCGTCGAAGAGTACAAAGGTTACATGAGTGAGTTCAACGCCATGGCGGGTGAAATCTACCGCTACATGAACTTCCATGAAATCGAAGAGTTCCAGAACGCGGCCGCGAACGTGATTCCGGTCGCCGAGGAAGCCTGACCACTCGTCTCCAATGCTCGCCTATTGAGGAAGAGTGCAGGTCACCGAAACGCCCCGCCACTGCGGGGCGTTTTTTATGGTGTCGCCATGTACCAACGTTCATGTACGTTTTTTAACACTGTTCGCCTTGTCAGTGAGCCGGACAAACGCTTAGATATGAAACGCTCGTTCGCGCCCCATTCCATACGGGTATGGGACGAGACGGCAGGATGCCATGACATTCCGACCGCCCAGTGTCGCGCCTCGAGGCCGGCACACCAGGATACGTCGTGATGAGAAAATCAAGGAGAACACCATGCAACTCAAGGCTTTGATCACCGCTTCCGTGGCCACGTCGAGTCTTCTCGTCCTCGCTCCCAACGCCATGGCCGCTCCCAGCCCCGAAGGCTTGTACTTCGGCGTCGGGACCGGCTTCAGCTCGCTGGAAAACGATGACGATGATGTTGACGATTTCATCGAGTCGGGTAGCGAGGACTTCGATGTCGACGATGACGACAACAGCTTCAAGGGCTTCGTCGGCTACAACTTCAACCGCTACTTCGCCACTGAGGCGTTCTATGCGGACCTCGGACGTGTCGAGCTCAAGGGCAACGACACGGCCAATACCGACCTCGAGTCAGAAGCCTACGGCGTCAGTCTCGTCGGCAAGCTGCCCATCACGAATTGGTTCGAGCTTTTCGCCAAGGCAGGCATGGCGAAGTGGGAAACCGACGTTGACGGTAATCTCGGTGGCGCCAGCACCGACCTGAAGGACAACGATGGCGTGGACCCGGTCTACGGCGCCGGCGCGCAATTCAACTTCACCCCTTTCCTAGTCCGCGCTGAATACGAGCGCTACGACTTCGACAGCGACTACCAGGTGGATTCCTTCACCGCATCCGTGGGCTGGCAGTTCTAAACAACGCCTCGTCGTGCACCGCTGTACAAGACGCCGGGCCCCGCTCGGCGTCTTCCTGTCATTTTGCTAGTTCTTCTTCCCCCAAGGCCGCAATGGCGCAACGTATAAGGCATGGCATGATGACATCTGTTCCAGCGAACGCCGCACAGGCGAGGAGACAGCATGCCCACTATCATCACCCCCGATCTCTGTGACGCCTATCCCGACGTCAAGGTGATCGAGCCATCGTTGGTCAATGTCGGCGGACACGACGCCTTCCATGGGCCGGTACGCACGGTCAAGTGCTTCGAGGACAATTCGCGTGTCAAGGAAGCAGTCAACGACCCCGGCGATGGCGCCGTTCTGGTCGTCGACGGCGGCGGCTCTTGGCGTTGCGCACTGCTAGGCGACATGTTGGCGGCCAAAGCCGTCGACAACGGCTGGGCCGGTATCATCGTTAATGGCTGCGTGCGCGATATCGACATCCTCAACGAGACTCCAATCGGCATCCAGGCGCTTGGCACGCATCCCCGCAAGAGCGAGAAACGCGGCGAAGGCCAGCGCGATATTCCCATCACTTTCGGCGGCGTGACGATCGCACCGGGGCAGTGGCTTTACGCGGACAACAACGGAATCGTGATTGCCCATGAGCCGTTAACGCTAGATGACTGATAGCGCTGCTATTTGCCAGTAGCGAGCGGCGATGCGAGGCTTGCAATGTCCTGATAGGAAACGAAGGAGTTGTCATGCTCGCCACCCGCACGTTGCTGGGTGACATTGCGACCCAATTGCGCGCTCAGGGACGAGCGCTACTGGTTTTTCACCTATTCTTCACCGTCCTCGCCACGGCCGTATTGGTGCCGTTGACGACTTGGACCCTGACCAGTCTGCTGCATGCCTTTCATCAGCAGGCGCTCAGCAATGCCCAGATCGCCGACATGGCGCTTTCCCCTTTGGGCCTTGCCTGGGGTCTCGTGGCACTGGGCCTGAGTTTTCTGCTGATCTTCCTGCAGCAAAGCGGCATGATGCGGTTGGTCGCCGCGCCCGGGCCGGGGCGCTACCGGGCGACGATGAACACACTGTGGCAAATCGGTCGCCGCTTTCCGAGTATCGCCGGGCTCACATTCCTTCAGGTCGGCGCCCACTTGCTGCTCGTCGCCCCGTTCGTGCTGCTGATCGCCTATTGCTACGACGCCTTGCTCGGCGATGCCGAGCTCTACGTCGTGATGCGCATGAAGCCCCCCGCCTTATGGTATTTCGCCACACTCAGCGGCGGCCTCGCGCTCATCGCACTGTGGTGTCAGGCATGGCTCTATGCGCGCTGGTTCTTGGCGCTACCCGCCCTGGTGTTGGACCGACTGTCCCCTCTCCAGGCGCTAGCACGCAGTCGTACGCTCACACGGGGGCGGCACGCGCGCATCACGGCTCTGGCACTAACATTCGCTCTGAGTGTCGCCACGCTGCCGGTCCTGTTCAGCATCCTATTCAATAGTCTGGCATCGCCGCTGATCAGCCACCTTCCGGATCGTATCTCGCTGCTGATTCCAGTCATGCTGGTCTACGTGGCGGCCTATACGCTTTCGATCATCGCCGTGACGTTTCTGGGGGTCGCGGCCAATAGTCTGCTGGTGGCCAATCTCTACCGACGTTTGGGGGGTGGCATGCTCGGTGTCGCGGACTCGCCGGCACCTACGCAGTCGGGCTGGTGGGCTTGGACCGCCGAGGCCGTCTTGCTGGTCTTTGCGCTGCTCCAAGCGGGATGGGTGCTGGGAGACTTCCAACTGCGCGACGATGTCACCGTCACCGCCCATCGCGGCAGTTCGATGGCGGCACCGGAAAACACTCTAGCGGCGATGCGCCAGGCCATTCAGGAAGGCGCCGACTATCTTGAGCTGGACGTCAGGCTGTTGCGCGACGGCAATGTCGTCCTCTCTCACGACCGCACGCTGGAACGTCTCACCGGTCAGGCACTGAATATCAACGACCTGACGCTAGAAGAAACGCGCGATATCGATATCGGCAGCTGGTTCGGTGATGACTTTTCCGATGAACGCTTGGCAACGCTCGATCAGGTGATTGGCCTGGCACATGGCAAGTCGCGCCTATACGTCGAGCTCAAGCCCACCCCAGGCAACGAGCAGGCGCTCATCGAAGCAGTCGTCGAACGTTTACGGCGTTACGGCATCGCCGACAGCGCAGTCATCGCGTCGTTATCGCCGACGGTGATTCGCGACGTCGAAGAATACGCCCCCGATATCGATACCACGTTGTTCGTTCAATTCCTGCTGCCCGGCGCTCTGACCTCGACCCCGGCCGATATCATCGGCCTGCGTCATACCCGTGCCGATGCCGGTACCGTCAGCATGGTGCATGACAGCAGCCGCGAATTGCACGTCTGGACCGTCAACAGTGCCCGTGACATGTCACGCTACATCGATATGGGCGTCGACAACATCATCACCGACCGCCCCGCGACGCTGATCGATTTGCTTACCGAACGCGCCAGCCTCAGCGATGGCGAATTGCTACTACTCAAACTGCGCAACTGGCTGCATCAGTAACGCACCGTCCGGAAACGAAAAAGGCGTGCCCAACATTGGGCACGCCTGATACCACATGGAGATGTATCGCGCCGATGAAGGAACGCGTCAGCCGACCTTTTCCCCGGCCAGCATGAACCAGGTTTCGAGCACCGCATCGGGGTTCAATGACACCGAGTCGATGCCCTGCTCCATCAACCATTTAGCAAGCTCGGGGTGATCCGACGGCCCCTGACCACAGATGCCGACATACTTGCCCTGTGCCCGGCACGCCTGGATGGCCATGGCCAACAACTTCTTGACCGCCGGGTTACGCTCATCGAAGAGATGCGCCACGATGCCCGAGTCGCGATCCAGCCCTAGCGTCAACTGAGTCAGATCATTGGAGCCGATGGAGAAGCCATCGAAATGCTCCAAGAACTCATCAGCCAAGAGCGCATTGGCCGGCAATTCGCACATCATGATGACCTTCAGGCCCTTGCCCTCGGGAGACGCCGCCTCGCCGCGCTTGAGCCCATTGGCTGCCATCAGCGACACGACCTCACGTCCTTCGTCGGGCGTTCTCACGAAAGGCACCATGATCTCGACGTTATCGAATCCCATGGCGTCCCGGACGCGTTTCAGAGCGCGGCACTCCAGCTCGAAGCATGGGCGGAACGTCTCCGAGATATAACGCGAAGCGCCACGGAACCCGAGCATCGGATTCTCTTCGCCAGGCTCGTAAAGCTTGCCGCCGATGAGGTTCTCGTATTCGTTGGATTTGAAATCGGACAGCCGCACGATGACGCGCTTGGGATAGAACGCCGCCGCCAGCGTGGAAATGCCCTCCACTAACCGATCGACATAGAAGCTCACCGGATCGTCATACCCAGCGGTACGCAGGTCGATGGTCTGCTGCAGGTCGGCGGGCAGCGTCGCGTAATCGATCAATGCCTTGGGATGCACGCCGATCATGCGGTTGATGATGAATTCCAGACGCGCCAATCCAACCCCCGCATTGGGCAAGCTTGAAAAGCCAAAGGCACGGTCAGGATTGCCAACGTTCATCATAATATGGAAAGGCAGCGCCGGCATGTTGTCGACCGTCGTCGTCTTACAATCGTAATCGAGCAACCCGTCGTAGACATGACCGGTGTCACCCTCGGCGCAAGAGACGGTCACCTCGCGGCCATCGGCAAGCGCCTGGGTTGCGTCGCCACAACCCACCACGGCGGGAATGCCCAGCTCGCGCGCAATAATGGCCGCATGGCACGTACGTCCGCCACGATTGGTGACGATCGCGGAGGCGCGCTTCATGATCGGCTCCCAGTCGGGATCGGTCATGTCGGTTACTAATACATCGCCGTCGTGCACCTTATCCATCTGCTCGGGACTGGCCACGATCTTGACCGCGCCTTGGCCGATACGCTGGCCGATGGCGCGGCCGTCCACCAGTACACGGCTTTTTTCCTTGAGCTGAAAACGCTCGAGCTTGCCACCTTCCACATTGGAAACCACGGTTTCGGGACGTGCCTGAACGATATACAGCTTGCCATCGTCGCCATCGCGCGCCCATTCGATGTCCATCGGGCGTCCATAGTGCGCCTCAATGGTCACCGCTTGCCGGGCCAACGCCATGACCTCGTCATCGCCTAGACAAAAACGTTGACGGTCAGCGTGCGGCACATCCACGGTCTGCACCGAACGACCAGCGGCGCTTTCTTCGCCGTAGACCATCTTGATCAGCTTGGAGCCCAGTGTCCGACGTAGCACGGCCGGACGCCCTGCCGCCAGAGTCGGCTTGTGGACGTAGAACTCATCGGGATTGACCGCCCCCTGAACGACCGTCTCGCCCAGCCCCCAGGACCCCGTCACGAACACCGCGTCGCGATATCCGGATTCGGTGTCGAGCGTGAACATCACGCCGCTGGCCGCCGTTTCGGAGCGCACCATTTTCTGCACACCAGCGGAAAGCGCCACGTTCTCGTGCGGATAACCTCGATGCACACGGTAGGCAATGGCACGGTCATTGAATAGTGACGCGAAGACCTCGTGAACGGCACGCTTGACGTTGTCGAAGCCCTCGATATTGAGGAAGGTTTCCTGCTGCCCCGCAAACGACGCGTCGGGTAGATCCTCAGCCGTCGCGGAGGAGCGTACCGCCGCCTTGAGATGTGGATGCTTATCCTGCAGTTGGCCATACGCCTCGGCCAAGACCTTCTCGAAGGCCGGTGGCAGTGGCGTATCGATGACCCACTGCCGAATCTGCGCCCCCGTCTCGGCCAGGGCCGTGACATCGTCGACATCCAGACGCACCAACGCGTCATTGATGCGCTCGTTGAGTCCCTCGTGCGCGAGGAATTCGCGATACGCCAAGGCGGTAGTGGCAAAGCCGCCGGGCACAGTGACACCGGCATCCGCCAGGTTGGAGATCATTTCCCCGAGTGACGCGTTCTTGCCGCCCACCCGCTCAACATCATCCATGCCAAGCTGATCGAACCAAACGATATACTCTTCCAAGAGAACCCCCTCGAGTCAGGACGGTAGCGATGACGACGTCGTCACAGCCAGTGCCGCGCGGGGCGCGGCGGATGCTCGTACCCTACCAAGGGGGCCGGCTATTCACCATTGGTCTAATAGCGAAGGGGTTGGAGTATTTTTACAACAACGCGGCATTTTCGAAAATTCTTGTAGTCGCCGTGCCGAGCGCGACGAACGCCTATTTGCGCTTGTCAGAAAGGAGCCAGAGAATAGACATATCTATTTTCACCACGTTCGGACATTTGCCATGCCCCGCACCGCTTACTTCATCTCCGATGGAACCGGCATCACCGCAGAAACACTGGGCCGCAGCCTGCTCGCCCAATTCGAGGACGTCGAGCTCAACCTAGTAGTCAAACCTTATATCGATACGCTGGAAAAGGCCCACACCCTGGCGGCCATCATCGCCCAGACCGCCGAGCGTGACGGCGCCCGCCCCATCGTGATCGACACCATCGTCGATCAAGCGATTCGCACCATCATTGCCGATGCGCCGGGCTTCAAGATAGACATCTTTTCGACGTTCCTGGCCCCGCTCGAGGAAGAGCTTGCGACTCATTCCACGTATACGGTGGGACGCACCCATGCCATTGGCCGCGACGACATTTATATGCATCGCATCGATGCCGTGCACTTCGCGCTCGACAATGACGATGGCGCACGCACGCACCAATATGATCAGGCCGATGTCATCCTGGTCGGCGTCTCACGTTGCGGCAAGACACCCACCTCGCTTTATCTGGCCCTGCAATTCGGCATTCAAGCCGCCAACTACCCCCTGACCGAGGATGATTTGGATGAAGACGGCACATTGAGCATGCCTAAGGCGTTGGCGCCTTATCGCCACAAGCTATTCGCCTTGACCATCGACCCACGCCGGCTCGCGGCAATTCGCAGCGAGCGTCGCCCCAATAGTCGGTACTGTTCAATGGATCAATGCATGCAGGAATTGCAGCAGGCCGAGGCACTGTTTCGCCGCTACCATATCCCCTATATCGACACCACACGCTTCTCCATCGAGGAGATCTCCACGCGCATGATCGCCGAGACCAACCTGACGCGGCGCTTCAGCCCGCGTTGATGCTCGACTCACCAGCTCGAACAGCTCAAAGATCGGCCAGCGGATGCGTCTCAGCATCCCAAAGCGGCATGAAAAAGCCATCGATGTAGTTCGCTGGTACGTTGGCGACATCCGTATACGCCCATTGCGGCGCTCGGTCCTTGTCGATCAGCAACGCGCGAATGCCCTCAGCCAATTCCGTATGCCGACAACATTGCACCGAGAGCATCAACTCATCGCGAAACGTCTCCGCCAAGCTGCCATCCCGGTGCCGACACAGCATGCGCCACACCAAGTGTGCCGTAGCCGGACAACCTGCCGCCAAACGCGCGCGATTGGCGGCCAGCCAGGCGTCCTCACGGGGATCATCGAGGATGCGGCGTACTACCTTTGTGATATCCGCCTCATCGCTCAAGACCTGAAGATGATCCAGACGCGGCATGACCTCGGCCTCCGGTGCCAACGCGCGGTTCTCGAAACCTCGCAAGACTTCCCTGACCGCCTGCTGTGGATGGCGATAATCGGCACTCTCCAGGGCCTTTAGCACATCTTGTCGCGCCTCCCTGGCGATGACACGATCCGCCAGCCCTAGTTCAAGGGCATCGCGCGCATTAAGCTGGGCGCCGGTTACACCTAAATAAAGCCCCACGCCACGAGGCATGCGCTGGAAAAACCAGCTGGCACCAACATCGGGGTACAGGCCGATACTGATTTCCGGCATGGCCAGGCGGCTGGTATCGGTCACGATACGGTGATCGGCGGCAACCAATAGCCCCAGGCCACCCCCCATAGCAACGCCATCGCCCCAGACGACAAGGGGCTTGGGGTAATGATGCAGGAAATGATCGAGACGATACTCAGCCCCGAAGTAAGCCTGAGCGGCCTCTCCCTCGTCCCCGGGAGACGTCGTCATGGCCCGATACAAGGCGACCACATCGCCGCCCGCACAAAATGCCTTGTCGCCCGCGCCTTGCAGCCACACCGCATGCACCGACATATCATCTGCCCAGGCGTCGAGCTTGGCATGCAGCGAGGTAATCATCGCCAGTGACAAGGCATTGAGACTGCCGGGCGCATTCAGCGTGGCGATGCCGAGGCACCCGCCGTCACGTGTGGGCCGCTCCTCGAAGATCACCTCGGATTCCGTCATCACCACCCCTCACCTTCTACTGCGAAAAGACGATGCAAGCTAGCTGTCATGCGTGCGGCTTCATTGTGGCAGAGTGCACGATCACATACCGCGCGGCGCAAAGATCCCCGGCGCATTGCGCCAGTAGCCCTTGTAATCCATACCAAAGCCGAATACATAGCGGTCGACGACCTCAAGACTGCAATAATCCGCCTGTAACCCCGGCACAGCTTTGCGGTCGTGACGCTTGTCGACCAATACCGCTGTCGAAATACTCGCCGCGCCCGCCTGACGACAATAGTCCAGAATCGCCGCCAGCGTCGTACCTTCATCGAGAATGTCGTCGACGATCACCACATGGCGACCGGCCATGGGAATCTCGGGAGAGACTCGCCAGAATAGCTCGCCCCCGCGCACGCCGCCGCGGTAGCGTGTCGCATGTAGATAATCCACTTCCAGCGGGAAACCGAGACGTGTCAGCAGATGTCCTGTGGTGATCAGTCCGCCGTTCATCACGCAGTAGAAAACCGGCAGTGTGTCGCCCAGATCTTGAGTGATCTCGTCGGCCATTCGGTCGAGCGCGCGCTCGACTTCCTGCTGCGAAATGAGGCAATCGGCATGCGCCATGACATCGCGCATGGTCGCCAGTGACTCCTGGCACACGGGGGTAGATTGGTTAGGCATCGGATTCCTGATCGTGGGAAGCATCATTCACTTCGCCTCTTCCGGCATTGCGCGAACGCTGGCGAGACGACGTATAGGGAGCCTCGCGGTCGGACGCCGCCCGCGAGTGTGTATCGTCGGATGCCTCATTCCGGGCATCGTTACCGGTGTTGTCGCTGCCTGCATCACTGTCATTGTCGGCATCGCCCTGAGCGTTCTCGCCGGTGATCTCCACCGGACCGGCAATATGCAACTCGGAGGCCGGCAACGCCAGGCGCGCATCATGCTCGCGCACGATATCGTAGACACGCAGCAGGATGTCCTGCTTCATCGATTGGAATTCAGCCCAGTCAGTAGTCTTGGCAAACGCATACACGATCAGCTCCAGCGCATGTTCGCCATAGCTCTGAAAGTACACCAGAATTTGCTCATCGGTATCCACGTCATCATGCGCATCGAGCATCGAGCGGGTCGCCTTGACGATGTCCGACACACGCTCGATATCGGTATAACGTAACCGAATGGTTTCGAAAAGGCGTCGGTTCCACATCCTCGAGGGGTTCTCGAGCACCAGGCTACTGAAGGCGGAGTTGGGGATATAAATCGGGCGCGACGCGAAGGTGCGAATGCGCGTCAAGCGCCAGCCGATATCTTCCACGACCCCTTCGATATCACGATCTGGAGATTTGATCCAGTCGCCGACGCGAAATGGCTTGTCCAGGTGAATCATTAATCCACCCAAGAAATTGGCCAGCATATCTTTGGCAGCGAAGCCGATTATCAGCCCGCCGGCCCCACCGAAGGCGGCCACTCCCGAGGGCGAGACACCCAAGCTCGAAAGAATCAACAACCCGATGATAACGACGACCACCGCCCCCAGTATCTTGGAGACGGCCGATGCCGTATCGGCATCCATGGACTTGGCACGATGCCCGCCCGGCGGAAACACCAAGCGTTTTTCAAGAAGCTTCACGGCCCTGAGCCCGGCCCAGGCCAGCAAGAGCAATGTAATGACGGCGCGTGCCTGAGCCAGATGCCCTTCCGCCCACTCGATATCCCAATGATAACGAACGACGGTTAGGCAGAGAGTGACCCCCATCAGCCAGATCCAGAGACGCAGCGGTCGCCGCAATGCCTTGATCAGGATGTCCGCCCAGCGGTTGCTGGTTTTCTCCAGCAACGGCCCCACACGCCAGATGACAACCCAGCTCACCAGATCGACGATCAGCGTCAGGGCAATGACTAAGCCAATCGCCGCCACCCACAGCGGCATGCCCAAGGTGGTTTGAACCCAATCCATCACGGGAGAGAAAAAATCAAACACGAGGATCCTTCCTTCTAGCTAGTACAGGTAGCGACGTCGATAGCCAGTGGCAAGGTCAGTGTGTGGGCGTTTCCGAGAGCGCCTCAAGTCGCGCATGGGCACGACGCCAACGCGCCAGCGCCGGCAGCGTTTCAAGCTCGGGACGGGCCCGACCGTAACGCAACTTGCCCAGACGCTTGGAAGAATGCCCCGCCGCCGCGTCGAGAATCTCGAGCGCCGCCGGGCGATCATTACATACTAGTACCATGTCACATCCTGCCGCCCAGGCGGCGTCGGCACGCGCCGAGGGCGACCCAGCCACGTGCGCACCGGCCATGCTCAGATCATCGGAAAACACCACGCCCTTGAACGCCAGTTCCTCGCGCAACATGCCAAGCCAGGAAGGGGAAAAACCCGCCGGGCGCGAATCGAACGCTGTATACACTACGTGCGCCGGCATCACGGCATCCAGCTTTCCAGAGAGCATCTTGAAGGGCACCAGATCATGCTCGCGCAACGCCGAGAGTGAGCGCGTGTCCTCGGGCAAGGCATGATGCGAATCGAGGCTGACGCCGCCATGCCCAGGGAAGTGCTTACCCACGGCGATCATGCCGGCCTCGTGCAACCCATCTATGAAGGCCTCACCAAGCACCGTGACGACTTCGGGGTCGGCGGAAAAACTACGATCACCTATGGCCGGCGAGCGCTGGTCGTCGACGTCGAGCACCGGAGCAAAGGTAATGTCGAAACCGCAGGCCGCCATCTCCATACCCAACAACCAGCCGGCTTCATGGACCAGGGTACGAGCTGCTTCAGGGGCCTCGGCATAACCGGCTGCCAGCATCGCCATGGATGGCAGCCGCGTCACGCCGTCCTGCAGGCGCTGGACACGCCCACCCTCCTGGTCGATCGCCAGCAGCACATCAGGGCGCACGTCGCGAATCGCGCGGGTCAAGGCTCGCACTTGCTCGGCATCATGCGTATTGCGCTGGAAGAGAATCACCCCACCGATCTCGGGGCGAGCCAGAAGCTGACGTTCGTCGTCGCTGAGTTGGGTACCTTCGATGTCCAGCATGACCGGGCCGAGAGGTTGGGTCATCATCGCGCTCCTGGCAAATGGAGGAAGGATTCTAGGTGGTGAGCAGCATTACGTCGAGCGCAGCCCTTTTGTAAACACCCTCTCAGTCATGCAGCCAAATCGGCGTTCCGGCCGTCGCGACCTCGAACACGGTCAGCAACGCCTCATCGCGCAGCCGAATACAACCATGCGAGGCTGGCGTTCCCATCGGTTGTTCGGGGGGCGTGCCATGCAGGTATATATAGCGGCGCTGACTATCCACATCGCCACCGCGATTGACACCCCGTTCCAGGCCACACAACCACAGGATACGCGTCAATATCCAATCCCGCTCGGGATGAGCACGGGCCAGCTCGGGCGAAAACACCTCGCCGGTGGGGCGCCGCCCGCGAAAGACACTGCCGGGTGGCAGTCCATCACCGATAACTGCGCGCACGTAATGCCACCCCACAGGCGTCTGCCCGCTGCCTTCGTGTTGCCCGATACCGTGAGCGCCCGAGGAAATCGGGAACGTCTCGCGACACGCGTCGCCCTCACGGATCGTCAGCGACTGCGTACCGAGATCGATTTCCAGCCAGACGCCCTGTTCGGGGGGTAGATGGGAGAGTTGCGGCGTTCGCATCATCCCGCCACCTTGAGAGCGTCATCAGGCAATGGCGCCTGCATGCCGGCCACGACCACCGGACGCAGCCGACGAATCAGATCGCGCACGCTGACATGCTCGTGATAATCCTTGTCGGCGATATCGCGCAACGCATCAAGGCCCGACAACGTGAAGATCACCGTGCCCAGCATGAAGTGTAATCGCCAAAAGCGTTCCGCCTCGGGTAGTTCCGGCGTCGCGCGGCGTACCAAGTCGCTGAAGCGTGAGAACACATTGCCATAGTGCTCCTGAATGTAACGGCGCAAGTGGCCCTGAGCCTGAGTATAGGCCAGCCCCAGTAAGCGCATGAACACCTTGAGGCTATTGCGCTCGGCAGGAACTTCCAACACGGTGCGTGCCAATGTCTCCAACAACACCTCGAGGGGAATGGCCTCACCCCGATATTGCACCTCGAGCTCATCCAGGGCCTGGTGAAAGCGCTCGGAAAAGGGGTCGAGATAGCGCGCGAAGACCGCCTGGATGAGCGCCTTCTTGGACCCGAAATGGTAATTGACCGCCGCCAGATTGACCTTGGCTTTGCTGGTGATGGTACGTAGCGAGGTCTCGGCGAACCCCCGCTCGGCGAACAGGACTTCGGCGGTATCGAGAATGCGCGTCACTGTATCTGTCTGAGCCATGGGGCGCCCCGCGTGGAATAAACGAATGTTTAAAACATTTCGATTCTAAGCCTTGATATCGAGAACGACAAATCTCCACGTTTGAAACACCAGGTCCCTGAGCAAATGATGGCGCGAATGGTTGCACCGCGCCAAAGACTGGATACAATCACATACTGTATACTTGAACACGTCAGTGCCCGCCGGAGGCCCCATGTCTCGCTCGCTAACTTCGCGCCAGCAACACGTCTTTGATTTTATCGTCAAGACCATGAATGAGCTTGGCTACCCGCCAACGCGCGCCGAAATCGCCCGGGCCCTAGGCTTTCGCTCGCCGAACGCCGCCGAGGAGCATCTCCGCGCGCTCGACCGTAAGGGGGTCATTCGCATGATCCCCGGCACGTCGCGCGGCATCCGCCTCACCGCAGAAGACGACACCGCCTTGACCAACAGCGACGGCCTGCCGGTTATCGGTGAGGTTGCCGCCGGTAGCCCAATACTCGCCGCAGCGCATATCGACCGGCACTGCCCTCTCGCGCCGGACTATTTCACCCCCCGCGCCGATTACCTGCTACGTGTCCGCGGGCTCTCGATGAAAAATGCCGGCATTCTCGATGGCGACCTGCTCGCCGTGCATCGCACCCAGCAGATCCGCGACGGCCAAATCGTCGTCGCCCGCCTAGAAGACGACGTCACCGTCAAGCGCTTCAAGCGTCAAGGCCATCATGTCTGGCTGCTTGCCGAAAACGAGGATTTTTCGCCCATCGAGGTCGATCTACGCCATCAGGAACTCGAGATAGAAGGCCTCGGCGTTGGCGTGATTCGTGGCGGTGGCGGTAACGGCCTGCATTAAGCCGATACGCCGTTCATCATGCGCAAGATCCTTCACGCCGATTGCGACTGTTTTTATGCCGCCGTGGAAATGCGCGACGACCCAGCGTTACGCGACATCCCCATAGCGATCGGCGGCAGCCCTGAGACACGCGGCGTTGTCGCCACCTGCAATTACCCCGCACGCGCCTTCGGCATCCATTCGGCGATGCCCATGGCACGTGCCATGCGCCTGTGTCCGCATTTAACGCGACTCTCCCCGGACTTCGAAAAATACCGTGCTGTCTCGGCACGCATCCAAGCACTGTTCCATGAGCTGACATCACTGGTGGAGCCTTTGTCCCTCGACGAAGCGTATTTGGATGTCAGCGAGGTCACACGCTTCCAGGGGAGCGCGACCTGGATGGCCAGATGGCTCAAGCAGGAGGCGCTAGCGCGGACGGGTATCGTCATCTCGGTGGGGGCGGCACCCAGCAAATTTCTCGCCAAACTGGCCAGTGACTGGGACAAACCCGATGGACTATGTGTGATAGCTCCGGACGAAGTCGAGCCTTTTCTCCTCGCCTTGCCCGTCAAGCAGCTACACGGCGTGGGCCCAGCGACGGCGGCCAAGCTCGAGGCACTGGAGATTGTCACCTGCCGCGACCTACGCGAATGGCCGCTCGAATCTTTAATCGAGCGCTTCGGCAAGTTCGGGCGCCGGCTATTCGAGCTGGCGCGTGGCATCGATGAACGCCCGGTACAGATCGAGCGTGAACGCAAATCCGTCAGCGTGGAGACGACTTATCACCGCGATCTGCCCGACCTGGCCAGCTGCCATGACGCACTCACGCCGCTCGTTGAACGTTTGATGGCACGTCTGGCACGACACGGTACGCCGGCCATTCAAAAGCTTTACGTCAAGGTTCGCTTCAACGATTTCAGTAGCACGACCCTGGAAGCGGCGGGTCGTGAAGCACTGGCGGCACGCTTTCAAGCCTTGCTGGACGGTGCCTGGGCACGCGGCGAGCGCCCCGTGCGCCTGCTCGGAGTCGGCGTACGCCTGACGCCCGAGGCACAGCGACGCCAGATGACACTCTTCGACTGACGCTCAAGCAAAGACGACTGTCTTATTGCCGTGGATCAGAACCCGGTCCTGCAAATGCCAACGTAGTCCCCGCGCCAGCACGGCTTTTTCTACGTCACGCCCCAGACGCACCAAGTCCTCGGCAGTATGGCAGTGTGTCACGCGCTGGATGTCTTGCTCGATGATGGGTCCCGCATCAAGCTCTTCGGTGACATAGTGGCACGTAGCACCAATCAGCTTGACGCCCCGCGCGTAGGCCTGATGATAAGGTTTGGCGCCAGCGAAGGAGGGCAAGAAACTGTGGTGGATATTGATGATCCGCCCGGCGTACCGCTGGCACAGGTTGGGCGGCAGAATCTGCATGTAGCGCGCCAGCACTACTGTATCCGCCCGGGCCTCTTCGACCAGTGCCTCGACCTGCGAAAATGCTGCCGCCTTATCGTCCGCATCGACCGGCACATGGTGAAACGGAATACCATGCCATTCGACCAGCGCGCGCAACGCTTCATGATTAGAGATCACGCAAGGGATCTCGCAATCGAGCTCACCCGCAGTCCAGCGGTATAACAGATCGACCAAGCAATGCGAAGCACGCGAGGCCATCAGAACGACGCGCTTGGGCTTTGAGGTATCGCTCAGTTTCCAATCCATCGAGAACTCACCGGCAATGGCGGTAAAGTCGTCGCGCATCGCATCGAGACTCAGCGGCAAAGACTCAGCCTTGATTTCGTAGCGCATGAAAAAACGCCCGGTGGCCAAATCCGAATGCTGATTGGCCTCGGTGATCCAGCCGCCATGACCGGCGATATAACTGGATACGCGAGAAACGATACCCACGCGGTCGGGGCACGAGACGATAAGACGATACGAATGGGACATGCGCGCTACCATCAATCCTGAAATTAGCAGTGTTCAACGTTCTCTTGAGGGAGACGCGTCTCACCAAAGGGCGCCTATTGTAGCGAATTCGATCACGACAAGAAGCCTCGATTGTGGCCGCGCCGGGGCATCCCGTATAGTGATGGACATCTTCACGTTAAGGGATAACGATGTCCCAACCACGCATCCAGATACGCGCCCGCCGCAAGCCTCCCCTTCAGATACTGCCCCTCGGCGGCTGTGGTGAAATCGGCATGAATTTCACCCTTTACGGGCATCTTGACCACTGGATCGTGGTCGACTGCGGCATGATGATTCGCCAGGACCTCCCGCAGGCGCCCTTGCAAGTACCCAATGTCGACCTCTTGCCTTCTCAGGGTATCGTCCCTCAGGCAATTCTCGTCACGCACGGACATGAAGATCACATCGGCGCGATTGCCTGGCTGTGGCCCCGTTGGCAATGCCCCATCCATGCGACGCCACTAGCCGCCGGCCTGCTACGCCTGCGCTTCGCCGAACAGCAACTGCCTACTGATGCGATTCACGTCATCACGCCCGACGAGGCCATGCAAAGCGGCCCTTTCGATGTACGATTTTTGCCGCTGCCACACTCGATCCCCGAAAGCTGTGCCCTGCTCTTGGCGACACCCGAGCATCGTGTCCTGCACACTGGCGACTGGAAGCTCGATCCCGAGCCCTTGATCGGTGATCCCGTCTGCCCGCAGCGCTTCCAGGCATTGGCGCCTATCGACCTCGTCGTCGGCGATTCCACCAATGCCCCCGTCCCCGGGCATTCACGCAGCGAAGGCGACGTCGCGCGCGCGCTTGAAACAGCGATCGGCGCTTGCCCCGGCCGCGTGATCGTCAGCTGCTTCGCCAGCAACCTGGCGCGCATCCTGGCACTGGGCCGTGCCGCCAAGGCATGCGGACGACGCGTCAGCCTCATGGGACGTTCGATGGAGCGCATGGTGAATGTCGCCCGAGGGCTGGGCTATCTGGATGATTTCCCTTCCCTCGTCCCCATTCGCGACCTTGGTTACTTGCCGCCCGAAGAGGTGCTGGTCATCGCCACCGGCAGTCAGGGGGAACCACGTTCCGCACTGTCTCGCCTGGCCCAGGGACAGCACGCCGATTTCGAACTCCAGCCCGGCGACACTGTGATTTTCTCGGCCAAGGCAATCCCAGGTAACGAATTGCTGATCGAACGGTTACAGGCAGGGCTCAAGCGTGCCCACGTTACCCTTTACGATGAACGCAATCATCCCGAGCTGCACGCCTCAGGGCATCCCGCACAGGATGAATTGCAGTGTCTTTATGGCTGGCTCGCTCCCCAGCGTTTGCTACCCGTGCATGGCGAATTCCAACACCAACAAGCGCATCGTGCCCTGGCGGAATCGCTGGGCATCGAGGTGCCTTGGATCCCGCGAAACGGCGATATGCTTCGCTTCGATAATGAGGGTTTGAGCTGTCTTGCGCGCCACTCGCTGGCGCCGCATATCGTCACCCAGAATCGTATTCATCCCTTAGAAGGGTTGCGCGCTCCCGCCATGTCGAGCATGCATCGCCGCAGCGGTATCCTGAGTTTGACGCTTCCGGTCGCTCGACAGGCGTCGGGGTGGGCACGCGTGGGGCGCTTGTTGTGGGACACGAGCCACGACCTGTCACTGGACGACACCGCCCTCGCCGATTGGCTCGATGACCAGTTGGCCATGCATGAGGCAGACACCATTGCCAAGTTACGTCAGCAATTGCACGCTCCCTTGATGCATTGGCTCGACGAACACCTGCGTCATCTTCCCGACGTCCATCTGCATATCATGGCCGCAGAAGAGACCTCGCCTCTCGACTCATGACCCCATATGAAAACGGACCCTACGGTCCGTTTTTAATCGTTCTACGCGCAACACTTACTGCTTGCGTTCCTTATCTTTCTTCGGCGGACGCCCCCGACGCTTGCGCGGCTGTTCGGACATCAAATCGTCCATAGAAAGGCCGGCATCGCTCATCGCTTCACGAATTTCCGCCAACTTACGCTCTTTATCGGCTTCTTCGGCTTGTCGCTTATGATCTTCCTGCTGCTTCTGTTCGATCACTTCACCGATGACTTCCGACAGCTTGTGGAGCTGCTCCATGCTGAGCTGTCGCGCGGCAGCGCGAGCCACGTTTTTATTTCGCGCAATGCGCTCCAGAGTATCAGTGGACATTTGCCTCCTCCATTTAAAATAACCAACCTGCAGCATAACGCCTTGGCGTTTCTGAAAAGTATATGACTCGAACTTGGTTTAGCAAGAAAATAATGTTCTCAATACAAGTCGAACCTTATAGCTTTATGGTCAGGAGACGCATCACACTACCGCGCATAAAGGGTACGTACAAAAAATTATCCGCCCGTCATATTCATGAAGCGCACGATATCGACATCACCGTCCGTGCGGAAATGATGGCGCTCGGGTTTCAATGGCATGGCCTCGACGATGCGCTGCTTGAGGCGCTCCATATCACCGGGATAACGCCGCAAAACCTCGCGTAGATCGACCGAATGCTCGTTGCCGAGACACAGTAACAAACGCCCTTCCACCGTGACCCTTACCCGGTTGCAGGTGTCGCAGAAATTATGGCTGTGCGGTGAAATGAAACCGATACGCGAATCACTATCCGGCATACGGAAATAACGCGACGGCCCCAAGGTATTCTCGGTGGTCGGCAACAGCGGATAACGCGATGCGATGGCCGCGTGCGCATCATCGCTGGAATAAAAGGTTTCTTCGCGCGAATGATCGGAGACGTCGCCCAGCGGCATTTCCTCGATAAAGCTGATATCCACGCCTTCTCGACGCGCGAAGTCGACCAGATCAAGAACTTCATCGTCGTTACGCCCCTTGAGCACGACGGCATTGAGCTTGATACGCTCGAATCCGGCATCGCGCGCGGCACGAATACCGGCAATGACATGTTCGAGATTGCCGGTGCGCGTCAAGCTGCGGAAACGCTCGGGGTCGAGTGAATCAATGCTGATATTGAGGCGCTGCATACCGCCTTCCCGCAATGCCTTGGCATGCTTGACCAACCCCGCGCCGTTAGTGGTCATGGCGAAGTCCTTGAGGCCCGGAAGCGCGCCGACACGCGACACCAGATCGTCGATGCCACGTCGTACCAGCGGCTCACCGCCGGTCAAGCGAATCTTTTCCACGCCCAGTTCGACGAACGCACGCGCCACCTGCTCGATCTCTTCAAGCGTCAATATCTGTGCACGCGGCAGAAACGTCATGTCCTCGCTCATGCAATAGACGCAGCGAAAGTCACAGCGATCCGTCACCGAGATACGCACATAGCGAATCTGGCGCTGAAAATTGTCGATCAGCTCGGTCATGCTTCCTCCCAACGGTCCGCGTCCCGCGCGTCACTGTCACGCACCGAGACCCAATACGTCCCGCTTGCAGTGTGTTCTTTCTTCCAGAATGGCGCACATGTCTTGAGGTAGTCCATCAGAAAATCGCACGCATCGAATGCCGCACGGCGATGGGCACTCGCAACCATGACCATGACGATGGGGTCACTTGGCAACAAGCGGCCGACACGATGCACAATGCGTATCCCATCGAGCGGCCAGCGCGACGTCGCCTGCTCAGCAATGTCACGCAGCGCCGCCTCGGTCATGCCAGGATAATGCTCCAGCGACAGGGCCTGCACGTCCGGGCGCTCATTGAAATCGCGCACCAGGCCAGTGAAGGTCACCACGGCACCGATATCATGACGCCCCGCCAGCAATTGGCGCTGCTCCTCCCCCACATCGAAGACCGGCGACTGCACACGCACATCGATCATGACTGCCTCCTCACCCACCGGTGACCGGTGGAAAAAACGCCACTTCATCCCCATCGGCGAGCGACGTTCCATCATGTGCCATGGCATGGTTAACGGCACACAGAATGCGCGCAGCGGACAAGGCCGCGAAGCGGGAATCCTGTTTCTCAAGAGCGGCCTTGAGACTGGCGACATCGGGTCTTTTCAGCGATGCAACCGGCACTTCCACCTCTTCAATATCCAGTCGCTCGCGCAATTCGGCGAGGAGCTTGACGCGTATTGCGGCGATTTCGACGGATGGGGTTTCGAACGCTTCGCGCGTCGCGGATTCATCCTCGGAAGCGCGGTGCCAATCACCGGACTTGCCGCCCGTCTTGTGCTCCAAGCGCACGCCTTCGACCATCATGTCCCTGTCGACCGCCTTGCACATATCGTAGAGGGTCAGACACGCAACCGAGACCGCGGTCAGCGCCTCCATTTCCACACCGGTGCGGCCCGCCAGACGGCAGCGTGATTCCACATGCACACAAGAAGCCGCATCGTCGAGGCGAAAATCGACGCTCACCTTGGACAGCAGCAACGCATGACACAAGGGAATCAGCTCATGCGTGCGCTTGGCGGCCTGAATGCCGGCGATACGCGCCGTGGCCAGCACATCGCCTTTGGGCAAGCCGCCCTCGGCCAGCAATGCCAGCGTTTCTGGGCGCATGACGATGCGTCCGCTTGCCACGGCCTCGCGCTGCGTTTCGGCTTTGTCGCCAACATCCACCATGTGGGCTTCGCCACGTGCATTGAGATGGGTCAAACTCATGTCAGGTCACCGAACGGTTGTATCGTCACCGGCGTACCCGCCTCAACGGCGGCACATCCGTCACCGATTTCGATAAGGCAATTGGCCGCCACCATCGAGCTCAGAATGCCCGATCCCTGGCGGCCTGTGGTACGCACCCACAGTTGACCGGCGTCATCACTTGTATAAATACCACGATGGTAATCGACACGTCCCTCACGGCTTTTCAATGGCTCGCCGGCCAGCGCCGTGAGACGGGACGGTTGCCAGTCATGCTCTCCCTGCATGCGCCGTAACATAGGTTGAACGAACTGCAAGAACGTCACCATGACCGCCACGGGGTTGCCGGGCAGCCCGAAGAAAGGCACCGTCACGCCCCCCGTTTGATGGATACGACCGAACGCCAAGGGTCTTCCCGGACGCATGGCGATCCGCCATAACCCCAGCTCGCCGATAGCCGTAAGCGCGGGCTTGACCCAATCGGCTTGGCCGACCGACACGCCCCCGCTGGTTACCACCATATCCGCCTCGTGGGCCGCCGCCGCGAGGGAGACACGCATGCTGTCAAGATTATCCTGCAGGATGCCCAGATCGATGACCTCGCAGCCCAGGCGGCTCAGCAGACCTTGTAACGAAAAACGGTTGGTATCGTAAATGCCGGCGGGCGGCAGCGACTCGCCCGGCGCCGTGACTTCATCGCCGGTAGAGAACACTGCCACGCGTAGCGAACGGAATATCTCGACCTCCGCGTATCCCAGTGAGGCCAGTAACCCCAAGTGCTGCGGCCGTAACCGTGTCCCTGCACTCAGTGCATGCTCGCCGCGAGCAATATCTTCGCCGGCCTGGCGCACGTTCTGCCCACGCCGTACCCGCTCGGAGTGTTCGACACGGATGCGATCGGGGATGCCACTATCGACGAGCTGCTCGCTCATGACGACGGTATCTGCGCCGGCCGGCAGCGGCGCTCCGGTGGTAATCCTCACCGCCCCGCCTAACGCCAGCGATGTTGTCAACCGCGTACCCGCCAAGACATCACCGACCACGTCCACGCGCATGTCGCCTCCCGGCACGTCATCGGGCCACGCCAGCGCGATGCCGTCCATCGCGGCGTTGGTATTCTGCGGCACGTCGATTGGCGACATGACATCCACCGCCAACACTCCGCCACAGGCCGACGCCAAGCTAACCCGACGCGTGGTGACCGGTGGCGGCGTCATCGCCGCCAGGGCCTCGAGCGTCTCATCGACGCTGAGCATGCGCTCGCCCAGTTCAAAACACGATAAGGTCATGACGTCTCCCGGGGACCGCGACGCATCTCGGGCCAACGTTGCGGCCAGGCCTGCAACCAGTCGACCAAGGCGTCATGATCGTCCATCGACAAGCGCTCGACACCTCCCGGCAGCGCAATATTATCGGGCGTCGCCACTGCCCGCACCCAGGGGTCATCGGCCGCCATCAGCGGCTTCTGCAAGGCCTCGCGATGCAGCTCCAGCTTGGGTAAAGGCCAGGCTTTGAAGCCTTCGACCAGGATCAAATCCGGCGCCAAGGGCAGAACATGGGGGATCAGCGCCGCTAGATCGGCTTCCTCACGTTCGGGCGTTTCCATCATCATGGCAAAACGCTTGCCCGAAGCCACCAGCATTGGCATCGCGCCAGCGTGACGCAGGCGGTAGCTATCCTTGCCAGGGCGGTCGATGTCGAAGGCGTGATGGGCATGCTTGATCACGGCCACCTGCATTTCTGCATCGGCTAATCTGGGCAAAAGTGCCTCAAGCAGCGTCGTCTTGCCGGTCCCACTCCAAGCAGCGATACCCAGCAGCGGCGTGTCTAGCGTATCAAGCGATAACGTCATCGCGTTTTGTCGTCCTCATGCCAATTCGTCGAGGGAGAACCATCCATAGATAACAGGAGGCAACAAACATGCCGAGCAACCACCCTTAGTGCGATGATGAATTGCCTTGGCTCTCCGATAATCACACAGGAAGGCAGCTCCCGGGTCAAAACGACCCACCAGAGCGCCAGCTCCGCTCCATAACGTCACGATCATCGGGAGAGTTGAGGTTGGCGAACGCCTCGGGCTGATCGGAAAAATCGACATGACACCAAGGGTGGCGCGCATACCAGCGATCTATCTTGCGCTCGCCATCGCGCAAAGCAGCCCCGAGATCGTCGCGCAGCGTGGCGTCGATCAAGGCCACCACGGGATGCGCCCGCTGGCCGTCGTGTGCAACCGCGATACGCTGCTCGCCGAGCCCTTGCTGCATGCGCAGCGCTAGATCCGTCGGCAGAGCCGGAGAATCGCAAGGCACGAATAATACCCAGGGCGTGTCTATGGCACATAACGCACTCCACATACCCATGAGCGGCCCGTGATAGCCTGTCTCGCGGTCGCTGATGAGCGGGTACCCCAGCGCCCGATAACGCTCGAGGCTACGATTGGCATTGATCGCGATGCGACCGACCTGAGGCGCCAGACGGTTCACCACGTGCGCGATCAAGGGTTCGTCCGCAAACGACTCCCAGCCTTTATCGCGGCCGCCCATGCGACGCCCTTCGCCTCCCGCCAATATCACGGCGGTCACTTCATCCTCGTGCATGCCTACCACTCCCGCGCTGGCTACTCATTCCACCATCATACGCAGCTTCGGTGCACACGCCGAGCCACTTACCAGGTGCGTACGGCAATGACGACGTCACACCGCCACACCCTGCTTGAAGGCACTTACCTGTAGGCATCGTTGTTCGAGGCTCCAGTACTCGTCGCAGCGCTCGGTCAATACACTGGGTTGATGTGCACTGAGTACGATGGCGCAGCCCACCTCATGCAGCGACGAGATCAATGCACTGACATCAGCAATAGCCTGACGATCAAGGCTGGCAGTGGGCTCGTCGAGCAGCAACACGCGTGGCGACAATAACCAGGCCCGCGCCAACGCCAATCGCATACGCTCACCGCCAGACAGCGAGCGGGCCCGTTGCTCTGCATGTGCGGCTAGGCCACAGTGTTCCAGCATCGCCGCCACACGATCACGGGCCATTTCTCCGCGCCAGCCGTGCCATCGGGCAACATAGCGCAGATTGCCTGCGACACTGGTATCGAAGAGATAGGGCTGTTGGTGAAGATAGAGCACGCGCCCTGGGCAAGGTGGCGTGACGGCAGACATCGCGCCCGCCAACGTCCAATGTATGGTGCCTTGGCGGGGCGCCTCCAACCCCGCCAGAAGACGCAGCAATGTCGTCTTGCCGCTACCATTATCGCCACGCAAGTGTACCAACGAGCGCCCCTGCCAATGCAGGTGGGGTATGTCCCATAGCACCGGCTGGCGATCAAATCCATGGGCGAGCTGGCTCACCTCGAGCATGAACATTCCCCTCGATGAACGATGCGCGATCAGACGCTCACGGTTTGGTGACCACGTCCGCGCATAACGCCCAGTAAAACATTGAGCACCAGCGCCAGCAGCAACAGGACGAGCCCTAGAGCCAGCCCTTGAGCGAACTCACCCTTGAGCGTCTCCAGGGCAATCGCCGTGGTGATGGTGCGGGTGAAATGCTCAATATTGCCCCCAATCATCACCGCGCTACCTACCTCAGCAATGATGCGCCCGAACGCAGCCAACACGGCGGCAATGACCCCGAAGCGCGCTTCGCGGATCAACATCCACAGAGATTGCCACCATCCGGCGCCTAGTTGCCGTGCCGTTTCCCAGGCACGCTGATCGATGCTTTGCAGCGTGCTGTGCAACATCGCGGTCAATACCGGCATAGCCAGCAGTATCTGGCCGAGGATCATGGCACGCTGGGTGAACAGCAGACGCAACTCCCCAAGCGGGCCGCTACGCGACAACAGCATGAACAGCACCAGCCCCACCACCACGGTCGGCACAGCCATGAACGTATTGACCAATGAGATCGCGAACCAGCGCCCCGGAAAGGCAACACGCGCCAGCAGCAAGGCAATCAATAACGAAGGCGGCAAGGCCACGAGTATCGCCGTCAGCGAGACACGAAACGAGACGCCGATGATTTCCCACAAGGCTGGATCGAGGGAAAGCAGCAGGTACAACGCCTCCCTCGCCGTATTCATGAGCTCATGCATCGACGCCTCCGCACGTCAGTCACTTTCATGGACAGCGCTCGTGGGATCGACCTTCTCGCCAGCGCTGGCATGGAACAATATCTTGTCATTGAGCCGGAAAGTGTCGATCAGGCCTTGCCCTTCATCGGAAATCAACCATTCGGCCAAGGCCCGTGCGCCCCGGGTATTGAGGCCGTCATAGCGTTCGGGATTGACCAGAATGACCTGATACGGATTGAACAACGCAGTATCGCCTTCGACCATGATCTCGAGATCGAGCTTATCTTGCATTGCCAGCCAGGTGCCGCGATCCGTCAGCGTATAGCCTTGCAATTCGCTGGCCATTTTCAGCACTTCTCCCATGCCTTGTCCCGCAGCGCGAAAACCCTCGAAATCAGGCGTTACGCCCGCCTCGTCCCAGAGATGCTTTTCTTTCTTGTCAGTGCCAGAGTCATCGCCACGCGAAATAAACGTCGCACCCTGACTGGCAAGAGTGGCAAATGCGCTAGTGGCATCATTACCGCCATCGATCCCGGCAGGATCGTCGGATGGCCCTGCGATAACGAAATCGTTGTACATCACACCATGCGGTTCGACGCCGTAACCGGCATCGACGAAGGCCTTCTCCGCAGCGGGCGCATGCGTCAAAACCAGGTCGACATCGCCGTCACGCCCCAGACGCAGCGCTTTGCCGGTACCTACGGGGATAACCTGGACCTGATAGGGATGATCTTCTTCGAACTTGGGCAACAGGTAATCGAGCAACCCAGAATTGTAGGTGCTGGTAGTGGTCGCCAAACGGACGGTATCGGCCGCCTGGGCTCCGGATACCAGCAACAACGATAGCGCCAGGGTGGCGAACAGCGAGAGACGGCGTGTCAACATAGGAACCCCTCATTATTGTCGAGTCATGAACGTGCCCGACTCTCCTTGCAATTGGCATGCCTGACGTGACCACACGACCCAAAACAGTGACAATTGCCGGATTGCATCGCGCCTTTTACCATGAAAATAATCCATGTGCGCAACGGATGTAACAAATTGACCCAATGACGGGACACTATGTCCCGCCACGCAGGGAACGTCACTCATGACCGCATCCACCGAATTGCCAACCGCCTCCGTGTTGATCGTCGATGACGAGCCCGGTATGCGCAGCTATCTCGCCAAGGCCCTGGCATCGCGCTTCGCACTGGTCGAGGTCGCCGACTCGCTCAGCGCCGCGGAAGCCCTGCGTCAACGGCTGCACTTCGATCTGCTGTTGGTCGATATCCGCCTTCCCGACCGCTCGGGGATTGAATGGCACGAAGCGCTCGGCCCCGAACGGCGCAGTGATATCATCTTCATGACCGCCTATGCCGATCTCGACATGGCGGTTCAGGCACTGCGCGCCGGGGCCAGCGATTTCATCATCAAGCCGTTTCGCCTCGAGCAGTTGCAAAGCGCCGTCGACCGTTGCCTGGCCCAGCGTCGCCTAGCGCGTGAGAATTTCGTACTCAAGCGCGAGACCCAGCGCCTGCACCGCCCCGAAGAGAGCATGATCGGAGATAGCCACGCCATGGTTCAGGTCAGAACGATCACCGAGCGCGTCGCACCGACCCCCTCGGCCGTCTTGATCCATGGTGAATCGGGCACCGGCAAGGAGCTCGTGGCACGCGACCTGCACCGCCTCTCGGGGCGCTTCGGCGCCTTCGTGCCCCTCAACTGCGGCGCCATCGCCGGCGACCTGCTGGAATCGGAGCTCTTCGGTCACGTCAAGGGCGCCTTCACCGGCGCGGTCAAGACTCGTGAGGGGCTCTTCACCTATGCCGATGGCGGCACGTTGTTCCTCGATGAAATCGCCGAAATGCCCTTGGCAATGCAGGCCAAACTGCTGCGCGTGCTTGAAAGCAAGCGCATTCGTCCGGTGGGCAGCGAGCAAGAGCAGCCAGTGGACGTGCGCATACTCGCTGCCACCCACCGCAACCTGCAGCACGAAGTCAGCGAGGGACGTTTCCGCGAGGATCTCTATTTTCGCCTCAACGTCCTTACCTTGACGCTCCCCGCACTGCGTGAACATCCTGAAGACATCCCTGCCCTGGCCCATCATTTTTCTCGACAGTTGTCTCGCGACCTGGGGCTTGCCGCCCTGCCATGGCAGCATGCCGACCTTGAGCGTCTGACGCATTATCCTTGGCCTGGCAACATCCGCGAGCTCAAGAATTTCATCGAGCGTTGTATTCTGCTCGGCCAGCTTCCAAGTGACATGCTCGATGAGGTGGCTACCGCGCCCAACGCCGTTGGCACGAGTGGCTATCCCAGCGACTGGTCTCTGGAAGCCGTCGAGCGTGCGCATATATTGGATGTGCTAGAAGTCCACGGTCATAATAAATCCAGTGCCGCCCGCGCGTTGGGCGTATCGCGCAAAACCCTCGACCGCAAGCTCAATGCCTGGCAAGACTTGAACGCATGAAAGGCTTACGCCGCTGGTTGCGCGCCTCGATTCGACGCCGGCTGTTGTGGCTCGCCTTCGCCCCGCTGGCCTTGCTGATACTCGCCTTGGCGGGGCTCACTGCATACTGGACCTCGACGTACAACGACCGCCAGCTATACATGAAAGTGCGCGCCGACCTGGCCGTCGCCTCACGCGTGCTGGACGGCTTGAGCCAGCAACAGCAAGCGCGTCTCGAAGAATTGGCGCGCAGCCATGCGCTCGCCTCTTCACTGCAGGGCGAAGGATCTCAGTCACTCGAAGCACTGCTCGACGAAACGCAAAACGCGATGCAACTGGACTGGTTGCGCGTGGTAGCTCCCGCGGCACTGGAGGATAGCCCCGAACTACAACGCCTAGTACAGACACCAGGCAATGCGCAAGGCATGTCCGGTCTGGATGTTCTCGCAGCACCGCGTCTTGAGGCGCTGACCCCTGGGCTTGCACGGCGAGCACGCCTTGCGCTGCGCGACACACCCCAAGCAGCCCCCAGCGAGCGCCACCGCGAGACGCGCGGCATGGTCTTGCGCACGCTATACCCCCTCCACGATGAACAAGGAAACCTGCGGCTTCTCCTCGATGGCGGGCGCTTGCTCAACGGCGATGCCGAGCCCGTGGACGAGATTCGTGATCTGGTCTACGGCCCGGGCACGTTGCCCGAAGGCAGCACCGGCAGCGTCACCTTGTTTCTCGATGACGTGCGCATCGCCACCAATGTGCGCCTGGCCAACGGCGAGCGCGCCCTTGGCACGCGCGTTTCCGAACCCGTCAGTCGCCAGGTTCTGGGGCGCGGCGAGCGCTTCATCGATAACGCCTTCGTGGTCAGTGGCTGGTATGTCGCCGCCTATGCCCCGCTCGAGTCACTGACCGGCCAGCGTATCGGGATGATCTATGCCGGTTTTCCCTTAGCGCCATATGAAGCCCTCTACCGAGACGCACTGCTGCAGATCGGCGCCGTTTTACTCGTCATCATTCTGATTTCGGGCCTGATGGTGATTCGTGGCGTCGACGCACTCGCCAGCCCGGTGCGCCGGATGCATCGTGTGATACACGGCATCCGCGAGGGCCGGCATCTACGCATCGGCCATCTGGATAGTCAGGACGAACTGGCTGAACTGGCGAATGAATTCGATGCCATGCTCGACCGTTTAAATGCCCATCAGGACGCCTTGCAACGTGCTGCTCAAACCCTCGAGCGACGCGTCGAGACACGCACCCAGTCACTGACCGAAAAAACGCGCGCCCTAGAAGAGCACGTGGCGTTGCTCAAGCAGGCGCGAGCCAGCCTGATGACACAGGAGAAACTCGCCGCCCTGGGCGAAATGACCGCCGGGATCGCCCATGAAATCAACAACCCCGCGGCCGTCATCCTGGGCCACGTAGAGCTGCTGGACGATACGCTCGGTCCTGATGCGGCTCCCGTACGCGACGAGATCGACACCATCATCGCCCAGGTCGAGCGCATCCGTGCACTGATCGACAACCTGCTGCAATACTCGCGTGCCGGCGGTCATGAACCCGCCTTTGTCCCTGAAGACATCAACACCATCGCCGCTGGTACCGAGCTTTTGATCCGACACGCCCTCGACAAACACGGCCATTGGCTGATCAGTTCGCTGCGCGCCACCAGGCGGGCCGAATGCCACCGCGGCCAATTGCAACAGGTGCTGATCAACCTGCTACTCAATGCTACTCAGGCCAGCACATCACCGATGCGCATTCATCTGGCGACACGCGACACCGTGCGAGAGGTCGCTGGGCACGGATGCCTCGACGGTGTAGAGATTCGTGTCGCCGACCGAGGGCCAGGCATTCCGCCCGAGCTGCACGGCCGAATTTTCGATCCGTTCTTCACCACGCGCGAAGCAGGCTCCGGGCTTGGGCTGGCCATCAGTTCGGGTATCGTACGCCGTAGCGGCGGCGAGATGTGGGTCGCCTCGGCGCGCGGTCGCGGCTCGATATTCCATGTCTGGCTCCCCTGCCAGGCGCTTCCCAGCGGCGCCGAGGAAGTCACGACGCGCAAACTGATCGCCTCCCTGAGCGACATGACCTCACCTTCCTCACGCGGCGGTTAAGGTCGCTTCACCGAGGCGCTATCATAGTTCGATAACGTCTCATTACACGCAAGGATCATCCATGAGTGGATTCGACGTCGGCGCACGTCTCAAGCAATTGCGCATGTTGCGCGACTTATCGCAACGCGAGCTGGCGAAACGTGCCGGCGTGACCAACAGCACCATTTCGCTCATCGAGCAGAATAGCGTGAGCCCTTCGGTGAGCTCGCTGAAGAAGATCCTCGATGCCATGCCGGTCTCGATCAGCGAATTCTTCGCCGGTGAGGAAACCAGTCCTCAAGAGAAGTTCTTCTATCGTGCCGAGGAACTCACCGAAATCGGCGATGGCAACCTCTCTTGGCGCCTGGTCGCTGCGCGGCATCCTAGCCGTGGCATGTCGATCATCCACGAGCACTATCCACCAGGCGCCGATACAGGCGAAGACATGCTCGAACACGAGGGAGAGGAAGGTGGCGTCGTCATTACCGGAATAATCGAGCTCACCGTCAATGGCGACACGCAATGCCTTCATGCGGGCGACGCTTACTATTTCGATTCACGCCTACCGCATCGCTTTCGCAACAGCGGCGACACGGACTGCGTCATCGTCAGCGCCAACACCCCACCAGGCTTCTCAGAGGGTGGCGCGAGCACGCACCACCGCCGCTAGGCGTCATTCATGCTCGGCGGCCGGCGGCAAGATCCAGTTGAGGACAATGCCGACCAAGGCGGCTAGGCTCACGCCTTGCAAGGCATATTCGCCACTACCCAGCTGCATGCCGCCGATCCCGAAGACCAAGATCAACGATACCACCACGAGATTGCGCGGCGCGGTCAAGGACTGCCCCCCACGCACCAGAGAGTTCATCCCTACCACAGCGATAGAACCGAACAACAGCGTCATGATACCGCCCATCACCGGCGTGGGGATGGTCTGCAGTAACATCCCGAGCTTGGAGACGAACGCCAGTATGATGGCGGTACAGGCCGCGACGATCATGATCGCCGGGTTGAAATTGCGGGTCAGCGTCACCGCCCCGGTGACCTCCGAATAAGTCGTATTAGGTGGCCCCCCGAAAAGCGCCGCCGCGGAGGTTGCCAAGCCGTCTCCAAGCAAGGTGCGCTTCAACCCCGGCTTGTCCAGATAGTTGCGGCCCGTCACCGAGCCGATCGCCACCATGTCGCCGATGTGCTCGATCACCGGCGCAATGGCCACTGGAATCATGAACAGGATCGCCGCCATGCTGAACGTTGGCGCCACGAAATCTGGCCACGCCAGCCAGGCAGCGGCATGTACCGGCGCTAGATCGATCACGCCCATGGCCAGCCCCAGCGCATAGCCCACGACGACCCCGCCCATGATCGGAATCAGGCGAATCAAACCACGCCCGAAAACCGCCAGTACTAGCGTTACCAACAGGCTGACCATCGACAGCGTGACTGCCTGTGCATACCCCATGTTGCTGTTCTCGCCCGTGGCCATATCCACTGCGACGGGCGCCAATGCCAGACCGATGACCATGATCACTGGCCCCACCACCACTGACGGTAGCAGGCGATGCAACCAGGCGGTGCCTTTCACACGCACAATCTGCGAAATCACCACGTAAACCAATCCCGCGACGAACAGTCCGCCCAACGTGGCGGGAATACCATAGCTGGCTACCGACCCCTGAATGGGTGCGATAAAGGCAAACGAGGATGCCAGGAACACCGGGATGCTGCGTTTTGTCACGAACTGGAATATCAAGGTGCCGATGCCCGCCGTGAACAACGCCACACTTGGGTCCAGCCCCGTCAAAAGCGGCACCAGAACCAAAGCCCCGAACGCCACGAACAGCATTTGTGCGCCCACCAACAGGGTGCGCACCGGGGTATCGGCCGGCGTGGCTGAAGCCACCGTATCGTCGGTCATGAAAAGCCACTCCTAGCATTGGCGGAAGGAAGAAAGAAAACGCGCGGTATTCTAGCAATCCCGAGCGTTATATCGCAGCCACCAGAGCATCAAAGCTCGGTAGAGAGCCAACGGAGTTCGTTTTTGAATTGTAAGTCTAGCCTTTGTTGGCGAAGCAAAGGGTCCCGCTCGATATACATCGAGCGGGACCCAAGTTCATTCAGGCATCTGGATACCCGGTCTTGAACTGCCACGGACGCACCCGAGGCAACAGCAGACGAGTCAGATGACTCGCTCGCCGATCATTCGCGGGAACCGGCGGCCATCCATGCCTCCATCATCTCATCGTAAGGAACGGTGGTACCCTGCGGCATCTCATCATCCAGCTTCGCCTTGGGCGAACCCGGCTGGTCGAGCCAGTACTGGGGGTCACGTTCCTCATTGAGGTTGGGGGAATACGTCTCGAAGACCTTCGCCCGAGCCAGGCGACTCATGATGCTGTCGAGATCTCTGGCCAAATTGTCGAGCGCCTCTTTGGACGAAATATCGCCGCTGACAGCCGGTGCCAGGTTCTGCCACCACAACGGTGCCATTCGAGGATAGTCCGGTACGTTGGTGCTCGATGGTGTCCAATTGGCAGCGTTGGGGCTGCGATAGAATTCCACCAAGCCCCCCAACTTAGGCGCCATTTCGGTCATTTTAGCGGAGAAGACATCAGACTCACGAATCGGTGTGAGCCCCGCCAACAACTTTTCGAGCGAGACGGTTTTGGAAACGGTGAACTGTGCAAAGAGCCAGGCAGCCGTACGTCGATCTTCAGGGGTGGAGTCGAAGAAAGTCCAGGCGCCCACGTCCTGATAACCGACCTTCATGCCCTCTTCCCAGTACGGACCTGTCGGTGATGGCGCCATACGCCACTTCGGGTTGCCTTCGTCATCGGTTACTGGCAAATCAGGCGCCGTCATATCGGCCGTGAAAGCGGTATACCAGAATATTTGTTGGGCGACGTTGCCTTGAGCCGGCACCGGCCCGGCCTCGCCAAAGGTCATGCCACTGGCCTCGGGGGGCGCATACTTTTCAAGCCAATCGACCATCTTGGTCACAGCAAAGACCGAAGCCGGCGAGTTGGTGGCCCCTCCCCGGGATACGCTCGCTCCGACAGGTTGACTCTGTTCGTTGACGCGAATTCCCCAGTCATCCACCGGATTCCCAAATGGCACGCCGGGGCTCCCCATGCCCGCCATGGAGAGCCAGGAATCGTGGAAACGCCACCCCAACGAGGGGTCACGGCGCCCGTAATCCATGTGGCCATATACCTTGGTGCCATCGATCTCACCAACATGCTCGGTGAAGAACTCGGCGATGTCCTCATAGGCGGTCCAGTTGGTGGGCACGCCCAGGTCATAGCCATAGGTATCGCGGAACTGTTTCTGAAGATCCTCACGTTGGAACCAGTCATAGCGGAACCAATAAAGGTTGGCGAATTGTTGGTCAGGCAGCTGATAAACACTACCATCCGGGCCGGTGCCATACTGCAAGCCCATAAAATCGTCGAGATCTAGTGTCGGCAAGGTATAGTCCGCCCACTCGTTCTCCATGGCCTCGGAAATATTGACGGTAGTACCGTAGCGGATATGTGTCCCTATGGAATCGGTGTCATTGATGTAGCCATCGTAAATGTTGCGACCCGATTGCATTTGGGTCTGCATATTGTTGACGACATCGCCCTCACCGATGATGTTATGCGTCAGCTCGATGCCGGTCAGCTCACTGAACGCTTCAGCCAGCACGTCACGCTCATAGACATGCGTAGTCAAACCTTCAGCGACGGTGTTGATTTCCATTCCCTGAAAAGGTTTGGCCGCCTTGGCAAACCACATCAGTTCTTCAATCTGTTGCTCACGGGTCAGTGTCGATTCTTGGAAGTGTTCATCTACCAATCGCTCGGCGATAGCTCGGGTATCTTTCTCATTGGCGTGCGCGGCGCCACATGCCAGCATGACACTGGCCGCGAGTAGAGAGAGCCGCATTGTTGTCGTTTTCATATTGACCTCTTTGGTTGTTGTCATCCGCTCCTGGACATTTAGCTCCATCCCTTTCTGTCAGCCCCAGCGCATCAGCACCATTAGCCAGAGTACCGATACCCCCAAGGCCAGCCAGATACTCAATGGGGTGAAGCCCACTACCACCAGATGGATATAGGCCGCGCTGAGCAGTCCGATGAAGAACCGGTCGCCGCGGGTGGTCGAGATCGGCAAGAAGCCCTTGCGCTCGACCGTCGGTGAGATGATCTCCCAAGTGGTCATTGCCGCCAGCATGGCGGCGATGGCCACGAAGAAGACCACCGTAGGTGTCGTCCAGACCATCCATGCCATGTCGTATCCTCCTCAGGTACGGCCTAGAGCAAAGCCCTTAGCGATGTGATTGCGAACGAAATAGACCACTACGATACCCGGCAGAATGGTTAGGGTGCCGGCAGCAGCTAATGTCCCCCAATCGATTCCTGAGGCGCCCTTTGTCTGCGTCATTACCGAGGCGATGGGCTGGGCCCCCGTAGAGGTGAGAGTGCTGGCCAGTAGCAACTCCACCCAAGAGAACATGAACAGAAAGAACAGGGTCACGCCAATACCCGAGCTGATCATGGGAATAAATATCTTCACGAAGAATCGTGGAAAGCTATAGCCATCAATAAACGCGGTCTCATCAATTTCCTTGGGGACACCGCTCATAAAGCCTTCCAGAATCCACACGGCCAGTGGAATATTAAACAGACAGTGCGCTAGAGCGACCGCCACGTGGGTATCGAAAAGCCCTACGGTGTAATACAGCTGGAAATACGGCAGCAAAAAAACTGCTGGTGGCGCCATCAAGTTGGTCAACAACCAAAAGAAAAGATGCTTGTCACCGATGAACTGATAACGGCTGAAAGCATAGGCCGCCGGCAGAGCAACCACGATACTGATCATCATGTTCATCAACACATAGGTGATCGAATTGATATAGCCCATGTACCAGCTGGAGTTGGTCAATATCTTAGCGTAGTGCTCAACAGTAAAGTTTTCCGGCCATAGGGTCAGTCCGCCGAGGATCTCGTTGTTGGACTGAAAGGACATATTGAGTAGCCAATAGACCGGTAGCAGTACGAACACAATATAGGCGAACATCAGACCCCGGCGTCGCCATTGACGGGGAGCTGAGCGTGCTTTTTGTCGACGCCGGTTATCGGCAACTGCAGCGCGCTGACGCACTTCTTCGGGTGTTTTCGGCAATGACGAAGTACTCATCTCATGCCCCCTTATTGTTGTCTTTCTGCATGTTCATGATCGCGGTATAGAACACCCAGGTGACTAGTAGAATAATCAGAAAATAGATAAGCGAAAACGCCGCCGATGGCCCTAGATCCTGCTGACCAATGGCCATGGTCGTCAGCGACTGACTGAGAAAGGTCGTGGAACTACCGGGACCACCGCCGGTCAGCACGAAAGGCTCGGCATAAATCATGAACGAGTGCATGAAGCGCAGCAGCACCCCGATCACCAGTACGTTAGTGAGTTTGGGCAGCTGGATATAACGGAACACAGCCCACTTCGAGGCGCGGTCGATACGCGCTGCCTGGTAATAAGCATCCGGGATTGAACGCAGGCCGCTGTAGCAGAGCAAGGCAATGAGCGACGTCCAGTGCCAGACATCCATCAAAATGATGGTCGCCCAGGCATCCACAGGGTTCGAAGTGATGTTGTAGCTATAGCCGAGCTCGCGCAGGCTCCAGCCCATCAGGCCGATGTCGCCGCGGGTAAATATCTGCCAAATACTGCCTACTACGTTCCAGGGAATCAGTAAGGGCATGGTCACCAGAATCAGAGCGGCCGATGCCCGCCAGCCTTTTTTGGGCATGATCAGCGCAATGCCAATCCCCAACGGCACCTCGATGGCCAGGATAGTCAGCGAAAAGGCAAACTGGCGCAGCACAGCCGCCTGCAAAGCCGGGTCGTTGAGCATCTCCTTAAACCATTCGGTACCCGTAAAGAACCGTGTATTGGCATCGAAGACGTCCTGGACCGAGTAGTTCACCACGGTCATTAGCGGGATGACAGCCGAAAAGGCCACCAACAGCAGCATGGGTAAGATCAGCCACCATGCGCGGTTGTTGTAGACTTTATTCATGGTCGATCTCCACACGGTATTCATCGACATAAAGCCCAAGACGCTCATCAGGGAAGCGCAGCCAGGCCTTACCGGCCGGGGTCACTTGGTCTTCTTCGATACGTGCCTTGAGCGAGATGCCGCCAAGGACTAAATAAATAATCGAATAGGTCCCTAGATCCTGAGCGTGATCCACTTGAGCCGGCATCCCGCCTTCCACCGGAGCGGCATGCACCTCGATGAATTCAGGTCGGATTCCCAGCTTGATATTGGAGGACGTCGCCTTCTCGATTGCATCGCAAACCCCATGCCCCACCGTGAGCGCGGTATCGCCTGCCCAGACCACGCCCTCGCTAGCTGAGACGTTCAGAAAATTCATGCCCGGGCTGCCGATGAAGTAACCGACGAAGGTATGATTCGGTGTTTCGAAAAGCTCTCTAGGGGTACCGAACTGCACAACTTGACCCTCGTACATCACGGCGACCTTGTCAGCGAAGGTAGAGGCTTCGAGCTGATCATGAGTCACGTAGACCATGGTGATCTGGAAACGTTGGTGAATCTCCTTGAGCTTTCGTCGCAACTTCCACTTAAGCTGCGGATCAATAACCGTCAAAGGCTCATCAAACAAAATGGCCGAAACATCATCACGCACCAGACCGCGACCCATGGATACTTTCTGCTTCTCATCCGCCGTCAGGTTCTTGGCTTTGCGCTTTAGCTGGAAAGTCAGTTCCAGAACATCAGCCACCTCCATGACACGCTCATGGACCCTCTCCTCAGGGGTCTTTACGTTGCGCAGCGGAAAGGCCAAGTTGTCGTAAACCGTCATCGTGTCGTAGATAACAGGAAACTGGAAAACTTGGGCTATATTGCGCGCCTCGGGTGGCAACTCATTGACCACCTCACCATCAAAAAGCACTTCGCCACTCGATGGCTCTAGCAAACCGGAAATGATATTGAGCAACGTCGATTTGCCGCAGCCCGAAGGTCCCAAAAGAGCATAAGCGCCGCCCTGATGCCAGACATGATTCATCTCACGGATGGCATAGTCTTGAGGTGACTGAGGATTCGCCAAATAAGTATGCGCCAAGGATTTCAGGGTGATCTCGGCCATCTCAAATACCTCTCAGGTGAGTCGGTATATGGACGACCGCACCTTCATGATCGAAGGCATAAACCTTATGCGCCGAAAAGTAGAGCTTGACCGGCGAGTCGACACGAAATTCGTGTACCCCTTCAAGATGTACCGTCATGTAAAAATGCTCGTTGTGCACATGCAGGAAGGTTTCAGAGCCACTAATCTCGGCCAAGTCAACGGTCATATGGATCGCGATATCGCTTTTGGCTCGCGGGGTCAGTGAGATATGCGAGGCACGAATGCCGAACCGATATTCACCTGGTTCTAAAGTGCGAAGATCGTTGCCAACAGGGAAGTGCAACGTATTATCGAAGCTGATTTCAGAACCGGAGAGGGTTCCCTTGACGATATTGATGGGTGGTTCCGAGAACATCTCAGCCGCCCTAATATCGCCAGGACGGTGGTAGACATCTGCTGTGGGGCCATACTGGAGTAAGCGCCCTTGATGCAGTACCGCTGTATTGCCGCCCAGCGCCAGTGCCTCGGCAGGTTCGGTGGTAGCATAGACGGCAATGCAGTTACGCTCACTGAAGACTGCCCGCAGCTCTTCGCGAAATTCCTCGCGAAGCTTGTAGTCCAGGTTGACCAGTGGTTCATCAAGCAGCACCACATCGGCATCCTTCACCAAGGCACGCCCCATGGCGGTACGCTGCTGTTGACCACCAGAAAGCTCCAGCGGCTGACGATCAAGCAGGTGCTCGATATGCAGCATCTCGGCGATACTCCGCACCCGACGATCGATCTCGGCACGCCCTACCTTCGCCAGCTTCAGCGGTGAAGCAATATTATCGTAGACGGTAAGGCTGGGGTAATTGATGAATTGCTGATAGACCATCGAGACATTGCGATGCCTCACTGAGCGACCGGTCACATCCTGACCATCCATTAAGACTCGCCCACGGGTCGGCGTGTCGAGCCCCGCCATCAGCCGCATTAGAGTGGTCTTGCCGGATAGCGTCCGGCCTAACAGGACATTGAAAGATCCGGGTTCGAGAGTCAGATTCATATCAGCGATATGTGTCTCGCCGCCGACCACCCGATCGATGTTTTCTAGGTTCAATGACATACGGATCTCGGCTGTTATTCGTTATGAGATCACGCTGAGTGAGCGTGTAAAATCACGTTAGTCGAGATTCGAATTCAGACACAAATGTTATTTATCGAAAACGATGCTCATATCGCTCAATATGGTCAGAACAAAATCATAAACTATTGTTTATAGAAACAAAAAACAGCTTATAGAACTTTTGTCTACTCTGCGCAAAAAAAGCGGTACTCGACGCTTTCAAAAAGAAGATGGTTGGACTCTTCGATTTCGAACATAAAAAAGGTCGCATAAAGCGACCCAAGTTCTTGGCGATCAAGCTCAAAGGTGAGGATAGTCTGAGCCCACATCAAAAAATCCGATGCGGGCTTGCTGAAGAGTGTCAGCGCGTGCCGAATATCTTATCGCCGGCATCGCCAAGGCCTGGGACGATGTAGCCATTCTCGTCGAGGCGCTCATCGACGGAGGCGGTATAGATCTCCACCTCAGGATAAGCTTCCTGCACCCGGGCGATACCCTCCGGCGCCGCGACCAAGACGATGACTTTCACCAGCGGGCAGCCTCGCGCCTTAAGCATATCCAGCGTCGCCACCATGGAGCCCCCCGTGGCCAACATGGGATCGATGACGATCGCCAAGCGCTCATCGAGATCGCCGACGAACTTCTCGAAATACGGCACCGGCTCCAGCGTTTCTTCGTTGCGATAAAGCCCCACCACACTGACGCGCGCGCTAGGGATGAGATCGGTAACACCATCGAGCATGCCCAGACCCGCGCGCAGAATGGGGACCACGGTGACTTTTTTGCCCTTGAGCAATTCGACCTCGAGCAAACCGCCACTCCACCCCGGAATCTCGGTCTTCTGAGTCTCGAGATCCTGCGTCGCTTCATAGGTCAATAACTTGGCGACTTCGCTGGCCAGCTCACGGAAGCTCTTGGTGCTGATACCGGCTTCGCGCATCAGGCCCAGCTTATGCTTGACCAGGGGATGTTGGATGGCATGAACGCTCATGTCGGGGGATATCCTTTCGGCGATGACGAGCCGAACCGCACTCCACTCCGGCCATGCGGGTACTCACGGATGCGGCCGGAAGGCGGTTCGGATTTGCACGTATTCTAGCGTGCCAGGGGGCGTGGGTTAAGAGGACTAGGTGAACTCGGGCTGTGCCGGCAATTGCCAGTCGATACCCTCTCGGCCCCGTGCGGCCAGAAAGGCATTGGCTTGAGAGAAGTGACGCTGACCGAAAAAGCCACGATGCGCCGACAAAGGTGAAGGGTGCGGTGCATGCAACACCAGGTGTTTTTGCCGATCGACGAATGATGCCTTCTTCTGGGCGTAACTCCCCCATAGCAAGAAAACCACCCCATCGCATTGCTCGTTGACCACCTGAATTGCACGGTCGGTGAAGGCCTCCCAGCCCTGCCCCCGATGCGCGCCCGCGTTACCTTGCTCGACGGTCAACACACTGTTGAGCAGCAACACACCCTGACACGCCCAAGACTCTAGAAAACCGTGCGAGACCGGCGTCATGCCCACGTCCTGCGCCAGTTCCTTATAGATATTCTGCAAGGACGGCGGTGCGGGAATGCCAGGGCGCACCGAGAAGCACAGACCATGCGCCTGGTGCGGCCCGTGATACGGGTCCTGCCCCAGAACCACTACGCGAACCTGATCCAGCGGCGTCAGCTCAAAGGCACGAAACCAATGATCAGAATGCGGATAGATCACTTTGCGCTCGGCTTTTTCGCGCGCTAGAAACGCACGCAGCGCTTGCATGTAGGGCGCCTCGAATTCCGGGCCCAGATGACGCTGCCAACTATCCGGCAAGACTTGAGACATCACGCACCTTCCTTGCGCTTACGTTTGGCGACGGGACTCATGAATCGCGCGAACGCACCTGGTCGACCAACGGCTCGACATAAGCAATGCCCATGTCCCAGGGGAACTGAATCCAGCAATCCTGCGCGACCTCGGTCAAGCACTGATCGACCAGAGGACGACCTTCCGGCTTGGCATAGATGGTCACGAAATGCGCCTTGGGCAGCATCTCGCGCACCGCCAGCGCGGTCTTGCCAGTATCGACCAAGTCGTCGACCAGCAACCAGCCATCGCCATCATGATCGACGCCTTTCATGACGTTCAAGCCACCCTGCTCCTTGTGCTCGTAACTCTTGATGCACACGGTATCGATCAGACGCACGTTGAGTTCACGCGCAATCAAAGCGGCGGGAATCAAACCGCCACGGGTAATTGCGACGATGCCTTTAAAGTCTCGCTCGACAAGTTGGTGACACAGGACACGAACATCGCGATGCAACTGGTCCCAGGAAACGGTGAACTGCTGGTGATAGCGATCGGTACTCATGGGAAGACCACACGGGGAATATAAGGGGCTATAGAGCGCGCGATAGCCACGCGCCCACGCTCGTCATTCGTTTTCGGTAAAGGTGCACACTGCGAATACACCGTGGCCGGCATCGCGAATCTTCTGCGCACCACCCAATTCGGGAAGATCGATGATGGTCGCCGTCTCGACGACTTGGCCACCACTGCGCTGGATCAGTGACGCCGCTGCCAGCATGGTGCCGCCGGTGGCGATCAAGTCATCCATCACCAGGATACGATCGCCTTCGCGAAAAGCATCGGAATGCAATTCGACGGTGGATTCACCGTATTCCAGCGTATAAGTTTCGCTGATGGTCTTGAACGGTAACTTTCCCTTCTTGCGCACTGGCACGAAACTGCAGCCGAGCTCATAAGCGACCGGCGCCCCAATGATGAAACCGCGCGCATCAATAGCGGCAATCGCATCCAGATTGAGCTCCTGATAACGGTGCACGAAGCTATCGATGAGCTTGCGGAATGCGGCACTGTTCTGCAGCACCGGCGTAATATCACGGAAATTGACGCCCGGCTGGGGCCAATCGGGGACGGTGCGAATGACCGACTTTATATAATCGCCATAAATGCTCATCTGAGGCTCCATCAGCAAGGCACGCGGTTTAGCCGCGACGGGCAGCGGACAAAGCCGCAAATGGTACCCAATGCGACGCCAGGAATCGAGGGTGCGCGTCAGAACCTCGACTCCTGTGCAATTTCATATCGTTCCACGCGCCGCCATGACCCGCTCGACCGTCTCGACGATGGCCTGGGTCTGAGGGTCGATCTCGATATTGACCCGGTCACCTAGCATGCACTCACCCAACGTCGTCCGCGCCAAGGTCTCGGGGATCAGGTCGACACAGAAACGGGCACCTTCGACCGCGCCGATCGTCAAGCTGATGCCATCGACGCCAATATAGCCTTTTTCGAACAAGAACCGCGCATGCTCGTCGGGCAACGCAAACCACAGGCGACGATTGTTCGGCGCCTCCTCCAGTTCTTCCATGGCCGCTTGACAGATGACGTGACCGGACATCGCATGGCCGCCAATTTCGTCACCGATGCGTGCGGCACGCTCAAGATTGACGTGATCGCCGACGCCTAGGGCACCCAGGTTGGTGAGGCGCAATGTTTCACGCATCAGATCGAAGGACACTCGATCGCCTTCGATGTGAGTCACCGACAGACAGCATCCGTTGTGCGACACCGAGGCACCGGTTTCGAGCCCGTCCGCCATGCCCTCGGGAAACGCCACGACATGACGCCGGAACTGTGTTTCCTCTTCCACGGCCACCACCGTCCCCACGCCTTGCACGATACCGGTAAACATCTCGACTCCTTGACCAATCCTGTCACGCTCGACAAGCATCATTCTAACATGCCCCATCGGCGCCCATCGTCAGGCGCCTATACCTTTCAACGCCTCAAAAACAGGTGATTTTTCTGAATCAATCCCTTGAATGCCCGCACTTGGTCTAGTGACATTGACAGGTATCGAAGCGCTCACTAAAATCCGCGACTTCTTGAGCGCCGATTTGTACCCAGATTGCGGGCGCGCCCGGGGTAGCCCCGGGGAAATACCGCTAAAAGGGTGTGTCCAGCGTTGATGGCCACCCGCCTGGGTGGCCTTTTTTTATGGCCACAGCCTACAAATCCCGCCACACAGGCAGTCCAGCCCCGTTATAATGCTGGATTTTGCCACATGCGACGCCACTCCAGGCATGACAAGCGTCGATCAACAATGATCGCCAGCGTGCCACTGCCATGACGTCCCAACGCATCGACCCAAACGAAGACGATGATCAAACTCGAAGGTGTCTCCAAAACCTATGGGGCCGGCCCCACGGCGGTCCATGCCCTCAAAAATATCGACCTGGAAGTCCCCAAGGGCGCCATCCATGGCGTGATCGGTCTGTCCGGCGCGGGTAAATCGACGCTGATTCGCTGCGTCAACCTTCTTGAGCGCCCCACCGAGGGCCATGTCATCGTCGACGGCCAAGACTTGACCCAGCAGGACAGCGAAGCTCTGCGGCAGTCGCGCCACCAGCTCGGCATGATTTTCCAGCATTTCAACCTGCTCGCCTCGCGCACGGTTTTCGACAACGTGGCACTGCCGCTGGAGTTGATGGGCGTATCGAAAGGCGAGATTCGCGAGCGCGTCACGCCGCTTCTCGACCTCACGGGCCTGACCGACAAGGCTACACAGTACCCGGCGCAACTCTCGGGAGGGCAGAAGCAACGTGTGGCCATCGCGCGAGCACTCGCCAGCCGCCCCAAGGTACTGCTCTGCGACGAGGCGACGTCCGCCCTCGACCCACAGACGACGGCTTCGATCCTCGAACTGCTGCAGGACATCAACCGTAAGCTGGGTCTGACCATTTTGCTCATTACCCATGAGATGGAAGTGGTCAAGAGCATCTGCCACCGCGTCGGCCTGATCTCGGATGGCGAGTTAGTGGAAGAAGCCGATGTCGGCGACTTCTTCACTGCGCCGGCTACACGACTAGGGCGCGATTTTCTCAACGCCTTTCTCGAGCTCGAGCCACCTCAGGCGCTGGTCGAGCGTCTCGAGGAAACACCGGGCAAGCATACACACCCCGTGGTACGCCTGGCGTTTTCTGGTGCCAATGTCGCCACACCGCTCATCTCGCGCCTGGCGCGCGATAGCGGCGTCGATGTCAGCATCCTGCAAGCCAAGGTGGAGTCGATTCAGGGCCGCACGCTGGGCCTGATGATCGCCGAGCTCATCGGCACGCCCGAGACGACGTCACAAGCACTCAAGCAACTCGAATCCCACAACATCAATGTAGAGGTACTCGGCCATGTCCAGCGCAATGCTTGAACTGATTCTCGAGGCCACGCTCGATACACTCTATATGGTCGCCCTGTCGGGCGCGGTCTCGGCCGTGATCGGCATTCCTCTCGGCGTTCTGCTTTACGTCACGCGGCCAGGGCAGATCCTCGCGCAGCCAGTCGCCCAGCGCGTACTGGGAGTCGTCACCAATATCGGCCGCTCGATTCCCTTCATCATTCTCATGGTGGCGATCATCCCTTTCACACGCTTCATCGTTGGCAGCTCCATCGGCACCAACGCCGCCATAGTGCCGCTCATCATCGCCGCGATTCCCTTCGTCGCGCGCCTGGTCGAAGGCGCCCTCAACGAGATCTCCCCGGGACTCATCGAAGCCGCCCAGGCGATGGGCGCCACCCCGCTACAGATCATCACCAAGGTGCTCCTGCCGGAAGCCAAGGGCGGTATCATCAACGGCCTGACTATCACTGTGGTCACGCTGGTCAGCTACTCGGCCATGGCCGGTGCCGTTGGCGGTGGTGGTCTGGGTGACCTGGGCATTCGTTACGGCTACAACCGTTTCGAACCGCTGATCATGCTCATCACGGTGGCGATACTGGTGGTCATGGTGCAGGGCTTTCAAAGCCTTGGCGATCGTCTCGTACGCAAGGCCGACCACAAATGAGCACGTGGCCAGAGGGTGAACGTAAAGCTATAATAGACACCCCTTTTATACTCAAAAAAGCATAAATGCTTTCGGGAGCCGGCACTCCCCGCCGGCGGCACCACTTCGTTCAAGGAGAACATACGATGAACACCCCTCTGGCTCACGCTCTACGCCCCGCTCGTCTGCTCGGCGCCGCAGCACTGCTGGGCGCAGGCCTGATCGCCGGCTGCGGCAGCGACGATGCCGAGACGCAGTCGATCAAGGTAGGCACCGTGGCCGGCCCGGAAACGGACGTCATGCAAGTCGCCAAGCAAATCGCTAAGGACGAATACGGCCTCGATGTTGAAATCGTCGAGTTCACCGACTACGTCTCGCCCAATGCCGCGCTGGCCGATGGCAGCCTGGACGCCAACGCGTTTCAGCATGAGCCCTATCTAAACAGCATGGTTGAGGATCGCGGTTACGACTTCGTCATCGCCGGCAAGACCTTCGTCTATCCGATCGGCGCCTACTCCGAACGCTACGACGATATCGCTAACCTTCCGGATGGCGCGAGCATTGCACTGCCCAACGACCCGTCCAACGAGGGGCGTTCGTTGATCCTGATGCACAACGAGGGTCTTATCGAACTCAACGACCCCGAGAACCTCGAAGCCACGCCGATCGACATCAGCAACAACCCGCATGACTATGAGTTCCGCGAGATCGAAGCCGCGCAATTGCCGCGCGTGCTACCCGATGTCGATCTGGCATTCATCAACAATACCTTCGCGCAGCCGGCCGGCCTCAGCCTCGATGACGCACTGATCAAGGAAGGCCCCGAGTCGCCGTACGTCAACCTGATCGTGACGCGTGAGGGCAAGCAGGATGACGAGGCGATCCAGAACCTGGTCAAGGCTTATCAGTCGCAAGCAGTTATCGACAAGGCCGACGAACTGTTCAAAGGCGCCGCGGTTCCCGGCTGGAAGTAACCCCTGCCCCGCCCTCGCAACTCACAGGCCGGCCTCGAAGGGCCGGCCTGTTTCGTTACCCCTCGCCAACCTCGCCTCGGAGACATCATGAGTGACTATGCCCTGCTCGCCCGCCAGCTCGAAACGCTGCTGGACACTCGCGACTGGCTGACCAATGCGGCGCAGACCTGTGCCTTCTTGATGCATGAAATCCCCGGCCTCAACTGGGCCGGCTTTTACCTTCAACGCCAGCCTGGCACGCTCATCCTCGGCCCCTTCCAGGGCTTGCCGGCTTGCAACCCCATCCCTTTCGACAAAGGTGTCTGCGGCGCTGCCGCAACATCCCGGCAAACGCAGCGAGTCGCGGACGTCCACGCGTTTCCGGGCCATATCGCCTGCGATGCCGCTTCGCGTTCGGAACTGGTGGTTCCCATCGAGCGCGGTGCCGAACTCTGGGGCGTGCTGGATCTGGATAGCCCGCAGCCGGCGCGTTTCAGCGACGCGGATCAAGCCGGCATCGAGCGCTTGGTCGACGTGTTCATTGCCGCCAGCGACCTCTCCGACCCCACAGTGACGGAATAAGCTCAGCGACACGAAGTCCTAACGCAAACGCCCCCGCTGCAAGACAGCGGGGGCGTTCAATATTCTGGTAGGACCGAGCGGATTTGAACCGCTGACCTCCACGATGTCAACGTGGCGCTCTAACCAACTGAGCTACGGTCCTGCAAATCGGGGCTACAAAATTGCTTGTTGGTAGCGTTTCAACGCTAAGTACCGCGGGCATTAAGTACTTCTGGTAGGACCGAGCGGATTTGAACCGCTGACCTCCACGATGTCAACGTGGCGCTCTAACCAACTGAGCTACGGT
>NZ_JAJQJH010000018.1 GCF_029544075.1 Chromohalobacter canadensis | reverse complement strand
ACCGGCACAGGTGTTTCTGGGGGAATACTCCGGCGCCCTGGATACCGCAGGTGCTGCGCTTATTGGTTGAATTCAGGCTCATTCTGTGTCCAGCCACGGTGGTCGTTGTGCGCGCACCTGGTGCTGGATCGGGCAGTCTTCGCGATGGGCGCCCGGCAGATAGCCGGTGCTCATCAAAAATTCGTTGACGATCTCCGGGCCGGTAAAGCGGAAGGTGCGTTTGAATAGCGTCACCCATTCCGACAACGCAAGCGGATGATGCGCGTCGAGCCAGTCGGCGAAACTGCCGTGAGACGTCTGCAAGGCGAGCACGACGTTGGCATTGTGAATCGCGGCGTCGACCTTGCGCCGATTGCGGATGATACCTGCATCCGCGAGCAGACGCGCCCTTTGCGTATCGTCGTAGGCGGCGACGCGTGCCACGGCAAAGTCATCGAAGGCCGCCGAAAACGCTTCACGTTTCTTGAGCACCGTCAGCCATGAAAGGCCGGCTTGATTGATTTCCAGAATCAGACGCTCGAAGAGTTGGTCGTCGTCGCGCACGGGAAATCCGTATTCGTGGTCGTGATAGGGACCATGAAAGGGATGGCCAGGGGCATGGTCGCAATACGTACTCATGGGGAGTGTGCCTCGCGGAGTGTTGACGAATCGCCCTGCCGGTGATGAATTCGCCGTGACCGGCGGGCTGGTTTACCATAGACGTTTAGCCTGCATAACATCATGAGGAGCTTACCATGCAGTACCTGCACACGATGGTCCGTGTCGCCGATCTCGACGCTTCGCTGCGTTTCTACTGTGACCTGCTGGGCCTCAAGGAAGTGCGGCGCAAGGAGAACGAAAAGGGCCGCTTCACACTGGTGTTCCTCGCCGCGCCGGATGACGAGGAACGTTCGCGCGAGCAAAAGGCGCCAGAAGTCGAACTCACCTACAACTGGGACCCGGAGACTTATACTGGCGGCCGCAACTTTGGCCACCTGGCGTATCGTGTCGACGATCTCTACGCCTTGTGCCAGCACCTGATGGACAACGGCGTGACCATCAATCGCCCGCCGCGCGACGGCCACATGGCGTTCGTCCGTTCGCCGGACGGCATCTCCGTGGAGTTGTTGCAAAAGGGCGATGCGTTGCCCGCTCAGGAGCCGTGGGCGTCGATGGAAAATACCGGCAGCTGGTAAGTCACCCAATGTCGCGTCCCTTTCTGCGATGAACGGGGCGCGACAATCGTTGAAGGCTGAACGATCTCTTGAGCTGGAAAGGATGCCAAGCATGTCACAAGACGTGACCCTCCCCTCGGCGTTACGCGATGCATTTCGCCGTGAAGCCGATACGCTCGACGGCATCGACCGCGATGTCTACCTCGCCAATCGACGTGATCCGCTGGAGCCGATCATCGGCTTGGGCCCACGCAACGCGCCGGTGGGCTTTTTCGGGCGCGATCCCGGCCGTCAGGAGGTCGTGCATGGCGCGCCCTTCGTGGGCAGCGGCGGTCAGAAGGTGCGTGCCGGGCTATATGAGCATCTGCACGGGGAGGCGTTGCCCGATTTCGAAGCTTCACTCGCCGTGGGGCAGCGTTATTTTTGGGCCAATACCGTGCCCTACAAGCCGGTGGGCAACAAGGCATGGTCGATGGCGGTCAAGAAGCGCTTTCAGCCCTTGATGGCGGAGCTTTTGATCGATCACTGGCAGGGCCGGACGTTGATCACGCTGGGGCGTGAGGCCTTCCTGTGGTTTGCCATCGGGCAACCACGCGAGATCAAGCGTGAACTGGAGGCGTTCTGGGCTCGCGAGGACCGCTTCGAGGTGCTGCATACCACCATGCTGTCACTCCCCGACGGGCGTAGCGCCGAGTTCCAGTTGGCGCCGCTGCCTCATCCCTCACCTCTAAATCAAACTTGGTTCAAGCGCTTTCCGGCGTTGCTGGAGGCACGCCTCGCGGCCCTGGAGCGCGCCCACTGAGTAGTGTGAGGCGTGTTATAAGGCGCTGAATTAGTCGGGGTGCATTGCCAAGCGCCCGCTGCCCATGATGGCCAAGGCACCGCACAGGAACATGCCCTGCAATTCTAGCGTCCAGCCGCCTTGCGCATTGAGCGTCAGCAGCTCGTCGTGGTGGACGAGGATAAACGCTACCAGCATGTTGCCCGCCATCAACAAGCCGCCGATACGCGCTTGCCAGCCCACGATGGCCATCAACGGCGCGACGATCTCGCCGATCAGCACGCCATACGCCAAAAAGACCGGCAGCCCCATGGCGTCGAGCATGTTGCCGATGCCGGTGATACTGGCAGGCGACAAGAGCTTGTCGATGCCGTGCAACAGAATAAGTCCGCCCACGGCCAGGCGTAGAATCAGTTTTCCCAGGTCGTCATGATGTAGCAGTCGTTGCATAGGCTCGGCATCCTTCAATCGTGTGAACCCGGCCTCTAGCCGGGCAAGGCGTGTGAACTTTCGCATGTTCGCGCGTCGCTCACCAGTAAAGGCGCTTACTAACATTTCTTTACGTTTTACTAGCACTTTGGTGCGCATTAACTAAGCTTACTTAGCAAATGCCGCTGGAAGCGGGCCCGAGTGAAAAGGTATCCGACTGGCGGGATGCCGTTACCTGGTGGCTTACATAACGATCCTTGCCCTGACATGCCCGAAAAGGGTGGGCGGAGGCGAGGACGCTTCGTTGTGAATCATGCAACGGTACGCGGGTAGAAAGGGATATCCAACATGTTTTCAAGGGCCTTGCAGCGGCTCTGGGGATGGTCGTGCAGTGCGCCAGGGGCGCTACCGCTGGAGCACCGACGTAGCTATGAGGTGGTGGCGCAGACTTTCGTGCTTGCAAGCCTGGGGCACTTACTGTTTGCGTGCGTATTGATCGGTCTTCAGATCCCATTGCTGATTGTCTTGAACCTCGCCTGCGTGGCGACCAATACCGCGGCGTTGATGCTGCACCGGCGCTTGCAACTGACCAGGGCGATGACCGTCAAGCTAACCGCTACGCTGGTGTTGATCACGCTGAGCGTGTGGCTGATCGGCCCCGATGCCGGCTTCGAGTATTACTTTTTCTTGCTGCTTTGCGAGATTTTGATCAGCGACATGGCGGCGCGTTACAAGATCGTGATGAGTACCACGATCGGCAGCGTGGCGCTGGCTACCTTGCTGATGGCCCCGCATTTCACCCCTTGGATGCTGGAAGCCGAGGCGTTTCGCGAGGACATTCGCCTGACCAATCTGGTCATGGTTTTTTTGATCCTGGGGCTGATCCTGTGTCGGCTGCACGCCATTACCGAGCGCTGCGAGCACCATTTCCGGCGCGACGCCACCCACGATTATCTCACCACGGTGCTCAATCGGCGCGCCATCTTTCACGAAGCCGAGATGCTGTGGCAACAGGAACGAGATTTCACGCTATTGCTACTCGATGCCGATCACTTCAAGCAGATCAACGATACTCACGGCCACACCGCAGGCGATGAAGTCTTGCGTCACCTGGCGTATATAGTGCGTGGCGCCTTGCGCGAAGACGACCGGCTCGGACGCGTAGGCGGTGAGGAATTCCTGATCGTATTCCCCGACAGCACGCGAGACGAGGTACTCACGGTCGCATCGCGCATCCGTCGATGCCTGTCGGACCAGCCGTGTCGGTTGGATGCGTTGACGCTGCCGGTAACATTCTCAATGGGCATGGCCGCGGCCCAAGAAGTCACCTCATTGCAAGTGCTCATCGATATGGCCGACCGTCGCTTGTACCGCGCCAAGTCTGCTGGGCGCGATCAACTGGTCATGTGTGACCTGGAAAGTATCGGACCGGCGGCGATGTCGTGACATGTTCGGACATACTATGTAGATATCGTTTCATCTAATACGGATACCCTAGCGCAACGAAGCGACAACATGGCATTTTGCTTATTTGGCGTTTGACGAATTTCATGCTGCAAAGCGGCTAAATTCATACACGAATCGTCCTTTTGATGCGCTGAATATGGCTAACCTTGCTAGGGAATCGATGCAGGGGAAGGCCCGTCGCATGACGTGGTCTAACGCAATAAAAAGGGATTCGTTCATCATGCCGCTACGTACCTATCGCCTCTGGGGAGGCCGAGGTGCATCATTGCCTCCGTATTGCCCCCTGCCGCCGGAATATCGTCGCTATTTCGATACCTTTGCCCACCTGTACGCCATGGCGTTGGTAGCCTATGCCGGTTTGATGCTACCGCTGTTCGTCTGGTTAGGAAGTCCCGGTCCGATATTGATCGTTCTATTCAGCGTCTTGATGACGCTCGGTGCCCGAGGGCTGCATCATCGGGGCTACATGGCCTGGGGCGCGACCTTGCTGTGGGGCATGATGTTACTGCTGATTGGCGAGTCGCTTCGCCTCTACGGCGCCGGCGTCGGCTTTGAGTTCTACGTGGGCCTGGCATTGCTGGTGCTGCACATCAGCGCTATCCCGCGCAGCTACAAGATCGTGTTGTCGCTGTTGCTGCTGGGCGTGATCGGCGTGTTGTTGATGAGCATGCACCAGGGGGCGCCCTCGGTTGAGCTATCACCGACGGTGGCGGCGTGGCTGTTGTGGGTCAATCTAGTGTTGACGGGGGCGCTGTTCGCCGGCGTGCTGATGGGGCTGGAAGGCGTCACCGAGCGGCTCGAGCGTGCGTATCGCCGTGAAGCGTTGCACGACATGCTGACCGGCGCTCTCAACCGTCGCGCGATCGTCGCCATTGCCGAGCGCTGGCAGCGCGCCCAGCGTCCTTTCGCCGTGGTGCTGCTGGATGTCGATCATTTCAAGCGGTTCAACGACTTGCATGGGCATGCCACGGGCGATGCGGCGCTCTGCCACCTCGTGAATTGCCTGCGCCAAGGTTTGCGCGACGGTGACATGTTGGGGCGTTACGGCGGTGAGGAATTCATGCTACTGCTGCCGGGAACGTCGCGTGTCGCCGCCACGGCGGTCGCCGAGCGCGTCGCGACCTTCGTGCGCGACCAGCCATTGGTGTTACCCGACAAATCGCTCGCAATGACCGTCAGTCAAGGCCTCGCTACTCAGGACGAGGCGGCGACGCTAAGCGCCATGATCGCCTTGGCCGATCGGCGGTTATATGCCGCTAAAGGCGCAGGGCGCGACTGTGTCATGTCCTGGGAGTCATTCGGAACGTTGTCTCCCATGCCGACCCGGTGTGTCAGCGAAGGCGCCGAGGCGTGCCCGTTCGAACCGCCTCGCCGCCATGACGATTCAGTGATCAAGGCGTGAAGCGAAGCGCTCGAGAACGCGTTGAAGCCAGGCGGCCATGCGGTTGGCTAGCGAGGTACACAATACCCAGGGCAGCAACAGCAGGGCGATGGCGAGTGCCCCCATGTAGACGTCGCTGAACCAATGGCCTCCACCGATGATGCGTGGCGCACTCAAGGCGACGGCCAATACGGCACTGACGAGACCGACACGACGTCCCGCGAAATGCCACATGAACGCAGTAAAGGTCATCAGCATCAGGCCGTGATCGCCGGGGAAGCTGTTGCCCGAGCGATCCTTAGTGGCGAAGCTCACTTCCTGTGACAACAGATGAACCCCGTTGTGCGTTAGGGTCGGGCTGGGGTGGCCGTAGGTCACCAGTTTATTGACCAGTAAGCTCACTAGTCCTGCAGTGACTAGCATACTCACGCCGATGGCGCCCCAGCGTTTCAGACGTTCGGGACGTGTGTCCAGGCGCATGGCCCATGCGAAAACAGTGGCCAGGGCCAGGAAGCTGACAATATCGAAATCACGATTGTTGAGCACGGCGACCAGTGTCGTCCACAGCGGATGGTCGGTGATCGACAGCGTTTGATTGAAGAACCAGAAGATGTCGTCGTCGAGGGTCGACCAGAGGGGGAAATGAGGCAGCCACCAACTGAGGAGCAAGGCCAACCCCAGCATGTTGTAGCAAGCGATTCGAGTGATTTTCATGAGCGTGGTAACGAAGTGGATGAACCTCGGATTCTAACGCCTCATCACCATTGTGAACAGCGTTTGATAACTCGAGGCTCAGCCGTTCATCCCGATAGCGATCCCTTGGCGGGAAGAGATGTCGTCCTGCATGACGGGTGTTAGACCGTCAAGAAACGCCTGCAACTCGGTACGGCGTCGCAGGGCGGTGAAGCGCCTGGCGGCTTCGTCGTCACGCCCACGCATCTGATTGAGCCACTGCTTGAGCAGCGAGACCACGATCTTTTCCGGCAGGTGCATGCGCATACGCTGGGCATAGGCCGTCAGCACCTCGGCCCTCGCCGCCCAGGGCGTCTCCGGCAAATGCTCGCCAGTACGCTGCCAATGCTTGATGCGTCGCGCCAGCCAGGGGTCGGCGAGCATGCCGCGTCCCAGCATCACATCCGTGCAGCCCGATAGCGTACGGGCCTTCCAATAGTCCTCCAGCGTCCAGATATCGCCGTTGGCGATCACCGGTATCGTCAGCCGGGCGCGAATCCGTCCGATCCATTCCCAATGCGCGGGTGGTCGATATCCTTCGCGACGGGTGCGGGCGTGTACCACCAGGGATGCCGCGCCACCGGCTTCGGCGGCCTCGGCACAGGCGAGTGCCAGTTGTTTGTCGTCGAAGCCCAAGCGCACCTTAGCGGTGACATCGATCCCCAGGGGGGTCAGCGCCTCATGTACGGCACGCACGACGAGGTAGACGCGCTCGGGGTCGCGCAGCAGCGAGGCGCCGCCGTCATGGCGATTGACGGTCTTGGCCGGGCAGCCGAAGTTGAGATCGACTTGGCGAGCGCCGAGTGCCTCGGCGTGCACCGCATTTGCGGCCAGGGCCTCGGGGTCGGAACCGAGTAGCTGCAGGTGAACCGGCGTACCGTTCGAGGTCGCGCAAGTGGCGTGTTTGAGCTCGGGGCAATGACGCAGGAACACACGCGCCGGCAGACGTGCGTCGACCACGCGCACGAATTCGGTCACCGTCCAGTCGAGCGCCCCGTCGGCGCTCAACAAGTCCCGCGTGACCACGTCGATCACACCTTCCATCGGGGCTAAGCCGATGCGCCCATTGGCCACTTGCGTCATGTCTGCGCCATCACCCTTGATGTCATTGCAAAATCCCTGGAACCGGGCAGGTCATTATGTCATTACCCCCGGACGATAAGGAAAACGCCAGTTGCTATGGGAGCGGTGAGGGTGAGATTTCGCTGCCTACAATGAAACGTCGAGTGGAGTAAGACGCCCCTTGAGGCGCGAGGTCAGCTCGCTCAGGTCGCTTGCGCGTTCGCGGGGCCAGGCGATGTCGAGCGTCACGCCGTCGGCTTCGTAATCGGCGTTTTCGATGAGCGCATCTTGCGTGGCGAGCCACTCGCGGGCAATGGTCTCGCCGGCGAAATCGATGCGTATCCGCAGTGTTCGGCGCTCAATGAAGGGGCGTCGTGGCAGGTCCTCGAGTGCCTGGACGACCGCCTGTGTATAGGCGCGGACCAAGCCACCGGTGCCCAGCTTGGTGCCACCGAAGTAACGAATCACCACGCAGCCGATCTGCCCCAGTCCCGAGCCTTCCAGCGCCTGATACATGGGCCGCCCCGCGGTGCCGCCGGGCTCGCCATCGTCGGAAAAGCCGATGGCGTTCTGCTCACCGGGAGCACCGGCAATATAGGCCGTGCAGTGATGGCTAGCGTTGGGATGAGCTGCCCGTGCTTGCGCCAGCAACACGTCGAAACTGGCGATATCGGGGATGAAGGCCGTCCAGGTAATGAAGCGGCTCTTCTCGATTTCGATCTCATGGTAGCGATGCTCACCGGAGGCGAGGTCGGGAATCGCGTAGCGCATCAGTGACTCGTGGGCGCGTGACGCATCACGCCCATCACCAGACCCAGTACTTGTACATCGTCGTTCTTGAGATAGATGGGCGGCATGTCATCGTTGGCGGGTTGTAGGCGCACACCGGATTTCTCGATGTAAAGCCGCTTGAGCGTGACTTCCTGATTGTTGATTTGTACCACGGCGGTTTCGCCGTTTTCGGCGGACTCGAAGCGCTCGATGATAATGATGTCGCCATCGAAAATGTGGCTGTCGATCATCGAGTCGCCGCGCACGCGCAAAGCGTAGGTATTGCGTCGCACCATGCGCGATGGCACGTGAATAGCCTCGTCGTCGAGGCAGGCCTCCATGGGCAGACCGGCGGCGACCACGCCCAACAGGGGAATCTCGACGAAATCGGTCGGGTCGATCTCTTCCCAGGCGGCGTCCGATAGTGGCAGGTTCGGCAGGCGCTGCAGGTAGTGCGGCGTAACGTGCGACATGACCCTCTCCCTCGGATGATCCTGCGGCATCATAGCAAGGCGGGGCGAAGCGGCAAATCCCGCTGGCGACATGGAGTTGGCAAAGGGGCTTGGGCCGCGCCCGCGCCTCGGATAGACTGCGGGCTCTCATGCATGGCTCGAGCATCGGGCCGCGACTCACTCCTGGGGAATTCCGGCAGCGCATGCGCCTCACGTCCATCAAATTGGTCGGCTTCAAGTCGTTCGTCGATGCGGTCAATGTGCCGTTCGCCGGCAACATGACCGCCATCGTCGGCCCCAATGGCTGCGGCAAGTCGAACATCATCGACGCCGTGCGCTGGGTGATGGGCGAATCCTCCGCCAAGACGCTGCGCGGCGAGTCGATGACCGATGTCATCTTCAACGGTTCCACCGGACGCTCGCCGGTGGGACAGGCCTCCATCGAACTGGTCTTCGACAACAGCGACGGGACCATGGGCGGCGCTTACGCCCAGTACGCCGAAATCTCCGTCAAGCGTCAGGTGACCCGCGACAGCCAATCCAACTATTTCTTCAATGGCCAGAAGTGTCGACGTCGCGATATTTCCGATCTTTTCCTGGGCACGGGGTTGGGGCCGCGTTCCTACGCCATCATCGGCCAGGGCATGATCTCGCGGCTGGTCGAGGCGCGCCCCGAGGAGCTGCGCTCGACACTGGAGGAAGCGGCGGGCGTTTCCAAGTACAAGGAACGCCGTCGCGAAACCGAGAATCGCTTGCGCCGCACTCAGGAGAATCTCGACCGTCTCGACGACATTCGCGAAGAGCTCGACAAGCAGCTCGAGCGTTTGAAGCGCCAGGCCGATGCCGCGCGACGCTACCAGACTCTGAAAGACGAGGAATATCGCCTCAAGGGTGAGCTGGCGCTGCTGCGTACGCGGGCGTTTCGGACCCAGCAGCGCACTCAGGAGCAGCACGTCCGCGAGCTGGAAAATCAGGTCGAGCACGAGATCCTCGGCCAGCGCCAGTGCGAAAGTCGTTTGGAAGAATCGCGATTGGCGCACGATGAGGTCGCCGCCGAACTGGAGACCCATCAAGCCCGCTTTTATGAGACCGGTGCCGAGATAGCGCGGATCGAGCAGTCCATCGAGCATGCCCGTTCGCGCGATCAGCAACTGGCGCAGGATATCGAGGATGCGCGCCGCGAGCTGAGTGAACTCGAACAGTTGGGGTCCCAGGATGACGAGCGTCGCGCGGCCCTGGACGAGCGTCTGGAGAGCATCGCTCCCGAGCTTGAAGAGGCCCAAGAAACGCTGGAGATGCTGCAGGAGTCGCTGGACGCCGCCGACGAAGAAGCCACCACCGCGCAACAAGAGTGGGAGCGTTTCAACGAAAGCGATCGTGATGTGGCGCACGGGGCCGAGCGTGCCCAGGACGACGTTCGTCGCCTCGAAAACGCCATCGCCGAATTGGACGATCAGATCGGCAAGCGTCGCCAGCAACGCCAGGAACTGCCCGATGTCGAGGCCTTGCGCGGCGAGCGCGGTGAACTGCGCGAGCAACTCGAGGCACTGGAACTCGATCAGGAAGCGCTGGAAAGCCAGCGCGAACGCCTGCAGCAACAACGCGAAGACGCCCAGACACGCCTCGACGAAGCAGCAGCTCAGCGCGATACCCAGCGTTCGCAGCTGAGCCGCCTGCAGGGCGAGCTGGCGTCGGTAGAGGCCTTGCTCGATGCCGCCCTGACCGATGACGACGCCGCCCTGGAGTCGCATCTCGAGCGCCATGGCCTGGCCGAGGCGCCGCGTCTGGCCGAACGGTTGGAAGTCGCCGCGCCCTGGGAGACGGTCGTGGCTTGGGTTTTGTCGCCGTGGCTCAAGGCGCGTCTCGCGACGACCTCCACCATGGCCGAGATCGTCGCCGACGCCCCGCCTGCTGAATTGGCCTTGCTAGGTGGCGATGACGTGGTGCCGGTTGCCGGCACATTGAGAGCACAGGTCGATGGCGCCGGGGCGCTGGGCACTTGGCTCAATGGCATTCACTGCGCCGCCGATGAGGAGGCCGCCTGGTCGACGCGCACGCGCTTGATGGCAGGCGAGAGCGTGGTCACCCCTAGTGGGTTGTGGCTGGGCCCGGATTGGGTACGCCGGCGCGGCGAGTCGGCATCCGATGATGGCGTACTGGTTCAGCGCCGTCGACGCGAGACACTGCAAGCCGATATCGCGGCGCTCGAAGCATCGCTCGAGACCCTCGAGGAAACATTGCAGGTCACGCGTGAAGCGGTGGAGCACTCGGCGGCGGAACTCGAATCGCTGCGTCTTCAAGAGCGTGATCTTGGGCAGCGTCGGCAGCAGCTGGCCTCGCGCGAGGCTGGGCTGGCGAGCCGCCTGGAACAGCTCGACGCACGCTCTCGTGAGCTCGATGATGATGTGGCGCAGCTCGTCGAGCGCCATGCCGAGCGACGCCTGGAACTCGAGGAAACGCGTGAGCGCTGGCAGGCGGCGATGAGTGACGTGGACGCCAATAGCCAGACGCGCGAGGCATTGGAAAATCAGCGTCGCGATGCGCGGGAAAAAGCCCAATCCCTACGCCAGCAGGTAGCGCCTGCGCGCGAGCGCCAGCAACATCTGGCGATGGAGCGTCAGCGTTTGGAGACGGAACGCTCGGGGCTCGATCAGCAGCATGCGCGCTCGCGTGATCAGCGCGAGCGCCTGGCCGAGAAGCTCGCCATGCTCGAAGAGCAGCGCGCGACCCTGCGTGAACCGGAAGAGGAAACTCGGGAACGGCTCGACGAATTGCTCGACCGCCGCAGTCGCGAGGAGGCGACGCTCAACGCCTCGCGCGATCGCGCCCACCAACTGGCCGAAACGCTACGCGACACCGAAGCCAAGCGCCAGGAACACGAACGCAATCTCGATGGTCTACGTGGCAAGCTTGAAGAAGCGCGCCTGCAGGTGCAGGCCCTGACCCTGAAAGCCGATACGCAGGATTCGCACCTCGAAGAACTCGGGCACGATGTCGACGCGCTGCGTGAAGGGCTCGACCCCAACGCCACCGAATCGGCATGGCAGACCCGGCTTGATGAGCTCGGCGATAAGATCCGTCGCCTCGGCGCCATCAACCTGGCGGCCATCGAGGAGTACGACCAGCAGGCCGAGCGTCGCGACTATCTCGAGGCCCAGCATGCCGAGTTGAGCGAGGCCATCGAGACCCTGGAAAAGGCGATTCGGCGTATCGACCAGGAAACGCGGACGCGTTTCAAGCAGACTTTCGATCAGGTCAATGCCGGCTTCGGCGAGCTTTTTCCCAAGGTCTTCGGCGGTGGGGCCGCATGGTTGACGCTAACCGGCGACGATTTGCTAGAGACGGGGGTAGCCATCATGGCGCGTCCGCCGGGCAAGAAAAACACCACCATTCATCTCCTATCGGGAGGTGAAAAAGCACTGACGGCATTGTCGCTGGTATTTGCTATCTTTCAGCTCAACCCGGCACCATTCTGTATGCTCGACGAAGTCGATGCACCGTTGGATGATGCCAACGTGGGACGTTACGCCAAGCTGGTGAAGGAAATGTCAGAGAGTGTTCAGTTCATTTACATCACACACAATAAGATTGCCATGGAAGCGGCCGAACGATTGATGGGCGTGACCATGCAGGAAGCCGGGGTGTCCCGGCTGGTATCGGTAGGAATCGACGAGGCGGCGACCCTGGCGGATGCATGAACGACTTGCAGAAAATCGCCAAAAGGGTTACCAACACTATTGTGTGAGCCTCGACAGGGATATTGAAGGGTGATTGCTCTGAGCTAAGGGTACTACTTGACATTCAAAAAAAGTGGCCCTTTTTTTGTTAATCGCGCTATGCTTCTTCACGAACGAGTTTTAATCATGGCGCCAATAGCGAACAGGCAAGACGACCCATGGAACTAAGAGAGTGGCTAATCATCCTGGGGCTGGTACTGGTGACGACCATCGTGATCGACGGTGTGCGTCGGCTCCAGCGCCAGCGCCGCGTCCCGCGCCTCGACCAGGCAGCGCATAGTCGGGTATCCGAGGGCAGGGACGCCGAGGAAGAGGATCCGGAAAAAGCGGCCCGCGAGGCTGAGGTCCGGCGGGAGTTGCCCAATGGAGGTGCGCGTGTCGTGCGCGATGCCACCTTCGATCGTAGCGAGGAGCGTGAACCGGTACGGCCGGAGTCGCCCTTGCGCCAGGAGCGAATCCCCGAGGAAAAGCTCAAGCCCAGCGTGCTCAAGCGTGGCCGGGATCATGCTTATGAAGGCGATGCTTCTAAAGGCAATGCGCATAGGAATAATGACGCTCAGGAGGGCAAGCGTTCCGGCATGCAGGGCATGAAGGATGCCGTGCGCGCGGGGGCTCAGCGTATGAGCGCCTCGGCCCAGCGCTTCACGGCGTCTCGTGACTACGATGACGAGCACCTGTCTGATGATGAGCATCCGCATCACGAGCCGACACTTGAGTCATCGTCGGCTCGTGAGCCTGCGCCCGAGGCGGCGCGTCCGGCAATGGACGAGACCCCGCAGCGTCGCGAGGAAGCGTCCGCGCGACGGGCAATGCCTGACGAGCCACCGGCGGTGCGTGCCACGGACGAAGAGGCCGAGGCACCCTCGCAGCCAGCGCGTGCCGACGAACGTACGGCACACCGCGAGGTGGTCACCGATCACCCGGCGGTAGAGCGTGCCAAGCGTAATCCGGTGCATGCCGATCGTGCACGCGAGGCGTTGTCCGACGCCGAAGAAGTCATCGTCATCAGCGTTCTGTCACGCGATGAGGCGGGTTTCCAGGGCCCGGACCTGCTCAACCTGATGCTGGCCTGTGGGTTGCGTTACTGTCATGAAATGGGCGTTTTCCATCGTTTCGAGACCGAGTCGGACGACAGCGCCTTGCAATTCACCATGGTCAACGTGCTCAAACCGGGCGTGTTCGATCTCGATGACATGGACGAATTCGCGACGCCGGGTGTGACGTTCTTGATGCCGCTGCCCAGCGCGCATGACAGCGCGGCGGCGTTCGAGGCCATGTTCGAAACTGCCATGGTGCTGGTACGCAATCTCAGCGGCGAGCTGAAGGACGAAAACCGCAGCGTGATGACCGCGCAGACGGTGGAGTTCGCCCGGCAGCGTGTGCAGGAATTCGAGCGCCGCCATCGCCTGCATCGCTATCAGGCGAACTGAGAGCGTTAGCGTCGCGATTCTTGCCTGTTCTCGCTGATGCTTGTTCTTTAAGACGGCCACTCTTGAAAACCAGCGGGGCCCTTCGGGGCCTCGTTTTTTTTATGCATGTCGATGGTCGATTTCATGGTGTCGTGCGATTAGCCGTGAGGAGCCCTTGCAGGGCGTTAGTATCCAGGCAGCGATAGGTAAACGAAGGGCGCCCCACCTGCCCGTAGTGGAAGGACTCGCCGAGGTAGCCGTGCTCGGTCAGGTATTTCAAATACTTGCGCACCGATACGCGGGACATGCCGGTGGTCGGGATCAGGCTTTCGGTGGTGAAGGTTTCCTCGTCGAGGCTCAGAATGGCCTGGACGATTTGTACCAATGAGGGTGTCGTCAGCCCCTTGGGTAGCCCATCGCTACGTGTTTGGCGTGGCCTGGCGGGCTGGAAAAGCCGGTCGAGATCGCGTTGGTCGGCTTGTTCGGGGAGACGCTCCAGTGTGGCACGTACGCGTCGGCAGGCATCGACGGCGACCTTGAAGCGCTCGAATTCGAAGGGCTTGACCAGATAATCACGCACGCCGAGGCGTCTCGCGGCGCGCACGGTCTCGGTCTCGCTGGCGGCGGTGATCAAGATGACGTCGATGTCGCGTCCCAGCCGTTGCAGGTAACGGACGATTTCCAGCCCGTTGCGGCCGCGCAGATAGACGTCGAGCAAGATGACGTCGACGGCGTCGCGCTCCAGCACGTCCAGGGCAGCGGGGACATCGCCGCATTGCGCGACCAGCGCGACGTCATCGAGTCGGTTGAGGTATTCGACGTTGAGGCGCATGACCATGGGGTCATCCTCGACGATGAGTACTTGCAGTGGCGTGTCACTCATGCCGGCGTTCTCATTGCTCGCTCAATTCTCGGTGGTGGCCGAAACGGGATAGGGCAAGGCGACTTCGATCAAGGTGCCGCGCCCGGGCTCGGAATACAGCGCCAGGGTACCGTCATGCGCTTCGACATGCTCGCATACCATCGTCAGTCCGAGGCCGCGTTGGCGTCCCTTGGACGAGGTGCCGCTGGCGAAGACGTGCTCACGCATGGCCTCGGGGATGCCGGGGCCGGTGTCCTGTACATGCAAAGACAACAAATCGGTGTCGACGCCCATGGTCAGCGTGACCTGGCGCTCGTGTTGCTCGTCGACGGCGTCGAAGGCGTTCTCCAGTAGATTGCCCAGCACGATGACCAGCGTGTGAATCATGGCGGGGTCTCGCGGCGCGGGGATGGCGTCCTCGACATCCACCGTCAAGGTAATGTCGCGCTCGCGGGCCTCGCTTTGCTTGCCGAGCAGAAAGCCCGCCAATACTGGTTCGCCGATGCCTTCGACCAGGGATGCACCCGGCGCGACATGGTGGTCCACCACATCGCGGAGGTAGCGGTGCAGCGCGGGGTATTCCTCGAGTTGCATCAGACCGAGCATGACATGCAGTTTGTTCTTGAATTCATGTGTCGCGGCGCGCAGAGCCTCGGCGTAACGTCGGACGCCAGTCAGCTCCTCGGCGAGCAGACGTACTTCGCTCTTGTCACGGAAGGTGGCTACTGCCCCGATTACCTGGCCTTGGTGGCGAATCGGCATGCGATTGGCGAGCAGCGCCTGGCCGTTGATGAAGACTTCCTGGTCGAGCGAAGCCTCGCCGCTTTGCAACACATCCGGCAGTCCACTCTGCGGCAGGTAGTCGATGATAGGCGTGCCCAGCGCCGGCGCTTCAAGGCCCGCTTGGTCTAGCAGTGAGCAGGCGGCGGCGTTGGTCAGGGTAATACGCCCGGCGACATCCACCGCGAGAATGCCTTCGTGCACCGAGCCGAGAATCGCCTGGCGTTCTTCCACCAGGCGCGTGATCTGGTGCGGTTCCAGCCCCATCAGCACACGCTTGATGTAACGGGCCAGCCAGCTGGCACCCAGGGTGCCGAGAATCATTAGAAGCCCGATGCCCAGCACCATGTGCAGGCGGTTGTCGGACAGGCGGGCGCCCAGCGTATCCAGTGTCACCCCTACCGAGACGGCGCCGATCACCTCGCCGGCATCATTGCGTACCGGGGCGAAGCCGCGAATGCTGATGCCCAGGGTTCCCTCGGCCCGCGAGGCATAATGCTCGCCCTGCAGTGCCGGGCCTTCGTCGCCGCCCTGGAAATGCGCACCGATACGCGCCGGGTTGGGGTGCGTCAGGCGTATGGCATGGGAATTCATCACCACGATGAAATCTACTCCCAAGCGCTGGCGCAAGGCGTCGATTTCCCGTTGTATGTCGCTATCGGCGGCGAAATCGCGCTTGCTTTCTGCCTCCTTCAACACATTGACGACACGCCGTTGAGACGCCACGACCTGGGCGATATCTGTGACACGGGCCGCCTGGGCGTCTTCCTGAGTATCGCGCAAGGTGGCATCAAACATCCATAACGCCACGCCCAGCGTAACGATTACCGTCGAGGCAACGAGCAGCGAGATCAGCACATTGAGGCGAACAGTCGGCAAGCGGGACATGCGTATTGGGCCATATGGGGTGATTTTCGACCTTGGTGTAATACCCAAGCATGACGTGCTATGCCGGATACAAGGTCGTCGTTTTCAATAATTTCAAAACGCTTTAATAAGTTGGCAAAGCTTGGTTCACGGCACGTGCGGCTTATCCTCGGCGGCGTTCACGTTCTCCGCCCGCGCGGGCGGATTCCAACACATGGGAGCACGCCAATGAATACCAGTGCCGCTACACAAAGCCTGGACGATACCCAGCACGCTTCGAGTGCGCTGGGTACGTTGCGCATCTTCGGCATGCCACTGCCGGTCTTTTTCATCTCTTTCGCTGTCATGGTCGTGGCCATGTTCACCGACACGCTGCCCAGCGGCATGATCGGTGCCTTGCTGGTCATGATGATACTCGGTGAACTCCTGGGCTTCATCGGTGATCGTATGCCGATCGTCAAAAGCTACCTGGGCGGTGGCGCGATCCTGGCCATCTTCGGCGCGGCCGCATTGGTCTATGTGGGTTGGCTGCCTACCAGTATCTCCGAGAATGTCACCCAGTTCATGAAAGGCGGTGGCTTCCTCAACTTCTATATCGCCGCTCTGATTACCGGCAGTATCCTGGGCATGGATTCCACGGTGTTGGTCAAGGTCGGCTCGCGGTACGCGCTGCCCTTGCTCTGCGCGGTGTTCTTCGCGGGGCTGTTCGCGGTGATCGTTGGCGCATTGATGGGCTTCTCGCCGAAGGACGCCCTGGTGGTCATCACGCTGCCGATTCTCGGTGGTGGTATGGGCGCGGGCGCGGTGCCCTTGAGTCAGATCTACGAGCAGCTTCTCGGTCAGCCAGCGAGCTACTACATCTCGATTCTGGTGCCGGCGCTGGCCCTGGGCAACGTGTTCGCGATCATCATCGCGGGTTTGCTCAACGGTCTGGCCAAGCGTTTTCCGAAACTGACGGGTAACGGCCAGATGATGCCGGGCGTGGAAATCGAGGAGCGCAAGAGCACCTTCGACCTTTCCAAGCTGGGCATCGGTGTCGTCGCCGCGCTGACGTTCTTCACCGCCGGACAGATTCTGGGTAGCTTCATCCCGCTGCACCCCTATGCGCTGATGATCATCCTGGTCGCCGTGCTCAAGATCGCCAACGTGGTGCCGGAAAGCATCAACGAGTCCGCCTCGCAGTGGTTCCAGTTCGTGGCCAAGAACTGGACCTTCGCACTGCTGTTCGGGATCGGCATTGCCTATACCGACCTCGGCCAGGTGATTGATGCCATCACGCCGACCTATGTGATGATCGTGCTCGCCGTAGTGGCCGGGGCCGCCTTCGGCGCCGGGCTGGTTGGTAAGTTGGTGGGCTTTTATCCCGTCGAGTCGGCGATTACCGCGGGGCTGTGCATGGCCAATATGGGCGGCACCGGTGATGTCGCGGTACTCTCGGCCGCCAAGCGCATGCAACTGATGCCTTTCGCGCAGATCTCCTCGCGCCTGGGTGGCGCCTTGATCCTGCTGATCTCCAGCATCCTCGTGCCAATGTTCTTTACTTGAACCGTTCTTCACCGGATTCGGTCCGGCGAAACGATCAACGGCGCCCCTTGGAGGGCGCCGTTTGCGTTTGACGCTGGGTACACCGAGAAGCGTCTCAGCCTTCTTCCTCGTCGTCGGCTAGCTGGCGTCCGAACGCATGCCATTGTGCCAGCGTCATGACCTCGGTGGTCTCCGTTTGCAGGTCATGGGCGATCAGTAACTCGCCGCGTTCGAGCTGGCCTTTGAGCTCACGTACCCAGGCCGTCATGCCTTCGCCTTCATCGGTCGTGTCGTAGCCTTCGCGGGTGACGAAACCCTCCAGCAACGCATCCAGGGTGTCGGCCGGCAGCATACGGTAGGGCACTTCGATGAAACGTCCGCTCATTGGTTTTCCTCCGCGTTTTCCCACTCGGCGAGTCGTTGCAGGAATGTACTCTCATCGAGCACTTCCACCTCGAGCTCGCGTGCCTTTTCGAGCTTGCTGCCCGCTGCCTCGCCAGCGACGAGCGCGGCCGTCTTCTTGGAGACGCTGCCTGAGACCTTGGCGCCGAGCGCTTGCAGGCGCGCCTTGCCGTCATCGCGGGTCATGCTCTCGAGGGTACCGGTGAGCACCCAGGTTTGCCCGGTGAGTGGCTGGGGACGACCAGCAAGCTCGACCTCCTCCCACGTGACACCGACCCCCTGAAGGTCTTCGAGCGTTTCCTGGTTGTGGGGCTGACGGAAGAAGGTGTGAATATGCCGGGCGACGACCGGGCCCACGTCCTCGACCGCTTCCAGCGCGTCCAGAGAAGCCTCCGACAGTGCCTGCAGCGAGCCAAAGTGACGTGCCAGGCTCGCGGCGGTGGCTTCGCCCACTTCACGAATGCCGATGGCGTAGATGAAACGCGCCAGCGTGGTGCGCTTGGCGTTTTGTAGGGCGTTGACCAAGTTGTTGGCGGACTTCTCCGCCAATCGGGGCAGTTCGGCCAGCGATTCGGCCTCGAGCCGGAACAGGTCCGCCGGGGTCTTGACCCATTCGCGATCGACCAGCAGTTCGATCAACTTCTCGCCCAGGCCGTCGATATCCAGCGCGCGACGGCTGGCGAAGTGCTTGAGAGCTTCCTTGCGCTGCGCGGGACAATACAGGCCTCCCGAGCAGCGGGCCGCGACTTCACCCTCGGCACGCTCGATCTGCGAGCCGCAGACCGGACACTCGGTCGGCATCTCGATGGCCCGGGTTTCGGTCGGTCGCTGGGCGTCGACGACACCCACGATCTGCGGGATGACGTCACCGGCGCGCCGCACGATTACGGTATCGCCGATACGTACGCCAAGGCGCGCGACTTCGTCCATGTTGTGCAGCGTGGCGTTGGAGACGGTGACGCCGGCTACTTGGACCGGCTCCAGCTTGGCCACCGGCGTCAGCGTGCCAACACGGCCGACCTGGAAAGCCACGTCGTTGAGCACCGTCACTTGCTCTTGGGCCGGGTACTTGTAGGCGATGGCCCAGCGCGGGGCGCGGGCGACGAAGCCCAACTCGCGCTGATCGCGCAGGCTATCGACCTTGAGCACGGCGCCATCGATGTCGTAGTCGAGGCCTTCGCGTTGCTCGCCCAGGCGGTGGCAAAAGTCGATCACGCCGCGCTCGCCCTGGACCACGTCGAGCAATGGGCTGGTGCGAAAGCCCAGCGCCCGTAGTCGCTTGAGATAGTCTGAATGGGAGCGAGCATCGTCCTCGCCCTCCAGCCGGGCGACCTGGTAGGCACAGAATTCCAGCGGCCGTTGGGCGGCGATCGAAGAGTCCAACTGGCGTAGGCTGCCGGCGGCGGCGTTGCGCGGGTTGGCGAAGACCTTGTCGCCGTTCTCGCGGGCGCGTTCGTTGAGCGCTTCGAATCCGGAATGGCGCATATAGACCTCGCCGCGCACCTCGATCCGTGAGGGCACTGCACCGCCGCGTAGCTTGAGCGGAATGGAGCGCACCGTGCGCAGATTGAGCGTCACGTCCTCTCCGGTACGTCCGTCGCCGCGTGTGGCGCCCTGCACCAGTTGACCGTTTTCATAGACCAGCGCCACAGCCAGGCCGTCGAGCTTGGGTTCGCAGCAGAACGTGAGCGTTTCGCCGTCACGTTCGAGCTTGTCCGCGACGCGTTTGACGAAGGCCGCGAGCTCCGCTTCATCGAAGGCGTTGTCCAGCGACAGCATGGGGACGGCATGGGTCACTTCCTCGAAACGCTCGGCGGGGGCCGCCCCGACGCGTTGCGTGGGGGAATCCGGCGTCACCAGTGCGGGGTGCTCGGCCTCCAGTGATTGAAGTTCGCGCAGCAGGGCATCGTATTCCGCGTCGGTGATGCGTGGGTCGTCCTCGACATAATACTGATGGTTGGCGTCTTCCAACTGCTGGCGCAGGGTATCGGCCCGCTCGCGGACCGTTTGGGGAATCTGGCTCATGGCGTCTCGGTCGTGTTCGGTGACGTCGGGGGCTCGTCGCGCATGGATGATGCCGACAGTGTAGCGTTTCCCCGGATGATATCGGCAATCAATCGTCGCCCGGGATGCAGATGGTCGGCGAGTTCGCGCTCCAGTGGGAGGGGTTCGTCGCACAGCCGCGAGGCGATGACCTCGGCGCACAGCGGCGCGCTGGCCAGCCCCCGCGAGCCATGCGCGGCACTGACCCACAAGCCGGGGTAATGCTGTCCCGGTGTGTCGGGTACGCGACGCGCATCGCTGCCGAGCACGGAGTAATCGTCGAGCCAGGCCTCGCGTACGGGCACTGACCCCGCGTAGGGCGACTTGTCAGGGCTGGCGGCGCGCAGGCTGGCACGGCCCTCGCAAGCGGCCGGGTCGAGCGTGACGCCGGCTTCGCGCAGCGCCTCGGCGAAGGCGGGCAGGGTGGCCTCGAATTCGGCCAGATTGCGGGCGTGATCGGCCGTGTGCACGGCGGTGTCGGTATCGCCGGGAGCGAAGGTCGCGCCGAGGCTGAGCATGCCGTCCATCGCCGGGGCGACATAGCCGCCCGCGCAGATCACGCGCGCCAATGACGGCGCGTCGGCGGGTACCGGCAGATGGGTGAGCTGGCCACGAATCGGCTGAAGTGGCAGTCCGGCCAAGGGGCCCAGCGCGGGCGCCTCGTGGGCGGTGGCGACGATCACCTGATCGGCCTCGAGAGTCGTGCCATCGGCCAGTGTGATGCGCCATCCGGCATCGTCTGCATTGCGCTCGAGCGTGCGCGCCTCGCCCTGATGGAAGGTGACCCCAGGGTGAGCGGCCAGGCGTTGGCAGAGCATATCGGGACGCACCCAACCGGCCTGGGGATAGTCGAGTCCCGGGGCGTCGAGCGGTGTGCCGGCCTTCTGGCTCGCGGTGGTCGCATCCACGCCGTGCACCACGCGCTCGGGTAGGGCGTGATGGGCCAGGAAACGCTGCTGGCGGGCGGCTTCCTTGGCGTTGGGGGCGAGTTGCAGCACGCCGCAGTCGCTCCAAAGCTGACGACACTCGGGGTCGAGCGTGGCCAGCCAGCGCCGGGTGTGCAGCAAGCCGGCGAGGTAGACACGGCTCTGCGGGTTGGTCTCGGCGGCGAGCTTGACATAGAGCGCACCCTGGCGATTGCCGGAAGCGCCCGCGCCGGGGGCGTCGCGCTCGAGCAGCGTGACCGCGACCCCGCGGCGGGCCAGGGCTGCGGCCACGCTAGTCCCGGCGAGCCCCGCGCCGATGACCAGCACATGCCGCGCGGTGAATGCTTTAGGCGGTGTGTACCAGGGCGTCGCCGCGCGTCGCCTGTCATCCGGAGGCGCGGCGATCTCGCCGCACAGCATCTCGCGTTTGCGGCCGAAGCCGGGCGCCTTGCGCCAGGTGAAGCCCGCATCGCGAAGCCCGCGCTTGACCACCCCGGCGCAGGTGAAGGTAGCGAAGGTGGCGCCGGGGCGGCTGACGTTGGCCATCGCCTCGAACAACTCGGGTTGCCACATGTCGGGGTTCTTGGCCGGCGAGAAACCATCCAGAAACCAGGCGTCCACACGGCCATCGAGACGCGTCAGACGCTCGGCCGCATCGCCAAAGTGCAGATCCAGGGTGACGCGCTCAGAAAGCCATAGCCGGTGCACGCCGCTGAGCGGTTCGGGCCATTGATCGATCAGCGGGCGAGCCTGCGCGGCCAGGTCGGGCCAGATCGCCAGCGCCCGCGCCAGGGCATCACGCGGGAACGGATACTTCTCGGTCGACACCAGGTGCAGGCGTGCCTCGGCGGGGGCGTGTTGCTCGAAACACGTCCAGGCGCAGAGCATATTGAGGCCGGTGCCGAAGCCGGTTTCACCGATCACGAAGGGCCTCGCTTCTCGCCATGCGGCGAAACGCTCGGGTAGTCGGTTGCCGTCGAGAAAGACATGTACGGTCTCGGCGCGGCCGTCGTGACGCGAGAAATACACATCGTCGTAGACGCTGGAATAGGGCGCGTCACTGACATCGTCGGCGCGCCATTCCAGGTCGGGGGCACTTAGCGCGGTCAGTGGCGGCAGGGGACGCGAAACGGCGGGCATGGCACTCGCTACCAGGTCAAAGTCTGGTTAAAAATTGATCGAAATCGGCAAGGCGGCGTGATAACGGCGATCTGGAAAGCCGTCCGCCGCCTCTTCACAGTGTTATCCACACCTGGTGTGCATAACAGCTCGTCGCACGGGTGTGGATAAACTTGCGCTTACGGCAAGACCTTCTTGAACGGCTTGACGGTGACCTTGGCGTAGACGCCAGCGATCACGAAGGGGTCGGCGTCGGCCCACGCCTGGGCATCCTGCAGGCTGTCGAATTCGGCGATCACCACGCTGCCGGTGAAGCCGGCCTCGCCCGGGTCGTTGGCATCCACGGCGGGGCTGGGGCCGGCGAGAACCAGGCGCCCTTCGTCGCGGAGTTTCTCGAGACGCGCCAGGTGATCGGGACGCGCCGCCTTGCGGCGTTCGAGACTGTCTTGCACATCGTCGCTAACGATTGAGTAAAGCATCAGACGTCATCCTTCTGGTGGTCGTTTTGATGAAGCGTATCGTGGGACATGTGACGCGCCAGGTAGAGACCCTGGCCGATCACGAACAACAGAGTCAGCCCCAGCATGCCGAACAGCTTGAAGTTAACCCAAGTGGCCTCGTCGTAGGTCTTGAAGACATACACATTGATTGCGCCCAGCACAATGAAGAAGAGCGCCCAGGCGAGGTTGAGGCGGCGCCAGGTCGCGGCGGGAAGCGTGAGGGCCTTGCCCATCATACGTTCCACGAGTGTCTTGCCACCGAACAGCGGTGCGATCAGAAACGCGAAGGCGAACAGCCAGTTGACCACGGTCGGCTTCCATTGAATGAACGCCGCGTTGTGAAACAGCACGGTCGCCCCACCCATAACGACGACCAGTACCAGGGTCACCAGTTGCATCTTTTCCACACGGCGGTAGCGCCACCACATGAAGGCGACCTGCAGCAGTGTGGCGGGAATCAGCACCAGGGTGGCGAGCAAAATATCGCCGCTGAAGTGATACACCGCGAAAAACAATACGATGGGCAGAAAATCCAAGAACATTTTCATCGGCGAGCATCCTGTGAGGTGCCGGCGCGGCACGGGAATTGACCCAGCGCAGCGCGAGCGAGCACTATGGCGAGCCTATTCTGACAAAGACGCCGCACCGCGTCATGCCCATGAGCCAACCCTTACCGCCCCTGCCCGATACCTTCGATGCCGATCTCGGCCTCGATCTGCACATGCATTCGACCGCCTCCGATGGCGCGCTATCGCCACAAGCGTTGACCGACATCTGCCACGCCAAGGGCGTCACGCGATTTTCCCTGACCGATCATGACACCGTGGCCGGTGTCGCCGAGGCCCAGCGCCATGCTGAAAGCTTGGGCATGCGTTGCCTGGCGGGAAGCGAGTTATCCACCCTGTGGCGTGGTATCGGCATTCACGTGGTGGCGTTGTTGCCCGAGGGTGCCAGTGGCGCCCTGGTACCCGGGCTCGAAGCGCAGGCGCAGGCCCGTGTAGCAAGAGCCCAGGAAATCGCCCGACGCCTGGAAAAGATCGGCCTCGAAGACGCCCTGGCGCGTGCCCGCGAGCAGGCCGGCAGCGAGCGTCCTCTGGGACGGCCGGACTTCGCCAAGGCTCTGGTGGCCGCGGGCTTGGTCCCGGACATGCCGACGGCCTTCAAGAAGTATCTGGGCGCCGGGAAGCCCGGTGATGTGAAGACCCATTGGCCGTATCTCAGCGAAGTGGTCGAATGGATTCGCGACAGCCAGGGCATCGCGGTGCTTGCGCATCCGTTGCGCTATCGCCTCACGCATCGCAAGCGTAGCCAGCTGCTGGACAGCTTCCGCGAAGCCGGCGGGGAAGCCGCCGAATTGATCAGCGGGCATCAGAACGCCGACGTGGGGCGTGACCTGGCCCGTCAGCTCGAAGCGCGCGAGCTCATGGGATCGCAAGGCAGCGATTTTCACTATCCGGGTGGACCGTTGGCACCGGGCGTGATGAGTGCGCCGCCACGCTGTTCGGTGACACCGGTGTGGCGTCACCCCAGGCTTGCGAGATTCGCCGCGTAAGGTTAATGCTGGGGACGAGGCACACCGTGCGGCCCAGCACCTACGCTACTCAGCACGTTTGGTCCTCGGTTCTTCCGGTTCGTTCTTCCGGCCCAAGGAGGCAGGCATGACCCAGTTCTTTCAGATCCATCCCGACAACCCGCAGAAACGGCTCATCGATCAGACGATCTCGTTGCTGCGCGGTGGCGGCGTGATCGCCTATCCGACCGATTCCGGCTATGCGCTCGGTTGCTGCCTGGGCGAGAAGAAGGCCATCGAGAAGATTAAGTGGCTGCGCTCGCTGGATGACAAGCATAACTTCACGCTGGTGTGTTCCGACCTGTCCGAGATCGGCACTTACGCCAAGGTCGATAACGACGTGTTCCGCCTGCTCAAGGCGCATACGCCGGGACCGTATACCTTCATTCTCAATGCCACCAACGAGGTGCCGCGTCTGCTCTTGCATCCCAAGCGGCGCTCCATCGGGGTGCGCGTGCCGGATCATCGCATCAGCCATGCGTTGCTCGCGGCGCTGGGCGAGCCGTTGATGAGCGTGACGTTGATTCCCGTCGACGACGATCTGCCGATGACCGACCCCGAGGCGATCCGCGAACGCTTCGGCGCTCACCTCGATGCCGTCATCGACGGCGGCGCCTGCCACCTGGATCCGACCACGGTGGTCGATATGCGCGAGATGCCGCCTACCGTCGTCCGTGAAGGGCGCGGCGACACGGCGCCGTTCACTGCCTAGTCGCGCGTCTTCTACTCGTTAGCTGGGTCCGCGTCGTCTTCATGGCGCGGATCTTCGGTGTTCTCGTCGAGCCAGGTGCCGCAGCGCCGACAATAGCGGGCGTCGTGCTCGTGGCGATCGAGGCCGCACCCAGGGCAGGCTTCGCTGGAATAACGCTGCTCGCGCAGCGAGCGAATCACCTCGGCGGAGAACACCCCGGTGGGCACGGCGATGATCGAATAACCGATCAGCATGACCATCATCGAGATGAACTGGCCCAGCGGGGTGACCGGCGTGATGTCGCCATAACCTACCGTGGTCAGGGTGACGACGCCCCAGTAGACCGCCGTGGGAATGTTGGTGAAGCCCGCTTCGGGGGGTTCGATCAGATAGACCACGCTGCTGAAGATGATCACGATCATCAGCACGGCGAACAGAAACAGCAATATCTGATGCCAGCTATTTCTAAGTGCATCGACCAATAGCCGCCCCTCGCCGACGAACTGCATCAGCCGTAGCACGCGGAAGATGCGCAGCACGCGCAGCAGCCTCACCACTAGCAGTGACTGCCCCCAGGGGAGCAGCAGGGCCAGCCAGGTGGGCAGTATCGACAGCATGTCGACGACGCCATAGAACGAGGTCAGATATTTGAGAGGCCGCTCTAGACAGTACAGGCGTACCGCCAGCTCCAACGTGAACAGTAGCGTGAAAGCCCATTCCGCTTCGTAGAAGAGCGTGCCGAACGCGCTGTGATAACTGTCGACGCTATCCAGCATGACCACGGCCACGCTAGCCAGGATCATCAGGATCAGGGCGATGTCGAAGCCCTTGGCCAAACGGCTGTCCGACTCGAAGATAATCTGGAACAAGCGGGTACGTAGGCCGATGGCGGCCGGTCGCAAATCTGCCAAGTGTTATCGCCTTGGGCGTAGCTAGTCGAGCTCGACTCAGTGCGCATCCAGCGCGGCAAGCAGGGCCAGGCTGTGTTGTCCGAATTGTGGGGTCAGCCACTGCGGCCCGTCGAGCGTTTCGGCCAGCCAACCAGCCGGCTGACGCACGGCCGTGGCCAGATTAGTGTCTTCGGCCAGCGACCAGAAGGCGTGCTGAGCGCGGGTCAAAAACTCGGCTTCGCCGCTATCGCTCAGTGCGTCGAGGGCGGCGATCGCCTGGTCGGCGTGTTGCCTCGGAGTGGCGTTGCACAGCTCTGCGGCGTTGTCGGGGAGCGTCCAGCCGTCATGCAGGGCGGCGCCGCGCTGGGCCTTGCTGGCATTGGCGGGGCGTAGTGCCACGCTATCTGCCAGTGAGGCAGCCAGTTGCCACAGGGCATCGGCGCTGCCTGCCTTGAGCTCGAGCTCGAGCTCGCGGATCGCGACCTGCCGCTCGCCGGCATGAATGGTGCCGATATCCAGCGCGACCTCGATGGTGGCGTCCGCCTCGATGACGTCCCAGCGCTCGCGAGTGAAGTCAGTGGTGAAGCGCGGAGCAAGTTGGGCGAGATCCGCTTCGTCGATGGTGTCCGGCGCATGCTGACGGATGCCGTCGATATCCAGTTCGTCACCCTTGATCGGCCATTCCCATTCGCCGCGTGCATGCAGGCCGCCCTGACCGCTGCCTGCCGTCTTGAGAGTCTGCAGGTAGCCGTTTGGCGTACGGCGAATGCGCAGCGCGATACGCGCGCGCTCCAGGGCGCGCCCTGGCGTGTCGTAGTAGGTGTTGGCGAGCCACGCACGCTGCATGCTGTGGTGCGCGAGTCGCGGATGTTGGCGCAGCGCATGCGGGCCGTTAGCGCCGAGGGCGAGCTTGAGTTCGATTTCCTGAGCCATGCCTGTCCTTATGCGTTGATGACAAGAGGGTGAATTTTCCATGACGAGAAGGGGTGCAGTCACTATACTGACGCCGCCATTCCCAACGCATCGAATCTGACATTATGGTGACTTCCAATCCGTTTTCGGCTTTGTTCGGGCGCTCGCCTTTCGAGCCTTTGCTCGCGCATATCGTCAAGACAAGCGAATGCGCCGAACGACTCCTGCCGTTTTTCGATGCCACGCAGGCGGGCAACTGGGACGACGCCGCCAAGCATCGAGAAGCGATCACCGAGCTCGAGCACGAGGCCGATACCCTCAAGACCGAATTGCGTCTCAACCTTCCCAATAGCATGTTCCTGCCGGTCTCGCGTTCCGACCTGCTGGAGTTGATCAGCGTACAGGATAAGATCGCCAACAAGGCGCGCGATATTACCGGCATCATGCTGGGCCGCCAGATGCAGGTGCCGGAGTCGCTGGCGCCTTCGATGCGTGCCTATCTCGAAACCGCTATCGCCACCGTGGGCCAAGCGCGCAAGGCGCTTGAAGAGCTTCAGGAGCTGCTCGATTCCGGCTTTGGACGTAACGTCGGCGATCTCATGCAGGATTTTATCCGCGAGCTTCATGATCTCGAGCATCAGGCCGACGATCAGCAGGTGCATATTCGTCGCCAGCTCTTCGAGTTGGAGGCCGAGTTGCCGCCGGTCGATGTGATCTTCCTCTATAAGATCATCGAATGGATCGGTGAGCTGTCCGATCGCGCCGAACGCGTCGGCAGCCGTCTTCAAATTCTCACGGCCCGCTAAACGCGGGCCGTGTGATTTTCCGTCTCACGCCAGCCAGATAGAACTTGCCCATGTCCATCATTGCGCAGTACGGCGATGTCTTCATCATTCTCGCCTGCATTTTCGGTTTCTTCATGGCCTGGGGGGTAGGGGCCAACGATGTGGCCAACGCCATGGGAACCTCCGTGGGGTCCAAGGCCATTACCATTCGTCAGGCGATTCTCATCGCCGTGGTGTTCGAATTTCTCGGGGCATGGCTGGCGGGGGGCCAGGTCACCGACACCATTCGCAAAGGGATCATCGACCCCAGCTTGCTTTCCGATGACCCGCAGTTGCTGGTTTACGGCATGCTGGCCTCGTTGCTGGCCGCAGGCGTGTGGCTGTTCATCGCTTCCATGCGCGGTTGGCCGGTGTCTACCACGCACTCCATCGTCGGAGCCATTGTCGGTTTCGCGGTTGCCGGGCTTGGCGTCGACTCCGTCGGCTGGCCCAAAGTCGGTCAGATCGCGGCAAGCTGGGTGGTGTCGCCGCTGTTGGCGGGGTCCATTGCCTTTGCACTGTTCAAGTCGGTGCAGTTTTTGATCTTCGAGAACCGCGATCCCTTCGCGGCGGCCAAGCGCTATGTGCCCGGTTATATCTTCATGGTCGGCTTCATCATAGCGATGGTCACGCTGGTCAAAGGGCTTTCCCATGTCGGGCTGAAAATGAGCTTTGGTGACAGCCTGTTGATCGCGATCGGGATCGGCTTGGTGGTGATGGTCATCGGCATTCTGATGGAAAATCGCGTCGCTCGCGCCAAACGCAAGCGCGGCGGTTCGCCGTTCGACTTCAACAGCGTCGAACGCGTGTTCGGCGTGCTGATGATGTTCACTGCCTGTGCCATGGCATTCGCGCACGGCTCCAACGATGTCGCCAACGCCGTGGGGCCGCTGGCAGCGGTCATCAGCGTCGTCGAATCGAGCGGCGATGTTAGCGGCGCCGCCGCATTGCCGTGGTGGGTACTGGTACTGGGCGGCGGCGGTATCGTCGTCGGCTTGATCACCTATGGCCACAAGGTCATCGCCACGGTAGGTACGGGCATCACTGAACTGACGCCGAGTCGTGGTTTCGCGGCGACCCTGGCGGCGGCGACGACCGTCGTGCTGGCCTCGGGGACCGGTTTGCCGGTCTCCACGACGCAGACGCTGGTCGGTGCGGTGCTCGGCGTCGGCCTGGCCCGCGGGATCACGGCACTCAACATGCGCGTGCTGGGCACTATCGTGCTGTCCTGGGTGATCACCCTGCCAGCCGGGGCGTTGCTGTCGATCATGTTCTTCTTCATGTTCAAGGGCTTCTTCGGCTAACGCATCGCCGAGCATCGGGCGCGTACGCAAGGCGGGATCGGAGAACACCGGTCCCGCCTTTTCATTGCCTCTGATATAGTCAGTATCTCTTTCTTCCTGCAGCTGGAGCGGGCCTTGAACACGCGTTTCCCCTTCGCCGATTGGTTTCGTAATTCGTCTCCGTATATCAATGCGCATCGCGGGCGTACGTTCGTGGTGCTCATCGAAGGCGAGGCATTGGCATCCGAGCGATGGGAGCCGCTGCTTCAGGACCTGGCGCTGCTGCATACCCTAGGCGTGCGCCTGGTGATGGTCTTCGGCATTCGTCCGCAGGTGGGCGAGGCGCTGAGCGAGGCGGGGATCGAGCCGCGCCGGATCGAAGGGCGTTGGGTGGCCGACGAGGCGATCATGCGCCATGTCGAACGCATCGCCGCCGAGCTGCGCCTCAAGATCGAGGCACGCCTCTCGTTGGGGCTGCCCAACACGCCGCTGCATGGCGTCGAGCTGACGGTGGTCTCCGGCAATCTGGTGACCGCCAAACCGCTGGGCGTGCGCGATGGTATCGATTTCCACCATAGCGGCGAGGTGCGCCGCGTGCGTAGCCAGGCCATCGCCGACTTGCTGGCGAAGGAAACCTTGGTACTGGTGCCGCCGCTGGGTTATTCGAGCACCGGTGAGGTATTCGATCTCGACGCGGCCGATGTCGCCCAACACGTTGCCATGGGGCTGGGTGCCGACAAGCTGATTCTGCTTGGCGACGCGGCGGGGCTGCACGATGCCAGCGGCATGCTACAGCGCCAGCTTACCCCGCTGGAGGCGGATCCGTTACGGCGTCAGGCGGCGCCGGGCAGCGAACTGGCGCGTCACCTGGGCGCGGCGTGTGAAGCGGCGCGTCATGGGGTGGCCCGCACACACCTGCTTTCCTGGCATGATCGCGACGCCTTGCTTGGCGAGCTGTTCACCCGCGATGGGGTGGGGACCATGATCACCCAGCATCGCTACGAGCAGTTGCGCCGCGCGACGCTGGAAGACGTGGGCGGCTTGCTCGAATTGCTGCGTCCGCTGGAGGAGCGCGGCATGCTCGTGGCGCGCTCGCGGGAGCGGCTCGAACATCAGATCGACGACTACTGGGTGATCGAACGCGATGGCATGATCATCGGTTGCAGTGCCATGCATGCCTACCCCGAGGCGGGTATGGGGGAACTGGCGTGTGTCGCCGTGCATGGCGATTATCGCGGTGGTGCGCGCGGCGATCTACTATTGGCCGAGGTCGAGCGTGAATCCCGTCGGCGCGGCTACAGCGCCTTGTTTGCCCTTACCACCCACACCACGCACTGGTTCCTCGAGCATGGCTTCCGACTCGACGGTCTAGAGGTACTGCCACACCTGCGGCGCGATTCCTATAACCATGCGCGCCAATCCAAGGTGTTGCTCAAACCCCTCGGTTGAACGCCAGCCCTGTGCCGCCGCTCAACGGCAAGGCGGCATCGATACTCGCCTGTCCGGCGGCATGCAGTGTCGCTCCCATCTGATAGGGTGTCGCCAAATAGATACGTTATAAGAACCTGTTTTTATTGATATTTATTTATACGTTCGGAATAGCGTTGGTGGATAGCGACACTATGAGCGCCGCAATGCCCTCGATTTTCGATGTAAGAACCTTTCGTGCGGTTTTGGCCTGCAGGTGGAATTTTTAACTTCATGTTTTTAAATGACTTTTTAAAAACTGGCATGGCTATCGCAATATATAGGATGAGCAACGGGAAACGGTTCAATACGGCTCGAGCCGTTTCTCGATCGATCAAGCCAGGGCGTTTCGATCACAACCCTGTGCGCAATGTCCCGGCTAGATTGATCAGCGTCTGCTCCACGCGATGTGTGACTTAGGTTGCGATGAGACGGGTACCGCCTACGGGCATGGAAAGGTACCAAAAGGGCAAGGATGCCCAGGCAAGGATGCCACCCCTTCGGGGGCTAACTTCGCCGCGCCGCCCTTGGCGACGTGGCACACGAAACGAAGTGGCGGCTATGCCGTCAACATGAGGGCCTTTTCCTGGCAATGTATGGACCTCATGGCTTCGTGGGCTTTCGAGCCCCTCGATCACTCTCGAGAATTCAGCCAGGTGGATGTTCGAGAGTGTTCACTTGACCCTTCAGTTCCCTGCGTACCTTGGGCCGGATTTCCGGCCCATTTTTTTGCGCGTCTTGTGAGCCGCTGGGATGTGCCTAGCGGATGCGTCGGGTATTCATGGCTGAATGGGGCTTACTCCTCGCTTTCGATCGGTGCGGCGATGCGGAAACCGGCATGCGAACGCAACTCTGTTATCCTATGCGGGTAAGATGACATGGCATCCACTCTCTTTCTGCATAGAATCGCGCTCATGACCACTCAGGTCTCCCGCCGCTGGCGTCCTCGTTCGTTACTGCAGTTGGTAATGCTCGCCTTTGTGATGGTGATGCTGCCAATTGCCGTGCTCATGTTTCAGGCCGGCCAGGCACTCTCCGAGCTCTCATCGCTGGCCGATGTCAGCGCGCGGCAAGCGGTGGAGCAAACCCGCCGTGCCCGCACATTGAGCAATCTAGCATTGGAAATGGAGCGCAGCGCGCGTCAGTACGCGGTGCTCGAGCAGGAAGGGTTGCTCAGCATCTATACCGAGAAGGCCCAGCGCTACGCGGAACTGCTCGACGAGCATGCCCCCCTGCTGCCCGACGATCCCGATATCCCGCGCCTGCGTGAGCAACTGGGCGAACTCGAGGCCCTGCCGGAAATGCCCATCGAGGAAGTTCGTGAGCAGCTGGCGGCATTTGGCGACTTCTCCCAGCGTACCGACAACGTTCGCCAGGCCACCAACCAACTGATCGATGAGCGTATCGAAAACATTCGCGAGCGTGCCAGCACCGTACGCGGGCAGCTGTGGCTGCAGACCGCCGCACTGGTCTCGGTCAGTCTAGGGCTGATGTTGATCTTTACCTGGCTGATCATCCGCCCCATTCGCCAGCTCGAGCGGCGTATCTTCAGCCTGGGCAGTGGCATGGAACCGGCCTCGCCGCAGCATATCCAAGGGCCGGCGGAACTGGTCAGGCTCGGCGAGCGGCTGACTTGGCTCTCCGGGCGCCTCTCCGAACTCGAGGCGCAGAAGCAGCAGTTTCTGCGGCATATGTCTCATGAGCTGAAAACCCCGCTGGCCAGCGTGCGGGAAGGCACGGCGCTGCTGTCCGATGGCGTGGTCGGCGAACTCAGCGAGCGTCAGCGGGAAATTGTCGGCTTGATCGATGTCAGTGGTCAGGAACTTCAGGACCTGATTGAGCAATTGCTCGACTATAATCTGTTGCAGCACAGCCGGGGGCTCAAGGTCACGCGCTTCGACCTGGTCACGGTGATTCAGGAGGTGCTCGCCAAGCATCGCTTGGCGCTCGACAAGAAAGGCATGCAGGTCGAATGGCCGCGGCATATGCCGCTGCCTTGGCAGGCTGATCGCGAACGTACGGCCAGCATTCTGGATAACCTGATTTCCAACGCCATCGCATACGGCGAGGACGGCGGCCATCTGGCACTGCGTGCTAGACAACATCACGCCTCGCTGATCGTCGAGGTCGCCAATACCGGCGAGCCCATCGATGATGATGATAGCGCGCACCTTTTCGAGGCGTTCTATCAAGGCCGTATGCGGCGCCAGGGTGCCCTCAAGGGCTCGGGCATCGGCTTGTCGGTAGCTGCCGATTGCGCCAAGGTTCAAGATGGACGCTTGGAGTTGGTCGAGGATGACACCTTCCCGGTTTGCTTCCGACTGACACTACCCGAGGTGACGTCGCCGGAGGAAGGAGCCGATGGCGACGACGCTTCCATAACGACGCCGGCCACGACGCAGCCGGCGCTAAACGCAAGGAACTCGAACGCATGAACATCCGGATGCTGCTAGTGGCATTGTGCGCTGGCTCGCTGTTGACCGGGTGCCAGTGGATGACCCAAGAGACATCCGCTCCGGCAGCCCCGGTCACCTCTTGTAATGACGACATCCCCAAGCTGGCCGACAATGTCTGCCTGGTGGATGACTGGATCGCCTTCGGGCTCGCTTCGCAACGCGGCGATAGCGAGTGGCGCGACACCATGCTGACGCGCCTCGAGGGTGATATGCCGCATCTCAAGCTGGCACGCGCAGCGGTGCTGGCATGGGGTGAACGCGACGGCTGGGAACAGGCGTCTGAGCTTTACAAGGCCGATATCTCGGCTGCGCCGAGCCGTTTGCAGCCCCTGCTGCGGCAATGGCTCAACGAGCTTGAGACACGCCGCGATTTGGCCAGCGATCTCGCCAAGAGCGAATCGCGCCGCCAGGCGTTAGAACGTGAGCGCGATGATCTCGCCGAGAAACTCGACGCCTTGACGGCCATCGAACAGAGCATCAACTCGCGCCATGAGCAATCGCCATGACGGCGCGACGGTTACCAAGGAGAGATTCGTGAAGCACGCCGCCGCCCATATTCTGCTGGTCGATGACGACCCCAGCCTCCTCAAGCTTTTGGGCATGCGCCTGGAAAGCCGAGGTTACCGTGTGACCACTGCCGAAAGCGGGCGGCAGGCGTTGGAGTGTCTCGCCGAAGACCGCCCCGACCTGGTGCTCTCCGATCTGCGCATGGACGAAATGGACGGCATGGCGCTGTTTCATGAATTGCAGCGCCGTGCGCCGGGCATGCCGGTGATCATTCTCACCGCGCACGGCTCGATTCCCGATGCGGTGAGCGCCACGCGCCAAGGGGTATTCAGCTTTCTCACCAAACCGGTGGACCGCGACGAGCTGTTTGCCGCCATTGAGGAGGCCTTGTCGCAAACGGCGAGCACCCATGGTGCCGGCGACGATGCTTGGCGGGCCGAGATCATCACCCGCAGCCCGCAGATGGAGCGCATCCTCGAGCAGGCGCGCATGGTGGCGGCGTCCGATGTCAGTGTGCTGATCACCGGGGCATCCGGCTCCGGCAAGGAACTGCTCGCCAACGCTATCCACCAGGCCAGTGGACGCGCCGACAAGCCATTCGTGGCGATCAACTGCGGTGCACTGCCCGAGCAATTGCTGGAAAGCGAGCTGTTCGGCCACGCCAAGGGCGCCTTTACCGGCGCGGTCAGCCAGCACGAAGGGCTGTTTCTTGCCGCCGATGGGGGCAGTCTGTTCCTCGATGAGATCGGCGACATGCCGCTGACATTGCAGGTCAAGCTGCTGCGCGCGTTGCAGGAACGTCAGATTCGCCCGCTGGGCTCGACCACCTCGGTGCCCATCGACGTGCGCATCATCTCCGCCACGCATCGCGACCTCGACCGCGCCATGCACGAGGGCGACTTCCGCGAGGATCTTTACTACCGCCTCAACGTCGTCAATCTCAAGCTGCCGGCCCTCAAGGAGCGCGCCGAGGACGTACCGCTGCTGGCCAAGTACCTGGTGGGGCAGGCCGCCGAGCGCCACAAGCCCTTCGTCAAAGGCTTCTCGTCGGAAGCGCTCAACCTGCTGGCCTCCAGCGCCTGGCCGGGCAATGTGCGTCAGTTGGTCAACGTCGTCGAGCAGTGCGTGGCGCTGACCAGTTCGCCGATCATCCCCGAGGCGTTGGTGGCGCAGGCGCTGGCGGCCGAGGAAAACGCCTTGCCGTCGTTCAACGAGGCACGCGCAGGCTTCGAGCGCAGTTATCTCGTCAAGGTGCTCAAGATCACCGAAGGTAACGTCACCCAGGCTGCGCGCATCGCCGGGCGTAACCGCACCGACTTCTACAAGCTGCTGGCCCGCCACGACCTGGAACCGAGCAGCTTCAAACCCAGCACGCAGCCGCAGTCGGCTCAGAACGACGACGCCCAGCCGCGCCGGGCCCAGCGCTGAGCCGCGTTTTCAGCGTTTGAAGCGGCGCTTCACCTCTACCTTAAGCCGCCCCTCACCGAGTCGCGCGGTGAGGGTCTGGCCGGGCTGGGTGTCGTGTGCATTGCGCACGATATGGCGCTCGTCGTCCTCGAGAATTGAATAACCGCGTCCCAACACCGCCAGCGGACTGACCGCGTTGAGCTCGCGTGCCAGGGCTTCGAGGCGTTCCCGGGACTGATCGAGGCGGCGCGGCAAGGCGGCATGCAGTTGGCGCTCCAGAGTCGTCAGGCGTTGCTGGAGCGAGGTGATGGCAAGACGTGGGTCCTGGCGTTCCACGCGGCGTGTCAGCGTCTCGTGATGCTGGCGCTCGCGGTCGAGTCGGCGTCGCATGGCAAGCCGCAGGCGCGTTTCCCAGCTCTCCAAGCGCCGACGTTGCTCGGCCAGACGCTCACCGGGATGGCGCAGCCGCGCCCGGGTATGATCGAGGCGTTGACCGTCGCGCTCCAGGCGCGCCTGCATGGCGCGTGTCAGGCCGCGTTCGGCGACTTGCAGCTGCGCTTGCTGCTCCCGCCAGTCAGGGACCAAGCGCTCGGCGGCGGCGGACGGCGTGGGCGCACGCTCATCGGCGGCGAAATCCGCCAGCGTGACATCCACTTCATGGCCCACCGCCGACATCACCGGCAGGCGAGAATGATGGATCGCCCGCGCCAGATGTTCGTCATTGAATGCCCACAGATCCTCCAGGCTGCCGCCGCCGCGCGTGACGAGCAGGGCATCGACGGTGTCGTCCGGCGACTGGGCGCGTTGATTGGCCTGGGCGATAGCGCGGATGATCGCCGGTGGCGCCTCGCGGCCCTGCACCGGCACCGGCAAGATCGTCACCTCCAGTGCCGGCCAACGGCGGCGCAACACCGCCAGCACGTCACGCACCGCCGCGCCGGTAGGCGAGGTGATGATGGCCAGATGGCGAGGTGGGCAAGGCAACGGCCGCGCGTTGGCGAAGACACCCTCGGCGGAAAGCTTCGCCTTGAGCCGCTCGAACGCCGCCAGCAGCTCGCCTTCCCCCGACGCCTGCACCGCCTCGACAATCAACTGGTAGTCGCCACGCGGCTCGAACACCGACACGCGCCCGCGTACCCGCAGCCGGTCGCCATCCTTGAGCGGCGCACGCATCAAGCGCGCCCGGTTGCGGAAGAACGCACAGCGCAACTGGGCACGGTCGTCCTTGAGCGTGAAATAGATATGCCCCGACGCCGGCCGCGCCACGCCCGAAATCTCGCCTTCCACCCAACACTCGCCGAAGCCGCGCTCCAGCATTAGACGGGCCTGGCGGTTGAGTTCACTGACGGACAGGGCGTTGGGGGTGCCAGTATCATCCATCGCAGGCCTCGCAAAGTTGGGTAAGATTGAGAAAAGGGGAGTCTAGCATTGTGGCTACGAGCCATCGCTATCAGGACTTCACGCCGACTCTCATACGGCCAGCGTGGTGGCTAGAGGTGTTTGGGAGCGGTGCTCCCTAGAGAGTAAATTCCGGGCTGGATGATCCGGGCTTCGGGCCTTCGAGTGTGATGATTACCTGCTCTAGCATGGCGGTGATCTCACGGGTGAGAAAGTCGGCAAAGCGGGGATTCCTTATCGTCCGGTCGACTGTCTCTGTGGGCAGAAAGCGGGCCATTTCACCCTGAAAAGCCGTACCCGAAACAACGCCGGCCAGACGTGATTGCATGTCCCTGGCCCGGTCAGGGTAGTGCTCCACGGTGTAGTCCTGAATCTTGCGCTTGACGAGCTCGACGTCGGGAGATGCCCCTTGCTGCTTGAGCCAGGCCAGGTCCCAGATGTCACGATGCCGCACGTATTTCTTTGTGTTGACCAGTGAGATCAACTTATCCGCCATGACCTCCTCTAGGCTTTCCGTCATGATCAGCAAGTCATTGTAGCCATCCGGTAGAAAAGGGTAGTGGACCTGGATCGCATGTGCTTCCCGCGTATACGCCGGGAGGCTGGCCACTTCCAGTTTGATGCGCTGCTTGGGAATGTCCTTTCGGGCTGGTGCCGTCACGACGGAAACCTGCCATTTGTCGACGCGAATATCTCGGTAGCCGGGTTCTTCGCGCAGTTCCTTCGGTTCCTTGACGCTGACCTCGAGCTGATAGCGCTTGCTGACGTAATCCTCGATACACTCGCGAATGCGGGACAGGTCTTGGCTGCAGAAATTCCAATCGCCGGCAAAATCCAAGTCTTCGCTGAAGCGTGGTGAGCCCTGACACAAGCGAAGCGACGTTCCTCCCTGAAAGGTCAGCTGGTCCAGGAGCCGTTCTCGCTCGAGTGCGAACAGGATGTCGAGATGCAACAGCTCCTTCTCGATTACCGGGCGCATGGCGGCACGACCGGGCTGGGCCATCGCTCGAGCGACCAGCTCGTCGAAGTTGGCGCGTTCAGTGTTCATACGGCAGGCTCGCTTCATCGACAAGGTGGGTATTACGCCCGACACGCTTGAGATCAGCCCAGGCGGCTTGGGGCGTTGCTAGCCGCAAGGGACGTCCGACGTCGCGCATCCGATCCAGTAATTGGGGAACGGATCGTTTGGTATGGGTGAATTCAATGGTGCCATAAGGGGTTCGATATTCCCCCTTGCGGCCTGTGGTCATGATCGTCAGTCGATCGACAGGAATCTGCGAGATCGCGCCATATTCCGAGAGCGCGGACTCGAGGCTGACATAGCTGTACTCGCCGCGGCGCATGGCCTTGGCGATTCGTTCGAGTAGGTCGGCGTCATGGTGCCGTGACAGCTTGTAGACATACACGCCGCGACTGACTGCCTCGAGCATGCCATGTCGACGTAGTCGATTGATCCCTTCCTGAAGCGTCTTTGGACTGTCTTCGGGAAAGATCTTGGCCAGGTCCGAGAGGGTAAATACATACCGGTGTTGGCGGTCCCAGTAGTCGAGCCGCTCACGGGCGGTGATCTGATCCATTAAGTCTACACAAAAGCTATTTATAGATAGTGTATGTGTAGACTTAATGGATGGCAAGTGGTCGACGAATTTCCGGGAAGAGGTCTAAAAAAAGAAGCCCACGCATCTCGATGTCTGATGCGTGGGCCTGTTGCTTTGCCGCTTCAAGCCTTGCTGGTCTTGGCTTGCCACAGCTTGGGCAGCAGCCAGGGCAGGAGCAGCAGGGCGAGCGCGGCGATCCAGAGGCCGAGCGAGATGCCGGATTGCCACAGGATGCCGAGGTCACCGCCGCTGATGGACAGCGCGCGCCGCAGATTCTGTTCCATCAGCCCGCCGAGGACGTAGCCCAGGATGACAGGCGCCAGCGAGAAGCCTAGCTTGCGCAGTAAGTAGCCGAACACACCGATGATGAGCATCAGGTAGATAGCCGCAAGATTGGAATGGAGCTGGAAAACGCCGACGAAGGCCAGAATCGCGATGCCTGGCACCAGCACCCAGCGTGGAATCGTCAGTACGCGGGCAAATACGCCGGCCAATGGCAGGTTGAGCGCCAGCAGTACGATATTGCCGATATACAGCGAGGCGATCAGGCCGCCGGCGACTTCCGGGCGTTCGCTGAACATCATGGGGCCGGGGGTGATGTTGTAGAGCATCAACGCGCCGAGTAGCACCGCCGTGGTGCCGGAGCCGGGAATGCCCAGCGTCAGCATGGGCACGAACGAGCCCACCGCCGAGGCGTTATTGGCCGCCTCCGGCGCCGCTAGGCCGCGCATGTTGCCCGTGCCGAATGAATTGTCCTTGTCGCTCAGGCGCTTCTCCGTGGTATAGGCGACCGCGCCGCCCACCGAGGCACCGGTGCCGGGCAATATGCCGATGATAAAACCGATCAGGCCCGAGCGTCCCATCGTCCACTTGCAGGCCAGCACTTCCTTGAGGCTGACGAAGACGCGTCCCAGCGGCGGGAGGCCGTCGTTGCCATCCTTGCGATTGGCGTGCTCCAGCATCAGGAGTATTTCGCTGATCGCGAACAGGCCGATGATCATGACGACGAAATCGATACCGTCGTAAAGCTCGGGCAGGCCGAAGGTATAGCGCAGCACGCCGGTGCTTGAATCGACGCCCACGGTGCCGATCAAGATCCCCAGCACGGCGCCAATGGCGGTCTTGACGGGATCCTTGCCCATCATCACGGACATGGAGGCGAAGGCGAACACCATCAGCGCGAAGAACTCGGCGGGACCGAACATCACCGCCACTTCCGCCAGCAACGGCGCGAACAGCGTCAGGCCGATGATGGCGATGGTCGCGCCGACGAATGAGCTCACCGCTGACAGGCCGAGCGCCGGTCCGGCCAGCCCCTTCTTGGCAAGCGGATGGCCGTCGAGCGTGGTCATCACGGCCCCGGCATCGCCGGGCACGTTGAGCAGAATGCTCGACATGCGCCCGCCGTACTCGGCCCCCGTGTAGATAGCGGCGAGGAGAATCAACGCCGACTCGGCGGGCAGGCCGAGCGTATAGGCCAACGGCATCAGGATCGCGATCCCGTTGATCGGACCGATGCCGGGCAGTGCCCCGAAGAGTGTGCCGAGAAGCGCACCGAGCAAAGCCAAGCCGAGATTCAGCGGGCTAAGGGCGACGTCGAAGCCATGGATCAGGAAATCGAACATGAGGGCGCTCCGTTATAGAAAGGGCTCGACCCAGTAACCGCTGGGCAGCGAGATCCCCAATGCATTCGCAAAAAGGAAATAGCTGACGACGGCCATGAGCCCACCGGTCAGTAGTGCCTTGCCCCATGGCGCGCCAAAGATGCGAGACAGGCTCGCGACGGCCAGTAGCGAGGTGATGATGAAGCCGAGCTTGGTGAAGAGCAGGGCATAGACCAGAAGCGTGGCCAGCACCAGCAGCAACTTCATGCTGAGCTGGCGACCGGGCCACGCCTCGTTGGTGCCGGGTTTCACGATCAACACGCTGGCCAGTGCCGTCAGCAGGATGGCAAGACCGAGCGGAAAGGCGCGTGGGCCTACGGGGTCGTAGCTGAAGGGCACTTCCAGTTGGATGGCCTGGACGGCGACGAACGCCGCCAGACCGATCAGGACAATGCCCAACAACCGGTCGGCGGCGAATGTCATTGCTTCAGACCTACTTCTTTAGCCAAGGATTCGAACTGGTCGACTTGGTCCAGCACGTAGTCATTGAACTCGGGGCCGAAGCGCGACATCGGGAAGAGGCCTCGGTCCTTGCGCAGTTCGGCGAACTTTTGCGATTCGGAAAGCTCTTTCATGCGCTGTACCCACGTCTGATAAGCCTCGTCGCTGACGTTGGGGCCCATGTAATAGCCGCGCCAGATAGGCCATTGCACGTCATAGCCTTGCTCCGCCGCGGTGGGGATGTCGGCGTAAGGCCCGCCCATGCGCTCTTCGGACAGTGAGGCCAGCACGCGAATCTTGCCGCTTTCCAGCTGCGACTTGAGCTCGGAAAGATCGCCCGTGAAGACCTGAATGTGGTCACCCAGCAGCGCCGCCAGGGCTTCGCCGCCGCCCTCGAAGGACACGTACTTGAGCTTGCGCGGAGAGAGGTCGGCGGACTTGGCGGTGAGCGCAGCCTTCATCCAGTCCTGGCTGCCCACGGTACCGCCCGCCCCGAAGGCGATGTCGCCCGGGTTGGCCTTGAGATCTTTCATCAACTCATCGAGCGACTGCCAGGGCGCGTCGGCGTTGACCACGATGGCGCCGTAGTCGACGCCCAGGGCACCCAGCCAGCGAACGTCATCGGCATCGTATTGGCCGAATTTGCCCAATGCCAGGTTCACGGCCGCGCCTGTGCTGGCGGCGACGATGAGGTTGGGATCGTCGTCGCGTACGCCGTTGACATGGTTGTATGCTACGGCCCCGATGCCGCCCGGCATATAAGTCACGGCCATGGGCGTGTCGATCATGCCGGTCTTGTCCAGGCCATTGGCGGCGAGACGGCAGGTGAGGTCGTAGCCGCCGCCCGGCTTGGCGGGGGCGATGCACTCGGTATCCTCGGATTGCGCCTGTACGCCACTAGCGGCCAAGAGACCGCCCGTCAGCGCCAGCATACTTGCGTAGGTGGAAAGCCCTTTGTTGATCTTCATGGCGAACTCCTGTTCTCTTGTTTTGCGCTGCTTTGGAATAATGCCGATGGTGGCTGATGTCATCGCCATGGATGACGGGTACCGATGCTAGGGAGAGAACCTTTCATCAACCTGTCATCGTACGTTCGCCCACATGAGACATTGGTCGTATGCGCCTGCTCGTCATCGAAGATGATCCCTTGATCGCACGCTCGCTGGATCAAGCGCTCACTCCGCTAGGCAACACCGTCGACGTGTTCACGCATTACGCGCAGGCACATGAGGCCCTGCAGAGCGGGCAGTTCGATCTGGTGCTGCTCGACCTGGGGCTGCCCGACGGGGACGGCCTGTCGCTGCTGGCGGAACTGCGCCGGCGTGGCGACACCACGCCGGTGCTGATCCTCACTGCGCGTGACGGCATCGAGGCGCGCGTGGAAGGACTGGACCTCGGCGCCGACGATTACCTGGCCAAGCCGTTCTCGCTCGCCGAGCTGGAAGCCCGCGTGCGTGCCTTGCTGCGCCGTAGCCAGCAGCGTGCCGATAATCGCCTGGCGTTCGGCCCGCTTGCCTTCGATGCTGCCTCGGGCGTCGCCACGCTGGACGAGCAGGTTCTCGACTTGCCGCGCCGTGAACTGCTCTTGTTGGAAGGACTGCTGCTGCATGCTGGCAGCATCACGCCGCGCGAGACTCTGGAGAATCGTCTCTTTGGGTTCGGCGATGTCGGCTCCAACGCGTTGGAGGTGTACATCAGCCGTTTGCGCAAACGGCTCGACGGCAGCGGATTGCGCATTCGCACGTTTCGCGGCATGGGGTATCGGCTTGAGGAAGTCTCTCCGTGATCGAGGTGGAAGGCTCGCTGAAAGCCCGCCTGGCCGTCTGGCTGGTCGTGACCGTTAGCGCGCTCGGCGTGCTGCTGCTGGTCGAGGCCTATTTCAGCTCGCAACGCGCGGCCGAGCGCGCCTATGACAGTCAACTCGAAGCCGCCGCCTTGACCATTGCCGAGGCCATACAGTGGGAAAAGGGCCAGCCGGTGGTGGAAATTCCCTCGGCGGCGTTGCAGATCCTGGCGACGCGTCATCAGGAACGTGTGTTCTATGCCGTGCTGGACGCCGACGGCCATACGGTGTCGGGTAACTTGGATCTTGGTATTTCCCCCGATTGGCGCCGACGAGTGTCCTCACAACCGACATGGCTGAATGACTCATACCATGGGACCCAGTGGCGTCTTTATGGGCGGGAGCTCGACTCCGCCGGCTGGGAAACCCAGGACCCGGTGCAGATCTGGGTCGGCCACACGATGTCGGGGCGCGACGCCCTGACCGAGACGCTCTTCGAGCATGCGGTCACCCGTTTCGTGATCATGGTGCTGCTGGCGGGCATCCTGATGCTCCTGGCGATGCGCGTGGCGCTCGCGCCGATGCGCCGTCTGCGCCACCAGTTGCGCCAGCGCGATGCCGACGACATGCGCCCGCTGGAGGCCCGGGTACCCGAGGAAATGCGCGAAATGGCAGAGACCTTGGACTCCCTTTTCACGCGCCAGCGTGAAGGCCGAGAAGCGCTGTTACGTTTCACTGCCGATGCCAGCCATCAACTCAAGACGCCACTCGCGGGATTACAGACCACGAGCGAGTTGGCCTTGAAAAGCGATAGCCCCGATGCCTGGCGACAGGCATTAACCGAGGTCCATGGCAGTGCGGGGCGTACGAGCCGTTTAGCCAACCAGCTATTGAGTCTGGCGCGCCTGCGTCATGCGGTAGAGGCAAGCGCAACATCGCGTATCGACGCGGTGGCGCTGCTGCATGAAACGGCTTTCGATTGGGCGCAGCGTGATGCCTCACAAGCACATGACATCGGTTTGGCGCCTCTTCCAGCATCACCGCAATACATCCAGGGCGAGGTATGGGCTTTGCAGGAGTTGTTGGGCAATTTGATCGACAATGCCCTGCGTTATACGCCTGCCGGCAGCGTTATTACCCTGGGCGCGGTAAATCATGCGCAGACGTTGGAGTTATATATCGAGGATGATGGGCCAGGTGTGTCGCCCGAGATGCTGGCGCACTTGCACCACCCTTTCGAACGCGGTGGTCGTCAGGACACCGAAGGCTCCGGCCTGGGGTTGGCCATCGTGGACTCGATCGTGCGTCGTCACGAGGCGCGGATGCAGGTCGAGTCGGCGGAGAAGGGCGGGCTGAGAGTCCGTCTGTTGTTTCCTTGTCTCACCCGACACGAGGAGGGGTGATGTCGATTCGTTGTGTGGCGCTCGTCTGGCTTTTGGGGGCGTTGACGCCGAGCCTCGCCTGGGCCGATAACCCGCTCATCGTTGAGGCCGCGCTCGACAGGGAGGTCGCAGCACCCCTGCTGGACGCTTTCGAGGAGGCCTATCCGCGCATCCAGTTGACCTTCCGCGATCACTCGACGCTCGAAGTCGACGCCCGTGTCGCCGATGCGGACGACCCGCCCGATGTCGTCATCAGCTCCGCCATGCCCTGGCAGATGTCGCGCGTGAATGAAGGCTATGCCCAGCGTCTCGACTCAACGGCGGCGCGGGAGTGGCCAGAGTGGGCCAAGTGGCGAGACGAAGTTTTCGGCTTCACCTTTGAGCCCATCGTGATGGCGTACCGGTTGGATCTATCGCGTCATATGATGCCGCCGAAGACCCATGCCGACATGCATACGCTACTCACGCAGCATCGCGAGACGCTTCGCGACAAGGTGGCGACCTATTCGCCTTCACGCAGTGGTGTCGGCTACTCGCTCTTTCAGCAGGACGCACGCTATACAACCCGGTTTTGGGATCTCGTGGCCGCGATGGGGGCGGCCGATACCAACCTCGAGGCCAACACGCGGGCCATGCTCGAGGGGCTCAGTGAGGGGCGCTATTGGCTGGGTTACAACCTGCTGGGCTCGTACGCCATGGTGTGGGCGCAATCGCATCCCGAGGTCATCGTGCAGGTGCCGCAGGATTATTCGCTGGTCATGATGCGCATGGCGTTCATTCATCGCGATGCCCCGCACCCCGCGGCGGCCCGGGCGTTTCTCGACTTTCTGCTAGGCCGCGAAGGGCAGCGTGTCATCGCCGGCGAGACGCCGCTGTTCAGCGTTCGCTCGGATGTCGAGGGCCCTTACACGGCCCAGCGGCTGCGCGACCAGGTCGGGGAGCGCTTGTACCCGATTCCACTTAACGCCTCGCTGCTCGCGTTCGTCGACCCCTCGCGGCGCACGGCGTTCATGGAGCGCTGGCAGCGGGAGTTCCATCGCTTGTCGCACCCCGCACCGGACCAAAGCGCGGCCGCCACCGAATCGCCCATCCGGCCTGACGCGCTCGCGGCGGTTCGTCGCCCGGGGTATGGTGTTGTGTTACCGACAAACGATTCACCCGACGACATGGAGTGATATGAGCGATCTACCCACCCTCTACGGATACGATCCCAGCAGCTACATCTTCAGCGTCCGGAGCCTACTCGCGGAGAAAGGCGTCGACTACCACCAGGTACCGGTCAACGTGATTGCTGGCGAGCCCCGTTCCGAGGCGCACCGGCGGCTGCATCCCTTCGGCAAGGTGCCGGTCTTCGTCCATGGCGATCTGCGTATTCTCGAGACGGCTGCGATCCTGCGCTACATCAACGACGCCTTCGAGGGACCGTCTTTCGTACCCGAGAACCTGGTCGACCGCGCCCGCATGGATATGGCCATGGGGCTGCACGACTCGTATGGCTACCCCGCCATCGTGCGCGTCATCGGCTACCATCGCTTTCCCGCCTACTCGGGCCATCCGACGCGGGCGGATGTCGAGCAAGAACTGGATGGGTTGCACACTCTGTTCACCGAGCTGATGCGCAATCGCGGCGATTCGGCTTTTCTTGCCGGCGAGCGGCCGAGCCTCGCCGACTTCTTCGTCGCGCCTGCATGCTTCTATCTCGAGCTGGTCGGTGAGAGCGCGCGATTCGCGGAAATCCCGGGCTTCGACGCGTGGTGGCAGCGGGTCCAAACGCTGGCGGGCTATCGCGCCTCGATTCCCGATCTCAGCGAGTGGGGCGAGCGTGTGGAGGCGTGAGCCGGACGTGAGTGCTTTCCGGCGGGGGCGGAGAGAGCAACCGCCCCTTATAGCGCATTGACAAATCTCCTAAACGTTGAGAGGACGGGGATAGGGGGTTATAATGGCGGATTAATCTTCCCCGCACCCGCTTCCCCACAGGTGTCGCAACATGCTACGTATAGCGCAAGAAGCTCTTACGTTCGATGATGTTTTACTCGTCCCCGGCTATTCCGACGTCCTGCCCAAAGACGTCAGCCTTAGATCCCGCCTGACTCGCGACCTTTACCTCAACATCCCGCTGCTTTCCTCCGCGATGGATACCGTGACCGAAGCCCGCCTGGCGATTGCCATGGCCCAGGAAGGCGGCATCGGGATCATTCACAAGAGCATGAGCATCGCCGCGCAGGCGACGGAAGTGCGCAAGGTGAAGAAGCACGAGAGCGTGATCGTCAAGGACCCGGTGACCGTCAGCCCCAAGGCGAAGCTGGCCGATCTGCTCGAGATGGCCAACGAGTACGGCTACTCCGGGTTTCCGGTGGTCGAGGGCGACACCCTGATGGGCATCGTCACCGGGCGCGACATGCGCTTCCGTCCCGACAAGGGCGACAGCGTCGCGGAAATCATGACGCCGCGCGAGAAGCTGGTCACCGTGCCCGAAGGCACCTCGCTGGACATCATCAAGACCAAGCTGCAGGAACATCGCATCGAGAAGATCCTGGTGGTCGACGATCAGTTCCGCCTGCGTGGCTTGGTGACCGTGCGTGACATCGAGAAGGCGCGCACCTATCCGCATGCCGCCAAGGATGGCGATGGCCGCTTGCTCGCCGGTGCCGCCGTGGGCACCGGGGCAGAAACGCCGGACCGCATCACGGCATTGGCCGAGGCTGGTGTCGATGTGGTCGTGGTGGATACCGCGCATGGCCATTCCCAGGGCGTCATCGAGCGCATACGCTGGGTCAAGGAACATTATCCGCAGGTGCAGGTGATCGGCGGCAACATCGCCACGGCCGCTGCCGCCAAGGCGCTGGCCGAAGCGGGCGCGGACGGCGTCAAGGTCGGCATCGGCCCCGGCTCCATCTGCACCACGCGCATCGTCGCCGGTGTCGGCGTGCCGCAGATCTCCGCTGTTTCTGATGTGGCCGACGCGCTCAAGCCGTTCGACATCCCGCTCGTTGCCGATGGCGGCATCCGCTTCTCCGGCGACCTGGCCAAGGCCATCGCCGCGGGTGCCAGCACGGTGATGATCGGCGGACTGCTGGCCGGCACCGAGGAAGCGCCGGGCGAGATCGAGCTCTACCAGGGCCGGACCTACAAGGCCTATCGCGGCATGGGCTCCATGGGCGCCATGTCTCAGACCCAGGGCTCGTCCGACCGCTACTTCCAGGACAAGAACGCCGGCGTCGAGAAGCTGGTGCCGGAAGGCATCGAAGGCCGCGTGCCCTACAAGGGCCAGATGAGCGCCATCGTCCATCAGCTGATGGGCGGCCTGCGCGCCTCCATGGGCTACACCGGCTGCCACGATATCGACGAGATGCGCACCAAGCCGGAGTTCGTGAAGATCACCGGCGCGGGCTTCGCCGAATCCCACGTGCATGACGTGCAGATCACGAAAGAGGCCCCCAACTACCGGGCGGGCTAACTCAAGCTTGATGCCGGAAGCTTGAAGCTGGAAGTGGCCACGCCGCTTCCAGCTTTCGCATTTTCGGCCCTTGTTGCTTCTCAAAGGAACGCCAGATGACCGACATTCACGCCCACAAGATCCTGATTCTTGACTTCGGCTCCCAGTACACCCAGCTCATCGCGCGCCGTGTGCGCGAGATCGGCGTCTACTCCGAAGTGCGCGCCTTCGACATCAGCGAGGAAGAGATCCGCGAGTACCGGCCCAACGGCATCATCCTCGCCGGCGGGCCGGAATCCGTCACCGAACTGGCCTCGCCGCGCGCCCCGCAGTGCGTGTTCGAGATGGGCCTGCCGGTGCTGGGGATCTGCTACGGCATGCAGACCATGGCCGAGCAGCTGGGCGGCAAGGTCGAGGGCTCGCAGAAACAGGAATTCGGCTATGCGCAGGTGCGCATCGACGCCGACAACGCCCTGCTCACGGACATCAAGGACCATGTCGACCATGACACCGGGCGCGCGCTGCTCGACGTCTGGATGAGCCATGGCGACAAGGTCGCCCAGGTGCCGGAGACCTTCACCGTCACCGCCTCCACCCCGAGCTGCCCGATCGCCGCCATGGCGTGGGAAGACAAGCAGTTCTACGGCGTGCAGTTTCACCCCGAGGTGACCCACACTCAGCAGGGCCAGCGCATCCTCGAGCACTTCGTGCTGGGTATCTGCCAGGCCGAGCGCCTGTGGACCCCGGCCCAGATCATCGACGACCTCTGCGTGCGCGTGCGCGAGCAGGTCGGCGACCGCCACGTGCTGCTGGGCCTCTCCGGCGGGGTGGACTCCTCCGTCGTCGCCGCGCTGCTGCACAAGGCCATCGGCGATCAGCTCACCTGCGTGTTCGTCGACAACGGCCTGCTGCGCAAGAACGAAGGCGACCAGGTGATGGAAACCTTCGCCAGCCACATGGGCGTGCGGGTGCTGCGTGTCGACGCCGAGGACGAGTTCCTCACCAAGCTGGAAGGCGAAAACGACCCCGAGGCCAAGCGCAAGATTATCGGCAACACTTTCATCGACGTGTTCGACCGTGAAGCCGCCAAGATCGAGGGTGTGGACTTCCTCGCCCAGGGCACCATCTACCCGGACGTGATCGAATCCGCCGCCAGCAAGACCGGCAAGGCGCATGTCATCAAGTCGCACCACAACGTCGGCGGCCTGCCCGAGACCATGAAGCTCAAGCTGGTCGAGCCGCTGCGCGAGCTGTTCAAGGACGAAGTGCGCAAGCTCGGCCTCGAACTCGGCCTGCCGTACGACATGGTCTACCGTCATCCCTTCCCGGGACCGGGCCTCGGCGTGCGCATCCTCGGCGAAGTCAAAAAAGAGTACGCCGACATCCTGCGTGAAGCCGACGCCATCTTCATCGAAGAACTGCACAATTTTGAGTGGTACCACAAGACCAGCCAGGCCTTCGCCGTCTTCCTCCCGGTGAAATCCGTCGGCGTCGTCGGCGACGGCCGTCGCTACGAATGGGTCATCGCCCTGCGCGCCGTCGAAACCATCGACTTCATGACCGCCCGCTGGGCCCACCTGCCGTATGAGTTGCTGGAGAAAGTCTCCAACCGCATCATCAATGAGATCAGTGGCGTCTCCCGCGTGACGTACGACGTCAGCAGCAAGCCGCCCGCGACGATTGAGTGGGAGTGACATACGCATTAGCTGGAAATTTCTAGCAATAAATCAAAAAAGCCCATGTTTTCATGGGTTTTTTGATTTTATATTTGGTGCTGTTTTGCAAGTTTAGTGGATGTGCCGACTTCTAGATGCTGTCTATACTATTTAAGCGCTAAAGTTCACCGGCTATATTTTGTGCTTCATAATATGTGGTTCTGATTTAAAAGATAGTAAGGTATAGCAAGCGGTACGCCAAGAAAGCTAATATAGCGGTGAATAAAGCATTAAATCTGCTCGACTAAGACCTCTTTTGTGATTATCTAGAGCGCTATTGTAGGTTTATTTTACGTCTTAAATTTCGACGTGATCGCGACCGGCGCAGGGTGTTGGTTTGTAGGTGGTATGAAACGGTCTTGATAAACGTCGATAGGAGGTTCGTGACAATGATAATTACTTTCGCTTTTGATGTTAAAAATTATGTCGAAGTCATGGAAGGTTGGCCAATTAAAAGTGAAGGAAGAGTTTTCTTTCTTGAACGCGAAGAGAACGTTCTGAAAAGGGTCTGTCTTTCATTCTTTAACGTCGGGATTGAGCATGCCCCACGTCTCACTCCAGAAGCGAACGCGGACAGTACGCTGCAAGTTAAATTGAGTGATGGCGACTATACTGTTGTAGCGAGGAAAGAAATCATAAAATGGCAAACCGTCGTAAGCGGTCTACAGGTCGTAGATATCGACTACGATAGCTACGAGATGAGTTTTCATGCAGAGAATATTGATGAGGAGCCGCTCGTTCCGATTAAGTCATTTAAATCCAGTGTTGGTATGGATTTGAATGCCGCGTGTGACTTCGAACAGATTGGTAGAGCATTTTGTGTCGGACCTGTCGACGATGATCGGATAGAATCTACGTCTCACTTTAGGGAGGGAAGGATCGCGTTCGAAGCAAAACGCTATGTTGATTCCTACAATAATATGTTCTTGTTTCTTGAGACAAGGTATTGCGACGGAAAAACAAAGGCAGTACAGCAAATAGAAAAACTATCGAAAGAACATATTTTTTGTGAGGTTTTGGAGAGTACCGCTGCTGATTTTATAAAGCAAAGTGGATTGGCTACACAGGGAAGATTCGAGCTTTTTAAACCGCAGGATAGCCTTTGGGAAAAAATAAAGGCACTAGTGCTTCTACGAGGAAAGCTTCGCCATCATTCACTCAAGAGCCCTCACCGGTGGGACCCTAATAAGCAGAATGAATATGAAAATGCGGCACGCTTCTTAGGGGCAGTCGTGGGTGATATCGTAATAAGGGAATCTATCAGCGACATTTATGCTCCTGACGTGCTGGGGAAATTCAGAGATATATCAGTCAGTACCGGTTATGAGACAAAAGTGAGTTTGGTGACTCATCGGCTAGAAAAAGCGCGATCGCTCGCATTGAATATGAGTTATCCGACTACTGTTGTTTCGAGCCAGCTATGTCTGGCGACTGTCAGGAATGCTATCGAGGCCTGTGAGAAAGAAGGGCAATTAAATGACACGGTTCGGTTTGAGGCGACGGACGGCCGGAAAGGCCTCGAACTGTTCTCGTTGAATTTCGACGTATGGGCGTACACCCCGACTAGGTCAATCGAGCAAACTGTACCTATTGAAGAAATCCGGTGCAGCTTTGAGCATTACCGTTCAGGTGGCATTACAAAACACGAATTCACTGTCTCTTTTCGGGCTAATAAGATTGCCGTTCCTGACGTATGGCGAGTGCTAAGACTCTGCTTCGACCATATCGAGGAAAAAGATCCAACGACACGAATAATGAAACTGAAGCTTTTCATTGACGGCAGTTCGAGAGCGATCGTTTCATATGGTGTGGGAGCACAGGTTAAAAACTGATATCGCGCGCCAGTTTCCTCTACGGCTAAGCGCCTGTTATCGGCCGGGAGGTTATTGGAAAAGTGCTCGTGGTGGGAGGCTGAAAAGACTACGGCTTTTCAGTCCTAGTGAAAGTTCTCGTGGTCACCTGATTGGTGGTTTTCCCGGCTTTTTAGATACAGCTGAAATGCTAGGCTGTTAAAATATAAGGCCATTACGCAGTCCGCGATATTCAATATTTTTGTTCACCTTTTAGTGGGGTGTCCCCTGTATTTTTCATGGTATCCGATATAATGTGTCCCCTGATCGTGTGATTTTATTTCCTGCGCTGGCAGTCGGTATGCCATAGATAAGACAATCCATTTTCCCGTGATTATCCTTCATTGTGGCCACCAAGTGTAGTGTTATATTGATGGCATCTAATATGTTGAGCTATCATCCAAGCTTCGATATCTACCTTCTTGGAAAGGTTTGAGAATGGTTGAAAATATGCAGTAAGTGGGTGGTCTAATTGGTTTCGGACGAGCCGATGTTGCATAAGAAGGTGTTACCTATTTAATTTCATATTTGATTTTTCATCAATAGTCCTGACTTTTGCAGCCGGCAGACGACATTGTGATCCATAAGCTTTTTGCTCATCGCAAAGCTGGAGCGCGTTGGCGCTTCAACGCCTTTAGGGGCTCTCCCCCGGTGCGATACACGTTGCCAACTTCATGGCCCCCAAAAAATCACTACGCCATATGAGACGCCTACGGCAAACACTTAGACTATCGCCACCGGTTCGAAGTGAGTCTACCGAGGGGGATATGCTGACCACCCGCTGTGACGTCACCGACAAGGATGATGCGAAGTAGCGCAGTTTCAGAAGGCATTCGTTCAGTTGGCTTCGAGATGAAGCTCAAGCCGTTTATTCAGCGCGCGGATGGTTCCGCCAAGGGTGGCTGGGACGTGTGGGTATCACGCGGATGCTATCGAGCACGCGGCACAGGCGGATGTGGTGGTGCTGGTCTCCGGCGATGGCGATTTCGATCTCCTGGCGCAGAAAATTCGTGAGGTGCATGGCAAGCGCGTCGAGGTCTACGGCGTGCCCAAGCTCACCGCCAATTCTCTTATCAACGCCGCGAGCCAGTTCATACCCATCGAGCGCGACCTGCTGCTGGATCGATGAGCTGATGTGTTATGTCATCGGCGGGTCGCCGTCAAGAACTCTGCGGCTCAAGGAACTCTAGCAATACCAACTATCCGGAAATTCCGGATAGTTCGTGCGAAGTCTCAGTCAGGTTACGCATATCAGCGATCACCTGGTCCCCGGCGGTCTCCTGTATCAGCAACGGTTGGGTAGCTCCTCCCCCCTGGCGGGTAGCCGAGCGGACAAAGGCGGTCGGGGATTGGCCGAGTGCCTTGCGGAACATGCTGGAGAAGGCGCCGGGGCTGTCGTAGCCGAGTTCCAGCGCGGTACGGGTAACGGAACTGCCGGAGAGCAGTCTGGGAATGGCGGCCATCAGGCAGGCCTGTTGGCGCCATACCGCGAAAGACATGCCGGTCTGCTGACGGAACAGGCGATTGAAGGTGCGTTGGCTGCAATGAAGTTGCCGCGCCCACTCCTCGGGCAGGCTACGGATATGCGGCTGGGCGAGAAAATCCTTGCACAGTCTGGCCAGTTGGGGATCCCGGGGCAGAGGCGCAAACAGCGGCAGCGATGGTGCCAGTTGCAGTTCGTGCAGCAGGAGTTGGGCGAGGGCACCATCGCGACCGCTCTCGTCATAGAGCGCGGGCATGTTGGCGGAGGCCAGCAGCAGGTGATGCAGAAGCGGCGTCACGACCAGCACCTCGCAGCTGCGGGAGGGGCGCGGAGCCGCCAGAGGTTCGATATACAGGCTGCGGGTACTGACGCCATGCATGCGCACCCGGTGGCGCTTTCCCGCAGGCAACCAAACACCGCTGTAGGGCGGTACCATCCAGGTGCCGTCATCGGTGTCGACTTCCATCAACCCCGTCATGCCGTAGAGAAACTGGGCGCGGCGATGGGTATGAAAGTCGAGCAGGGTGCCGGGGCTGTAGTCGGTGCCGATGGCCACGATGGGTCGGGCCACATGATCCACGTCCGCCAGAGGGATATTGAGCATTTGTCGTCAGCGTGGCCGAAATACAACGATTATTGGCCAACCAGCGAATGTCGGCCACCCCTTATCGGAATATCGTTCCTGTCTTTGGGTTCCTCAGGAGTGTTCCGGTGTATAGCATATTGCTTCTCTGCGGCGGTTTGGCCGGAGTCACCACCGTGTTGTTCGGTTTCGGTGGTGGCTTCGTCGTCGTTCCCTTGATGTATACCCTGCTGATTACCATCCATGGGCCGGATAGCGCGGCTGGTCTGGCGGCCATGCATATCGCGGTAGCCACCTCGACCGCGCTGATGATCTTTGCTGCCTCTCTATCGACATGGCGTCACCACCGGCGGCGGACCGTGCAATGGCGTCTGGTGCGTCCGCTGGTCGGCTATATCGCCATCGGTGCCGTGCTCGGCGCGGCGGCGGCAGTGTCGTTGAGCGGTGACTGGGTGCGCTGGGCGTTCATCATCTATCTGGCGATTACCATTGCGGATGCCATCCTGAGGCCCGGCTTCCTGCGTCAGGCGGGTGGCGATGTACGTCCCATGGGCCGTCTGGTGACAGCGATGACAGGCACGTTCATCGGCACTGTGGCTGCCTTGCTGGGGGTTGGCGGGAGCGTGATGACCGTGCCGCTCATGCGTCGCAGAGGGGCCAGCATGACAGCGGCCACGGCGATGGCCAATCCGTTGTCGCTGCCGATGGCGGTGAGTGGCACCGCGACCTATGTGTTGCTGTCGGCCAGCGATACCGCCCTGGGCGCTTGGTATGCCGGGTATGTGGATATGCGCGCCTTGCTGGCGCTGGCGGTGGGGTCTTGGCTCGGTATTCGCCTGGCGTCGTTATGGATCGGGCGCATTCCCGATCGCATTCATGCTGGAGTGTACCTGTTACTGTTGACAGTAGTGCTGGTGGTGATGGTCGTCATGCACTGAGCCGTTTCAGACTTGCATGACGCCTCTCCGTATAACTACCGCATGTATTCAACACAACTCACTTTGACGTACTGGCTCGGTCGCGTTGGACTTCGTCATGCAGCCATCGGCGAAAATGCGGAAAGCAGGAATGCATAGGATGGTGTCGCGAACGAACCAGGTAGTGGCGCTTCGGCATTCTGATCCATTGACTGGCGAGCGTGACCAAGTCGCCTCGCTCAAGCCAGGGAGCTACGTGTGTGTAGCGTCCCAGAACCACGCCCATGCCATTGACCGCCGCTTCTGTCAGCGAACTGGTGTCGCGTAGCTCTATGCTTGATCGCATAGCCTCGCCCACTACCTTGTCGCCAAACCAACTCGACCAGAGATCGTCAGGGTCTGGTAGGCGAGGCCACTGTGACGGCTCCTGGGTATGCAAGCCCATTTGTGCGACTACAGTTGGGCTGGCTACGGGAATCACCCACTCGTCAAAGAGCGGCTCTACCTCGATCTCCGGCCAATCCCCCCGGCCAAACCTCAGCGCTGCTGTGATATGCCCAGGAGCCAGATCGCTTAGCTGACTGCTGGTCTCGATGCGAATGCGTGCGTCGGGACAGCGCAACTGGAACCGTTTGAGACGCGGCATCAGCCAGCTAGAAGCAAACCAGGGCATGACACTCACGGTAAGTGGTCCTTCTTGCCCTGCCTCTGGGTGCAACGCCATTTCAATTGCCTCGATCGGATCCGAGATGCGGTCCTTGAATCGCTGTCCTTCGGCCGTCAGCGCCATGCCATGAGGTGTTCTGCGCAACAGCTTGATCCCCAGACGCTGCTCCAACTGGCGAAGGCGGTGGCTCACGGCACTAGGGGTCACGTGCAGCTCTTCCGCTGCCAGCGTCAGGCTGCCCGCCCTGGCGACAGCCAAAAAGCTCTGTAAGTGCACGATTTCTTTCATGTTTTGAGCCTATCTCAAAGCTGATTGAAAAACTATCGGTTGTTACTTAAGGGTGTATTTGTATATTTATAGGTGCCACTTAAGGAATTTCTGTATTTCTCGTTATTGTGCGCTTATGGGGTGGTTGTTATGAGTGAAATATTTTCAACTTACGACGAGGGAGAGTCGTTTTTTCCTGATGCCTATGCTTCTGAAAGGTGGTGTGAACGAGAGAAATCCCGTTTGTTTAAGAAAAAATGGCTCATGGTGGGTAGAGAAGAGGATGTCCGTAATGACGGGGATTTTTTCTGCCTCGATGTTTTGGCAGAAAGTATTTTTATAACAAATTCGGATAACAATATAAGAGCATTTTATAATGTCTGCCCCCATAGAGGGATGAAGCTTCGTGAAGGTCACGGTAACAGTGCCAGCGTCGTCTGCCCATTTCATGGGTGGGTTTTTTCTAACAATGGTGAGATTTTTTCGCATCCCGGCGTTAGAGATGGTGAGGAGGGTTTTGATAACTGCCTGCTTGGTTTAAAGAAGGTCCACTGTGAAGTTACGGGAGGCTTTGTCTGGATTAATTTTTCGCAAGATCCTGGTTCTTTGAAAGATCAGATTGGCAGCCTTGAAGAGGATGTGCTGACTCCTTTTGATACTGGTGGTCTGACTTGCTATAAGGTAGAAGAATCTTTTTTGCAAGCCAATTGGAAGCTTTATTTGGAAGTGGGTATGGAGAATTTGCATATCCCATTTGTACATAGGGGATCAATAGGCAAACAGTCGCTTTCTCGCTTGAAGACTTCAGGAGAGTGGCAGTGTCTGGAAATGGAAGATGCCGAAACGGCTTCTCTACCGAGAAATATAAAGGCTGGGTTAAGAAATATTGAGTCTCTTGACCGCAAGGTGACAAGGTTTTGCCTTGTTTACCCTAACCTGTTCATCGTCGCGACCATCGATTCAGTATGGTGGGCACAGACGTGGCCAGTATCGCCCGAAACGTGCGTCGTGAAATTCGGGTTTTGCGTACCCAAGAGCTCTTTTGAACGTGATGATTTTGACGAAATTATAAAGCCCTACGAATGCCACTGGTCTCAGGTGATAAGCGAAGACGAAGCCATCATTCAAAGGCATCAGAAAGGTGTCAAGAAAGCCAGTTCGGTTTTCTATACCCGCTATGAAAAAGAAGTGGAGAAATTTCATGGCTGGTTGAGAAGCGCCTTTGTCGAGCCTTAGTAGGTATAGAGAATCTATGGAGAAAGCTAAATGGGTTTATACGTTTTTGGCAATAGCGGTGCTGGCCATATCGACGACGGCGCCGCTGGTTAAACTGGCCGATGCCACTGCGCCGGTGATTGCCTTTTACCGGATGTTTTTCGCAACTTGTCTGGTAGTGTTTCTCGTTGTATCCGGCCGAGACTCCCTGCTGAAAATAGATGGGAAGCGATTGGCTTATTGCGCGGTGGCTGGCTTTCTTTTGGGGCTTCATTTCATTACTTGGTTTTCCTCTCTAGATTATACGTCGGTGGCTAGCTCGGTAACCCTTGCCACCATGCAGCCTCTTTTTGCCTTCATTATTGGATACTTTATTTACCAGGAACGCCTGAACCGTGGCGCCGCGCTGGGCGCGTTGGTATCGGTACTGGGGGGTATCGTTATCGGCTGGGGTGACTACCGGGTGTCGGGGGTTGCGCTATGGGGGAATTTGCTTGCTCTTTCTGCAGCGTTCCTTGCCACTGTCTATTTTTTTGTGGGTCAGCATGCGCTGAAAAGTGTCAGCCTCAATGTCTATACTTTCTATTGCTACGGTTTTGCCGCAATTGCCATTGCCTTGTACTGCTTGGTGACGGGGAATGCCTTTTCAGTCGTCACTCATGGTGATCTACTCATCTTCTTCCTGCTCGCGCTGCTACCGACCTTGCTGGGACATTCCGTGCTCAATTATTGCACTCGGTTTATCAGCGTTTCCCTGGTCTCCATGGCGATGCTCTGCGAGCCGGTTGGGGCCTCGATACTGGCGTGGCTGCTACTGGGCTCGTTTCCTACAGTGACTCAGCTTGTCGGCGGGGCGTTGACGGTTCTCGGGGTCCTGTACTTTCTTCGCAAACGCGGTGACTGAAATGAACGGCTTTTCTGAAGAGTGTCTAGCGAGCTTTGGTTGATAAGTTTCCACCGTATGAAGTGATCATGACCGACTACTTCGAATCCCATTGGCACCACTGAACGCCGCCTGGTTAGTGGCGTTCAGTATCACGGAGTGTGACAAGTTCACTAATCGGGCAGGCCATGCCGCGTGTATGGGCTTGCTGTCACAGCTATGCCTGAGAACACCCATGCTCGATAACGCCACGAGCCCGACGACGATGGAGAGAGTGTCGATAGGCATCTGCAGCGCCAGGGCGGAGCCCACTGAGCGAGGTGCCGACGGCGCCCCATAACGCGATTGGGACAGGTGGTGGTCACCAACTGCCTGGGTGATGAGTATTTAAAGTTTCATTTCGACGTATTGTGGCTAATAAAATGCCCGTCTTCTTGCTATCTCATGCAGGCCGCATCATAGTGAGCACTTGAATACTCAAAAGCCGTCTAATGAGTCTTAAAATGCCCAATTTGACGAGATGGCAATGAAACGGCCGCGCAGCTATTCCCGCGTCACTAAGCAGACACTCTCGATCCTCGGCAAGCTGATCAAAGCTGGCCGCTTGGAGCGGGAGCTCACCGCTGCCGAACTGTCTGAACGCGCAGGCATCTCGCGTAAGACCCTCCGTAACATCGAAAATGGCGAAGCCGGCACCGAGATCGGCATCGTCTTCGAGGTCGCCACACTCGTTGGCGTGCGGCTGTTCGATGTCGACGACCGGGCAGGAGCGATGCATAGCGCCCATCTCGAGGAAAAATTGACGCTGCTGCCGAAGCGGGTTCGCCCGAGCAGGCAGGAGGTCGATGATGACTTCTAGGCTGACGCAGCCACGAGAGGCTTATGTCTGGATCTGGTTGCCGGGAGAGACACAACCCGTGGTGGCCGGTCGCGTCACGCAGCATGGCGATAGCTACAGCTTCAACTATGGCGCCAGCTATCTGGCGCGTGATGGCGCGATCCCGATTTATGGCCCCGAACTGCCACTGCGCCGCGGCCTGATCGAACCGACCGCTGGCCTGTCGATGGCCAGTTGCCTGCGTGACGCCTCGCCCGATGTCTGGGGGCGCCGGGTGATCATCAATCGTTTGATGGGGGGCAAAGCCGACGCCGCAGCTGACGACATCTCCGAACTCACCTATTGGCTTGAATCGGGGTCGGACCGGATCGGCGCCCTCGACTTTCAGCATTCCGCCACGGAATACGTGCCTCGCCTCAAGGCCGAGGCGTCTTATGAAGAGTTGCTGGAAGCGGCTGAACGGATCGAGAAGGGCGCCCCGCTGACGTCCGCCCTCGATCAGGCGTTGAACCACGGCACCTCGATCGGCGGCGCCCGCCCGAAGGCCCTGATCGACCATGGCGATAGCAAAATGATCGCCAAGTTCTCGTCGAGCACGGACATTTACAGCGTCGTGAAGGTGGAATTCATCGCCATGAAGCTGGCGGCTGCATGTGAGCTCGATGTCGCCCCGGTCTCGATGACCGCGGCGGCCGGCAAGGATGTGCTGCTCATCGACCGCTTTGATCGCATCAAGTCAGGGGCTGGCTGGCAGCGCAAAGCGATGGTGTCAGCGCTGACGATGCTCGGCCTTGACGAAATGATGGCGCGCTATGCGTCTTACGAGGACCTTGCCGAAGTCATCCGTCACCGCTTTACCGACCCGAAGCAAACGCTGCGCGAGCTCTACGCTCGGATCGTCTTCAATATCCTGTGCGGCAATACGGACGATCATGCCCGCAACCATGCTGCGTTCTGGGACGGCAGGATGCTCTCGTTGACCCCGGCCTATGACATCTGCCCGCAGGGGCGAACGGGCAACGAGGCGACGCAGGCGATGCTGATCAAGGGCGAAAACCGTATGAGTACGCTGCACAGCTGCCTCGCGGCCGCCCCGGATTTCCTGCTCAATGACCAACAGGCCCAGGCCATCATCGAGAACCAACTCGTAACGATCGCTAGTGAATGGGGCGGGGTCTGCGAGCAAGCCAAACTGACCGAGACCGACCGCAGGCTTTTCGCCGGTCGACAGTTTCTGAACAGCTACTGCGTCGAAGGCCTCGGGGCCGCGCATAGCACGATACTGGATGGCTTTGCGGCCGCACGCGCGCAGTTACTCGGCTAACAAGGCGGCGAGGTTAATCCCTCGGCCCGCGCACCGCGACCAACGCCATCTCGGCGAGATTGAGTGGTCTATGCCGTGCAGGAGACAGATCCCCAGGCCGAGGCTTTCGCCCGCTGGGTGACTAGCGAAGGCGAGGAATAGCCGAGTAGCCATCGCGACGATTCAGCATCGCTCCGATTTGCCGACTTCCCGAACCTGCCGGTAAGTCCCATTGCAAAATGTTACCGAGCAAGGCTAAGTTGGGTTAAACCCCAGGGCTAGCGGCCGATAGGAAGTACAAGGAGAACAACGCGTAGCGGGTCACAGGGAAAGGATGATATCCCCGGACGGTAGTGTGGTTGGGTAAGGTAAAAGTCCGCTTTCGACCCTGAGCGGACGTCAAATGTTGCGCCGCGACGGACTCTCAATCAAATTGGATATGCGTCACTGGCACCAGTCTTATTGTGCTGCGAAGGCCGGCTTGAGGGCAACGCGCTGCTGTTTGTGTCGGCTGGGATGGCCGATGACTTTCAAACGGCCCGATTGGCGGGAACGAATCAGTCTTGAGGAAATTATGACCTTGTCATCCCAGAATTTGCGAGATCGTGCCAGCTCCGCGTTCAAGCTGATTCATGAGACAAAGCTGGTGCTGGATAACTTGGACATCAAGATTAATGAGAGAACAGCCACCGTTGTCCCACTGGTTTTGGCTTCGATGGACACCGCCGAGGCCATCTACACCCTATTGATCAATCATCCGGAGGAGTACTGGGTTGCTGGATTAATCATGCAACGAACCCAGATGGAGTACGTCTTGCGCGCAGCATACTTCGCCAAGGCCGCCAGCCACAAGGAGCTGATGCGCTTCCGGAAGAAGGGCAAGATGCCCAATCGAGGGAAGCGAGCAATCTACATCGCCCAAGTGGCGGAAGATGCCAGCCAACATTTAGGCTGGGACAAGGACAAGTTGCTTAAGACAGTCTTGAATCACCAGCACGAGCTGTCTGGCGTGGTACACGGCGGAAAAGAGATATTGGGCATTTACACAATGCACGATACATGGGGTGACCTCACTATCGAGTGGGACGAGTTAATCCATCACGTCGATAACATCATGGTATTTGTGCAGCTTGCTTTGGCAGTGACAATGTATATTTCGCCATTGGATCCAGAGACGATGGATAAGGTGGTGCGCCCAATCTACGAAAAGGCTCATGCATACTTTGGTGATCAAAGATCAATCGAAGCCTAGTGGGCTGAGGAATTCGCTCCTCAATCCGCTGGCCTGTCACTTGCTGCTGGCCGCTTCTGGCGGGGTTCGGAACTTCCGATTATGCGCGTAGGGTACTTGTGGCAGCTGACGACCCAAAGCAGGCATTTTGAAAAAAACGTTGCAAGCTCATTTTTAAGCCAAGATGCTTAGGTGGTTAATGTTTGAGTTATTAAAGGCAAAGATTTATCTTGCTAAGATTCAAGCGGAACTAAAGGCCCAATACGGCGACCAGGCTTTTGTGAACAAGGTTTGTCAACTCCCTGAGAATCTTGAGCAGTTGAGAGTGCTTCGTGAGCAAGCATATTATAGGAAGGATCGCATCGCTCCTTTTTTGAATGTTTGCCATATTTTGGGTGAGAGCATGAGTTCTAAATCGTTGTCAGAGGGTGATCGTGAAATCTGCGCATCTTTATTAGCGCAACGCCTTCAGAAGGCCTCTAGCGATCCTCAGTTCAGGCTTCGGCATATTATAATTTTTGGTGATCTTGAAGACAAGATAAGAGAGTGGGCAGCGGAGAGCTGGAATGATTAGGAAATGAAATAATTGAAAGCCTTGATGGAGATGTTGCTTCTGCTAACGACCCAAAGCCGACGTGCCGCCAAAGGAAGCAGGTACGATTATCCGTATTATATAGCCACCTCAAAAGAAAAATTAATGGTTTGAGGTGGCGGTATAAGAATATTAAACGCGCGCTCGTTCAAGTGGGAAAATGCGCGTGCCGCCTAATACCTGTTATGTTTTGAGAGAGATATGAACAATAGGGATAATTTCATACCATCGGTCAAAAAAACTATGGCTGAGCGCGTTGCTTGGAGGTGCAGCTTCCCTGATTGTGGCGTGATAACCATTGGTCCAAAAATGGGAGACGACTCGAAGTCAATTAACCTTGGCGAGGCTGCACATATTCACGCTGCATCCCCTGAAGGGCCACGCTATGATGCATTAATGTCATCTGAACAAAGAAAAGCTATTCAGAACGGAATATGGATGTGCCGGAGCCATGCAACATTTATTGATGCTGATTTTACGGAGTTTTCCCCAGAGACTCTCCGTCTGTGGAAATCCCAAGCAGAAGAGCAAGCATATAGCAATCTTAAGTACCAGGAACGCTATTCCATTGAGGACAATAGCACCCTGATAGCCTTAGGCTTCGGAATAATTGTGAACGGGCATTGGGAGTCTGCCAGTCATAACAAATGGCAATTTAGACTGGATTCATACTTGAAAGGGTCAATAAAAGACCTGAAAGATTACATTTCGAATTTTTACTATACCAAGAACGACGAGAGATTTATTCTTGTTGAGTCACAGGGCGATGCCAGAAAGATAACGATGCCAATGACGCTTCTATTTAATGAAGCCGGGAAAAACTCACTGGTTGTGGATGTTGACAGAAAATATCAACCTACAGACCCAAATAAATCCGGTTTCGATTTGGCAATTGGGGATGATGGTGACATTTGTATTGATAACGGTGATTTGAAAACGGTTTCTGGAGTAGATGCCGCTATACAGCATTTAACAACGGCAACCAGCACTATATACGGCGAATGGTTTCTAGATCCGACAATGGGATCCTTTGTGTCTGAGTATTATCGAGACTACAAAGATGACTTGGAGATGTTGTCTCGCCTAATTAAGTTTGAATTCATTCGGCTTTCGTTGATACCAACTTCTGAAGATAACGACAGTCCGGATTCCAGGCCCCCTTTGGGCTTTGTAAACAGATTTGAAAGAGTGACGATTAATTCCTCAGAATTAGTAGATCATAGACTAATCACGCATGTTGAGCTTGAGTGGGGGAATTATGAAAAATGGTCCGGTAAGGTGCCGCTGTGGATCGACGAAACATAACCATGTCAGTCACGGCGACGGCTTTTCCATTACGGCTTCGCCTTCATTTCAAAGCCGCGCGTGCTGAGCGGCGTTATATCTGCTCTGGCTAAATGTCCACTCCTGGCCGAACAGGGAATGTTAGTATACTCTGATGGAAATAGTGCAGCAGCTGGCGACGCAATGTGATTATGAAGCAACGACCGAACCCTCATTCTTTGCTGTTTGCCACCAGATAGAAGAGGAGAAAAAGAATGCCACGTACTATGCGAATATGAATACAGTCGAGAATGGAAATCATGAAGTCCATACGACTGGATGTCCGCATCCCCCAGCCGACCACAACCGTGTGACTTTGGGTATCCATGCTGGATTCTAGTTGCCAACAATTTGTACGCTCAGTTCGGCTGGCTCAGGCGTTAGGCCAAATTTGGAACATAACTAATATGAAGAAATTAAATAAGCTAATTCTGCTATCTTGTCTTTTGATGTCATCTATGGTTTATGCGTATCCATTGGAAGACCCTGAATTCCTTAAGGCTTCATACTGCTTTCATATGGCAAAGGCACCCCGTTTGGAAGTGGATCTCTCTAGAAAAGAAAAACAAGCAGGCCAAAATTACTTTTTTTCAGAATTGAGTAAGCGAGACCTAAAATTTCCCCAGGAAAATGAATACAAAGAAATAAAACTAAAGTTTATGCAGTGGGTGGTCCCGCGCTTCAAAAATGAAGCAACGTCAGCGGCAATAGAATGGTATCAAGATGAATGTTTACCAAAATAGGCATAGTGAATTTTTATTTAAAAGTGGCGCTAAAGATTTACAATTTTGTTGACATGGATTGTCTTCACAAAAACACTTCGATATTCTCGGGTTGAGAATAAAGTTAAAGATCCTGAAAGTCCGCTCTTGGCCGTTAGCTGACCGGTGGGTATGGCTGGGACAGGTGTTTGTTCCTGTGGAGTACTGGTTCGGATCGCCTTGGATCCCCCGGAGCATTCCAGACACCCGCTAGACCATGAATGTTACGCCGCTGTCACGCTGACCCCGGCTCGTGAGCTGCCTCTGAAGGTTGGAGACCAACCGATTCAGAGACGGTTAACGAGCCGGGGTTTTGCTTTCTTGGCCTTGCAGGCCATTGCAGCGCCTGGTGAGCGCAAGCGGACGCGCATGGGCGAAGTTGTCCGCAGCATCACTGGATGATGTGAGTGCCGCCGCTGGGCGTGCGACGACGACGGCGGCCGGGTGGTGGTCGATGATACGGCGGTGACGCCGCATACTTGCAGGGGGCAGCGGAGCGTGAATTCTCGATTGTGCATATGATGAGTAGGAAGCTGCCCGCGATGGCTGAGTGAGTGATTGCTGCTTTCAGGTTATCCAAAGCTGCGGCACGGCATATCGACTCGTTGGGCTTTATAGCGACAACCCCATTGACTGCTCCTGGCTAACATGACACGATGCATTCAGTTGGTTAGCAAGTCGCATATGTCAGTTGTACTCGAATCATTCGATAGTCTGGTTATATCCCCTTGTTTTGCCCACTTCATCTGGGGTAGCACCCGGCAATCGTAGTAAAAGCGCTTTCGCGCTAAGGAATTCGAACATGGCAACTGGTACAGTTAAGTGGTTTAACGACGCTAAAGGTTTTGGCTTCATTTCTCCCGCCGATGGTGGTGATGATCTGTTCGTCCATTTCTCTGAAATTCAAGCTGAAGGCTTTAAATCCCTGCAGGATGGTCAACAAGTCTCGTTTGACGTGACTCAGGGCAAGAAAGGTCTTCAGGCTTCAAGCGTCCAGGCTGCCTAACCTCTGGGTTAGTCTGCGCTTTCGAGCCACAAGGCTTCGAGCACCAAAGCCCGCTTCGGCGGGCTTTGGTGTTTCTGCGTGCCAAAAACGTGAGATTTCACCTGATGTTGGGTGTCCAGCATCGATATTTACTACCTGCCTCACCCACCTCCCACCGCACATTATGAACTTTCTTCCCTAACGCCTGGCCCCTTGCTGATACTGGCTAGCGCAATTACTCAAGTGCCTTGATGATGAAATCGCCGGTGAGAAATTGTCGGCGGTGCCCTTGGGGCAAAAGTGGTAATCCTCCCCGGCAGCAGCCGTGTGCTTTACTATCGTTACCTTTTATTGATGCAGGAGGCTTCCATGATCGGCGGCTTGATAGGACTACTGGATGACATCGCCGCATTGGCGAAGTTGTCCGCAGCATCACTGGATGATGTGAGTGCCGCCGCTGGGCGTGCGACGGGGAAGGCGGCCGGGGTGGTGGTCGATGATACGGCGGTGACCCCGCAGTACTTGCAGGGGGTAACGGCGGAGCGTGAACTCTCGATCGTGAAGAAGATCGCGCTGGGGTCGATCCGCAACAAGCTGATATTTATCCTGCCGGTGGCCTTGCTGCTGAATCACTTCTTGCCCGGGCTATTGCCGATCATCCTGATGGTCGGTGGTACCTACCTGGCTTTCGAGGGCGCGGAGAAAGTCTGGCACAAGCTCTCCAGGGAGCAGGATGACGACAAGCCGTCGGTCGAAAAGGGACCGGAGGCCGAGAAAAAGATCGTCAGCAATGCCATTCGGACCGACTTGATTCTGTCCGCCGAGATCATGGTGATCGCGCTTTCCGCCGTCTCCCATCAGGGATTCTGGTCACAGCTGGCGAGCCTGGTGGTGGTCGCGTTTTTCATCACCATTCTGGTGTATGGCGTGGTGGCGCTGTTGATCAGGATGGACGATTTCGGCCTGAAGCTCGCCCAGCGCGATAGCTCGGGAATGAAGAAGCTGGGCCGGAGTCTGGTGACTGCCATGCCCAAGGTGCTGACAACCATCTCGGTGGTGGGAACCGTCGCCATGCTCTGGGTGGGCGGGCATATCCTGCTGGTCAATCTGGGTGCCGATGGCACGGGCTGGTTCAACGCGCCCTATGCGTGGGTACACCATGTCGAGCAGGGCATCGGCGAGGCAACCGGTGGCTTAGGCGGCATGCTGGGCTGGAGCTTCAATACATTGTGCTCTGCATTGATTGGCTTTTTGGTGGGCTCGGTTGTCGTGGGCGTGCTGCACTTCATCCCCTCCAGGAAGGCGCAGACCAAATAGGTACGAGCCGCGAAGTGTGTATACGGCAGCAGCAGCAAGTGTGATTCCTGTCCCGCACGGGTTTTCGTGCGGTCATGGCATCCATGCTCTCGCGTATCGCCGCATAGCCTGGCCCAGTCCTCTGCTAGATTCTGCTGTTGGCGGACGTCAGCGCGATAAGTCGAGCACCACAACTTCGACCCGACCCGCCGTCACAGCTAGATGCTGGTCGAGTTCATGTTGTAACTCGACGGCGCTAGTCGTTTTGGCCCCACCACCGGGAGGTGCTGGAACTTGATAGCCGGAGCCAAACCAGAAGGCAAGGAATAGTCCTTGTCCTTCTGCCTGCCAGTGGCCGGTGTAAAGTGCTTCAAGCTGACCATCAATTGCATTCCACAGCTCCCGATGCTGCTGTCGTTTGGCCTCGACTGGCAACAGCAGACCTGTAATGACCCCCTGGTTTCTGCACACCCTACGCCGTTAATGCGGGGTGTGCTCGGGGTGCCACGTAGTCCAGAGAC
>NZ_JAJQJH010000017.1 GCF_029544075.1 Chromohalobacter canadensis | reverse complement strand
CGAGAGGGTACCGGCGCTGGCCCTCCTTCCTCTACCTGGCGGTCCAAAGTGCTGCGGTTATTCTATGAATCCAAGATCGTCAGCGTAAAACCTGATAGTTCTTGACCACTTCGGATAGCGGCTTTGTAGCCTTTTTCTGTCTCAGTAATAAATTGCCCAGTCTGCGAGCTGGGCAATTGCATAATATGAAGTAAAACAGCCGGTGATGAATCGAAAGAGAGAACCTCCGAGGACGATCGGAGGCCCTCAATCAGCATAAGCCCATGTGCATGAATGAATTCAGCACATCCTTGGCAGCTGGTTATCCTTCCTGGATGTTAGTAATTATGACAAATTTCGAATGCAATAAGATTAACCTATATTAACTAAAGGTTCGTGAGCAAACCGTCGTGACCATGCGGGCCCTCCCGCCCCTTTTCAGGTTACAGGCTGGCATTGCACCCTGCATACGTGTTACTTCATTGGCAGGCGTACGTCTTTTTCAAGGCGTCGGTGACCACATCACTGGCCGGTTCGCTCCAGCTCTCGGAAGCATTTTCCAGATATTGCGACACATCATCCAAGATATCGCGACCGCGAACGTCACTGGGTGCACAAATCTTTTTTCGGGATTCTAACCGGTCAAAAACGCCTAGCACATACCCAGTGTATGTGAAAAACTTACTGGTATCGTAGGGTTCATCGGCGCGAAATTGCTGGTAATGGCGCTGAAAATCGAGAAGGTCGGCACCATTGTAAAAATAGCCCCAAGCGTTTCCAATTCCCGCACTGCCCAACCCGGCTACCAACACCACACTCAATGCCCGTTTGGCGGTTTGTGTCTTGTGACTCACCCTGACTCCTTGCTTATTCCATTGAGGCACGACATGGCGACCGTGCTACGGTCGCCATGAGCATGAGTAAGCCGCGATATCGATAAGACGTCAACCGCTACCTAGAACTCCGCCCACTCGTCTTGAGACCGCGTTTGCCGGGTTGTCACCGGCGCTTGGGCGGAGCTAGCGTCTTTCCCAGCCACAGGCCGCGATGCTTGGCGGGGTGGCGTCAGGGAGGCACGCTCGTCATCACCCAACTGGAACGCTGCCAGGGCATGCGCCAGCGACTGTGCCTGGGCGCTCAGTTCTTCAGACGCTGTGCTGGTCTCTTCCACCATGGAGGCATTTTGTTGGGTCATGCGGTCGAGTTCGGCAACCGCCGTGTTGACCTGGTTAATGCCGTCGCTCTGTTCCTTGCTGGCGGCGCTGATCTCGTTGATGACATCGCTGACGCGCATCACGCTCTCGACGATCTCATGCATCGTCGCGCCCGCACTTTTGACGAGCTCCGTGCCGCGTTGCGTGCGCTGTGTGGAAGTCTCGATCAAGGTGCGAATTTCTTTGGCGGCTTCGGCACTGCGGCTGGCAAGAGTGCGCACCTCGCTGGCCACCACGGCGAATCCGCGCCCGTGCTCGCCGGCGCGTGCCGCTTCGACGGAAGCATTCAGCGCCAGAATATTGGTCTGGAAAGCGATGCTATCCATCAAGGTAATGATCTCCCCCACTTGGCGCGAAGCAGTATCGATATCCACCATGGTCTGTTCGACTTCACTCATCACCTCGCCGCCTCGGCGCGCAACGCCGGCCGAATCCTGCGCCAACTGGTTGGCTTGTCCTGCCGAGTCAGCGGAATGCGAGACGGTGCCGGTGAGCTCTTCCATCGAGGCTGAGGTTTGCTGCAGGTTGGCCGCCGTCTGCTCGGTACGGCTGGACAGGTCTTGACTGACCTGGGTGATCTCTCCCGACGCAGAATCAACCGCGTGCGAGGCACCGCGTACCTTGACCAGCGTATGCTGGATACGCTCGACGAAGGCATTGAAGCGTTCGGCCAGCTCCCCGACTTCATCGTGACGCTCTACCGGCAACCGCCGCGTCAAATCAGCCTCCCCGGAAGCGATATCACTCATCGCCTGGGACGTGCGACGAATCGGTCCCACGATACTCCGCGTCATGATGACCGCCAGTAGCGCTACGATCACGAACGCGATTACGCCAAGCCCAACCGTTACCAGCGCATTCCGCCATATAGCGGCGTTGAGGTCTTCGCGCATGGCAGCTATTTCGGCATCGATATCGGCGATGTAAACACCGGTACCGACCGCCCACTGCCACTCGTCGATAGCAGCGATATACGATAACTTGGCTTCTTCATCGCCGCTCTCGGGATTGAGCCACGGGTATTCGTAAAAACCGCCGCCGTCGCGTGCCCGTGCCACGAATTCGCGCACCAGGTAATCACCGTTGGGCGCCGTCAGGTCCGACATATCCGTACCCTGCTTGTCAGGCGAAAACGGTAGCACCACATTATTGCCGTCGTAATCGTAGACAAAGACATAGCCATTGTTGCCATAACGAATGCTACGCAGAAGGTCTGCCGCCTCGGCCTTGAGTTCTTGCGTATTAGCATTATCGCTGTCACGGAGCGGCGCAATCGATGATACCGCCGTATCGATCAAATCACGCAGGGCATCGCGCCGATCTTCGATCAGGGAGGCACGACGTTCCTCAAGATTCTCCTCGGCCTGTTGCTTCATCTGATAGACCGTGGCGCACAAGATGACCGCGCTGATAAGCACCAGAGGCAACAAGGTAGCCATGAGGATACGGGGCTGTAAGCCCAGGTTTTGCAGCGATACGCGCTTCGCACTGGCTGGCATTTCGTTTCGACTCCATGGACGCGAAAAAACGATGGCTTCGCTCACGACGACGCTTATAAAGCGTTATCGGCGAGTTTCCAGCGTTCCGCATTCATCAAACGTCGAAACGAGGACAAAAAAACGCCGGTTGACAATCAACCGGCAAGCCGCCACAGCGTGGCTAGAGTCATACGCCAGCCTTTGCAGACCGGTTGGAGGCAGATGATCTTCCACCTCTGGAGACACATGAGACCTGCGTCTTCCTTGGCGATTCGGATCACATGAGCCTGCGAGGCGAGACCCGCCTCCTTCCTTGGCTGCCAGCCACCAACCAGCGCAATCGCGCAATTCCCTTGGCAGCGTCCCAGTGGCCGATGATCGCTTGAATCACTTCCATCTTAGACGTCAGACCGGACTTGGAAAAGCGTTGTACAACACTCGGCGTAAGCGCTTACTCAGCCTCGCGATGCCAAGTCTTTGTCTTCTGCATTGAGACGACTTCTCGCGGGCGCCGCAATGGCGAAAAACCGCTCGATCACGGCTGTCGAGGCCGGGCGCGTCAAGCAAGTGATCGCCACGAATACTGGCAGATTGATTAGCAGCCCCCAGAACCCAGCGTGGATTCCCAGCGGATTGCGCCACACCAGCGTAAACAGCAGTGTGACGGTAAACCCCACCACGATGCCGCTCAATACGCCCAGTTTGGAGGCACGGGTCCAGAAGAACATGCCGATGAAGGCAGGCAACACCTGGGTGGCAAAGCCCAGCCCCACGAGCAATATCATCACCAGGTTGCTGGGTTCGGCGATAGCCACCGGCGCAACGATCAGCGCCATGAGCGGCAAGAGCAAGCGCCGCGCCAGTTTGCCGGCAGCGGCGTCGGTAAGTTTGAGGGCTGGCTGGGCGATGTCCTTGGAATAGGACAGCGCCACCGAATGCAAGAAGGGTTCGCAGGACGACATCGACGCGGCCAACGTGCCCGCGCCCAATAAGCCCACCAGCCAGACCGGCATCTGTTGCATGGCAAGCTCCAGAGCCACGGTATCGGCACGCGCCAGCTCAGGCAGGCTATAGATGCCGATGAAGCCCACCACCACCATCGGCAGGATGACCACGTAATAGCTCGGCAGCCAAGTCGCGCTGCGACGAATGGTGCGTGCCGATGACGCACTCATCCACTGCGTCCAGACCGGCGGCATGAACGACAGCATCGAGACGATGATCGATGTCGTCCAGAAGGCAAAGCTCATATCCCCCTGCGCGCCCGGCAAGGTCAGAAAGGCAGGATCACGCTCACTCAAAGTGGTAAAAACATCGTCGAACCAAAGGCCGCCGCCGAAGCGCTGTGACGCCCAGAGCCCAATCGCCCACGCCACCGCCAGCATCAGCACGCCCTGAAAGGCGTTGGTGATACCGATCGCACGTTGGCCGCTGGCATAGAGATAAAGGGCGATACAGCTCAAGACCACCAGCACCCCCACCCAGATCGGTAAACGTCCAGCGCTCATGACGTGCAGAATATACGCCGCCCCAATGGTCTGCAGTACCGCATAGGCCAATGACGCGATCGACATTACCCCTGCGGCCAGACCACCCAGCAGCGGGCTTTCATAACGATCGGCAATGGCCGCCCCTTGCGTGACATGTCCGAAACGCCGACCAAAGGCCCACACCTTAGGACCAAAATACCAAGCCACCAACGCCAGATAGGATAGGTAGATTACCACGTAGAATACCGCAACGCCCTTGGTGTAGGCCCAGCCTGGAGCGCCCATGAAGGTGTAAGCGCTCACGCTGCCTGCGGCGATCAGCAAATAGAGCGTAACCGGCCCCATGCTGCGACCGGCGACGCCCCACTCTTCCAGCGAGTTCATCGAGCGTCCTGTCCGGGCGCGCAAGCCAAGGAAGATCGCCACGCCCAGATAAGCGAGCGTCATGATAATCGGCACACTACTCGTCATCGCAAGAACGCTCCACTAGCCGATTGCCGATGGCCATGACACCACAACAGGCAAACACGATGACGTACGACCATACCGCGATCAGTGGCAAGCCGAGCACCACGCAGGCTTGGTTGAACCAACCGATCACCGGCCAGATGCCTGCTGCTATGAGCACGACGAATGCCAGAGTCAAACCCCAGCCACGGCCCGTGGTCGGCCGCACGATATAATGCTTCATGAAACGTTCCGCTCAGGAAAGATGGTCTACGTTGCCAAGGCGTATGCCTTACAATGCGATACGAAAAGCGCTCATGGTAGCGCATTCATTCGCTCTAGGGGATCGACACGTGCTCGCATGTTCTTAACGGCCTATGGGCATAGTCAGTACACTTGCCATAGCATGGCGCCTACCGCTTCCTCTGTTTTTCCTCGGCGACAAGGATGTCCTAATGAAATTTTCCCTGGCCGGATTGCGTAACGCACTCAGTGGCACGGCCAGTGCCGGCTATATCGCCAAGGGAATGGTCTACTTCACGGTGGGCTGGCTGTCGCTGCTCACCACGATTGGGCTCGGTGGCCAGCAGGCCGGTACCAGCGAGGTCATTCGCGCCATCGCGCTATGGCCGTTCGGCACACTATTGATCGGGTTGCTCGGTATCGGCCTGCTCGCCTATGTGCTCTGGCGACTCGCCCAGGCCTGGTGGGATCTTGAGCACAAGGGCAACGGCTGGAAAGGCATCTTGCAGCGTCTCGGTTTCGCCATCAGCGGGCTTTTATACATCGCCCTGGCCTGGCAATGCGCCACGCTACTGATTCTCTCGCTAGCCAGCGGCGGAGGCAGCAGCACCTCTCAGCAAACTGCCAAGCTGCTCACCTATCCTGGCGGGCTATTCGTCTTGCTGGGCATCGGAATAATCTTTGTTTGCGTGGGGCTGCATCAGTTTTATCGCGCGTGGAAGCGGCACTACCGGCGCAACTGGCATATCGAGGACATGCCCAAGGGCCCGATGCCGCTGCTCGAAGGCATCGCCCGCCTGGGCCTGGCGGCACGGGGCCTGGTCTTCATGATCATTGGCGTGTTTCTGTGCATTGCTGCCGTCGAGGTCGACCCCGACAATGCCGAGGGGCTGGGAGGCGTGCTCCACACACTCGCCGAGCAACCCTACGGCCGTTGGTTGCTCGGCGGTGTCTCGCTGGGCCTCGTGGCCTATGGACTCTATTGCTTCATCAATGCCGGTTATCGGCGTACACGAACGCCGCGCCTGTAAACGACGTCGACTCAGCCCATCATCAAGGCGCCGCCGGCAGCCGCGGTAGCGGCGCCGATCCCGCGTAGCCAACGATTGTCACGACGCGATAGCCACTCGCCCAGCACACGTCCCGTCAGGGTGATGGCCACGCTGGTCGCCACGAAGCCCGCCGCATACAACAACGCGGATGCCCCCGGCGCCAGTTCGCTGCCATGCGCGTGGCCATGCAGCAGGATGAAGGCGAACACCAGCATGCCACCCAGGGCACTTGGCAAACGTACCAGCGAGGCCAGCAGCACCCCGGCCAGCAACACGCTCGAGGCGATGCCGAATTCGACGCCCAGCAGCGGCACGCCCATCCAGGCCAGACTGGCGCCCGCCAGCATGCCCAGCGCAATCAGCAGTGGCATGGCACGGCGTAACGCGCCCGCCTGACGGAAGCTCCACAGCCCGATGGCCGCCATCGCTAGCAGGTGGTCGAGCCCGGTCAATGGATGCGTCAAGCCAGCCATGAAACTGCCGGCATGCGAATGCGATAGATGCCCCGGGTGCGCCAATGCAGAACCAGCGAACAACAAAGCCAAGGGGGTCAACGCCAGGATCAGATGGCGCATATGAAGACGAGACATGGACATGAATATTCTCCTTTATAGTCAGTGATAACCAGCGTGTCTTAGGTGCTTGACGCCACATCGGCGTCCGCCGCCTGCCCCACATGCTGCGACGCCGGCCGGCGCTCCGGCAGCATGCCCCGCTCGAGGATGAAGGCGACGATCTCCTCGACCCCCACCCCGTCGTGCAGGTTGGTGAACACGAACGGCCGCTCGCCGCGCATCTTGCGTGCGTCACGGTCCATGACCTCCAGCGAGGCATGTACCTGCTCGGCGATATCGATCTTGTTGATGATCAGCAGATCGGATTTGGTGATCCCCGGCCCGCCCTTGCGCGGGATCTTGTCGCCGGCGGAAACATCGATCACGTAGAGCGTCAGATCGGAAAGTTCGGGGCTGAACGTTGCCGACAAGTTGTCGCCGCCGGACTCGACCATCACCAGCTCGAGCCCCGGATGACGCGACTGCAGCTCGTCGATGGCCGCCAGGTTCATCGAGGCATCCTCGCGGATCGCGGTGTGCGGGCACCCCCCGGTTTCCACCCCCAGAATGCGGTTGGATTCCAAGGCATCGTGCTTGAGCAGGAAGTCGGCATCCTCGCGGGTATAGATGTCATTGGTGACCACGGCGATATCGTAATGATCGCGCAGGGCCAGGCAGAGTTGCTTGAGCAGCGCCGTCTTGCCGGATCCCACCGGGCCGCCGACACCGACGCGTAGACAATGTGTCATGTTCTTTCTCCTCAACTCCTGAACAACCGTGAATACTGGGTTTCATGCAAAGCGCTAGCTAACGCCAGGCCGGGCAACGCCGGTCCCAAATCATCGTCTTCCAACGCCTGGGCCTCGGTGACTGCCGCAACAAGGGCCGGGCGTAGACGTTCGACGAGACGCTGAGCACTCGTCTGCCCTAGAGGCAAGGCCTTGCAGGCCACCGTCAACTGGTTTTCCAGCCACGCCCAGGCGAAGCCCAGCATGGCATCTTCACAACTCACACCGCGTACGCGTGCCGCCAAAGCAAAGGCCACTATGTAACCCGGCGTCTCGGGCATGACCGGCGCCACGGGCACCTGATCGAGACTTCTCAGCAAGCGCACCAGCGTGCCGCCCAGGCGCTGCTCTTCCTCGAGCAGCTCGCGAGTTTCACGATTGGCCTGCAGCCAGTCATTCCAGTGCGCCAGGGCCTCGGCGTCGCCCTCCGCCCAGGCGCGATGGGCGCGCGCCAGCACCGGTAATTCGCAGCGGGTCAGCCCATCGTCGAGCACGCCGGCGAGCCACTCGCCGAGGCTCGCCTCATCATCGACCCAGCCCAGCTCCAGCGCGCTCTCGAGCCCCTGCGACCAGGCAAAGGCACCGATCGGCAACGCCGGACTGACCAGCTGCATGAGCCCGGCCAGGGCCAGCGGATCGTGCTGCGACACCGGCTCAGTGGACATGTGCCGACGCCTGATGGTGGTGATGATCGTGACCATGGCCGTGGCCTTCCGCCTGGCCATAGGCGCCCGGCTCGGGATCGAACGGTGCCGCGTGGTGCTCGAGCGTCGCGCCCAGCCGCTCGGCCAGTTCCTCGAGCACGTGATCCGGCGGAAAGCGCACCCAGCCGCGTTGCGCGTCGCCCGCGATGGCCAGTTGCACGTGACGGTTGCCCAGGTGATAGCACAGCCGCGCCAGCGCCAGTGCGCCTTCGATCCGTGCCGTCACCACCGGCTCGTCGGCCGCCTGGACGCGCACCACTTCGCCGCTCTCGGCACGCAGCCCGTCGCCGTCGCGCAGCACCGGGCCACGATCGAGGAACAGGCCCAGCTCGCGGCCGGCATCGCTGACCGCCTTGAGCCGCCCGCGCATGCGCGCCTCGAATGGCAACGTGAGCGTCTCGCCGGCCTGCTCCGCCGCAATCGGCCCCAGGCGTTCGATCAGTTTCAGCATCGTTCAATCTCCCTCTCGGCCACGCGCCCTGGCGCGTGACTCAAAACAAGTGGTACCGCTGGGCGAGCGGCAGCTCGGTGGCAGGCTCGCAGGTTAGGATGTCGCCATCGCAACGCACCTCGTAGGTCTGCGGATCCACCTCGAGATGGGGGCAAACCTCGTTGAGCTTCATGTCGGCCTTGCGCACGCCGCGCACGTCCTTGCAGGCCACCAGATCGCTCTGCAGCCCCAGGCGCTCGCGGATGCCGGCATCCAGCGCGACCTGGCTGACGAAGGTCAGGCGCGTGCGGCTGGCCGCCCGCCCCAGGGCGCCGAACATGGTTCGGTAGTGCACCGGCTGCGGCGTGGGGATCGAGGCGTTGGGGTCGCCCATCGGCGCGGCGGCGATCATGCCGCCCTTGAGCATCATGGCCGGCTTGACGCCGAAGAAGGCCGGGTCCCACAACACCAGGTCGGCCAGCTTGCCGACCTCCACCGAGCCCACCGCGTGGGCGATGCCATGGGTGATCGCCGGATTGATGGTGTACTTGGCGACATACCGCTTGGCGCGATGATTGTCCGCACCGCGCGCAGCGTCCTCCGGCAGCAGGCCCCGCTGCACCTTCATCTTGTGAGCGGTCTGCCAGGTCCGGCAGATCACCTCGCCGACCCGCCCCATGGCCTGGGAGTCCGACGCGATCATCGAAATCACGCCCATGTCGTGGAGGATGTCCTCGGCGGCGATGGTCTCGCGACGGATTCGCGAATCGGCGAAGGCGACGTCCTCGGGGATGTTGGGATCGAGGTGGTGGCACACCATCAGCATGTCGAGATGCTCATCGATGGTGTTCACTGTGTAGGGACGCGTGGGATTGGTCGATGACGGCAGCACGTACGACTTGGCGCAGGCGGTGATGATGTCCGGAGCATGTCCGCCCCCGGCGCCTTCGGTGTGGTAGGTGTGAATGCAGCGTTCCTTGAAGGCCGCCAGGGTGTCCTCGACGAAGCCCGACTCGTTGAGCGTGTCGGTGTGGATGGCGATCTGCACGTCGTACTTCTCGGCCACGCTCAGGCAGTTGTCGATGGACGCCGGCGTGGTGCCCCAGTCCTCGTGCAGCTTGAGGCCCATGGCGCCGGCCTCCAGCTGCGCCTCCAGCGCCTCGGGCAGGCTGGCGTTACCCTTGCCCAGCAGACCGATGTTCATGGGCATGTCGTCGACGGCCTGCAGCATCTTGCCGAGATGCCACTCGCCCGGGGTGCAGGTCGTGGCATTGGTGCCGGTGGCCGGGCCGGTGCCACCGCCGAGCATGGTGGTGATGCCGCTCATCAATGCCTCTTCCACCTGGTGGGGGCAGATGAAGTGAATATGGGCGTCGATGCCCCCGGCGGTGAGAATCTTGCCTTCGCCGGCGATCACTTCGGTGCCGGGGCCGATGACGATGTCGACGTCCGGTTGCGTATCCGGATTGCCGGCCTTGCCGATGCTCGCGATATGGCCCTGCTTGAGTCCCACGTCGGCCTTGACGATACCCCACCAGTCGAGAATCAGGGCATTGGTGATGACGGTATCCATCACCGCCTCGTCGACGCGCTGGCTCTGTCCCATGCCATCGCGGATCACCTTGCCGCCGCCGAACTTGACCTCGTCGCCGTAGTGGGTGAAATCCTGCTCGACCTCGATCCACAGCTCGGTATCGCCGAGCCGCACGCGATCGCCCACCGTCGGGCCATACATATCCGCATAGGCTTTGCGACTGATCTTCATGGCGTTCCTCCCGCACTGGATTGGTCGAGGCTGCCCATCACATCGCCGTGAAAGCCGTAGATATGCCGCCGGCCGACGAAGGGAATCAGGGTCACCTCGCGACGCTGGCCGGGCTCGAAGCGAATCGCCGTGCCCGCCGCCACGTCGAGGCGATAACCGCGCGTCTTGTCGCGGTCGAAGATCAAGGCCGGGTTGGCCTCGGCAAAGTGGTAGTGCGACCCGATCTGGATGGGCCGGTCGCCGGTATTGGCGACCTCGACGGTGATCCGCTCGCGCCCTGCGCAGAGTTCGATCTCGCCGTCCTGCAACTGGTATTCACCGGGAATCATGGCGCCTCCTTACGAGGTTACTGAAATGCGCGAGCGCAGCCATTGCGGACTCCGTCACACAATCGGGCTATGAACTGTGACCAGCTTGGTGCCGTCCGGGAACGTCGCCTCGACCTGCACCTCATCGACCATCTCGGCCACGCCTTCCATGACGTCGTCGCGGGTCAGGATCTCGCGCCCGGCGCTCATCAGTTCGGCGACGCTCTTGCCGTCGCGCGCGCCTTCCAGGATCTCGAAGCTGATCAAGGCCACCGCCTCGGGGTAGTTGAGCTTGAGGCCACGGGCACGGCGTCGTTCGGCAAGTTGCGCGGCGGAAAACAGCAGCAGCTTGTCCTTGTCTCTCGGGGTCAATTCCATATCGGCAACTCTCTCTTGATGAATTCGGGCGTCGGGCCGTCGTCAGGTCATCCAGATCCGCGGCACGCTGGCCTGCCGTGACGACAGCCAGGGCCGCAGCACCTCCCAGGCCTGCTGACAAACCTCCCAGGCGGCATTGCGCTCATCGCCCAGATAGCGCAGCAGGAGCACGTCGCGGCGCTGGGTGACGGCCCAGTGCCGCGATGCCGGCAAGCATTCCCTCAGAGCCTCCACCGCGGCCTGCGGCGCCGTCAGCCCCACTGCCCAGAGCGTCGCCTGCACCGTACTGCCGCCCTGTCCCCAATAGCCGTGGAACCGTGAATGCATGGGATCGAGCGGCTGACGTTCACGCCATAGCGGGCGTCCGTCGCGCGTCAACGCGAAGCGCTGCTCGACCCGTCCGCTGACGAACGGCAACTGGCTGGCGGGACGCCCCAGCGCCAGGACTTCCCAGCCCACGCAGCAGCCATCGCCCTGCACATCCAGCGTCGTGCTCTGCATGCCACGCGCGCCGTCGAAACACAGGGTTTCCTGCGGCAGCCATTCGAGCAGCGCGCCGGGCCGCACGGTCAGATGCGTGTGCTGCCCCCAGCACACGCCATGGCTATCGGCGCGATACAGCTTGGTCGCCGCCGGCGTGGTCAGCAGGGCATGGGCGCCGCGCTCGGCCTCGATGTCGATGCGCAGCTCGTCGCCGCTGACCAGTCCGCCCGGTGGGTGCAACAGATACACATGGCAAGGCTCCGCGTAGCGAGCGTCGGGAATATGGCCCGTTTCGGGATAGAACGGCCGTTGCACGCGCAGAGGGCCGTGGTGGCGCGCACGCGTCATCCGCGTGCGCCCATCGCGATCGCGAAAGCCCAGCGACAGGGAAGCCGCCCAGTGGCGCCGGGTGTCGAAGCGGTGCCCCGAACCGCCGGACGGCGTCTGCCCCGCCCCTTCACCGGGCGACGCCGCCTGGCCGGGAAACGACAAGTCCGTCATACCGTCAGGTGCCGTTTGATCAGGTCATCGTCGAGTTCACCGATCTCGCCGCCGGCGACCGTCTGCCCCCGGTCCATGATCGTGAAGCGATCGGCGTACTTGCGCGCGAACGGCAGCTTCTGCTCGACCAGCAACACGGTGAGCCCGTCCTCCTGGTTGAGCCGGCGTATCACCTCACCGATCTGCGCGACGATGTTGGGCTGGATGCCCTCGCCGGGTTCGTCGAGGATCAGCAGGCGCGGCTCGATCACCAGCGCCCGGCCGATGGCCAGTTGCTGCTGCTGGCCGCCGGACAGGTCACCGCCACGCCGGTGACGCATTTCCCGAAGCACCGGAAAGAGTTCGTAGATACGCTCGGGAATGCCCCGCTCCGCCGCACCTTGCACACGCTTGCGCCGTGCCGGCAAACCGATGCGCAGATTCTCCTCCACGCTCAGCGTGGCGAAGATCTGCCGCCCCTGGGGCACGTAGCCGATGCCCAGGTCGGCGCGGCTCTCGGGGCGCCGCTTGAGCAGGTTCTCGTCGGCGAAACGCACCTGACCGGCGCGCACCGCCACTTCGCCCATGATGGCCTTGAGCAGCGTGGTCTTGCCCACTCCGTTGCGGCCCATGACGCAGGTGCAGCGCCCCGCCGGTACCTCCAGCGAGAGATCGCGCAGGATATGGCTTTCGCCGTAATACTGGTTGAGCTTGTCGACGCTGAGCATCAGGTTCCCTCCCGCACGTCGGACGATTCGTCGCCGCCCAGATAGACGTCGATCACCTTCGGGTCGTTGGCGACCTCGTCCATGCTGCCCTCGGCGAGCACGCTGCCCTGATGCAGCACGGTGACGGTACGGGCGATGGAGCGTACGAACCCCATGTCGTGCTCGACCACCACCACCGACTGCTGGCCGGCCAGGCGCGTCATCAACTCCGCCGTGCGGTGCATTTCCGGCTCGGTCATGCCCGCCACGGGCTCGTCGACCAGCAACAGCCGCGGGCGCTGCATCAGCAGCATGCCGATCTCCAGCCATTGCTTCTGGCCATGCGAGAGCACGCCGGCCAGCCGGTCGCGTTCGCCGCTCAGGCCGATGATCTCCATGACCTCGTCGATACGCTCGCGCCCCTCGTGGTCGAGGCGGGCCAGCAAGGTCTTCCATACGCGCCGGTCGCCCGCCATCGCCAGCTCGAGGTTGGCGTTCACCGACAACGCCTCGAACACGGTGGGTTTCTGGAACTTACGCCCGATCCCCAGGTTGGCGATCTGTGGTTCGTCCATCTGCAGCAGGTTGTGGCGGCTGCCGAACCAAGCCTGTCCGCGATCGGGACGCGTCTTACCGGTGATGATGTCCATCATGGTGGTCTTGCCCGCGCCGTTGGGGCCGATGATGCAGCGCAGCTCGCCGTCGTCGATGGTCAGATTGAGGTTGTCGATGGCCTTGAAGCCGTCGAAGCTCACGCTGACATCCTCGAGGTAGAGAATCGGTCCGTGACGCACGTCGACGGGGGACTCCGCCGGTGCCATGAAGTCGAAGACGCGATCGGGGCGCGCGAACTCGCGCAGGCGTTGCATGCGCTGCGAATCCATCATGCTCATGCGGTCACCTCCCGGCGCCGACGCAGGTGCGCCATCAGGCCCGCCACGCCCTGCGGCAGGAACATGGTGACCACCACGAACAAGCCCCCGAGCAGAAACAGCCAGGCATCCGGCATCACTCCGGTCAGCACCGTCTTGAGATAATTGACGACCAGCGCGCCGAGCAGCGCGCCGTAAAGCGTGGCGCGGCCGCCCAATGCGACCCAGACCACGACCTCGATGGAGAACAGCGGCGCGAAGGTGCTCGGGTTGATGATGCCGACCTGCGGCACGTAGAGCGCCCCGGCGACGCCCGCGATCATCGCCGACAGTACGAACACCGCCAGCTTGACGTGTTCGACGCGATAGCCGATGAAGCGCACCCGTGCCTCGGCGTCCCGGGTGGCCATGCACACCCGCCCGAGCCGTGACCGGGTGACTGCCTTGCAGCCCCAGAACGCCAGCAGCACGGCCACGCCCGAGGCCACGAACAGCGCCACGGTCATGCCTTCGCCGGCGAGCGCGAAGCCCAGCAACTCATCGAATCGCGTCAGCCCGGTACTGCCCCCCATGGCCATTTCGTTGCGGTTGAAGGCCAGCATCAGCGCGAAGGTCAGCGCCTGGGTGATGATCGAGAAGTACACGCCGGTGACCCGCGAGCGAAACGCCAGCCAGCCGAAGACCAGTGCCAGCAGCCCCGGCGCCAGGATCACGGCGAGCGCCGCCACGGGAAAGTGAGCCATGACAGCCTGCCAGGGCGCCAGCGGTGCCTGCTGGGCGGTCAGGTAGAGCCCCATGGCATAGCCGCCCAGGGCGAAGAAGGCCCCGTGGCCCAGGCTCAGGATGCCCAGGTAACCCCAGATCAAATCCACCGCCAGCGCCAGCAGCATGTAGGTCAGGTACTTGCCCAGCAGCGAGACGACGGAGCCGTTCAGGTGCCAGGCATGATCCGTCGGCAAGGCATGGAGCACGACCACCGCCAGCATGCCGACGATCAGGACGACGCTAGTGATCCAGGTCGAGCGTTCATCGAGCAGGGAATTGCGTTTGAACATCGTGGCGAGACTCATGAGGTCCGCCCCTTGGGCGCGAAGAGGCCCTGCGGACGTTTCTGAATGAACAGGATGACGCCGATCAGCACGATCACCTTGGCCAGCACGGCCCCGACCCAGGGCTGCAGGACCTGATTGATCACGCCCAGCGACATGCCGGCGACCAGGGTGCCCCACAGGTTGCCGACGCCGCCGAAGACCACCACCAGGAAGGAGTCGACGATATAGCTCTGCCCCAGGTTGGGCCCCACGTTGGTGATCTGGGACAGGGCGACGCCCGCCAGCCCGGCGACCCCGGCACCCAGGCCGAAAGTGAGCATGTCCACCCGCGCGGCGCGCACGCCCATCGAGCGTGCCATGGCACGATTCTGGGTCACCGCGCGCACCTCCAGCCCCAGCCGGGTGTAGCGCATCAGCGCCCACAACGCGGCGAACACCACCAGGCAGAAGAGCAGCACGCCCAGGCGGTTGAGGGTCAGCGACAAGGCCTCGTTGATCTGCCATGCGCCCTGCAGCCAGTCCGGCGAGGCCACCCGGCGATTGAGCGGCGAGAACACCGTGCGCACCAGTTGCTGCAGGATCAGGCTGATGCCGAAGGTCGCCAGCAGCGTCTCGAGCGGACGCCCCTTGAGAAAGCGGATCACGCTGCGCTCGATGAGAATGCCGAACGCCGCCGCGACCAGGAAACCGCCGGGGATCGCCAGCAACAAGGCCAGCCCCGGCTGCCCGGGCAACAGTTGCTGAATCATCCAGGTGGTGTAGGCCCCCATCATGATCAGCTCGCCGTGCGCCATGTTGATCACCCCCATCACGCCGAAGGTGATCGCCAGGCCGATCGCCGCCAGCACCAGCACCGACCCGGCACTCAAGCCGAAGAACAGCGTCTGTCCCCGCTCGTACCAGGCACGCTTGCTCTCGATGCCGGCCAGCGTCTCGCCGGCCTCGGCGGCGATCGGGGCGTCGCCGGCGGCGATGGTAGCGAGCGAATTGCGCACGCGAGTGTCGAGATTGCCGCGCAGGGTTTCCAGGGCCGCGGCATCGCCCTGCTCCACGCGATACAGCGCCAGTGCGGTTTCGAGCTCGGCGCGTACCGCGGGACTCTCCTCGTCGTCGAGTTGCGCGGCGACCGTGTCGACGCTTTGCGCATCGACCTCGCCGATCAAGCGCTTCGCGGCCTCGAGACGGGTCGCCTCGTCGCCTTCGTCGAGCGACAGCGAGGCGATCAGGCCCTGCAACTGGGTGCGCAGCGCGTTGTTGATGCGAAACGCATCGACGCTGCGCCGGGAGCCGGTGCCGGCCTCCTCGAAGGTGATGGCGTCGATGATCGGCCATTCGCGGCCGCTGTCATCGGTGATGATGTAAAAACGCTCGCCACGGCGCTCGCGTCCCAGACGGCCGTCGAGCAAGGCCTCGAGCCAGCGAGTTTTCTGGGCGGCGTCGCTGGCGGCGATGGCCTGGGCGGCCTCGGCCTTGGCATCGAAGTCGTCGGTGTCCAGCGCCTGCAGCAAGGCCTGGGCACGCTGCGGCGTCACCTCGGCCTGCACCGGCGAGACGATGGCGAGCCACACCAGCAGTGCGGCCACGACCGTCAGGCAATGCCGGAAACCCAAGCCGGCCTGCGGTCCGGTCATGCCTTCTGGCCGAACATTCGTCGCGTGAGTTGGCGTCATCGAAAGGTTCCTTCTCGCGCCGCGACGATCGCGGCGCACGATTCGGGAGCGCCCCAGCCTGCGGGGCGTCATGACGTGAAGGAAACGGCGAGCGCCGGACGCTCGCCGTGGGCGTGCTTACTCGGCGCCGGCGCCGTCCTCGCAGGTCATGGTGTCGACGTTGAGCTTTCCGCAGCGCAGTGGCGCGCGCCAGTCGCTGATCAGGTCCTGCGATTCGGGGAGATAGTCGGACCAGGCATCGCCGGCGACATTGCCCGAGGTTTCCCAGACCACGCTGAACTGACCGTCGTCCTGGATCTCGCCGATCATCACCGGCTTGGTGATGTGGTGGTTGGGCATCATCGCCGAGGAGCCACCGGAGAGGTTGGGCACCGTGACCCCGATGATCGAATCCTTCACCGCGTCGACATCGGTAGTGCCGGCCTCGCGCACCGCCTCCAGCCACATGTTGAAGCCGATGTAGTGCGCTTCCATGGGATCGTTGGTCACGGCCATGTCGTCGCCGGTGTATTCGACCCAGTTGTCGATGAAGTCGTAGTTGGCGTCGCTGTCGACGCTCATGAAGTAGTTCCACGCCGCCATGTGCCCCACCAGCGGCCCGGTATCGATGCCGGACAGCTCCTGCTCGCCCACCGAGAAGGCGACCACCGGGATGTCGGAGGCACTGATGCCCTGATTGGAAAGCTCGGTGTAGAACGGCACGTTGGCATCGCCGTTGATGGTCGAGACCACGGCGGTCTTCTTGCCCTGGCTGCCGAAGTCCTTGACCTCGGAGACGATCGACTGCCAATTGCTGAAGCCGAACGGCGTGTAATTGACCATGATGTCGTCGTCGGCGACGCCGTGGTCCTTGAGATACGCCTCGAGAATCTTGTTGGTGGTGCGTGGGTAGACGTAGTCGGTACCCAGCAGCGCCCAGCGCTCCACGCCCTGGCTCATCAGGTAGTCGACCGCGGGAATCGCCTGCTGGTTGGGTGCCGCGCCGGTATAGAAGATGTTCTCGGACGATTCCTCGCCCTCATACTGCACCGGATAGAACAGCAGGCCGTTCTCTTCCTCGACCACCGGCAGCACCGCCTTGCGCGACGCCGACGTCCAGTTGCCGAAGATCACGTCGACCCGGTCGTCCCCGGTGAGCATGTCGCGCGCCTGCTCGGCGTACAGCGACCAGTCCGAGGCCGGATCCATCACCACGGGTTCGAGCTGCTTGCCCAGCAACCCGCCGTTTTCGTTCTGCTGCTCGATGAGCATCAACAGCTCATCCTTCAGCGTCGACTCGCTGATGGCCATGGTCCCGGAAAGAGAGTGCAGGATTCCGACCTTGATGGTGTCTTCCTGGGCCGCGGCCGGAAGCGCGATGCCCATCGAGAGTAAGAGTGCGGCGGTGGAGGTGATCTTGTTCACGAACGACTCCTTGCGGGTCTGATTGTTGTTGCAGCGCCAATGCACGCTGTTGTCGTGATATCCAGCGACGACGCCCGATGACGTCTACACGACACCTCGCAAGTCATGTGCCAACTTCGTGCACCGCCCTTTAAACCGCATGAGTAACAATGACTTATAGCGTATACAAAAAGCGCAAGAGGGAATCGTCCGCACCTAAATGGCGCACGCCGGATCCGCGGGCGCACCAAAGAGGAGGAGGAATGGCGTCATGAGCACCAGAAAAGTGCACGCACGCAAGACAAGGAGAGAAACGACAAGGTCGGCGCCCGCCTCTCGGGCGGGCGCAAGCGGAAGGAGGAAGGCGAGCGCCTGCTAAGCGCTCGAGGCGTTGTCCAGCGGCGTGGGATGCTTGCCGTCGCACCACCCCTGGGTGGACGAGGACGCCGGTTCGAACCAGTCCAGCCGACCGTGCAGCGACACCACATCACCGACCACGATCAGCGTCGGCGGACGAATATCGCCCGTGTCGATGGCTTTCAGAAGGCCCTCGGGAAGCGCCTCCAAGGTGCCCACATGCACCCGCTGGCGCGCGGTGGTCCCCTGTTCGATCAAGGCCAGGGGCGTGTCGCCGGACATGCCATGTGCCTGCAGCTCATGGCGGATGGTGGCCAGCGAGCCCAGCCCCATGTAGAACACCAGCGTCTGCCCGGGACGCGCCAGCGTCGGCCATTCAAGATCGCAACCGCCGTTCTTGAGATGCCCGGTGACGAACCGAACCGACTGGGCATGATCGCGATGGGTCAAGGGAATGCCCGCGTAGGCGGCGCAGCCGCTGGCCGCGGTGATGCCCGGCACCACTTCGAAGGCGATGCCCGCCTGGGCCAGGGTTTCCAGTTCTTCGCCGCCACGCCCGAAAATGAACGGATCGCCGCCCTTGAGCCGCACCACGCGATGCCCGGCACGCGCCCAGTCGACCAGTGCCTGGTTGATGCCTTCCTGGGGCACGCTGTGCGACGACCGCGCCTTGCCGACATATAGTCGCCGCGCCTCGGGATTGGCCAGCGCCATGATCTCCTCACTGACCAGACGATCGTGCAGCACCATGTCGGCTTCCTGCAGCAGGCGCAGCGCCTTGAGCGTCAGCAGCTCCGGATCGCCGGGTCCCGCGCCGACCAGCGCCACATGGCCGTGGAGACGTCGGGGGCGCGACGAGCGCGATGTCACATCATGCGAAGAAACAGGCATCGTTATTCCCGGTTCGACTTAAAAAACGAGGTCTTATAGCCAAAACGATAAGGTTCCTCGGCATTGCGGGGAAGGAACGTCTGGTTGGAAGGTTATAACCAAGTAGAGATCCATGCCATTGCCCGTGGTGCGCAATGGCATGGCAGGCGTCGCATCAAGCGTTGATCCGCTCGACCCCGTCCATATGGCCGCGCAGGGCCTCGGGAATCACGATGCTGCCATCGGCTTGCTGACAATTTTCGAGCACCGCCAGCAGGCAGCGTCCCACCGCCAGGCCGGAGCCATTGAGCGTATGCACCAGCTGCGGCTTCTTCTGGTCGGGATGCCGCATGCGCGCCTGCATCCGTCGTGCCTGAAAGTCCTCGCAGTTGGAAATCGAGGAAATCTCGCGATACGTCTCCTGACTCGGTAGCCAGACTTCGAGATCGTAGGTCTTGGCAGCACCGAAGCCCATATCGCCGGCACACAGCGTGACGACGCGGTAAGGCAGCTCGAGCGCCTGCAGGATCGCCTCGGCGTGGCCGCGCATGGATTCCAGGGCGTCATAGCTGGTTGCCGGGTCGACGATCTGCACCATCTCGACCTTGTCGAACTGGTGCTGGCGAATCATGCCGCGGGTGTCTCGCCCGTAGGCGCCCGCCTCGCTGCGGAAACACGGCGTGTGAGCGGTCAGCATCAGGGGCAGCTCGGCAGGCGTGAAGATCTGCTCCCGCGCGATGTTAGTCAACGGCACCTCGGCGGTGGGAATCAAGTAGAAGTCATGATCCCCTTCCAGCTTGAAAAGGTCCTCACCGAACTTGGGCAACTGCCCCGTGCCGGTGAGCGAGGCGTCGTTGACGATATAGGGAACGTAGCATTCTTCATAGCCGTGCTCGCGCGTCTGCTTGTCGAGCATGAACTGCGCCAGCGCGCGGTGCAGCCGCGCGATGGGGCCGCGCATCACGGCGAACCGCGACCCGGTCAGCTTGGCCGCCATCTCGAAATCAAGATAGCCGAACTTGGCGCCCAGATCGACATGATCACGCACTTCGAAGTCGTACGTGCCCGGCGTTCCCCAGCGATGCAGCTCGACATTGTCAGCCTCATCAACACCTTGGGGCACACTGTCGTGGGGCAGATTGGGCAACGCCGCCGCGAGCTCATCCCACTCGGCCTGCACCTCGGCGAGACGCGCCTTGGCGGCGTCGAGGCGCTCGCCCAGATCGCTGACTTCGTCGAGCAGCGGCTGAATGTCCTCGCCCGATGCCTTGGCCTGACCGATCGCCTTGGAGCGCGTGTTGCGCTCGTTCTGCAGGCGTTCGGTCTCGGTCTGCAGCTCACGGCGGCGCGATTCCAGCGCCTCGAGACGCGCCGTGTCCAGGGTAAAGCCGCGACGGGCCAGTCGTTCGGCGACCAATGCCGGGTCGCTGCGCAACAATTTAGGATCGAGCATGGATCTTATCCGTCGAAAAGAAATAATGAAGCCACGTGAATAGGCCCACATTGTAGGGAAAAGCCACGCCGTTCACCACGCTAACCGCCTTCTCGAACCCGCAGGCGGGATGCGTCACGCGGCAGGCTGCAGTAAAGTATCCCCAATATACCCAGACTGTATCGTCCCGACGACGCCGCACGGCCAGACGGTCGCAGAAACCGTCGTCCGGCGCTGACCGATGGCTTGAGACTTCATGATCGCACCCCTGGACACCCCGGAACGCACCGCCACACCCTACCTACGCTTTCTCGATGCGCTCGACCAGGCCGGCTTCAGTGGCGACATCGCCCCGGACTATGCCAATCGCACGGTGATGGCCACCGACAATTCCATTTACCAGCGCTTGCCGCAGGCCGTGCTGTATCCCCGCGACGCCGAGGATCTCGCCTGTCTGGGACGCCTCGCCGGGCGCGAAGAATTTCAGGCCATCGTGCTCGCACCACGCGGCGGGGGCACCGGCACCAACGGGCAGTCGCTCACCGACGGCCTGGTGGTCGACGTGTCACGGCACATGAACCACATCCTCGAAATCGACGTGGAGAACCGCCGTGTACGTGTCCAGGCCGGCGTGGTCAAGGATCAGCTCAACGCTGCCCTCAAGCCGCATGGTCTGTTCTTCGCCCCAGACCTGTCGACCTCCAACCGCGCGACCATTGGTGGCATGATCTCCACCGATGCCAGCGGCCAGGGCAGCTGCGAGTATGGCAAGACCCGCGATCACGTCCTGGCACTGGACATGCTGCTGCTCGGCGGCGAGCGTCTGCACTGCCAGCCCCTCGACGCCGACGCCCTCGACCAGGTCTGCACACGCGACGACCGCATCGGCGACGCGCACCGCACCGCGCGCGAGATCGCCGAGACCCAGGGCGCGTTGATCGAGGCCACGTTTCCGCCTCTCAATCGCTGCCTGACGGGCTACGACCTGGCCCACCTACGCCGCGCGGACGGTACCTTCGACCTCAACAGCGTGCTTTGCGGTTCGGAAGGAACGCTGGGCTTTTTCGCCGAGGCCACGCTCAACGTCCTGCCCATCCCCAAGCATTCGACCCTGGTCAACATTCGCTATCGCGGCTTCATGGATGCCCTGCGCGACGCCAAAGCACTGATGAGCGGCGACAGCCGCCCGACCTCCATCGAGACGGTCGACGACAAGGTGCTGAGGCTGGCCATGGAGGACTTCGTCTGGGATGGCGTAGCCGAGTTCTTCCCCACCGAGGGCGAGGACATTCACGGCATCAACCTGGTCGAATTCAACGACGACGACCCAGAGCGCCTCGCGGCGCGCGTCGAAGCCTTCTGCACGCACCTCGCCACCGACACTCAGGTCGAGCGCCTGGGCTATACCCTGGCCGAAGGCCGCGAGGCAATCGGCCGTGTCTACGCCATGCGCAAGCGCGCGGTGGGCCTGCTCGGCAACGCCAAGGGCGAAAAGCGCCCGATCCCCTTCGTCGAGGATACCGCCGTACCGCCCGAGCATCTGGCCGACTACATCGCCGAGTTCCGCGCCTTGCTCGACGCCCACGGACTGGCGTACGGCATGTTCGGCCACGTCGATGCCGGGGTATTGCACGTGCGCCCGGCCATCGACATGAAAGACCCGGCGCAAGAAGCCCTGATCCGCGAGATTTCCGACCAGGTCGCCGCCCTGACCCAGCGCTACCACGGTCTGCTGTGGGGCGAGCATGGCAAGGGCGTGCGCTCGGAGTACGCGCCGCAGTTCTTCGGCGAACTCTACCCCAGCCTGCAGCGCCTCAAGGCGGCGTTCGACCCGCACAATCAGCTCAATCCGGGCAAGATCGCCACGCCGCTTGCCAGCCGATCCGAAGACAACGGCGCCATGGCTACCGACAACAAGGCTTCGGGAGCGGGACGCAGCGAAGGTCATTTGCCAGGGAAGGCAAATGTAGTGCCCAAGGAAGGGTTCACAGCGCCTTCGCAGCGGTCCGCTCCCGATAGCACCCATGGTTTAGGCTCGCCCGAAGCCGCCGAGGCGGAACCGGTCAAATGGGTCGATCCGGGGCTCTTGACCATCGACGGCGTGCCGACCCGTGGGCAAAGCGACCGCCAGATCGACGAGCGCGTCTGGCAGCACCATGCCAGCGCCGTCTATTGCAACGGCAACGGCGCCTGCTACAACTACGACCCCAATGACGCCATGTGCCCCTCATGGAAGGCCACCCGCGAGCGCGTGCATTCGCCCAAGGGACGCGCCAGTTTGATGCGTGAATGGCTGCGCCTGCAGGACCAAGCCGGCATCGACGTCATCGAGGAATCACGCCAGAAGCAAGCTGAAGGTATCTGGGGTGCCACCAAGGCGTTCCCGCGTCGCCTGCGCAACACGCTGCGCAAGCGACGCGGCCAGGAAGATGTCTCCCATGAGGTGTATGACGCCATGGCCGGCTGCCTGGCGTGCAAATCCTGCGCCGGGCAGTGCCCGATCAAGGTCAACGTCCCCGAGTTTCGCTCGCAGTTTCTGGAGCTCTATCACAACCGCTATTTACGCCCGCCACGCGACTACCTGATCGGCTCGCTGGAATTCTTCGTGCCCTATCTCAAGCCAGTGGCGCCTGCGTATAACGCGCTGCTGAACACACGCTTGGCAGAGCGCTTGCTCGCCGGGCCGCTAGGCATGGTCGATACTCCGCGCCTGTCTCGCGCGAGTCTCGCCAAGCAACTCAGGGCGTGGGGCGTCGCCGAGGCCACACCCACCTCGCTGGGCCTGTTGACCGAACGCCAGAAGACGCGCAGCGTGGTCATCGTTCAAGATGCGTTCACCAGCCACTTCGAGGCCAAGCTGGTGATGGATATCGTCGAGCTTCTCTCGCGGCTGGATATTCGCGTCTTCGTCGCGCCCTTCCACGCCAACGGCAAACCGCTGCACGTGCAAGGCTTTATGGGCGCGTTCGAAAAGACCGCCACCGCCCAGGCGAAGCGTCTCAAGACGCTCGCCGACTTCGGCGTGCCGTTGGTGGGTATCGACCCGGCGATGACGCTCGCCTACCGCCAGGAGTACGTCAAGGCGCTGGGGCCCGAGGCCGTCCCCGAGGTGCTGCTGCTTCAGGAGTGGTTGCTGTCCCTGGGGCGCGCCCTGCCACCCGCCGGCCTGCCGGCGATCGAAGACCCTGGCTACAAGCTGCTGACGCACTGCACCGAGAAGACCAACGCGCCGGGCGCGACCAAGGCCTGGCAGCAGGTCTTCGCGGCGTTCGGACTGGACCTGGAAAGTGTCGCCACCGGATGTTGCGGCATGTCCGGCACCTACGGGCACGAAGCCCGTAATCGCGAGACCTCCGAGAAAATCTACGATCTCTCGTGGCGAGCACCGGTCGAGAACGACGCCAATGCCGGGCGCCTGCTGGCCACCGGTTACTCGTGCCGCAGCCAGGCCAAGCGCCTCTCCGATGCCGTACTGCCGCATCCGTTACAGGGCTTGCTGACGGCACTCAAACGCACCCGATCTTGAAGGTGTCGACGATGTCCCGATCGATTATTTTCATTGGCCTGGCCATCGTGGTCATCGGCTTGTTGTGGCCCTGGCTTTCCAAGCTACCGCTCGGGCATCTGCCCGGCGATATCGCCATCAAGCGCGAGGGCTTTGCCTTCTATTTTCCGATCACCACCATGATCCTGGTCAGCGTGGTCGTATCGGCTCTGTTGTGGCTATTCAATCGCTGAATCGGCGTACACCAAAACGGTGCAGCGAGCACGCCATAACGGGGCACCCAGTAGCGATATAGACACATTCATCATTAACGCTTGCCGTGCATTGCAACTAGCGTGAGGCAACGCTAGGCTTCGCGCTTTCGTTCACCCCCAAGGAGCGCGACCATGGAGCACGCTGCCGTCGACCTGACTTTGATCGGCCTGCTCGCGCTGATCTGCCAATGGCTGGCCTGGCGCCTCAAATTGCCGGCGATCCTACCGCTTTTGCTCGTGGGTATCGTCATGGGCCCCGTGACGGGTCTGCTCCAGCCCGATGCGCTGCTCGGCGATCTGCTGTTTCCGCTCGTCTCGCTGGCAGTGGCGGTGATCTTGTTCGAAGGCAGCCTGACGCTCGACTTCGGCGATCTGCGCGGCCATGGCCACATCGTGCGCCGGCTGGTGACCTGGGGCGCGCTGGTCACGGGGATTATCGCCATCGTAGCGGCACGCTTCATTTTAGGACTATCGTGGGAGATGGCTAGCGTACTGGGGGCCGTGCTGGTGGTCACCGGGCCCACGGTGGTGCTGCCCATGTTGCAGACGTTGCGCGCCCGCGAGCATCTTTCGCAGATCCTGCGTTGGGAAGGCATCCTGATCGACCCGGTGGGGGCCATCGGCGCGGTGCTAGTGTATGAGTTCGTCGCGCTTGGCGCTTCCAACGGCGCCGCCACCTACACTCTGGTGCTATTCGCCAAGACGGCCCTGATCGGCTTCGGCCTCGGTGGCCTCGGTGGCTATCTATGGGGCTGTATACTGCGCCACCACTGGTTGCCGCAACGCCTGCACAGCTTCGGTACGCTGATGGCCATGCTGTCGCTGTTCACTCTCTCCAACATGCTCTTTCACGAATCCGGGCTGTTGACCGTGACGGTGATGGGCGTGTGGCTAGCCAACATGCGCGGCGTACCCACGCAGCAGATCATCGAGTTCAAGGAAACGCTCTCGTTGCTGTTGATCTCGGGGCTTTTCATTCTGCTCGCCGCACGCTTGACCGTCGATCAGCTCGCGCAGCTTTCCTGGCCTGCCTGGGCGTTTCTGCTCATCCTGGTGGGCGTGGCCCGCCCTCTTGCGGTCTGGGTCTGCACCCTGGGCACTCGGCTCAACTGGCGAGAGAAAGCGCTGCTGGCATGGCTCTCGCCGCGCGGCATCGTCGCCGCCGCCGTGGCCTCGCTGTTCGCCCTCAAGCTCGACAACCTGAACATGCCGGGCGCAGAAATGCTGGTACCGGTGACCTTTCTGGTCATCATTAGTACCGTCGTGGTGCAAAGCCTGCTGTCGCGCCCCATCGCGCTAGCATTGAAGGTCAGCGAACCGCCGCCCACCGGCTTTTTGATCATCGGCGCCAATCCGGTGGCCCGCACCATCGCCAAGGCGTTGGAAGAATCCGGGTTTACCGTGCGCCTGACCGACAACAGTTGGGACGCCGTACAGGAAGCACGCATGGCCGGGCTGCCCGTCTACTACGGCAACCCGCTCTCCGAGCATGCCACCCAGCATCTCGAACTGACCGGTATCGGCTACCTGCTGCCGCTGTCGCCCTACCGTGAATTGAACAACCTGGCGATCCTGCATTTCGAGCATGTACTGGGGCACGGCAAAGTCTTTCGCCTTGCGGCGGGCACCAGCAAGCACGCCCACCGCCATCAAGAACAGGCGCTGGACCACTTACCCATGGTCTTCGGCGAAGACGTGACGTATGCCCAGCTCTCGAGCGTGGTCTATCGTGGCGGCGAAGTACGCAAGGCCAAGCTAAGCGCCAATTTCAGCATGGAGGACTATCGCCAGGCGCACCAGAATCGCTTGTTGCCCCTGTTCTGTATCGGCCCTAACGGCCGCATACGGGTCGCCAACGATCGGACGCCGCTCACCCCTCGTGCCGGGGATACGCTGATCAGTTTGATCTATCCTGACTCCCCCGAATTCTGAACGCCCCACAATTCTTAATACCCAACAATTCTGAATACCCCCAACGCCATCGGGCCGCACAAGGCGGCCCGATGGCGGTCAAGACAAGGCAATGGCGAGCCTAGAAAAACAGGCGACGCAAGGCACTACCCTGCTCGTCTTCCCGCATGAAGGCCTCGCCGACCAGGAAGGCATTCACGTCATGCTCACGCATGTGCTCGACATCGTCGCGCGTGTGAATACCCGACTCGGTGACGACCGTGACATGCTGTGGAATTCGCGGCAGTAGCTCGAAGGTCGTCGCCAACGATGTCTCGAAGGTGCGCAAATCGCGATTGTTGATTCCTACCAGCGTCAAATCCAACGCCAGCGCACGCTCCAGCTCATGAGCATCGTGGACTTCCACCAGCACGTCCATACCCAGTTCATGGGCGTGTTGATGCAATGCTTTCAGGCGGGCGTCGTCGAGTGCCGCGACGATCAGCAGGATGCAGTCCGCGCCGATAGCCCGTGCCTCGCTGACCTGATAGGCATCGACGATGAAGTCCTTGCGGATCACCGGCAGTGCGCAGGCCTCGCGCGCCGCCTGCAAGTCACGCTCGTGGCCCTGAAAGAAGTCGGCATCGGTCAACACCGAGAGGCAACTGGCCCCGGCTTCGGCGTATGCCTTGGCGACCTGGGCCGGCTGGAAGTCCTCGCAGATCACACCCTTGGAGGGCGAGGCCTTCTTGACCTCGGCGATCACCGCCGGGTCGCCCTCCACAATGCGCCGCTCGAGCGCGGCGACGAAGCCTCGCGGCGCGTCTTGCTGGCGCGCCTGTTCTAAAAGCTGTGCTTCGCTGACGCGCGCGCGACGCTCACGAATCTCGTCGTCCTTGCGCGCCAGAATCTTGGCCAGAATCGTCGGCAGGCCGGTGTCGTGTTCATGGCTCATCAGCGGTCGTCCTTATGGGCCAGAATACGCGTGAAATCCGCGAGCTCTTTCATCTTCTCCAGCGGCAGTTTGGACCCTTGAGCATCCTGCGCCAGGATCACGCCCTCTTTCAACGTGTCCGCCACGCCGGCAGCGTAAAGCGCGGCCCCTGCATTCAGCGCCACGATATCCGCCGCCGGCCCTTCTCCCACCAGCGCGGCCTTGACCAGCTTGAGGCTATCCTCGGCGGTCACTACTTTCAGCGGCGCCAGCGACTGGCGTTCAAGGCCGAAGTCCTCCGGTGCGATGGTGTATTCGCGAATCTCGCCGTCCTGCAACTCGGCCACGCGCGTCGGCGCGGCCAGGGAAATCTCGTCGAGACCGTCCTCGGCGTTGACCACCAGCACATGGTCGCTGCCGAGTCGCTTCAAGGCTTCCGCCATGACCGTCAGCAACGCAGGGTCGTAGACACCCAATAGCTGATTCGGCGTATTGGCGGGGTTGGTCAGCGGCCCGAGAATGTTGAACACGGTGCGTACGCCCATCTCGCGACGCGGGCCGATGGCATGACGCATGGCTTGGTGATGCATGGGCGCGAACATGAAGCCGACTCCGACTTCCTGGATGCAGCGGGCCACTTCATTCGGCGGCAGCTCCAGCGAAATACCCGCCACGTCGAACAAATCGGCACTCCCGGAAGACGACGACACGCTACGATTACCGTGTTTGGCGACACGGCCACCGGCAGCGGCAACCACGAAGCTGGACGCGGTCGAGACGTTGAACAGGTTGGCCCCGTCGCCGCCCGTGCCAACGATGTCCACTAGGTGCGTACGGTCGACCTCGACGGGCAGCATCAATTCACGCATCACCTTCGCGGCGGCCGTGATCTCGTCCGCCGTCTCGCCCTTCATCGCCAGGCCGATCAGAAAGCCGCCGATCTGGGCGTCGCTGGCCTCACCGGTCATGATCGCTTTCATCACCGCGTGGGTGTCGTCGAAGCTCAGGTGGCGGCGACGCATCACCGCGCCGATGGCTTCTCGCATCTGCATGTTTCGCTCCTCGTTACGCGCGGCGTTTCAGAAAGTTGGCCAGAAGCTCATGGCCCTGACGGGTCATGATCGATTCGGGATGGAACTGCACGCCCTCGATATCCAGCGTCTTGTGGCGCATGCCCATGATCAGACCGGGCGTGACGTCATCGGCCACGACGCGTGCCGTGATCTCGAGACACTCCGACAGCCCCTGCTCGGCCACCACCAACGAGTGGTAGCGCGTCACCTCGAGCGGGTTGGCCAAGCCATCGAACACACCGCGGCCATCGTGCTCGACCCAAGAGGTCTTGCCGTGCATGACCTGGGGTGCTCGCACCACCTCGCCGCCGAAGACCTGGCCAATGGCCTGATGTCCTAGACAAATTCCGAGGATCGGCAACTTGCCTGCGAAATGGCGCACGGCCTCGAGCGAAATGCCCGCCTCATTAGGCGTGCACGGCCCCGGCGAGATCACCAAATGACTCGGCGCAAGGCGCTCGATCTCCTCCAGGGTGATGGCGTCGTTGCGGTAGGTAACGACCTCGGCCCCCAACTCCGCCAGATACTGCACGACGTTGTAGGTAAAGCTGTCATAGTTGTCGATCATCAGCACGGACATGGTAATAAAGTCCTGTTTCTCTTTAAGTTCTTTGGCATGAGCTCTTGATAACGCAGATTGTTACTCACAATCTTACCCAAGTCGGCCTCTCTAGGTATGCCAGCCGTGCAGGGAGCGATAGACACAAAAATGCCGCCCTGACGGCGGCATTTTGTTCAGTCGCAAGCGTGCCGCCCCTCGCTCAGGAGCGCCACCACTTCATGGGACCGAATGTCAGATCTGGTATATTCATGACCTTAATATTGCTCGCGCGTCACGGGCCATGTCAAGCGCTCGCAGCCGCCCGCGACGTCTGAAAACGCCAGACCGACGCCACGTCCTTTCCACTACCACACGAACCTCTATCGATCACACCTACTCGCCGATGGCACGAACATTCCCGTGAGCGAATGATGTTCCAGCAGGAACATCGCTGTAGACAGCTGGTCACAAGAAAGCCCCTACGTGCTGCGTATGTAGGAGACCGCTCTTTACTGACATGGATACGATTGTATGGATACACGTTTTAAAAGCTTCGCCCTCGCCGGTTTTCTCGGCCTCATATCTATTGGGCAGGCGCAGGCTTTTTCTCTCGACAGCATGAAAGATGAAGCAGCAGACATGATGTCCAGCAGTGGAGGGGGAGGCAATGGAAGCGCCAGCCTGTTGAGCACGCTATCCAGCGGTTCCTTCAATCCCGGAAGCCTTACCAATCTCACGGGCGTGATCAGCTATTGCCAAGATAACGGCTACCTCGGCAGCACCGCCGATATCGCGAAGGACCAAGTCATGGAGCAACTGGGGATCAATTCCGAACCCACCAACGACAATGACTACCAGCAAGGCTTGAGCGGTATCCTTCAGGGCGAGGATCAGGAATTCAATCTGACTTCCCTCGGCGACAAGGTCGGCGAGAAAGCCTGTGGAATGGTTGCCGACCAGGCCACGTCTTTTGTTGGAGGCTAACGCCCCCAAACGGCCCGACTATTGATGCCACTTCGCGTAAGACGTGCCGTGCCGAGCATTGACGGCACGGTCATGACTGGCACTTGATCTCGCCGCGCGACGACGCCATGTCTATACTTAAAGGCATTCCTCATCCGCAGGAGGCACCGATGAAACGCATGATAGGCGCAGCCATTGCCAACTGGTTCCGTAAGCCCGAGAACCGCGAGAAGGCAAAGCGAACGGCGAAGCAGATGGCCGACAAGTATCAGAATCGCCGCAAGAAATCGTCCAACGACTCGCCTTCTCGCTAAGCGTGTCTTGCACGGCGCTACGTCATCACGCAGCGCCGTCTTCCCCTCATACGTATGCCCCTACAGCCACATCAACCGAGATTGTCGAGGCCCCGCTCAGCCATCGCCACCGCGCGAAACAATGCGCGGCCTTTATTGAGCGTCTCCTGCCATTCCTGCTCGGGCACCGAGTCGGCGACGATACCCGCGCCTGCCTGCACATGCAGCTGGCCGTCTTTGATGACCGCCGTGCGAATGGCGATGGCGGTATCCATGTTGCCGTGCCAGGAAAGATAGCCGACCGCGCCGCCGTAAACGCCGCGCTTGACCGGCTCGAGCTCGTCGAGAATCTGCAAGGCACGGAACTTGGGCGCACCGGATAACGTGCCGGCGGGGAAGGTGGCGCGCAGCACGTCGAGTGCCGACATGCCGGGTTTTAGCTTGCCGGTCACGTGGGAGACGATATGCATGACGTGTGAGTAACGCTCAATGGCCATGTTATCGGTGACCTCGACCGAGCCGGTTTCACTGATGCGCCCGATGTCGTTGCGGCCCAGATCAATCAGCATCAAGTGTTCGGCGATCTCCTTGGGGTCGGCAAGCAGTTCGGCCTCGAGCGCCTTGTCTTCCGCTTCATTTTGGCCTCGCACTCGCGTGCCGGCGATGGGACGCACGGTGACTTCGCCGTCTTCCAGGCGCGTGAGGATTTCCGGCGACGACCCGACCACATGATGATCGTCGAGGTTGAAGAAGAACATGTAAGGCGATGGATTGAGGCTACGTAGCGCGCGATACAGGTCCAGTGGCGCCGCGCGATAAGGGATCGTCATGCGTTGCGACGGCACGCATTGCATGACATCGCCAGCCAGCACGTATTCCTTGATTTGTTCGACCGCGTCCTTGAAGCCCGCCTCGGTAAACCCGGAAGTAAAGTGCCCCTCCTCCACCGCCGGCCCTCCGGTGCCGGGGCTGACGGTATTGAGCGTGGCGCTACGCAGCTTCATTTCCAGCGCCTCGAGACGCTCCAAGGCCTGCGGATAGGCATCCGTCGCGTCGGGATCGGCGTGCGTCCACAGCGTCAGACGCCCGGAAAGGTTATCGAAAACCACCAACTCATCGCAGACCATCAGCAGGATGTCCGGCACCCCGATGGGATCAGGCTTTTCCACGCCCCGCAGGCGCGGTTCGATATAACGGATGGTGTCGTGACCGAAATACCCGACCAGGCCGCCATCGAAACGCGGCTGATCGTCTACCTGCGGCACCTTGAAGCGCGCTTGAAACTGCTCGATCCACGCCAACGGGTCTTCGACCTCGGTGGCGCCGAGCACTTCGCCATCGGCGATATGCCGTACTACTTGGCCGCGCACTTCGATGCGCTCGCGACTCGGTAAGCCGATGATCGAGTAACGCCCCCATTTCTCGCCGCCCTGCACGGACTCGAGCAGGAAGGTCCAGGGCGCATCGGCCAACTTGAGATAGGTAGAGAGCGGCGTGTCGAGATCTGCGAGTACTTCGCGGGTCACGGGGATACGGTTATAGCCAGCCTGCGCCAGCTCGGTGAAGCGTTCGGGGGTCATCATGCCCTGCATTCCTTTGGTGAAAGTCTACGTCGTGACGAATTCGCACTTCCGCATGAGGCCGACACACAGACGCGTCGGCGAGCATCACCATCGCCAGCGTTTGACTGCGCGCATCAACGCATGGGCTCTACGGAATGAGGGGGCATCCAGATCCATGAAACGCTATCCGTTATAGCAGATGATTATCAAAGGCTTAGCGTATAGACACCAGCATCGAAAAACACTAAACGAGTTCCCCCAGCGATTCAACCATGACATCCGGCTCGCTCGCGGCCACCGGCTCGCCGTGATTGTACCCGTATGGCACCGCCAATGTGCGAAAACCCGCCCGCTTACCGGCTTCCACATCGTGCCGTGAATCCCCCACCATCAGGCATGCACTCGGCGCGACCTCAAGCCGGTCCGCCAGGTGCAATAGCGGGGCCGGGTCGGGTTTCCTGGTCGACAATGCATCTCCCCCCAGGGACAACGCAAAGTAATGTTCTAGGCCCAGGCATTTTAGAATAGGGTCGATGAACGCGGTCGGCTTGTTGGTAACCAACCCCAGCATCATATCGCGCGCGGCAAGCGCCTCGAGGGCATCGCGAACGCCGGGATAGACGTACGTCAATTGGCATGGCGCTTGCCGATAGTGGCGTAAGAAAGCTTCATGTGCGGCATCGAGCTCCACATCTTGCGCGCCGACGGCATGTAGCGCCCGCTCGACGAGCTTGCGAGACCCGTTGCCGACCCAGTCCCGCACCGCCGCCTCGCCCACCTCGGGCAGCGCCATGTCACGAAGCGCCCCATCGACCGCGGCAGCCAGGTCCGGCACGGAATCGATCAGAGTGCCGTCGAGATCGAAGACCACGAGCCGAATACCCTCAAGGGCGTGGTGTGCCGCGCTGAACGACATGATCGTCTCCTTGAATTAAAAAGCGCCACCATAATGCATGTAATATTACGCAAAAACGCGACGGCGCGCGTGCCTGCCGGTGTTCTTAGTACGTGAACAGCGTTATTCTATACACAGACGTCGCCGACACCAGGCGCCAGCGCTCCCTCGTCACGACGCACGGCCCAACCAGCGCGTGCGCCCGTGCCCTTGCCATTACGCTGCGATGCCCGACCCTGGCGACTTTTTTTCGAACCCTTTCAATGCTTTTCTCCAGGAGTCAGTATGTCCACACCCCGCATCGTGGTGGTCGGTGGCGGCGCCGGCGGCCTCGAACTGGTTACCCGCCTGGGACGCAAGCTCGGCAAGCACCAACGTGCCGAGATCGTGCTCGTCGACCGCAACTCGACCCATATCTGGAAACCCTTACTACACGAAGTAGCCACGGGCGTGCTCGACTCCAGCCTCGACGAAGTCTCCTATCAAGGTCACTCCAAGGCGCATGGTTACCGCTTCCAGCGCGGAACGCTGAGCAATCTCGATCGCGACAACCGCACCATCACCCTGGCGCCGATCATCGACGATGACGGCGTCGTGATCCTCCCCGCCCGCACGATCGACTACGACTATCTGGTCATGGCGCTAGGCAGCGTCTCCAACGATTTCGGCACCCCCGGCGTCGCCAAGCATTGCCACTTCATAGACAGCCCCGGGCAGGCCGAAAACTTCCGTCAGAACATGCTCAACACCTTCCTGCGTTACAGCGACCCTGAACGCCGAACCCATCCCAAATTGAGCGTGGGGCTCGTAGGGGCCGGCGCCACCGGGGTCGAACTCGCCGCGGAGTTGATCGGTGCCTCGAAGATGCTGCACAGCTACGGCTTCACCGCCATGGATAGCGGCAAGCTGGAGATTCATCTGATCGAGGCGGCGCCACGCATTCTGCCGGCGCTCCCCGAACGCATCAGCCAGGCCGTGCATAAGGAACTGGAAAAGCTTGGCGTGCAGATCCACGTTGACACCCGCGTGACCTGCGCCGATGAACACGGCTTCATCACCGCCGACGAGACACGCATCGCCACCGACCTGAACGTCTGGGCAGCGGGGATTCGCGCACCGGCATTTCTATCCGAACTGGGCCTTGCTACCGAGCGCAACCATCAGCTCAAGGTAAACCAGACGCTGCAGAGCCTCGACGACGAGCGCATCTTCGCCTTCGGCGATTGCGCCTCTTGCCCGCAACCCGACGACACGCGCGTCCCACCGCGCGCACAAGCAGCCCACCAGCAGGCCACCTTGCTGTATCACAACCTGCGCGCCGCCATGGACGACAAGCCCCTCAAGCCCTTCGTGTTTCGCGACCGTGGTTCGTTGATCTCGCTGGCCCACTTCGAAGCCGTGGGTAGTCTGATGCGAGGCGCCTCGGCGCGTAGCCTGTTCATCGAGGGTCGCCTGGCGAAGCTGTTCTACGCCTCGCTCTATCGCATGCATCAGATGGCCATTCATGGCGTGGTCAAAACCGGCATGACCGTCGTCGTCGATGGCTTGAACCGTTACTTGCGTCCACGCATGAAGTTGCACTGATCTAGCCGGGCCACCATGATCGAGACATCGCAACGCTCGATCATGGAGCCCGTTCATGCAACATTTTTTCAATGACACTTCACGCGTCGTCACAGACGTTCTCTACGCGGCCAGCCATCTTGCCCCCTTGCGTATTGCCGATCCCCAAAGCGGCGTACGGATTCTGATTCGTCGCGACTGGGAGCGCGATACGCTCGGCCAGCGACAAGTCGCGGTGCTATCCGGTGGCGGCGCAGGACACGAGCCCGCGCATGCGGGCTTCATCGGCGAGGGCATGCTGACTGGGGTGATTTCCGGCAGCCTATTCGCCTCGCCCAGCATGGACGCCGTACTCGCCGCCATTCGCGAAGTCTGTGGGCCGGCCGGCTGCCTACTGGTCGTCAAGAACTATACCGGGGACCGGCTCAATTTCGGACTGGCGGCCGAACATGCGCGTCGCGAAGGGCTCAAGGTCGCCATGGTCATCGTTGCCGACGATATCTCCCTGCCCGATACACCACAGCCGCGCGGCCTCGCCGGTACGCTGCTGATTCACAAGATCGCCGGCTATCACGCGCAGCAGCAAGACTCGCTGGAGAATATTCAAGCCCTTGCTCAACACGCATGCGAGCGCATGGCCTCGATGGGCATGGCGCTCACGCCAGCCACCTTGCCAGGCCAAGCACGTCCCGACCGAAGCCCGGAACTGGGACTTGGCATTCACAACGAGCCGGGCGCCCGGCATATCGTGCCGGATAGCGCACGCGACGCCATGAGCCACGTCGTCACGCCCCTCGCGACCACCCTCGAGGCGCGTGGCCACACCGACAACTGGATCGCCCTGCTCAACAACCTGGGGAGTTGTTCGACACAAGAAATGGGCGTGCTGGCCGCCAGCTTGATCGATGGACTCGACCCAGCACGACTGACTCAGTTCATCGGCCCCGCGCCCTTGATGACCTCGTTGGACATGCACGGTTTCTCGGTGACGCTAATGGCCACCGACGACGCCATGCTGACCGCCTTGCGGGCGCCTACCGATGCCCCCGCCTGGCCCGACGTCCAGGACGTGCGCCAGCCGGACACCTTCACACCCAACCTCGTCGCCCGCAACGGCGCACTGCAAGACAACGCACCCCAGGCGACGCACATTGCGGCGGCGCTCACTCAGGTGCTCAGTGTGTTACGCGGTGCACGTGACGATCTCGACGGGCTCGATGCCCAGAGCGGCGACGGCGATGCCGGCAGTAGCTTGGTGGAGGGCGCCGATGCCATCGAGCAGGCGTTAACGGCAGGCCGGCTGGATACCGCCCACCCCGAACGGTTATTCGCCGGCCTTGGACAATGCCTGGCCACCGGCATGGGCGGCTCGAGCGGGGTACTGCTATCGATCCTGATGACCGCCACGGCAACCAGCCTCGAGCAGCGTGGCTTGGTAGACAGTCTCTGGCAAGGAGTCGAACGCATGCAGACCTATGGCGGCGCCCGGCTCGGCGACCGCACCCTGCTTGATGCATTGATCCCCGCGCTTCAAGCGCTCCAACGAGATGCCACGCTCACCGAAGCGGCCCAAGCAGCGCGTCAGGGCGCCGCGCATACGGCGACGCTCTCCCGCGCCCGAGCAGGACGTGCCGCCTATGTCCCCGACAGTGCGCTGGAAGGTGTCGTCGATCCCGGCGCAGAAGCGGTCGCACGCGTCTTCGAGACACTAGCGCGCTGTCTATGACAGCGGCCTAGGAAGACGGCGCCTCGCCCCCGCGTGCCGCCAACCAGGCACGCTTGGCGGCGGGGCTGAGCTTCTTGAGCGCCGCCTCCCGACGCAGCGCCTCGCCGTGGCTGCCCACGTATTCCGAATGACGCAAGGTCAATGGTCCCTTGCCGCGCAAGGCACGCGCGCCGCGCTTGCCATCGCGATGCTCGCGGAAACGACGCGCCACATCGGTGGTCACGCCGGTATATAGCGCCCCCGCCGCCGTTTCGACCAGGTACAGATACCAGGCCTGAGCGCGTGCAGCGGACTCATCATCGGCCATGCAGCACCCGACTCAACGCTGCGCCAAGGCGTCGCGGAAACCCCGCATGACACTGTCATAACGGTGCGGATCCGCCTCGTCGCGTGCCTTGAATATTGCCGACCCGGCGACGAACGTATCCGCGCCGGCACGTGCGATCTCGGCGATATTCTCGACCTTGACGCCACCATCGACCTCCAGACGGATATCGCGACCGCTGGCATCGATGCGTTGGCGCACCTCGCGCAGCTTATCGAGCGTGCCAGGGATGAAGGATTGCCCCCCGAAGCCAGGGTTGACGCTCATCAGCAGCACCATATCGAGCTTGTCCATGACGTAGTCGAGGTAGGAAAGCGGCGTGGCGGGATTGAAGACCAGGCCGGCCTTGCAGCCACCATCGCGGATCAACTGCAGGGATCGGTCGATGTGTTCGCTGGCCTCGGGATGAAAGGTGATGTAGCTCGCGCCCGCCTCGATGAAGTCCCCGATCAGGCGATCCACCGGTTTGACCATCAAATGCGCATCGATGGGCGCGGTAATGCCATGATCACGCAGAGCCTTGCACACCATCGGACCAATGGTGAGATTGGGGACGTAATGATTGTCCATGACATCGAAGTGCACGATATCCGCGCCGGATGCCAATACGTCCTCCGTCTCCTGACCCAGACGAGCGAAATCGGCGGACAGGATCGAAGGCGCAATCTTGAAGTCGGGCATAAGCAATAAAGGTGCTTTCGGCTGGAAATGAAGGCTTCATTCTAGCGAATGCCGGGCGGAAAAACAGGCTCATGGACGAGCTCGATCACAGTTGCCGTGCATATTCAGGTGCGGTAATCGGTATCCCTTCAAACGACGGGATACGCCTGTTCCGCATGGTTGCGGTGACCACCGTCTGAGGGTAGCGTAGACATATTGGTTCATTCTCCAAACGGCCCGCCATCGCGCGGGATGCGTCTTGGACCGTATCGGTCCCGGAGGTTCCATGGTGTCGAATCCACCGAGTGGAGATGACCAAGTACCGCTTCTCTCGCGTGCCGTCAATGTCAGTCGCAGCGAGTTGCCCGGCCTGCTAAGCGCTGCGGCTTATTTCTTCTGCCTGTTATGCAGCTACTACATCCTGCGACCAGTGCGCGACGAGATGGGCGTGCGCGGCGGCGTGGAGAACATGCAGTGGCTATTTACCGCCACGTTTTTTGCCATGCTTCTCGCCGTACCGGTGTTCGCCACCCTGGCCGCACGCTTTCGTCGTACGCGCCTGATCCCCGCCGTCTATGGCTTTTTTATCGCCTGCATCGCCCTGTTCTGGCTATGGTTGCGCGTCGACATGCAGATGGTCTGGGCGGCACGTAGTTTCTTCGTCTGGCTGTCGGTGTTCAACCTGTTCGTCGTATCGGTCTTCTGGAGCTTCCTGACCGATGTGTTTACGAATCGCCAGGCGACGCGCCTGTTCGGTGCCATCGCCGCCGGCGGGAGCGCCGGTGCGATCGGCGGCCCGGCGATCACAGGCGTACTGGCCCAGCAACTCGAGCCGGCAGGCCTATTGCCCATCGCCGCCGTCATCCTTGCCTGCACCCTGCCGTGCATGTGGGTACTCGAACGCTGGTCCAGCCGCAGTAACGAGCACGGCACTACGAACCAGCCGCTCGGCGGTACGCTGTTTGAAGGAGTGAAGGCGGTCCTGCAGTCGCGTTATCTGCTCGGCATCTGCCTGTTCATCTGGCTATACACGACGCTGGCCACGTTCCTGTACTTCATCCAGGCCGACATCATCAGCAATACCATCGATGACAGTGGCAACCGCACCTCGGTATTCGCGACCATCGACCTGCTTACCAACACGCTCACCGTCGGTATCCAACTATTTCTCACCGCCCGGGTCGTTCAGTACTTTGGCCTCGGCCGTGCGTTGTCATTCGTGCCGCTGCTCGTCGCCGCGGGCTTTGTGGTGCTGGTCGCGGCGCCCGTGCTACTCAGCATCGCTGCCGTCCAGGTGCTCCGGCGCGCCGGTAACTATGCGCTGGCGAAACCGGGCCGAGAGATGCTGTTCACGGTCGTGCCACGATTCGAGAAGTACAAGTCGAAGAACTTCATCGATACCGTGGTCTATCGCGGAAGTGACGCCATCGCGAGTTGGGTCTATACCGGATTGACGGGCCTCGGATTGGGTATCAGCGGCATCTCGGTCGTCGCCATTCCCGTGGCGCTGATTTGGGCGGTTATCGGCTATCGCCTCGGCATATCGCGTCAGGCAAGGGCCACCGACACTGCACCCCCGTCTCGACGGCGGCAAGGAGAACCCGATGATCGACGACAATAATTTTCCCGGCAGGCGCGGTCCCCTATCGCGCCGCGCGTTCCTCCAGCTGTCCGCAGGCGCGGGCCTATTGGCCGCACTTGGCCCGACGGCACTACGCGCCGCATCGGGTACGCTGAACGTCCGTGAAATCCCGGCTTCCGGACAGCACATTCCGGTCATTGGACTTGGCACCGCACGCACCTTCAATGTCGATCCCGATAACACCGCTGCGATGCGGCCGCTGGAACAGGTCCTGCAGAATTTCTATGGCGGTGGCGGTCGGCTCGTCGACAGTTCACCGATGTACGGACAGGCTGAAACCGTTGTCGGCCGGCTCGCGGAGCGGCTCGATATCGCCGACGTCCTGTTCATGGCCACCAAGGTATGGACACGTGGCAGGGAGGCCGGGATCGAGGAGTTGGAGGCTTCGCGTAAGCGCATGGGGGGCGGCCACCTCGACCTGGTCCAAGTTCATAACCTGGTCGATCTACAGACCCAGCTCGATACCCTCAAGGCCTGGCGGGACGAAGGCAGGATCCGCTACATCGGCGTCACCCATTATACGGTGTCGAGTCACGAACGCCTGACCCGGATCGTCGAGCGCGAGCCGATCGACTTCGTCCAGTTCAACTACAACATCGCGACCCGTCATGCAGAGAAGCGTCTACTACCGGCCGCGGCCCATAACGGTGTCGCGACCCTGATCAACGAGCCGTTCGAGAGAGGATCACTGTTCGGCCGGGTCAAAGGCGAGTCACTGCCCGAATGGACCAAGGAACTCGGCATCGAGAGCTGGGCGCAACTGTTCCTCAAGTTCATCGTCAGTCACCCGGCGGTGACCTGCGCCATCCCGGCGACGAGCGATCCGGAGCACGCAACGGACAATATCGGTGCTGCCCATGGCTCACTCCCGGATGCTGACCAACGCGAGCGCATGGCGTCACTGGTGCGCTCACTATGACCCGATGCCATACAGCATGGCATCCTGCTCGCCACCTTGAGAGGGGCCGCGCAATCCTTGCATATTCAGGCGACGCCTTCGATAGTAAAAGCAATTCCTCATAAAAATGCGGCGCCGTATTGCCGCCCCACTCTCGAGAGGCCTGGCATGATTCGACTTACCTTGCGCCATGGACGACGTCTGGCACTGTGCGCATTACTTACTACCCTGTCGCTTCCCGCCATCGCTCAACAAGCGATTCTCGAAGGCGAGCGCTTCCATCCCCAGGAAGGCCAACACGGCATGGCGGCCACCAGCCATTACCTGGCCTCGAAGATTGCCCGCGACGTCATGCAAGACGGCGGCAACGCCGTCGACGCGGCGGTCACCGCAGGGTTCGCACTGGCCGTCACACAACCCCGCTCCGGCAACATCGGCGGCGGCGGTTTCATGCTGATCTCCGATGAAGAAAGTGGTGACGTCATCGCCATCGATTATCGTGAAAAGGCGCCAGCGGCGGCCTATGAGACGATGTTCCAGAACGATCAAGGCGAGGCCGTCTCCGAGCTTTCCCGCTACACTCACAACGCCTCCGGCGTACCGGGAACCGTTGCCGGTCTGGCGCTAGCGCTGGAGAAATATGGCACGCTCAGTCTTGCCGAGGCCCTGGCCCCTGCCATTCGACTCGCCGAAGAAGGCTTCGAGATACCGCCGCGTTTCGCCAATGGCCTGCGCGACGCACGCGAACGCCTGAGCCAGTGGGATGCCTCGCGCGCGGTGTTCTACAAAGAAGATGGCAGCCTTTATGCCGCCGGCGAAACGTTCCGCCAGCCGGATCTCGCGGCAACGCTCAAGCGCATCGCTGCCCATGGCCCGCGCGAGTTCTATGAGGGCAAGACCGCCGAACTCATCGCCCAGGAAATGGCAAAACACGACGGGCTCATGACCGCCGAGGACTTGGCTGCCTATCAGCCTACGCTTCGCGACCCCGTGCATGGGACCTATCGCGGCTACGACGTCTACGCCATGAGTCCGCCCTCCAGCGGTGGCGCGCATATCGTACAGATGCTCAACATCCTCGAGGGTTACGACATCGGCGAGATGGGCTTCAACTCGGCTCGCACCATCCACGTCATGTCTGAGGCGATGAAGCGCTCTTATGCCGACCGCGCCGAGTATTTGGGCGATACCGATTTCGTCGATGTTCCGCTCGAGGGCATCACCTCCAAGGCCTACGCCGACGAGCTGCGTGAGCAGATCGACATGAGGCGCGCCACGCCAAGCGATGCCATCGCGGCGGGTGACCCGCTGCCTTATGAGTCCAACGAAACTACGCACTTCTCGATCGCCGACGACAACGGGCTGGCCGTTTCCAATACCTATACGATCAACTTCAGCTACGGCTCGGGCATCGTCGTCGATGGCGCGGGTTTCTTGCTCAACAATGAAATGGACGACTTTTCCGCCAAACCGGGCACGCCCAATGCCTACGGGCTGATCGGCGGTGACGCCAACAAGATCGAGCCCAACAAGCGCATGCTTTCATCGATGACGCCGACCATCGTCAAGAAGGATGGCAAGAACTTCCTGATCACGGGCAGCCCCGGGGGCTCCCGGATCATCACTACGACGCTGCAAGTGGTCATGAACGTCATCGATCACGACATGAACGTGCAAAGCGCCGTGAGTGTGCCACGCATTCACCATCAATGGCTGCCCGACGAGATTCGCATCGAGGAAGGCATCAGCCCGGATACCATCGGCCTGCTCGAAGCCATGGGGCACACGGTCTCGCAACAAGACGCAATGGGAGCCGCACAGTCGGTGTTGATCGAGGACGGGCACTATTACGGCGGCGCCGACCCACGTCGCTCGACGTCTTCCGCATTGGGACTCTGAGTGCAGGAAGACGTCAAGCGCCCCGTCATGCCCATCGCCTGGATCGCCCTGGCCGAGCTGTTCGGCACCGCACTGTGGTTCACCCCCAATGCGGTGATCGAAGACCTGGAGCGTGAGTGGGCGCTCGCCGCCCATGATTTGGGTTGGCTGACCGGTGCCGTCCAGGTCGGCTTCCTCCTCGGCACGTTGATGATCGGTCTGAGCGGCATTGCCGACCGACGCGACGCAAGCCGCCTCTTCGCCACCTGCTGCCTGATCGGCGCCCTCAGCAATGGCCTGCTTCCCTGGGCCGGCGGTCTATGGCCGGCGGTGGCGCTGCGCCTGATCACCGGCATGGCGCTGGCCGGCATCTATCCGGTGGGCATGAAGCTCATGGTCGGCTGGGCGCCGCAACGAGCCGGGCTGGGGCTGTCATGGCTGGTGGGCATGCTGGTCATTGGGACCGCGACTCCCCATCTTCTGGCTGGGCTATCACTAGGGGGAGATTGGCGCAGCGCCTTGTGGTGCGCCTCGCTGCTGGCGCTCATCGCGGGCGCCATGATCTGGCGTCTCGGCGAAGCGCCCCACTTGCGAAAGATGGCAGGAAAGACATCGCGCTGGGCGGGTCTTGATGCCTTCCGAATCGAAGAATTTCGACACGCCGCCAGTGCCTACTTCGGACACATGTGGGAGCTTTACACGCTGTGGGCGCTGACCCCACTTCTGCTGGCCACGGCGCTGCCGACCCTAACGACCACGCAGCTGGCTATCGGTAGTTTCGTGCTGATCGCCATCGGCGGGCCGGGATGCTGGCTAGGTGGCTGGCTGAGCCTACGCCTGGGCAGTCGTCGCATTGCTCAGTTGGGGTTGAGCGGTTCGGCTGCCTGCTGTCTGTTGTACCCTTGGCTTGGAGGCACATCGGGGATTTGGGCCGCACTGTTCCTGGCGCTCTGGAGCCTACTCGCGGTCATCGACTCACCGCATTTCTCGGCGCTATCGGCACGCGCCTGTCCGGCGTCGTTGGTCGGCAGCGCCCTAACCCTCCAAAATGCCATCGGCTTTGCGATATCAGCGGCCTCCCTAGCATGGCTGCTTCCTGCCTGGACGGCACTCGGTCCTTGGGTCGCCTGGCTAATGTTGCCCGGTCCTCTGATCGGCCTGTGGGCTCTGAGATCACGTCAAAAGGGCTTCGTTCACTCCTGAGAGATAGATATACTCGCAGCCAAGTTTCAACTATCTTTTTTCTTTTCATTTCAGGACACACAATGCGTATGCGCCGCCTCATTCCCGTCAGAACACGTCCCGCGTTTGCTCTCATCGCGCTACTCATGACGCCACTACTCATGGCCGGCTGCGCCCAGAGCCCCCAGATTCTTCAGGTCAAGCCCGATATCGGGACGGATCTTCCTCACACGGGGAACGGGCAAGAAATTGCCCTCAGCGTGGTCGATGGACGGCGAAGCGATGTGCTGGGCACGCGCTCCGGCTCGCCGGCGTCGACATCGACGATCCGCGTCCCCGCGCATGATGTCATTCCCAAGTTACAAACACAGGCGGAACAGGCATTGCGCCGCATGGGCTTCTCACCCGTCGAGGACGGAAGCACCAACGCGACGTTAACGTTGACGCTCGCCGATCTCAGTTATGCTCCCGTCGAGGCCGATGCGCCGCTACTCGACGCCGCGCAGCTACAGGCAGTGCTGCGTGCCCAGGTCGCCAACGATGGCGGTACATATACCGGCACCTATACGGCCAAGCGCAAGCAGAGTTTCGCGATCAAGCCCGACTGGGACTCCAACAACCGCATGGTCAGCGACCTGCTGAGCAACGCCTTGCGGCGCGCCTTCAGCGACCCCGAGCTTTCCCGCCAGCTCAAAAACTAACACGCGCCAGCGCCGCGACGACGGTCATGCCAGTCGCGGCCCACGCCGTATTAGCGACCACACGCTTTCCTGCTTGCCAGCATCATCCGGTGGCCGCGTTTCCAGGTGCGTCAGTTCGAAATTCGCCGCAAACAAACGCTCGACTTCGCCATCGGCCACCGAATATGGCGGGCCGCCCGCAGGCGAGTGCGTATCCACCAAGCTGATCAGCAAGCCTCGCGCACCGGGCAACAATAATTGCGCCAAGTGAAAAGCATAGCGCTGCCGTGTGGCCTCAGGCAACGCGATCAGCGCTGCACGGTCATAGAAAGCGGATAACTCCTCGGCCTGCGCGGTATGGAAATGAAAGAAATCACCACACCAGAGTTCAATGCTGCCCTGACGACAGCACGAGAAAGCATCTTGCGTGTAGCGTGATATCGGCGCCTCACTTTCGGCCATGAACTCCTCGATGGCCAGCGACGAAAGTTCCAGGCCGAGTACGGGATGCCCCTGCTCGGCCAGCCAGCGCATATCAAGGCTCTTGCCACACAAAGGCACCAACACCTTGCCGCCGGGCTGCACCCCGAGTGACGGCCAGTGGCGTATCAAGGCGTCATGTGGTGCCGAGCGATGGAACCCGATCCTGCCTTCCTCCCAGCGCTTCAACCACTCATCCGTCGCCATAGGTCGTTAACGCCTCTCTTTCTATTTTCTACCTTTCATCGCCCATACGCCCACACATGCTGCGACACGTCATCAAAACCATCCACTACGGCGCTTACGCCGACGCGGGAGATGGGGCACGATCAAGCCTACCAACAAGCCGGCCCCGGCTACGGCGGCTCCGTAGGTGAAATAACGCATCAAGAGATCCTGTTCCTGCGTATCGAGCCGCGCCTTGAGCTCGCGCATGGTTTCCTGAGCGTCGCTGTATGCCGTGTTCAACTCGTCGTTGCGCGCTTCCAGGTCTTCGATACGTTGCGCCCGCTCGTTAAGCGTGGTTTCCATGTCATTAACACGCTGTTCCCATTCTTCATTGATACCGTCGAGCTTCGAGGTCAATTCATTCACACGCGCTTGCAACTCGGGCAAGCGCGAGCTGGCACTCGGCGAGTCCTGCAAGTAACGGCTGGGAATCCACACCGCGTCACCGTCCTCGCCGCGCACCCGGCTGTAATCGCCCTGCCGCTCGAGCAGCGTCACGGGGTCGCCGCTCTCGAGCGTACCGACGATACGATAGCCCTCGGTGGGGCCGCTACGTACATAGGTCGGCAACGTGTCCGAGACCCAGTACTGCCCATCGTCTTGTGCATGAGCGTTAAAAGCGCAGGCCCCGAGGACCAAGCTCAGCATCAGAGGTTTGATTCTAGACATAACGTGGCTTCTTCATGAATGACGAACGGCTCACGAGTACGTACTGCTCCACGCGTTGTATCGTCCAGCCGAGAGGACATCCTGTCGCGACTCGGCGGGCGACCATCCACACATTCTGTGGATAAGTCTTGGGAAAACCGGACCTTGAAGGCGGCGAGACCACCGCAATGTCTGTCATAGCGACAAATCGTGCAATTTTTAACCGCTTATCGTCGCGCGATAACCGACTCATCGGACACGAAAATTCCGCAATCCTGAACCGGTCTTGGCTGTCCGCAGCGTACCTCCACGAGGCATCTCACGCGAGAAACGCTAGCGTATCATAGCCTCGGCGTCATCGCGGGCGATTCGACTCAGGCGCAAGGCTGGCCCACGCTGCCGTCAATCCGTATAATATGCCTTCTTATCCTGGACAAGCGGCTGGGCCACGCTTCAAGGCCACGCTTTTACTTACTCCCAATCACGGACATATGTCGGGCGCTCGACGCACCGACCGGATCGGTATGGCGAAGAAACTCTTCATCAAGACCCACGGCTGCCAGATGAACGAGTATGACTCCGCGCGCATGGCGGATCTACTCGGCGAATCGCATGCACTCGAGCTGACCGACGACGAGCGGGAGGCCGATGTCATCCTGCTCAACACCTGCTCGATCCGTGAGAAGGCTCAGGAGAAGGTCTTCCACCAGCTCGGGCGCTGGAAGAAACTCAAGGCCGCCAACCCCGACCTCGTAATCGGCGTCGGGGGCTGCGTGGCCAGTCAGGAAGGCGGCAACATCCAGAAGCGCGCACCGCATGTAGACATGGTCTTCGGGCCGCAAACCATGCACCGGCTGCCGAGCATGCTCGACTCGCGCCAAGGGGCGGAGACTATCTCCATGGTCGATGTCACTTTTCCCGAGATCGAGAAGTTCGACCATCTGCCCAAGCCCACGGCAGATGGTGCCACTGCGTTCGTCTCGATCATGGAAGGCTGCTCGAAGTACTGCACCTTCTGCGTAGTGCCTTACACGCGTGGTGAAGAGGTTTCGCGGCCCTTCGAGCCGGTGATGGAGGAAGTCATCCACCTCGCCGATCAAGGCGTACGCGAGATCAACCTGCTGGGCCAGAACGTCAACGCCTATCGTGGCGAGAACCAGTTGGGCGATGAAATCGACCTCGCCGAGCTGATCAGCTGTGTTGCCGCCGTGGAAGGCATCGACCGCATTCGCTTTACCACCTCGCACCCGGTGGAGTTCTCCGACAGCCTGATCGAGGCCTACGGCGAGATTCCAGAGCTGGTCAGCCACCTGCACCTGCCCGTGCAGGCCGGTTCGGATCGTGTCCTGGCGGCCATGAAGCGCGGCCATACCGTCGAGGAATACGTCGACAAGCTGGAGCGCATTCGCGCGCTGCGTCCAGATATCAGTTTCTCCTCGGATTTCATCATCGGCTTCCCCGGTGAGACCGAAGAAGACTTCATGAACACCATGAATCTGATCCAGCGCATCGGTTACGACGCCTCGTTCAGCTTCGTCTATTCCCCGCGCCCGGGCACCCCGGCGGCGAACCTGGAAGACGAAACGCCGGAAGCGACCAAGAAACAGCGCCTGGCGATCCTGCAGGAACGCCTCAACCAGCAGACCATGCAGATCTCGCGGCGCATGGTCGGCAACACCGAGCGCATTCTGGTCACCGGCTTCTCGCCCAAGGACCCCGGCCAGCTCTCCGGTCGTACCGAGAACAACCGGGTCGTCAACTTCCGCGCGCCCAACCCGACTGAGCTCATCGGCTATTTCGTCGATGTCGAGATCACTGAGGCGCTGCCCAACTCTCTGCGCGGCGACCTGGCGTCACCCGCGCGCTACTGAGACGCCATTCACCCCGCGGTGAAACCTTGCGCAAGATCATTGCCCCGGCGTTGCCCGGGGCGCTAAGCTGAATTCACATTTCCAACCCATGGATCACCTCGAGTTGAGCCAGAACACTTCGCAGGCACATCGCATTCTCACCCTGACGCTCGAACCCAACGACCCCATGCGCCTGGCAAGCCTATGCGGGCAGCAGGACGAACATCTCAAGCTCGTCGAGTCGCGCTTGGGTGTGACGCTGCGCAATCGCGGCAACACCTTTCAACTCGCGGGGCCGGGGCCAAGCGTCAAGGCTGCGGCTAACGTCGTCGAACACCTCTACCGTGAGACGGAAGCCAGCGAGCTGACGCCCGACACCGTACACCTGTTCCTGCAGGAATCCGGCCTCGAAGCGCTGGAAGAGGAAGAGGAAACCATCGATGAAGGCGGCGTCCTGCTGAGAACGCCACGCGCCCTGATCAAGCCGCGCGGCAACAATCAGCAGACCTACGTTACCAGCATTCGCAATCACGACATCAACTTCGGGATCGGACCGGCGGGTACCGGCAAGACCTACCTGGCGGTCGCGGCGGCGGTCGAGGCGCTCAACCAGCAAGAGGTACGGCGCATCCTGCTGGTCCGTCCGGCGGTAGAAGCCGGCGAGCGGCTGGGCTTCCTGCCGGGGGATCTGGCGCAGAAGATCGATCCCTACCTGCGACCACTCTATGACGCGCTCTACGAGATGCTGGGCTTCGAGCAGGTCGGCAAGCTGATCGAGCGCCAGGTGATCGAGGTCGCCCCCCTTGCCTACATGCGCGGTCGTACGCTCAACAATGCCTTCATCATTCTCGATGAGAGCCAAAACACCACGCGCGAGCAGATGAAGATGTTCCTGACGCGCATCGGGTTTGGCTCCACCGCAGTGATTACCGGCGACATCACCCAGGTCGACCTGCCGCGCGGCAACCAGTCGGGCCTGATTCAGGTCCTTGACGTGCTCAAGGACACCCCGGGAATCGGCGTCACCCACTTCGTGGCCAAGGACGTGGTCCGCCACCCGTTGGTGCAGCGCATCATCGAGGCCTACGATGCCTTCGAGAGCGCCGAGGAAGAACAGGAACGCACTCGCAACGAACGGCGTGCACAGGCCAAGCGCGAGAAAGACGACGCGCGCCGCGATAACGACGAGCCGGCAGACGCATGACCCCCGACATCGACCGCCAGGTCGCCCTCGACACGGCAACCGCGCTTCCCACCCAGGCCGATCTCGAGGCCTGGGTGGGCGCTGTGCTCGCTCGTCATGCCGATGAAGCGCGCACGGAGATGACTGTGCGTTTCGTTTCCCCTGAGGAGAGTCAGACGCTCAATCGCGACTATCGCGGCAAGGACAAGCCCACCAACGTGCTTTCCTTCCCTTTCGAAACGCCTCCCGGCGTGTCCTTGCCACTGCTTGGTGACTTGGCGATCTGCCATGACGTCGTCGTCACCGAAGCCACCGCACAGGATAAGCCCCTGGCCCATCACTACACCCATATGGTGATCCACGGCACCTTGCATTTACTCGGCTACGATCATATAGATGAGCGTGAAGCCGAAGAGATGGAAGCGTTGGAGCGCGAGCTACTGGCAGGCTTCATGATCGGTGATCCCTATGCCGAGTGAACCCCCGCCTGGCACTCATCTCGACGCCCCGCGATGCTCGGCCCATGGCCGTGCACGCCCTTTTATCATCCCCGCGTTGTCGTCCATGAGGAACGAGAGACCTATCGCATGAGCGAAGACCGATCGAGCAGCCAGGGTGGCAAATCCTGGCTGGATAAACTGCTGAACGCTTTTTCCAATGACTCCGATGAACCGAGTTCACGAGACGAGTTGCTCACCTTCCTCCGTGAGGCCGGCACACGTCTGCGCCTCGACCAGGATGCGCTGACCATCATCGAAGGCGCGTTCCAGATCAGCGATCAACAAACGCGCGAGGTGATGATCCCGCGCTCCCAGGTAACCGCCCTGCATGTCGACCAGCGCCCCGAGGACTGCCTGCCGATAATCCTCGAGACCGCACACTCCCGTTACCCGATCATCGACGAAAACCTCGACGAGGTGCTGGGCATCGTACTGGTCAAGGATCTCCTGCCGTTGCTCAAGCTCAGCGACGCCGAGCGCCAACGCTTCCAGCTACGCGATATCCTGCGCCCGGCGATGTTCATTCCCGAGTCGAAACGCCTCAACAGCCTTCTCAAGGAATTTCGCGATACCCATAACCATATGGCGGTGGTGGTCGATGAATACGGCGGCACTGCAGGCATCGTGACCATTGAAGACATCCTTGAGCAGATCGTCGGCGACATCGAGGACGAACACGATATCGATGAAGAAGACGACATTCGCGACTTGGGCGACGGCACCTATGCGATTCGTGCCCTGACGCCCATCGAAGACTTCAACGAACGCTTCGATACGGCCTTCCCCGACGAAGAATTCGATACCGTCGGCGGCCTGGTCATGCAGCGCTTCGGGCATCTGCCGCGACGCAACGAACATGCCGACCTGGGCACCTGGCGCTTCACCGTGCTCAATGCCGATAATCGTCGTATCCGTCTGTTGCAGGTCTCGCCCTGCCCTGAGGATGATGCCGAAGAACCCGGGAACGACGACAAGCATTAAACCGGGCAGGTTGATGTGCAGCATGGCCCACAGCGCCTCGCTCTGTTATAAGAGGCACCTTCGACAAGGAGTGCCTCATGCTGTCTTCCCGCACCTATCGCCCCTGGATGGGATACCTCGTCGCGCTGCTCGCTGGCGCGCTCACGACGCTTACCTTCGCTCCCTTCGAGTGGTGGTGGATCGGCCCCCTCGCCGTCGCCCTGGTCTTCTACGGCCTCCACGACCTCACACCCGGCCAGGCGGCACTGCGCGGCTGGAGTTATGGCGTCGGCCTATTCGGCGCCGGCACGTCGTGGATCTATGTCTCGATCCATGACTACGGCTACACCGGCGTCCCGCTAGCGATCTTTCTCACCGCGCTATTCGTGGTCACCCTGGCGCTGTTTTACGGCGTGGTTTTCGGTGTTTACCGGCGTTTCACGAGCGCGCGATGGCCCGCGATCACCTTCGCGGGTGTCTGGGTCCTCGGCGAGGCATTGCGTACCTGGGCGTTCTCGGGGTTTCCCTGGCTGCTGCTTGGCAGCGCCCATGTCGAGTCGCCGTTGGCGCCCTGGGCCCCCATCGGGGGCGTCTACCTGTTGTCGTTGATCGTCGCCCTCAGTGGCACCTTGCTGGTGGCGATCTTGAAGCGCCGCCTATGGGCACTAGTGCCACTCATTGCGATGTGGTGCCTACCGTTGGTACTGCCCACCCAGTGGACCTCCCCGCAAGGCGACCCCAAGCAAGTCGCCCTGCTACAAGGCAATCTTCCCCAGCTCTCGAAGTGGAGCCCAGAGGGGCAACGCAAGGCCGCCAACACCTACGCCGAGCTGACCCGCGACCAGCCTGAGGATATCGACCTAATCGTGTGGCCGGAGACCGCCCTGCCGATGTTCGCGGCCCAGGCACGTCCCGTTCTGGAACGTGTACAGACGACGCTGCCCACTGATACCGCCCTGCTGACCGGTATCGTTCAGCGCGACGATCAAGGCGATTACTACAACGCGGTCATCGGGATGGGCAACAGCCAAGGCAGCTATCGCAAGGAGCACCTAGTGCCGTTCGGTGAGTATTTACCGTTGGAAGGATTGCTGCGCGGTATCATCGCCTTCTTCAACCTGCCGATGTCGAGCTTCACTGCCGGGGGCCCCCATCAGGCGCCGATCCAGGCCGCGGGTATGCGCTTGGGCGTCGCGATCTGCTACGAAATAATCTATCCAGACCTGGTCGCCCAACGTGCGCGCGGCGCCGACGTGCTGCTCACCGTGTCCAACGACACGTGGTTCGGGGACTCCATCGGCCCGATTCAGCACTTGCAAATGGCCCAATTGCGCGCCCTCGAAAACGGCCGCTACGTACTCCGCGCCACTAGTAACGGTGTCACCGCCATCATCGATGCCCAGGGGCATATCACCGAACGTGCCCCGCGCTTCGAGACCGCTAGCATCAGCGGCGAGGTTCAGCCCATGCAGGGGATGACCCTGTTCACTCGCACCGGCAGTTGGCCCACATGGGGACTCGCCCTGCTGCTGCTCGTCCCCGGGCTGCGCTGGCGCCGTAAATAGCGAGCGCCTCGGTCAACGTGCGATTCCGACACGACGCGTGGCGATTCTCCACGCGTCGCATCGTGATCAAGGCACTCCTAGTCTGACAAAGACGCCTCTTCCTCAACGGTCAATGCCGCCTCGGCCTTGCGATGACCGCTGGTGACGATATGGTGCAGGCTGCCGCATTCCACTAGCGGGTCGTTGCAGTTGATGACGATGTCCGAGCGGGCCAGGACATGGGCTTTGCCAGTGATGGTGTTCTCGGCCACCTGGTGCGCCCCCTCCTGCCGTGAGCCGGTGAACTCGCCGATGAAGCCCGTGCCGCGCAGTGACACGGTCTCCAGCTTGTCTCCCGGCTGGAGAATGCCTTCATGATGCATGAGGGCCAAGCGCGCCGAGGTTCCCGTGCCGGTCGTGCTGCGGCAGATCACGCCTGGATGCACGTAGGTCGTCGAGCGTGAGCGGAAGAAGCCATCCGCGACATGCTCGACCGGGCCCATGAAATGCAAGAACGGCAACGGCCCCACATCGCCCAGGGTGTAGTGGGAAAAACCGCGCTCGGCCTGGATCGCCTCGACGATGGCATGGGCGCACTCCGCCAGCCGTGTCTCCTCATCCCTATTGAGCGAGAAGCCCAGCTCAGCGGCTTCCACCAGGGCATAGAAACCACCACTATAGGCGACGCTGTAGGTCACATTCCCGATCGAGGGCACATGGATGCTGGCCCGGTAGGTGTCGATGTAACTGGGCAACCCTTCGCAGGTGATGCCTTCCACCACACCGTTCTCCACGCGCGCCTCGATATGCACCAGGCCGGCCGCGGACTCCAGAACAAAACGCTGGTACCCCTCGCGCTTGGGCACAAGACCGCTTTCCAGCACGGCCGTGGCGGTGCAGATGGTGTTAGACCCGGAATAGATGGGATAGCCCATCACCTCCATGATGATGTAGCCCACCTCGGCTTCCGGATCACTGGCGGGCACGAGCAGGTCCACCGACATCTCGGGAATGCCATAAGGCTCGCTGAGCAATAACTGGCGCAGGCCATCGGCATCCTCGCGTAGATATTCCATCTTCTCACGCACCGTGTCCCCCGGCAGCGGGTCGATGCCACCGGTCACGATACGGCTGACATCACCGCCAGCATGCAAGTCGATCAGTTGCAGCGTTAGCTTGTCGCTCATTTGCCTTCCTTCAATGCGTAGGGTGCGCCATGTTCTTGCCACTGCGAGTCCGGGACGATCACGATCTTGCCCAAGTAATTGCTGTTGCGATTGACGAAATAACGTTCAGCGTCATGCAGCTCGGAAAGCTTGAACGCCGCGTGCAAGACCGGCTTCAGTTGCCCCGAGCGAATCCAGGCCACCAGTTGCTCGGCCTCATCGCGCGTGCCATGGGAGACACCGAATATCTGCACCTGATAGAGATAGATACGCGTCCACATGATCTCGCTGAGATTGCCGCCGCTAGCGCCGGCGATGCTCAGGCGTGGATAGGTGGCGCGGCGCGTCATGTCGAAGATCATGGTGTCGACGAAACGATCGGTCATCTCGCCACCGACCAAATCCATGACTGCATCGATGGGCGCGCCCTGCGTCAGGGCTTTCACCTTCTCGGTGAAATCCTCCATGTCCGTGCGGTCCAGCACGGCTTCCGCACCGAGGTCTAGAAGCGCCTGGGCCTTATCGGGTTGGCTCAGGGCGTAAGGCGTCGCCCCCATGATCCGACAGAGCCGAATCAGGGCCGTGCCCACTCCGCCACTGGCGCCTGTCACCAGGACGTTTTCCCCGGCTGTGACGCTGGCCGCATTCAACATATGCAGCGCGGTTTGATAAGAGCACATGCCCATCGCCGCAAGTTCGGCATCGGCCAGCTCCGGATTGTCCACCGTGTGGAACTGCGCCGACGGCACGGCAATGTATTCGGCATAGCCGCCATCGGCGCCGTGCCCGTAATAGTCGGGCGTCAGATTGATGTCGGGACGCGCATCGGCGTAGATATTGAAGTCCAGCAGCCCGCGCTGGCCGATGCGTTCTTCACTCACGTCCTCGCCGACGGCAACCACATGTCCGGCCACATCGGCGCCCTGAATGCGGGGGAAGGTCAGCGTCGGAGAACCACCGATCTGGAACGAGGTCGTATCCCCTTTGTCCTTGGTCGGATAAAGCCCCTCTCGCGCCTTGCGGTCGGTATTGTTCTTCGCTGTCGCGGTCACCTGCACCAGCACCTCGCCTTTGGCAGGCCGGGGGATGGCAACGTCCTGCCGATACTCCAGTTTGTCGATATCCCCATGCCCGGTCAGCAGCATCGCCGCCATCGCATCGGGTAGCGCCTCGCTCCGCATACCTGTCTCCTCATCGTGATCGCTGCTTCGAGGTGAGACGATATCAAACTTTTTCCCGCACCAAAGGGGCCGAACGATCAATCGCGCTTGCGTGCCATTGTCGACCCCCATCGGCACGGGGAGATGCCATCCCGCGTAAAGTAAAAACGCCCGTACCAGGTTGGCACGAGCGTTCGTGTTGATTGCCGACGGGGGTTCAGACGATGCACTTCGTCATCGCCTTACTCGCCACGGGGGAAGCGCTGGGCTTCCTCGACCTCGTTCAGGTCCATGTGGTTACGCATATAACGCTCGGAAGCATCCTGCAGCGGCTGGTAGTCCCACGGATAGTAATGACCATTGCGCAGCGCTTCGTAGACGATCAGGCGCTGAGCCTGGGAGGCACGCACATCGGCATCGAAGGCTTGCATGTCCCAGCGCTCGTGCACCTTGGCTCGATATCCGGCCAGCACATCGGCGTAATCGGGATTCTCCGCCAGGTTGTGCTGCTCCAGCGGATCGGCTTCCAGGTCGAACAGCTGCGGCGGATCGATCTCGCAATAGTTGAATTTCCACTTGCCCTCGCGGATGGTCACGATCGGCGAATAGCTAGCCTCGGCGGTGTATTCCATGTACACCGGTGCATCTCGCTTCTCGCCTCGGGTCAGGGGCAGCAGCGACTGGCCATCGGTATAGGGTGCGATCGAGGACAGGTCGATCCCCACGAGATCAGCGATGGTGGTATTGATATCAATGATCGATACCGGGTCCTCGACATTGCGCGGCTCGATCCCCGGCGCGGAAAGCATCAGCGGCACACGCGACGAGCCTTCATAGGGGCTCATCTTGAACCACAGACCCTTCTCGCCAAGCATGTCACCGTGGTCGGCGCAAACCACGATAATCGTGTTATCGAGCATGCGTGTGCGTTCGAGCACATCCAGGATGCCGCCGATCTTGTCGTCGACATAGGAGATATTGGCGAAATAGCCCTGACGGGCGTTGCGCACATCCTGGGGCTTTATATCGAATTTGGTGTAGTCATTGGCTTCGAAGATCCGTTGGGAATGCGGGTCCAGAGCATCGAAGGGTACGGGCCCTTGCTGTGGCTCGAGATACTCGCAGTCGTTATACAGGTCCCAATACTGGCGACGTGCCACATAAGGATCGTGCGGGTGGGTGAAGCTGATACACAGCGCCCAGGGGCGTTTGTCGTGACCGCGCGAAAGATCGTAAAGCTTCTGCTCGGCGTGGAAAGCGACCTCGTCATCGTACTCCATCTGGTTGGAGATCTCGGCGACGCCGGCCCCGGTCACCGAGCCCAGGTTGTGGTACCACCAGTCGATACGTTCACCCGGCTTGGCGTAGTTTGGCGTCCAGCCGAAATCGGCCGGATAAACGTCGGTGGTTAAGCGCGTCTCGAAACCGTGGAGTTGATCGGGACCGACGAAGTGCATCTTGCCCGACAGGCAAGTGGAGTAACCGGCACGGCGTAGATGATGCGCCCAGGTCGGCACGCTGGAGGGGAATTCTGCGGCGTTGTCATAAACCCCGGTGCGGCTCGGTAACTGGCTCGACATGAAGGCGGCCCGCCCTGGTGCACACAAATAGCTCGGCGTATAAGCATTGTTGAAGTTGACCGAGCGCTTGGCCAATTTCTTGAGGTTAGGTGCATGCAGGAAATCGGCGGGACCGTTCTCGAACAACGTGCCGTTGAGTTGGTCGGCCATCAGGACCAATACGTTGGGTCGTGTCATGGGAAACCTCCCTGGCGAGTATTGTTAGCGTCGAAAGCAGCGTACGAGGCCGCCTTCGAACTCCTTACAATGACGTGCCAAGAGCCGGCAGACCAGAGACTTATTTGCCCCCTTAGCCCCAACTCACTTGGGTCTCCAAGAGGGCCGACCCTGAAAGCCTAGTGGCAGCCGCCCTCCTCGTGACAATCGCCTAAGGAAGCGTGAAAGGGCGCCGAATTAGGTTCACGTTATCTTCACGCTCCTTACGCTCTCTCTCAGCCTTACCCACTAATCCGCGCGAAGTAACGATGGCCGCAGTGGTGGCAAGGTTCGAGGCGAGTGATCGACTCGAGCACGACTTCCGTGTCGCAGTGCACGCAGCGCATGCGGCCGGGCACCGCCATCTCGCCTTCGACATAGTCAGCGCGCGCCGCTTCGAGTTCGTCCTCGAAGCGGGCCTGATCGACGGTGGTGCGGTCGGCGATGGAGAACAGCGCCTCGGTGACTCGCCGCGAAATGGTGCCCAGATCGATTCCCAGCCAAGTGGCGATGCCCTCGCCACCCCGAGCCAGGAACCCCCGCAGGTCGCGCATGTCGCGCTCGACCCAGGCTCGCAGCAAGGCTAATTCATCCTTGGTGTAGGTCTCGAACTCCGCCTCGAACTCGATGGCGTCGTCCATTTCGCGCTGCAACGACTCCCAGGACAGATCGCCGGCGCCTTTTTCGAGACGCTCGAGAACCCGCTCATAGGCGCGGCTCAGGCGATGCTCTTGATCGTGACGTTCGCTCATAACGCTTCTCCTGATCTGTCGTCGTCGCCATGCCCCTACCTGTAGGCGCATGACTGGGGTATCCTGACGGCCTGTCGTAACACACGGACAACGTCCCGCCCAGCTCCGTTCTACCACATCGCGAGGCCGGGCGTTATCCGCTTCAAGCCAAGCCTAACGCAAGGTGCCAGATCAAACCGATGGACGCACAGTACACGCCGCACGCAACCGAATCCGCCGCCCAGTCCTTCTGGGAAACCAACCAGTGCTTCAAGGCCGTCGAGGACGCGACCCGGGAGAAATTCTACTGCCTGTCGATGTTCCCCTACCCCAGCGGCAAATTGCACATGGGGCACGTGCGCAACTACACCATCGGTGATGTGGTCTCGCGTTTTCAACGTATGCAGGGCAAGAACGTCCTTCAGCCCATGGGCTGGGATGCCTTCGGCATGCCCGCCGAAAACGCCGCGATCAAGAACCGGGTCCCGCCCGGTGCCTGGACCTACGACAACATCGACGCCATGCGCCGTCAGCTCAAGGCGTTGGGCTTCGCCTACGACTGGAACCGTGAATTCGCCACCTGCGATGTCGACTACTACCGCTGGGAACAGTGGTTCTTCACCAAGCTGGTCGAACAAGGCCTGGTGTACAAGAAGATGTCGACCGTCAACTGGGATCCGGTGGATCAGACGGTGCTCGCCAACGAGCAAGTCATCGAAGGCTGCGGCTGGCGCAGCGGCGCGCCGGTCGAGCGCAAGGAAATCCCGCTGTGGTTCCTCAAGATCACCGACTACGCCGAGGAACTGCTCGCCGATCTGGACGAGGTCGACTGGCCCGAACAGGTCAAGACCATGCAGCGCAACTGGATCGGCAAGTCCACCGGCGTCGAGCTGACCTTCGATGTCGCCGGCCAGGCCGACCCGCTCGTGGTGTACACCACGCGTCCCGATACGCTTTATGGCGCCACCTACATGGCGCTGGCCGCCGGCCATCCGCTGGCCAAGCAGGCGGCTGCCGACAATCCGGCACTGGCCGATTTCCTGGTCGAGTGCCAACACGGCGGCAATTCCGAAGCCGAGCTTGCGACCATGGAAAAGAAAGGCATGGATACCGGCTACAAGGCGATCCATCCGCTGACCGGCCGTGAAGTGCCGATCTTCGTGGCCAACTTCGTACTCATGGAATACGGCACCGGCGCGGTCATGGCGGTTCCCGCCCATGATCAGCGCGACTGGGAATTCGCCACCAAATACGACATCGCCATCGAACCGGTGATCGCCGATGCCGAGGGTAACGCGCCGGATTTGTCCCGGGGCGCCCATGCCGAGCATGGCCCGCTGATCAACTCCGGCGAGTATGACGGGCTCGACTTCGATGCAGCCTTCGACGCTATTGCCGCCAAGCTCGAAGCCAACGGGCAAGGAACACGGAAGACCAACTTCCGCCTGCGTGACTGGGGCGTGGCACGTCAGCGTTACTGGGGCGCACCGATCCCGGTCAAATACGGGCCTGAAGGCCAGACCGTACCGCTGACCGATGACGAACTGCCGGTCGCCTTGCCGATGGAAGTCGAGGTCGACGCCTCCGGCTCGCCACTCAAGAAGATGCCGGACTTCTATGACCTCGGCGAGGGCTGGACACGCGAGACCGACACCTTCGACACCTTCATGGAATCCTCCTGGTACTACGCGCGTTTCGCCAGTGCCGACAACATGGAAGCGATGCTCGACGAGCGCGCCAACTACTGGCTGCCGGTGGACCTCTACATCGGCGGGATCGAGCATGCGATTCTGCACCTGCTCTACGCACGCTTCTTCCACAAGCTGATGCGCGATTTCGGCCTGGTCGAGAGCGACGAGCCCTTCCAGCGCCTGCTCACCCAAGGCATGGTCATCGCCGAGACCTTCTATCGCCATAACGCCGACGGCAGCAAGGACTGGTTCAATCCTGCCGATGTCGACGTCAAGCGCGACGACAAGAGCCGCCCCGTCAGCGCCGTGCTGCGCGAGGATGGCCAACCGGTGGAAATGGGCGGCATCGAGAAGATGTCCAAGTCCAAGAACAACGGCGTCGACCCGCAGGCGATGATCGACCGCTTCGGCGCCGACACCGTGCGCCTATTCATGATGTTCGCCGCGCCGCCGGAGCAATCGCTGGAATGGTCGGACTCCGGCGTCGAGGGCGCGCACCGCTTCTTGAAGCGGCTCTGGAAGCTCGTCGCCGATCACCTCGATGCCGGCACGCCCGTCACGCTGGATATCGACGCGCTCAACGACGAACAGAAGACGTTGCGCCGCAAAACCCACGAGACCATCGCCAAGGCCAGCGACGACATCGGCCGCCGGACCACCTTCAACACCGCTATCGCCGCGGTCATGGAGCTGGTCAACGCCATCGGCCGCTTCGAAGATGCTTCGCCACAAGGCCTGGCGGTCACGCGCGAGGCACTGGAAGCCTGCGTGCTGATCCTGGCGCCGATCGTGCCGCACGCCTGCCATGCGCTATGGGAAGCCCTGGGGCATGAGACACCGGTCATCGACGCCGAGTGGCCAGTCGCCGACGAAGCGGCCATGGTCAAGGACAGCGTCGAACTCGCCGTGCAGGTCAACGGCAAGTTGCGGGCCCGTCTCGAAGTTCCGGCGGCGGCCGATAAAGCCGCTGTCGAGGCCCAGGCGCTGGAGGCGGAGAACGTACGTCGCCATACCGAGGGCAAGACCGTGCGCAAGGTCATCGTCGTGCCCGGCAAGCTGGTCAATATCGTCGCCAACTGACTCGGCCCATACGCCCGCTCCCCAAGGAGCGGGCCCAAGCCCGCAAGGAGGCCTGCGTGAAGCGCCGTTCGCTCATCATCCGATCTCTGCTCCTGCTGACCCTGACGACGATGCTCGCCGGGTGCGGCTTTCAATTGCGTGGCACCGACGCTGCCGCGCTCGACATTCCCGCGCTGACGCTGTCGTCCCCCGACGGACGCTTCGAAGACGCCGTGGAACAGGCGCTGCAAGGCACCGGCACCACGCTCGAGGACAACGCCCCGCTACGCGTCAACCTGAGCGAGGAGCAAGTCCGCGAGACACGCCTGACCCAAGGGGCCAGCGGAAATCAGGAACGCCGCCTGACCCTCAGCGTGCCGTTCTCGGTGCAACGCAGCGAGGACAACGCCTACTTACTCGATCAGCAGACCCTCGAGGCCAGCACCACGCTGAGTGTCGACGACAACAACCTGCTGTCGCAGGACGAATTGCGCGATGAAGCCCTCGACTCATTGCGTCAGGAAGCGGCACGTCAACTCGTCGACCGTTTACGCGCGCTTGAGACGCCATGAAGGTTTTTCCCGACAAGCTCGACGAGGCGCTCGGCAAGCGCCTCCAGCCGGTCTACATCGTCGCCGGCGATGAGCCGTTGATCCATATGGAGGCTTGCGACGCCATCCGTGCCGCAGCACGCCAACGCGGCGTCGAGGAACGCGATGTGCTCCACGTGGAAAATGGCTTTCAGTGGGGACGCCTGACCGAATCGGCCGCCAGCATGTCGCTGTTCGCCTCGAGCAAGCTCATCGAGCTGCGCCTGGGCGGCCAATCACCAGGGCAAGAAGGCGCCAAGGCACTCGATGCCTACGCCCGTCAGGCCAAGGACAGCGACGACATCCTGCTGATCAGCAGCGCGCGCCTCGACCGGCGCGCGCAGTCCAGCGCCTGGTTCAAGGCACTGGATAAGATCGGTGTGTTCGTCCCGGTGTGGCCGGTGGATCACCAGCGCTTGCACTTCTGGGTGCGGGATCGCGCGTCGCGCCATGGGCTGTCCCTGGACATGGATGCGGCGCGCCTGCTCGGCGAGCGCACCGAAGGCAACCTGCTGGCCGCCGACCAGGAGCTGCAAAAGCTCGCGCTGCTCAATCCGCCCAATGCCCGGCTCGATACCCAAGCCATTGCCGGCGGCGTGGAGGACAACGCACGCTACGATGTCTTCACGCTGATCGACGCCTGCCTGCGTGGCGATCGCGTGCGCGTCTCGCGCATCGTCAGCGGATTGCGCGGCGAAGGCATCGAGGCCCCGGTGGTGCTATGGGCATTGACGCGGGAGTTGCGCATCTTCTTATCGCTGGCGCAGCATCTCGATCAGGGGCAAAGCCTCGATCACGCCTGCAAGGCACAGCGTCCGCCGATTCCCGACAAGCGCCGTCCGCTTTACCAGCAGGCCTTGAAGCGGATGCCGCTCAAGCGACTACACAAGCTATTATTGTTTGCACAACGCCTCGACTTGGCCATCAAGGGCGCCGCTACGTTACCCGTCTGGGAAGGGCTTCACGACCTGTCGCTCACCCTGGCCGGCGGGCGCGGCCCTCTGGCCGAGATGGCGTATTCCTATCGTATCGCCTAGATCGATATCGGCTTAGATTGCATCTGGCGAAAGGCACGTATCTGGCCAAGGAGAGCTGGAATGTCGTATACGATCGCACTCAAACGTATCTATCAGGCCGCCGAGGAAAGCGATGGTGCACGCGTTCTCGTCGACCGCCTATGGCCCCGAGGCAAGCGGCGCGAGTCGCTGCAACTGACCGACTGGTACCGCGACGCCTCGCCCTCCAACGCCTTGCGCCGAGCCTGGCACCAGGGAGAGCTCAACGACACCGTGTTCAGCCATCGCTACCGCTGGGAAGTCGAGGATGATCCCGACGTCTTGCTGCCCCTCATGCGCTGGGCGCGCGAAGGCACGCTCACCTTGCTGACCGCTTCCCGGGAACCGCAGCGCTCGCACCTTCCGTATTTGCGCGACATGCTGCTCAAGGCATTGGAAACCGAAGATCGCGAAGCGGACGACCGCACGCCCGCCTCATCGCCCTGCTACGCCGATCAGGTCACACCGAACCCCTCGTCGCCTGACCCGACGGACGACCCCGCCTCGATCCATTGAACGTACCCGAGTCGCCTGAGGGCGACTCGGGTCATCACAGCCCTTCAAGCGTTCACGCAGCCCAGAAGTTCCTTAGCACGAAAAGCGCTTTCCCAGTCCGAAAGCCGAGATGTGCTAGCGCATCAGCATCGGCAATAACTGGCATTTTGCATCGTCATTCAAAACCATAACAAATAGAAATTTGGCTCTGGTACGCTTAGCTCACTCCCGCACCGACACCTCCGTCGTGTGATTTTCGTGGCTCGCTTTACCGAGATGCACCCTTCTTTCAGGTCGGTCAGTCCCTGCCGGCCTTGAAATACCATCATCAAGGAGACGTCGCTTGGAACTGCTTCAATACGCCCTGGACAATATGGCGCTCTTGCTGTCGCGGACGATCGAGCACATCAGTCTGGTGGGTGTCGCGGTGGGGATCGCCACGCTGACCGGCGTTCCCATTGGCATCGCCATCACCAAAAACGAGCGCATCGCCAAGACCGTGCTCTACATCGCCTCGATCATCGTGACCATTCCCTCCATCGCGCTGTTCGGGATCATGATTCCGATCCTCTCGCTCATCGGTCAGGGCATCGGCTACATGCCGGCGGTCATCGCGGTGCTGCTGTACTCGCAGCTGCCAATCATCCGCAATACCTACACCGCCATCAACAACGTCGACCCGGCCCTGCGTGAAGCCGCGCGTGGCGTCGGCATGAGCCAGAACCAGCGCCTGCGCATGGTCGAGATTCCACTCGCCGTGCCGGTGATCATGGCCGGCGTACGTACCGCCGTGGTGCTCAACATCGGCGTCATGGCGATCGCTGCGTATATCGGCGCCGGTGGGCTCGGCACCTTCATCAGTCGCGGCATCTCCCAGTCCGACCCACGCCAGCTGATCCTCGGCGCCGTGGCCGTCAGCATCCTGGCGATCATCGTCGACTATGCGCTGCTGGCACTGCAGAAACGCCTGACGCCCAAAGGGATGGAGCGTGCCGCCGCTGCGACCTGAGCCGTTACCCGCGCCATTCTCTGTCGACCTGTAAAGGCTGCCGACCCGACAAGGACAACTTCATGATTCGACTCGACAACTTGACCAAGGTCTTCGATACGCCCAAGGGCGCGGTGACCGCCGCCGACCACATCAGCATGGAGGTGCCGAGCGGTGAGATCTGCATCCTGCTCGGCCCTTCCGGCTGCGGCAAGACCACCACCCTGAAGATGATCAACCGCATCATCCGCCCGACCTCGGGCAAGGTATTCATCAACGGCGAGGACACCACCAGCCTCGACACCCAGGACCTGCGCCGCAACATCGGCTACGTGATCCAGCAGATCGGTCTGTTCCCCAACATGACCATCGAGGAAAACATCACCGTGGTGCCCAAGCTGTTGGGCTGGGACAAGGCCAAGTACCGGGAGCGCGCCCGCGAGATGATGCACATGATCGCGCTGGAGCCGGACGCCTTCCTCAAGCGCTACCCGAGCGAGCTTTCCGGCGGGCAGCAACAGCGCATCGGCGTGGCCCGAGCGCTGGCCGCCGATCCGCCGGTGATGCTGATGGACGAACCGTTCGGCGCCATCGACCCGATCAACCGGGCGGTGATTCAGGACGAGTTCCTGAAGATGCAGCAGGAACTGAACAAGACCATCATGTTCGTCAGCCACGATATCGACGAAGCGATCAAGATGGGCGATCGCATCGCCATCTTCCGCGCCGGCAAGCTGGTCCAGTACTCGGAGCCGGACGAGCTGCTCGCCGCGCCCAAGAACGACTTCGTCGAATCTTTCCTTGGCGAGGACCGCGCGCTGAAACGCCTCAACCTGGTCAAGGTCCGCGACCTGGCCAGCGAGGAAATCGGCCTCGTTCGCCCGGATGACACCCTGGCCGACGCGCTTGACCGCATCGAGTCCTACGGCTATCAGAACAGCATCGTGATGGTCAACGACAAGCGTCAGCCAGTGGGCATCATCAACGCCGCCGTGGCCCGCACCACCCAAGGGCATTGTCGCGATCACTACCAGAGCGTGCCGGTGGTGGTCAGCCTCGACGACGACCTGCGCAAGGTTGCCTCGCTGATGTTCGCCAACGACATGACCTGGGTGCCCTGCGTCGACGACGACGGCCGCATCGTTGGTCAGGTCACCCAGCGGGCGATCACCCATCACCTGGGCTCACGCTATCGTGCTCATTCCAAGCGCGAGGGCGATGCCTCGGCTGCCGAAGCGGCATCGTCACCGGCCACCAAGGAGTAAGCCATGCCGACGTTGAACCTCTCCGGAGCCATACGCCTGCTGGTGCTCCTAGCGGTCTTTCTAGCCGGTGTCTGGAGCCAGGCCAGCGGCTTGATCGACGAGTTCATCTTCTACCTGCCCGATGTCCAATATCTGGTCGTGCAGCACCTGTGGCTGACCGTCATGTCCGGCTGCCTGGCGATCCTCGTCGCCATTCCCTTGGGGATCCTATTGTCACGCCCCAGCATGGCGAGGGTGGCCGAACCCGCGATGCAAGTGCTCAACGTGGGAACCACCATCCCCACGCTGGCCGTGCTGGCGCTGTCGATGAGCTTTCTCGGCATCGGCACCGTGCCGGCAGTATTCGGGCTCTTCGTAGCGACACTGCTACCCATCACCCGCAATACTTATACCGGGCTCAAGGGCGTCGACCCAGCGCTTATGGAAGCAGCTGCGGGCATCGGTATGTCGCCCACCCAGCGGCTGTTGCGGGTCGAGCTGCCCAACGCCCTGTACGTCATCTTCGCCGGCATCCGCACGGCATTGGCGATCAACATCGGCACCGTACCGCTGGCCTTTTTGATCGGCGCCGGGGGCCTTGGCGAGCTGATCTTCACGGGGATAGCGCTCTACGACACCGTCATGATGCTGGCTGGCGCCATCCCCACGGCACTGCTGGCGATCGCAGTCGATATGCTCATCGCCATCACCGCCTTCCTGCTGGTACCGCGAGGCGTGAATCCAAGTCGTGCCTAGGAAGGCACATCACTAACGCTTCAGATCCGCCAATCAGCAATATCAACGATAGCGAACAATCAACGATAGCCAACAATCAACGAAAGGAGCGACACCATGAAAACTTTGATGACCCTACTGACCGGCGCGGCACTGGCCAGCACCCTGGCAACCGCCCAAGCTGACGAACTCGTGGTCGGCGGCAAGAACTTCACCGAGCAGCAGATTCTATCGAGCATGACCAACCAGTATCTGCAATCTCTCGGCTATGACGTCGACAAGCGCGCCGGCATGGGCTCCGCCATACTCCGCCAGGCTCAGGTGAACGGCCAGATCGACCTCTATTGGGAGTACACCGGAACCTCACTGATCACCTATAACAATATTACCGAGAAACTCTCCCCCGAAGAGACCTATCAGCGCGTCAAGAAGCTTGATGCCGAGAAGGGGCTCGTCTGGCTCGACCCCTCCGATGCCAACAATACCTACGCACTCACCATGCGTGCCGACGATGCCGAAGAACGGGGTATCGAGACGATTTCCGATCTGGCCGAGACCATCAACAACGGGGAGACGATAACCTTCGCCTCCAACGCGGAGTTCTACGCCCGTGACGACGGCCTGCGTCCATTGCAAAAGACCTACGGTTTCCAGTTCGGTCGTTCCAACATCAAGCGTATGGATTTCGGCCTGACACTGCCCTCGTTGCGCGACGAGCAAGTCGACGTCTCCATCGCCTATTCCACCGACGGGCGCATCCCGGCCTTCGACCTGGTGACGCTGGAAGATAACAAGCAGTTCTTCCCGGCCTACGCGCTGACCCCCGTCGTGCGCAAGGACACGCTGGAAGCCAACCCGAAGCTGGATGAGCAGATGAACAAGCTCTCGGCACTCTTGAACGATGACGTTATGGCCTCGCTCAACGCCAAGGTCGACGTCGACAAGAAGCCCGTCGAGCAGGTCGCCGAAAATTTCCTCAAGAAGCACGACCTGTCGTGATCGACGCCTGAATGGGGCCATGCCCTGCTAGGCCTCGTTTGAAAGTACCTGCGCTCGATCACCGCGAAGGCCGCCCCAGGGCGGCCTTCGCGCTTCGTTTTTGATTGTCGTCATCCATAGCTTCGCCACTCGTCAGCGCCCAAGGCTTCGCCATGTACGATCACATTCCATTCGACTGGATGCACCGATTCGATCTTTCGAGCCTCGACGATGAAGCGCTGCATCAGGCCAAACGCTGCCTGCTCGACCTGCTGGGTGTGGCCGCCGGCGCCACTCGTACACCGCTGGCCGACAAGGCCACGCGCTTCGTGACCGCCCAGCATGGCGGCGACCGCCCGCTGCTGTTCACCGCCGGCCAGGCCTCGCCCACCGGCGTCGCCCTGCACGGGGCCTGGCTGATCGACGCGCTCGACGCCCACGACGGCCAGGTGCTGACCAAGGGCCATGCCGGCGTGGCCTTGCTACCCGGCTTGCTGGCGCTGCCCGAGGTGGCCGATCTCTCCGGGCGTGACTTCCTCGCCCTGCTCGCCTATGGCTATGAGATCGCCACTCGCGCAGGAATCGCCCTGCACGCCACCAGCCCGGACTACCACACCTCCGGCGCCTGGAACGCCCTGGGCGTCGCCGCCGTGGCCGCGCGCCTGCGCGGGGCCGATGTCGAGACGTTGCATCATGCCCTCGGCATCGCCGAGTTCTACGGCCCGCGCAGCCAAATGATGCGCTGCATCGACCATCCCACGATGCTCAAGGACGGCTCCGGCTGGGGCGCGATGACCGGCATCTCCGCCGCCCTGCTGGCCGAGGACGGCTTTACCGGCGCCCCGGCGCTGACCGTGACCGCGCCAGACGTGGCCGCTCTCTGGCAGGACCTGGGCGAGCGCTGGTATCTCCACGAGCAGTACTTCAAGGCCTACCCGGTCTGCCGCTGGGCCCAGCCCGCGGTGGAAGCCGTGTTGTCACTGCCCGACGAGCAACGCGCCCCCGCCGCCATCGCGCGCATCGAGATCGTCACCTTCCACGAGGGCAAGCGCCTGCACGTGACGCACCCGACCACCACCGAGCAGGCTCAGTACAGCCTGCCCTGGTCCGTCGCCTGCGCCCTGGGCCGAGGCACCGTGGATGTCGCGGGCGTCAGCGACGAACTCGACGCTCCGGATCTCAAGGCCCTGGCCAGCAAGGTAGAAATCCACGAGGATGACAACTTCAATGCGCGCTTTCCCGCCGAGCGCTGGGCGCGCGCCCGGCTGCATCTCGACAGCGGCGAGGTCATCGAAAGCGCCGACTTCGAGGCGCGCGGCAACCCCGATCGCCCGCTTTCGGACGCCGAGGTCGTCGCCAAGTACCGGGCACTGGCCGAACCCGTGCTGGGCGAGCGGGCAGCCCGGCTTCTTGAGGTGGTGATGACCCTCGAGACACGTCCGGCAAGCGACCTGCTGGCGCTGCTCGGCGCACCCACGTTTTCCAAACAATAGCGAGACGCCACCATGCACTATCAAGATCAACTGCGCGTCGGCGCCGCGCAGATCAACGCCACCCTTGGCGATGTCGACGCCAATCTTGAGCGCCACCGCGCACGGATCGCCGAAGCCCACCAACGAGGGCTCGAGCTGCTGGTCTTTCCCGAGCTCTCGCTGACCGGCTACGGCTTGGGCAACCGAGTGATCGACGTGGCCTGCCCGGCCCATGACCCGCGCCTGGCCGAACTCGCCCAAGAAGCCGGCGAGATGCAGGTGGTGCTAGGGTTTGTCGAGGAAGCCAGCCCCGGCGAGTACTACAACGCCCTGGCGATCTTTCAGCACGGCAAGCTCCAGGCCGTGCACCGCAAGCTCAACCTGCCCACCTACGGCGGGCTGGAAGAAGGCAAGCTGTTCACCCACGGCAAAAAACTCACGCATCTCCCGGTGTGCCCCGGCTGGTCGGCGACCTCGCTGATTTGTGCCGACCTGTGGAATCCGGGGCTGGTACACGCCGCTCTGTTGGACCGGCCCGCCGTGCTGTGTGCGCCGATCAACTCGGCCTCGGGCATCGTCAGCGATGATTTCTCCAACGAAAAGAACTGGCCCCTCAACCTGCAGTTCTACGCCATGACCTACGGCACCCCCGTGATCATGGCCAACCGCTTCGGCCCCGAAGGCGACAGCCACTTCTGGGGAGGCTCATGCATCCTCGGCCCGCAAGGCGAGACCCTGGCCGTGGCCGAAGATGGCGAGACGCTGATCGAAGCGACTCTCTCACGCACCGCCATCGCCCGTGCCCGTTTCGAGCTCCCCACCCACCGCAATGCCGACACGCCACTGGTGCGCGAGTTGATGGAAGGCTATCGCTGAACCCGGCCCCAAACGACACTCGGCGCCTCCCAAGAGAAGGCGCCGAGTGTGTGTGAAGCAGCTTAATAGCGACTTATAATAGCCACTCAGACAAGGCTTAGTCGCGGCGGTAAGTCCCCACCAACCGACTCATACCCAGAATGTGCGGCTCCAGCTTGTTGAGCAGTTCCGGCTGCGTCAGCCCCTCGGGCAGTTCGGTTTGGGTATCCAGTGCCAGCACCCAGAAATAATACTGGTGCGGCCCGTGGCCCTCCGGCGGCATGGCACCGCCATAACCGATGGCGCCGCCATCGTTGATGCCGGCAGTACCTGTCTTCGTGCCCTCTTCCAGCGAGGTGACATCCGCCGGCAAGTTGTAGAGCAGCCAATGGACGTAACCGTAGCTGCCATCCTTCACCAGCGGCGCATCCGGATCGTGGCAGATCACCGCGAAGCCCTTGGTCCCCGCCGGCGCCTCCTTCCAGCTCAGGGCCGGGGACACATCGTCACCTTCCGCCGAATGGCGCTTCGGAATCGCCCCATTCGGCGTGAAGGCGGTGCTTTCGACTTGCATGCTGGACGGTGCAAAAGGCATGGCGATCCTCCCATGAAACGCATTGAAACAATGAACCGAGCAACGCCCTCACGGCGGCTCTTCCCCATAAGGTGATGGCGTAAGTGGAGGATTCAACCCGTCGGAGCAGCGATTATCAAGACTCTAGCCACTCATCCTTCATTGCATAACGCTGCCAGCACGCGCAGCTTTGCAGTGGAGGCGAAGCCGCAACGAAAAAGCTGTCGCCGTGCTTGGCCTTGTTAGCAATGACGAGGCTCATAGCTTCGACTGTAACCGTTCAATCTTTTTGCTCAACGACTGGATATCTTTCAACCAATCATCAGGCTTATTTAGATCGTTCGGCTCCCGGTATTTTTTAAATCCGTCCATGGCAATTTGATAGTTCCTAATAGCATCACTTAGGTTGCCCAACTTCTCACAGGCTGCGCCGATTTCCTTGTAAAAAAGAGGCGTCATTATTCGAATAAACGGCGCCTCCTTGTCTAAATCTATAATCGTTCGGGCCACCTCGACAACCTGAGCATACTCCTTCACGCGCTTGTACTCTTTCAGGCTCTTGCGAAGTTCTTGCCAACGATCGAATTTGTTTTGGTCCCAGGATGCAGACATTCATCTTTTACCTTCTTGCTAACGCCGCGCACAACGACCGAGCGAAGCGAGGTCCAGACCACGAAGTGGCCGATGTTGGTGCGCATTGTTATACATTTTCATGACTTTGGGATCATTTTCAAAGCCCGGCTTCGCTCTTCGCTAGCGGCCTCTGAGCCTATGAATGTATTGTTTATAAATGCTGATACAGCTGGGCCAGAATAAATCTTTTTAACTCGCTCTTTTGCAGCATATACAGGTTTTATGCGGGCATAGACATCTTCCCACCATTCTTCGCCATACTTCTTTATAAGGCTATCCTTAACTCTATACATTCTCTTTTTGCTTTCCGGACTTTCATCAGAGCCTAAAATGCTTGCCCATATCATCTTCTTTTGCACATCATTAGGCTGCCAATTTTGTGCTTTTAGCTGATCAACGATATCTGGGTGTAAAAATAGCTTTTGTGCAGAAACCATTCTTTGGACCCACAAAGGTTGGGCCATTTTGTAGGCGGAAGCCACACCGGATTTGGAATAACCCTGAACATGGTTTTTCCAGGTTTCCAGTTCGTCAATATTACTTAAAATCTTGGCTAACTCTTCCATGGTGCGATTACGTATAAAGCCAGCCATAAGCGGCGCCCCGACAGCGGCGTCCGGTGGAGGGCCATCGGCCCGGAACAACCTTAATGGCCTTGTGCATTCTTACATTTAACAATATAAGCCTTATGGGTTTCTGCTAAACCCAAATTACAGTTAGCGATTGCGTACAGGTAACCCAGCCTTGAATGTCCCTCGATTAGCTGCATTCCCGACCCTATATCTGAGTAGCCAGGTATAACGTCATGAGGAAAACTCTTTACATCTAAAATAACTGGTGGTGTTCGCCAAGTGCCATGACTCTTCCAGTAATCTTTGTCTTTTTCGAGGCAAGGGAGTTGTTCATACGCGATATAGTTTGCACCTTCTTCAACATAACCTCGATAATCATCTATAACTCTTACTTCTTGAAGCTTCTCTAACGATAAATCCTCTAGCACAATATCAATATTGTCAAAATCAATCCAGCCATAGTTATTTACACAATTACGATCATAGTAGAGCCCATAGAGCCACTGTTCCAAAACAGCTTTAGGTATATTAAACCGTTCTTTTAACCTAAGATAATAATTTCCAACTGATTCATCTGAAATACTAAAACTGTTGAAATCACGATATGGCTTGAGGTCTTTCCAGCTGTCGCTGGTTCTTTCCCATTCGACGTCATCAATATATAAACGCCTTACTTCAATTTCAGATAGCACCAAAACCTCCTGATGCATAACGCCGCGCTCTGCGGCAATTTTGGAGCTCAGCGGAAAAATTGTCCGGCAGCAGCGCTTTGTTAACCATCGTTTTCATCATCTTCAACTTTGGTAAACTTGTTTAAATCCGCTTCCTGTAGCCACTCATCTATCTTTTCATCAGTCACATTCTTGTTTTTTCTTAGTGCATTGATTACTGATCCAATCTCGAAGCTATACTCAATTTGATCATTTTCCCCACATGCGATTATTATTTTCTGTATCTGCTCTTTGCTGTAATCACCCGCATACCTTATGACAGTAGAGGCAAAATCATTTGCTTTTTCAAAACTTCGAGACTCGGAATACAACTCAATAATTCGATCACTTACCTGTGAGGGAACTATGAAAAATAGCGGTTCATCTAGCTCTGCCCTAGTAGCTTTTCGCAACCGTTTCTCCGCGAACTTTTGTAGATCTGCGATTGACAGAAATATATCTATGTCTTCGAGCTTATCTTTGGGTAAATTTTCAACGTAGGACTGGAATTTTTGTCTGACATCGGCTTGCAAATGATGCCAACTATCTTCGACGTTACTTATTAATGGGGTAATTCTATCGAGCTTCTCAGCCTCCAATGCTCGAATAATATACGATAGCTTCTCAGATAGAGTATTTCTATATGTATCTCGATGAATAACCCCTACAGCATTAAGGGCAGTTGTTAACCTGTATATCTCTTTGTAATCCTTGGAATCATTAATCAGCTTTTTCAGAAGCACAACAGTGAAGTTCCGCACAAGGCTATCTCTTGCTTTCTTCAAAGGGCTGCTTTCGAATGCAACAATAGCCTTTTTAATATCCGTTGGGAAATATTCAGATTCGACTTCTGAACTTAATGAATCTAGAGCATATTTACCTTGCGCAGGAGGATATTGAAGCAGATGCTCAACAGCTGACCTTATGTGCATTCTTGCCAATTCAGCAGATGGGTTAAAAACCTCTCCATCAGCTGTCATCGACGGATGAGCACATCTATTGCGATCCTCTTGCAGTCGATCTAGATCAATAAACTCTACTGGAGAAATCAACTCAAGCTTGTCTCTGCAAACTGTCAATATGTCTCTCTCAAACTTTAAAGAATTTGTGATATCACCGATTCTCCGAGCTTTATCGAAGGCTTCAACTTGTTTTTCAGCTTCTTTATCTCCAGCAAGAGATAACTCTTTTAATTTATCTAAAATGTCAAAAGACACAGCAATCCACGTTGATACGATTGCAGATCGGAAAGCACCAGATTTATAACAGGCAACAGCTTCTCTTATATAATTTTTAGCTTTTTGATCTCGACATTTTAAAACAAGCTCATCAAGATCAGATAATGGAGATGTCAATTAAGCCTCCTAGATGGTTAACGCCTGCAGCACGGGCAAAATTGGAGCGCAGCGGAAATTTTGTCCATGTGCCTGCAATTGTTTGGAGCCACCCCGATTAAACCACATTCTCTGAAAAGTAGCGTTCCCACTCATGAAGGCATTCCTTTGCCAACGCATAGCAACATTCTTGGCCACGCTCAGTTTCTATTGTGGCCTCTTTGAGGCTAGCCAGCGCCATACTCGCTTCGGGACCTACAGTCATGCTCGATTTCAGCCGAAAGATGCCGATTTCAAAATTACTTCTTCTCTTTTTCAGATTTCGGTGCTTAAGCCGATTACATATGTCAGCACAAATTCTCATTGCGGAGCTTTGGTTGACGAAATGTTCAACATTGCTAAAATCTTTGTACTCGGGACTATGCTTAATCCAATCTTTTAGGTGATAGCAGATCTCAAAAAAAGAAAGCAATTCAAACTCAACGTTTCCGCCGTACTCCGGGAACACGCCGTTCCGTATCGGCTCCAGCTTATTAAATTGATAGCGGAGACGGGCATGTTGATAGTCCATAATCGCTCCTAACGTTTTAATTCACCGGCCTGCGTGGCTTTTCGCGCAGGCCCGGTGGAATGAGTGGTTAGCTATTTTCGACCCCGAGAACCAACCTGAATTCGGACTCCAGTTCCTCGAGAGCTGCGGGAACGACCGCTTGAATATCCTTCCATGCGATGTCCTTCACGTCCGTTAGCGTATTCAGTTCATGGTCGTCGTAGTTTCCGAGGTAGAGGTCATACATAACCACTGAACCTTGAATTCCTCGAAGAACCTTCTCGATCTTTTCGCAGGTAAGCGGCGACAAGAATATTTTTGCCTTGAGATACGCCCCATACGTTTGATGAAGTTTCTTCACTGCCTCTGAACTGAACTTGCGTATATCTGCTGGGTTGCGCGGAGACAATGTATCGAGCACGACACGCGCGGCATGCTGTAGGTCGGCGAGTGATGAATACAAACTCTCAATTGCGGTAGCGCGCTTTTGATGAAGCCAACTGACGGCAATTTCCCGTTCCTTCGCTGCCACCTGAAGGCGGGACTTCAGATTCTCAATCTCAGTGTCAGACTCGGCTTTTAGCCTGGCCTTATATGCCTCAATTTCACGATTGAGGCGATTTTCAATAAACTTGGTGGCTAGCCAGCCGGCAGCGCCAATTAGTACCGTGGCACCGCCAAGTAACTTGATAATTTCGAGCATGAGTTCCATGTCCAGATGAAATGGCTAACAGGTATTAGACAGCGCGCTCGTTTTCCCACTTGAGCGAGCAGGCGTGTTTAACAATCTTATCTAGCCCGCCCTTTCACTCTTAAGCTTTTGATTTTAAAAGGCCCTAAGAAGAGTTCGGCGCGTTATGCAGCATTCGCGTGCCTGCTGCCTTTGCCGGCTCGGTCACTGTAAGACCCTGAATTCAACCAATAAGCGCAGCACCTGCGGTATCCAGGGCGCCGGAGTATTCCCCCAGAAACACCTGTGCCG
>NZ_JAJQJH010000016.1 GCF_029544075.1 Chromohalobacter canadensis | reverse complement strand
ACCGGCACAGGTGTTTCTGGGGGAATACTCCGGCGCCCTGGATACCGCAGGTGCTGCGCTTATTGGTTGAATTCAGGTCTTCAAGCAATCGTTAATAATCTGTGGGGAGTTATCCCCGGTAGACTGACTTTTCATTGGGCCTCCCCTATGTTGGTGTGCAATAAACGAGCAAAAGCGGCCACCCCAAGTTAATGAGATGGCTGGAAATAAGCTAGAAGGAGATATAGAGGAAGGTGTTTTTTTGCTTTCCTCCATCTTATGAGTATGGTAACAGAACTTTGCCTAAATGTCAACACAAATGAGGATGTTTATCATTTGAAATATATAACAACACGATCACTGAGGGGCCTGTGACTGGTTGTGAGTAGAGTTAAAACGATGCAGTAGGGAAGTTTGTAAAATTCATCTACAGCGCTTGTGTGGGCCGTGTGGAGTTAATAGGGGAGGGTATTCTCAACGAGTGGCAGGGCTTCGACAGGTATGGCATACGTCTGGCAGTGCTTGAAGGTGTTTGAAAGGTTATTGAAGGGATTGCACGGGTAAGAGTGCATCGCACATCGTGCCACTCGGAAGGGTGCTGGAGCCTTGTCGGGATTGCCGCAACGGGAGGGCTTCGACAGGGTTTAGCCTCAATTCGCACTTGACAATTACTCTCATCTAGTGGTACGATAATGATGTAAAGTTGAGAATCACCACGAACCGGACTGACCACCAAGGTCATTACCGGTTTTTCGTCGTGTCCGCTCGGTTAATATCAGTCTCTACTTATTCAACACCGTCCCAACTCGGGACTTGGTGGAGATAAGTCATGTCTGAACATTCCAAACCGGAAAAAATTCCTTAGGAATACTCTAAGAGAAAATTTCCTATTAATGAGCATTGTCGAATACTTGCCGCAAGGCAAACACTCGACAGGACTACTCAATACGTATCGCGTGAGAAAAGGAACGGAGTGAAACGACTGTGTTCTTCACCGTGCTATCTCCCGATACATATTCAATAACGCTGAAGAATGCTTGAAGGGTATTTGAGTCGTGAGGGGGCTTCCCTCACTCACTCTCTTCCTTCGATACGTCTTCAATAACTACTCTAGTGTCCATAAAAATTTAAGGTCTCTCTTAAGGGGAAATTGGACACCTTCCAATTCCTTATAAGAGAGTCTGTTAGAGCGTAAAATGGCTACAGCCCGCATGAGACGGGCGTTTCAGGATTTTAATCCGATGTAAAAATCTACATCAAACACTAAAAGGAGGCACCAGTATGGCCACAATGAAAAATATCCAGAACGTCAGCTACAGGACTTGTGATGCCGAGTTCTTGAGGCTTCTAGCCAGCTTGCCCAAGAGCGTTGGAAACCTGTTGTTGGCGATGCTCGATGAAGTAGACAATCAGGATAATTGCGTTCAAGTCGATATGGCGGATATACGTAAGGCCCATAAACTTGACAAGGACAACACCAGTAGAAGATTAGCAAGGCTCAAGAAAGAGGGGATCGTTAAAGAAGTCGAGGACATACACGGTATTGAACGTCTCATGATCAATCCTGCTCTTGTGTGGTCCACAGGACGAGACAAACTCAGGTTCGCTATCAATATGTTCGAGTTGGGATCACACGCCGCAGCATGGCGTCACAGCAAGCTTGAACGGGAATTGGTGGGTAGCATCGATACTCAGACAGGCGAGCTTGTCAGCGAATATCAGGAACGACACGACGAGCTTATCAGGGCTTTGGCTGATGCCATGAACAGGGCAGCCGAGGAAGCATTGCAGGCAGCGTAAAGGGAGAGTTAAACATGACACGAAAGAAGAAACCGACACTGGCAGAGAGGGCATTACAGGCCAAAGAAGAAGGATTGAAGCACTTCGAGACACCGGACAAGCCTTGTAGGAAGTGTGGTGGGATAGTGCGTCAGACAAACAGGCAAGCCAACTGCATTGAATGCGATAGAAAACGGAGCCTTAGATTCAGGCAGAAGAATCCCGGCCATCGTCAGGCTTATTATCAGAGTAGGCGTGATCATTACCTGAAAGTGCAGAAGGCTTACCGTGGCAACAACCGAGAGAGATACCGTAAACTTTTACGGGACTGGCATGAAGTCAACCCCGGCTATCGTGTGTTCATGGTCAACAAGCACCGCTTCAAGCGAATAGGTTGGGATCACGACCTTTTCGATGATCAGATATTTGAGCTATACCAGCACTGTGGAATCATGAATCAGTTTCTTGGCGTCGAAGGTCGAGGGATATTCGAGGTTGATCATATTATCCCTGTGAACGGGGTCGATGAGAACCGAGAGCCTGTCGTGTCAGGTCTGCATCTCCCTGACAATCTGGACATCGTTACCAACGAAGAGAACAGGGAAAAGTGGAACTACTTCACACCATTCGTTGTGGTGTATGACGAATCTGGAAGAGTCATTGACACATACGTCATTGAAGATAGGGAATTACAAGCAGCCTAAAACAATCCCACCGGGCTGGAAGTAGCCGAAACAGCCCAGTTATCCAACATATATAGTGGTGAGCCAACACCTGACGGAGTAGGGCGAGAGCGCCCGCACAAGTCACATAAAGGTTTTAAAGGGATCAAGCAGGGCATCCCTACCAGTAACCTCTTACAATGGCTCATGCGAGCGCACAATGCGAATAGGAGTTATTAGATATAAAAGAAGTTATGCAGTAATCCTATAACGGGATTCTGGAAGAATGGAGTCTTTTAACTTTTCACCAAATATATAACTGATGTTAATGAGTGCTTCCAATAAGCTTATTTCACTGTTGTGCTCGCTTGGTCGAACCAGATGACTTGTCCATTTTCTACAATACGAGCCTTGCTAGCACTATAGTTATTGAAGTCCAGCATTACCAATTGGTATTTCTTTGTGGTTGAACCACATCCAGACACGTATTTTTTAACGCCTTGAGCAAGGTATTGCATCTGCTCATCATATGATTTTTCTGACGTACAGATGAGCGAATCCGCTTTTATATAGAACTGCTGGGCATAAGTTGCTGTGCTTAGGCTCGCTAGGATGGCTGCGAAGGCTAGCTTTTTCATTTAGTCCTCCTGCTGGTTGCTTGTAATTATATGTTACCAGTATGAGGCTTCTCATGCTATGCGGTATGCGAGGGACATTTGCAGATGCGGTAGCTACAGACCAAGGCAAGGGATTTTAAGTCCCTCGTGATCCATTGAAAGGGCCTAGAACACTATGTAGCCGTGAGGTTACACCTCCTTGTGTGTCCGTGTGAGCGTTTCTAGCAGATAGGAAGGGCGAATTTACCGGGTCGATCTAGGAAATGCTTGTGTGGCCCGTGAGGTATAATGAGACGTATTCGTATAGTTCAGGTGGTCCAAACTGGTGATCCATTCTATGGAAGACCTTTGCCTATTCCTGTGGTAATTTGTAGATAGACGATATCAGCCAGATGCCAGAAAGACCCTTATAAATCAGGGTGTTAGGAATTCGCCAGCAATCGGAAATATCTCGGTAATATGGCTAATAGTGTGCCGGGATGTGGCTGGCGGGGCCGCCTCCATTTCGTCCCCCGTATTTCTGTTCGGCCTCGATGTCGACTCGCCCCTCGTCGAAGTTCCCGCTACCCGCTAGAATGGACGCTTTAACGATACTCCCCTCTGTGTCGAGTGCTTAGTGCTGCCAGGTGGGAATCGGCCCGATCTGCAAGGACATCCCGACGGTATGAGTTACCAGGTTCTGGCCCGCAAATGGCGCCCTCGCACGTTTCACGAACTGGTCGGCCAGGAGCATGTTTCGCGTGCGCTGGTCAACGCGCTCGACCAAGGGCGTCTGCATCATGCCTATCTGTTCACCGGCACGCGCGGGGTCGGCAAGACGACGCTGGCGCGGATTCTCGCCAAATGCCTGAACTGCCGGCAGGGTGTGACCTCAGTGCCGTGCGGTGAATGCGAGACGTGCCACGAGATCGACGAGGGCCGCTTCGTCGACTTGATCGAAGTCGATGCCGCTTCTCGTACCAAGGTCGAGGATACCCGCGAGCTGCTCGATAACGTGCAGTACGCGCCGACCCAGGGGCGTTACAAGGTGTACCTCATCGACGAGGTGCACATGCTGTCCACGCACAGCTTCAATGCGCTGCTCAAGACGCTCGAGGAGCCGCCGCCCCACGTCAAATTCCTGTTGGCGACTACCGACCCGCAGAAGCTCCCGGTCACGGTACTCTCGCGCTGCCTACAGCTCACGCTCAAGAACATGCCGCCGGAGCGCGTGGTCGGGCATCTGACACGTATTCTCGAGGCCGAGTCGGTGGCCTTCGACGAGCAGGCGCTGTGGCTGCTGGGCAAGGCTGCCGAAGGCTCGATGCGCGACGCCTTGAGTCTGACCGATCAGGCTATTGCTTTCGGGCAGGGCGAAGTGCGTCATGCCGATGTCGCGGCCATGCTGGGTACACTCGATCATCGCCACCTGTTGGCATTGGCCGAGGCGCTGGCCGAGGTCGATGCCGCGCGGGTGTTGCAGGAAGTCGCCAGTCTGGCTGAGCAAGGACCGGATTTCGGCGCTATCCTCGACGATCTGGCCGGCATCTTCCACCGCCTGACCATCGCCCAGATGGTGCCGGATGCACTGGATAATAGTCACGGCGATCGAGATACGTTGTTGCCGCTGGCCGCGCGCTTCACCGCCGAGGATGTGCAGCTTTATTATCAGATCGCGCTGCAAGGGCGGGGTGATATGGACAGCGCACCGGACCCGCGTACCGCGCTGGAGATGACACTGCTGCGCATGCTGGCATTCCGGCCCCAGGGCGTACCCAAGCCGCCGCAGACACCATTGCCGATTCGCGGCTCTGCCGAAGGCGATGCACCAGCCGCTGCGCCGGCGAGCTCCCCAGCGGCTGAGCCCGTACCAAGCCAGCCGACTCCTTCGCCTAGCGAGTCTTCACGTCCCGAAACCCAAGCGCCCGCGGCGGGTGATATCAGTCCCGTAGCGGATGATAGCGGTGAAGATGTACCGCACGCGTTACCTGAAGCGGAATCGCCTGAGACCGAGGTGCCTGAGGCAGAGGCGACCTCGGCAGAGGAAGAGGTGCCGCCTCCCGTGGCTGATGCGCCTGGTGAATCTGTCGATGCCGCGCTCGAAGACGAGGCGCAACGCCAGGCGGACGTCGCTGATGTGGACGATGCCCCACCCTGGGCGCTCGACGATGCCCCCGCGCCTGCCGCCTCCGAGCCACCCGCGGCCGCGCCGGAGCCCTCGGTGATGGATGTCGCTGCAGAGACGGATGAGCCTGATCCCGTGACCGCGACGCCGGCACCCGTCGCCGCCACGCCCGAAACGGGCACGTTCGACCACGCGCGTTGGCTGGCGGTTTTCGAATCACTGGCGCTGGGTGGGCTGACGCGTAACCTGGCGGCGCACTGCATCATCGAGCACGACGACGGTGAAACGCTGGCACTGCGGCTGGATCCTTCGCAGGGGGCAATGCTGGCTGATGTGCATGTCGAGCGTCTCACCAAGGCCTTGGCCGATCAGGGCATCGAGCGGCGCTTGAATGTCACGGTCGAGGCCCTGCCCGAGGATCTGGACACGCCGCGTTCGCAAAGCGAACGGCTGGCGCGAGAGCGTCATGCCCAAGCGGTTGAAGCGTTGCGCCGCGACCCGCATATTCAGATGCTAGAACACGATTTCGGCGCCCACTTGCTGGAACGCAGCGTGACGCCGACTGACGGCGCCGCTTCCGATGCATAAGTCGTCGGCGGCTCTGACTTTTCGAACCCCGTGAGGATACGACCATGATGAAGGGCGGAATGGGCAACATGATGAAACAGGCCCAGGAAATGCAGGAAAAGATGCAGAAGGTCCAGGAGGAAATCGCCGAGACCGAAGTCACGGGTGAGGCCGGGGCCGGCATGATCAAGGTCACCATGAATGGTCGTCACGATGTGAGTAGCGTGAATATCGACCCCTCGGTGATGGAAGAAGACAAGGAGTTGCTCGAGGACTTGCTGGCCGCTGCCGTCAACGACGCGGTGCGCAAGGTCGAGGCGACATCCAAGGAGCGTATGGAAGAAGTCACCGCAGGGATGAATCTGCCGGCGGACTTCAAGATGCCGTTCTAAGCGATGGCGTTTTCTCCTCTCGTCGATCAACTACTGGAGACGCTGCGTGTGTTGCCGGGCGTAGGCCCCAAGACCGCGCAGCGCATGGCCCTGCATTTGCTGGAGCGCGACCGCGATGGCGGCCGTCGGCTCGTCGCCTCATTGGGCGAGGCACTGGAACAGGTGGGGTATTGTCAGCGTTGCCGCACGTTGACAGAGACGCCGCTATGCACCATTTGCGAGGATGCACGGCGCGATGAAGGGCTACTGTGCGTGGTCGAATCGCCAGCCGACATGCTGGCGATCGAGCAGGCCGGCGGCTATCGCGGCCACTATTTCGTGCTCCACGGCCATTTGTCACCGCTGGATGGCATCGGCCCCGAGGACATTGGGCTCGATCAGCTCGATGAGCGGCTCGCAAATGGCGCCATCGAGGAATTGATTCTGGCCACCAATCCCACCGTGGAAGGCGAGGCCACCGCGCACTATATCGCCGAACAACTGCGCGGCACTGGCGTGCGTCTGTCGCGCTTGGCGTATGGCGTGCCCATGGGTGGCGAGCTGGAATACGTGGATGGCGGCACGCTGAGCCGCGCCTTCAATGGCCGTTTGCCGTTTGCGCAAGAGTCGAGCTGACCCTCATTATCGTCAACAAGGATACGGGATGCCCCCGAGTTTCGAGATTCGCTGGGTGGAAACGCCTACCGCGCTGGCCGAGGCGTGCGAGACGCTGGCCGACGCCGATTGGCTGGCGGTGGACACAGAATTTCACCGCGAGTCGACGTTCTTTCCCATCGCGGCCTTGGTGCAGCTCTATGCCGGCGGCGATGAGGCTTTCCTGATCGATCCGCAAGTTGTGGCGGCCGATAGCGCTCTGCAGGCGCTGCTAGGCGCGCATGGGCCGCTCAAGTTGCTGCATGCCAGCGGCGAAGACCTTGAGGTATTGGAGAGCTGGGCGGATGTTGCCGTCGCGCCGATCGCCGATACGCAGGTGGCGCAGAGCCTGCTGAGCACTCAGGCGTCGCTAGGCTATCAACGGCTGGTCGAGCAGTGGACCGGCGACGTGTTACCCAAGGAGGAAACGCGCTCGGATTGGCTGCAGCGTCCGTTGTCCGACTCACAGCTACGATACGCTGCGCTGGACGTGGTCTATCTGCCGTTTGTCTGGCAGGCGCAGCGGGACGCATTGGTGCAGCAGGGGCGCCTGGCCTGGCTGGAAGAGGAGTGCGCGCGCCTGTGCGAGGCCAATCGCCGTAACCGCGATGCCGATGAACAGTGGTATCGTCGTCATCGCCAGCTGTGGCGGCTCGAACCGCGTCAGTTGGCACTTTACCAGGCGCTCACGCGCTGGCGTGAAGGCGAGGTGCGGCGCCGCGATCTGCCACGTGGCTGGCTGGCGAGCGACAAGGTCCTGTTCGCGATCGCGGTGGAGATGCCACACAACCGCCATCAGCTCTCGACTATCGAAGGCGTCAGGCCCAAGCTGATCAAGCATGACGGCGATGCTTTGCTGTCGATGGTGCAGGCGGCTGCGCACCTCGATGACGAGGCACTGCCGGCACCACTTCCACCACCGCATTCAGCGGCGTTCAAGACGCGGCTCAAGGCGCTCAAGAGCGTCGTCAACCGTGAGGCCGAACGCTTGGACATCGCCCCCGAGGTGCTGGCCAACCGCCGCGATCTCGAAGCCCTGGTGATGGCGGACCTGGACGGGGTGCCGCTGTCGTTGCCCCAGGGATGGCGTGGCACGCTGCTCGGCGACGCATTCACCCAGGCCCTGGCGGACTACTGAGAGGCTACGACGATGACAAGACGTCTGTGTGAAATATTCAAGAGCCCGCGTCGCGACGAGATGTATTTATACGTGGATCGTGCACGAGGGCTGACGGATGTGCCTGAAGCCCTGCTCGAGCGGTTCGGCAAACCGGTACCGGTGACCGTGATGATGCTTAGTGACGACAAGTCGCTAGCGCGGGCCAAGGCGAGCGACGTGCTGGCCGCCATCGAGACACAAGGCTTCTATCTGCAAATGCCGCCAGCGCGCGAGGCCTACATGCTGGATTTATACAAGGCGCCTACCGAGGCGCGGTACTGACCCATGCGTGAACGTTTCTGGGAACGCTTTTCCCTCCAAGAGCTCGACGATGAAGAGTGGGAAGCCCTCTGCGACGGGTGCGGTCTATGCTGCCTGCTCAAGCTTGAAGACGAAGAGAGCGGCGATGTCGCTACGCTCAACGTGGCCTGCCAGCTGCTGGATATCGATACGTGCCGTTGCAGCGATTACGAAAATCGCTTCGAGCACGTGCCGGGGTGCACCAAGTTGACCCGAGACAACCTGGCGGCGTTTCACTGGCTGCCGGCGTCGTGTGCCTATCGTCGATTGGCTGAAGGGCGCAAGCTCGCGGCCTGGCATCCGCTGATCGCGGGCGATGCACAGCGCATGCATCGCAAGCAGAAGAGCGTGCGCCACTTCGCGGTGAGCGAGTGTGAGGTGGCCGACGAGGCGCTCGAGGAACACATCATCGACATCATTCCTTGCCAATGAAGTTTTCGATGTGATGGCGCGGTGATTGATATGAAGGCCCCGGTACGGGGCCTTCTTCGTTATGGGGCGTCAATCCGCTCGGCCAGCGGGCAGTTCGTTGTCGGCAAGGCCCAGAGCCCAAAGCAGGAAGGCATCCTGACGCGCGTTATCGTGCCAGGCCTTGAATCGGCCCGAGGCGCCACCATGCCCGGCAGCCATGTCGGTGCGCAGCAGGATCGGGCGGCGCTGCTCGGCGGGTAGTTGTGAGACGATCTCGGTCAGCCGCGCATAAAGTTTGGCCGGCTCCCAGTAGGGCACACGCGAGTCATGCCAGCTGCCTTGCAGGAACAGCGTGGGGTAAGGCTGCGCGACGAGGTTGTCGAGGGGAGAATAGTCGCGAATACGGCGTTTAGCTTCCGGTTCATTAGGGTTGCCCCATTCGCTGTATTCTGCGGTCGTCAACGGTAGGTCAGGATTTTCCATGGTACGCAGCACATCGACGAACGGCACGTCGAGCACGGCGGCGCAAAAGGCATCCGGTTCGAGATTGAGACTAGCGCCCACCAGCAGCCCACCGGCGCTGGCGCCGTAGGCGGCGATGCGCTTGCTATCCGCGATGCCGTGTTCGACCAGGGCATGACGCGCGGCGAGAAAGTCGCGGAAGCTATTTTCCTTGTGTTCCAGCTTGCCGGCGAGGTACCAGGGTTCGCCCCGATCGCCGCCGCCGCGCACATGGGCGACGGCGAACGCCACGCCCCGCGACAGCAGTTCGAGCCGTGCCACGGAAAACCACGGATCGAGCACTTCCCCGTAGGCGCCATAGCCATAGAGCAACGTCGGCAGTGGGCCTTTCTCGATAAGGTCGCCCCGCACCACGACGGACACCGGAATGCGCTCGCCGTCGTGTGCTTCGGCCCATAGGCGGCGGCACACCAGTTGCTCGGGTGCAAGATCGCCGTGCACGGGCTGGGCTTTGAGCAGGCGGCGCGCATCGGTATCAAGATCGTGCTCTATCCAGCGCGGCGGCAGCGTGAACGATTCTTCGTGTAGACGCAGGCGGCGGGTGTGGAAGTCGGGTGTATCGCCCAGCATCAGGCTGCAGGGGGCTTCGGGTAGTGGCAGGCGACGCTTGATCGGGGTATCCGTGTCGAGCGTGACCACGCTGAGGTGTACCTGGGCCTCGCGGTGGTCGCGTTCGGTGATGACGAGACCCCAGGCAAAGGCATCGACGCCTTCCAGCGTTAGGTGCTCCTGATGGTCGAGCAGTGGTGTCCAGTCACCCGGCGTGGACTCGGTTGCGATATCGAGCCGGAAATGCGGTGCGTCCTGATTGTGCAGGATGTAAAAGTGACCGGGACGATGCTCAAGGCCGTATTCAACGCCTTTGACGCGCTCACGTACACAGCGCGGCGGCGTATCGGGCGTTGCCGCGGGAATCAGGTGACACTCCGAAGTGTCCTTGGAGGCGCTTTCCAGCACCAGCCAGGCGCGTGAACGGGTCTTGCCTAGCCCTACCCAGAACTCGGTGTCCGATTCACGGAACAAGCATGCGCTTTTGCCGTTTCCGATATCCAGCCGCCAGATGCTGTCCGGGCGCTGGGTGTCGTCGTAACGCGTGAACAGCAGGTTGCGGTTATCCTCGGCGCAGCACAGCTCGGGGCCGATATCGGTCAGCAGGCACCGGGGTTCGCCGTTGGGCAGGACACGCAGGAAGAGATCGAAATTCTCGTCGCCGTTGGTGTCCTCGGTCCACGCCAGCCAGCTTTCATCGGGGGCGATGGCCATGTCGGCGACTTCCATGAAGGCGTGATGCCGGGCGCGGGCCTGGACATCGAGCACGCATTCACGCTGAGACGCGTCGTGGTTGGGATGGCGCCACCATATCGGATAGTCGGCGTCGTGGGCGGTCTCGCTCCAGTAGGTATGGTGATCGAGCGGCGTGCGCAGACCGTCGACGGCCAATTCGCGACGCGCCAGGTGGCCGGCGTAGAGTCTCTCGACGAGTGGCTCGAGTGGCGCGAAACAGGCCGTGGACTCTTCGTTGGCTTGCTCGAGAAAGCTCGCCACCTCGGGGTCGTCGCGATTCTCCAGCCAATGCCAGTTAGGATCGTCCTTGCGTTTGAAGCGTGCGACCGGCGAGAGTTGGGTCGCGTCGTGAAGCGCAGGGATGTGCGGCTGTGCTTTCATGTGCAGCGGTGTACCATGTCGAAGAAAGATCGAACGCGAGAGGACGCGATGCTGATTTCCGATTCCCTGCCACAGTTGTGGCTGAGTTACGTTGTATTATCGCTGCTGGTACTGGTCACCGGCTACCTCGGGGTGCGCTTTTTGCCCAAGTTACCGCGTTGGGTCGTGACCGGCGCGGTCGCGGGGATGTTGTGGGCGGTAGCGCCGTTTACCTCGCCCTTGTTGGAGGACGGTGAACATTATTCCGGCTTCGCGCCGGCCATCGTAGTAGCTGCGGTGGGCGTTTTGCAGGGCGATGGTGGCCAGATTGCCGTGGCCACGCCGCTGTTGCTAGTCGGCATGGCAATAGGCGGCGTGCTGGGGGCGCTGATGTGGATATGGCGCCAGCGTCGCAATAGCGATGATGATAACGACGCACCGCGCGGCGGTGGCAAGCAGCGCAAATCGCCTAGCGGAAATGCTGGGAACGATGACGCTCGGCGTCGCGAGCCGGTGCTCAACTGACACTCTCTGATATCTGCATTACAAAAGAAGGAAGGGTCATGCGAGCGCTGTTCGCGTTGCTGTTGTTGTGCGTTGGCGGGGGGCTCTCGCCCCTCGGTTGGGCACAGGAATCCGCCGTATCCCAGACGCCGGATGTCCGCATGATTTTCGACGTCTCGGGGAGCATGAAAGCCAACGATCCCGGCAACCTGAGGGCCTCGGCCCTGCAATTGGCGGCGACCTTGTTGCCCTCACAGGCGCGTGGTTCGGTGTGGACGTTCGGCTCTCAGGTACGCAATCCACTCCCTGGTGGCAAGGTCGACGCACAGTGGCGGCGGCGTGCTCGGTCTCTGGCCCCGCAACTGGTCGACTATCAGCAATTCACGGATATCGAAGGGGTGCTGCGTGACGCCACCGACGCCCCGGGTGGCAAACGGCATGTGGTGCTGTTGACCGACGGCATGGTCGATCTGCCTGGGAGTGGCGAGGAAAAGCGCACCCGCGATACAGCATCGCGCGAGACATTGCTGACATCGCTGGCGCCTGAGCTTGCCTCGCGCGATGTGGTGGTGCATACCATCGCGCTATCGCATAACGTGGATCGCGAGCTTCTCGAGCGGGTATCGCAGATTACAGGAGGCTTGGCGGCGGTGGCCGAAACGCCCGAAGCGTTGCTGCGGGCGTTTCTCGATGTGCTCGAACGTATCGTGCCCAGCGATCAGTTGCCGCTTGAAAAGGGCAGCTTCGACGTCGATGACGAGGTCGAGGGCTTCAATGCGTTGCTGTTTCACGACGAGGACGCGCCCGAGATCGCCTTGGTGGGCCCCGATGGTGAACGCTATACGCGTGACGACCATCCCGATGACATGCTTTGGCAGAGCAACCCGCGTTATGATTTGATTCGTGTGCCCGAGCCGCAGGTGGGCGAGTGGCATATCGAGGGGCCGGTGGGAAGTGATAGTCGCGTGAGCATCGAGTCGCCGCTTCAATTGCGTAGTGATACTCTGCCGCCAACCTTGTATCTGGGTTTCGACGTGCCGCTCGATGCCTGGCTGGCCCGCGAGGGCGAGATTCTCAAAGGCAATGCATTGCCGGACGACGTGCGCCTTCGTGGAGAATTGCGCGGGCTCGATGACGAAACGCTGGCTTCCACATCCTTGAAAGCTGGTGACGATGGGCATTTCACCGGGACGCTGGCGGCACCCGAGAAGGCAGGCAATGCTCGCTTGGTGCTCAACGCCGATAGCGACTCATGGCAGCGCGAGCGCGTGCAGGGCGTCAATGTCGTCCCCCCCGTGACCGCAACGCTGAACGACGATGCCACGCAGGTCACGCTGGAAGCGCAGCATCCGCGCCTGAACGTCGACAACACGCAGATCTCGGCGAACCTGTTGGGCGAAACGCTCGACGTGATGCCCGATGGCGAGCGGACGTGGCAGGTCGCACTGCCGGAGATCGATCCCGAGCAATCGGTGCCACTAGATCTTGATGTGTCGGTGACGCTCGATGATCGCACTTGGTCCATCGCCTTGCCCGCGCTACGACTCAATCCCGAGGCCCGTATCGGTGTCTCCGGGGCCGATGTCGATGGCGATGGACCGCGGACCGAAGCGTTGCCGGACGATGATAATGCCGCCACCCAAGAGGAGGAAAATGGCGCACGAGAAGAGGGCAACTTGACCGCCCTGGCCGGCGCGCTATGGGGCAAGGCCGGCGACGAGTGGCAGGCGCTGCGACCGCATGTCGAACCCTACGCCAAGCGTCCCACGACCTGGGCGGTGTTCGCCGCGCTGTTATTGGCGTTGGTGCTCTTGTGGAGGCTTCGTCGGCATTCTAGACGGCGTCGTCATCGACGGCGGCACGAACCGCAGGTATAACCACCAGCAAGGTTTAGAGCCTCGGCATGATTTCCGGGGCTCTTTGTCTTCCGTTTCTCGTGAACCGTTCTTTATGAACCCTTCTTTGTGAATATGTATCGGTGGGCGATATTGAACGTTAGTTTCAATCGACTGTTTTAATTCCTGTTGGCCTGTTATAACGGAAACGGCACTGTCCATGATGTTGTCCGATGGATGTCGAACAATGTTTCATCACGCACGTCGAACCGGCTGGTGTCGTGGCTGGTGTCGCGCTATCTTGCGGAAAGCCTGTGTTTTTTCAGTATGACCAGGCTCGAGATTCAATAATAAATGTCGGCACCATGAAGTCGACCCGGTCAGCGGAGATATAAGATGAGCCACGCCACCTCGCCGGTCGTTTCCGGTCCGCCTCTCGAAGGAATGGAAGAGTTCGCCTCGGTCAACGAGGTATTCGCCCATACCTGCGGACGTTTCGCCGACAAGCCGGCATTCACCTGTATGGGGCAAACGCTGAGCTATGCGGAGCTCGAACGCCTCTCGCGGGATTTCGCTGGCTGGCTCAGCGAGGAAACCGATCTCGTGCCGGGAGACCGCATCGCCATCCAGTTGCCCAATGTGCTGCAATTTCCCGTGGCGATCTTCGGCGCCATGCGTGCCGGGCTGGTGGTGGTCAATACCAATCCGCTGTATACCGAGCGTGAGATGGCGCATCAATTTCAGGATGCCGACGTCAAAGCGATTCTGATTCTCGCCAATATGGCCGACAAGCTCGAACGAATACTGCCGCGCACGGCGATTCGTCATGTGTTGGTGACCGAACTCGGCGACATGCATGACTTCCCCAAGCGCACGCTGATCAATGCCGTGGTCAAGCACGTCAAGAAAATGGTGCCACGCTACACATTGCCTGAGGCGACACGTTTTCGCGATGCTCTGATGCGTGGGCGAGGGCAGTCGAGTGAAGCGGCCATATGCCAGACTGATGACGTGGCCGTGTTGCAGTACACCGGCGGTACTACCGGCGTGGCCAAGGGCACCATGCTCACGCATCGCAACCTGATCGCCAACATGCTGCAAACGCGCCAGATGATCGCCGGACTGATCGAGGAAGGACGCGAGACGATCATCGCGCCTCTGCCCGTCTATCATATCTACACCTTTACGGTGAATTGCCTGTTCACCATGGTCACCGGCAATCACACTGTGCTGATTCCCAATCCGCGTGATATCGATGGCTTCATCAAGACGCTGCGCAAGACCGAGTACACTGGCTTCGTGGGGCTCAATACGTTATTCAACGCGCTGTGTCAGCGCGAGGACTTTCGAGCTCTGGATTTCTCGCGCCTCAAGCTGACCATCTCCGGTGGCATGGCGCTGACCAAGGCCGCCGCGAAACGTTGGGAAGAGGTCACGGGCTGCGCGATCCTGGAAGGCTACGGTATGACCGAGACCTCGCCCATCGTATGCGTCAATCCGCCGGACGGTATTCAACTGGGCACCATCGGCAAACCGGTACCTGGGACCTCGATCAAGGTGATCGGTCCCGAAGGAGAAGAAGTTGCGCGGGGCGAGCCCGGCGAGTTGTGCGTCCAGGGGCCGCAGGTGATGAAAGGGTATTGGAACCGCCCCGAGGATACCGCCAAGACGCTGGACGCCGAGGGTTGGATTCGCACCGGCGATATCGCCGTGATTCAGGACGACGATTACGTGCGAATCGTCGACCGTAAGAAGGACATGATTATCGTCTCCGGCTTCAACGTCTATCCCAACGAGGTCGAAGACGTGGTCGCCACGCACGAGGATGTGATCGAGGTCGCTGCCATCGGGGTGTCCGACGATGCCACCGGCGAGGCGATCAAGCTCTTCGTGGTGAGCCATAACGAGGCGCTGGATGCCGACACGTTGCGCGCTTGGTGCAAGCAGGAACTCTCTGCCTATAAGGTGCCCAAGCTCATCGAGTTTCGCGATGAGCTGCCCAAGACCAACGTTGGCAAGGTGCTGCGCCGCGAGCTCCGCGATGACCAAGGCGGCAAAGAATCGGCGCCGGGTGACGGGGCAAGATAGGCGCGAGGTCGGCCTTGGCGTTACAATTGACGGCTCGCCTTCCTGTGGAGGCGAGCCGTTTTGCTGATTTCATGAGGCGCCCTTGAGCACGACACCGACGAGCGATTCCCACGATCAATTGGCGCAACTGCGCGCGCAACTCGACGACTGCCTGCTGCGTGATGCCCACGATCAAGGGAGGCGTCTCGACAAGCTGGTAGGACGCGCGCGCGGCGGCAAACCCATCGACCGTTCGCTGCGCGAGATCGAGACGCGTCTGGCGCGCTCGCGCGAGGCTTTGGCGGCGCGGCGTGCCCAGCCGCTGACGCTGAATTATCCCGAGCACCTGCCCGTGGCCGAGCGGCGTGACGACCTGCTGGCGGCGCTCGACGAACATCAAATCGTCGTGGTGGCGGGGGAAACCGGCTCGGGCAAGACTACCCAGCTGCCCAAGCTATGTCTCGAGTTGGGGTTGGGACGGCGTGGCCTGATCGGCCATACGCAGCCCCGGCGTCTGGCGGCGCGAACCGTCGCCACGCGCCTCGCCGAAGAACTGGAAGTACCGTTGGGGTCGCAGGTCGGCTACCAGGTGCGCTTCACCGACCAGACCGATGAGCGCACTCTCGTCAAGCTGATGACCGACGGCATCCTGCTCGCCGAGACGCAGAATGATCCGGATCTGACGCGCTATGACGCGATCATCATCGACGAGGCTCACGAGCGCAGTCTCAACATCGACTTCCTGCTCGGTTATCTCAAGCGTCTGACCGAACGGCGTCCGGATCTCAAGATCATCATTACCTCGGCGACCATTGACGTTGAGCGCTTCAGCCAACACTTCGGGCGTGAAGGCAAACCAGCCCCGGTGGTCGAGGTGTCGGGGCGCACCTACCCGGTGGATGTGTTCTATCGGCCGCTGGTCCGCGATGCCGACGACGAGGAAGACCGCTCCCTGCAGGAAGGTATCCTGCATGCGGTGGAAGAGATCGAGACCATCGAGCGCGAACGGCGGTGGTTCAGCGGCCCGCGTGATGTGCTGATCTTTCTGCCCGGTGAGAGGGAAATCCGCGAGACGGCGGATACTCTGCGGCGTGCCGATCTGCGGGGCACCGAGATCCTGCCTCTCTATGCGCGGCTCTCCAATGCCGAGCAGAATCGCGTGTTCCAGTCGCACACCGGGCGCCGCATCGTGCTGGCCACCAACGTGGCGGAAACCTCGCTGACCGTGCCGGGCATCCGCTATGTCATCGACCCCGGCCTGGTGCGCATGAGCCGTTATAGCTACCGCGCCAAGGTCCAGCGCTTGCCTATCGAGCCGGTCAGTCAGGCCAGTGCCGATCAGCGCAAGGGGCGCTGCGGGCGTATCAGCGAGGGCGTGTGTATTCGCCTCTACAGCGAGGAGGATTTCCTGGCGCGGCCGACCTACACCGAACCCGAGATTCAGCGCACCAATCTGGCCTCGGTGATCTTGTCGATGCTGGCGTTGAAGCTCGGCGACATCGAAGCATTTCCCTTCGTCGACGTGCCGGATTCGCGCTTCGTCAAGGACGGTTATCGTCTGCTCTATGAGCTGGGGGCCGTGGGGGCGGACAATCGCTTGAGCGAGCTGGGGCGGCGTCTGGCGCGCTTGCCCATCGACCCACGCCTGGCGCGCATGGTGCTGGCCGGCGCCGAGCAGGGCAGCCTGCGCGAAACCTTGATCGTGGTCAGCGCGCTGGCCGCCCAGGACCCGCGTGACCGTCCGGCCGACAAGCGCCAGGCCGCCGATCAGCAACATCGCCAGTGGCAGGACCCCGAGTCCGACTTTATGGCCTGGCTGAACCTATGGCATGGCGTCGAACATGCGCGCGAGACATTGTCCGGCAACCAGCTACGACGTTGGTGCCGTGACAATTATCTGAGTTATCTGCGACTACGCGAATGGCACGATACCTTCCGGCAACTCAAGCAACTGACCCGCGACATGGGCCTCGAGTCCTCCAGTGCGGTGCTGCCGCCCAAGGAAGATGCTCCTGCGACGGCGCACCCACGTGTCGACGGCGAACGCCTGCATAAGGCGTTGCTCTCGGGTTTGCTCTCGCATCTGGGGACGCTTCAGGAAAATCGCGAGTATCTGGGTGCGCGCAATCGCAAGTTCATGATTCATCCCGGCTCGGGGTTGGCCAAGAAGACGCCCAAGTGGGTCATGGCCGGCGAGCTGGTGGAAACCTCGCGACTCTATGCGCGTGACGTAGCGCGTATACAGCCGGCCTGGGTAGAGCCCATGGCCGAGCATCTGATTAAGCGCAGCCATAGCGAGCCGCATTGGGAAATGAAGCGCGGTCAGGTCGTCGCCTTCGAGCAGGTCACGCTGTTTGGCCTACCCATCGTCACCGGGCGGCGCGTCGACTATGCTAAGGTGGCGCCGGCAGAGGCGCGCGAAATATTCATCCGCCGCGCTCTGGTGGAAGGTGAGTATCGCAGTCAGGCCGATTTCTTCCAGCATAATCGCGCCTTGATCGACGACGTCGAGGAACTCGAGGACCGCGCCCGCAAGCGCGATATTCTGGTCGACGAGGAGACGCTGTTCGCCTTCTACGATGCGCGTTTGCCGGCGGATGTCGCGGGCGCCCGTAGCTTCGAGCGCTGGCGCAAGAAAGCCGAGCGCGAGGCGCCCGATGTGCTCAAGCTCGATCGCGACACACTGATGGCGCGCGACGCCGATGAAATCACGCAGGAAGCCTATCCCGATGTGTTGGTACACAATGGCGTGCGTTACCCGCTGAGCTACCATTTTGCACCCAGGCAACCCGACGACGGCGTGACCTTGACGGTGCCGGCGGCGATGCTGTCGCAACTGCCCGAAGGACGCCTCGAATGGCTAGTGCCGGGGCTCTTGCGTGAGAAGTGTATCGCGCTGCTCAAGACGCTGCCCAAGGCGATTCGCCGCCAGGTGGTGCCGATTCCCGACTGGGTGGATGCCGCCCTGGCGACACTGGTGCCCGATGAGCGCCCGCTGACCGAGGCGCTGGGCGAGTTCCTGCGTCGACGCACCGGCGTGCGCTTGGGCCCCGAAGACTGGCATACCGAGGCCCTCGAGGCGCATCTGGTCATGAATCTGCGCGTGGTCGATCATGACGGCAAGGTGCTCGGCGAAGGGCGTGACTTGAGCGCCCTCAAGCAGCGTTTCGATGAGGCGGCAAGTCAAGGCGCGAAGGCCCTGGCAGCGAGTGGGCCGACGGCTGAGGCGCTGGACGAGTTACCGGCACAGGCGATCCCCGAATCGCGTTCCACACAACAGGCGGGGATTCGCGTCGAGGCCTATCCGGCATTGGTCGATCAGGGCGAGAGTCTGGCTATTGAATCCTTCGATCATCCAGACAAGGCACACGCGGTGCATCGTCATGGGGTCAAGCGCGCGGCGATGCTGCGCCTGCCCGAACAGGTGCGCTATCTTGCCCGCGAGCTCAAGGGCGTTGACCGCTGTGCGTTGCTGTTCGCCAAGGTGGGCAGCAAACAACAACTCGTCGACGACCTGATCGAGGCGGTCTTCCTGCAAGTTGTCGCCGTGGATCCGTTGCCGCGTGATCGCCAGGCCCTGGAAGCGCGCATCGAGGTAACGCGAGGCGAGCTCGTCGCGCATGCCGAATCCCTGATAGCGACCCTCCAGAAGGCCTTGGAGGGGCATCTTGAAGTGACCAAGGCGCTCAAGGGCAACCTCAATTTGTCCTTGGCCTTGGTCTACAGTGATTTGAAAGCCCAAATGGGACGTCTGGTGTATCCCGGCTTCATCAGCGACGCCGAAGCCTGGCTCGAGCAGTATCCGCGCTATATGCAAGCAGCGCTGATCCGGCTCGAAAAGGCGCCGCGTGAACGCAACCGTGACCAGGCCGCGATGCAGCAGGTGCATGAATTCGAGGAGCGCCTGCACGCGCGCCTCGAGGCCGATCGGCGCGAGGGGCGTCGCGACCCACGTTTCATCGAGTTCGGCTGGTGGATCGAGGAGTTGCGGGTGTCGTTATTTGCCCAGCAGCTCGGCACCTTGGCGCCGGTCTCGGACAAGCGCCTCGAACGTCGCTGGGCGGAGCTGACGGGACGTCAGCAGTGACACCGCGCCCTCTAACGATTACACGCCAAGCGCACCTGGGAGCACGCTCATGACGCACGCGGTCATCACCGGAACGGGACTCTACACGCCCCCCAACGTCATCGACAACGCCACGTTGGTGGCCTCGTTCAATGCTTGGGTGGACCTTGAAAACGCGCGCCACCACGAGGCGATTCGAGACGGACATCGCGAGCCACTCGAGCATTCGAGTAGCGAGTTCATCGTCAAGGCTTCGGGAATTCATAGCCGCTACGTGGTCGAGGCGGCGGGGATTCTCGATCCCGACCGCATGCGTCCGCAATTGGCACCACGCGCCAATGACGAGCTCAGCGTGCAGGCCGAGATGGGCTTGGAAGCGGCGCGCCAGGCGCTGTCCAATGCTGCAGTCACGCCCGACGCATTAGATATGGTGGTCGTGGCATGCTCCAACCTGCAGCGCGCGTATCCGGCCATCGCCGTGGAGTTGCAGGCGGCATTGGGCGCTGGCGGGTACGCTTTCGACATGAATGTGGCGTGTTCCAGCGCGACCTTCGCCATTGATTTGGCCAACAATGCGATCCGTGCCGGCAGCGCCAAGCGTGTGCTGGTGGTGAGCCCGGAAATCTGCTCGGCGCATCTCAATTTCCGCGATCGCGATAGTCATTTCATCTTCGGCGATGCGTGCACGGCGGTGCTGCTGGAGGCCGATGACGTGGCGCGAGCGGAGGAGCGCTTCGAGGTCATGAGCACGCGCTTGGTGACGCGTTTCTCGAACGCGATTCGCAACAATTTCGGCTTTCTCGACCGGGTGACGGAGCATAGGATCGATGCCGAACCGGCGTTCGTCGCCGATAAGTTATTCGTGCAGGAAGGTCGTCGGGTCTTCAAGGAGGTGTGTCCGCTGGTGGCCGAGTTGATTGGCGCTCACCTCGAGGAGCAGAATGTGGCACCTTGTGATCTCAAGCGGTTGTGGCTGCATCAGGCCAATCGTCATATGAATGATCTGATCGCCCGACGCGTGCTGGGGCGTGCTCCTGAGGAAAGCGAGGCACCAGTGATTCTCGACCGCTATGCCAACACCAGTTCAGCCGGTTCGATCATCGCCTTTCATCTGCATCGTGACAACCTGGCCGTGGGGGATGTTGGGGTGGTCTGTTCGTTCGGAGCCGGCTACAGTGCGGGCAATATATTATTGCGGAAGGTGAAGGCTTGATGAAAATGACCAAGTGGCTGGCCGCGGCATGCATGGTGGCGGCGGTAAGCGGCTGCGCGACGCAAGGCCAGATGGATGCTAATCCTGACGACCCCTGGGAGGGGTATAATCGTAAGGTGTTCGCTTTCAACGACACACTGGATCGTTATGCGTTGAAACCTGTCGCTCAAGGGTATGATTATGTAACCCCCGAGCCGGTCCAGTCTGGAGTCGGCAATTTCTTCAGCAACCTGGGGGAGATTGGCACCACAATCAATAGCGTATTGCAGTGGAAGTGGGCCAATGCCGGCGTTGCGTCCGGGCGTTTCGTGGTCAATTCCATTCTGGGGATCGGTGGCATTCTTGACCCTGCCACGCGCATGGGGCTCGTCGAACGCGAAGAAGATTTCGGCCAGACGTTGGCCACTTGGGGCGTCGCTGAAGGTCCTTACGTGGTGTTGCCAGTGCTGGGCGGACGCACGCTGCGTCATACCTCGGGATTGCCCGTGGATTGGTATACCGACCCGGTGACCTATGTCGAAGAAGATTCGGTGCGCTATGGTTTGCGCTTCGTCGATCTCATCGATACCCGAGCGGGACTCCTTGATCGCGAAGAGCTGATTAGCGGCGATCGTTACAGCTTCATTCGTGATGCGTATCTCCAGAACCGGCGCTTTGAGGTCAACGACGGTGAAACGGGAAAAGATCCCTTCGCCAGCGGTGATTTCGGCGACGATTTCGAATACGACGAAGACGCCTTCGCCGATTGATCCCGAGGCCCCTGCATGGCCAACGCACGTACTCTGATCGGTCTTCTCGACACGCCCGGCGCATCGCGAGATGCGCTGGCACGTCTCATTGGAAGCGGGCAGTTTGCCGTATTGGCGACGACGTCCGTAGACGCGTTACCCGACGACGTGGCCTTGGTAGTCGCCCATGTGCGTGCGGTCGCACGGGATGACTGGGCCTCGTTGGCCGCGCGCTGGCCGACAATCGTCATTAGCGAGACACGCCTCGATGGCGATCTGCTGCAGGCCGTGGACGCCGGGTTGGTCGATTATCTGGTCGAACCTGAATGTCATGGCGACATCTTGCGTCGCTTGATCGATCGCTCCATCGAACATCATCGGTTGACCCAAGAGCACGCTCGCGACCGTCAACGCCTGGCCGAGCTCAACGAAAGCCTGGAAACCCACCTGGCCATGCTGCGTCTCGACCAGCAGGCCGGTTGGCAGATCCAGCGCAAGTTGCTGCCTGCCAGCCCGATAACGCTGCATGGCGTGAGGGCCGATTACTGGCTAGCGCCATCTCTTTATCTGTCGGGCGACTTTCTGGACTTTCAACGTTGCGATGCACGCTACAGTTTCTTTTATTTCGTCGATGTCTCGGGGCATGGAGCGTCGTCGGCTTTTGTGACTGTGCTGCTCAAGTACCTCAGCAATCGCTGGCTGACGCAGTGGCGGCAACAGGCGGCGGAGACCTTCCCCGCACGCTGCCTGACGGAGCTCAATCGAGAGCTGTTGGAGACGGGTATCGGCAAACATGCCACGGTGTTTGCCGGAGTGCTTGACCACGAGCAACGCTATCTCCACTATTCGCTCGGCGCGCAGATGCCGATGCCCTTTTTGCAAGTGGATCGCGAAGTCAGCGTGCTTGAGGGCGAGGGGCCGCCGGTGGGGTTGTTTCCCCATGTCGAGTTCCCCACCTATGGCTGTACATTGCCGGAACGATTCCGCCTTTGGCTTTGCTCCGATGGCATACTGGAGTGCTTGGGCGGCGATACCCTCGATCAGCGTCTCAAGGCACTGAAACACCGGATTGCCTCTTGTGCGTCGGTGGACGCGTTGAAAGACGGGCTCGTTCTGGGCGATGAATTGCCGGATGATCTCACCGTGATGACTTTGAGTGGATTCGACCATGCATGAAGGGCGTATTCAGGCGGCGTTCGACGCCGGTGTGTTCGTGCTCAAGCTCAGTGGTGACGTGCGTCTGACGTTGTGCGCGACGCTCGATCAGCAGGCGCAGCGTGTGGCCGAGAGCCCGGGCCTTGTCGCGGTGATGATCGACCTGCGCGAGGCGACGAATGTCGACTCCACGGCGCTGGGCTTTCTGGCTAAAGTGGCGATGGCTGTCCAGGGGCGTCTCGAGCAGCCGCCAACCATCGTGGCCGAGCATCCCGACGTACGCCGTATGCTCGACGTCATGGGATTTTCGCGTTACTTCACCTTGCTAGAGGCTCCTTTAACCGAACCGGCGAGCCTTGATGAGTTGCCGCAGGTAAGTGCCGATGAGCATGACATGCAGCAACGCATCCTCGAAGCACATCGTATCCTCATGCGAATGAGCGAACACAATCGCGATGAGTTCCAACCGCTGGTTGACCTGCTCGAAGAGCAGAAATCCGACGAGGAGTGTTCCAAGACGCATCGTTGAGCCTCGGGCCATTCACCCGAGGCGCGAGCCTTGCGTCATAAAGCGGCGGTCAGTGCCGGCGGTTGCGTCTCCATCGGGGTGTCCTTGTCTCGTGGGGCCGGCGACATGTCGTGCGATGACGAGGCAGTGGGCCTGGCGTCGGTTTCCTCGAGCACGAACTCGCTTACCGAGGCATGCAGGCGTGTGGTTTCTTCCCCTAATGTGGTAGCGGCGTGTGTGGCCTGAGTGGCCATGGCGGCATTGCCCTGCGTTAGTTGCTCCAACTGCTCGACTGCGCGGTCGATCTGCTCAATACCTTGATGCTGTTCTTGGTTGGCGTCGGCAATCTCACGCATGAGCTGAGCGGTCTTTTCTACGGAAGCGACGAGTTCGCCAATGGTGGCACCGGTTTCCTTGACGCGTTGGCGACCGGCTTCAACGTTGCGTCTGGCGTTGTCGGTGAGCGAGCGGATATCGCGTGCGGCGTCGGCGCTTTGGCTGGCGAGGCGCCTGACTTCGGTGGCGACGACCGAAAATCCTCTGCCATGCTGGCCGGCACGCGCCGCTTCGACCGATGCATTGAGCGCGAGAAGGTTGGTCTGGAATGCCAGTGAGTCGATCATGGCGACGCTATCTTCGACCCGACGCGAGTCGGTATGGATGTTGTCTATCGTCGTGGTGACCTGCGATACGGCTTCCTGCCCCCGCTCGGCTGAATGCGAGGCAGTGGCTGCCAAGGTGAAGGCACGCTCGGCGTGCTCGGCGTTGCGCCCCACGGTGGCGGTCAGTTGTGCCATGCTGGCGGCCGTCTCTTCCAGGGCGGCGGCTTGCCGCTCGGTTCGCGCGGACAAGGCGTGGCTATCTTCGGCAATACGCTGGGTATCACGATGAATTGTCTGACTGCTGGTACGCACCTCGCCGACATTGGCAGCGAGGCGCTGGCGCATACCATCGAGCGCTTCGAACAGGCGGCGAACGTCGCGTTGTCCCCGAGCAGTGACTGGGCTATCCAGGCGCCCCTCGGCAATGCGCTCGAAATGCTCGATTAGGCCATTGAGCGGCGCTACCACGCGTCGCGTCATGCCCCACATGACGAAGGCAATGGCGATCAGCGAGGCGACAATGGCGGCGCCGATCAAGAATCGGAGCGTGTCGGCCATGACACCGAAGTCGTCGACCAGGGTTGCGCTTTGCTGTTGGCTGGTGGTCATGAAGGCATCGGCGCTCTCCATGAAAGCGGCATTCATGTCGTGCAAGCGCGACTGCCCGGAGCGGTAACCGCTCAGGTCGCGCGCCGTGCTGTCGCCGGCGGCGAGGCGCTCGTTGGCTTCCTGTAGTTGCATCAACTGCAGTGACATGCCGGTATTGACCAGCGAATGAAAGCGTTGGCTCAGCGTCTCGAGTGCCGGGGAGGCGGCGGCGGGCTCGAGTCGTTCGAAGGCTTCCTGCGCTCGGGTCATCAAGGCCTCGGCCTCATCGATGACTGGCCCCGGCGGATCGAACGACGGGCGCTCGAGTAGCGATGCGGCACGGTTCATGGCCAGTTGGGCACGCAATGTGTCGACATAGACGTCATCGAGAATGGTGGTGCGCTCGACGTTGAGGCGATCGAGCGTGTCGAAGGCATGTTGACCGACATGCAACGCATATCCTCCTAATAAACCGACGGCGATCACTATCAAGCTGAATGCCCCCAGCACCAGCATGCTGATGGCTCGGATTGTCAGCGGTGGTAAACGGCGAGGCAAAGAAACGCGCATGTGTCATTCCCTGTGTCTTTTTTTGATGGCGACGAAAATTGGGCTTGCGATGCGGCTGACATAATGCCGCGGGATTGTTTCGATTTATGGACACAAGGGCGATGCTCGGTCCCTAGCGTGACCGTAATCGGCTATGATGAGCGCACTAGCTTTTAGCCTTCTTCATGATCGAGTGCCGAGCTTCTAGGGCGTCGGCGCTTAGACGTACGTTTTTCGGGAGATTTCGTGACTCAACTCAATGCGCGGCGATTGGCTTTTTTGGTGGCGGCCAACACCGCCCTGGCGCCTTTTGCCATCGATGCTTATCTACCCGCCATGCCGACGCTCGCCGAGGCGGTGAATGCCAGCGTGCATCACACCGAACTGTCGCTGAGTGTGTTCCTGTTCGGGTTTGCTATCGGGCAGCTGTTATGTGGGCCACTATCGGATCGCTTGGGCCGGCGCCCGGTGCTGTTGAGCGGTCTGGTCGTGTTCTTGTTCGCCAGTCTGGGCATCATGCAGGTGTCGTCGCTGGAAACGCTCTGGGGACTGCGCTTCGTCCAGGCCCTGGGCGGTGGGGCCTGCGTGGTCAACTCGGCGGCCATCGTGCGCGACTGTTTCAGTGGGCGCGAGGCTGCCAAGGTGATGTCGACCATGGCAATGATCCTGATGTTGGCGCCGCTCGTGGCGCCGACGGTGGGGAGCGTGCTACTAGGGATCTTCAACTGGCAGTCGATTTTCCTGTTCCTGGCCTTGTATGCCGCATTCCTGTTGTTCTTCCTGGGCACACGACTGCCCGAGACCCATGGGCGCGATCCCGATGCGCCGTCGCCACGCCAAGTGCTGGGCAATTATGCCAGCGTGATTCGTCATCGCGAGGCGATGGGGTACATCTGTGCGGTGTCGATGTCGTTTGCGGGCATGTTTGCCTTCATCACCGGCTCGCCGTACCTGTACATGGAGCATTACGGCATTTCGGCGGCGGTCTATCCGTTCGTGTTCGGGGCCAACATCTTGGTCATGGCCTCTTCCAACCGACTCAATATCTATCTGTTGAAGAAACGCACGCCGCAGCAAAATCTCGTGGTGGGGCTGGGCATCCAGTTATGTGCCGGGGTGGCCTTGGTAGCGTTGATCCTGTCGGGTATGGACTCGATCTACAGCGTGGCGCCGCTGATGGTGGTGTTCGTGGGTATGCAGGGGCTGATCGCGCCGAACGCGATGTCCTCCATGCTCGATCACTTCCCCAAGATGAGCGCGACGGCGACGGCCCTACAGGGATGTCTGCAATTTTCCAGCGGGGCCTTCGCCGGCATGCTGGTGGGGGCCTTCGAGATCGCCAGTGCCTGGCCGACGGTGCTGACGATGCTGGGCGCTTCCGTGTTGGGCAATATCGGCGTGCGGGTACTGGCCGGCCGGGCCTTGGGGGCTCAGGAGGAAGGCGCAGTGGCCGAGCGGTAGACGAGGCGTGACTCGGAGTGACATTCGTCATCTTTTGTCATGAAGCTGTCATCTTCATTGGGCATCTTAGGTGTCGCGAAGGTTGAACACTCTCATCGACAGGAGTTACCCGCATGAACCGTATCCTCAAGACTACCGCGTTGGCCGCTGCCGTGATGAGCGTCGCAGGCGTTGCCCAGGCTCAGGACGACACACGTGAGCAGCTACGCATCGTCGGTTCCAGCACCGTCTATCCGTTCGCCAGCTACGTTGTCGAGGAATTCGGCGCGACCACCGATTACCCGACGCCCGTCATCGAATCCACGGGTTCTGGTGGCGGTCTGCGCTTGTTCTGTAACGGGGTCGGGCTGGATACGCCGGACATCACCAACGCCTCGCGCCGCATGAAGCCGTCCGAGTTCGAGCGTTGTCAGGAAAACGGCGTAACCGACATCACCGAAGCCAAGATCGGTTACGACGGTATCGCGTTCGCCGAGTCCAACGTCAACGAGCCGGTCAACTTCACGCGTGAGCAGCTGTTCCTTGCGTTGGCCGCCAAGGTGCCCCAGGACGGCGAGTTGGTCGACAACCCCTATACCAAGTGGAGCGATATCGACTCCTCGTTGCCGGATCGCGAGATCATGGTATACGGCCCGCCGACTACCTCCGGCACGCGTGATGCCTTCGAGGAGCTGGTGATGGAAGCCGCTTCCGAAGACATGGACGCCTATGGCGGTGAAGGCTATACCGACATCCGTCAGGACGGCCCCTACGTTGACGCCGGCGAGAACGACAACCTCATCGTTCAGCGTCTCCAGGAAAACACCACCTCGTTCGGTATCTTCGGGTATTCCTTTCTTGAAGAGAACGCCGACGCCCTGACTGCCGCAAGCATCGATGGTGTGGCACCCGAGCCCGAAGCCATCAGCTCCGGTGAATATCCGGTGTCGCGCTCACTTTTCTTCTACGTTAAGAACCAGCATGCCGATAGCGTGCCGGCCATGTATCCCTACGTCGACCTGTTCATGAGCGAGCAGATGATCAGCCCGATGGGCTACCTCAAGGGCCTGGGTCTGATCCCGCTGCCCGAGGACGCACGTGAGCAGGCGCGCAGCGATGTCGAAAATCGCGAGAGTCTCGAACTCAGCGATCTGAAGTAAGGTCGTACGCGGACCGATGAAGTGGCCGGCGGCTTTTGCTGCCGGCCCATTTGCGTGACGAGCCCTACGGGGTTGATGGCTCCCACCGGGAGCAACGTTATCCTGAGAGACCGACATGACGACGAATACCGTCTTCCTGCTGTTCTGCGCGGTACTCTTGGTGCTTGGGGGAGTCGCCTTTACCCTGAGCCGCGCCAAGGCCTCGCGCGTTCGTGCCACGGGCACGGCGATGCACGCACAGCCGGATCAATACGCCTGGTTCACGGTCCTCGCCACCGCTGGGCCAGCGCTTCTGGTCAGCGCCCTGGGGGCGTTTGCCCTGTTGCTGATGGGGGCGGAGATCCCCACGCTCTATCTGTTGACGGCGAGCCTGATCATTGCGGCGATCGGCTTGGTCATGGGGCTGAATCAAGTGCGCCCCGATTTCCATGCGCGACGCGCCATCGAAGGGGTCATTCGCAAGCTGCTAGCAGCCGCGGCGATGATCTCTATTCTCACCACGCTGGGCATTTTACTGTCGATCGTCACCGAGGCCCTGCGTTTCTTCCAGATGCATAGCTTCTGGGACTTCGTGTCCGGCACTACCTGGAATCCGGGAGCGAGCTTCCTCGACGCCGCCGGACGTGGCGACGAGGGCGGCAGTGCCGCACAGTTCGGGTCGATCCCGCTCTTCGCCGGCACGTTCATGATCACTCTGATCGCCATGCTGGTGGCTATTCCCTTCGGTCTGGGCGCCGCCATCTACATGGTGGAGTTTGCGCCCATGCGCATTCGCAAGGCGGCCAAGCCGGTGATCGAGGTGCTGGCGGGGATCCCTACCGTGGTATATGGCGTCTTCGCGGCCTTGACCGTGGCCCCACTGGTGGTGGATATCGCAGGGCTGTTCGGGCTCGATGCGTCTTACTCCAATGCCCTGGCACCGGGCTTGGTGATGGGCATCATGATCATTCCGTTCATCTCCTCGCTCTCTGACGATGTCATCAACTCGGTCCCCAATAGCCTGCGGGAAGGGGCCTTGGCACTGGGTATCACCAAGGCGGAAATGGTGCGCAACGTGGTCGTGCCCGCCGCCGCGCCGGGGATTATCTCGGCCTCATTACTGGCTATCTCCCGCGCCTTGGGGGAAACCATGATCGTGGTCATGGCGGCCGGCATGCGTCCCAACCTGACCGCTAATCCGCTGGAAGACATGACCACCGTGACGGTGAGTATCGTTGCGGCGCTGACCGGCGACCAGGAATTCGAAAGCGCCCAGACACTCTCGGCCTTTGCCCTGGGGCTGGTGCTGTTTATCGTGACGCTGACGCTGAATGTGGTGTCGGTATTCATGATTCGCCGCTTCCGCGAGAAGTATCGCGTCAACAACCTGTAATCCGATAGGTCGAGACCATGAGCCAATCGTTCGAAGAAATTTCCGCGCAGCTCAAGAAGCGCCATCGGCGTTCGGCGCGCATGAAATGGATGACCATGGGCGCCTTGATTCTATCGGCGGCGTTTCTGGTGGTCTTCATTTCCGACATGGTGGTGCGCGGATGGCCCGCTTTCCAGCAAGCGCAAATACAGACCGAGGTCAGCTATAACGAACAGTCCCAGAAGTTACCACTCGCGGCTGTCGATGAAGACGTCCGGCCGCTGATTTCGCGCGGCTTTTTCCGGCCCTTGCCGCGAAGAATGGAAAACAATCCAGCGTTGATGGGCACGACGCAGACCCAATGGGTCATCGCCGATAGTCGTGTCGATCAGTATCTCAAAGGGAACGAGGATCGGCTGCGCCCCGCCGACAAGGAAACGCTCCAGGCATTAGTCGAAGAGGGGCGCGCGGAGCTGAAGTTTAATACCACCTTCTTCACTACCGGTGATTCCAAGATGCCGGAACTGGCGGGGATTGCTTCGGCGGCTATCGGCACGGTAATGACCATGCTGGTCACCATGGCGGTATGCTTTCCGATCGGCGTGATGACGGCCGTCTATCTCGAGGAGTTCGCCCCCGACAACAAGCTGACTCAGATCATCGAAATCAATATCAACAACCTGGCGGCCGTCCCCTCCATCCTGTTCGGCCTGCTGGGGCTGGCGATCTACATCAGTTTCTTCGGGGTGCCGCGTTCCTCGCCGTTGGTGGGCGGGCTAACCTTGGCGTTGATGACGTTGCCGGTAATCATCATCTCGACGCGCGCGGCCTTGCGCAGTGTGCCGGACAGCATTCGTCACGCGGCATTCGGCGTGGGTTGCTCGCGCTGGCAGGTGGTACGCGATCACGTACTGCCGGTCTCGCTGCCGGGCATTCTGACCGGTTCGATCATTGGCCTAGCGCAAGCCATGGGGGAGACCGCACCGCTGATCATCGTAGGTATGGTGGCCTTCATACCCGATGCCTCGATATCGATCACGGGCGCCTCGACGGTCATGCCGGCGCAGATATTCACTTGGGCCAGCGAGCCGAATAGCGCCTTTGCCGAGAAAACGGCGGGCGGCATCCTGGTGCTTTTGGCGGTGCTGATCTTCCTCAACGCTCTCGCCGTCTGGCTACGCAACAAATTCGAACGCCGCTGGTAAGCGACTTCCGACAGGACACCATCGCCATGAACGACACGACCCTGCAAAACTTTCAAACGCAGCAAGATTCGCCCACGGCATCCGAAAGCGCCGTGCGTACTTCATACAATGAGGCGCCGACACCTAACAAGGGACAGCCGGTAACACGCAACGAAAGCGTCGAAGAAAACCTGAGCGTACGCGTACGCGATCTCAGCCTGTGGTATGGCGAGCACCAGGCGCTGGATGACATCAGCATCGATATATTTGCCAATACCGTCACTGCTTTGATCGGTCCGTCGGGCTGCGGCAAGTCCACCTTTCTGCGTTGCCTCAATCGCATGAACGATTTGATCAGCAGCGTGAGCATCAAGGGATTGGTGGAAATGGATGGCCACGACGTTAATGCCCGCGGCATGGACGAAGTGGCCCTGCGTCGCCGCGTGGGCATGGTGTTCCAGAAGCCGAATCCGTTTCCCAAGTCGATCTATGAAAACGTCGCGTATGCGCCGCGCATGCATGACATGGTTAGCCGAAAGGCCGACCAGGACGAGCTGGTGGAGCGCGCGTTGCGCGATGCGGGGCTGTGGAACGAGGTCAAGGACAAGCTGCACGAGCCGGGCACTTCGCTATCTGGCGGTCAGCAGCAGCGCTTGTGCATCGCGCGTGCGATCGCAGTGCGTCCCGACGTGATCCTAATGGATGAGCCAACCTCGGCGCTCGACCCCATCTCCACGGCGACCATCGAAGACCTGATGGACAAGCTGAAGAAGGACTTCACCATCGTCACCGTTACCCACAACATGCAGCAGGCAGCGCGCGTGGCGGATTACACAGCCTTTTTCCACCTTGGTGAAATGATCGAATACAACGCGACCAAGCAGATGTTCGCCAACCCGCATACCAAGAAGGCGGAGGACTACATTACCGGACGTTACGGCTAATGGTCTGACACCGCGAATGATTTCAAGGGCGCTTCGGCGCCTTTTTTTTGCGTGTTGCCGCCTGGCTTCCGGTGCTTGCCAAACACTGGATATATGGCAAGTCGTGCTTACGACGTGATGCGTTGATAGCCACCGACGACCCCCGGCTTGGCAAGTACCCACTGCCACAATTGAATGTCACGGGCACGGAAGGCCGCTGCGCAGGATAGCAGGTAGTAGCGCCACATGCGGTAGAACTCGTTGCCGTAGCGTTCCTTGAATTTCGGCCAATGCGCTTCGAAATTCTCCCACCAGGCCATCAGCGTCTTGTCGTAATCGGCGCCGAAGTTGTGGAGGTCCTCGGTGACGAACAACCCGCCGGCCGCATCGCCGATCTGGCCGATGGAAGGCAGGTCTCCGTTGGGGAAGATGTACTTGTCGATCCACGGGTCCGGTGTGCTCTCGCGGACGTTCTTGCCAATGGTGTGCAGCATGAAGAGGCCGCCTTCCTTGAGGCAACGATGGGCGACTTCCATATACTCGCGGTGATTCTTGCGACCCACGTGCTCGAACATGCCGATGCTGATGATGGCGTCGAACTGCTCGTCGATCTCGCGATAGTCCTGAAGCCGAAATTCCACGGGAAGTCCCTTCTTCATCAAGGATTTCCCGTAGTCGGCCTGCTCGCGCGAGATGGTGAGTCCAACGCATTCCACCCCATAGTGCTCGGCGGCGTAGGCCATAAAACTGCCCCAGCCGCAGCCAATATCCAGAATGCGCATGCCGGGCTTGAGATCCAGCTTACGGCAGATCAGATCGAGCTTGGCCTCCTGAGCGGCATCCAGGTTATCGGCGTCATGCCAGTACCCGCAGGTATAGGTCATACGCTGGTCGAGCATGGTTGCGTAGAAGTCGTTACCCAAGTCGTAATGCGCTTCACCGACTTTCCATGCACGTTTGACGCTCTGCAGGTTCGTGAGCTTGGCGCGCAAGGCGTGAAAGACCAGCTTCGAAGGCTGAACGGTTTTGTCGATATCGGCGCATAGCAGCCGGAAGAAAAACTCGTCGAGGCGTTCAGCGTCCCATTGACCGGCCATGTACGTCTCGCCGAGCCCGAGATTGCCTTCGGCGAGCGCACGATCAAAGACATCCGTGGAATGGACCTGCATGTCCCACGGGCGCGTTCCGTTGATCTGGATGTCGGCGCGAGCCAAGAGATCGACGACGAAACGATAGCTCTTGTGCTGCTCGATGGCTTTGGCGGTAGTGCTGGTTTCCTTGAGTGGAGCATTCACTGCAATGTTTCCTCTTGCTCATGCCTCCAGTGGGGTGGAAGCTTATTTTGGCTTTTCGCTCTGCTATTAGGCTAGTCGAACATTATACGGCATTGACACCGTTTGCACGCTACCGAGTTGATAGTTTTTATAGATTGTGCAACCCATGAGCAATCTATAGGTAGAGCGCTGCATGCTCTGTCAGACCCGCCACTGGTATATGCATCCTCCTAGTCCCTGGATTGGGCTCATTGCGTCTGGCGGGGCAAGCCCATCGCCATGATGGCACTGGCGGCGACCAGCACCGCGGACACTGCCAGACAGGGTGCTAAGCCATGGGCCTGGTAGACCCAGCCGGAGAGGACCGTGCCAACGAGACGTCCCATGGCATTGGCCATGTAGTAGAACCCCACGTCCATGGAGACGCCCTCGGCGCGTGCGAAGCGCACGATCAGATAGCTGTGCCAGCTCGAATTGATGGCGAAGAGTACGCCGAAGGCCAGCAGCCCCACGATCAGCCAGGTGACGGTGGTTGCCAGCGGCGTGAAGGCGAGTAGGGCGGGGAGCAGGGCGAGTGCCGCGGCCAGAACCACGGTGATGCTGCGTGTATCGCCGTGCAGATGTCGCGTGATGCGCGGTGCCTGGGTCTGAACGCCGCCGTAGCCGATCACCCAGACGGCCATCAGGATGCCGACGCTCCAGAAGTTCCAGCCGTGCTGGTCGTAGAGAAACACCGGCAATGCCACCACGAACCAGATGTCGCGTGAGGCGAACAGGCATAGGCGTGCCGCCGCGAGAACGTTGACCGCGCGCGACGTGGAGAAGACCTCGCGGAACTTGGGCTTGGCTTTCTGGCGGCCTAGGTCGGCACGCAAACGCCATAGCGACAGCCCCAGCACCACGGCCAGCATCACCCACATGGCGAGTATCGCGCCTTGGAAACCGATCAGCGTCAGCAACAAGCCGCCGGCGAAGAAGCCGGCCCCCTTGAGGGCATTCTTGGACCCCGTGAGGATGGCCACCCAGCGATACAGCGCGCCCTGGGCATTGCTGCTGTCCTTTGGGACCAGCACCTTGACCGCGCTCTTGGCGCTCATCTTGTTGAGGTCCTTGGCGACCCCTGAGAGCGCCTGGGCGGCCATGACCCAGGGCACCGTCAAGGCCGATGCCGGCACCAGCAGCATGCCCAGGGCGACCAGTTGCAGCCCCAGACCGAGGTTCATGGTGCGGTTGAGACCCAGGCGGGCACCGAGCCAGCCACCGACGAAGTTGGTGACCACACCGAACGCCTCGTAGAACAGAAACAGCAGGGCGATTTCCAGCGGCGAATAGCCAAGCTGATGGAAATGCAGCACCACCAGCATGCGCAAGGCGCCGTCGGTCAGCGTGAAGGCCCAATAATTGCCCGTGACCAGCAGATACTGGCGTATTTCGAAGGGCAGGGCGCGCAGGCGTTGCAGGGTAGTCATTGTGCTGGTTCCCGGGCGTTGCCGACTTTCAAGGCCAGTTCGGCGGTACGATTGGCATAGCCCCACTCATTGTCGTACCACGCATAGAGTTTTACCTGGGTCTCGTTGATCACCATCGTCGATGGGGCATCGACGATCGCGCTGCGCGGATCGGTGCGATAGTCGATGGAAACCAGCGGACGCTTCTCGTAGCCCAAGATGCCGGCCAGCTCGCCATTCGCGGCTTGTTCCAGGGCAGTATTGACCTCGTCGACGTGGGTGGCACGTTCGACTTCGAAGACCATGTCGGTAAGCGAGGCGTTGGCCAGCGGCACGCGCACGGCGAGACCGTTGAGTTTGCCTTCCAACTCGGGAAAGATCGCCGTGATCGCCTTGGCCGAGCCGGTCGTGGTGGGGATCAGACTCATGCCACAGGCGCGAGCACGGCGTAGATCCTTATGCGGCGCATCGAGGATCGTCTGGGTATTGGTGATGTCGTGCACCGTGGTCATCGAGCCATGGCGGATGCCGAAGGTTTCGTGAATCACCTTTACCACCGGTGCCAGGCAGTTGGTGGTGCAACTGGCCGCGGTGACGATGCGGTGTCGCTCCGGAGCGAAATCGCCATCGTTGACGCCCATCACCACGTTGAGCACCTCGGGGTCCTTGACCGGCGCGGAGACCACGACGCGCGGCACGCCTTGATCGAGGTAGGGCTGCAGTTTGGCGGCCTTGGTCATGGCGCCCGAGGCTTCGATCACCACGTCGCATCGGGACCAGTCGCTGTCGGCGAGATCGCGATGGGTACTGAAGATGATCGAGGTGTCGTCAATGACGAGCGAATCCGCCTCGGCGCGAATGCCCGTGCCGGGGGACCAGTGGCCGTGTACCGAATCGAATTCCAGCAGATGGGCGAAGGTTGCCGCGTCGCCGCCGGGATCGTTGATACGAACGATCTCCAGGGAGTGCGTCGCGCGCGACGCCCACAGGACGCGCAGGGCAAGGCGGCCGATGCGCCCGAAGCCGTTGATGCCGATGCGTAATGTCATGCGATGTCTCCTGAAGTGGAGGAAAAGGGGGCCGGCCTGGGCTCGGCGTGGCAAGCCGCCTGACGTCGGCTGGCGGTGCCGGCGTCGGCGAGTCGTCGGTGAGCCGTGATGACCTCCGGCGGCGCGGCGTCGCGCGAGGCCTCGAGGATGATCGAGACCCATTCGGGCAGCGTCGGCTCGAGGCGATAGAAGATCCAGGCACCGCGGCGGCGACCGCGTAGCAGGCCGGCACGACGCAGGTAGGCCAGATGGCGCGATATCCTGGGCTGCGGGGCCGCCAGGGCCTCGGTCATTTCGCAGACGCACAGCTCGGGTTCGGTGCAGAGCAGCAGCGTCAGCGTCAAGCGCGTCTCGTCGGCGAGACAGCGGTGCAAGGCCGCCGGGGTCAGCACTGCCGTGGTCACTGGCTCAGGCCTCCCGGGACTGAACGCTCAACCATAGCCGCAGACGGCCACGAATCTCTTCGAGGGTCTGGGTATAGGCGCCGTCACGCGGATTGAGGCGCGGATCCAGGATATCCCAGAACAGCAGCTCGTCGGTGTTGCCTGCCCAGTCCCGGCAGCGCTGCTGGGCTTTTTCGCAGAGGATGATCACGCTGTCGAAATGCTCGCCGGCATAGGCCTCCAGCGATTTGCTGGCCAGCCCCGTGGTATCGATGCCCAACTCTGTGAGTGCCTGCAGTGCCGCCTGCTGCGGCTCATCGGGTTCGACGCCGGCGCTGTAGGCCTCGAAGCGCTGTCCGGCCATGTGACGCAACAGGGCTTCGGCCATCAACGAGCGGGCCGAGTTGGCATTGCAGAGAAAGAGAACGCGTTTTTTGCTCATGGGTCAGCCTCGTGGGATATATGGCTAGACGAATATGCCCGAGATCCATGTCATTTCGATGAACGTGCCGGGCTCTACATGCCACGTTGATTGACGCGCCGAGATACCTCTTCGGCACTCTCCTTGCGTTCGGAGTAGCGGTCGGTGAGCAGATCGCTGCGGTCGCGCGTCAGCAAGGTGAATTTCATCAACTCTTCCATCACGTCGACGATACGGTCATAGAGCGGCGAGGGCATCATGTGGTTGTCGTCGCCGAACTCCAGGAACGCCTTGGGCACCGATGACTGGTTGGGGATGGTCAGCATGCGCATCCAGCGACCGAGAATGCGTAGCTGATTGACCGTATTGAAGGACTGCGAGCCGCCGCAGACCTGCATGACCGCCAGGGTCTTGCCCTGGGTCGGGCGGACGCCGCCCAGCGCCAGTGGAATCCAGTCGATCTGTGCCTTCATGATGCCGGTCATCGCGCCGTGACGCTCCGGGGAGCACCACACCATGCCTTCCGCCCACTGCGCCAGCTCGCGGAGCTCCTGAACCTTGGGGTGCGAGGCGTCCTCGCTGTCCGGCAAGGGCAGGCCGCGCGGATCGAAGCATCGTGTCTCGGCGCCCATGGCAGTGAGCAAACGCGCGGCTTCCTCGCTGACCAGACGACTGAACGAGCGTTCACGCAGCGAGCCATGCAGCAGCAGGATGCGCGGCGGATGCGTGCTGAGTCGGGGCGCCATCAGCGTATCGCCATCGGGAACGGCGAAAGATGTGGTGTCGAGATTGGGAAGGTCGTGCATGAACGACTCCTGTGTGGGATAGTCGGGTCAACGTAACTTCTATCGTTGTGCAAATATGGAAACGAATGACGCTCTCAAGGCCTTGTCGGCGCTGGCGCAGCGCACGCGACTGGCGATCTTTCGGCACCTGGTGGGGGTCGGTCCCGACGGCGCCTTCGCCGGCGATATCGCCGAGGCCCTCGGGGTCTCGCCCTCGACGCTCTCCTTCCATCTCAAGGAGCTCGCGCACGCCGGTCTGGTGTATGGCGAGGCACATGGCCGGCATGTCCACTACCGTGCCGATTTCTCCCGGATGCGCGGCCTGGTGGATTACCTGACCGCGCACTGCTGTGATGATCGTCCCGAGCAGTGCCGATTGCCGGACGACACCGGCCGCTGCTGATCCCGGGGCTGGCGCTTCATGCCGCGAGAAACTGTAGCCAGGCGGCCAGTGCCAGCAGGGTGACCGTCAGCACGGGGACGGTGAGCACGATGCCCACGCGGAAATAATAGCCCCAACCGATGGTCATGCCCTTACGCGCCAGGACGTGCAGCCACAGCAAGGTGGCGAGGCTGCCGATGGGAGTGATCTTGGGGCCCAGGTCGCTACCGATGACGTTGGCATAGACCATTGCCTGCTGGGTCAGGTCAGTGACGTCGCTGGCATCGATCGACAAGGCGACCACCAGTACGGTGGGCATGTTGTTCATCACCGAGGAAAGCCCGGCGGCGATGAAGCCTGTCCCCAGCGTGGCGATCCAGGGGCCATGCCCGCCCAGCCATTCCAGACCGCCGGCGATCATGTCGGTCAGTCCGGCGTTGCGCAGGCCATATACCACCAGGTACATGCCCAGCGAAAACACCACGATGTTCCAGGGGGCGTCGCGCAGCACCTTGCGAGTGTGGATGTGATGACCGCGCTGGGCGATCACGAACAGGATCGACGCGCCGATGGCGGCGATCACGCAGACCGGTACGCCCAGCGGTTCGGCCACGAAGAAGCCCACCAGCAAGAGCCCCAGCACCCACCAGCCGGCCTTGAAGACCGCCGGATCGCGGATGGCCTCGCGTGGCTTGCGCAGGTCGCCGAGGGCATAGGTCGAGGGCACCGCACGTCGAAAGAACAGGTACAGCATGCCGAGCGAGGCAAGTACCGAGACGATGTCCACGAGCACCATGACGCCCGCGTATTCGCCGAAGGCGATATCGAAGTAGTCCGCCGAGACGATATTGACCAGGTTGGAAATCACTAGCGGTAGGCTGGCGGTATCGGCGATGAAGCCGGCGGCCATCACGAACGCCAGTGTTGCACCGGCGCTGAAGCCCAGGGCGACGAGCATCTCGAAGACGATCGGAGTGAGGATCAAGGCCGCGCCATCGTTGGCGAAGACCGCCGCGACCACGGCACCGAGCAGTACCACCAGGACGAACAGACGACGCCCCCGGCCGTTGCCCCAGCGGCCGATATGCAAGGCCGCCCATTCGAAGAAGCCGGCCTCGTCGAGCAGCAGGCTGGTGATGATGATGGCAATGAAGGTGAAGGTGGCATTCCAGACGATCGACCACACGGCGGGAATGTCCGCGGGGTGGATGACCCCGGTGAGCAGCGCGATCAACGCGCCCGCGCTTGCACTCCAGCCGATCCCCAAGCCACGCGGCTGCCAGATGACGAGAATGAGCGTGGCGATGAAGATGGGCAGGGCAAGCAGCATGAGGCGTCCGTCGCGACTATCGAAAAATGACGCTTCTATATTTGAACAATCATGGAAATATTGCAACCGTTCGCCTGCTGTCCGTCGCCCGCGTGGGGGCAACGGCAGTGGCACCACGAGCCGGTATCTCAGCCGATCTGGATGTGGCCCTCGGCGTAGCGCATTCCCCGCGTGCGCCGCGTGGCCAGGAAGTACCCCAGCGACAGCGGTCCGACACGGCCGAGCAGCATGGTGAGCATCAGCATCCATTGGCCGGGCAGCGACAGTTCATTGGTGATGCCGCGCGACAATCCCACCGTGCCGAAGGCGGAGACGCTCTCGAAGGCCAGATCGAGGAACGCGAGGCGGCCATCGGTGATGCACAGCACCAGCAGCGTCACGAACACCAGCGCCACCCCGGCCAGTGCCACGGCGACGGCCTTCATCACCGTCTGTTCGCCGATGGCGCGCCCGTAGGCCGTGGGCTGCGTGCCGCGTAGGAAGGCCCGGGCCACCAACAGCAGCACGATGAAAGTGGTGAGCTTGATGCCGCTGGCGGTGGAGCTCGCGCCGCCACCGATGAACATTAGCAGCATGGTGAGCAGCGAGGAGGCGTCGGACATGGCCGCGGTATCGACGCTGTTGAAACCGGCGGTACGCGGTGTCACGGCCTGGAACCAGGCCGCCTGCAGCTTGTCGCCGAGGCTTTCCAGCCCGCCCAGTGTCGCGGGATTGTGCCATTCGAGCGCCGCCATCGCCGCCATGGCGATCAGGTTGATGGCCAGGGTCGCGCAAAGTACGATCTTGGTCTGCATGGAGAACCGTCCCCAGCGACGCTTTTCGCGAATGTCGCTGATCACCACGAAACCCAGACCGCCGACGATGAAGAGGCTGCTGACGACCAGCGTGACCAGGGGCGTACCGACGTCGCGCGTCAGGCTGTCGGGCCACAGCGAGAAGCCGGCATTGTTGAAGGCGGATACCGCATGAAACAGGCTGGCCCACAAACCGCGCGACCAGCCGAGCTCGGGGACCCAGTGCAGCGCGAGAAGTCCCGCCCCCACTGCCTCGACCAGGACGGCGAAGGCCACCACCAGGCGCACGAGTTGCGAGAGTTCGCCCAACGAGGTTTCACCGAGGGCTTCTCGCACCAGGTTCTGCTGCTGCAGGGGGAGGCGGGCCCCCATGAGCAGCAGGGTCAGTGCCCCGAAGGTCATGAACCCCAATCCGCCGATCTGGATCAAGGCCAGCAGCACGACCTGGCCGAACGGTGTGAAAGCGCTGGTATCGACGACCGCCAGCCCGGTGACCGTCACCGCCGAGGTGGCGGTGAACAGCGCCTCCTGCCAGTCGAGCGTTACCGTCGCGGCCATGGGCAGTCGCAACAAGCCGCCGCCGATCAGGCAGAGCAGGGTAAAGCCCAGCAATAGCGTTTCCGGCGGCGAAAGCCTAAGTACGCGGCCGTGTGGCGTATGTCGCCAGGGGCGTGACAGTCGTTGCCAGAAACTCATGGACACGCCCCGTGGAGCCGTGTGGCGCTCGGGGCGCGGTAGCGAAGTGGTGTCATAGCTTGTTGCCCAGCTCGCGCAGCGCGGCGAGATCCCCCATCAGAACCAGGTGGTCGCCGCATGCCAGCTCGGTATTGCGCTCGGGCGCGCGGATTACCTCGTCGCCTCGCTTGATGGCCACCAGACACAGGGCGCGCTCGTCGATATCGAGCTGCGCGACGGTGGCGCAGTGCTCGGTGAGGCGTTCAGTCGCCTCGATCTCGACGATGAACTCGCGTTCGCCGAGACGAATGAAATCGACCATGGCATGATAATTGAGGCTTTCGGCGACGCGGATGCCGGTATCGTACTCGGGATACACGATATGGTCGGCGCCGAGGCGGTCGAGCAGCTTGTAGTGAGCGTCCGAGTGGGCCTTGGCCCAGATTTCGCGGGCCCCCAGTTCCTTGGCATGCAGGGTGCAGATCACGCTGGCCTCAAGGTTGCCGTCGACGTCGATGACCACGGCGTCGTAGTTCTCCAACGACAGCTCGGCGAGCGCCTTTTCGTCTGTGACGTCGGCGATGACGGCGTGATCGAGATGCTCGGCCATGGCATCGACACGAGACTCGTCGCGATCGACGCCAAGTAGCTGATTGTTATGGCGCTTGAGCTCGCGAGCGACCGTGCTGCCGAAATAGCCGAGTCCGAGAATGGCGAATTGGCGTGTCATGCGACCTCCTGGGCTGTCGATGCAAGTGATGCGCCGGGTCCGGGGATCAGCTTCGCATACCCCTGCAGTGGGCTCCAGCGATTGCCTTGCCGTCGCGGTTCGGGCGGACGCGGTTCGCGAAATGTCGGTGGAAAACGGTAGAATCGCCCGGTGGCAAGTGCTCGCGCCGCGCTGCATGAACCACAACAATAACCCTTCAGGTGAACCATGACGGCAAGACAGCAACCCAAAAATCTTTGGATCGGCCGCTGGGGCTTCGTGCTGGCGGCGACGGGCTCGGCAGTGGGCCTTGGCAATATCTGGAAGTTTCCCTACATGACCGGCGAGTACGGCGGCGGCGCCTTCGTGCTCGTCTACCTGGCCTGCATTCTGTGCATCGGGATCCCCGCGATGATGACCGAGATAGCCTTCGGACGGCGCGGGCGCGGGAGTCCCATCGATGCGGTCAAGCGCGTGGCGCAGGAGTCGGGTCGCGGCAAGATCTGGTCCGGATTCGGCTGGATGTCGATGCTCGCCGGGTTCATGATCCTGTCCTTCTATGTGGTCGTCGCCGGCTGGTCGCTTGCCTACCTGTGGAAGGCGATCAGTGGTGGCTTGCAAGGCGGTAGTGTCGACGACATGGCGGCCATCTTCGGCGCCAACAACGCCAACCCGCTGACGCTGGGGGCGTGGAGCACGCTGGTGACTGTGGTGACCATGTTCATCGTCGGCAAGGGGGTGCAGGAAGGCATTGAGCGCAGCATGCGCTGGATGATGCCGGGCATGGTGCTGTTGCTGTTGGCCATGATCGTCTACGCCATGTTCTCGGGCGGCTTCGGCGAGGCGGTGACGTTCCTGTTCTCCTTCGAGGTGGGCAAACTGTCGAGTGCTGGCCTGCTGGCGGCGATGGGGCATGCCTTCTTCACGCTGTCGCTGTCGGCGGGGGCGATCATGGCCTACGGCGCCTATCTGCCCGATAACAAATCCATCGCGCGTACCACCTTCACCGTGGCTATCTGCGACACGCTGATTGCATTGATGGCCGGTCTGGCGATCTTTCCGGCGATTTTCGCCAATGGTATGGATCCGGCCAGCGGGCCGGGGCTGATCTTCATGAGCCTGCCGCTGGCCTTCCAGCAGATGCCGCTGGGCAATGTGCTGCAGGTGATCTTCTTCGTGATGCTCAGCGTGGCGGCACTGACCTCCGCCGTGTCGATGATCGAGGCCACCGTGGCCTGGCTGACCGAGCGCAAGGGCATGAGTCGCAAGGCGGCGGCCTGGAGCAGTGGTATCGTGCTCTGGTTGCTGAGCACGTTGGCCATGCTGTCCTTCAATCTGGGCGCCGATTGGACGCTCGCCGGAAAGAACTTCTTCGATTGGCTCGATTACCTGACCTCGCGCTGGATGATGCCGCTGGGCGGTCTGGGGCTCTGCTTGATGGCGGGTTTCCTGCTGCGCGACGAGATCTTCCGCGACGAGCTGCGCCTCTCCAGGTGGCAGCATGCCTTATGGCTGTTGATGGTGCGTTATGTCAGTCCGCTAGGAATCGTACTGATCTTCATCGATGCGCTGGGCGTGATGACCATCGATATCGGCAGCCAGTGGGCGTGGTTCCTCGCGGCTCTGGTGGTGATCACTGTGCTCGGCGAAATGCTGAGCCCGCGCGTGCGGCGTCAGTTCACCGGCTGATTGCCGCTCGAACGCCCTATCGTTGCCGCACGATGACGATGCCCGACCTGGTTGGCCGGGCATCGTCGTTGTGAGAAGCGAATGGATTGCCAGGGTGAGGCGTCAGTCCGCGATTTCCCAGGTGACGTTGACACCGGCGTCGATGGCGATTTCCCCGGCGCGGTATTCCGTGGCTGATTTGGCGTCGGCAGACTCGGCGCGCATCATCATGGTACGCGGCGTGTAGGTGGGGGACTGCGTTTCCTCGACATTGATCACATCGCCGAGTTTGACCTCGAGCGTGTCGGCCATCAGCTGTGCCTTGTGTCTGGCGCGCTCGAGGGCTTTTGAAAGCGCCTTGTCGGTGGCCGCGTCGCGGTCCTTCAGATCGTATTCGACGCCATCCAGTGCATCCACGCCAGCGGCGGTCAGCGCATCGAGAATACGCGGTAGACGCTCGAGGTCGCGGATCGTGACACTGACGGGACGTTCGACCTGGGTCCGCACCTGATCTTCCGCGTCATCGTCCTGCCGTGAGCGCGAGATGATCTCGGGGCGAACATTGAGCGAGCCGGCTTGAATGTCGCGGCTCTCCACGCCGGCGTCTTCCAGAGCGCGGACTAGCTCTCCGGTACGCGACTCGAGCTGCTCGCGCGCCTCGCCGAGGACCTGGGTGTCACTGGCCTCCTCGCTTCTAGCCACGGCCGGGGTGCGCTCCCACAAGCGTGCGTTGAGTCGCGCCATGTCCGGCGCCACGTCGAGACTCGACTGTGCCTGTACGTGAAGTTCATGCGACGTCTTGGGTCCGGGCTTGGCCTGGGCTTGAGGCACGGCCACCAGCAATGCGCCGAGCAGCGCCGTCGCCATGAATGGAAGGCGAATATCCTTGCGCATCATGCCAATCTCCTTTGGGTATTGAGAAACTGAGCCGCCGCCAAAGGCGAGCGACTCATGCGAGCATGCTATCCTGCGTGCCCGAAAGTGGCTATGGGAGTCGTGAGGTTGCGCCGTATTTGCTTGTTTCTTGCATACCTATTGACGATAGCCGCGCTGTTATCGCCAGGCACGGCACTGGCGGCGCTCGAGGTAACCGACGATGCCGGCAACACCGTCACGCTCGAGGCCCCCGCCGAGCGCGTCGTGGCGCTGGCGCCGCATATCGTGGAAATGCTCTATGCGGTGGAGGCCGGCGAACGGCTGGTGGGGGTGTTGCAGGGCAGCGATTACCCCGAGGCGGCCAAGCAGGTATCCCGTGTGGGCAGTTATCGAGGCATCGCGCTGGAGGCCATCATGGCCCGCGAGCCGGATCTCGTCGTGACCTGGCGCAGCGGAACACCGCGCAGCGTGGTGGAGCGTCTCAAGGCGCTGGGCGTGACGGTCTACGAGAGTGAACCTCGCCGGCTCGACGATGTGGCGGACGACCTGCGTGACCTGGGCCGTCTGACAGGCCACTCGGAGACGGCGAGACGCGCGGCCGGAGCATTTGAGTTACGCCTTGCTGCGTCGCGGCAAACGCTGAGCGAGACGCCGCGTGTGTTCTATCAATTGGGGCACAACCCGCTGACCACGCTGGGCGATGGGCATATCATCACCCAGGCGATCCGCCATTGCGGGGGGAAACCGTTGTTCGCCGAGCGCTCGGTGCTGGTGCCCGAGGTCGGGCGCGAGGCGTTAATCGAGGCGCGTCCCGAGGTGATTCTGTCGGCCGCACCCAGCGATGATTGGCAGCGCGCCTGGCAAGGCCAAGACTGGTTGCCGGCGGTGCGCGATGGCCACCTATACACCCTCGACCCCGATCCCATCAGCCGTCCTGGTCCACGCCTCGTCGAGGGCGTTGAACAGGTCTGCCAGGCCCTCGAGCGGGCGTCCCAAACTTCTTGAGCGAGACACTCAATAGTCGATGCCGCGGCGTGCCTGGACCCCGGCATTGAAAGCGTGCCGTACTTCCTGCATCTCGGTGACGGTATCGGCCATGTCGAGCAGTTCACGATGAGCATTGCGCCCGGTGACGATCACCGTCTGATCGGCGGGCCGGTTGGCGAGCGCTTCACGGACCGTGGTGATGTCGAGATAGCCGAACTTGAGCATGTAGGTGATTTCGTCGAGTACCACGAGATAAACCTCGGGATCGCTCAGCAGGCGCTCCGCATCCGCCCACACAGCCTGACAGGCCTGGGTGTCCGACTCACGGTTCTGAGTCTCCCAGGTGAAGCCGGTAGCCATGATATGCACGCTCAGGTTGGGGTCACTCTCGAGGCGTTCGCGCTCGCCGCATTCCCACATGCCCTTGATGAACTGCACCACGCCAGCACGGTAGCCGTAGCCCAGAGCGCGGGTGACGGTGCCCCAGGCGGCGGTGGTCTTGCCTTTGCCATTGCCGGTGAAAACGAGCAACAGACCGCGCTGCTCAGTGGCGGCGGCGACTTTCTCGTCGACATGCGACTTGAGATTGCGCATGGCGTTGCGATGGCGGGACTGGCGGTCGGTCATGAAGTATTTCCGGGTAAAAGAAGCAACGTAACGCGATGAGGGCCTGCACCACAACGTTGCAGACATGCGTGATTTACAGACGCTGTTCGAGTTCTCGCCAAAGGCTACGATAGGCACGCGCCGCAGGGGACGAGCGTGCGAATTGCGTGACGGGGGCGCGTTCGAGTCCCATGCGCTCGACGGCGCTGGCGTAGGGGATGGTCGTCGTCATCATCAAGGGCCAATCCTGATTCAGCGTGGCCATGACCTCGAGATGAAGTTTCTTGCGCCGGTCGGCGAGCGTGAAAAAAGGCCACACGGGGCAAGGATGGTCGACGTCGTCGAGGTGCTCGCGCAACTGCTCCAGGGTGCGCAGCGAAAGCGTCGTCGGGACCACAGGTACCAACAAGGCGTCGGCGCTCGAGAACACGTGCTCGGAAAGCGTGGAAATGCTCGGTGGGCAGTCGAGGATCACCAGATCATAATCGTCGTGCACGGGTTTGAGAATCTTGCGGAGCCGGCTGAGCTTGCGGTCCTCCAGCAGGTGATCCAGCTCCCGCGAGCCGAAAGACGCCGGCAACAGGTCGAGCCCGGGCGTTTCGCTGGTGCGAATGACCTTGTCGAAGGACGCCTTGCCTTTCACCAGCTTGTCCACGCCGCCCCGCACCTTGGGTTTAACACGTAGATAGAAGGTCGTGGCCGCTTGCGGGTCGAGATCCCAGAGCAACACGCGATAGCCGGCTTGGCTCGCCAGGGCGGCCAGGTTGACGGCGGAGGCAGTCTTGCCCACGCCACCCTTGATACTATAAATGGCTAGCATTTTCATCGAGACGTCTCCCGGCAAGTGGCGCGTGGGGCACGGTGACAGCCAGTTGTGACATTCATGTGTCAGCCAAGCGCTTCAGCGACGATTGTGCCAGCGATTCATCATGGCAGAACGCGGTATCATGGGACCCTCTTCATTGTGTGATGATCGTCAGGCATCAAGCGTAGGGTAGTCGTGGGCCCCGGGAGGTGGCGATGGAAATACTGAGACAGCGTATCGAGCGCCAGATCATGGGCGTGACCGGCATGGCGCTGGGGGACATCGATTATGACCAACCGCCGGGCGATCCTGGCCTGTTCGGGCTGCAGAGTGTGTGCTGGCGGGTGCATAGCGATTTCACCTCGATGCTGTGCGGCGGCATCAGCTCGCTGATGTTGCAGATGCTGCATCCGCTGGCGCTGGCTGGCGTGTGGGATCATTCCAACTTTCGCGACGACATGCTCGGTCGGTTGCGCCGCACCAGCCAGTTCATCGCCGCTACCACGTTCGCCTCCACGGCGGACGCCGAGCGTCTCATCGACCGGGTACGGCGCATTCACGACGAGGTCGCAGGCGTTGCGCCTGATGGTCGTCCCTATACCGCCAACGATCCGGATTTGCTGACGTGGGTGCATGTCGCCGAGGTCAGTCGCTTTCTCGCCGCGCATCTGCGCTATCGCAACCCTGACCTGAGCGTTGCCGACCAGGACCGTTACTATGCCGAGGTGGCGCGTATCGCCGAAGCGCTGGGCGCGCATGATGTGCCGCGCACGCGCGGTGATACCGAGGCCTATCTCGAGGCGATGCGTCCGCAGTTGTGCTTCGATGCGCGCACCGCCGAGGTCTTTAGACTGCTGATCGGGGCGCCGGCTCCACACCCGTTGGCGCGGCCGATGGTGGCACTGGCGATGCGTGCCGGTGTCGACTTGTTGCCGCTCTGGGCGGCTGAGATGGCTCATCGCGATATGCCGCGCTGGCAGCGTCATATCGTGCGGGCTGGTGTACATCGCTTGGTGCCGGTCATGCGTTGGTCGGTGCGCAATGGCGCCTCGAGTCGCGCACGGCGACGCGTTGCCGGGGCTACGACGACGGCGGCTGAGTCACCGAGGGCGGATGACCGTACTTGAGCTCGAACTGCTCGGTCATCTCCTGACAGCGTTCTTCGGTGGTGCGTCGTGCGCGATCGGTCATCTCCGGCGCCGCCATCGACTGCCAGCACTGCGCGATGCCGCGTTCCTCGCCGGCTTCGTCTTCCGGGGTCGCGCCCTGGCTGATGAAATAGATGATGATGGCGTACACCGCCACGATGAAGGCAATGGCGCCGACGATCAGGCCCAGGCAGCCCAGCTTGTTGGCACGGCGCGGTGTCGCGTCGCGCGAGGAGGAAACGTCTTTCACGGCGAGCTCTTTCGTCGGTTGAGTGCATCCTGGGAGTATAACAAAGCAGGGCCAAGAGACGGGGTGGCGCAATGTCGCGTGCCAACATATTGTCAGGCAAGGCGCGCTCTGCTTGGGTCGCCAAGACGCGGTTGCTATCATGCACTCATGAACGCTACGCCGCTCCCGCCGCGCCCCGCGTCCCTCGACGATCCGCTTTATTATTTGCATAACTTCCGCAGCGCCTTGCGCTGGATCGAGGCATGCTACGTGGATTTGTTCGATGACGACGAGCGCGACTTCCTCACCCGCTTTGAAACCTTGCCCGAGCCTGCGCAGGCGCTGTGGGTGCGTATGGTCATGCGCAAAGGCGATACCTTCCGTGACGACCGGCTTGGTTATGCGGAAATCGGGATACCGGCCACGGCCGTGGCGCCGTTGATCGAACGGAGATGGGTGCAAGATGATCCGCCGCTGTCAGTGTCGGCGTTGTGGCTTTTGTTGACCAAGGCAGAGATCGGTCGCCACCTGAACGGGCTGTTGCGCGATCACGGCCTCACGCGTGGCGCGCGCAAGGCGGACATGCTCGAGGTGCTCGCCGAGGCTGATCTTGGCGAATATCCATTGACGGTGTGGTGCCCCGAGATTTCCTTCAACGTGGTGCGCATGACGCGTATGGCGCTGTGCGATCGGCTACGCTTGATGTTCTTCGGCAACCTGCATCAGGACTGGAGCGAGTTCGTGCTTGCCGACCTTGGCGTTCGCCGCTTCGAGCGGGTGCCGCTGAGCCCGGCTTCGCGGGCCTTTCAACGCCGCGAGGACATCCACACCTACGCACACCTGCATGCCTGTCGCGAGCGCCTGGAGGCTGGCGAGCCGATTGCCGACATACTCCATGACGTGCCGGCGGCGGATGACAATCCATGGCTGGAAAACCGGCGCGGCAAGCTGTTGTTTCTGCTGGCTCGAGCGCGTGAGCGTGAAGGCGAGCTGGCGGCGGCGGAAGCCCTCTACGCCCAGAGTGTTCACCCCGGTGCACGCGGGCGTCGCCTGCGCATGTTGGAACGTCAAGCCTTCCATGCCGAGGCCCTGGAGCTGGCAAACGCCGCCGCAGCGGCGCCGGAAAGTGAGTCTGAACGTCAGCAGCTGGATCGCCTCTTGCCGCGCCTGCATCGGCGCCTTGCACTTGCGCCGCCGTCCGTGACCGAGGAACCGGTGCCGGCGCGCCTGGAGATGACGTTACCACGTACGGCCTCGGTAGAACGCGCCGTGGTGGAGCATCTGTCGTGCGAGTCGATGCCGGTGTACTACGTCGAGAACGCGTTGATCAATGCGCTATTCGGCCTGTTGTGCTGGGAGGCGGTGTTCGCTCCGCTTGCCGGAGCCTTCTTTCATCCGTTCCAGCGTGCTCCTGCGGATCTGTTGCGCCCCGAGTTCGCATCGCGTCGCGAGACGCTCTTCGCCCGATGCCTGGCGCGGCTCGAGGTGCCCGAGGGCGAGCATGGCTATCGCGCCGTGATCCGCCGCACTTATCACGCCAAGCATGGGCTAGAATCTGCTTTCGTGCAGTGGGAGGCGCTCGATGAAGCGCTGCTGGAAATGGCGCTGGCGTGCCTGCCGGCGGCGCATCTGCGGCTGTGGTTCGAGCGTCTGCTGCGCGATGTGCGTGCCAACCGGGCGGGAATGCCGGATTTGATCCAGTTTCGCCCCGAGCAGGGCGACTACCGGATGATCGAGGTCAAAGGGCCGGGCGATCGGCTGCAGGACAACCAACGCCGATGGTTGGCGTTCTGCGCGCGGCACGGTATGCCTCTCGATGTTTGCCATGTGACGTGGGCGTCATGAGCGAGGCAGTGGATTATACGGTGGCGGTGCGCACCCTGTGTGATTTCACCGCTAAACAGGGCGATCTCGACTTGCGTTTCACGCCATCGCCCAGCGCTGAAGAGGGCATGGAAGGGCATGCTCGGGTGGCCTCGCGTCGCGCCTCCCATTACCAATGCGAAGTCGCCTTGAGCGGTGTCTATTGGAGCGCTGCCGGGCAAGGCTTGCGAGTGCGTGGGCGTGCGGACGGTTTCGATCCGCAACGTGGACGCCTGGAAGAGATCAAGACCCATCGCGGTGACCTGACACGTCAGCCGGAGAACCATCGTCATCTGCATTGGGCTCAGTTGCGCCTTTACGGCTGGCTGCTGTGCGAGGAGCGAGGCCTCGACGAACTCGAGCTGGCGTTGGTGTATTTTGATATTGCCCGCCAGGTCGAGACACCGCTCGTTGAACGCGTGGACCGCGAAACCTTGCGTCATTTCTTCGAGGCGCAGTGCGCCGCTTTCCTCGATTGGGCGTTGCAGGAAACGGCGCACCGTGGGGCACGCGATAGCGCCCTCGAGACGCTGCGTTTTCCGCATGCGAGCTGGCAGGGCGAGCAGCGCATGCTGGCGGAAAACGTCTACAAGGCGGCCAGTACCGGGCGCGCGCTGCTGGCCCAGGCGCCAACGGGCACCGGCAAGACTCTGGGCACACTCTTTCCGATGCTCAAGGCGATGCCCACGCAACGCCTCGATGGCCTGTGCTATCTCGCTGCCAAGACTCCCGGACGACAGCTGGCGCTGGATGCGCTGAAACCCGTGGTGGAAACGACGCCGCTGCGCGTGCTGGAGCTGATCGCGCGCGACAAGGCCTGCGAGCATCCCGAACTTGCCTGCCACGGGGAGTCCTGCCCGTTGGCGGCGGGCTTTTTCGATAAGCTGCCTGGCGCACGGCGCGCACTGATCGCCGATGGCGACTGGGATCGCGCGCACTTGCGCGATACCGCCTTGGCGCATGACGTCTGCCCGTATTACCTGGGCCAGGAAATGGCGCGCTGGAGCGATGTCACGGTCGGCGATTATCATTATTACTTCGCCAGCGGCGGCTTGTTGCATCTATTGGCTCAGGCCAACGATTGGCGCCTGGGCGTGCTGGTCGACGAGGCACACAATCTGGTCGAACGCGCGCGTGACATGTACAGCGCGAGCCTTGATCAAGGCGATTTGCGCGCCCTGATACGCGAGAAACCCGCCGGCGTTAGCGCTGCGCTCAAGCAGCTCAATCGCGAGTGGAATTCGCTGGGCCGTGAGTGTGTCAATGAGCATACCGCGCTCGAACGCGTCCCCGAGGCGTGGTTGGCCGCGTTGCAGCGCCTGGTGGGGACGATCGGGCAAGTGGCGGCCGAGCCGCCTTATACTTTGTCACCGGCCTTGCAGCGTTTCTATTTCGATGCCTTGAAGACGGTGCGCATCGCCGAACTGTTCGATCGTCACTTCGTTTGCGACATCGCCATGCGGGCGGGCCACCGCGGCATGCGCCATGCGCGCCTGAGTCTGCGCAACATCGTGCCGGCGCCATTGCTGACCCCGCGTTTCCAGGCCGCACATGCCAGTGTGTTGTTTTCGGCCACCCTGACGCCCGAGCGTTATCAGCGCGATCTGTTGGGGTTGCCCGAGGACAGTGTGTGGCTGGACGTGGCGTCGCCCTTTGCCAAGGAACAGCTCAGCGTGCATATCGCTCAGCACATTTCCACGCGCTTTCGCGACCGCGAGGTATCGTTGGCACCTATCGCCGACTTGATCGCCACGACCTATGCGCGTCGGCCGGGCAATTATCTGGCCTTCTTCAGCAGCTTCGCCTATCTGGAGGATGTTGCCGCGCGTTTGCGCGAGGCGCATCCCGATGTGCCGCAATGGCAACAGGCGCGGGGCATGGACGAAACGGCACGGACGGATTTCCTGGCGCGCTTCACGCCGGACGGATGCGGGGTCGGGTTCGCGGTACTCGGCGGGGCCTTCGGCGAGGGCATCGATCTTCCTGGTGAGCGACTGATCGGCGCCTTCATCGCCACCTTAGGGCTGCCGCAGGTCAATCCGGTCAACGAGCAGCGTCGACGCTATCTGCAAGCGATGTTCGGTGCCGGCTACGACTATGCTTACGTCTATCCCGGGATACAGAAGGTGATTCAGGCCGCCGGGCGCGTAATTCGCTCCCGCGAGGACCGGGGCACGATTCATCTGATCGACGATCGCTTCGCCGAGCCCCGCATTCAGGCGTTATTACCGTCGTGGTGGCACGTCACCCAGAACGTTGAAGCACCGACTCGCAGCAGATCAGCGTTAAGCCCGACAGGCTGCTAAGGTAGGGCGCACATGTCTCAAGGATGAGTGGTATGAGCTTGATGCTGAGTGTGGCGCTATTCGCCGGATGTGCACTGGTCATCGGTGTGGTCGGGACGCGCCTGACCGGCGTGGTGGACACGCTGGCCGACCGTACCGGCATGGGTGAGGCCATTGCCGGGGCGGTGCTGATGGGTATGGCGACCTCGCTATCCGGCATCGTGTTGTCGGTGACGGCGGCCTGGAAGGGCCAGCCCGAACTGGCGATGAGCAACGCCATAGGCGGGATCGCTGCACAGACACTGTTTCTCACCGTCGCCGATGTGGCGCTGCGACGCGTCAATCTCGAGCATGCGGCGGCTTCCATCGGCAATCTTGCGCAGGGCACGTTGTTGATGTGTCTGCTGGGCATGTTGCTGGTGGCGCGTTATTCGCCGGAGTGGACGTTGTGGGGCATTCACCCGGTCACGCCGCTTCTGTTTCTGGGCTATGTGTATGGGCTGCGCATCATCGATGAAGTGCGCAGCCAGCCGATGTGGATGCCGCGACGCACGCGTGAAACCCGCGAGGATGCGCCGGATGACGAAGCCCAGCGCTATTCCTTGACCCGGCTGTGGGGCGGGTTCGCCGCTCTGGCTCTGTTGCTGGGCGTGTCCGGCTGGGTGATGGAGAAAGCGGCGACGACTCTGGCGACCGAGACAGGCATGAGCCAGACTGCCGTGGGCATACTGTTGACCTCGGTAGCGACTTCCTTGCCCGAGCTGGTGACCGCCGTGGCCGCCGTGCGTCGTGGTGCGCTGACCCTGGCCGTGGGCGGGATCATCGGCGGCAACGCCTTCGATACGTTGTTCGCCGCTGCCTCGGACATCGCCTATCGCGACGGTTCGATCTATCACGCCGTTTCCGATCAGACACTGCTGTGGATCGCGCTGTCGGTGCTGATGACGGCAGTATTGCTGCTGGGTCTGGTGCGTCGCGAGAAACACGGCCCGGGACGCATCGGCTTCGAGAGCGTGGCGTTGGTGCTGCTGTACGGCGCCGGGGTGGCGATGGTTTTCCAAGGGGGTACTTGAACCGCGTGATTCGATGCGGGCGGTCGCCTCAGTCGAATAGATCGCCCTGGGCATGGGGGGCGCGAAATGCACTGGTGTCGAGTCCCATCTCGGCACGATCGCCGATGCCCAGGCGCCGGCAGGTGGTGCGGAAACGTTGCGCCAGAAGTTTCGTGAACACGCCTTCGCCGCGCATGCGATGGCCAAAGCGGGCATCGTAATCCTCACCGCCACGGCACTGGCGGATCAGGCTCATGACCTTGTCGGCGCGCAACGGGTAGTGTTCGTTGAGCCAGGTTTCGAACAGTGGCGCGACCTCATGCGGCAGGCGCAGCAACATCCAGGCGGCGGTGCGCGCGCCGGCGTCGTGTCCGGCCTCCAGTAGGGACTCGAGTTCATGATCGGTCAGTCCTGGAATCACCGGCGACACGAGGGTGCCTACGGGAATACCCGCCTCGCTGAGTTCGCGGATGACCTTGAGGCGTGTGCGCGGCGCTGCCGTGCGAGGTTCCAGCGTTCGCTTTAGATCGTCGTCGAGGCTGGTCAGGCTGACGAACACACGCACCAGGCGGTGTTCGGCCATCTCGGCGAGCAAGGCCTTGTCGCGCAGGATCAAGGCGCTTTTGGTGACCAGCGTGACGGGATGGCGGGTATCCAGCAGCAATTCCAACAGAGCTCGTGTCGTGCCACGCTCCGCTTCCAGTGGCTGATAGCAATCAGTATTGCCCGACAGGTTGATCGGCCGACAGACATAGCCGGGTTTGTCGAGCTCGTCGCGTAGCCGCTCGACCATGCCGGTGCGTGCGATCAGCTTGGTTTCGAAGTCGAGCCCCGGCGACATGTCCCAGTAGGCATGGCTGGGACGTGCGTAGCAGTAGATGCAGCCGTGCTCGCAACCGCGATAGGGATTCAACGAGCGATCGAAGGACAGATCCGGGGAGTGGTTCCAGGACAGCGCGCTCTTGGCGGGTTCGTCACGCACTTGCGTCGCCAGTCGTGCGGGCGTTTCTTCCTGCCACCAGCCATCATCGACGGCTTCGCTGACCGTGGGTGAAAAGCGGTTGTGGGGGTCGAAGGTTGCGCCTCGTCCCTTGCGGGCGAGGGAGCGGTCTCTGGGCGTCGTCATCATGCAATGCCTTTACTGTATATATGAACAGTATAGGCATCATGTAGGTGGGTTCAACCCGGCCGGCGTGGTCTCAGCCTGGCGGATAGCCCAGGGCCTCGCGCAAGCGCTCGGCATGCTTGGCGACCCAGGTGGGGTCGATGGGCCCCCAGTCGCGGATGACGTAACGTCCGATATGATGCCGGGCACCGGGCTGTTGTTCGAATTCGCAGTGAATATCCAACTCGATCAGCGCGTTGACGGTATCTTGAGCGGTTCGGCGTGGCATACCCGTGGCCTCGATCAGTGCCGGGATGCTGGCCGTGCCGCCGGCGATCAGGTGTGCGACGTATAAGCGACGATAGAAACTGCTTTGAGTCTTGCTGAGTGCCATGGGCGTTCTCCGGACGGGGAAAGGGAGCGGATAGCATAACGCCCCACCCCATAAAGGGGCAGGGCGCCATGCGGTGTGCAGCGTAGGAAGGACGAATCAGAAGCGCAGCGTCACACCGCCTTCCAAGTAGCGATCCTGGGTGTTGTAGCCGTCGACCAATTGGTATTCCTTGTCGAAGGCGTTCTCGACCTTGGCCGACAGCTCGACCATCGACGTGACCTGCCAGCTGGTACGCAGGTCGACCACGCCGTAGCCGGCGGTGGTGGTGTCGCCATAGGTGACGAAGTCGGTATCGCGACGATTGCCCGCCGCACGCAGGGTCGCGCCGAACGACCAGTCAGCCAGGGTATAGTCAGCGTCCAAGCGACCGAAGGTACGGGCACGACGCTGTAGGCGCTCTCCGGTTTGCCGGTCCTCGGGGTTCTGGTGAGTGAGGCTGGCGCTGAGTACCAATCCGCCGGCTTGCCAGCCACCACTGAGCTCGACTCCGCGAATGCGGGCTTCGTCGACGTTGTAGGGAATGGATGTATTGGGATCGTAGCCGATCAAGTCGTCTATGCGATTGTCGAAGACGGTAACTCGTGTGTGCCAGTTGTCGCGCTCGTAGGCCCAGAACGCTTCGAGGTTCTCGGCGGTTTCCGCCTCGAGGTCGGGATTGGTGCCATAGGGCCCATAGAGATCGATCAGGTTGGGCGCCTTGTAGGCCGTGGAGACGCTGGCGCCGAGGCGCTGAAAGGGTGTGAGGCGATAGGCGTAGCCGAGGCTGCCGGTGGTCTCGTCGCCGAATAGGGAATCGTCGTCATAGCGCAAGGAACCGGAAAGCTCGTGGGCGCCGTAGGTGCGCTGCATCATGCCGTAGATGCCGATGTTCTCGCGACTGTCGCGCGCGTAGCTCGCGCCGGCGCGGTTATCGAAGTCGACACTGTCGTGACGATAGTCGATGCCCAGTACGTCGACGCCGTTGTCGCGGGTAAAGCGGTGCTGAAGCCCGACCTCATCGCGATGACTCTCGATCAGGCTCTGGCGTTCGCCCGAGTAGCGTTCTTCACGTTGCTCGTCGAAATGGCCGGCGGTGATCAGCATCTGCCAGTCCGGCTGGAGCTGGACATCGAGCTGGCCGCCGAAGGACTGCAGATAGCCTTTGGTAACACAGTCCTGAGAGGCGGGGAAGGAGCAATTGTCGTATTCACCCTCGAAGTTCTGGCGCAGCGCGTTGAGGCTCACCTTGACGTCGTCGTTGATGCGGTGTGAGAGCCCCAGTTGCGCGCCTTCACGCTCGAAGCCGTCGCGTTCGCCGCTGTCATCCGCCTGGGTGGCGTTAAAGCCGTCCCCGTCGCGGTGAAAGAGCGAGGCGTTCAAGCGGGTGTCGTCATCGCCGGTGGCGACCCAGGCGCTCTGGCGTTGGGTGTTGTCGCTGCCTGTGCTCGCTTTGAGCCCGCCTTGCGTGCCGGAGGCCGTGCCACGCCGGGTGAAGACCTGAATGACGCCGCCGATGGCATCGGCACCATAGGCGGCGGCCCGCGGCCCACGGACGATTTCGACACGCTCGATGGCCTCGAGCGGCAGCATCTCCAGGCTGGCGCCGCCACTGGTGGCCGAGTTGATGCGTACACCGTCGACCAGCACCAGGCTGTGGTCGGATTCGGTGCCGCGCATGAACAGGCTGGATGTCGTGCCGGGGGAGCCGCTCTGGGCTATTTCGATGCCTGCTCGGCCCTGCAGTAGCTCGATGATCGAGCCAGCCTGGCTGCGCTCGATGTCATCGCGGTCGATGACGGTGGTGCTGGCCAGAACATCGCTCTGCGACTGGGGAAGCCGGTTAGCGGTGACCTGGAGATCGGATAGTCGTTGATCGCCCTGCGCCTGTGCGCTGCCCGCCATTACGAGGGCCAGCCACAGCAGATTCTTTTTATGCAACATATAAAAACGCCTCATCAGCGTAAGAAACGAGTTACGCGATGAGGAGGACAAGAGGTGACGCCGCCGCGTCGCCTGGACGACGTGAATGCAACGGTCGCCACTGGCGAAGCCCTCCGCATCAGCCAGTGCTGAGAACCAGGCCGGTCTCCGGACTGACGCGCTGGCGGCGGAGAAGATCCGACACCGGGCGGAAACGCCTTCCCACTCGAACTGACGAAAGAGCAGTGGCAGTCGCATGCGGTTGGCAGCGACGATTTCCGATGTGGCGCGATTACCGTTGCGGGGGCAGTACGGGACTTTCACCCGTTTCCCGAGCACCTGGGTCTCGACGGGCGGGGATTCTGCTTGGCGGTTCCGGGGAAGTCAAACGCCGGTCGCGGTGGGCGCGACCGGCGAGGTGCTGGGACCAGGTGCGTTAGAGTGAGAGGAACACACCGGCCAGTGTCGCGCTCATCAGGTTGGAGAGTGTGCCGGCTGCGACGGCCTTGAGACCCAGCCGGGCGATATCGCTGCGTCGACTGGGCGCCATCATGCCGAGACCGCCCATCAGGATGGCAATGGAGGCGAGATTGGCAAAACCGCACAGCGCAAAAGTGACGATGGCCCGAGCATGCGCGCTCAGTGCTTGCGGATCGGCGGCGAGGTTGGCGAAGGCGACGAACTCGTTGAGTACCAGTTTCTGGCCCAGGAAGCTGCCGGCATGGATCGCCTCTTCCCAGGGGACGCCGATCAAGAACGCCAAGGGCGCGAACAGATAACCGAGTAGCAGTTCCAGGGTCAGATCCGGGTAACCCAACCAGCCGCCGATGCCACCCAGAATCTGGTTGCCCAGCGCGATCAGGGCGATGAAGGCCAGCAGCATGCCGCCCACGTTGAGGGCTAGCTGGACACCGGAAGCGGCACCGTTGGCCGCCGCCTCGATGACGTTGGCAGGGGCCTCGTCGTCTTCGCCGTCGATGACGTCTTCCAACGGCTGAGACGGCGGCTTGGTTTCAGGCACGATGAGTTTGGCCATCAGCAGCCCGCCCGGTGCCGCCATGAAGGAGGCGGCCAGCAGATATTCCAGGGAGATGCCCATCGCTGCGTAACCGCCGAGCACGCTTCCGGCCACCGAGGCGAGGCCACCGACCATCACCGCGAAGAGCTCGGAGCGCGTCATTCGCGACAAGAAGGGGCGCACGGCCATCGGCGCTTCGGTTTGCCCGACGAAAATATTGGCGGCGGCGGAAAGTGATTCGGTACGCGAGGTGCCCAGCAGCTTCTGCAGCGCGCCGCCCATCAGCTTGATCACCCAGCGCATGATGCCCAGGTAATAAAGCACGGCGACCAGTGAAGAAAAGAACACGATGATGGGCAATACGCGCAGGGCGAAGACGAAACCGCCGTCACCGAAGACGTCGAACATGGTGTCGCTGACCAGGCCGCCAAAGACGAAGTCCATACCCGCTTGGGCACTGTCGATGACCGACTGTACGGCGTTGGTGAGCCCCAGCAGGACGTCTTGTCCAAAAGGGATGGCGAGCACGAACAGGCCAAGACCGGCTTGGATGGCAAGCGCCCCGGCGACGGTGCGCAGACGAATGGCCCGACGGTTTTCGGACAAGGCGAGGGCGATCAGCAGGACGACCACCACGCCGACGAGCCCCATGAGGGTTTGCATCGAATACTCCTGAATTACATGCGGTCTGGGTTACGAGAAGTGCGGCCATGATGCCGATACCGCCGCCTTCACGAGGGGCGGCGAAGGCGCGCTGGGGTGGGATGGCACCTTTTGAGGCGACCGTCGGGCCGCCTCAAAAGGTGCGTACTTTATCAGGATCGCTGGCCGATGTGAGGGGCAATGTATGCTAGGGGGCGATCGCCCAGCCGATCACTAGCTTTCGGGTTCATGCAGAACCAGCTCGACACGACGATTCGCCGCACGCCCCTCGGGCGTGGCGTTGCTTTTCAGCGGGTGTGTGTCGGCATATCCCACCGCGCGTAGCTCATCGCTATCGAGCCCTTCCTCGACCAGGAATCGCAAGACGGCAGTGGCACGCGCCGTCGAGAGTTCCCAGTTGGAGGGGAAACGGTCGGTGGCAATGGGCCGACTATCCGTATGGCCCTCGATGGTGATATCGCCCTCGTATTGCTGTAGCGAGTCCAGCAACTGGCGCAGTACCTCGCGTCCTTCGTCGGTGAGGCCAGCGCGGCTGCTGGAAAACAGCAAACGATTCTCGATTCGGAAGTTCAGTGTTTGGGCGCTTTGTGTCACTACCACACCATCGATCAAGGGCTTGAGCGTACTCGTCAGCTGGCGCACACGACGGGTATCGCGTGAAGCCTCGACACCGGTCATAACGGCCTTGGCGGGATCCGGGTTGACCATGATCATGCGTGGAGGCCGTGGTGCCATCGGTGGTGGCGTATAGAAAGCGGTGTCACGCGGCGGAACGTAGCGTTTGTTCGAACGTGGTGGGGTGTAGAAATTCGGTGACCATGCGGGCGCTTGCAGCGTGGGGACACCCAGGGCCGGAAAGGCGATTGCCTTGTCGCTGGCGGTGCTATCGTCGTTTCCGGTGAGTGCCAGTAGCAGCACGAACAAGGTGATCAGCAGGGTGAGCATGTCGAGATAGCTCATCAGCCAGCCGCCGCCCTCATCGCCCGCGTGATTTACGGGGGCGATCAGTGTGTCGCCGGCATCGATGGCGTAGCGATGCGTCGCACGGCTCATGCCACCGTTTCCTCCTCACGTGACTGCTTGGGCGTACGAGGTGCCGGTTCGCGGATCTCGTCCTGGTGCTCGGCCATGAAGGAATTCAGCGTGTCCTCGACGAACGACGGCAAGCGGCGCTTGGCGATCAGCATCACCCCTTCCATGACCATATGCATTTCGATCAGACGTTCCTCGGTGCGACGTTCCAGTTTCACTGCAATTGGTTTGAAGAGCAGGTTGGCGAGCAGAATGCCGTAAAACGTCGACATCAGGGCAATGGCGAGACGCGGGCCGATGATCGTCAGGTCGCCGCCGTCGATCACTTCGAGCATGTTGATCAGGCCGATCAAGGTGCCCAGCATGCCGAACGCTGGGGCATAGGTTGCCATGGTGCGAAAGATCTGTGACTCGGCGTATTCACGCGCTCGCATGCGCGCGATGCGCCAACGCAGGACGTCGTGAATCTCGTCATCCTGGGTATTGGCTATAACCAGCGATACCCCGGTGCGCAGGAAGGGATTGCGCGTGTCTTCGAGCTCGGCTTCGATCGCGCGAATGTTGCCACGAAACCAGTGCCGGGCCATGGATACCAGCGTCTGGATGTCATCGTCGATACGACTGTTTTCGCGACGGAAGACGAGGCCCACCAGACGCGAGACGCGCACCACTTCGCGCATGGGATAGCTGATGAACGTAGCGGCCAGCGTGCCGGTGATGACGATGGCGAGGCCGGGAAAATTGAAAAAACTGCTGGGCGTTTGCGCGGTGAAGAGCACGACAGTGGCGAGCAGCAGTACACTGGCGGCGATGCCGATCAGAGTCGACGGGTTCATGGGCGTTGTCCGATGCAGGAGCAGCATGAAAGCGATAAAGCGATGTGGCCAACGGCCACCATGATGCATGATACGCGTGGCTGGGGCATGCAAAGCGTGTATTTGCCGCGTGCTTTGTGCGCTTTTCAACGACTAGAGGGCGGTTAGGTTAGGGCGTCCTTGAAACAAGGCGGGTCGTCACTGATCACAGCGTCGACGCCCCATGCCCAACGGGGCAGAAAAACCGCCGGATCGTTGGCGGTATAGCACAGTAGGTGCAGGCCAGCGTCCCGTACGGCACTGGCGCTGGAGGGTTTCAGCTTGCGCCAGTCAAGATGGATGCTATACGCCAGGAGGGTTTCGGCATCCACGCGCCAGTCCTTGGGAAGCTTGTCGTAGAGCAGCCCCAGGGGTAGCCGGTGCGGGTCGGTCTCGATTGCGCGTGCAGTGCGCAGCGCGTCTCGATCGAACGAGGACACCAGCAGGCGCGAAGGTGGAAGCGCTGCCAGCAGGCGCGGAACGACGGCCTCAGTCAGAGCAGCGGGGCTATGCCGGTAGCTGATCTTGAGTTCGAGATTGAGCCCCATGTCACATTCGACGATTAGCGCCAGCATCTCGTCGAGCGTCGCCATACGCTCGTGGCGAAACGCCGGGCTGAACCAACTGCCCACGTCCAATTGGTGCGCCTGTGCGAGATCGAGATGTCGCAACTTGCCGCGTCCGTTGGAACAGCGTCGTACACCGGCGTCATGCCAGATCACGGGTGTTCCGTCGCCGAGTAACTGGACGTCGAGTTCCACCCAGTGGCAACCGACTGCGTGGGCGGCGCGTACTGCGGCCAGGGTATTCTCGGGGGCATGCGCGGAAAGCCCGCGATGCGCGATAACGCGGGGTAGCGCGAGGCCTGTCTCGCTGATCGGCGAGGCGTGTGCCGCGCGTTGGGTGGCGGTTGTCGGCGGCAAGGTAGTACCGCTTGAAGAAAGTGGCATGTAAACGAACTCGCGAATGGCCGATGGGCATTATGGCATGTCGTACCGGTATTGGTTCAGTAGTTGGAGGCATGCCGCTCACGTCGGTATTGCCTCCTTAGATTGAGGCGTCTTTTTGACAGGATCATGACCGTGTCGCCATGGGGCGGCGTTCGGGAATATGCTAATCTGCGCGCCTTGTTTCGAGATCAGTCGTCTGGCGCTTTGGCCGACAGGCGGCACCCCGACCGGCAGAGAGACCGATGAAAATCATTCATGTTAAGAACCCGGAAAGCCGCGAGGCGTGCCTCGCACAGCTGTGCGCCAATGTGTATGGCCAAAAAGCCGGGCTCGATCCCCTGGTGACCTTCACTGGCACGTTGGGGGTGTTGTTCGAGCAGGACGCGGCACGCATTTTCGTCTTGGCCGACGAGCAACAGACGATTCTCGCCATGTTGCTGCTGGTCTCGGATATTGAAGGCCAGGGTATGGAAGTGACATTACTCTCGACCCCGGAAACTGGGGGCGACGAAGAGCATGTCAAACGCCTGGTCAGGGAAATGTCCACGCGTGCGCCCTTGCGTGTGCAAGCCCCCGATGAGGCCAGTGAAGCCTTCTTTCGCGACTGCGGCATTACCCAATGGCTGGATATGCCGGATGGCGTACGCCTGGGCCTGGGGTCGCGTCATGAGAAAGTGACGCCCGATGCCTTGACGAAACCGCTGCGTTTCAACGCCGAGGGAGTTGTGCAGACCTTCAAGCGCGAGCCCGAGACCTTCGAGTCGTACAAGGCGCGTTTCATCGCTGGCCTGGAGCGTTTCGACGGTCGAGTATGACGGTGCCCGCCGGGTGGCGGTGCCATGCGACTTTAGTGGCAATACGCTGCTTCGACTGCATTCCAGGGGGGAGACAGCTTGACCCGACGAGCGTTCGGCGCTTGGATGAAAGCCCAGATTCGTTAGCTTCATAAGGAAGGATATATGGCCAAGCGTATTCAATTTGCTCGTACCGGTGGACCCGAGGTCCTGGAATATGTCGACGTTACTCCCGTCGATCCCGGGCCGGGCGAGGTGCGTGTTCGCAATCGCGCGGTGGGATTGAACTTCATTGACATCTACTTTCGTACCGGGCTTTATCCCGCACCGAGCCTGCCGTCTGGCTTGGGTACTGAAGGGGCCGGAGAAATCGACGCGGTCGGCGAAGGCGTGAAAGGCTTCGCCCCGGGGGATCGTGTCGCCTATGCCCAAGGGGCGTTAGGTGCCTATGCTGAGCTGCATGTGTTGCCGGCTGAGAAGGTCGTGGCGTTACCCGAGGCTATCAGCTTCGAGACCGCAGCGGCGGCCATGCTCAAGGGACTGACGGTGCAATATCTGCTGCGTCAGACGTATCGGGTAAAAGAAGGCGAGACGATTCTGTTCCATGCCGCCGCGGGCGGTGTTGGCTCAATCGCCTGCCAATGGGCTAAGGCGCTGGGCGTGAAGTTGATCGGCACCGTCGGTTCGCCCGAGAAGGCCGAGTTGGCCAAGCGCAACGGAGCCTGGGCGACCATTGACTATACCCGGGAAAACGTCGTCGAGCGCGTGCGTGAGCTGACCGGTGGCGAGATGGTGCCGGTAGTGTATGACTCGGTGGGCAAGGATACTTGGGAAATCTCACTGGATTGTCTGCAAAAACGCGGCCTGATGGTGAGCTTCGGCAATGCTTCCGGCCCGGTCGAAGGCGTCAATATCGGCATCCTCAATCAGAAGGGGGCCTTGTTCGTGACGCGCCCCAGCCTCAACGGTTATGCCGACACGCGTGAGCGCTTCGAGGCCATGGCCGAGGAACTGTTCGAGGTGATCGCCAGCGGCAAGGTCGCCATCGATGTCGCCAACCGCTACCCCTTGAGTGACGCTGCCCAGGCACAGGAAGCCCTGGCGGCGCGCAAGACCACTGGTTCGACGGTACTGCTGCCCTGATGTGGCGTCGTGTATCTCGGCTGGTGGCGGTCGCGGGCTGGGTGATTGCCGTGGTGGCGTTGGCGGGATGCGCCACCGACGGTGGCGAAACGCCTGGCGCGACCTCGGAGCATGGCCAGGCCAGCTATTATCATGATCGCTATCAGGGGCAGCGTACGGCCAGCGGCGAGCTCTATGATGCTGAGGCGTTGACCGCCGCGCATCGCAAGCTGCCGTTCGATACCCGTGTGCGTGTCACCAACTTGGATAACGGGCGCCACGTGACGGTGCGCATCAACGACCGAGGCCCCTTTACTGAGGGGCGAGTCATCGATCTTTCGCGTCGTGCAGCCGGGCGTCTTGGCATCATCAAGGCCGGCACGGCGCCGGTACGCGTGACGCCGTTGCCATAAGAGCCATTTCGCGCGACCGTGCCGAGACGCGGTCGCGCGCTCTTCATGCTGTGTCGTGCCACACCACACTTTCCTTGTCGAGCGCGAAGGCATCGAAGGCAAAGTCGTCGACGCTTAGCATTTCCAGCACCTCGCGCTCGAAACGCCGCATGAAGATGGCGTCGTCTTCGTCGATCAGGCCGGCTTCCCAGGCGGCTTCCACGCGCTGCTCGGGATGCAGTGCCTCGGCGGGTAGCTCACCCTTACCATACGCTTTGGCGATGCGCCGATAGAGCGGCTCGGCACGCTCACTGTCGGCGAGCAAGGCATTGTAGCGGGCCAGGGGATTGTCCTTCTGTCCGGCTTCCTGTGTATTCCACGTATTTTCAATCAGCTTGCGACGCAAGGCGCTGTCGGTGGAGACGGCGTGGGCGATCTCGCGCGTGAAGCGGTCGTGAGGCTTGTGGCAACGCCGTCCGAGCGGCATCGCGATGGCCGACAGAGTCGTCGCCAGGGCCCTGTTGGGCAGGTTGTCGAACAATTCGATGAAGGCTTGCTCGGCGCGGTGGAGCAGCGTGCGGCAGCTGTAATGCAAAAGCGTTGCCTCATGCTCGACATTGTCCGACTCGTGCCACTGCTTGAGCAGCATCGAGGTTAGATAAAGGTTGGAAAGTACGTCGCCGAGGCGCGCCGAGAGCATTTCACGTTTCTTGAGGCCTGAGCCGAGACTCGCCATGGCGGCATCGGCGCAGAGCCCAAAGGCCGCGGACAGGCGCGCAACTTCCTGCGCATAAGGGGCGGCGATCTCATCGAAAGGAACGCTTGGCTTGCCGATACCCAGGCCCAGGGTAAAGGCTCGCGCGGCATTGCCGAACACCATGCCGGCATGGCGGAAGATAGCCTTGTCAAACGCCGGGAGGTCATCGTTGTCCTTGGCGGCCAGCTCATCGAGCACATAGGGATGGCAGCGAATCGCGCCTTGGCCGAAGATCATCAGGTTGCGCGTCATGATATTGGCGCCTTCCACGGTGATCGACACCGGGTTGGCGGCATAGGCGATGCCCAGATAGTTGCGCGGCCCTAACGTGACGGTGCGGCCGCCGTGCACATCCATGGCATCGGCGAGCATATTGCGTTGGAATTCGGTCAACTGGCTCTTGAGGATGGCCGAGGGCACCGCCGGCTTGACGCCGTGGTCGATGGTGTTGGCGGTCTGCATGACCGCTGCCTGGGCGATGTAGGCATGCGCGGCGATACGTGCCAGCGGTTCCTGGACGCCTTCCATCTCGGCGACGGGCAGATTGAACTGACGGCGAATGCGGGTATAGCCGCCGGCCCAGCCCAGCGCGTAGCGGCCAATGCCGGAGGCACCAGAGGGCAGGGTAATGCAGCGCCCCACGGACAGGCATTCGACCAGCATGCGCCAGCCCTGGCCTGCCATCTCGGTGCCGCCGATGATCCAGTCGAGGGGGATGAAAACGTCTTGACCGCGAATCGGGCCGTTCATGAACGGGCTGCCGATGGGGTGGTGGCGGCGTCCGATCTCCATGCCTTGTGTATTGCGAGGGATCAACGCGCAGGTGATGCCAAGGTCTTCGGTGTCGCCGAGCAGGCCATCGGGGTCGAACATGCGAAACGCCAAGCCGACCACGGTGGCGATGGGCGCCAGGGTGATCCAGCGTTTCTCGAAGGTGAGCTTGAGCCCGAGAACGTCCTCACCGTTGTGTTTGCCTCGGCAGACGACACCGACATCCGGGAGCGAGGTGGCATCGCTACCCGCACGCGGTCCTGTGAGACCAAAGCAGGGAATTTCGCGGCCATCGGCCAGGCGCGGCAGGTAATGGTCTTTCTGTTCCTCGGTACCGTATTTGAGCAGCAGTTCGCCGGGGCCCAGAGAATTGGGCACGCCGACCGTGACCATCAGCGTCTCGTTGACGGCCAGTTTTTGCAGCACGGCCGATTGCGCCTTGGCAGAGAACTCCAGCCCACCATAGCGCTTGGGGATGATCATGCCGAAGAAACCTTCGCGCTTGAGGTAGTCCCACAGTTCGGGCGGCAGGTCGGCACGCGTACGAGCGATCTCCCAGGCGTTGCACATGCCGGCGGCCACGGAGCATTGATTGTCGACGAAAGCTTGTTCTTCCTCGCTCAGTTGCGTGGTACCAAAATCCAGGAGCCGCTGCCATTGGGGGCGGCCTGAGAAGAGCTCGCCATCCCAGGCCACACTGCCCGCTTCGAGGGCGATACGCTCGGTCTCGGAGACCTTGGGCGCCGATTTCTTGAAGGCCGCGAACAGGCGCGGGGTCAGCCAGCGCCGCCGCAATGTGGGGAGCCCGCAGACGGCTACCGCCAGGGCGCCGAGCCACAGCAGCACGCCCACTGTCACTGCGCCGAAGATGATACCGAGGGCGCCGAGGATCAATAAGAGCCCCAACGCCGGCAAGGCACCTGCCTCCCGACGCATGATCCAGACTAGGCCTGCCAGCGCCACGACGATGAGCAACAGTTCCAACATGTGGACTCTCCCTGGATGATTTCTAACGCTTGTTTGAATTCAGCCTAGCGTACTCGTGTCGCCACGACTAGTCATCCATGGTGGAAGCTGTCATTCAGGAGGGAGCTCGTCATTCAAGATTGGTGAGAGCCCCCGCGCCGCACGTGGCGGCAAGTGCGGTCAGGTCGTTGATGTCGAGCGCTGCGACGCGTTGTCGAGTCGGCCTGGACGCAGTCGGCGATGTAGCCGATCGAGGTAGAGATAGACCACTGGCGTGGTGTAGAGCGTCAAGAGCTGGCTCAGGATCAGGCCGCCGATGATGGTGATGCCCAACGGTGCGCGCAATGCGGCGTTTTCATCAGTGCCCAGCAGCAGCGGAATCGCGCCGAGAATGGCGGCCAGCGTGGTCATCATGATCGGACGAAAGCGTACGACTGCTGCTTCGCGTATGGCTTCGAGCGCGCTCAGCCCGCGTTCGCGCTCGGCACTGACGGCGAAGTCGACCAGCATGATGGCATTTTTCTTGACCACGCCGATCAGCAGAATGATGCCGATCAGGGCGATGAGCGTGAACGGCGTATCGAGTAGCATCAGCGCCAGCAAGGCGCCGACCCCCGCCGAGGGGAGCGTCGACAGAATCGTCAGCGGATGAATGTAGCTTTCGTAAAGAATCCCCAGCACCAGATAGACCGTCACCAGCGCGGCCAGGATCAGCCACGGCATGGCTTGCATGCCGCTCTGGAAAGCGCCCGCGCTGCCCTCGAAATCCACCTGCACGGCGGTGGGCAAGCGCAGGTCGTCCACCGTCCGACGGATGCGCTGGGTGGCATCGCCTAGCGTGACGCCGTCTTCGAGATTGAACGATACCGTGGTGGAGGCGAACTGTCCCTGATGATTGACGCTCACCGGTGTGGTGGTTTCTTCGAGATGACTGAACGCCGAGACGGGAATCGCGTCGCCTTCGTCGTTGACGACGTGAAGCCGTGAAATGGCTTCCGGCGTGCTGCGATGTTCGCTGTCCACTTCGAGGATGACGTAGCGTTGGTTGTCGGCATCGTAAAGGCTGGTGATGCTGCTTTGCGCGAAGGCGTTACCGAGCAGCGTGTCCACGTCTTGCATGTCGACGCCGAGGCGCTTGGCGGTATCGCGGTCGACGTTGAGCTCCACGGCCTGGCCCTCGCCCCGGCTATCGCTGTCGACGCCGGTCAGCCCGTCGACATCCTGCATGGCGTCACTGACGCGCTGCGACCAGGTATCGAGCAGCGCGAGATCGTCGCTCTTGAGGGTGATTTCGTATTGCGTGCCGGTATTCTCTCGGCCACCGATACGTATGTCCTGCAACGCCACCATCGAGGTGTTGACGCCGGGAATATCGCCCATCGACGCGCCCAAGCGGTTGCCAATGGCTTGTGTGCCCGCCTCGCGCTGGTCTTCCTCGAGAGTGACGAACAAGGTCGCCGAGGCGCCCCCGCCACGGCCGCCCATGAAACCCAGCACACTATGTACTTCGGGCGCGCGAGCTAGACGCTCGCGAATGGTGCGTAACTTGGTCGACATGGCATCGAACGACAGGCTCTGATCCCCACGCACGAAACCGATCAGTCGCCCGGTGTCCTGCTCGGGAATGAAGCCCTTGTCGACGGCGACGTAAAGGTAACCGTTGAGCACGATCACGCCGACCAATGAGAGCAGCGTCAAGCGCCGGTGACGCAGGGCAATATCCAGGCTGCGCGAATACAGGCGCTGGCATCTCTGGCCGAAAGCGAGCAGAGCCGCTTCCCAGCGCGGTGGGCGGCGCTTGCGTCCCGGACGTAACCAGCGTGCACAGAGCATCGGCGTCAGGGTCAACGAGACCACCAGCGAGACTAGCACCGCGAGTGACAACGTCATCGCAAATTCAAAGAACATGCGTCCGATGAAACCACCCATGAAGAGCAGCGGCAGGAAGACCGCCACCAGGGATACGCTCATCGAGGTCACCGTGAAGCCCACTTCGCGCGCGCCCTGTAGAGCGGCTTGCCGGGGTGGCATGCCTTGCTCGATATGCCGCGCGATGTTCTCGACCACCACGATGGCGTCGTCGACGAGAAAGCCGATCGATACGATCAGCGCCATCAATGACAGCGTGTCGAGCGAAAAGCCCATGAGGTGCATCATCGCGAAGGTGCCGATCAGTGATACGGGAATCGCCAGGCTGGGAATCAGCGTAGCGCGAGCGTTGCGCAGGAACAGGAATACCACCAGCACCACCAGCGCGATTGCTAGCATCAGCGTGAGCTGTGTCTCATGTAAGGAGGCGCGTATGCCAGGGGCACGGTCGAGCTGTACGCTGAGCGCGGCACTTTGTGGCAACTGGCTTTCGATGGACGCCATACGCTCGCGGATGCCGGCGATGGTGTCGATGACATTGGCGCCGCTGCTGGCGCTAATGACCAGCAGCACGGCCGGTTGCTCGTTCTGAAAGCCCACGTTGTAGCGGTCTTCCACGCCGTTTTCGATATCGGCGACATCGCTCAAGTGCATCACTGCACCGTCCTCGCCACGCGCCACGATGAGGTCTTCGAAAGCCTCGGCTTGCATCAACTGCGAGTCGGTGTCGACTTCCCAGCGTGCCGTGGGGGAGGCCACGAAGCCGGTGGGCGTGCTGGTCGTGGCGCTGCGGATAGCACTGGCCACGGCCGTCAGCGATACGCCCGCATGCTCGAGCCGACGCGGATCGAGTGACACGCGTACCGCTGGGGAGGAGCTACCGCCGACATTGACGTCGCCGACCCCGGGCACTTGCAGGATCGGTGGTGCGATGCGTTCGTCGGCGAGCTGGTAAAGCTCGCTGGTGGGCAGCGTGTCGGAGGTGACCGAGAGAATCATGATCGGCGCCGCTGCCGGGTTCATCTTGCGATAGCTGGGGCGACTGGTCATGGCGCTGGGCAGCAATGGCTGGGCATCGTTGATCGCGGCTTGCACCTCACGTGCGGCGTCGTCGATATCCTTGTCGAGAGCGAACTGGACGGTGATGCGTGTCGAGCCGTCCGAGCTGCTCGAGGTCATCTGGGAGATACCGGATATGCTCCCCAACGAGCGTTCCAGCGGCGTGGCCACGGTGGAGGCCATGGTCTCAGGGTTGGCGCCGGACAGGTTGGCGTTGACCACGATGGTGGGAAACGACACGTTGGGCAGCGGTGCCACGGGCAGGCGCTGGTAGGCCAGCAGCCCGAGCAGCACGACCCCCAACGCCAACAGCGCGGTACCTACCGGACGGCGCACGAAGGGGCTGGAGACGCTCACGCGTCCACCTCGGCGTCATGCGCATTGCCACGCCGGCGCCAGCGTTCGGCCAGTCGGTCGAAGAACAGATAGATCACCGGCGTGGTGAAGAGCGTCAGCAATTGGCTGAGCAACAGGCCGCCGACCATGGTCATGCCCAACGGGCGGCGCAGCTCGGCGCCATAACCGCTGGCGAGCATCAATGGCAGCGCCCCGAGCAGGGCGGCGAAGGTGGTCATCATGATCGGCCGAAAGCGAAGCAGCGCGGCACTGTGAATCGCTCGATACGCCGACATGCCCTGTTCCCGCTGCGCCTCGAGGGCGAAGTCGATCATCATGATGGCATTCTTCTTGACGATGCCGATCAGCAGGATGATGCCGATGATGGCCACCATGCCCAGGGCGTTGTTACTGAGCATCAGTGCCAGCAAGGCACCGATGGCCGCCGATGGCAGGGTCGAGAGAATCGTCAGCGGATGGATGTAGCTCTCGTAGAGCACGCCTAGCACGATGTACATGGTGATGACGGCGGCGGCGATCAGCCACAGCGTATCGCGCGTTGAGGTAGTGAACGCCAGCGCGGTACCCCGGAAATCGAGCTGCGTATCGGCGCTGAGCACGTTATCGCGGGCCGTTTCCACGGAATCGAAGGCATCCGACAGCGAATAGCCGGGCGCGGCAGCGAACGACATCAACGCCGAGGGGAACTGGTTGAGGCGTTGATGCGACAATGCGGTGGGAGCTTCCTCCATGCTCACCAGGCTCGACAGAGGCACCATGGCGTCGTCGCTACCACTGACATACAACCGGGAAAGGGCCTCGGGGCCGGCATCGTCACCATGCGTCGCGCCCAGCACCACGCGATACTGGTTGGATTGGGTAAAAATCGTCGAGATCAGGCGTTGGCCATAGGCATCGTAGAGGGCGTCGTCGATGTCGGCGACCGAGATGCCGAGTCGACTGGCGCGATCGCGATCGATACTGACCTCGAGCTTGCGTCCCGCGTTCTGAAGGTCGGTGGCGATATGCGCGATGGCCGGTGCATCCTCGAGACGCTCGGTCATCGCCGAGACATCTTGTGCCAACTGGTCGCGATCGCCCTGAGTCAAGGCAAACTGGTAGGGATACTGGCTGACGGTGTCTTCTAGCGTCAGATCCTGCACCGGCGTCAGTGCCAGGTCGATGCCGGGGATATCGGCGGCGGCATCGAGCAGCCGCGAGACGATGGCGTCCAGATCGGCGTCGCGCGCGTCCAGATCGGCCAGGTCGATTTGCAGTCGGCCGCTATTGAGTGTGGTGTTGGTGCCGTCGATACCGATGCTTGAGGCGATATTGGCCACGGCGGGATCGCTCATCAAACGTTCGGCAAGATCCTGCTGACGCGCCGACATGGCACGATAGGATGTCGTCTGCGTGGCCGTGGTGATGCCGCGCAAGGTGCCGGTATCCTGAATCGGGAACAACTGCTTGGGCGTCATCCAGAACAGTATGGCGGTCAGCACGAAGGTGCCCAGCGCTATCCATAGTGTCGTCGTCTGATACTTGAGTACCGTATCCAGGGCGCTTTCGTAGCCGCGTGTGAGGCGCCCGAAGAGACCCTGGCGGCCGCGTACCATGGCTTCGTCGTCGAGGGTGTGAGTTTCGCCATCGGTTTCGTCGGTGCGACGTCGCAGCCAGCGCGCGCAAAGCATCGGTGTCAGGGTCAGGGAGACGAACGCCGAGATGACGATAGAAATCGCCAGTGTCATGGCGAACTCACGAAACAGCACACCGACCACCCCGCCCATGAAGAGCAACGGGATCAGTACCGCCAGTAATGAAACCGTCAGCGAGAGGATGGTGAACGCGATCTGGCGCGATCCCTTGAGCGCTGCCTGCAGGGGCGTTTCGCCGCGCTCCAGGTAACGCGTGATGTTCTCGAGCACCACGATGGCGTCGTCGATGACGAAACCGGTGGCGATGGTCAGTGCCATCAAGGTGAGGTTGTTGAGGCTGAAACCGGCCAGGTACATGGCGCCGAAGGTGCCGACCAGTGACAGCGGCACGGCGAGACTAGGGATCAGCGTTGCCGGCAGGTTACGCAGGAACAGGAAGGTGACCATGATCACCAGTGCGATGGCGAGGACCAGCTCGAATTGCACATCCTCGACGGCGGCGCGGATCGTGGTGGTGCGATCACTCAAGATGTCCACGTCGACGCTGCCTGGAAGGGTCTCCGATAACGCCGGCAAGCGACGCTCGATATCGTCGACCACGCCGACCACGTTGGCGCCGGGCTGGCGCAGGACATCCACCAGGATTGTCCCTTCGCCATTGGCCCAGGCCCCCAGTTGCGCGTTTTCCGCGCCGTCGTCGATGCTGGCCACATCGCTCAACCGCAAGGGTGCGCCATTCTCGTACTTGAGGATGAGGTCGCGATAGCCCGCAGCGGAGGTCAACTGGTCGTTGGCCTCGATGCTATAGGCGCGGTAGGGACCATAAATGGTGCCCTTGGCCTGATTGACGTTGGCGCTTTCCACGGCGCTGCGCACGCTGGAAAGATCGAGCCCGTGTGCGGCGAGCTGGCGCGAGTCGACATCGATTCGCACCGCAGGGCGATTGCCGCCGGACAGACGCACTTCGCCGACACCGCTGATCTGGGCAAGTTTTTGCGCCAGGCGGGTATCGACCAGATCATGAACCTCGGTCAACGGCAAGTTGTCGGAGGTCACGGCCAGGGTCAGTACTGGCGTATCGGCGGGGTTGACCTTGCTGTAGCTCGGCGGACGAGGTAGGTCGTTGGGCAGCAGGGTCTCTGCCTGGTTGAGAGCGGCCTGCACTTCCTGTTCGGCGACGCCCAGGTCGCCATCGAGGCCGAAACGCAGCGTGATCAGCGATGCGCCCCCGGTACTGGTCGAACTCATGTCCTCGAGGCCGGCGATTTCCCCCAGCTCGTCTTCCAGCGGGGCGGTGACGTGGGAAAGCATGACATCCGGCCCTGCGCCGGGGTACAGCGTGGTGACCTGAATGGTGGGAAAGTCGACCTCGGGCAACGATGAAATGCTGAGCAGCCGGTAGGTAAACGCGCCCGTGATGAGGATGGCCAGCATCACCAGAGAGGTGGCGACCGGACGTAGGATGAACAGCCGCGATGGATTCATGAAGCGTCTCGCGACGTCTGTGTGTCGGCGTCATCAGCCGTCGAAGAGGCGCTGGCTTCTCCCGGTAGGGTGTTGCTGACGACACGTACCTTCGCACCGTCACGCAGACTATCGACGCCGTCTACGACCACGCGATCGCCTGCCGAGACGCCGCTGGCCAGGGCGCTACGATGATCTTCGCTGGCGCTGACGTCGACATCGTGTCGAGTCACCGTATCGTCGTCGCCGACGACATACACGAAAAGGCCGTCTTGGCCGGTCTGAACGGCGGGCGCGGGGACGATGACGCGATCATGCAGTGTGTTGACCGTCAGGCGCACGTCGACGAAGGCGCTGGGGTAGAGGCGGTCCGCCGGGTTATCGAAGCGCGCGCGTAGCCGCACGGTACCGGTGGCGGTGTCGATCTGGCTGTCGATGCTGGTTAGTTGGCCTTCGAGGCGTTCGTCGCCCACTGTCGTCGCCGAAACGCTGGGCGCGTCTCCTGATGCAAGTTGCTCGCGCAGCGTCGGTACGTATTGGCTGGGCAACGAGAAGACTACTGAAATCGGATCGAGTTGGGTGAGCGTGGCAATGGGATCGTCGTCGCCACTGCTGACCAGATTGCCAGGGTCGACGTTTCGGATGCCGATGATACCGGCGTTGGGCGCGGTGATGTCGGTATAGTCCAACTGAATCTGGGCGCTATCGATATCGGCTCGGTCGCTAGCTACGGCGCCTTCGTACTGGCGGACTAGCTGGCGTTGCTGTTCGAGTTCCTGACGGGAGATCGACTGACTCTGCGCCAAGGTCTCATAGCGCTCGAGGTCCTCGCGTGCTGACTCCAGTTGTGCCTGATCCTGAACCAGTTGCCCCTGGGCGGCGGCGAGTTGCGCCTGATAGTCACGTGGGTCGATGGTGGCCAGAAGTTGTCCTTTCTCGACATGCTCACCTTCCTCGAAATTTACCGTGAGTAGTTCGCCCTCGACACGCGGATACACGTCAATGCTCGATAGCGAGCGCACGGTACCTAGTGCGCCGACGGTGATCTCGAGATCGCCGCGTTGGGCCTCGACGGCAGCCACGGCCGTACTTCTGTCGCCACTGGCATTGGTTGGTGCATCGCTTGGCTGATCATCGTTTTGCCAGTTGGGAATCCACCACATGGCAAGGGCGATCAAGACGACGATGAGTAGTGCGATCCAGAGACGACGAGAGTGGGGCATGACGTGGCATCGATCCTTGTCAGAGACATTCCGCTGTGTGGTCGTGCGCGTGTTGGGGCGGACACGAGTCACCGGGTTAAGAGGCGTATTGTAACGAGAGGTTCCCTTTTTATTCAGCGTTCCTTAGCGACGAATCGGTAAGGCGATCGCGCACAGTCTAAGGGGATGGTGGGCAAGAATTAAGGAAGGATAATGCAAAAACACCCGATGCAAATGCATCGGGTGTTCGAGGCAGACGTCATATCGACGCAAGCATCGTCATGCCTTGCGACGTGCCGGTGCGTCATGGGCGATATAGTAATCGACCTCGGCGGGCGGTAGCGGATCGCATCCGCGTACCTTGTCGGCCATTTTCTCGGCGATCATGATCGTCGGTGCGTTGAGATTGCCGGTGGCGATCACGGGCATGATCGAGGCATCGATGACGCGTAGCCCTTCGAGGCCGTGCACGCGTCCCGCGCCGTCGACGACGGCCATGTCATCATCGGCACTACCCATCTTGCAGGTGCCGGCGGGATGATAAGCGGTTTCGGCATGCTCGCGCACGAAGTCGTCGAGTTCCTCGTCGCTTTGCACATTCGGTCCTGGCGAGATTTCGCGGCCGCGATACTCGTCCATCGTTGGCTGTTCGACGATTTCGCGCGTGATACGAATTGCGTCGCGAAATTCCTGCCAGTCCTTTTCCTTGGACATGTAGTTGAACAGGATGCTGGGCGCGGCCTTGGGGTCGCGCGATGTCAGACGGATACGTCCGCGGCTCATGGACCGCATGGAGCCGACGTGGGCCTGAAAGCCGTGAGCCTGCACCGCGCTCTTGCCGTTGTAGCTGATGGCGATCGGCAAGAAGTGGTACTGCAGGTTGGGCCATTCTTCCTGGTCATTGGTACGAATGAAGCCGGCTGCCTCGAACTGGTTGCTGGCACCGACACCCTTGCCGAAGAACAGCCATTCGGCACCGATCTTGGGCTGGTTGTACCACTTGAGCGCCGGATACAGCGAAATGGGCTTTTTGCACTCGTACTGAATATACATCTCCAGGTGATCCTGGAGGTTCTCCCCGACGCCCGGCAGCTCGTGCACCACGGGAATGTCGAATTCCTTGAGATGCTCGGGGTTGCCCACGCCGGAGCGCAGCAGGATCTGCGGCGAGGCGATGGCGCCTCCGCACAACAGGACTTCGCGGCGCGCCTGGGCTTGCTGTATCTGACCCTTGCGTTCGTAGCGCACGCCGACGGCACGCTTGCCCTCGAATTCGATGATGTCGGTCGTAGCATGCGTTTCGATGGTGAGGTTGGAGCGCTGCTTGGCGATATCCAGGTAACCGCGCGCCGTGGACGCCCGCCGCCCGTTGGGCGTGGTGGTGCGGTCCATGGGGCCGAAGCCTTCCTGCTGATAACCGTTGACATCTTCGGTGGCGGGATAGCCGGCCTCGATGCCCGCGCGGATGAAGGCGCCGTAGAGTTCGTTGTTGCCTTCCTTGGGCGTGGCTACCGAGACCGGGCCATCACCGCCGTGGTAATCATTGGGCCCGATGTCACGTGTCTCGGCACGCTTGAAGTAGGGCAGGCACTGCAGGTAGTTCCAGTCCTCCAGGCCCGGCGTCTTGGCCCAGTTATCGTAATCCAGCGCATTACCGCGCAGATAGCACATGCCGTTGATCAACGACGACCCGCCGAGTCCCTTGCCGCGACCGCATTCCATGCGGCGATTGTTCATGTGGGGTTCGGGATCGGTCTCGAAGGCCCAGTTGTAGCGCTTGCCCTGCAGCGGATACGCCAGCGCCGCCGGCATCTGCGTGCGAAAGTCGAAGCGATAGTCGGGACCACCGGCCTCGAGCAGCAGGACCTGGACGTCCGGGTCTTCGGTGAGTCGCGTGGCGAGTACGTTACCGGCAGAGCCAGCACCGATGATGATGTAGTCGAATTCACGAGCCTGCGTCATGAGCGGGGCCCTCCTTGAACGTGGTCGAACGAATGACAGGATCAAGCGGCGTGGCCGGCCTGGGAGCCGGCCACGGACGCTGGATCAGAACACGGCGGGGAAGGGTCCCATTTCGATCTGGACCGACTTGATCTGCGTGTACTGATCAAGCGAGGACAGCCCGTTTTCACGGCCGATGCCCGATTCCTTGTAACCGCCCACCGGCATTTCTGCCGGGGAATCACCCCATGTATTGATCCAGCAGATACCGGCCTGCAGGCGATGGATGACGCGGTGCGCGCGGTTCAGGCTTTCGCTGAACAGGCCAGCGGCGAGACCGTAAGCGGTATCGTTGGAGCGCCGGATCACTTCTTCCTCATCGTCGAAGACCAGGATCGACATCACCGGGCCGAAGATTTCCTCGCGCACGATGCGCATGTCGTCGCGGCAATCGGTGAAGACCGTCGGCGCGGCCCACGCACCCTTGGACCAGGCGATGCCCTCAGCATTGCCTTGGTTCCAGCGGCCGCCGCCCACCAGCAGTCGAGCGCCTTCCTGGCTGCCCAGATCGATATAGCTCTGGACCTTCTCAAGGTGCTCGAAGCTGACCAGCGGACCGAAGTTGACCGCCGGATCCAGGGGATCGCCAGCCTTGATGCGTTCGACACGCTCTTTGATCTTGGCCTCGAAGTCCGCCTGCACCGAACGCTGCACGAAGACGCGCGTGCCGTTGGTGCAGACCTGACCGCTAGAATAGAAATTGGCCAGCATCGCAGCATCGGCGGCGCGCTCCAAGTCGGCGTCCTCGAAGACGATCAACGGCGACTTGCCGCCCAGTTCCATGGTGACTTCCTTGAGCGTCGACCCCGCGGCGGCGGACATGACCTTCTTGCCGGTACCGGCTTCGCCGGTGAAGGTAATCTTGTCGATGTCGGCATGGTTGGTAAGCATCTGCCCGACGCGGCCATCGCCCTGAACCACGTTGAATACACCGTCCGGCAGGCCCGCTTCAGTGAGGATCTCTGCTAGTTTCAGGGTGGTCAGCGGCGTGACCTCACTGGGCTTGAACACCACGGCGTTGCCTGCGGCCAGTGCCGGCGCGGATTTCCAGCAGGCGATCTGAATGGGGTAGTTCCAGGCGCCGATAGCACCAATGACGCCCAGCGGTTCGCGACGCGTGTAGAAGAACGAATCCTCGCGCAGCGGCACTTGAGTACCTTCGATGGAAGGCGCCAGGTTGGCATAGTATTCCAGCGAGTCGGTGCCGGTGACGATATCAACGGCTTGCGTTTCACTGATTGGCTTGCCGGTATCCAGTGTTTCCAGGTGGGCCAGTTCGTCGTTACGTTCGCGCAGCAGTGCGACGGCGCGATGCAGGATACGACTACGCTCCATGCCGCTCATGGCCGCCCAGACGCGTTGTCCCTCGCGGGCCGACGCGACGGCGCGATCGACATCTGCCTGCGCGGCCTGCTGGATGCCGGCCAGCACGCTGCCATCGACTGGGTTGATCGTGTCGAAGGTCTCGCCGGATGTGGCGTCGACGAATCGACCGCCGATGTAGAGCTTTTGAGTCTCGAAAGTGGCCATGGGTCCTCCCGCATCGTGAAAGTAAAAAATGGGATGCCGCTCAGGCATCCGTCGGCGTATGCCATGTGGAATGAGCGAGCTGCTCTTCTACATAGTCATAGGCCAGTTGCCGGGCACGGTCGACATCAATGCCTTGCGGCGCCAGTGCGCCGCGCAGCCAAAGCCCGTCGATCATCGCGGCCAGGCCTCGTGCCGCCTGTTGTGCTTCGGGCCTGGGCATGCAGCGCCGAAAATGGTGGCAGAGGTTTGAATACAACCACCGATCGTTGACGCGTTGCAGCCGTTGTAGATCGGTACGGTGCATGCTGACGGACCAAAACGCCAACCACGTCTTCATGACGGTCTTGTTGACCTGGCTACGGTCGAAGTTGCCATCGATAATGGCACGGATGTGCTCACGTGGGCTTTCAACGTCGCCGCGTGCTCGGCGCTTAGCAACGGCGTCGCCAAGATCCCAGAGGATCTGGCGCATAGCCGATTCCAGTAGCCCATCCTTGCCGCCAAAATAATGGCTGATGATGCCAGCCGAAACGCCGGCACGCTTGGCGATTCGGGCGATCGTGGCGTCCGCTAGACCGACTTCATCGATGGTTTCCAGCGTCGCCTGAATGAGTTGGCGGCGGCGAATGGGTTGCATACCGAGTTTGGGCACCGAGCGTTCTCCTCTGCTGACGGGTGTGGCGACCTGGCACTCGGCCCTTCAAACGCCACCCAACGTCCACCTCATTATGGGATGTTTTTATTGAACGTTCAATCAATAAAAAATTTGCTATCTTTCCATGGTAAATGAAATCCATAGTGGAAAAGAATTGCCGAATTCATTTAGCATAAAAAAACGTTATTGAATCGTCATTCAATGACTATATCAACATCAACGCAAGGGAGAATTCCATGTCTAACAAGACTCCATTGATCGCGCTGCTGGGTAGTGCCACGTTGCTTTCGCCGCTGGCCATGGCCGACACGCCGGAGGAATGCCAGCCCGTGCGTTTCGCCGAAGTCGGCTGGACGGATATCACCGCCACCACCGCATTGACGCGTGAGGTACTCGAAGGGTTGGGGTATGAAACCACCTCCGATACCGTTTCCGTACCCGTAGCCTATGCCGGCATGAAGAATGGCGACTTTGACGTATTCTTGGGCAACTGGATGCCGTCGATGGCGTCGATCAGCGACGAATACATCGACAAGGGGCAGGTCGATCGGCTGGGCGCGAACCTCGAGGGCGCCAAGTACACCTTGGCGGTACCGCAATATGTCTATGATGCCGGTGTCACCTCGGTTGAAGACCTGGATGAGCATGCGGACCAGTTCGGTAGCCGCTTGTATGGCATCGAAGCGGGCAACGACGGCAACCAGATCATTCAGCAGATGATCGATGACGATGCCTTCGGCTTGGGTGACTGGGACCTGATCGACTCGTCCGAATCGGGTATGCTCGCCGAGCTAAACTCCCGGACCCAGAGCGAAGAATGGATGGTGTTCCTCGGTTGGGAACCGCACCCGATGAACACCAACTATGACATGGCCTATCTGGAAGGCGCCGATGACTACTTCGGTCCCAACCTCGGCGGCGCAACCGTGTACACCAACACCCGTGCCGGGTACGCAGAGGCCTGCGGTAACGTAGGTGAGTTGCTCAACAACCTGAGCTTTACCCTGCCCATGGAAAACGAAATCATGGGCGCGATCATGGATGACGGCGCAGATCCGCGGGATGCTGCTCGTGCCTGGCTGCAGGACAATCCGGACGTGCTCGACGAATGGCTCGATGGGGTGACCACCGTCAATGGCGAACCCGGTCTGGATGTCGTGAAGCGCGAGCTCAACATCGACGCCTAAGCGTCGCACCTTGTCACTGCCATGGGCTTGCCAAGCGGCAAGCCCATGTGCATAATTCGCCCCCGTCGCTAAGCGTTCCTGCGATGCGATATGTGGCTACGTAGCTCAGTTGGTTAGAGCACATCACTCATAATGATGGGGTCCCCTGTTCGAGTCAGGGCGTAGCCACCACTTCCTTCCTTGCGTCATCTTCCGTCAGCCCGTTTTCCGTACCCGTGTCGATGGCCCTCGCCATGCATGACACATGCGCAGGCCCTTGTTTCACAGCGAGAACATTCTATGCCTCTGGATCCTCCATGAGAACGAATTCACTTTCAGCCTTGACGTTGGCGATCGAATCCGTATACTACGCCGCGTGCTCCGGCATAGTTCCCCGATAGCTCAGTTGGTAGAGCAAATGACTGTTAATCATTGGGTCGCAGGTTCGAGTCCTGCTCGGGGAGCCAACACCGGATCGCGCTCGGCGATCCCCGATAGCTCAGTTGGTAGAGCAAATGACTGTTAATCATTGGGTCACAGGTTCGAGTCCTGTTCGGGGAGCCAA
>NZ_JAJQJH010000015.1 GCF_029544075.1 Chromohalobacter canadensis | reverse complement strand
GAGAGGGTACCGGCGCTGGCCCTCCTTCCTCTACCTGGCGGTCCAAAGTGCTGCGGTTATTCTATGAATCCAAGAACGTCAGCCACACGTAGATAGGGATAGTAGTTTTCTACTGGCGCTCTTTTAGGCTGTTTTTGTATGCCTCCCTGTACTAATGCGACGCTATCAATAGCCACCCATTTCCAGTTTTTAGGAATTCGGAAAGGAGTGTCTCTGACAGATATATCAGCCATGCTTTTTTGTTTGCGGAGTTTACCTTCCTTGACCAGCCGGTCTTTCTCCTCAGCAATCTTCTTCAGCAGCACACCGGCGGGTTCGTCGTTGGGATCCTGCGGCACCAGCTGCCCCATAACAGCCAGCTGAAGAATGGTCTTCTTGAGCTTGTCGATGCTGGCTTCGGTGGTGAAGAGCGTATCGAAATGCTCGGCCACGCGGCTCCAGTTCTCGGCTAACTCGGCGGGATCCGTGGAGCGGGTGAGAGCATCGAGCAGGGTATCGACCAGCACCTTATGGGCTTCCAGCTGGTCGCCAACCTGCTGTTCCAGCCGATCGCAGAGGGCCATTAGCTCGTCGACTTTTTCGACGATGCGGTGCTGTTCTTGCAAAGGTGGAACTGGAAGAGCGCCCGAAAAGAACTGCTTGTCATTAATGGCTGGATAGGCAATGCCTGTCTGAACAGACTCCACGTAGCGAACAAATGCTGGGCTTCTAAGGTAGTGCAATAGATATTTTGCAGGGATACCACTTAACGGGCTCACTATAGCGAAAGCTGTACTAGCAATGGGCTCGGGTTCAATCTTTTTATCAATGGCCGCTATGTTTTTAAGATAGGGTCGAACAGTTGAGTAAACAACGGTGTTTTGCCTAACTTTCTTTCTGGCCCGTGAAGGTGCATTACTTGGACTGACAGCTTCAGGCTGGTCTATTATCCCTTTGATGTTGTCAATCGATGATACGTCAATATAGCTAAATACCCGATCTGGTTCCTTTTGTCCCCAGTCATGACCGACCGCCTCTATTTGAGTCCATTCCCAACGTTCTGGCAGCGAAAATGGCTTGTTAGCATCGATTAGTGGAGGCAGCTTTCTCGGCTTCTTGATCTTGCCTTCCCTGACCAATCGCGCCTTCTCTTCGGCTATTCTTTCCAGCAGTATGCTGGCGGGCTCGTCGCTGGGGTCCTGGTCGACCAGCTTACCGCGTACGGCGAGCTCCAGAATCAACTCGCGCAGTTTCTTGATGCCGGTGAGTTCGATTTTCCCGTTGTTGCCCCGCCCGGTGCCGCTCTTATGCGTCACGGCACCGGTCCAGAGGTCGAGGTGGTCGGTGATCAGCTCCTGAGCGCTCATGCTGACTCCTCCGTTTGCTGGGGCGCTGGCTGATCCTGAGGTGTATGACTAAGCGCGTCGCCGAGCACGGTCTTCAGCTGATCGCGCAGCTCCTGGATCTCGGCCTGCTGGCGAGCGTATTGTGCGAGCAGCTCGTCGGGGTCGTGGCTGACCTGCTCTTCCTGCCAGGGGTTCTTGATATCCAGGTTGTAGTTGCGTGCCTTGATCTCCTCGATGCCGACCTTCCAGGCCTGCTCGGTCTCCTGGCGGCTGGCGAAGCCGTCGGCCTCGTCGCCCCACCAATCGATCTCGGTGGCGAACTCCTCGACGCGCATCGGACGCGTCTTGCTGTAGTTTTTGTAGCCTTCCGGATAGGGGTGTTCGTAGTACCAGATGTTCTCGGTGGGCTGGCCCTTGGTGAAGAACAGCAGGTTGGTTTTGATGCCGGTGTAAGGATTGAACACGCCGTTGGGCAGGCGAACGATGGTGTGCAGGTTGCACTCGGCCAGCAGCTTTTCCTTGAGGCGAGTTTTCATGCCTTCACCGAACAGAAAGCCGTCCGGCAGCACCACGGCGGCGCGGCCGCCGGGTTTCAGCAGGCGGATGAATAGCGTCATGAACAGGTCAGCGGTTTCGCGGGTGCGGAATTCCGCCGGGAAGTTGCCCTCGATGCCGTCTTCCTCGGTGCCGCCGAACGGCGGGTTGGCGACGATGACATTGACGCGCTCGCTCGGTCCCCAGGCCTGGTAGGAGCGGTCCAGCGTATTGTCATGGCGAATTTGACTGGGCACCTCGATGCCATGAAGAATCATGTTGGTGGTGGCCAGCAAGTGCGGCAGGGGCTTCTTCTCCCACCCATAGAGGCTGTATTGCAGCAACTGCTCGTCGGCGGGCGTCTGCACATAGTGCTTGCGCTTGTGCTCGATGGTGCAGGTGAGAAACCCACCGGTGCCACAGGCGGGGTCCATTACGCTCTCGGTGAGCTTGGGGTCGATGCGATTGACCATGAACTCCGTCACGGCGCGCGGGGTGTAAAACTCCCCGGCGTTGCCGGCACTCTGCAGGTCCTTGAGGATCTGCTCGTACATGTCGCCGAAAGCGTGGCGCTGCTGGGAGGCGTTGAAGTCGATCCCATCCTGAATGCGGTTGATCACCTGGCGCAGCAGGTGGCCGGATTTCATGTAGTTGTAGGCATCTTCGAACACGCTGCGTATCACCGCGGCGCGGGCATCGCTCCCCGCATCCAACTGTTGCAGGCCGGGGAAAAGGGTGGTGTCGATGAAGTCTTTCAACGCCTCACCGGTGATGCCTTCGGGATTGGCGGCCCAATTGCTCCAGCGCAGAGGTTCCGGAATGGGGCTCACGTAGTCGTCGTAAACTACCTCCCATTCCTGTTCGCGGTCATCGTAGATCTTCAGAAACAGCATCCAAACCAGCTGGCCGATGCGCTGGGCATCGCCGTCGACGCCGACATCCTTACGCATGATGTCCTGAATGCTCTTGATGGTGGTGCTGATGCTCATGGGAATCCTGTTTCAATAACCAGAAGCGCGCCAGCGGAGCCGCTGGCGCGCAGAATGCGACGTATTGTACCTAGCCTGCTCAGACGGCTGTAGCGGCATCGGCGTAGAGCGTCTCCTCAAGCTCCCGCACGGCTTCGCGGTAGCCTGCTTTGCCGCCGAAGGCCTGGGTCAGCTCCACCGTGGTGCCCAGCCGGTCCAGCGGCGTCACCTGCAGCACCTTGGTGTCTTCGATGCTGGCCACGCCGCTGTCGGCATATTTGTCGATCAGGGCATCCAGCACGGCGCGAGCCTGGCCCTCATAGCGTGCGAAATAATCCGACTGGCGCGCCTTGGCCGCGCGCTGGCGGCGAGTCAACGCGGGCTGGCCGTAGACGATGTGCACGATGGCATCGAAGGGATCCGGCGTATCGCCGAGGGTCTTCTCGACCTCGCTGGTGAGCTCTTCCCAGAACACGCCTTGCTCGGCCAACTCATCCAGCACGGCCTGCTTACGTTCGCTGGCTTCCCAGCGGCGCAGGAAGTCTTTCAGGGTGGCGTAGTGAGCGCGTACCGTCTTGCGAGTGTAGTCGGTCAGCTCTTCGGTGATCAGCTTGCCATCCGCCCCCAGATACTGCACACGACGCCCAATGACGGCTACTTTGACATCATTGACCACGTATTTGCTTGGAGGCTCGCCAAGGCCGCCCGTGTCGTCGTCCTCACCCAGTGGCGGATCATAAGGATCTGACGTTGACTCACCGTCCGGGAAGTCACTGCCTTCCTCCGGGGCGTGGTCTTCGCCCTCGTCTTCAGGAGCATCGTCATCGGGCAGCAGTGGGTCGCCGCCGCTGGGCACGTAGACCTGCTCGGGGTCGCCATCGAAGGCGGGGTCGGCGAACAGCTCCGTTGCCTTGCGGAAGTCGAGAATGGTGAACCAGAACTTGTCGTGCTCGGCATCGATACGGGTGCCGCGCCCGATGATCTGTTTGAACTCGGTCATCGACTGAATGCGTTGATCGAGCACTATCAGCTTGCAGGTCTTGGCATCGACGCCGGTGGTCATCAGCTTGCTGGTCACCGCGATGACGGGGTAGGGCTCCTCGGGATCGGTAAAATGGTCCAGCTCGGCTTTACCTTCGAGCTCGTCCCCAGTGATGCGCATCACGTACTTGCGGTTCTTCGCGATCTGCTTCGGGTTGAGGTTGACCAACGCCTGACGCATCCGCTCGGCATGGTCGATGTTCTCGCAGAACACAATGGTCTTCTGCATCGGGTCGGTCTGGGTCAGATAATCAGTGATGGTGCGCGCGACCAGCTCGGTGCGTTGGGTCAGTACCAGATTACGGTCGAAATCTCGCAGGTTGTAGATGCGATCCTCGATAAGCTCACCGTGGATATCGGTCTGGCCATCGCTGGGGCGCCAGCCTTGCAGGTCGCGGTCCAGGTCGACTCGAATCACCTTGTAAGGTGCCAGATAGCCGTCGTCGATGCCCTGCTTGAGCGAGTAGGTGTAGATTGGCTCGCCGAAGTAGTAGATGTTGGAAACCTCGGTGGTTTCCTTGGGGGTGGCGGTCAACCCGATATGAGTGGCTCCGCTGAAATAGTCCAGGATGGCGCGCCAGGCGGAGTCTTCGGCGGCACTGCCTCGGTGGCACTCGTCGATCACGACTAGATCGAAGAAGTCCGGCGAGAACTGCTTGTAGATGTTTTGTTCTTCTTCGCTGCCGGTAACGGCTTGATACAACGAGAGGTAGATCTCGTGTGATTTCTCGATCTGGCGCTTGGTGATCTTGGTCATCGCCTGGCCGAAGGGCTTGAAGTCGCCTCTCTTGGTTTGGTCCACCAGGGCGTTGCGGTCGGCCAGGAACAGGATGCGCTGCTTGCGGCCGGCCTTCCATAGCCGCCAGATCAACTGGAAAGCGGTGTAGGTCTTGCCGGTGCCAGTGGCCATTACCAGCAGCAGGCGATTCTGCCCTTTGGCGATAGCCTCGACCGTGCGATTGATAGCCACCGCTTGGTAGTAACGGGGCGCACGGCCGCTGCCGTCATTGAAGAAGGGCTGTTCGATGACCGGCCGAGTCGCTTCATCCAGGCCTTTCCAGCGGCGATACCCGTGCCAGAGCGTATCCGGCCCGGGTAGTTGATCAAGCGCCAGCTCGGTCTCGGCCTGATCGAACACTAAGCGATGCGGGTCGCTGAACAGAAAGCCGCTGCCATTGGAGCTGATGGCAAAGGGCACATCGAGCTTTTCCGCGTAGGCCTGCGCCTGTTGCATGCCATGGCCCAAGCTGTGGCTGGCATCCTTGGCCTCGATGACGGCGATGGGCTGGTTCTTCTGAAAACACAGCACGTAGTCCGCTCGACGTGGGTGTGAGCGGTGATGCAGGCGGCCCCGCACGATGATGCGGCCGTCACTGACCGGGTACTCTTCGCGAACTTGGGTATGAAGATTCCACCCCGCCTGCTGGACGGCCGGTGTGATGAACTTGGTACAGATATCCCGTTCGCTGAAAGCTTGCTTGGTCATAGCGGCTTCCCTGCTGCGTCTTATAGATTGGGTAACACTTTTTACGTTAGATTACGTGAAAAGGCACCGAAACGCATGGGGCATGGGCATCATGCTCAAGGGGCATTCGCTTAGCGCTTGGCTGGGCCGGCTGCTTGGAGAAGGCAGCATCGACGTCGGCGAGGTGGACGCCGGCAAGCCCATGATCTTGAGAAGCAACGCCTCGCTGGGGAAGAGGGTCACCGACGCCGTATTCGATAGCATGAGCGATCAAGAAAAGCTCAGCATGTCGCTGCTGGAGGATGAGGACAACGGGACGGCATGATCCCCAAGCCGGTGGCAAAGGACGGGCGAGATGTACAGCCAGATATGTGGTTTTTGGTCAGAGAATGAGTAAGGGGCTGCCCCTGATGCGCAAAATCACCCAGGCTTTCCCGCAGTTCACGATGTGGCTGATGAACGATCAAGCAACCGAGGAAGCATGGCAGATTAGTCGGAAATCGAGCAGGTATGGAAGACGCTCAAGCAGGCAGGGACGGATACCGACTAGCTGGAAAGGTAGCGGCAAGATAGCACTGGGACGGTAGTCAATAATTAAATATTTTTATAAAGGGTGTTGTTGTGAAGGAAGAGCTCACTATTGAAAACTTTCTTGTTATAAAGAAAGGTTTTTTTGAGGTAAAAAGCCTAAACGTTGTGATTGGCCAGCAAGCACAAGGGCAAAGTGTAATAGCAAAGCTCTTGTATTTCTTTAATTCGATTTCAGATAATTTCATTGACGGTATAAGGAAAAACACAGGAAAGAGAGAGCTCGACAAAGAATTAGTCGATAAATTCGAGACTTACTTCCCAAGGTATACATGGGATGGCAGTGGTTTCGAAATAACTTATCGTTACGGTGATTTGGAGTTTTGTCTTTCGGGTAGAAGAAACGCCAAGAGAAAAACAAATATTAAGTTGACTTACTCGAGGTCACTTTCTTCGCTTTATAATTCAAAGAAGAAGATCTATCAAAAGCGCCTAGAGGAGAACTCGGCAGGGGTAGATGATGAGTACGACTCATCAATCCCTGAATCAATGCTTTTTCGTCAGGCTGTAGTAGAGCCACTGCGTGAAGGCGAGCATGGGAAGTTTTTTGGTAGTACAATTTTTATACCCGCCTCAAGATCTTTTTTTGCAAATTTGCAGAGAAATATATTCACCTTCTTGTCCTCAAATATTGATATAGACCCATTTCTTAAAGAATTTGGTAGCTTGTATGAATTTTCTAAGAAAGTTTATGGGCTTAGGTTTAATAGAGGGAATTTTAGAGGGACAAGAGAGAAAATTGATGGAGCTATACAAGCTATCGTTGGAGGGAGTTATGAGTATAGTGAAGAACAAGACTGGATTGTCACGAAAGGAAATAAGATAAATTTGGCTAATGCTTCTTCTGGACAGCAGGAAGCCTTGCCGATGCTGCTTACGCTAAATGTTCTTCCTGCTCGAAGCATCCAAGGTAAGACAACTTCTCTGTTTATCGAGGAACCAGAAGCTCACTTGTTTCCAACTTCCCAAGGATATATAGTTTCTGTTCTTTCAATGTTGCGGGAGGAAGTGGGCTTAAATATTTTTCTGACAACTCATAGTCCTTATATACTTTCGGCTTTGAATAATCTTATAATGGCTCATGATGTTGTTAGTTCTGGTTCTATGGGTGAAGATGAGTTTAAGAAAATAAACAGTGGCGGGTCTCCTGTTGACTATGAGTCTGTCTCGGCTTTTACAATAGACGAAGGCGTAATTAAAAGTATAAAAGATGACGAGTATAGGATGCTTGGAGGAGATATTTTGGATGAAGTTTCAGAGCACTTCAATGAAGTGTCCAACAAGCTTCTCTTGGCAGGGGAATGAAATTGGAATTCGATAAGTGTACAGTGAAGGCGTCACATAAAAAGTTTAAAGTCGAAGAAAATAAGTGTAGTGCGACTATTGATAATGAATCTGGTGTGGAAATTAAAAAGGTTAAGATTGATGGCTGCTTGATCACTGGTCATGAAGAAAGGTGTGACTGGATGTTTTTGCACGAAGAGCCAGAAAAACATGCTCATTTAATAGAGCTAAAAGGGAAGAAAATTGATAAAGCTGTGTCGCAGCTAAAGTCAACGTTAGGAAAGCTTTCTCAAGATTTAGAAGGATATAAGAAGACATGTTACGCTATAACTACCACCTACCCAAAACACGGGCCTAGTACGTTGCAAAGAAAAAAAGAGTTTAAGGAGAAGACAAGGGCTCTTCTTGAGATTAAAAATATTAAATTCACTATTAAAGTGTGATTTTATGATTTTATGATTTTATGATTTTGGCGATATTTTTATCGCCTTTTTGCATATGGGTTGCTGTAACGTTTTTCTAAAGGGTGAAATGATTAAGCTAATAATTAAGTCATCTCGTAAATAGCTGCAAATTTTCCTTCATGTGTCTACGGCGTAGACACATGAAGGCCAGCAGAAGCGTGTAAACCCATTTGCAACGACTGATATTGTATGTGTTAGCACGCATTAGCAATTCCTTGCGCAGGTGCAAGGCCTGCTGGGCGCCTACCCTCGAAGTGCTTTAGCGCTTCCATCGCCCAAGTTGAACCGCGGATGGCGGCCCTGCGTAAAGAGTTCATCAATAGGTAATTCACTTCTAAAAACTTGACCCTGATCATGGCCCGTTTCCTCGCGCTTTCTATACTCAGGCGAGGGCTTGCCGAGTCGCGGTGGGCGTTACCCGGGGAGGGTGGCATGAAAGCGCTTGTCTATGAGGGAGTGGGGCAGAAGGCCTGGAAGGAGAAGGAACGACCCGCAATCGAGCAGCCCACGGATGCCATCGTGCGGGTGACGCATACCACCATTTGCGGCACCGATCTGCACATCCTCAAGGGCGATGTGCCGGCGGTGACGCCGGGGCGCACCCTGGGCCATGAAGGCATCGGGGTGATCGAGGAGGTCGGCGGGGGCGTCAGCGGCCTTGCGGTTGGCGATCAGGTGCTGATCTCGTGCATCACGTCGTGCGGGCACTGCGATTACTGCAAGCAGGGCATGTACGCGCATTGCCGCGATGGCGGGTGGATTCTCGGTCACAAGATCGATGGCACCCAGGCCGAGGTGGTGCGCATTCCGCATGCCGCCAACAGCCTTTACCGGTTGCCGCCGGGGCTGGAGCCCGCCGCGGCGCTGATGCTGAGCGACATCCTGCCCACAGGCCACGAGATCGGTGCGTTGAACGGCGAGGTCTCGCTGGGAGATACCGTGGCCATCGTCGGTGCTGGGCCCATCGGGCTGGCCGCCTTGTTGACCTCGCGCTTCTATTCGCCGGGACGCATCATCATGGTCGACCCGGACGAAAACCGCCTGGCCGTGGCGCGGCAACTAGGCGCGACCGACACCGTCAGTGCCGATCCGGTGGAGACGGTCATGTCGCTCACCGACGGCGAGGGCGTCGACGTGGCCATGGAGGCTGTGGGCATCCCCGAGACGTTCGATACCTGCCAGCGCATCCTGCGTCCGGGCGGACGGCTCGCCAACATCGGCGTGCATGGCCGCAGCGTCGAATTGCGCCTCGAGGAACTGTGGATCAAGAACGTCACGGTCCGCACCGGGCTGGTGAACACCAATACCATTCCCGTGCTCATGCGGTTTCTCAAGACCGGCGGCATCGACGCTGAAAGCCTGATCACCCACCGTTTCGCGCTGGACGAGATCGAAAAGGCGTATGAGGTGTTCTCGCGTGCCGCGTCGGAAAAGGCCATCAAGATGCTGCTGACCGCCTGATGGCCACCGCTCGCTGAACGGACCGGAGAGGCCCGATGTCGATTCGCAATCTGGATGCGTTGTTCGCCCCGGCCACGATCGCCCTGGTCGGGGCGAGCAACCGGCCGGGCTCGGTGGGGGCGGTGCTGGCGCGCAATCTGCTGGAGGCCGGTTTCGCGGGGCCCATTCTGACCGTGAACCCGCACGAGCGGGCCATCCGCTCGACCCTCAACTATCACAGTATCGCCGAGCTGCCGCTGGCGCCGGACCTGGCCATCATCGCCACGCCGGCGGAGAGCGTGCCGGGGCTGATCCGCGAGCTTGGCGAGCGAGGCTGCCGCGCGGCGGTGGTGATCTCGGCGGGCTTCGGCGAGGGCGCGCGCCCCGAGGGCATGGCGCTCAAGCAGGCGATGCTCGATGCCGCCAAGCCTTATCTGATGCGCATCGTCGGGCCCAATTGCCTGGGGATCCTGGCGCCGCACATGGGCATCAACGCCAGTTTCGCGCATCTCACGCCTGCCAAGGGCGATGTCGCCTTCGTGACCCAGTCCGGTGCGGTGGCGACGTCCATTCTCGACTGGGCCTCGGCGCGCGGCATCGGCTTTTCGCACGTCGTCTCGCTGGGGGCGATGAGCGATGTCGATTTCGGCGACATGCTCGACTACCTGGCCCTGGACCCCAAGACCCGCTCGATCCTGCTCTACGTCGAGGCGGTGACCGAGGTGCGCAAGTTTCTCTCGGCGGCGCGCATGGCCTCGCGCAACAAGCCCGTGGTGGTGGTCAAGGCCGGTCGCAGCGCGGCGGGGGCCAAGGCGGCGCTGTCGCATACCGGGGCGTTGGCCGGGGCGGATGCCGTCTACGACGCGGCATTCCGGCGCGCGGGGATGCTACGGGTGTCAACGCTGGACGAGCTGTTCCAGGCCGCTGGCACCCTGGCGACCGGCATCCGCGTGAAGGGCGACCGGCTGGCGATTCTCACCAATGGTGGTGGCATCGGCGTGCTGGCGGTGGACGCGCTGGCCGCCGCGAACGGGCACCTGGCCGAACTCTCCGAGACGACGCTGGCACGCCTGAACGAGGTGCTGCCCGAGGCGTGGTCGCATGCCAATCCCGTGGACATTCTGGGCGATGCGCCTGGGAGGCGCTACGCGCTCGCCCTCGAGGCGCTGCTCGACGAACGCGGCGCGGATGCGATTCTGATCATGAACTGTCCGGCGGCAGTCGCCGATAGCCTGGACGCGGCTCGGGCGGTGGTCGAGACGCTCGGCACGCGGCACGCGGCGGTGCTGACCTGCTGGCTGGGCGAGGGCGCGCCCGACGAGGCGCGGCATCTGTTCGCCGCGCAGCGCCTGCCCACCTACGAGACGCCGGAGCAGGCCATTCGGGCCTTCTCACACCTGTTCAGCTACCGGCGCAACCAGCAGGCACTGATGGAAACGCCACCGGCGCTGGCCGAAGCCGTCACCCTCGAGCCGGCCAAGGCGGAGGCGGTTATCGACGGCGTGATCGCGGCGGGGCGCAGCGTGCTGACCGAGCCGGAGGCGGTGGCGGTGCTCGCGGCCTATGACATCCCCACGGTACCCGCCATCGTGGCGCGGACCCCGGCGGAGGCCAGTCAGGCAGCGCAGCGGCTGGGCTTTCCGGTGGTGCTGAAGATCCTCTCGCCGGATATCTCGCATAAATCGGATGTCGGTGGGGTGCAGTTGAATCTGGCCTCGCCCGGTGCCGTGACGCAGGCCGCCGAGGATATGCTCGCGGCGGTGCGGCGTGCCCAGCCCGAGGCCCGCGTGGAGGGCTTCAACGTGCAGCCGATGATCCGCCGGCCGGGGGCGCATGAGCTGATCGTGGGCGTCGCCGAAGACAGCCTCTTCGGGCCGGTGATCGTGTTCGGCCAGGGCGGCACGGCGGTCGAGGTCATCGGCGACCGGGTGGTGGGGCTGCCGCCGCTCAATCCACTGCTGGCGCGGGACATGATCGCCTCGACACGCGTGGCGCGGTTGTTGCGTGGCTATCGGGACCGCCCGGCGGCCGACCTCGAGGCCGTGACCGCGACGCTCATCAAGGTCTCGCAACTGGTCAGCGACCTGACGCGCGTGGTCGAGCTCGACATCAATCCGCTGCTGACGGATGCCAGCGGGGTGATCGCCCTGGATGCGCGCATCGTGGTCCGCGCCGAGGGCGACCAGCGCAAGCCCCTGGCGATTCGGCCGTATCCGCAGCAGTTGGAGGAAGAGATCGAGACGCGCGCCGGGCAGCGTTACTGCCTGCGGCCCATTCGTCCCGAGGACGAGGGCGCGCTGGTCGAGATGCTGCGCAATTCCACGCCGGAGGATGTGCGGCTGCGTTTCTTCGCGGCCATCAAGGCATTCGATCATGCCTTCGCCGCGCGCCTGACGCAGATCGACTACGACCGCGAGATGGCCTTCGTGGCGACCTTGCCGGAGGATGCGGCCATCGTCGGTGTGGTACGGCTCTCCGCCGACCCCGACAAGGAGAAAGCCGAGTTCGCGATCATGGTCCGCAGCGACAAGAAAGGCACCGGCCTCGGCTATCGGTTGATGCAGCAGATGATCGACTACGCCCGCGAGACCGGCATTCGCCAGGTCTTCGCCGATGTGTTGCGAGAAAATCACTCCATGCGGCAGATGGCGGCGGAGCTGGGATTCGTGACGCAGCCCGCTGGCGACACCGTGGATACCGTGACGCTGAGTCTCGATCTGACACGCCCCGCGCCGTAACGGCGCGATTCGTGACGACAAGCGGCCGGGTGCCTCGGCCGATCATCGAGGAGACAAGATGCAGACGACACCAATCGCGAGGTGTTCGCCGAGCATGGTCCCGAGGAGGGAAATGTCGTCGGCATTGCTCTGCGTCTATGTTGCTACGCAGGCATCCAATCAATACCCGAGCATCTCGTCCACGTGCTTGCGGTTATCTTTGATCCATGCGGCGGCGGAGTCCTCGAATGACACATTGTCGTTTTCGTACGCAGCCATCATCGCTTCCAGATCGTCCACGTTGATGCTCCAGCGGGACATGATGTCGTAAGCGCGCGGGTATTTATCTTCGATACCCTGATAGGAGAGGACGTAGACGTTGTCATATTTGAAGTGTCCTTCCGTATCTTCCAGGAACTTCAAATCGTATTGCGAGAACATGGAGTGCGGACGCCAGCCGGTAATGATGAACGGCTCTTCGTTGGGCATCTTGTCCCTGATTACGCCCATCATGGCGGCTTCGCTGGTATAGGCAAGTTGATACCCATCGAGGTCATAGTCTTCATCCGCCATTACCTGCTCGGAGAGGTCGACAATGCCCGCTCCGGCGCCGATGGTCACTATTTGGCCGTCGAATTTATCCGCCTTGCCTTCCAGATCGCCGATGGTCTCTTCTTCGACATAGGCAGGGACCACCCAGCCTAGCGGCACGTTTTCATAGCTGGTGGCAACTTTCTGCAGATCATCCTGGTATTCACGCCACAGTGCCTGCTCGGTGTAGGGCAGCCAGGCGTCCATGAAAAAATCGATCTGTTTGGCCTGCATGCCCTGGAAGATGGCTGGTTGAGCAAGCAGTGTCTTTTCGACGTTGTAGCCTGCCTCTTCCAAAATCTGCTCGGCAATGGCCGTTGGTGCTTCGGTACTGGTCCAGGCCGGCATCCCGAAGGTGATGGTGGCGTTTTCGACACCGTCAGCGGTCAGCGGAGGCTGGTCGGCGGCTTGGACGCCTGCCGTCATCAATGTGGCAGTCAGCAATGTCGATAATTGTGTGAACCTCATGTTGTTCTCCTGTGTTCGAGTGTCCCGATCACTGTTTGTCGGCAGCAGCGGTAAGCGTGGCGAAGGTCTCGCGCAGTGTTTCCGGCGTGAACTGCAAGGCATCGGCGTCATCCGCTTGCCAGGCGGCATACGCGTGCCCTTCCACGCAGTTGATCGTGTTGTCGGTATTCAGCACTTCCAGGGAGTAGACCCAGTTGGCCATGTGGAGCATCGCGGCCATGTGGGCGCCTTCGTTGGAGGCGGTGCACATGTCGTGAACCAGTTGGATGCGGTAGTCGCGGAAGTAGGCGTCGAAGACCGAAGTCATCAGGCAACCGTCCGTCACCACGCCGCCGATGATCAGGTTCTTAACGCCGAGGCTTTTCAGCATCAGGTCCAGGCTGGTTTCGAAGAAGGCGCTCCAGCGGTATTTGTCGATCACGATGTCGGTTTTCTGTGGCCGGATCTCGTCGACAATCTCGATGCTGTCACGGTTATCGGCGTAGAAGTGCGGTTCGCCGCTGGCCTGGCGGGGCTCGTCGAGCGAGAGGCCGATACCGTCACGGCGATTGATTTGGCGCGTGTAGATGACCGGGATGCCGGCCGCTCGGCAGGCTTCGATCATGCACTGGGTATTGCGCACCACGCCATCCATTCCGCGCAGGCTGAAGCCGCTTTCCTTCTGCACATCGATCACGACCAGGGCGGTTTCACTTGTCTTCATGCTTGATGTTCTCTTGGGGGGAATGGCGGTCCGACAGCGGCGTATCGCTCTCGGGCCGGGGAAAATGCTCGAAGATGTCTCCCGACTCCATGGCATTGGCCAGCTGTGTGATCCAGGTCAGGTACGTTTTCGAACCGCTGACCAAGGCCTGGTCTTTTGCAGCCATCTCCCTGGTCTCGCTGTCCGCCCCGTGATCCGCGATCTCACGCATCACCGGCTCGGTCTGTTCGACCGCCTTATGAATGATGCCGCGTTCCAGGCGCAGCATCCTGACCATGAAGTTCAGGAAATTCTTGAAGAAGTCCTTCTCGGCGATGTAGTGGTCCTTGCGGTCGCCCTTCTTCCACACCTTCGACACCATGCCGGTATCGATCAGCTCGCGGACACCGGTACTGACGCTCGCCTTACTCATGGCGACCTCTTCCTTGATGTCGTCCAGTGTCAGCGGTGAGGCGGAGAAATAGAGCACGGCGTAGATTCGTCCCACCGAGGGCGTAACGCCGTAGGCCACCATGCTTTGGGCAAGGGCGCTGATCATGACATCGCGCGCTTCTTCCAGGCGCTGTGTGTCGGTTTTCTGCATGGCACGCTCTTTTGTTCAGTTTGTTCAAAATATTTTGAACAATTTAGACAAATAGATGAGTGCCGTCAAATTGACTCTCTGGTTGACCGCATCGACGATCATGGCCAACTGGGTCTATTCCCTGGAAGTGCTGAAATAAAAGCTCCCTGCGCAATGCACCGGCGAGCACGGCGCGAGGCATGAAAAAGGGGCCCGCTAGGCCCCTTCCGTCTCTCGGCATGCCGGATGACGTTTACTGCGCGGTGATGGTCTCGGTCACCAGCTTGCCGTCCATCTTGATGGGGCCGTCTTCCTTGGCGCCGAGGGTGTACTCGAACACGCCGGGCTCCATGCCGCCTTCTTCGCTGTGGACCATCAACATCAGGTGATCGCCGGCGCTGACGTCTTCGGTCAGCAGCGCGGTGACGTCCATGTTCTCGCCTTCCTTGAGCGGGGCGTGACCGACCACGGGGCCGGGCTTCATGCTCTCGTCGGTGCGGTGGACCACCAGCCAGCCGTTGCTGTCCGCGGTGACCTCTTCCGCGGTGACCGTGCCGCCGGTGACGGATTGATCGTCGGCCCAGACCTGCGGATGCTTGTCACCGTGCATTTCAGCCTGGGCCAGTGAGGCGCCGGCGAGCAGGGTGGCGGATACGAATGCACTTGCCATGAGCTTGGTCATCATTCTCTCCTTGAGTTCCGAGCACGCCCCATCTTGGGAAGTGGTTGAGATGGGCGTGCTCTTAGTTACGCAAGGAGCCCGGGCAAGGTTTCACCTCGACGCGAAAAAAATTCACAAATGCTGTGATACCGCGTCCCGGTCGGTGGGGTAGAGGTAGCCGTGAATCGCGGAGCCCGTCGGCTGGCCGGTGGGGGAACCGCCCGGCGGCTCGATGCTGATGCCGAAGGTGGCCCGCTTGAGCAACTCGGAATCGTAGTTGCTCAGGGCGTCGGCCGGCAGGCTCAAGTCGTCGTTCAACACGCCCACCGAGCGGGGCTTGGGCCCCAGTGCATCCGCCTTGATCCATAGCTGATAGCTGCGATCCGGCAGCGGCTTGGCGGTCACCGGGCGTACGTTGAGTCGGCGGCTGTCGAGGTCGACGGAAAGCATGAAGGCCGGCTGCTGGTCGTCCTGCTGGAAGACGGCCACGAAGGGCGGGGCATCCGGCGTGTCGTCGAACGGCGCGATCAGCACCACGGCGAGTATCAGCGCCGCGGCCGTGGCCAGGCCGGCGCATCCGCGCCAGAAGCCGAGGCGGCGACGCAGCGCGATCACCTGGGCCGTGCCGTCCGTGTCGTCCGTGTCGTCCGTGTCGTCTTCCGGCTTGGAGTTTGTTCGCGAAGTCGTCTCGAGCTCATCGATGCGACGCTCGATCCTGGCCAGCAGGTCCGGCCCTGGGGCGATGGTCTCGACCTCGTCGCCGAGCGGGGCGAGGCGTGCTTCCCAGGCGAGGATGCGCGCGTCGAGATCGGCGTCGTGCCGCCGGCGCCGGGCCACCTCGGCGCGTTCCTCGGCGTCGAGGGTGCCCAGTACGTACTCGGCGGCGAGCATGTCGATGTCGTCGTGGTCGGTCATGGTGCCAGGCACCCCTTGAGTTGCTTCAAGGCCCGATGGAGCCAGGTCTTGACGGTATTCACCGGCTGTTCGAAATGCGTGGCCAGGTCGGTGCGTGACCAGCCGTCCAGGTACGCGAGGCGGACCATGTCCCGGCGCTCGGCCTCGAGCGCCTCCAGGCACGCATGCAGCCGCTTGGCGTCCTGCTCGTGCTCCAGGTGCTCTCGGGCGCTGGGCGCATCGGCGGGCGTGTGGGCCAGCGCCTCTTCCGGCTCGTGAGGTGCACGAGGCTGGCGGCGTAGCTCGTCGATGGCGGCATGGCGGGCGATGGCGGCCATCCAGGCAATGGGTGAGGCGCGCCCGGTGTCGAACTGTGCCGCCTTCTGCCAGATCGTAACGTAGACCTCTTGCACCACGTCGTCGGCCCGGCCCCGTTCTCTCAAGATACGCAGCACCGTGCCGTAGAGTTTCGCCGACGTGGACGCATACAACTGAGCGAAGGCGCGGCGGTCATGCTGGGCCACGCGCCGGAGCAGATTGTGCAGGTGGTCGCTGGGTGTGGGGGGCGTAGGCGAGGTATCGCCCAGGTGCATCGTGGAGTGCCTTGAGGCATCGGACATACCGCGTTCCCTGTTGTCGTTGTTGGGGCATGCTGCCAGCGGCGCGTCTTGCCTCGGCGCCAACGCGAGGCAGTTTGCAAAACCCCAAGTGCCATTACAAGCAGAGCATGTACGCCTATTGCTCGCGGTGGTGTAGGTCCGAACCCACAAGCGAATGGCTCAGGGGAGCGGTGGGCGCCTCGCGCTTTGCCTTAAAGTTCACGCCTGAGATGCCGATACGCTTGGCACGGGGCATCGATTTCATGCTCCTTCCCGTTCGAATCCTATCCCAAACGAGATCGTTTCCATGTTGTCTTGCTTGTCCATGTGTCGCCACGTGGCAGGCGGTGCCGTATCGGCGTCGTCGCGCCTTGTATGTTCCTCTACCGAGCCGTCACGGCGGGAGATGTGAGCATGCATTTCAAATCGATTCGCACCTTGGTCGCGACGCTCGTCGGGGCCTGCATCGTGGTGCTGGTGGTGGCCTTGGTCGGTTATGCGACCTTCGCTAATTCCCGGTCGGCGGAGCTCGTCGAGAAACAGACGCGAGGATTGCTCGAGCAAAACATCGAGCAACGCTTGGATGCGGTGGCCTCGACTCAGGCCGAGCAGATCAAGACGCGGCTGACCCAGGCACTGGGACAAGCGCGTAACCTGGCCTCGCTCAATGAGCTGATGGGCGAGGACCGAGGTGTCTCGTTGTCCCGCGAGGAATTGTCGAACGTCGTCCGCGACACGGTGGCAGAAAACCCCGATCTGCTGGATGCCTTCATCGGTTGGGAGCCCAACGCCTTCGGTGATGACAGCGATTACACGGGCCGTGAAGACGCAGGTTATGGCCCGAATGGCCGCTTCATGCCGTGGTGGTATCGCACCGCCGATGATGAGCTCGAGGTGCTGACACTGGCGCTGAACGACCGTCAGGGGCTGCAGACCCCCAATGAGCAGGGCGTCCGCAAGGGTGAGTACTATCTGTGCCCGAAGGAGAACAGCCGCACTTGCGTCATCGATCCGTACTATTACGACTACGACGGCGAGCGCAAGCTGGTCACCTCCTTCAACGTGCCGATTCAGGTCGACGGCGAGTTCCGCGGCGTAGCCGGCGTGGACTTCGACGTGGACTTCCTTCAGGGCCTGCTCACCGAGGCCAATCAGGGCCTCTATGACGGTGTAGGCGACATGGCGCTGGTGGCATCTCGCGGTGTGCTCGCCGCGGCCACCCAGGCGCCCGACTCGTTGGGGAAAGCGGCTTCTGGCGCCCTTGACGAGTCGATGCGCCAGCCGCTGAACGCGGCTGCGAACGGCGAGACGACTTATCGCTTCGACGAGGCGGCCGGGCGCTTCGAGATCTATCGTCCCTTCACCATAGGCGATTCTCCGGAATCCTGGGTGCTGACGATTCGTCTGCCCGAGGAGGCCGTGCTGGCTGGCCTGCACACTCTCGAAGGGCAACTGGCCGACCAGCGCCAGGCCGATATGTTTGGCATGATCGGGGTGGGCGCGGTCATCGCGGCACTGGGTCTGGTCGTGAGTTGGTTGCTGGGTGGCAGCCTGTCGCGGCCGCTGCGCCAATTGGCTGGACGCATGCGCGATATCGCTTCCGGTGGCGGTGATCTGACCCAGCGCTTGCCGGTGCGTGGCCGTAACGAGATCGCCGAGCTGGCGACGCAGTTCAACGCCTTCGCCGACAAGATGAACGATGTGCTGTTGGATGTCCGCGATAGCAGCGATTCGGTGCGTGTCGCCTCGTCGGAGATCGCCTCGGCGAGCCAGGATCTTGCCGGACGAACGGATACCACTGCCTCCAGTCTGCAGGAAACCTCGGCCTCGATGGAGGAGTTGACCAGTACTGTCTCGCATACCGCGGACTCGGCGAGTCAGGCCAGCGGCCTGGCCCAATCGGCCAGTCAGTCGGCGACGCGCGGTGGCGAAGTCGTCGGGGACGTGGTCAAGACGATGGATGAGATTGAGACGGCCTCGCAGCAAGTGGCAGAGATCGTCACCACCATGGATGGCATCGCCTTCCAGACCAACCTGCTGGCCCTGAATGCCTCCGTCGAGGCGGCGCGTGCCGGCGAGGAAGGGCGTGGCTTCGCGGTGGTGGCCAGCGAGGTGCGCCAGCTCGCCACACGCAGCGCCGATGCCTCCCGTGAGATCAAGTCGCTGATCGACAACGCCTCGAGCAAGACCCAGAGCGGCGCCGAGCTGGCGCGCAACGCGGGCACGGCGATGAACGAGATCGTCGATGGCGTGACACGCGTCACGGATGTGCTCAACGAGATCAGCGCCGCGACCAGTGAGCAGCGTGACGGCATCGGCCAGGTCAACGTGGCGGTGACCGATCTTGACAACATGACGCAGCAGAACGCCGCCATGGTCGAGGAAAGCGCCACCGCCGCCGCCGAGCTCAAGGCCCAGTCGCAGCGCCTCGCCGAGACCGTCGGCGCCTTCACCCTGCGTGAGCGTGGCCAAGGGGAAAGCCAGCCGGCTGCATTGCCAAGCGACTCGCACGAACGCTGACGCGCGGCCTGAGGGCCACCGTGAAACGCCGCCGGACGTGTGTCCGGCGGCGTTTTTGTGTGGTGCGGTTTGATAGCGGTGCTTGGGTGAGCGGTATTTGCGCTGCTTAGGTACTTCTGTCTACCTTCAAACAGCAAACGCAAAAGACTTGATAACAAAGCGTCGCCGAACGGGTAGGCCATGGAATTTAATAGGCCGCGTTCGGACGATGTCTTGCGAGGTGCACGGGGGCCATTCCGCAAACGAGGAGAGTTTGATCATGGCAAAGAATCCCTATACGCATCCCAACAGCGATGAAGCGCACGACACGGCGCATAAAACGACCGAGACAAGCAAGTCGGATCGCTTGGAAGCGTTCCGCAGCGATGCGGAAGGGCACGACCTGCGAACCAATCAGGGTACCCGGATCGCCGACAACCACAATTCGCTGAAGGCGGGTGAGCGCGGCCCGACCCTGATGGAAGATTTCATCTTCCGCGAGAAGCTCAATCACTTCGACAATGAACGCATTCCCGAGCGCATCGTCCACGCTCGCGGCGCGGCGGCGCACGGCTATTTTCAGCCTTACGCGGAAGCCGCCGAGTACTCCAAGGCAGGACTTTTCCAGGATCCGAGCAAGAAAACGCCGGTCTTCGTGCGGTTCTCCACGGTGCAAGGGCCGCGCGGTTCCAACGATACGGTGCGCGATGTGCGCGGCTTTGCCACGAAGTTCTACACCGACGAAGGCAACTGGGATCTGGTCGGCAACGATATGCCGGTGTTCTTCATCCAGGATGCGATCAAGTTTCCCGACTTCGTGCATGCCGTGAAGCCCGAGCCGCACAACGAGATTCCCCAAGGCCAGTCGGCACACGATACCTTTTGGGATTTCGTCTCACTAATGCCGGAAAGTACGCATATGGTGCTTTGGACCATGTCGGATCGTGCCTTTCCGCGTCATTATCGCAACATGGAAGGCTTCGGCGTGCACACCTTCCGGCTGGTCGATAAGCAGGGCAAGGCACGCTTCGTCAAGTTCCACTGGAAACCATTGGCGGGCACTTGCTCGTTGATCTGGGACGAGGCGCAGAAACTCTGGGGGCGCGACCCGGACTTCAATCGCCGCAATATGTGGGATGATATCGAGAGCGGTGATTTCCTCGAATATGAATTTGGTATCCAGGTCGTTGAGGAAGAGGACGAGCACAAGTTCGATTTCGACCTGCTCGATCCGACCAAGATCATTCCTGAGGAGCAGGTGCCGGTCACTCCCATCGGCAAGATGGTGCTCAACCGCAACCCGGATAACTTCTTCGCCGAGACCGAACAGGTGGCATTCAATCCGGCCAACGTCGTGCCGGGTATCGACTTCACCAATGACCCGCTGTTGCAGGGACGCCTGTTCTCCTATCTGGATACCCAGATGCTGCGTCTGGGTGGGCCCAACTTCCACGAAATCCCGATCAACCAGCCGGTGTGCCCGTTTCACAACAACCAGCGCGATTCCATGCATCGCCAGACTATCGACAAGGGCCAAGCGTCCTACGAGCCCAACTCGATCGATAACGGCTACCCGAGCGAAACGCCGCCGGCACCGGAAAATGGCGGCTTCGAGACGGTCAACGAGCGCGTCGATGCCAACAAGATCCGCGCGCGTAGCGCGTCGTTCGGCGATCACTATTCGCAGGCCACGTTGTTCTGGAATTCGCAGACCGAGGTTGAGAAGGAACACATCATTGCCGCTTACACCTTTGAGCTGTCCAAGGTAGAGCGGCCATGGATTCGAGAGCGGGTGATCCAGCAGATCCTGCCCAACATCGACCTTGAACTGGCGCGGCGAGTCGGTGAAAACCACGGTATCGAAACGCCTGCCGAGAAACCGGCTCCCGCCGAGGAACTGGGCACGAGCTCACAACAGGCTTCCGAGGCGCTGAGCCTGATGGCGCGCCTGCCGCATGACATCAAGTACCGCAAGGTAGCGTTACTGGTTGCCGACGGCGTCGATGGCGATCAGGTGGAAGCCCTCAAGGCCAAGCTCGAGGCCGAGGGAGCCAAGGGCATTGTCATTGCACCGAGCATGGCGCCGGTCAAGGCGACCAACGGGCAGCAGGTCGTCCCCGATGCCATGCTCAACGGCTTGCCGTCGGTGACGCTGGATTCGGTGATCGTGGTCGGTGGCGCCGAAAGCGCCAAGGCGCTATCTCAATCCGGGCTGGGGCTGTATTACGTCCAGGAGGCCTACAAGCACCTCAAGGCGATCGCCGCCATCGGTGAGGGCAAGGATCTGTTGTCTGCCGCTTCTGTTCCCACTCAGGAAGACGGTATCTTTCTGGGGGCAACGGTGGACGATGTCTTTACCCCGTTCACCGAGGCGATGGGCCAGCATCGAGTCTGGTCGCGCGATCCCAAGGCCAACAGTATGCCGGCCTGACCGCGTCGTCGGTCGCTGATCGATAACGCCTCTCGCACGAGTTGAAGCATTACGACAATGTGCGATCACCAACACCCGCCGGAAACGTTCGGCGGGTTTTTTGTGCGCGTGTGTGGTGCGTCGCAATGGGGAGCTTAGAGTGCGATCAACGAATGTTACAGGGTCTGCCAAGGCGACGATGGCGATTCCGAGAGTGCTTCGTCGATCAGCGATAGCGCTTTTTCCAATGATTCGCGATTCACGGGGGGACCCAGACACAATCGCAATGCCTGGGGGGCCGGTTCGCTACCCATGCAGAAGGGCTCCGGAGTGGACACCTTGACGCCGCGCCTTGCGAGTAGCGTCTGCAATTCACTGCTGCGTCGTCCTGCCGGTAGTGGCAGCCATACTATCGATGAGCCCTGACGGCTCATCGGCCCGTAGTCAGATAGGCGTTCCAGCACCAGCGTGCGGCGGGCGGCAAGCTCGTCGATCTGCCAGTGGAGCAACTCCTGGCTGGTGGGACTCTCCATCCAGCGGCAGGCCGTCTCGACCATCAGCGGTGCAACCATCCAGCTTTGGGTGCGGATTGCCGTTCCCAGGCGCTCCAGCAGATGCGCCGGCACCGTGAGGCTGCCAATGCGTAGCCCACCGACCAGCACCTTGGAGGTACTGAAGATGTGCAGGGTGCGCTCTGGCGCCAGTGCGACCAGTGGCGTGCCGCGCTCGGCCTCCGGGAGGTACTGCACGGCGTCCTCGATCAGCCAGATGTCGTGCTCGCGTGCCAGGGCCACCAACCGCTTGCGGCGTGCTTCGTCGAGTTGCGCTCCGGTAGGGTTGTTGAGGTCGGGCGTGGTGTAGAGCACCCGCGGCGGTTGGCGGGCGCACAACCGGGCCAGGGCATCGATATCCATGCCCCCCTCGTTCATGGGCACTGCCATCGGGCGCAGATGGGCCTGCTGGGCGGCGGAAATGAAGCCCGGGTATGTCAGCGCTTCACCCGCCACCAAGTCGCCCGGCTGGGTGAGGACTTGCAGGACGAGCTGGATGCCGTGCTGGCCGCCTTGCGTGATGATCAGCCGATCCGGATCGTCGGGCAGGCCAAGGCTCCCTTGCCAGGCCGCGATGCGCGCCCGCTGCCCCTCGTTGCCGGCTTCCGGCTGATACTCGGTGGCCGCCTGAAGAGACTGAGGCGAGGCGGTAAGGCTCTCGAGTGCGTTTTGAAGCCCCTGGGTGCGTAACGGATGGGGTGGCGGCAGGCTCATTCCCATGTCGATCATGCCCTGATCGACAGGTTGCCCGGCACGAAAACTGGTGGGCGCTTCCCCGAGGGGCTGGCGTACATAGGTGCCGCTTCCAACTCGGGAGTCGACCCAGCCCTGGTGATGGGCCGTGGCGTAGGCGCGGGTGATGGTCCCGATAGTGACGCCTAGTCGATCGGCTAGACGACGTTGGGGCGGTAGCTTGTCGCCGGGTGCTAGGTCGCCGCTTTCTACGGCCTTGGCGATGGCCTCGGCGATGCGCCGGTAGCGTGGGCCGCCCTCAGGCAGCTCGGGTGTCCAGATTGTCATGGTGACAATAAAACCTTTGACGCTGTTATTACACTCATTATTCTCACAAAAGAGGGAGACAATAAACCCGTTTAAATAAATTGTGAGGGTACAATTAAGATGGACACGCTGTCTGCTTTTGGGCCCGCTGCATTGTTCATGATTTCCATGACCATCACGCCGGGCCCCAACAACATGATGCTCACTGCCTCCGGGGCCAATTACGGGTTCCGACGTACCTTGCCGCATCTATTGGGCATCATCGGTGGCTGCTTCGTGTTGTTTGCGTCGCTGGCGCTGGGCTTGGGTGTCGTCTTCGAGCGTTTTCCGCTGGTGCAGACGCTGCTGCGCATCATCGGCAGCCTCTATCTTCTGTATCTGGCCTGGGGCATCGCGACGGCGCCGCCGCCGCACTTCGGCGCGAGCGAAGGTCACCCCTTGAGCTTTTGGCAAGCGGCCGCCTTCCAGTTCGCCAATCCCAAGGCCTGGGTGATGGGGTTGACGCTGATGGCGAGCTTTCTGCCCGAGAACGGCAACACCGTCGTCAACGCTCTCGTGCTGGCGGGGGTGGCCGAGCTCGTGGGGTTTCCCTGCATCGCGCTTTGGGCGGGATTCGGCACCGCTATCGGGCGCTGGCTTAAGGGCCCTCGCGCTTGGCGAGTGTTCAACGGGACCATGGGGGCGCTCACTGCGGCCTGCGTGATCTTCATCCTCGGCTGAGGAGCGCTTGCTCGCATTGCCACGCGACTCGCTCTTGCGACGGCGGCCCCTTATCACATGACGATTGCGTTGATGTGACGCATGGCGGAACTTCGTGACTTGAACTAAAGTCGTATAGAGAGCCGTGAGTCACAAGCAAAATGCGAGACAAACCGAATCGGGAGGTTGGGAAATGATCACTCAGGAGGATGTTGAGTTGGCACGCAAGGCGCCGTGGTTGGAAACGCCGCGTGTGGATGACCTAGCCCTGAAAACAGTGCCTTGTTCACGATTGGCACCATTGTAGAGGCACGCGTACGCGAGGCGTCGCGACCGCTGCGTGAGGTCGTCGATGAAATGGCACGACGTTTCGCGCCGTGGGGGCTTGATTCGCGTCTGGCGGAAACGGCCTATCGCTACGTGCATTGCTGGGGTTGAGATGATCAGGGCATGCCGCGACGATAAACGTTGCGTTGCGGCATACCTCGTCCCACAATGCGCCGCAGCGGAAGGGGAGTATTCCCGAAGCGGGTCGCCAGGCTCGTATCTTCGCGCTGTCATCGTCAGCACGGGCGCAACGCCCCGGTGATAGCGGCTCGGCATTAATGTCGAGTGGGAGAGACCTTCGGCAACGTTGACCGTTGACCGGAGGTAGACCTATGCACGTCCCCCTGTGGGTATGGCTGGCCACTGTGGCTGGCATCATCGCGCTGTTCGTTTTCGATTTCGTCTTTCACGTTCGCAAGCCGCACGAGCCGAGCTTCAAGGAAGCGGCGGCATGGTCGTGCGTGTTCATCGCTATTGCCATGGCATTCGGTGCCGGGCTCTGGTGGGTATGGGGCGCGCAGCGCGGTGGCGAATACTTCGCCGGCTTCATTACCGAGAAGAGCCTGTCGGTAGATAATCTGTTCGTGTTCGTGATCATCATGAGCAAGTTTGCGGTGCCGCGTATTCATCAGCAGAAAGCACTGCTGATCGGTATTGTCATTGCGTTGATCATGCGCGGTATCTTCATTGCTGTGGGCGCGGCGGCGATCCATCAATTCAGTTGGGTGTTCTATATCTTCGGCGCCTTCCTGCTGTGGACCGCCTACAAGCTGGGTAAGGAAAGCTTCGAGGACAGCGACGAAGAAGAGGAATATCGCCCCAACCTGGCCGTGCGCTTGGTACAGCGCTGGCTGCCCGCGACCAGGGAATACCATGGCCAGCGTCTGATCGCGAAGGTCGACGGCAAGCGGCTGGTAACGCCGCTTTTCATGGTGATCGTGGCGCTGGGCTTCACGGACCTGCTATTCGCGCTGGACTCCATTCCCGCCATCTATGGGCTGACGCGCGAGCCCTATATCGTCTTCACCACCAACGCCTTTGCCCTGCTGGGCCTGTTGCAGCTGTACTTCCTGCTTGGCGGCCTGCTGTCGCGCCTAGTCTACCTGGGCCTGGGGCTGTCGGTGATTCTGGCCTTCATCGGCGTCAAGCTGGTGCTCGAGGCGTTGCACGAGAACACCTTGCCGTTCATCAACGGCGGGCATCCCATCGAGTCGATTCCCGAGATCCCCATCTGGCTGTCGATGACCATCATCGTCGGGGCGCTGGTGACCACTAGCGTGGCGAGCTGGATCAAGGATCGCCGCGACCGGGCACACGCCTGACGTTCATGCAGGCCTCGTATGGCGGAGCGGCGTCAGGTGGCGTCGTTCCCATACAGACTGTGCAGCAGCCCGCGCAGCTCGGCCATCGAGCGCGCGGGCGTGTCACGCCTTGGTTGCATCCCGCGCTGAAATCCGTGCTCGAGTAGTGGTGCGATCAGGGCAGGGTCTCCGCTGATGATGTGAATCGGCACCTCTTTGTTGGGCGTGACATCCAACATGCCCGGCGCGGCCTGATGATCGCCAAGCAGGATCAGTAGGGTCTCGTCGTTAACGTAACGCACGGCGTATTCGCCAGCGACCGCCAGTGAATAGGCCAGCGCGGGGCCGTAGCGTTGCCGCATACCGGCGTTGTCCCCCCAAAGCTCAAGGAAGTCGCTGCCTTCGCCTTCCCAGCGCGCGAAGGCTTCGCCGTCGCCGAGTTCGTTCCAGGGCAGCGGTTCGAGCACCGGCACCCAAGGCGCATGGCTGCTGATCAGGGCCAGTTCGGCGAACAGCGGTTCGCGATGTTCGCGGCGTACCTGGTGCAGGCGATGCCAGACGAACTGATCGGGGATCGTCACCCAGCCCAGGCGCGGCCCGCGATAGTCGAGCCGCGCGTCGTCGTGGATTTCGTCGTAACCCAGGCGCCGCCCTGCCGGCCAATCTCGGTAGATCGCCGGCATCATGGCCACGCTGGTGTGCCCGGTGCGTTCGAAGTCGTCGATCAAGGTGGCACGCGGGCTTTCGAGCAATCGTGTGTAGCGCAGCGGTGAGCTTACCCACAATCCGCTGAGTACACTGGCATGCGCCAGACGTGACTGCCCGCCGAGTGTGGGCGAGACAATCCGGCTGCTGGCCATGCTGAGCCCGGCTTGCGCGAAGGCCTTGGTCATGGCGTCGAGACGCTGGTTCACCGGTGCCGCGAAGGGCTCACGTTCGAGCGCGGCCATGCCGTAGGATTCCACGAATGCCAGAATGACATCGGTCTCGGCGAGGCTGGGCAAGGGCTGGCCGCCCGGCGCATCGAGCAGGGATTCACGCGCCGCCAGACGTGCATCGAAATCGCGCAACGATGCTTGAGTTTCATAGGCGCGGGTGGCTTGGTCGGTGAGCATCGTCATGCCGGGCGTGCCGAAAGTCGTCGTATCTCGCCATAGGCCGAGAAGCGCCAGCCCAACGCCGAGCATCAGCGTGCCCCAGGCGCAGCGGCGAGGTGCGCCGTGGCGCGGCAGGCTCGCCAGTAGATGTCCCAATCCGAGGCCGATGACCAGCAGCGCCAGGAGCGTCGCGATCACCAGTGCGATACTGACCGGTAGACCCAGGTTGTCGCGCAATAATTCCAGCAGGATCGGTACCTGCGAGGGATCGAGATAGAGATTGAGCGGCCGACCCTGGATCTCTTGGGTGATCGCATCGCCCAGCGCACAGGCCAGTGCCAGTACGATCAGCGTGGCACTGACGTATGCCAACAACCGTCGCGCGAGGCGCTGCGGGGGCCACAGACTCAGCGCGCCGACCAAGATAAGGCCCTCCAGCGCCAGCCAAGGCATGGCGGCGACGCCTAAGCGGGGGATTGCCGTAGTGATGAGCGCGGCATTGACGAGGAGCAGTGTCAGCCACCAGCGAACCATGGGCTTTCCTTGTCTGTATAGATCAAAAAGTATCTAAGTCCATTCCCACAAATAACTTCCTGGAATATTCGCGGTTCGTCACAATGCGGGCATCGTATCTTTTGTTAGGACACTGGCGGTATGCCATTCGATGCTTGGCTGACGTTGGCCATTGTGGCGGCGTCTTTTCTGTTGATGGCGATGAGTCGCCTCGGCCCGGACGTGATTCTCATGGGCGCAGTGATCGCGCTGTTCGGCGCTGGCGTCATCAATGCCGACGAGGCCCTGGCCGGCTTTTCCAACACGGGCCTTTTCACCGTGGCCTTCATGTACATCCTCGTGGCCAGCATACGCGAGACGGGCGGTATCGACCTGCTCATCCGCTACGTGCTGGGGCGTCCGCGCCACGAGCTGGGCGCTCAGGCTCGATTGCTGCTCCCTGTCTCGGCGACCAGCGCCTTTCTCAACAACACGCCGGTGGTGGCGACGTTTCTGCCGGCGGTGCTGAGTTGGAGTCGGCGTCTGCGTTTGCCAGCACATCGCTTGCTGATGCCGCTGAGTTTCGCCTCGATTCTAGGCGGCACCTGTTCGCTACTCGGCACCAGCACCAATCTGGTGGTCGATGGCTTGCTGCGCGAGCGTTATCCCGAGCGGGCCTTGCATCTGTTCGATATCGCCTGGATTGGCGTGCCCGTGGCGCTGGTAGGGCTGGCCTATCTAATGCTAGTGGGGCGTTGGTTGCTGCCTAAGCGCCGCACGGCGGCAGATGTATTCGAGAATCCGCGCGAGTACACCATCGAGATGCAGGTCGACCCGCAAGGCCCCATCGTCGACAAGAGCGTCGAAGAGGCTGGACTTCGCCACCTGGATGGGTTGTTTCTGGTCGAGATCGAACGTGAGGGCAACGTGGTTTCGGTCGTGGGGCGCGGCGAGCGTCTCAAGGCCAACGATCGGCTGGTCTTCGCCGGGACGACGGAAGCGGCGGTGGAGCTGCAGCAGATTCGCGGTCTACGGCCCACCGGGCAGGGGCAGTCGAGCCTCAAGAAATCCTTTGCCGAGCGGCGTCTGGTCGAGGCGGTGGTCTCCGAACAGTGCCAGTTTTTGGGGCGACGTCTGCGCGAGGGGCATTTTCGTACCTTCTACGGTGCCTCGGTGCTGGCGGTGTGTCGCCATGGGGAGCGAGTATCCGGCAATCTGGGGCAGATCCAGCTACAACCGGCGGACGTGTTGCTCATGGAAGTACGCCCGGCGTTCATCGAGCGCCACCGCCAGTCGCGGGATTTTTTGTTGATCAGCGAACTCAACGGTCAGGCGCGCCCGCACCATGAACGGGCCTGGGTGGCGTGGAGCATCATGCTGGGCGTGGTCGCCCTGGCGGCGTTCGGCGTGTTGAGCCTGCTCAAGGCGGCAATGCTCGGCGCTGCCCTGGCGCTAATGACGGGCTGCTGCACGATTAGCGCGGCGCGGCGGGGGCTGGATACGCAAGTATTGCTGACCATCGCCGCTGCATTCGGTCTGGGGGCGGCGATGGAAAGTTCCGGCGCCGCCTCGGCCTTGGCCCAGGTCGCTTTGGCGCTCGCCGATGGCAACCCGTATTTGTTGCTGATCGGGACCTATCTGGTGGTGGCGCTTTTGACCGAGATCGTCACCAATAACGCGGCGGCGGTGATTAGCTTTCCCATCGTCACCGGCGCCGCGCAGCAACTGGGCGTGGATATCATGCCGTTCGTGATCGTGGTGATGTTCGCCGCCTCGGCTAGCTTTTTGACTCCTATCGGCTATCAGACCAACTTGATGGTTTATGGGCCCGGTGGGTATCGGTTCAGCGATTATCTGCGTGTCGGCGGCGGGCTAAGTGTGCTGGTCGGCGTGATGACGCTGGTACTGACCCCGATGGTCTGGCCGTTCTAGGTACTGTTCAGACGCGGTCTAGGCCGTGACGGCTAAACATCGTCGCCGGCATAGACAGCGCTGTGCGTTTTGCACATCCTGAGTCTTTGTGTCTTCGAATGCCTTTCAAGGAGCCGAGCCGATGGCCGATTCTTCGCCACTGATCATCGAACCCCACCACCGCGCCGCCGATGCGACGGTGATTCTTTTGCATGGGCTGGGGGCCGATGGCCACGATTTCGAGCCGCTGGTGCCGGCATTGCCGCTGGATGAGTCGCTGGCGGTGCGCTTCATCCTGCCGCATGCGCCACGCCTTGCGGTGACGGTGAACGGTGGCATGGAGATGCCGGCGTGGTATGACATTCTCGACATGAACCTTGGTCGGCGCATCGACGAGGCCCAGCTCAAGGCCTCATCGGAGCGCGTTCATGCGCTGATCGATGCCGAGATCGCCAAAGGCATCGATAGCCGCCGCATTGTCGTTGCCGGGTTCTCGCAGGGCGGGGCGGTGGCTTACCACGCGGCGTTGACGTACCCCAAGCCGCTGGCGGGCCTGTTGGCGCTTTCGACCTATTTCGCCACGGCCGAGTCGATTCAGCCTAGCGAGGCCAATCGTGCACTGCCCATCGAGGTGCATCACGGCAGCTTCGACCCGGTGGTGCCCGAAACGTTGGGCCACGAGGGCGCCGAGCGAGCCGAGGCGCTGGGCTACGAGGTGAATTACCGTACTTACCCCATGCAGCATGCGCTATGCCCCGAACAGATCGAGGACATTGGCCAGTGGCTGAACGCTCGGCTGGGCGCGAAGGAGGCATGATGCAGAGCATGGAAACGCCCGAGCCCGGTGACGGCGTGCGCCTTTCCACACCCGCCGCGAAGCGCAACCGCGAGCCGATCCTGGCGCTGCTACGCGAGGTGTTGCCGGCCTCTGGCCGTGTCCTCGAAATTGCCAGCGGTAGTGGCGAGCATGCCGTGCATTTCGCCCAGCATCTTCCCGCGCTGATTTGGCAACCCAGCGATCCCAGCGCGCAGGCTCGTCGTTCCATCGACGCTTGGCGGCGTCACGCGGAGTTGACGAATATCGAGTCGCCGCTCGCGCTGGATGTCACCCAACCCTGGCCCGATGAGGCCGGTGAGCCGTCCGCCATGCTGTGCATCAATATGCTGCATATTTCGCCATGGGCGGCGACCCAGGCGCTATTGCGTGAGGCGGGGCATCGCTTGCCGTTGGGTGGTGTGTTGATCGTTTACGGCCCCTTTATGCGTGACGGCGAACACACCGCCGCGAGCAACGCGGCCTTCGATGCCGACCTGCGTCAGCGCGACCCAGCCTGGGGCATTCGTGCTCTGGAGGATGTCGAGGCGGAGGCCCAGCTAAACGGGCTTGCGTTGCAACGCGTCGACGAATTGCCGGCGAACAACTTGGGGGTGGTCTTTCTGCGGCACTAACGTTGCTTGGGCGCAGACGTTGCTTAAAAAGTGCCTGCGCTTGATTTCTCCGCTCTGGCCCCAAACACTGTGGATAGGCACATGGATAGATAGACACATGGATTGCGAGGGTCGCGGCGCGGCGCTCGTTCCGCCACGGCAGGATCATGGAGGAAAGGCGATGAACGAAGATTTTTCCGTCGAGTTGCGTTTGCCCAAGGGATGCCCGAATTGCGGCAGTCATAAGGTGACGGTCTCCCAGGCGCAGCAACCCGACGATATCGTGTTCTGCAGCTCGTGCAATACCGAGATCTGCGATTACCAGACCGCCAAGAAAATGCTCGACGAGATGCCGCGCAGCGAGAACGAGCAGCTCATCGAAGACGTGGTCAACAACCGCAAGCCCTCTTCTACCGAAGAGTAGCCTCACCACCGACATGGCGTGACCCTACGGTTACCACCAAGACGGTTATAAAGATCGTCTTAAGATGTAAAGTGATCGTCGTAAGCTCAAGAATGGTGTGAAGCGCGCGCCCCGGTCTTTTGACCGGGGCGCTCTGCGTTGAGAGGGATGAAAAGGAGGTTGCGTTATCGACGCGGTGTCAGAGCAGTTCCTCGGCAGCGAGGGCGAGGCGTGAGCGTTCGACGCTTTTCAGCGTCACGTGGCCGGCATGCGGCCAGTCGCGGAAACGTTCCACGGCGTAGGCCATGCCACAGGTGTTGGCGGTGAGGTAGGGCGTGTCGATCTGTCCGACGTTACCTAGCAGTACTAGCTTGGTATTGCGCCCTGCCCGCGTGATCAGTGCTTTGAGCTGCTTGGGGGTGAAATTCTGCGCCTCATCGATGATCAGGAAAGTGTCGCTCAGGGTGCGTCCGCGCATGAAGGTTGGCGAGCGAATTTGCACACGGGAGCCGATTAACTGTCGGGTGGCGCCGTCGCTCCAGCTTGAGCTGCCGTGTTGTTCGTCGCGTAAAAGGTTGTCCATGTTGTCGTGGAAGGCGCCCATCCAGGGCGACATCTTTTCTTCCTCGGTGCCCGGGAGGAAGCCGATATCCTCGCCCATGGGGATCGGTGCGCGGGTGAAGACGATACGCTCGAAGTGTTTGCTATCGAGGGTTTGCTGGAAGGCCGCCGCCAGCGTCATGTAGGTCTTACCGGTCCCGGCGTTGCCGGCGATGGTGACCAGGTCGATCTCGGGGTCCATCAGCAGGTTGAGGGTGAAGTTCTGGCGGCTGTCATGGGCGTGTACGCCCCAGACGCCGTCGTGATGACGGTAGTTGGTCAGCAGTTGCAGCGTGGCGCGGTGCGGTGCGAACGAGCGTACGATGGCCTCGAAATCGGCGCCATTGTCGCTGTCCGATACCAGCATGCCGACGTGCCAGTCCTTGGGCAGCTCGCCAGCAAGGTGATAGAAGGTGCCGTCTTCCGTGCGCTCGACATCGACCTCGACATCGAGCCGGTCCCACAGCCCTCGGCCTTCCACGCCGGCCTCGGCGTAGACTTTGGCGCCCTCGATCATGGCGTCGAGATCGTCGAAGGCGCGGTCGTTGAGGTAATCCTCCACCGGAACGTTCAGTGCCGCCGCCTTGACGCGCAGATTGATGTCCTTGGTGACCAGAATCACCGAAGCATCGGGACGCTCGTCACGCAGACGGCAGGTCTCGGCGAGCAGGCGGTTATCAGGGGAATCGACCAGCGGGTCGAGCGTCTTGAGGTCGGTGTAGCACAGGAAACGCAGGCGGCCGCTGGGACCATGGCTCACGGGTAATGGAATGCCCTCTTGAATTTGCTCGGGAGTGAAGCGAGACGTCAGGTCGGAAAGCGTGCGGCTGATTTGCCGCGCGGTCTGGGCGATTTCACGAATCCCATTCTTGTGCTTATCGAGTTCCTCCAGCACCGTCATAGGGATGACGACATCATGTTCCTCGAAGTGGTACAGGGCTGCGGGGTCATGGATCAGGACATTGGTATCCAGCACGTAGAGCCGGGTCACTTTCTTGTCGAGTCTCACCATCGGGGGAAGCACTCCTTGGTTAACGGCTTCTCCGACCCTGACAGGATGATGTTGCGGGCATGTGGCGCCCGAATCACCTTGTCAGCGTCGCCTGCGAAACAGTCCGGTCGAGGTGGGGTGTCGGGCATTCTCCTTTCGCGTGTCGTATGACGTAAGCATGGCCGAGCGCCAAAAAATTGCAATTTTTGGCTGGTGTCGCCGCCATGAGTGTCTAAACGAGGTCGCGCGGGATCTCCTCATCCCAGCTCTTGGCGAAGACTCGGCTATCGTTCTCGTAGGCGTCCAGGGTGGCACGCACGCGGAAGCTTTCCGTGCTGGAGGTCATCAAGGTGCGCGTCACGCTGCGCACTTCCCAGTCGCCACGCCGGAAACAACGCTCCCATTGCGTCCAGCCGCTGATGTTGTCGTAGTTACCGTAGGCGTAGGTATAGCGTTCGGTGATGCGCACCGAGAGTTCAAGGTCGATGTCATCCAGGCGGAAGGTGCCCTCGTCGTTGATGACTTCGAGCGTGGTTTGGTCATTGGCGAGATCGCGTATCACCCGCCACGTTTCCTGGCTGGGTTGTATCAGGGTTCTGGCGAGCGGCGGGGCGGCTTCCGGTGGCGCAAATGCAGGCAGTGCAGCTTCTTCTTGGGGCTGGGGAGTGCGACATGGCAATAGTAACTGGCTGCCGGCGGGATGAATCGTCAGCTTGACCGGGGCCGGCGAAGGCCAAGCCAGTGGCCAGTAACTGCTCGAGATCGACAGCCGAATGGCGTTACCTGCGGGGAACTGCTGGGCAATATGCTTGAGTAGCACGCGCACGTGATAGCGCTTGCCCGGTTCCAGTGGCTGAGGATGTTCGTCGCTGTCACGGTGGGTCAGGTTGAGCAGACCATAGGAAATTCGCGTGGCCTTGTCGTCCTCGGCGATGTCGCTGAGGCGTATGGCGACCATCGCCACCGGTTGGTCGGCCTCTATCTCGAGTTCGACCACGGGCTGCCCGCAGATTTCGATGTCCTGGTCGAGTCGCGCCGTCTGGAAAACCAGCGCGCCGCCGTCTTCGTCGCGTTGGTCGTGAGGCAGATCCGGCGGAGCGTTGTAGGAGCACCACTTGCCGGCGAAAAGCCCCACCGATAGCGGTGAGCGTATCGAAAGCGGTGTCTCGTCGTGGTCCTCAGGGAGAGTGGAGGCCGCCGCCATAGGCAGCAGGTCGTGGCCGCTGGTCAGGCGGAAGGGCTGCATGTCGATGCGCGGCGATGGCCAACTGGGTTCAGTCACCCAGCGCCCAGGGCGTGTCTCATAGCGCGCCGAGGGCGGCACCGACTCTTGCATCCAGACGCGCAGCATCGGTTCGTCCATGATCCCGGTGTCCTTGTCTTTCAGCCAGTGATCCCACCAGCGCAGCGATTCCTGCAGAAAGCCGATGGCAGGGCCCGGTACGCCCAGATGGGGATACTTGTGCGCCCAAGGGCCCACCAGGCCCTTGCGTGGCACGTCGAGTCCTGCCAGCAAGCGGAAAACGGCGTTGCAATAGCCGTCGGCCCAGCCGCTTACGGCGTACACGGGGCAGCGGATGCGAGAGAAGTCCTCGCAGACGGAGCCGTGCTTCCAGTAGGCATCGCGGCGCTGATGCTGCAGCCACTTGGCCAGCCACAGGCCGCTGTCCTCGAGGCGTTCCTGCCACATCTCACGCCAGCGCTCGCCGACGAGCAACGGGTCGGGCGGACAGGCATTGGCATCGAACATGGTCGAGGCCCATGACAAGTTGTCGCCGAGCAGGCAGCCGCCCATATGGTGGACATCGTCGGCGTAGCGGTCATCGGTCGAGCACAGGGTGATGACTGCCTTGAGTTCGGGAGGCTGCAGCGCCGCGATTTGCAGGCCGTTGAAGCCGCCCCAGGAAATGCCGATCATGCCGACATTTCCGGTGCACCACGTTTGTTGCCCCAGCCACTTTAGGATTTCGACGCCATCGTCGAGTTCCTGTTGCAGGTATTCATCTCGCAGCACACCATCCGATTCACCACTGCCGCGAATGTCGACGCGTACCCCGGCGTAACCGTGGCCGGCCCAGTAAGCGTGCGACTGAGCATCGCGCATCGCCGTCAGGTCGCGCTTGCGGTAAGGCAAATACTCGAGTATAGCCGGCACGGGGTCGCGTTCGGCATCTATCGGGCGCCAAATACGCACGGCCAGTCGGCAGCCATCGGCGAGCGTGATCCAGTCTTCCTCCTCGTGAATCTGGCGGGGAAAATGGCGAACGATGTGCATGCAGTGCTCCCGTGAATGAGGTTTGGGGTGGTAAGGCGCTAGCCGATGATCTCCTCGAATTCGAAATGTAGCTGCTCGGCGAGCCGCGCATAGTTTTCTTCCAGCGCAGTATCGTCGTCTGCGCCCATCCATATATAGGCCAGGGCGAAACTGTAGCTATCCTGCTCGGGAAGGGAGGACAGCCGGGTGCCGATCTCGGCTTGAAGCGCGATCACGGTGCCGGGAAACGCTTTCTCCAAGGCTTCTATTTCCTCTTCCGTCGGCACGCGGCTAATAGTGGCGTCGGCGAAGAACACCCGATAGAAGAATTTCGCCGCGACCTTGAACGCTCCTTGGCGATAGGGCATGTCGGGCAGTTGGCCTAGCGCCAGATCCACCGTTATCTGCTGGTGACTGACCCCATCGACCTTCTCGAATAGATCGCAATGCGATTGCGCGATACGCGTATTGATTTCCAATAGCCAGATGCGGTCTTGTACTTCGTCCCAGAAATATTCGATGTTGAAGGCGGCATTATCATAGCCGATATGTTTCATGACTTGGCGCGTTAGTTCTCGCATTTTTTCCTGAATATGATCGGGAAGGCGCGACGGATATCGATAATAGAAGAAGCTCAGAACTTGTGGATATCGAATCGAGTCGACGATGCCATAGGGTACGATATCACCTTGGAAAACATACCCTTCTACCGTGCATTGCCAACCACCTATGATCTCTTCCGCCATGCAATAGCCGCCATCGATGGCGCGCACTTCTTCAGATAGTTTGGCGTGGTCCAAAATGAAATTGAAGGGTTCTGAAATCGTTCCGATGTCTTCGCATAATCGTGAGATGGCCTGTTCGAAATCTTCAGGGCTTTCGATGCGAAAACCCAGGCGTGAACCCGAGGATTTAATGGGTTTGACGAAGAAGGGAAAGTAAAGACCTTCTTCACCAATTTTATGCAGTGCCTCAGGGTCGAAGGGGTCGAACGCTGTGAAGCGCGGGATATAGTCGCTGATCACCTCGCGTTGAACGCATCGGCTCCAATACTTGTGCTCGCATTTGAGCAGGCTTTCCAGGCTGGTGGAGCGCGTGCCGAAACGCTCACAGAGTAGGGGCAACATGGTCGACACGGGGAAGTCCATGTAGCCGACGATGGCATCGATCGGGTCCTGGAATTCATTCAACTGCGCCTCGGCCCGGGACAGCATGTCCTCGATGGGGAAGATCTCCGTGTCGTAGACCTCCGAGGGTTCGATCACGCCATGGAACCGGTAGTGCTCGGCACCGCGCAGATGTTCCAAGCGCTTCCTGTTAAGTGCATCCAACCCGACAACGAACACGTTCCTGTCGCTCATAATCGCCTCCTGGCGCAAGCTCGGCTGCTGGGATCCTGTGAGCCGAAGCACAATGGTTCGTACCGCTCTTGGTTGTTCTACCCTTTTAGACTGGGAATGGGAGATGTCAATGTTTGCAGAATAGCGTGTTGTGACGAATGCGCTGAGCCAAAACGAGTATAAACGAGAATCTCATTGTTTTACGGGAAAAGAATGGTCCGGGGAGGAAGGGAGCATTAATCTGGCGGGGATGAGGTAGGGCTGTTATAAGTGAAGAATCGGGTTCGATTGTCACGCGATACGACATTACCTGTAGAAGAGGTAATGGTTCAGCATTTCCTTAACAGCGTTGCTAAACGGCGAGAGGAATATGACGTCACGACCCCCTACCGTATGCGGCCATATCGTGGCCATTGGCGGTGCCGAGGACAAAACCTCCGAACTTGCCATTCTCAAGCGTGTTTTCGAACTGGCGCCCGAGGACAGTCGCGAAGTGGCCGTCATCGCCACGGCGAGCAGTATTCCCGAACAGCTCTTGCCCAGCTATGAAGCGGCTTTCCGTCGGCTGGGTGCGAGCCAGGTGCATGCACTGAATATTCAGGATCGTCAGCAAGCCGCCGATGTCGACAATGCCCGTTTGATTCAGCGCAGTGGGGTGATCTTCTTCACCGGGGGCGACCAACTGCGCCTGACCACTGTGCTGGGAGGCTCCGCCACGTTGCGTGCCATCCGCGAGCGCTTGCGAGTGGGCGCTGTGGTAGCGGGCACCAGCGCGGGCGCGGCGGCGATGCCCAGCACCATGATCTACAACGGTGCGGCGTCGGATGCCTTGCGCAAGGGCGCGGTGAACATGACCTTCGGACTCGGATTCGTACGTGGCATGATCATCGACAGCCATTTCCTCGAACGGGGGCGATTCACTCGCCTGATGGAAGTCGGTGCCAGCAATCCCGAGCAACTGGGCATCGGCCTCGGTGAGGACGCTGCCGTCATTATCTATCCCAACCGTGTGCTCGAAACCATCGGGCCGGGGCATGTCATCATCATCGATAGCCGGGATCTCGCGAGTTCGAATATCTCGGAATTGGAAATGGGCGAGCCCGTCGCCGTCGAAAACATGATCCTGCACGCCATGGTCAGCGGTCACGGCTACGATGTCGATGCGCGACGTTACCTGGTGGCAGATGAGCTCGAAACGGTATTGGCAGGGAGGCGCAATACATGAAGATTCTAGAGCATCGCGCGTTGCGCGGGCCGAACTATTACAGTCGCTACCCGGCGATTTTTATGCGCCTGGATATCGAGGAACTCGAGGCGCAGCCAAGTGACACCGTGCCCGGTATCGTCGAGCGTACCTCCCGGCTTTTGCCGACCCTCGCGGAGCATCGCTGCTCGGTGGGGCGGCCCGGAGGCTTTTTGGAAAGGCTGACACGGGGTACCTGGGCCGGCCATGTCGTCGAGCATGTGGCGATCGAGTTGCAGAATCTGATCGGCTTCTCGGTTGGGTATGGCAAGACGGTCGATTCCTACGAGACGGGGATCTACAACGTCGTCTATCGCTACCGCGATGAGGCATGTGGCCTGGCGGCCGGGGTCGAGGCGGTGGAGGTCGTTACCCGGCTGTTCGCGGGCGAAGATAGCGATATCGAGGCGATCATCGCCCGCCTCAAGGATGTACGTGACGCACACATGCTGGGGCCATCGACCGCTTCGATCGTGGCGGCCGCGCAGCGCCGTGGAATTCCCTATGCGCGCCTCGACGAAGACACTAGTTACGTACAATTAGGGCATGGTTATCGCCAACAACACTTTCAGGCGACGGTGACCTGCCGTACGAACCTGATTGGCCATGGCATCGCTCATGACAAGGATTGGACCAAGCGGATTCTCGGCGAAGCGGGTATCCCTGTACCGCGCGGACATGTGTGTCATTCACGTGACGAGGCACTCGAAACGGCGCATCAAATCGGCTACCCGGTCGTCGTTAAACCGTTGATCGGCAACCACGGTCGTGGTGTCAGCACGGACATCGAGGATGACCAGGCCTTGGAAAACGCCTTTGCGGTCGCGTCCGGCCACAACGAGGCGGTTATCATCGAGCAGTATATCCGGGGAGAGGATCACCGGCTGCTGGTGATTGACGGCAAGCTCGTGGCGGCGGCCAGGCGGCGTCCGGCCCACGTGGTCGGCGATGGCAAGAGCACGCTGCAAGCATTGATCGACAATGAGAACGGCGACCCGCGCCGTGGCATCGGCCATGAAAACCTGCTGACGCAAATCGATGTCGACGCACAAACGCTTCGGCTGCTGGCGCAGCAGAACCTGACGCTGGATAGCGTTATCTCAAGCGACGAGGTCGTCTATCTCAAGCCGACTGCGAATTTGAGCACTGGTGGCACGGCGACGGACGTCACCGAGGATGTGCATCCCGAGGTGACCTACACGGCGGAGCGTATCGCCCGTCTGGTGGGCCTCGATATCATCGGCATCGACCTGCTTGCCGAGACGCTGACGCGCCCGCTGGAGGAGCAATCGGCGGCGGTGGTCGAGGTCAACGCCGGGCCGGGTTTTCGCATGCATCTTTCCCCGACCCACGGCACTGGCCGGGACGTCGGCGATCATGTGGTCGATATGCTATTTCCGGAGAGCGAGAATAATGGTCGCATCCCCATCGTGGCGGTCACCGGCACCAACGGTAAGACGACGACGGTCCGCCTGATCTCGCATTTACTACGTCAGGCGGGGCGCAGTGTCGGCACGGCGTGCACGGGGGCCATCGAGATCGACAATCACGTTATCATGCGTGGCGACTACAGCGGCCCGCAGGCCGCCGCGACCGTCCTGCGCGAGCCCACCGTCGAGTATGCCGTGCTCGAGGTTGCGCGTGGCGGCATCATGCGCCGGGGATTGGGGTTCGATGAATGCCAGGTCGGCGTGTTGTTGAACATTGCCAGCGATCATCTGGGCGAGAGCGACATTCATACCCTGGACGAACTGGCACGCTGCAAGAGCGTGGTGATCGATGCGGTCGGCGAATCGGGCACCGCGGTGCTCAATGCCGACGATCCGCGCGTGCTGGCGAGTGGCGAATGGGCGCGTGGCGACATCATCTACTTCACGCTGGACCCCGACTCGCCGGTCATACGCGAGCATGTGAGCGACCATGGCGTCGCTTTCACGGTGCATCACGGCCATATCGTGATGCTGCAAGGCCAGGTGGTGGCCGAGGTGCTTCCCGTCACGAACGCGCCTATCACCTTCGACGGGTTCGCGCGCTTCAATATCGCCAATGCCCTGGCGGCGAGTGCCGCGGCCCATGCGCTGGGGCTGAGTATCGCCGATATACAACTGGGCTTGCAGACCTTCCATCCGACGCCGGGGCAGAACCCTGGGCGCACCAACCTGATCGATGCCGGTGGCGTGAAGGTGCTGATCGACTATGGTCACAACGTGCCGGCACTCGAGGCCTTGAGCGAGCTGGTGAGAAGCATTCCGGCGCAACGGCGCATCGGCGTGGCCAGTGCCCCAGGCAATCGGCGTGACGAGGATCTGTTCGCGCTGGGCGCGTTGCTCGCCAAGATGCATGACATCGTCTTTCTCTGCGATACCGTCCCGCGTGGGCGTCCCGCGGGCGAGACTGTCGACTTGCTGCGTGCGGGCGCGGCGTCGGTGTCGAACGGGTGTCGGGTCGAGACCGTCATGCAAGAACTCGATGCGGTTGATCGGGCGCTCGACGAGGCCGCCGAGGGCGATCTGCTGGTGTTGCTGGTGGATGATGTCGATGCCGTCACCGAGCGTTTGCGCGGGCGGCGTTTCGAGTCGCTGACACCGAATGGTGTCGAAGGGGCACGACCATGAGGCCGGGTCAGGCACGCCCCGCCGGTACGATGACCCTGCTGCGTGTCGGCGAGGCGTTTGCGCCCGAACGACTGGCGGCTACCGACATTCTCATGGCCGGCGGGAAAATCGTGGCGCTGGGACAGGGTCTCGAGGTCCCCCGTGGCTGGCCCATCCGGGAAGTGGTTGCGCGCGATCTGATCGCCGTGCCCGCCTTTATCGATCAGCATGTGCATGTCACCGGCGGCGGGGGCGAGGGCGGTTGCGGTACGCGCTGCCCGCCGATCAGCGCCCATGACATCGCGTCGATGGGCATCGGTACGGTCGTCGGGGTGCTGGGTACCGACAGCATCAGCCGTTCGCCGGCCGATTTACTGGCCTCGGTGCGCGGCCTCGCGGCCGAGGGACTAACGGCTTACATGTATACGGGCGCGTATCGTGTGCCGCCGCCGACGCTTACTGGCGACATTCAGCGCGATCTGGCGTGGATCCCCGAGGTCATCGGCGTCGGGGAAATCGCCATCTCCGATCATCGCTCGAGCCAGCCGCGCCAGGATGAGCTCGCCCGGCTGGTGAGCGACGCGCGCGTCGGCGCCATGCTGGCTGGCAAGCGAGGCATTTGTCATTTCCATCTCGGCGATGGCAAGCGCGGCTTGGCGCCTCTGCGCCAGTTGCTTGAAGAGACCGAGCTTCCACCTGATCAGATCATCCCGACCCATGTGAATCGCCGTCCTGAGCTGCTCGAGGACGCGGCGGATTATGCGCTGGCGTTTGGTGCCAGCGTGGATGTCACCGCCTTCGAAGACGCGGGCGACGGACTATCCGCCTTCGACGCAGTGTCGCGACTCCTGGCACGTGGCGTTCCGTCGACACGCATCACCCTGAGTTCCGACTGCAATGGCAGCCTGCCGGAGTTCGACGCCGATGGCGCCTATGTGGGCATGCAGGTGGCGCGCAATACGGCGCTGATCGCGGACTGGCAACGGCTCGTGCAGGAGGAGGTATTGCCACTCGAGTCGGCGCTGGGGCTGCTGACCGCTAACGTCGCACACGTGTTGGGCCTGCATGCCCACAAGGGGCGCCTGGCGCTGGGCTTCGATGCCGATATTACCTTGCTCGATCGCGCCCTGCGCCCCCAGCGGATCTTCGTCGCAGGCCGGTGCCTGCATGGCGACGTCGATACTTGATGGCCGTTGCTATGTCTTGATCATCACCTGCTCGTCTTCGATCTTGACTTCCCAGGTACGCAGGCGGACGTTTTCGTCCTCGACGCAGACGCCATCAGAGAGGCGGAAGTGCTGCTTGTAGATTGGCGAGGCGATGACGGGTTCGTCTTTTATATCGCCGACGATGCCGCGTGCGATGACGTTGGCGTTGGAAAACGGGTCGTGGTTGTCCACGGCGTAGACCTCGGGGGCCAGGCCGGGCAGGTACAAAAGCGCGACTTGCGTGTCGGCGCTGGCCAGCCAGGCGGCGACGCCGGAATGAGCCACCAGATCGGCCTTTGAGCACAGAGTCTGCCAGGTCACTTCGCTCTTGAGGGCTGTTGCAGTGTTCATGGTGTTTTCCTCATTAGTGTCCAATAGCTTAGGCCGGGCGCAGTTGACCGCGCTCCTCGGTAGCAATGATGTCCGGATCGGGGCCATCATCATTGACGAAGGTGCGGAAGCGCTTGAGTTTCTCCGGGTCGGATAGGGTGTTGGCCCATTCGCATTCGTAGGTGTCGATGATGTGCTGCATCTGGGCTTCGAGTTCGTCACCGAGTCCGAGGCTATCGTCGAGCACGACGTCCTTGAGGTAGTCGAGTCCCCCTTCGAGGTTCTCGCGCCACACCGAGGTGCGCTGCAGACGGTCGGCGGTGCGGATGTAGAACATCAGGAAGCGGTCGATAGTGCGAATCAACTGCTCGTCGTCGAGGTCGGTGGCGAAGAGTTCGCCGTGGCGCGGGCGCATGCCGCCGTTACCGCAGATGTAGAGGTTCCAGCCGTTTTCGGTGGCGATCACGCCGACGTCCTTGCTCTGCGCTTCGGCGCATTCGCGAGTGCAACCTGAGACGGCGAACTTGAGCTTGTGTGGCGATCGCAGCCCCTTGTAGCGCTCCTCGAGATGGATCGCCATACCTACGCTGTCTTGCACGCCGTAGCGGCACCAGGTGCTACCCACGCAGGATTTCACCGTGCGCGTGGCCTTGCCGTAGGCGTGGCCGGTCTCGAAGCCGGCCTCGATCAGTTCGCCCCAGATATCGGGGAGTTGATGGAGCTGGGCGCCGAACAGGTCGACGCGCTGCCCGCCGGTGATCTTGGTGTAGAGCCCGTACTTCTTGCCGACTTCGCCCAGCACGATCAGCTTCTCGGGCGTGACTTCGCCGCCGGGGATGCGCGGTACGACCGAATAGGTACCGTTTTTCTGCATGTTGGCCATGAAGGTGTCGTTGGTGTCCTGCAACGGCACATGGGCGGCATTGGTGATCGGCTCGTTGAAGCAGGCGGCGAGTATCGAGGCCACCGCGGGCTTGCATATATCGCAGCCGAGCTGCGGGGCGGATGAAGAGCCCAGGCCATGCCCGGATGACGTGCCGTGCTTTTCGATCAGTTCGCTGAAGGTCTTGATGCCCTCCACGCGGACAATGGAATAGAGCTCTTGGCGGGTGTGCGCGAAGTGCTCGCACAGCGATTGGTCGACCTCTACACCGCGCGCCTCCAGTTCATGATCGACGACACTCTTGAGCAGCGCCGCGCAGCCGCCGCAGCCGGTGCTGGCCTTGGTCTCGCCTTTGACGCTGGCCAGATCCAGGGCGCCGTCGTCGAGCGTGGCGCAGATATCGCCCTTGGTGACGTTGTGGCATGAGCAGATCGTCGCCGTTTCGGGCAGCGCGTCCGGCCCCAGGGTGGGGGCGCCATCACTGGAGGGCAGGATCAGCGAGGCCGGGTCCTCGGGGAGCTCGAGGCCGTTGGCGTAGTACTGCATCAGGGTATCGTAGGTCGCGTTGTCGCCGACCAGCATGGCGCCGAGTAGTTTCTTGGCGTCGCTGGACACCACCAGCTTGCGGTATTCTTGCTTGATCTCGTCCAGGTAGCGGAAGGTGCGAGCGCCGGGCGTGCGCTCGCCATGGGCGTCGCCGATGGCGCCGACATCTACGCCCAAAAGCTTGAGCTTGGTACTCATGTCGGCGCCGGTGAAGGTCGCATCGCCTTCGGTCAGCGTGGCGGCGGCGACTTTCGCCATCTGGTAGCCCGGCGCGACCAGCCCGAAGATGCTTTCCTGCCACAGCGCGACTTCACCGACGGCGAGAATCGCCGGGTCGCTGGTCAGGCAGTGGTCATCGATGACCACGCCACCACGTTCGCCGATTTCCAAGGCGCAGTCACGCGCAAGTTGATCGCGCGGCCGGATGCCGGCGGAGAACACGATAAGATCGGTTTCCAGCATCTTGTCGTCCTGGAAGACCATGCGGTGAAAGCTCGTCTCGCCGGCCTCGATGTGCTGTGTGGCACGGCCGGTGAGTACCTGCACGCCGAGCGCTTCGATCTTCTCGCGCAGCAACGCGCCCCCTTCGGCGTCCACCTGCATGGGCATCAAGCGGGGCGCGAACTCGACCACGGCGGTGTCCAGGTTCAGGCCGCGCAGGGCATTGGCGGCCTCCAGGCCCAGCAGGCCACCGCCGACGACCACGCCGGTGGTGGCGTCTTCGGCGGCCTCGCGAATGGCATCGAGGTCATCCAGGGTGCGATAGACCAGGCATTTCTCGCGATCATTGCCGGGAATCGGCGGCACGAAGGGGTAAGAGCCGGTCGCCAGGACCAGGCGATCATAAGGATGACGGCCGGATTCGGTGACGACCTCGTTGGCGTCGCGATCGATGGCGGTCACGCTGTCGTGAATGCGCAGTTCGATGCCGTGCTCGGCGTAGTAGTCGGTACTCGAGAGCGCCAGTGACTGGGCATCACGGCCGCTGAAGTATTCAGAGAGGTGTACGCGGTCGTAGGCCGGGTGGCGCTCCTCGCCGAACACGATGATGGCGTATTGGCGATGGGCGCCGAGCTCGACGAGCTGCTCGATCAGGTGATGGCCGACCATGCCGTTGCCGATCACGATCAAGCGCGGTGCGTTGGGGGGTGTGGGCATGTTCATGCGGCTTCCTCCGATAGAGTGTCGGGCGTATCGAGTAACGGTTGCGCGTCGTGCTCGCCGAATAGCAGCGCTTGGCGGCCGGCGCTCAGGTCATGGCCGGCCAGGGCGCATTGGAAGTACCACGGGCCGGCGGCGGTATCGCCGTAGAGGACAGCGCCTTCCAGGCGGCCATCGCGAAGCAGTAGGCGGCGGTAGTCGCCGTGCTGCGGGTCGTGATAAGTGAGCACGTCGTGCTCGGGCGCGGGCGTGATGGGGCCGAAGGCGTACAGCGAGATACCGCTGACCTTGAGCTTGGTGGCGCAGGGGCGTTCGCGATAAGGCGCGGGCGTTTCGCCGCATAGCCGGGCGGCGAGGACCTCGGCCTGGCGCCAGATGGGTTCGACGAGACCGTAGGTGGTGCCCTCGAACTCGCAGCATTCGCCGAGCGCCGAAATGCACGGATCGGACGTGGTCATGAAGGCATCGACCTGGATGCCGCGCGCGGTCGCCAGACCGGCGCGTTCGGCGAGTGAGGTGTTGGGCACGATGCCGATTGCCGCGACGACGCAGTCGGCTGCGAGCGTGGTCCCGTCGCTCAGGACGACGCCGGTGACGCGCTGGCCGTCGGCATCCGGGGCATAGGCCTCGAGGTCGGCGCCGGTGTGGATCTCGAGGCCGCGAGCGCGCAGCTCGGTGGCGAGCATGTCGGCGGCGGTGAGGTCGAGTTGGCGATTCATCAGCTGCGTTGCGCGGTGCACGACGCTGACCGTCATGCCGCGCTTGCGCATACCTTCGGCGGCCTCCAGGCCGAGCAGACCGCCACCTATGACCACGGCGCGGCCGCCCGCGTCGGCCAGGCTGGCCAGACGCTCGCCGTCCTCGAGATCACGAAAGGCGTGGATGCCGTCGAGGTCGCTGCCCGTCACCGCGGGGCGTGCGGCACGCGATCCGGTGGCGAGCACCAGCCGGTCGTAGGCGAGTCGGCGTCCCTGGTCGGTGGTCAGGGTGCGCGCCTGTCGGTCGATGGCGGTGACGCGCTCGCCGGCGATCAGGGTCACGCCTTGCGCTGTGTACCAGTCGCGCTCGCGCAGCGTCAGTGCCGAACGGTCCATGTCGCCGGCTAGCCAGGGCGAGAGCAGGATACGGTTGTAGGCCGTTGCCGGCTCGTCGCCGAGGATGGTGATGTGACGCGGACGATGGGGGTGCGCCAGCACGGTCTCGAGCAACCGGTGCCCGGCCATGCCGTTGCCGACGATCACCAGATGTTCGTCGCTTGCACTCATGCCGTCTGCCTCCCTGACAGTGTGAAGCAGAAACGCAAAAGCGCCTGACACCCGGTGGGGAAACCGGATGCCAGGCGCCTTTGCCTGAAGAGAATTGTGTTGTCGCGAGCCCTGTGTCGGCTCCGGCCGGCGCGAGACGCATGCCTGTCTCGTGCCCAAGGGGTCGACGTTGACCCGCCTTGTCCGATGTCATGCCAGGGGCGTGCCAGTCACCGGCCAAGGCTTTTTATTCAGCCAGTTACGCAATACCGGTGGGCCCTGATGAGGCAGGAAGGCAGCCGGCGTGAACGATGGCTGTGCGTATGGCGTGCGGGTTGCACCAGGCTGGTGCCTTTGGGTGTGAGTAGGCACGGGACAGCCAGCCAGGTGCCAGTCCAAGTGGTTGTTTAAACGGCATTAGGCCCAAGATGGCGCTGGATTTGCAAACGAGGTATACGTCATCTTTTCGGCCACGGCGCGCCGAAAACGCCAACGGCGGCGAGACGCAATTCATCATTGGCGGGCGGCCTGCACGGTCGCCCTACTAGGCAAAGAGGCCTGATCCTGCTGCGGCGGGGTCGGGCCTCTTGCGTTTGCAGGCGGAGGGCGAGACAGCATGCAGCATCACACGACCTGCCCCTATTGCGGCGTCGGTTGCGGCGTCACGGCAACCATCGAGGACGGCGTCATGACCGGCGTCGAAGGCGATCGGGACCACCCCGCCAACTATGGACGGCTGTGCGTGAAGGGCTCGGCGTTGCATGAAACGCTGGGTGATCACGGACGCTTGCTCGCACCACGCGTGGACGGGCGCGAGGTGAGCTGGGACGATGCGCTCGACCAGGTGGCGACACGCCTGGCGGCGGTGCGCGATGAACATGGCGGTCAGGCGATTGCCGGCTATCTCTCCGGCCAGTTGCTCACCGAGGACTATTACGCCGCCAACAAGCTGTTCAAGGGCTTTCTGGGTTCGCCGCACCTGGATACCAACTCGCGGCTCTGCATGGCGTCCGCAGTGGCGGGCTACAAGCGCGCCTTCGGTGCCGATGCCGTGCCGTGCAATTACGAGGATTTGGAAGAGGCCGAGCTGGTGGTGCTGGTGGGCAGCAACCTGGCCTGGAATCATCCGGTGCTCTTCCAGCGCTTGCGCACCGCCAAGCAGCGCAACCCGTTGATGCGTGTGGTGGTGATCGACCCCCGGGTGACCGACACCTGCGAGATCGCAGATCTCTATCTGCCGCTCAAGCCGGGCAGCGACGTGCGTCTCTTCAATGGCTTGCTGGCTTTCATGGCTGACAAGGACAAGCTGGATGCGGTCTATCTGGAACGCCACACCCAAGGGCTAGACGATGCCTTGGCGGCGGCCCGTGACGAAGAGACGACGCTTGTGGGTATCGCCGACGATTGCGAATTGGACGCCGAGGCCCTGGAAACCTTCTACTACTGGTTCGCCTCGCAATTGCACGTGGTGACGCTGTATTCCCAGGGCGTCAATCAGTCCACCAGCGGCACTGACAAGTGCAACGCCATCATCAATTGCCATCTGGCGGGCGGCAAGCTTGGCCTGCCGGGTGCCGGGCCGTTTTCGATCACCGGCCAACCCAATGCCATGGGTGGGCGCGAGGTGGGAGGCCTAGCGAACCAGCTCGCTGCGCACATGGATTATCACACCCCGGGCGCCCAGGCGCTGGTAACGGAATTTTGGCATGCTCCTCACCTGCCGGAGGGCCCGGGGCTCAAGGCCGTCGAGCTATTCGAGGCCATCGAGCGTGGCGAGATCCAGGCGCTGTGGATCATGGCCACCAACCCCGTGGTCAGCTTGCCGGATGCCGACCAAGCCAAGCGCGCCCTGGCGAAATGTCCCCTGGTGATCGTCTCCGAATGCATGGCGGATACCGATACCCTGGCGTATGCCGACATCGTGCTGCCGGCCAGTGCCTGGGCGGAGAAGGATGGCACCGTGACCAACTCCGAGCGGCGAATCTCGCGCCAGCGCGGCATGTTGCCGCCGCCCGGTGCGGCGCGCCACGACTGGTGGATCATCGCCCAGGTAGCCAAGCATCTGGGGTATGAAGAAGCGTTCGAGTATTGCCACCCTCGCGATATCTTTGTCGAGCACGCGCGACTTTCCGGCTATGGCAACCACGCCGGCGGGATGCCGCGTCTGTTTGATATTTCCGCCCTGGCGGAGTTGGATCACGCCGCCTACGATGCCTTGGCGCCGCTGCAGTGGCCGGTGACGGCCGAGGCGCCGCGTGGCACCGCGCGCTTATTCGAGGATGGATGCTTTGCCACGCCGGATGGACGCGCGCGCCTGATCGCCGTGACGCCGCATGCGCCGCGCCAGGCCGTGAGTGCCGCGCACCCGTTGCGCCTCAACAGCGGACGCGTACGCGATCAATGGCACACCATGACGCGGACGGGCCGTGCCCCGCGCTTGCTCAATCATCGCGCCGAGCCTTACGTCGATCTGCACCCCGATGATGCGAGAGCCGCGGGTGTCGTGGACGGCGCCTTGGCACGGCTTCATAACGCCCACGGCGAGGCCCGTGTGCGGGCGCGCGTGGCGACGGCGCAGCGCCGGGGAGAAGCTTTCATGCCTATCCACTGGAATGCGCAGTTCAGCAATGCCGGGCGTGTAGGCACGCTCTTTGCCGCGCATACCGACCCTGTCTCTGGACAGCCCGAAACCAAACATGGTGCCGTCGCGTTGGCGCCGTTGGCCATCGCCGAGGAAGCGACGCTGCTGGTCGCGAACGATAGTGGCGGGTTGTCCGAACGTGCGTCGCTCGCTTATTGGGCGCGCATGCCACTGCATCATGCCGAGCGCTGGCAACTGGCCAGCGATGCGGGCGCGTCATCGCATGACTGGCCGGCCTGGTGCGCCGAACAGTTCGGAGTGGCGGCGACGCTATGGTGTGAGGACGCGTCTAGTGGGCGCCTGCGCGCCGCAGGGCTTCGCGATGGGCGCCTGGTGTGGTGGCTGATGGTGGGGCCACCCAGCGAATTGCCGGGCTTGGCCTGGCTTGATGCACGCTTCGGCGATATCACGCTGGATGCCGAGCAGCGTCGCCGCGTGTTGGCGGGATGCGCCTCCGGTGAGGCCGATACGGGGCCGGTGGTATGCAGTTGCCATCAGGTCGGTGCTACGTCGATCCGCGAGGCGATTCGCGGTGGCGATACCGATGTCGATGCGTTAGGCGCGCGCTTGGCGTGCGGGACCCAGTGCGGTTCCTGCATCCCCGAACTCAAATCATTGCTCGAAGAGGAGGTGGCGCATGCTGGGACTGATGAAGCGCTGGAAACGGCCTGATACATCTATCGCAAGCGTGAGTGCCTTGCTGGCGAGTTGGTGGCCCGGTACGCGGGAAGATCGCAGCGGGGCTCCGCTCGCACACACACCCGCGGTGGGCCGTGCCACGCGGCCCGGCCATGTCTATCTGGTGGGAGCCGGGGCGGGCAGTGCGGACCTGCTGACCCTGCGTGCCTGGCGCCTTCTTACGCAAGCCGATGCCATCGTCTACGATCGCCTGATCGGCGATGACATCCTGGCGATGATCCCTCCTCAGCGTGAGCGTTACGATGTCGGCAAGGCGCGTGGGTATCACAGTGTGCCGCAGGCCGAGATCGGCGCCTTGCTGACACGGCTGGCGCGCGAAGGCAAGTCGGTGGTGCGGCTCAAGGGCGGCGATCCGGGAATCTTCGGCCGTATGGGCGAAGAGCTCGCCGTGCTGGCCGAGGCGGGGCTGCCCACCGAGATCGTCCCCGGTATTACCGCCGCCTCCGCCACGGCCGCCAGCCTGGGCATGCCGCTCACCGACCGCGCCCACGCACAGCAGCTACGCCTGGTCACCGCCCAGCATTGCCGCGCCGGTGGCGAGCCGGACTGGTCCGCACTGGCGCGCCGCGACGAGACGCTGGTGTTCTACATGGGGCTTTCGAAGGTCACCGAGATCTGCCAAGGGCTACGTGATGCCGGCCTGCCCGATGACTGGCCGATCATGCTCGCCGCCAATGCCTCGCTGCCCGAGCAGCAAACCTTGATCGGCACGCTCGGCGACATGCCCGAAAAGCTTGCCGCCACGCCACTTCCCTCGCCGTGCCTGATCGTCGTGGGCAGCGTGGTGAAGATGGCCGACGTGGTGCCTAGGGCAGCGCGCGTAGCCAAGGAAGTATGAGAGTGGCATGTGATGAGAGTGTGGCGTTATGACGGGCCTTTTTTAAAGCCTACCCAGCCAGTATTGCGGGCGTCGCCGGTCATGGGCGACTGCTAGGATCTGAACGCCGTCCGCGGCTTCGCGATACACGATGGACAGTGGAAATCGGCGGAGGGGCGCTCTACGAATAGCGGGCTCAAGTGCGACTTGCCAAGCGTTTGGTGAGTCGTCAATCAAGTGGGCAAGGGCCTCGAATTCGATTATCAAGGCTTCCCCTAATCCTGGGATCTTGGACTCGTAGTAACCAATGGCCTCCAGAAATTCGGCTTCTGCCGCTGGGTGAAACGAATAACTCATCGGATCAGGGCGCGTGCCTTCCTCATGACGTCGTCACTGGATACTCTCTGAACCGAGCCACTATCCAGCTCTTCTGCCCGGCATCGGGCTTCGAGCAGCCAGTCCGAGCGAAGCTCTTCTTCCGAAGGAGACTCCAAGCTCAGGACCAATCGCTGTACCAGTCGTGCGCGTTCCTCTTTGGGCAAATGGAGCGCCTCGTCCTCGATTTTTTGGAGGTCCATGGGAACTTCCTTTCTGTTACGTATTCCAGAATTTTGGCATGGGAAACCGACAAGTGCCATGTCCCCGGTGTCGAGTCTCTAACCGATCCCCCTGAAACCTGGCCGCTTCACCGAGCAACCAGTCGATGAAGCGTTGGATCGCGGGCGGGGCTTGGCCGGTGGCGGGGAGGATCAGGTCGTAGGTGAACGGCGAATCGATTACGTGGCGATCACCGAAGGGCCGTACCAATACGCCGCTGGCGAGGCGGTCGGCGACGATGGCAGGGTTGGCGAGCATCACGCCGCGCCCGGCGATCGCTTGGTCGAGGGCCAGACCGTAAAGGGAATACCGCTGCTGGATCGGTAGTGTCTTGCCGGGTAGCCCGGCGGCGTCGAACCAGTCGCGCCAGCCGGGGAAGTCGACGTTTTGTCGCGACTGCCAGACCACCTCGAGCAATGGATGGACGAGCAGGTCGGCAGGCGTGTCGATAGAGGAGCGTTCCAGCAGAGCGGGAGAGCAGACGGGGAACAGCGAGTCTTCGAAGAGCCGCTTGCTCCTGACGCCGGGCCAGGGGCCGCGTCCGTAGCGCAGGGCGAGCCGTGCGCCGTCGCCGTGCCATATTGGGTCGCTCAGGTCCTGGTCTGCGTCCAGGGAGATCTCGACGTGGCTTTCCAGCGCCTCGAAGTCTGCCAGGCGTGGGAGTAGCCAGAATTGAGTGAATGAGGGCGGGGCGCTGAGAGTCAGCGTGGTAGCCGCATGGGCGCGCTCATGAACGGCTTGTACGCCGTTGGCGATGCGCGCCAGACCGGCATCCACATCCTCGGCCAGCAGGTGGCCGGCATCGGTGACGTGCACGCCGTTGGCATGACGCTCGAAAAGCGCCACGCCCAACCGTTCTTCGAGTTGCTTGATTTGTCGGCTGACCGCGCCGGGAGTCACAGACAAACGCTCCGCTGCGGTCTTGAAGCTGCCAGCTCGTGCTGCTTCCGAGAAGGCACGCAGTGCGTTGAGGGGCAGTCGTTCTATCTTCATGAGTTGAGTTTTCCTGAGCCTGAGGCTGCAGATTAATCGTTTGGATTGCAGCGCGGCAAATGCTCCACTGAGTCTCGATTCAACAAAGGGTGGAAGCATGAAGGAATCTTCCTTGGAGACTGTCGCGGCAAGGCCGGATGTGGCGTCGCCGCGATTGCGACGCGGCCTGGATATGCCTGCCGGCATCGCGATGACCGGGTTTTGTCTGGTGCTGGGGTTGCAGCAGGTGGCCATCAAGGCCGTGGCCGACGATATCACGCCCTTGAGCCAGGTCGCGTTGCGCTCGTTGCTGGCGGGGTTGCTGGTGCTGGTCGTCGCGCGCATTCAGGGCATCGGCCTGGCGGCGTTTCGCGGTCGGCTGGGTGCAGGCATTCTCGTCGGCCTGGGCTTTGCGGGGGAGTTCGGTTTCGTCGCCTGGGGGCTCAACTACACCCTGGCATCGCACATGTCGGTGTTTCTGTACACGGCGCCGGTGTTCGCCGCCCTGGGACTGCATCTGTGGGTGCCGGGCGAACAGCTGGCGCGGCACCAATGGTGGGGGATCGGCGTGGCATTCGCGGGCATGCTGGTCGCCATGGCGCCCTCGGCCGCACCCGGGGCGCCGGCCGGCGACATTCTCCTGGGCGACGCCCTGGGATTGCTGGCGGGACTGTCATGGGCCGCCACCACGCTGGTGGTGCGCCGTTCCTCGCTTTCCGAGGCGCCCCCCGTGCAAACGCTGACGTACCAACTCCTGACGGCGGGCGCGCTGTTGTTGCCCATCACCCTATGGCTGGGCGATTGGCAGCAGGCCACGCCCAGCGGCATGGCCGTGGCCAGCATGACCTTCCAGACGCTGGTCATATCGTTCGGTGCCCTGCTGTTGTGGTTCGCTCTGCTGCGCCGTTACTGGGCCTCGCAACTGGGCGTGTTGTCGTTCTTGTCACCGATCTTCGGGGTGCTTTTTGGCGCTGTGCTGCTGGACGAGCCCTTGTCCTGGAATTTCGTGCTTGGCGGCGCGGCGATTCTGCTGGGGATCGTGCTGGTCAGTCGCCAGACGTGATGGCAGAGGCCTGGGTCAGGCGTCCCAGCTCCTCGAGGTAGCTTTCCACGACCAGGTTGGGGGGCGCGCCCTTGCGGGTGATGGCGCTGTAGTGGGTCAGGTAATGCCAGCGCTCGGGATTCAAGGCACGCATGCGGCCGTCGCGCACCCAGCGTTCGGCATAGTGGGTCGGCAAGTAGCCGATATAGCGGCCGGACAGGATCAAGAAGGCGATGCCTTCGCGGTCGGTCGCCGAGGCGGCGGCCTTGAGCGGAGCATGGCACGCCTTGACCTCCGGCGTCTGTGCGTAGGCGGGCACCACGGCATCATGTACCGCGAGCCGCTCCTCGTCCACGTCTTCGACGTCGAAGAGCGGGTGATCGGCGGCGCAGTAGAGCCGCGACGCTTCCTCGTAGAGCGGCAGATACGCAAGCCCCGGCAATGTCTTGAGCGCCGGGATCACGCCGGTATGCAAGCGGCCGTCCAGCACGCCCAGCTCGATGTCGCTGGGCGGAATCATGCGGATATTGATGCGCACCTCGGGCCCCCGCGCCTTGAGCGCGCTGAGGGCATCGGTGATATACATCTCGGGCATGGTCACCAGGTTATCGGTGATGCCGATGCTGAGCTCGCCCTTGAGACGGGCATGCAAGCCATTGACGCGGGTTCGGAATCCCGCCACGGCCATCTGCAGCTGGAGGGTGGCATCGTAGACCTCCGCGCCCTCGTCGGTGAGGGCGAAGCCGCCGCGTCCTCGCTGGCAGAGCCGCAGGCCGAGCCGTGTCTCCAGGTCGTTCATCGCCATGCTGATCGCCGCACGGCTGATGTTGAGTTCCACTTCGGCGGCGGAGAACCCGCCGCACTCCACGACCTTGCGGTAGATCCTCAGCAGGCGCAGATCGGCATCGCTCGGCTGCCCCATCAGGGTCTCGCTGCGGGAAGGCATGGCGGGATTCCTCATCTCGACGGCGGACACCTGCGAGGATAGCCCTGCCGGCCCGTAAAGTTAACCAGTGACTTGAATGAGATTCAGTATTTCTGGATTTAACTTATCCGCCGCCCCGCCTAGATTTTCGGTAGCACCATTCATCACCGCCTATCGGCAGGAGAAGACATGTCGGATCGCGAGTTTCCCCCCATGGCGGGTTTGAGCCCGGAGCAGCTGGACGCCTACTGGATGCCGTATACCGGCAATCGGCAATTCAAGCGCGATCCACGCCTCATCGTGGGCGCCAAGGGCAGCTATCTTACCGATGCCCAGGGTCGCCAAGTCTTCGATGCGCTCTCGGGGCTGTGGACCTGCGGTGCGGGGCATTGCCGCCCCGAAATCACCGAGGCGGTCAGTCGCCAACTCGGCGAGCTGGATTACTCGCCGGCCTTCCAGTACGGCCACCCCAAGGCCTTCGAGCTGGCGCATCGCCTGCGGGAATTGACGCCCCAGGGGCTCGATCACGTGTTTTTCACCGGCTCAGGCTCGGAGAGTGCCGATACCTCGCTGAAGATAGCGCGTGCTTACTGGCGCAAGAAGGGCAAGCCAAGCAAGACCAAGCTGATCGGGCGTGCCAAGGGGTATCACGGCGTCAACTTCGGCGGTTTCAGCCTGGGCGGCATCGGCGCCAATCGCACCATGTTTGGCCAGGGCGTGGATGCCGATCACCTGCCGCACACGCTACTCCCGGAGAACGCCTTCACCCAGGGCATGCCTGAGCGGGGGGCCGAGCGCGCCGATGAGTTGCTGGAGCTGATCGCGCTGCATGATGCCTCCAACATCGCGGCGGTGATCGTCGAGCCGCTGGCCGGTTCCGCCGGGGTGATTCCGCCGCCCAAAGGCTATCTCAAGCGCCTGCGAGAGATCTGCGACCAGCACGACATCCTGCTAATCTTTGACGAGGTCATCACCGGCTTCGGGCGCATGGGATCGATGACGGGGGCCGAGGAGTTCGGCGTGGTGCCGGATCTGCTCAATGTCGCCAAGCAGTTGACCAATGGGGCGGTACCCATGGGAGCAGTGGTCGTGCAAGGCGAGATCTATCGGACCTTCATGGAGCAGGGCGGCCCCGATTACATGCTCGAGCTGCCCCACGGCTATACCTATTCGGGACACCCGGTGGCTTGTGCCGCCGCCTTGGCCGCACTGGATGTGCTCGAGAACGACCGCCTGATCGAGCGAGTCAAGGAAATGGCGCCGACCTTCGAAAATGCGCTGCATTCTCTCAAGGGGACGCGCTACATCAGCGACATCCGCAATTATGGTCTCGCCGGCGCCCTGCAGATCGAACCGTATCCCGGCGAGCCGGGGCGGCGTCCTTTCGAGATCGCCATGAAGTGCTGGGAAAAGGGCTACTACGTTCGCTATGGCGGCGACACCATCCAGCTCGGCCTGCCGTTCATCGTCGAGCGCGAGGAGATCGATCGCCTTGTCAATGTGCTGGGCGACGCCATCGGCGAACTGGAATGAACGGTCGTGATGCAAGGCGAGGGGTACCGGGGACGGGGCAAAGAGGAGGTCTTTTGCCATGGATGGCAAAAGTAGCCCCCATGGAAGGGTTAACGGCGCCTCCTCGCAGTCCCGTCCCCGGAGCAGCCCCGAGTACTCCGCCAGTGCCGACCACATGAATGGGCTGAAGAGCTCAAGCCATATAACACTCCCTCAGAGAGGCAGCATATGACCACACTCGGCCATCTGATCAACGGCTCACGCGTCGCCGGAGAAGGACGCACCCAGGACATCTTCAATCCCTCCACCGGTGAGGTCGGCGGCCAGGTGAGCCTGGCCAGCAAGGCCACCGTCGAGGACGCCATCGCCGCCGCCCAGGCCGCCTATCCGGCCTGGCGCGATACGCCGCCCGCCAAGCGGGCGCGGGTGATGTTCAACTTCAAGCAGTTGCTGGAGCAGAACGCCGACGAGATCGCCCGACTGATCGGCCAGGAGCACGGCAAGATCGTCCATGACGCCAAGGGCGAGCTGCAGCGCGGCATCGAGAACGTGGAATATGCCTGCGGCGTGCCGGAACTGCTCAAGGGCGAGCATAGCAAGAACACCGGGCCCGGCATCGACTCCTGGAGCGAATTCCAGCCGCTGGGCGTGGTGGCCGGCATCACGCCGTTCAACTTCCCGGCCATGGTGCCGCTGTGGATGTATCCCATGGCCATCGCCTGCGGTAACACCTTCGTGCTCAAACCCTCCGAGCGTGACCCGACGTCGGCGCTCTACATCGCCGAACTAGCCCTTGAAGCAGGCCTGCCCGCCGGCGTGCTCAATGTGGTCAACGGCGACAAGGAGGCTGTCGATACCCTGCTCGACGACGACCGTGTGAAGGCCGTGAGCTTCGTCGGTTCCACGCCGATCGCCGAAACCATCTACCAACGTGCCAGTGCCAACGGCAAGCGTTGCCAGGCCCTCGGCGGCGCCAAGAACCACGCCATCGTGATGCCCGACGCCGACATGGACAACGTGGTCAATTCCCTGAACGGGGCTGCCTTCGGCTCCTCGGGGGAACGTTGCATGGCGCTGTCGGTGGCGGTGGCCGTGGGCGACGAGACCGCCGACGCATTGATCGCCAAGATGCAGACGCAGATGAAGACCCTGAAGGTCGGGCCCTTCCATGACGCCGACAACGACTTCGGCCCGGTGATCACCAAGGCCCATCAGGAAAAGGTCTGCGGCCACATCGACAGCGCCGAGCAGCAGGGCGCCGATATCGTGGTCGACGGTCGCGGTGCCCAGGTGGCGGGGCACGAGCACGGCTTTTATGTTGGCGGTACCCTGATCGATCGCGTCACGCCCGACATGACCTGCTATCTCGAGGAGATTTTCGGGCCGGTGCTGCTGGTGGTGCGTGTCGGCACAATGGAAGAGGCCATGCGGCTGATCGACGATCACGAATATGGCAACGGCACCTGCATCTACACCCGTGACGGCGAGGCGGCGCGTTACTTCAGCGATCATATCCAGGTGGGCATGGTCGGCATCAACGTGCCGTTGCCGGTGCCGGTTTCCTATCACAGCTTCGGCGGCTGGAAGCGCTCGCTGTTCGGCGACCTGGCCGCCTACGGGCCGGACGCCGTGCGCTTTTACACCAAGCGCAAGACCGTGACCCAGCGCTGGCCGTCGGCCGGCGTCCGCGAGGGCGCGCAGTTCTCCTTCCCTTCCTGACGCTCGATGGCCCCGTTTCAGACGGGGCCATCGCTTTCCCTAGCTTTCAGCGCTTCCTTCGAATTGCGCGAAGACCTCATCGCCGGTCAGGCGGGGAGTGTCGTTGGCGAAATCGTAGAAGCTCGGCTTTTCATCGATGAATATCTGTTGGTCGATGGTCCAGGGTTCGCCGGCATCCAGCAGGCCCACGGGAAAGGCGTAGTGCTGGCCATTGGCGAGACGGTAGAAGAGGTGCGTGCCGCACTGTCGGCAGAAGCCGCGTTCGGCCCAGTCCGAGGAAGCGTAAACGCTGACGCTTTCCTCGCCCTCGAGGGTCATGGGCGCGTCGCTTTCGACGGCGAACATCGGGCCGCCGCCCCAGGTCTGACACATGCGACAGTGGCAAATGCTCACGGCGTGGCTGGCAAGTGAAACGCGAAGGCTGACGGCGCCGCACAGGCAGGTGCCTTGGCTCTCTTGGGATGCTGACATGGTGGGCTCCTTCGAGTGAGAGATAATAAAGACCGGCAATGTCGTCAGGAATGGGGGAGTCAGTCAATGGCCTCGATGGCATCGGCGACCACCGCCTTGACGCGATTCAAGTAATCGCTGCCGTTGGAGGGTGGCGTGGGGTCGCTGGTCATGACAAGGGTGGCGTCATGCTCCGGCACCACGAAAAGCAATTGCCCACCATATCCCCAGCCATAATAGACCGGCGTATCGGCAAGCTGGGTGATGAACCACCCGTAGCCGTAGTCGTCCTGATTGAAGTGCGAGCGGGTACGCGGCTGCCAGGAACGCGCGATCCACGAGGCGGGAAGCACACGTTCACCGTCGTACATGCCTTTTTGACGATATAGCTCGCCGATCTTCAACAAGGCGCGTGGCGTAAGCCCCATTTCGTTCCCTCCGAAATAGATGCCTTGCGGGTCACGCGTCCAAGGCGGTATCTCGATCCCCAGTGGCGACCCCAGCCATTCGCGCATCAACGAGAGCGTATCGCGGCCACTGGCGTCGGTCAGCGCGGCCGACAGCAGATGGCTGTTGCCGGTCGAATACAGCATACGACCGCCGGGATCGGCGACGAAGGGGCGCGACAAGGCATTGCCGACCCAGTCGTCGCTGGCCACCCAGCCACCGTAGTTGGCGCCGGAGGTGCGCTCGAGTCCGGCCTGCATCGACAGAAGGTGGCCGACCTCGATGTCCTGGACACGAGGATCGGCGTCACGAGGCACTCGGCCATCCAGCAGCTCGGTGATCGGTTGGTCGACGCCCTGGATGACGTCACGTGCGATAGCGGCGCCCACCAAAGCCGAGATGAGTGTCTTGGAGAGCGACTTGATGTTGGTGATGTCGTCGGGGGAGTGGCCGCGCCAGCCACGTTCGAGGAGCGTGTCGCCGTCGACGGCCATCAGTAGCGTATGCGTACGCGGCAAGTCGCCGATGCGTTGTGCGGCTTGCTCGAGTGCCGGGCGATCGGTGGCCGCCATTGCGGGTAGTGCCATGCCGGCGAGCGTGATGGTCAGGAGCGATAAGCGCCAGGAGCAACGTCGTAAGGGCAACATGCGGTACGCATTCCATTGCAGGGAAAGGATGAGTGTGGCTGATGGCGGGAGAGATGCCCAAGAGATGACACGCAAAAAAAAGTCCCCAAGAAGGGGACTAGGGGAGCACGCCAGCTCACTCGGTTCATCGCTGTCATCAACGACGTTGAAAAAGGGGAAGAAGGCGCCGGATTCGATGGTTGGCGTTCTTCGTGCCTTACAGATAGCGAAGTGCGTGCCATGTTTAATAAAAACAATGCAAAGCAATGACTTAGAAATTCAGGGCGTCGATGTAGAATGCCGCAATGGCGGTGTTGCGGGGAATGATGCGCCAAGACGGAGAATTTCATGGGATTGGCGCACCATGAGTGAGCAGCAATTATCCGCCGATGCCCAACACCGGATAGAGCGAGGCTACGAGTAATGCGGCCATGGCGATATTGAACGCGCGGCGACGCCGGGCGCTTGAGAGCCACTGGCGAACAACCGTGCCCAGCCAGGCCCAAATGGAAATCGCCGGGAAGCAGACCAGGGCGAAGGCAGCCGCCACCAGCATGATGGACAGTAGCGAGCGGTCGGGCGCGTAAAGCGTGATCGCCGACAGGCCCATCGCCCAGGCCTTGGGATTCACCCACTGAAAGGCCGCGGCTTGCCAGAAGGTCATTGGTTGACCACCGGCCGCTGTGTCTTTCAGCGGCGCGGCCGTGGCGACTTTCCAGGCCAGCCAGAGCAGATAACCGATGGAGATGAGTTCCAGAACGTTACGCAGGAGGGGGAAAGCGTCAAACAGCGCCATCAGCCCGATACCAGCCATCAAGGTCAATACGGTCAAGCCACCGACGATGCCGATCATGTGCGGCACTGTTCTGCGAAACCCGAAGTTGGCACCGGAAGCCATGAGCATGAGGTTGTTGGGCCCCGGGGTCGCGGTGGTGACCAGCGCGAAGCCCAGCAGCGCGGCGAGTGTGGGGAAATTCATGGACGATTCTCTCTTTGCACGTGGCATGAAATTTTAAGAGAATCGTGACGCAATATTGGCCCTTATATCGTCGTTTTTGCGCGTTTTATGCAATGAAGGGATGAAATGGATGCTGTAGACCGCAGGATATTGCAAGAGCTCACGCAGGATGGTCGTATCAGCAACGTGCAACTGGCCGAGCGTGTCGCATTATCGCCTTCGGCATGCCTGCGTCGTGTCCAGGAGCTTGAGCGTACGGGCGTGATCCGCGGCTATCGAGCGGTGACTGATCCCCAGCGCATGGGGCGCGGGTTCGTGGCCTATGTCACGGTGGGACTGTCATCGCACACCAAGGCCGCTCAGGAAACCTTCGAGCGTGCCATGTATGTCGCCTCAGACGTGGTCGAATGTCACAACATCGCCGGCACGTTCGAGTATCTCTTGCGAGTCGAAAGTCAGGACCTGGCAAGCTACAAACGCTTTCACACCGAAATGCTGGGGACGCAGCGCCATGTCAGTGCGATCACGACGCATATCGTGATGAGTTCACCGAAAGACGAGCGGCGTTAATCGGTCGGCCGGTGCCCGATGCACCGGCCGAGGAAGGAAGCAGTAGCGAGCATCGGCAGGACGCCGATGCATAGCCTTATAGATTGGCGAGGATGGTTTCGGCGCTGCTCTTCTCGACGCCCTTCTCATCGACGCCTAAGTAGCTCACCACGCCATCGTCGACGATCATGGCGTAACGCTGGCTACGTGTCCCCATGCCGGCGCCGCTAGCATCCTTCTCCATGCCGATGGCGCGAGTGAAGTCGGCATGCCCGTCGGCGAGCATGGTAATCGCCTGGGCGTTTTGATCCTGCTGCCAGGCGCCGAGCACGAAAGCGTCGTTGACGGCCAGGCAGGCGATGGCGTCCACCCCCTTGGCGAGAATGTCGTCGGCGTTGATCACGAAGCCCGGCATGTGGGTGTTGGAGCATCCCGGCGTAAAGGCGCCGGGCACTGCGAACAGCACCACACGCTTGCCAGCGAAGAATTCGCCGGTATCGAAGTCTTCCGGGCCATTGGCGCCATTGGTCTTGAGGGTGACGCTGGGTAGCTTGTCGCCTTGCGCGATGGTCATAGTGAACTCCTTTAGGTGATCGGTCCTGATCATTCACAGTGCGCTATCCATGCTGGGCGCCGCAACCCCTCGATGAAACAGCGGGGCGACTCTTGAGGGCAAGAGCCACCGACGAGCGATGGCTTCCCGGTGTGCATGCGTATTCAGCGTGCGGCAATAGCATCGACGGGGGTTGCGTTGCCTGCTGCGGCGTCACGGTAGGCGGCGTCTTCTGCGGCAAGAACCTGCGGCGAGAAGCGGACGAGCAGGGTGCAAAAGGAGGCGAGTATCACCGCAACGCCGAGGAAGAAAAGGCCTTGCTGATAAGAAAGCGATTCGCTGCGGAACAGAAAACCGGCACCGACGGCGCCCGCGTTGCCACCGGCTCCCACGATACCGGCGACAGCGCCGAGGGCTTTCTTGTTGATGAAGGGCACGACCCCGAAGGTGGCACCTTCGGCCATTTGAGTGAACAGGCTAAAGACCAGCATGATGCCGATGGCGAGCGCCAGCGTCTGCATCTGGGCGAAGCCCATCAGGGCGATCCCTTCACAGAGCATGGCGATGAACAGCCAGCGCACGCGCCCCTTGAGACCCCCATGGCGGGCGAAAAGATCAGAGAAGATACCGCCAAGAGTGCGGGCGAACAGGTTCATTAATCCAAATAGCCCGGCGATGAGTCCGGCGGTCGCCAGGTCGAGCTCGAAGTTATCGAAGAAGTAAATGGCGGCAATGTTGTTGATGGTCAGCTCGACGCCGAAGCAGGCCGCGTAAACGATGAACAGTGCCCAGACACGTACGTCCTTCATGGCGGCGCCAAAGCTCTGCGCCATGCCGTGTTCTTTCTCGGCATAAGGGAGTTCTCCGCGCGCCCGCAGTGCGTCGAAGTTGCCGTTCGGTGCGTCCTGCGTGAAGAAGTAGTAGGCGATACCGGTCGCGAACAGGACGATGCCTGGCACAACCATGGCCAGACGCCAGCCGAGCGCCTCATTGACACCGAGCATCAGGATACCGGCGAAGACCAAGGGCATGAGAATTTGCGTGGTGCCGCCACCCAGGTTGCCCCAGCCCGCCGTGGTCGCATTAGCGGTTCCGACCACGTTGGGCCCAAACATCACCGAGGTATGGTACTGAGTGATGACGAACGAGGCGCCGATTGCACCTATCGCCAGGCGTGCCAGCAGGAAGGTCTCGAAGCTGTCGGCGAAGCCGATCAGCATCACAGGCAGCGAGCCGAGGCATAGCAGCCAGGTGTAGGCCTTGCGTGGCCCGATCTTGTCGCAGAGTAGGCCGATTATCAGGCGGACCAGTACAGTGATGGCGACGGAGGCGATGATGGTGTTGCCGATCTGGGTCTTGGTTAGCCCGAGATCGTCACGTATCACCGCCATCAGCGGGGCGATGCCGAACCAGCCGAAGAAGCAGACGTGAAATGCGAACCACGACATGTGGAAGACGCGCATCTGCGGTGACTTGAGGCTGAAAAGCCGTATCTTGTTGGCTTTGTTGCGGATTTCCATGACTCATCCTCTAGCGTTGGAGTAGCGGAGATCGAACGCGACGTTGGCGACCTTCGGTGTGAAGGGCCGGGTCCTGAAGTTCGACGCACTCGTACTCACTTGGCGAGCCTGGTCCACGTCTGGCTGACTTATAAAAAGCAAAAGGTATGCCAATGGATAAGGGCGGTGATGAATGCCCCGGTTTATCGGTCCAAAGCGGCTCATTGGCATGCTTTTGGTGCGTCTTGAGGCGCTACCGCACCGCTGTGATGCGTTGATGGCGCACTTCTGCTGTGCAGAGTCCGTGTGGCATGGGCTGCCGCAGGGCATTACCTGGCATGTAACCTGCATTACAAAGAGACAAGCACCCAGGGGAGGAGAGCGCATGACCGTGAAGGTGCTGATCGTGGATGCGCGACCGGAACGTTCGCGGGCGCTGGAACAAGCGCTGCACGAAGCGGGCTTCGACGTGGTGACACGTGCCGATGAGCATGACGACCTCTATGCCATCATGACGAGCGTCAAGCCGGATGCGGTAATCATCGATGCGGCGCTACCGAGTCGCGATACCTTGGAGCACATGGGCCAACTAGGCCGTCGCTTCCCCAAGCCGATGATCATGCTCGCCGAGGAAGAAACGCCGGATTTGACGCGCGAAGCGACGAGTGCAGGCGTCAGCGCCTACGTAGTCGAAGACGTACAGCCGGCGCTGGTGCGTTCGATGGTCAACGTGGCGATCGCCAGCTTCGAGTCGCATCGAGCCTTGAAGGGGGAGTTGACCAAAACGCAAACCACGCTCTCGCAGCGGCGCACTATTGAGCGCGCCAAGAGCCAATTGATGGAAACGCACGCGTTCAGCGAAGACGCTGCTTATCAGTGGCTACGCAAGCACGCCATGAATCGTCGGTTGACCATTCACGAGGTGGCTCAGGCCGTCCTGGCCAGCGATGACGACGAGTCGTAGGAGACAATGATGAACGAGCCCCAAACGCCTCGAGACGAGTGGCCCTTGCCCGAGCGCGATACGCTGACCCTGGGCATGTTGCCGCTCAACGATGCTGCGCCACTGGTGGTGGCGCGAGAACGCGGCTTCTTCGCGACGCATGGGCTGGATGTGACGCTGCAAGTCGAGTCGTCGTGGGCCGGCTTGCGCGATGGTATGCAGCTCGGGCTCCTCGATGGTGCGCAGATGCTGCCCTTGATGCCGTTGGCCTCGACGTTGGGACTCGATGGACGCCCTACGCCGATGCTTTCGGCGCTGACGCTGAACCTCGGGGGGAATGCCATCACCGTGTCCAATGCGCTGTATGCCAGCATGCAGGCAGCCGATCCCGAAGCCATGTCGCAGGCACCGGTTTCCGCTCGCGCACTGGTGGCGGTGGTGCGTCAACGGCGCGCCGCTGGCGAGCCGGCGTTGCGTTTCGCTAGCGTGTATCCCTTTTCCTCACACCGCTATCAGCTGCGCTATTGGCTGGCGGAAGGGGGTGTCGACCCTGATCGTGATCTCGAATTGCGCGTGGTGCCACCGCCCTTGGTGGCGGAGCAACTCAAGGCCGGTTGGCTGGATGGCTACTGTGTCGGCGAACCCTGGAATACGCTCGCAGCACGTCGTGAAAGTGGTCGCGTGCTGCTTGGTAGTCACGACATTTGGCAGCATGGACAGGAAAAAGTCTTCGCGGTACGCGAGGCATGGGCCGATGCCTATCCGGCAACGCACCGCGCGGTGCTACGAGCGTTACTCGAGGCTTGCGCCTGGTTGGATATCCCGTCGCAGCGTGTCGAGGCGGCTCGCTTGATGTGCGAAAAGGGCTACCTGGATGTGTCCCCCACCGTGGTGGAGGAAAGCATGGCGGGGGAAGGTGCGCCGGCGACGCATGGCATGAGTGTGTTTCATCATCATGCCGCGAACTTCCCTTGGCGGTCTCATCTACGTTGGTACGCTGAACAGATGCGGCGTTGGCAGCACTTGGATGTCGCCGCGCCAGTGCTCGAGGACTGCCTGACACGTTGCGTGCGGCCGGATCTTTTCCGCGAAGCGGCCGATGACCTTGGCTTCAATTATCCGCTTGTCGATGTTAAAAGCGAAGGCGAACATGCGTCGCAATGGGCACTGGAAGGGCGTCATGGAGACATAGCCATGGGGGGTGATCAGCTGTTGGGTGGCGGACGTTTTTCGGGCCGAGGCTAAAGAGGCCCAAACGCAAATCGCCCCACCGGAAGGGGGGGCGATTTGTGAGAGGCTCCCGACTAGACGTTCCCTAGCCTTCGTCGCCCGATGTCTCGTCAAGCCGTACGCTGGCGATGGCCGGAACATCGCTGTCGCTTTCCAGCTTGGCGAGCAATGGCTTGGACTCTTTCTTGAACGCCGCCAGTTGCTTGCCTTCCAGGCTTTGGTTCTCTGGAAGCTTGACGCGCATGGCGTCCACGGAACGGTTATTGACCATGACTTCGTAATGCAAGTGCGGGCCTGTACTACCTCCGGTATTGCCGGACAAAGCGATTTCTTGGCCCATCTCGACACGCTCACCTTCAGAGACGAGGCGCTTGGAGAGATGCATGTAGCGCGTCTTGTAGCCATTGTCGTGGCGAATGACGAGGTAGTTGCCGGCTCCATTGGCCTGATAGGCGGATTTCACGACGCGACCGGCTGCTGGCGAGTCGACGGCAGTGCCGGTACGCATGGCGAAGTCCGTACCCCGGTGCGGGCTGATGCGCCCGGTTATCGGGTGCTTGCGCCGCAGGTTGAACGGCGAGCTTATGCGATAGTGCCCCTCGAATGGGTACCGGTTGAAGGCTGGGTCGAGGCTTTGGCCATCGGGAGTATAAAACTGGTCGTCGGCACTATTGCGTACGACGGTCAGGTTCATACGGTCGCCTTGGTACTGGGCGGCGAGAATGCGCGAGTCGACGCTTTCGCCTTCCAGCATGTCGGATTCGACGAGCACCTGAAAATGATCGCCGGCACGCGTATTGCGGCGGAAATCCAGCTTCTTCGAGAGTAAGCTCGTTAGTTGAGCTACCTCGGAGCGGGAAAGCCCCGTGGATTCTGCCGAAAGGGTGAAGCTTCCGTTGACCGTGCCGGCAAAAAGACGTTGAGACGGTTCGGTGGCCTTGAGGATATTGGATACGTCAAAATCGTCTTGAAGAGACTCACGCTCGATCAAGTAACCTTCACGCGCATCTTTCATGATACGCAACGCGAGCAGGTCGCCGTCCTGGTCGAGTTTGTAATCGAATGAGCGCCCAACACGCCAGCGGGTCAGAGCACTTTTGTCGGGGAGGCTATCCAGAATGTGCATGACATCGCTGTAACCCAGACCCAGAGTACGCTCCGCCGTTACAGCGAACGTGTCGCCTTTCTGTACCGTATAAGTTTCCCATTCCGGCACGAATTCCTGCTGTGAGGCAATCTCACGCTCAAGATCCGGACTGCCATCCTCATCGTGCAATTCCGTCGGGTCGATGGAAAAGTCTTCGTAGGATGTTCCACCCAAGGCATTATCTTCGAGCTCTCCATCGGAGAGAAGCTTAGGTAACTGAATGGCCGCGTGAAGGGCCTCGGCGGCGAGGTAAGGAGGAGCTTCTTGAGCCTCGAAAGCGGGTGCCTCGGATACAGTGTCATCAGCCGCGTGCGTCTTGTCGATGAAGTCGACATCGACGATTTCCTGGGTCTTGAGCTCACTTAGCGGTATATCGCGAGTGGTGACGGTCTCGAGGGTGTCGAGAGCATTACTCGCAAGCGAAGGAGACGACGAACGAGAAACGTCGACGTCTTGAGTGATCTGGTGAGTGGCTGAATTGCCACCGTTGCCGTCGATGACGGTAACGATTTTGTGCGCGCCCAGCACGGTCACCATAGTGGCGACCGGTAATAAAATCAGTTTATGTGTGCGGGGCAGCGAATGAAGAATCCGCAACATGGTAAGTAGAAGCCGTATACGTGAACGTTAAATAGATAAAAGGCGCTGAAACGATAACTCATGCTAAATGAAATGCCTATCCTGTTCATGCATACAGCGATGGCAAGCCGATGGTATCGGCTTGCCTATAACGTGGCTATGTTGGCAGTCCCTTACCGGTGCCACGCGATGTACCGTAGCGACATGATTTTAGTCGGTCAAGCTGCCGTCACGGTAGGCCTGCATGGCGGCCTCGAGCTCGCTGCGTGAGTTCATCACGAAAGGCCCGTAGTGGGCGATAGGCTCGCGGTGCGGTGTGCCACGCAAGAGCAGGGCGCCGGCTTTGCCGTCCGCTTCTAACGTGAGTGCGTCGCCCGCCTCGAGCACTGCGAGATGACCAGCATTTACCGTTTGATTGCCAATCTTCACTGTTCCTAGATAGGCATATACTAGCAGGGTCTCGTCACTGAGTTGCGTAAGCGACAAGGTTCCCGACTCGAGCCGCACATCGGCGATGCCGGCACCGCCAGCCAAGGCATCGAGGGGGCCATCGATAACGGACGTGGTGCTGTGCCAGCGGCCGCCGAGTGCGATCAAGCGGCCTCCCTGTCCCTCAAGGTGAGGCATTTCCTGCGCGCGGATATCGCGGTAAGTGGCCGTGCTCAGCTTGTCGCGTGCGGGTAGGTTGATCCACAACTGAAAGGCGTGAAGCCCTTGACTGTCAGTCAATGGCATCTCGGAGTGGATCATACCGCGCCCAGTGTGCATCCATTGCGCATCACCGGCATGGATGGTGCTGCTGTGGCCGAGGTGATCCTCGTGTGTCAGCCCCCCGTTAATGACATACGTGAGTGTCTGCATGCCCCGGTGTGGATGCGGTGGGAAGCCCCCGATATAGTCATTGGGCTGATCGGACCCCAGTTCGTCGAGCATGAGAAAGGGATCGAGTCCACCCTCGAAGTCGTGCAGGCGTTTGATCTTGACGCCATCGCCGTCTTGGCTTGGATGGCTGGATCGTATGTGCTTGATCTGGCGAGTAGTCTGCATCGCATGTGTCATGGTGAATCCTCTTGATAACGATACCTGGCATTTTAGTTCGTTTTTTTCGAAAATTAATCGCATATTTTTGCTTATAATCTTCGAGGAAATCGAATGGGAAATGTCACGTTGACGCAATGGCGCATGCTTGCCGCTGTGGTCGATCATGGCGGGTTCGCGCGTGCCGCCGAGGCCGTGCACAAGAGTCCTTCCACGCTCAACCATGCGGTTCACAAGCTTGAAGAGCAGTTGGGTGTTCGGGTTCTGGAGCCTGTGGGCCGTCAGGTACGTTTGACCGAAGCGGGAGACATGCTGCTACGTCGTGCTCGGCAATTGCTGGAAAGCGCCGAAGCCCTGGAGGATGTCGCCGGGCGCCTGGGCGAGGGGCTCGAAGCCGAGGTGGTAATCGCCATCGATCAGATCTTTCCATCGGATGCCTTGGCGCATGCGTTGGACAATGTCTCGAACCTTTACCCTCATGTTCGTGTGCAATTGCATGAAACCGTACTCAATGGCGGTGTCGAGATGCTCTACGATGGACGTGCCGACCTGGTGGTGTCCGGCATTGCGGCCCAGGGTTTCCTCGGCGAGCCATTGGTCAACGTGGAGTTCTTGGCTGTCTCGCATCCTGCGCATCCCTTGCAGCATCTGGGACGTGAGCTCGACCTGCGCGATCTAGAGCAGCATCGTCAATTGGTGGTGCGAGATTCGGCGCTACGTCAGTCGATGGATGCCGGATGGCTCAAGGCTGAGCAGCGCTGGACCTTGAGTCACCTGGTGACATCGGTCGATATGCTGTGCCGCGGATTGGGGTTCGCCTGGATGCCGACGACCCGTATTCGTGAGGCATTGCGCATGGGAACGCTTGTCCCCTTGCCCTTGGCGCTCGGGGGGCGTCGCGAAGCGCCGATGCAGCTGATCTTTCGCGACCGGGATCGTGCAGGGCCGGCCACACGGGCGCTGGCGGCGGCCCTGCACGAAGCCGTGACCGATTGCTGCGATGAGCATTCGATAGAAGCGAACGGTTAGGCCGCTTTAATACGCTTGAGCGTCGAATCAATCATTCTATGCTGAGCGGCATCGAGGGTGGCCAAGCACCGGCCATCCGTTCAATAAGCGTCAGGATCGGTGTAGGAGTAAAGGTATGGGACTGTTGATCGAAGGCCGCTGGCACGACCAGTGGTACGACACCAAGAAGCATGGCGGCGAGTTCGTGCGCGAGTCGGCGCAGTTGCGCGACTGGGTCACGGCGGACGGCGCGCCGGGACCGCAAGGGCAACCGGGGCTGGTCGCCGAGCCGGGGCGTTTTCATCTTTATGTGTCGCTGGCCTGCCCGTGGGCGCATCGCACACTGATCATGCGCAAGCTCAAGGGGCTGGAGGACATGATCGGCGTGTCGCATACCAGTCCGTTGATGCTGAAGCAGGGTTGGTCCTATGCCATCGATGAAGGCTCGAGTGGTGATCCGCTCAATGGGGTCGATTACCATCACCAGTTGTATACGATGACCGAGGCGCATTATACCGGGCGCGTGACGGTGCCGGCGCTCTGGGACAAGCGTGAAGGACGTATCGTCAATAACGAGTCCGCCGACTTGGTGCGCATGCTGGGCGGAGCATTCGATGACTTGACCGGCAACCGGCTGGATCTTTACCCGACGGATCTTCGCGAGACCATCGATGCTGTCAACGCCGATGTCTACGATCACATCAACAATGGTGTTTACAAGGCCGGCTTCGCCACGCAGCAGGCGGTCTACGAGAAACACGTCACGGCATTGTTCGACGCACTCGAGCGGCTAGAGTCACGGCTCGCCACGCAGCGTTATCTTGCTGGCGAGTGGCTAACCGAGGCGGACATCCGGCTGTTTACCACTTTGATTCGCTTCGACGCCGTCTATCACGGACACTTCAAGTGCAATCTCCAGCGTATCGAAGACTATCCCAATCTGTCGCATTACCTGCGCGAGATCTACCAATGGCCAGGCATTGCCGAGACGGTGGATTTCGATCACATCAAGCGTCATTACTATTATAGCCATGACACCATCAACCCGACGCGCATCGTTCCTAAGGGGCCGGCACTGGCGCTGGAACGTCCCCACGACCGCGAGCGGTTGCCGGGGCGGGGCATTCGTGGCGCTTAAGTCGATGTATCAGCGTCGTTGCTGGGCACGTGTCAGCCAGCGATCGAGCGCATTGGCGAAGGTGCGCCGTTCGACGTCGCCATAGGGTTTGGGGCCACCGGTATGCTCGCCGCTGGCGCGCAGGGTTTCCATGAAGTCACGCATCTGTACCTGGGCACGAATGCTGTCGCGGGTTAGCGCTTCGCCACGATTGGTGATGACCTCGGCCTCGCGCGCCAACGCGGCCTCCGCCAGAGGCAAGTCGGCGGTGACGACCAGGTCGCCCGGTGACACTCGGTCGACGATCGCGTCGTCGGCGGCATCGAAGCCGCCAGGGACGGCCAGCGCGCTGACCCAGGCCGAGGGCGGCAAGGGCAAACGGTGGTTGGCGACGAAGCGTGTTGGAGTTTGGGTGCGCTCGGCGGCACGCACGATGACTTCGCGGGCATGACGCGGACACGCGTCGGCGTCGATCCACAACGTCGGCATGGGAAGACTTCCTCGATAAGCTAATCAGGCTTGATGAACGAATAAGTTTGGGCAAAGCCATTGGTCAATGGTAGTATGCCACTTCCTCGCATGTGTTGACCCCTCCATCCTGTATTCGTCCCTGTGCGATGTGCCTTCCACCCAGCGTGGATAGAGCCTAAAGGACGTTTCTGCGCAAGGCGCATTGCCCGCTCGCTTCGAGCCGGCCGTGAGAGCGCTTGCCGCATCGATGGCGCGCCACGACGCGTAAGGTCGCCACAGCTGCCGCGTATGCGGCAGGACGCAGGTGCTGCGACCGGCGCCTTTTGTTTCGATGCCCCAGGCCGAGCGGCCGATGGGCAATGAAGGCGCCTTGAATTTTTCCGCCGGTTCGCTCCGGCTATCCAAGGTGTGACATGACCACGACTCCCGCTGCCTCGCCGACTTTCGCCGAGCTTTCGCTGCCGTCTGTTCTTCTTTCTACGCTCGAATCATTGGGATATGAGACGCCCTCACTGATTCAGTCTAAAACCATTCCCGCGCTGCTTGAAGGGCGCGATGTGCTGGGCCAGGCCCAGACCGGTACGGGCAAGACCGCTGCCTTCGCCTTGCCGCTGTTGTCGCGTCTTGACCTCAAGCGTCGCGAGCCGCAAGTGCTGGTGCTTGCGCCGACACGTGAGCTGGCCCAGCAGGTTGCCGCTTCTTTCGTCCAGTATGGCCGTGATCTCAAGGGGCTTGAGGTTCTCAGCCTATGTGGTGGCCAAGAGTATCGCGAACAGCTCAGCGGATTGCGCCGTGGCGCCCAGGTCATCGTGGGCACGCCGGGACGCGTGATCGACCACCTCAACCGTGGCAGCCTCAAACTCGACGGCCTCAATGCGTTGGTGCTCGATGAAGCCGACGAAATGCTGCGCATGGGCTTCATCGATGACGTCAAGCGTGTGGTGTCCGATACGCCGAAAGAGGCGCAGCGCGTATTCTTCTCCGCGACCTTGCCCGCTGAAATCTCGCGTATCGTCAATCATTACCTGGTCGATCCGCTCAGGATCATGATCGAGACCAAGACCAAGACGGCCGAAGGCATCGAGCAGCGCTTGGTTCGTATCGAAGGTGGCGCCAAGCTGGAGGCGCTCTCGCGCTTGCTCGAGGTTGAACCGGTGGATGCCGCCATCGCATTCGTGCGTACACGTGCTGCTTGCACCACGCTGGTCGAGCAATTGTTGGCGCGCGGCGTGAACGCGGCGGCATTGTCCGGTGACCTGGATCAAAGCCTGCGCGAGCGGACCGTCGATCGTCTCAAGCGTGGCAAGGTCGATGTCCTCATTGCCACCGATGTCGCCGCGCGCGGTCTCGACGTGCCGCGTATCACCCACGTTTTCAACTACGACCTGCCGCAAGATGGCGAAGCGTATACCCACCGCATCGGGCGGACGGGGCGCGCTGGACGCAAGGGCGTGGCGATCACCTTCGCCGGTGGCCGCGAGCAGCGCCGTGTACGTGACATGGAACGTGTAACTGGCCAACCGATGCAGGAAGTCGAGTTGCCCGATGAGTCTGTCATTCGTGCTCATCGCGACAAGCTGTTCCGTGAGCGTGTGCTGAAGACGCTTGAGCAAGGCACCGACTATCAGCGTGAGCTGATCGAAGGCTTGGCCGACGACGGTTATGATCCCGTGGACCTGGCGTGTGCAATGGCCAGCATGGCGCGTTCTGGCGAGGCTCCCATCGGTCGTTTGCCGAAGCCGGGTGAACGTCGCCCCGCCCGTCAGGGTGGTGGTCGCGACGAAAAACCCAACCGCCGTGACCGTGGGCCGAGCGCAGGCATGACGCGTTACCGCGTATCGGTGGGCCACAAGGATGGTGTCAAGCCCGGCCAATTGGTGGGTGCCTTGGCCAACGAAGGCGGCATCGACGGTGGCAAGATCGGCCGTATCGACATCCGCAACGCCTTCTCCGTGGTCGAATTGCCGAGTACGCTGCCGACCGCCGTGCTGTCGCGCATCGGTCAGGCGCGTGTCGCTGGCCGTCCGCTGGAGATTGCCGAGGATCACGGCTCGACGGAGCGTGCCCCGCGGCGTCAACGTGAAGACGGCGACGCTCCCCAGAAGAATCGTTCGCAGGCGTGATCTAGCCGCTAACGGCTCATGTGTGCCGCTCGTCACCTGACGAGCGGTCATTAAAAACGCCCCATGGCAATCTGCTGCCATGGGGCGTTTGCGTTTGATGGCCCATGTCCCGGAGGACTCAGACGTATCAGGAGAGGAAGTTTACCCCTCGCGCTTGCCATCGACGAGCCGCTTCAGGCCGAAGCTGTTCGCTTCCTTGAGTGCCTCGGGAAGCAGCGCATCAGAAAGGTTCTGATAGCACACCGGACGCAGGAAGCGGTAGATCGCGGCACTGCCCACGGAGGTGGTGCGTGAATCGGTCGTGGCCGGGAAGGGACCGCCATGAACCATGGCATGGCAAACCTCTACACCGGTCGGCCAGCCATTGGCCATGATGCGTCCCGCCTTGCGTTCCAGTGTGGGCAGCAGACTTGCGACGGTGTCGGTGTCGCCCTCGTCCATCTGCAAGGTGGCGGTCAACTGGCCTTCCAGCGCTTCGGCCACACGCTTCATCTCGTCCATGTCGCTGCAGATCACGACCAGAGAAGTGGCACCAAAGACTTCTTCCTGCAGCGATTCATCGGCCAGCACATCGGCGCCTTGCGTGGTGAAGAGGCCAGCCTGGCACTGGTTCTCGCCTTCGCCGGTCAGACCGCGACCGACTTCGTTCACCTTGGCGTTGCCCGCCAGCTTGGCGACGCTTTGCTCGTAGGCTGAATGAATCCCAGGCGTCAGCATGGTATTCGCCGGCGTTTCCTTGAGCGCCTTGCCTGCTTCCTCGATGAAGTTATCCAGTGCCGGGCTCTTGAGACCGATGACCAGGCCAGGGTTAGTGCAGAACTGGCCCGCCCCCATGGAAAGAGATCCGACGAAGGCTTGGGCGAGGTCGGTGCCGCGTGCCTCAAGCGCTTTGGGCATCAAGAATACGGGGTTGATGCTGCTCATCTCGGCATAGACCGGGATTGGCTCGGGGCGCGATTGCGCGGCTTGTTGCAGCGCCAGGCCACCCTTGCGGGAGCCGGTGAAACCGACTGCCTTGATGTTGGGATGCTTGACCAGCGAGGTACCTACTTCGTAACCGGCATCGAAGAGCATGGAGAACACGCCTTCAGGCATGTTGCACTTCTTGGCGGCGGTTTGGATGGCACGTGCCACCAGCTCAGAGGTGCCGGGGTGCGCCGAGTGTGCCTTGACGATCACCGGGCAGCCCGATGCCAATGCGGACGCAGTGTCACCGCCGGCCACGGAGAAGGCTAGCGGGAAGTTGCTGGCGCCGAAGACCGCGACCGGTCCCAGCGGGATGTGACGCTGGCGCAAGTCGGGGCGCGGCATCGGAGTGCGCTCGGGCAGTGCCGGATCGACGCGTACGTCGAGCCATTCACCGGCACGCACCACATTGGCGAAGAGACGCAGTTGGTTGCAGGTACGTCCACGCTCGCCTTCGAGGCGTGCGACCGGGAGGCCACTTTCGCTCATGGCACGTTCGATCAGGCCACCGCCCAAGTGTTCGATTTCCTCGGCGATGGTTTCCAGAAACTTGGCCCGTTCCTCCAGTGAGGTTTCTCGATACGCATCGAAGGCGTCCCAGGCGAGCTGACAGGCGCGCTCGACCTGCTTGCTATCGGCGCTGGGAAACTCGGGCGGCAGAGTCTCACCATTAGCGGGATCGACCGCCTGGAAACTAGTGCCGGGGCCGGCTGCGATGTCTTGTCCGATGATCTGTTTGCCTTCCAATATCATGCTTGCCTCCTGGCATTGATGGGCATATATGAGACATGGCGACGCTGAGTGCTAGAGTCAAGGGGCGTTAAGCCGCACCGATGTTGCGGCATACCCCCGTGGCGTCGCGTGCGCCTCCCATGTCATCGAGAGTACTGTTTTGAGTGAATGTCATGGCCAGGCGCAAAGCTTCAGTGGCAGGCCATGTTGGTGTTGAAAAGCCGACCGTCAAGCGCCGGGACGCTGTCGTACGAGATAATTCAGCAGAGCGCCGCTACCGAACTGCCAGGGCCGAATGCGGTCGCTGGTGTCGACGCGATTGACCAGCGCCCCTAGTGTGGGGGTGGCGATGGTCACCACGTCTTCGAGGTGGTGAGTGAAACCGCTGCCTTGGGTATCACGATCTTGGGTTGGGGCGAATAATGTCCCCAAGAACAGCATGAAGCCGTCTGGATACTGGTGATGTGTCCCCAGTGTTTGGCCGACGAGGTCGAGCGGGTCGCGACTGATCTGGTTCATCGAGCTCACCGCGTCTAGGTGAAAGCCATCTTCGCCACGGACATCCAGAGTCACCTCTAGAGCGCGGACACTGTCGATATCGAAGTCGTCATCGAAAAGGCGTACGAAGGGGCCGATGGCGCAAGAGGCGTTGTTGTCCTTGGCCTTGCCCAGCAACAGGGCACTCCGCCCCTCGACATCGCGCAGGTTGACGTCGTTGCCGAGCGTGGCGCCACGTACCTGGCCGCGCGAGTCCACCGCCAGCACGACTTCAGGCTCGGGATTGTTCCACTTCGAGGCCGGGTGAATGCCAACCCGGTGCCCTAAGCCCACCGCCGACATGGGCTGTGATTTGGTGAACACTTCGGCGTCGGGGCCGATGCCGACTTCCAGGTATTGCGACCAGACGTCGAGCTCAACCAGCTTGGCCTTGAGGGCCTCAGCCTCGGCGGAGCCCGGCGTCAACCGGGAGAGGTCGTCGCCGATCAACGAGGTGACGGTCTCGCGCAATGTCGCGGCCTTCTGGCTATCGCCGCGCGCCTGCTCCTCGATCACCCGCTCCAGCATCGATGACGCGAACGTCACCCCGCAAGCTTTGATTGCCTGCAGATCGCAGGGGGCCAGAAGATGCCAGGTAGCGGGGTCGCCCTCGGCATCGAGCGAGGCCTCAAGGCAATCGCTGACCGCGAGAAGCGGGGCATCCGGCGCTTGGGCGATGCGTGTTGGTAGATCGTCGAATTCCAGCAGGGCACTGAACGTGGGGGCCAGCGCACTGATATCGTGCAGCATGCCGTCACGCACGGTGACCAGGCGGGGACCTTGCGCATCGGGGTCCCATATGCGGCCGATCAAGTTGTTATTGCCGGCATCTTGGGGAAGAAACGGGTGAAATTCATTCATGGGCGCGCCCTTGGATTCGTCGCATCAGGCGGTAAATGTTGAACATAGTGCTTACATGTTCAACATAGACTTTGGTATACCCGCTGCAATCTACCCCAGGCGGTCGGGCTGCTGGTATAGGGGGCGATCGACGCTTTCCTCTTGCTGTCCATTGGTGGAAAACGCATTTTAATCAGCATCTTGAAGCCTCGTTTCGGCACTGTACCTAGATCTCGATGTCGGTTTTTGAAGGGGGTGAAAAAAGCCCGATAAAATTTTTGATATTTTTTTTTATATCAAAGCAGGTCTTTTTTGACATTATTCGGTTATTGAAGGGGGCGTTTATGGTGTTGGCAACGCTAATGCGAACGCCATGAGAAGGAGCCCCCGATGAGTCAGTCCCCTCGCCGACTGCGCAGTGCCGAGTGGTTTGGTACTGCCGATAAGAACGGCTTCATGTATCGCAGCTGGATGAAGAACCAGGGCATTCCCGACCATGAATTCCAGGGCAAGCCGATCATCGGCATCTGCAACACCTGGTCAGAGCTCACGCCCTGCAACGCGCATTTCCGCAAGCTCGCCGAACATGTCAAGAAAGGGGTGCTCGAAGCCGGCGGTTATCCGGTCGAGTTTCCGGTGTTCTCCAACGGTGAATCCAACCTGCGGCCCACCGCGATGTTCACCCGCAATCTGGCGAGCATGGATGTCGAGGAGGCGATTCGTGGCAACCCGCTCGATGCCGTGATTCTGCTGGTCGGCTGCGACAAGACCACGCCGGCGCTACTGATGGGCGCGGCAAGCTGCGATATTCCCACCCTCGTGGTCACTGGCGGCCCGATGCTCAACGGCAAGCATGAGGGCAAGGACATCGGCTCGGGCACCGTGGTGTGGAAACTCTCCGAGGAAGTGAAAGCTGGCAAGATATCGCTGCACGATTTCATGGCCGCCGAGGCGGGCATGTCGCGCTCCGCTGGTACCTGCAACACCATGGGTACCGCCTCGACCATGGCCTGCATGGCCGAATCGCTGGGCACCTCGTTGCCCCACAACGCGGCCATTCCAGCGGTCGATTCGCGCCGCTACGTGCTGGCCCACCTCTCCGGCAACCGTATCGTCGAGATGGTCCATGAGGATCTCAAACTCTCCAAGGTGCTGACCAAGCAGGCCTTCGAGAACGCTATTCGCACTAACGCGGCCATCGGTGGTTCGACCAATGCGGTCATTCACTTGCAAGCCATTGCCGGGCGCATCGGTGTCGACCTGACACTGGATGACTGGACGCGTATCGGGCGTGGCACGCCGACCATCGTCGACCTGCAGCCCTCGGGCCGCTATCTGATGGAAGAGTTCTACTATGCCGGCGGCTTGCCAGCCGTGTTGCGGCGCCTTGGCGAGGCCGACCGGTTGCCGCACAAGGATGCCTTGACCATCAACGGCAAGACGTTATGGGAGAACGTCCAGGACGCGCCACTTTACAACGACGCCGTGATTCGTCCTCTCGATACGCCGCTTCGTGAGGACGGCGGGATGTGCGTGATGCGTGGCAATCTTGCGCCCAATGGCGCTGTCCTCAAGCCTTCCGCGGCGACGCCGGAATTGATGACGCACCGCGGCCGTGCCGTGGTCTTCGAGAATTTCGATGACTATAAGGCGCGCATCAACGATCCCGATCTCGATGTCACCGCCGACGACATTCTGGTGATGAAGAACTGCGGGCCGCGCGGTTATCATGGCATGGCCGAGGTCGGCAATATGGGACTGCCGTCCAAGCTGCTCGAGCAGGGTGTCACCGACATGGTGCGGATCTCCGATGCGCGCATGAGCGGCACGGCGTATGGCACCGTGGTACTGCACGTGGCGCCGGAAGCCGCGGCGGGCGGGCCGCTGGCCGCGGTTCGCAATGGCGATTTGATTGCCCTCGATGCCTATGCCGGCACGTTGCATCTGGAGGTCGACGATGCCGAGCTTGCTGCACGCCTGGCTGAGGCGGACCCCACCGCCGAGTCGACGCGCATCGCCAGTACCGGCGGATACCGCCAGCTTTACATCGAGCACGTGCTCCAGGCAGATCAAGGCTGCGACTTCGACTTCTTGGTCGGCTGTCGTGGTGCAGAGGTACCGCGGCACTCGCACTGAGGGCTTGGACTAACGAAAAAGAGCGTACGCAAAACGAGAAGGCGGCCATCGGGCCGCCTTCTTGCGTTGGGGTGTTGCTCGGCGTGTGTCAGCGAAAGATCTACGCCTATCGGAGTATGTTGAACATACTCGCAATATGTTTGACTTACATAGGAGCCGATTGTTCTTTCGAGAGGAGATAACCCGATGTCCGCCGACAATCGCCGCATGACCCCCGACCAGTTGCGCTCGCGCTGGTGGTTCGACAACCCCGAGCATCCGGGGACCACTGCGCTATGCATCGAGCGCTACATGAATTACGGCCTGACGCTGGAAGAACTCAAGAGCGGCAAGCCGATCATCGGCATCGCGCAGTCGGGCTCCGACTTGACGCCTTGCAATCGTCACCACATCGACCTGGTGAAACGCGTCAAGGATGGTATCCGCGCCGCCGGAGGCGTGCCGTTTGAGTTTCCCTTGCACCCCATCCATGAAAACGTGCGTCGGCCGACGGCAGCGCTGGATCGCAACCTCGCGTACCTGGGGCTGGTGGAAGTTCTGCATGGTTATCCGCTCGACGGCGTGGTACTGACCACCGGCTGCGACAAGACCACGCCCGCGTGCCTGATGGCGGCGGCGACGGTAAATATTCCGGCGATCGTGCTCTCCGGTGGGCCTATGCTCAATGGCTGGCGCGGCACCCAGGAGCGCGTAGGCTCGGGCACGATCATCTGGGAGCTGCGTAAGCGCTTGGCGGCGGGGGATATCGGCTACGAGGAATTCCTGTCTCGCGCCACCGATTCGGCGCCTTCCGTCGGCCACTGCAATACCATGGGTACCGCCTCGACGATGAATTCCATGGCCGAGGCGTTGGGCATGAGCCTGCCCGGTTCGGCGATGATCCCGGCGCCTTACAAGGAGCGCTCGATGGTCGCTTACCAGACCGGGACGCGCATCGTCGACATGGTTTGGGAAGACCTGCGTCCGCTGGATATTATTACCCGCGAGGCGTGCGAAAATGCCATCGTGGTGTGTTCGGCGCTGGGCGGTTCTTCCAATGCGCCGGTGCATATCAACGCCATCGCCCGTCACGCGGGGATCGAGCTGACCAACGACGATTGGCAGCGCCTCGGGCACGAGATTCCGCTGCTCGCCAACGTGATGCCGGCGGGGATCTATCTTTCCGAGGAGTTCCACCGGGCCGGCGGCGTGCCTGCGGTGCTCAGCGAGTTGATCAAGGCTGGGCGTCTGCATGGCGATGTGCCGACGGTCAACGGCAAGACGCTGACGGAGAATACTGCCGGGCGTGAAACCCTGGACGACGATATCATTCGCCGCTACGACAATCCGTTAGTGGAAGAGGCCGGCTTCATCAATCTCAAGGGCAACCTGTTCGATTCGGCGTTGATGAAGACCAGCGTGATCGCCAGCGATTTCCGGCAGCGTTTCCTGAGTCAGGCCGATGATCTGGACGCCTTCGAAGGCAAGGTAGCGGTCTTCGACGGCTCCGAGGATTATCATGCGCGCATCGACGATCCGTCGCTCGAGATCGACGAGAAAACTATCCTTATCATGCGCGGTGCCGGGCCGATCGGTCATCCGGGCAGTGCCGAGGTCGTCAACATGCAGCCGCCTGAGGCGTTGATACGCCAAGGCATCGAATCGCTGCCGTGCATCGGTGACGGTCGTCAGTCGGGAACCTCGGGCTCGCCCTCGATCCTCAATGCGGCACCTGAAGCTGCCGTGGGCGGCGGCTTGGCGCTATTGGAAACGGGGGATCGAATTCGTATCGATCTCAAGCGCGGCGAAGCCAATCTGCTGGTCGATGACGCCGAGTTGTCACGGCGTCGCCAGGCGCTGGAGTCGCGTGGCGGTTATATTTACCCGGTGGACCAGACGCCTTGGCAGGAAATTCAGCGCGGCATGGTCGAGCAGCTCGACCGTGGCATGACGCTGGGCCCTGCCACCAAGTACCGCGACGTCGCGCGTAAGAGCCCACCCCGTGATAATCACTGAGTATTCAGCACCCAGCCTCACCACTGAGCATTCAGCTACCGAAACGGGCGTCGCCATGCGACGCTCGTTTCGCGTTGCAGGAGCTTGAGTCGAGAGAATGGAACTTGATGCGTGTCAGGTTTCGGATAACAGCTCGGCGCTATGCCCAAGTGGCGTTTCGGGAATCTCCAGCCCCAAGGCGCTGGCAGTACCGGCAAGCACGGCCTGCGAGGCGAGAAAGGCATCGCGTGGTCGGCGTGCGCGAATGCTTTCCATCAGCAATCGATGGCGCTCCAGACTCTCTGCCGGGTCGCTGGCGCTAACGTTCGAGGTCTCGATCAACAGCAATATCGAGGGGCGCAGGATATGCGAGAGCTGTGACCAGACGATGTTGTGCGTGGCCTTGAAGATCGCCACATGGAAGGCGATGTCATAATCACTATGCAGGCGACCGTCACGGTTGGAAGCGGGGTCGTCGAGGTCACTGCCCATACCGTTGAAGGCCTCCTCGATGGCGACCAGGTCATGCGCCGTTGCATGCTTGGCGGCGGTCATGGCGACATAGGGCTCCACGTCCAGGCGAAAGGCCAGGATCTCGCGCTGCACACCGGGATTGGGCGCCGCGTAGCGCGTCATCCATTCGGTGACTTGAGCATCGAGAATGTTCCACTCTGGGTACTCACGTACCTTCGACCCGTGCCCTGAGATGCGTTCGATGATCCCGGCATCGACCAACTGGCGCAGGTCGCTGCGCACCGCCGAGCGATTGAGGGCGAAGCGCTCGCACAGATCGACTTCGCGCGGCACGAAATCTCCCGGCTGATACTCGCCGGAGAAGATCTCCTGTGCCAGCGCCTCAGCGATACTAGGGCGTTTTCGGGATTGGGGTTGTTTGCTCTTCACGTGACATCGTTCCGAATCATTTCGGCTACGCTGGCATATGTCGAACATTTCGACAAGGCGCCGATGGTAGAGGTCCTCTTGCAGAAGATGTCGCGATGCTAGTCGGCGCTTGCCATGCGCTCCCCAAGCGCCGCCATGAAGGCATCCGCCGCGTTGAGTTGTGCCATTTCCAGGTATTCGTCGGGTTGATGTGCCTGGGCGATGCTGCCGGGGCCGCAGATGACGGTGGGCAGGCCGGCGCGTTGGAATTGCCCCGCTTCGGTGGCATAGGCCACGGCTTCGTTGTCGGCATCGCCCAGTAGGGCATGGCAGAGCTCTAGCGCCGCCTGGTTGTCGCGGTCGGCTAGGGCAGGCACGGTTTCGGTGAGGTGGTCGGTGTGGATAGCGATCTGCGGCGCGCGTGGGCGCACGTCGTGTACCAATGACTCGGCGTAGTGCTGGAAACGCTCGAGCAAGGCCTCGAAGCCGTCCGTCGGCAGGTGGCGGATCTCCCAGTCGAAATGACACTCGCGCGCCATGATGTTGATCGCCGTGCCGCCCTGGATCTTGCCGACGTGGAGGCTGGAGTGGGGAACGTTGAAGAGCGGGTCGACACGCCCCTCGCTGACCAGTTCCGCCATGATGTCCTCGATGCGCGTCACCAGGCGGGCGGCCACGTGGACGGCGGACACACCCTGACGCACCTGGCTTGAATGCGCTTCGCGACCGGTCACCGTGGTGCGCAGGTTGGTGATGCCCTTCTGGGCCACCACCGGCGCCATCAACGTAGGCTCACCGACGATGACCGCAGCCGGCGTGGGCGCATCGGCCATCAAGCGTTCGATCAAGCGCGGCGCGCCCAGGCAGCCGACTTCCTCGTCGTAGGAAAACGCCAAGTAGATGGGTCGCTGCAAGTCGAGCGTTTTCCACTGCGGCACCTGCGCCAATGCGCTGGCGATGAAGCCCTTCATGTCGCAGCTGCCGCGCCCGTAGAGGCGGCCGTCGCCTTTGTCGGTCAGGGTAAAGGGATCGCTGCTCCAGGGCTGGCCGTCCACCGGTACCACATCGGTATGCCCGGACAGCACCACGCCGCCCGCGACCTCGGGGCCGATGCGGGCCAGCAGGTTGGCCTTGCTGCCGTCATCGTTGTCGATGCGGGTACAGGGCACGTCGTACTCGGCGAGGTAACGCTCGATGAAGGCGATCAATTCCAGGTTGGAGTGACGCGAGACGGTATCGAAGCTAACCAGGCGTTCGAGCAGGGCAATGGTGTCGGACACGGCGGCCTCCCACAGGGGTGTTTTGCGCCAGCCTAGCATGCCCGTGCTTTGACGCCATCAGCGCTTTGCCCCATCTTGAAAGGGTTCATACATCCAGTCAGGAGAGTACCCTCGTGAGCAAGATTCTCGTCCTTTATTACTCCAGTTACGGGCACATCGAAACATTGGCCAATGCCGTCGCCGAAGGCGCACGCGGCGTGGCCGGCACTCAGGTGGATCTGTATCGCGTGGCCGAACTCGTGCCCGCTGACGTCGCCGAAAAATCTGGCTACAAGGCGGACAGCACTGCCGCCGTGCTGGATGATCCCAGCCTACTGGCCGAGTACGATGCGATTCTCGTCGGTACGCCCACGCGCTTCGGCAACATGGCCTCGCAGATGCGCAATTTCTGGGACAAGACGGGCGGTCTCTGGGCGCAAGGCAAACTGATTGGCAAGCTGGGCGGTGCCTTCACTTCTACCGCCAGCCAGCACGGCGGGCAGGAAACCACACTGACCTCGATTCACACCACCTTGCTTCACCACGGCATGGCGATCGTCGGTGTGCCGTACTCCTGCGCGGCGCTGAGCGAGCTCGAGGAAGTCTCTGGTGGTACGCCCTACGGCGCGACGACCATCGCCGGTGGCGACGGGAGTCGCCAACCCAGCGAAAACGAGCTGACCATCGCCCGCTTCCAGGGACAGCACATCGCTGAAATGGCCGCCAAGCTCGCTGGCTGAGCGTACGCGGCAAAGCGAACCGACAGATGACAATACGTCGTGCCTTGGGCACGGCGTATTGCGTTGCTGAAGGGCTTACGTTATTTCAATAAGAGATGCTATGCGCATCTACTTCTTATGAACTATTTATTCAATTTTATCGTAGGCACTTTTGTGGGGGCAGCCAGCTGGGGGATTTCACCTTTGGTGTCGGGGGAGTTCGAACCCTTTGACACGATGGTCGGCTGGGTGATTGGGCAGGCTTTAATGCTTACCTTTACTATATATACAGGCTGGACTAAAAAGCTGGCGCTTCTCTTGGTCGTAGTGGCAGGCATGTATGTGGGACAGAATGCATATGCCTATATTGTTGGACCAAGTGGGATAAGAGAATGGTTCGTTCTAGGGCTCGTAACAAACATACTGCTCTGCATCATTCCCTTCGCTGGAGGCGGTTTAGCCAAATGTGCCTCTTTGTACGTGCATCGTCCCAAAAAGTAAGGTTGGTAGCAGGATTCGCTTAGGGGCGCCCTGCTGACATACTCAATAGCTGGCTGCTTCGCGGGGCGACAAGCCTTCTATCGCTATAAGGAAATGTATGCCCAATCTCCATACTCGCTCGTTGTGCGAAGCGCTGTGGGTATTGCGGGGATTTGGCTTCTGGTAAGGACGCTCTCGAACCAGGCCACATCTCTCTATATAGCTTGGTCCAGTTCGTCGGTGGCTCAAGAGGCGGGCGCACCCAATATGCTCGCCATCCAAGGCGTGCATTTTCTCGTTAGTTTACTGTTGGGAGCGGCGCTTATCCTGGCGCGCAAGCCGATCAGTCGATGGTTAGCACCGTATGAGACCGACTCCTCAGTCTCGTCGGCGACCCTGATAGCCGTGGGCGCCGCCTTGATTGGCATCGGTTACCTTGCGGCGGGTCTGATCACGCTGGGAACGTATTATGCGAGACTGGAAGCGCTGGGCTCCTCCAGTCCCGACAGTCTCTGGCGCGGTGGTTTCTCCGTGGGTGTCGGGATCATACTGTTTGCCAGTTCCCACGGTATCGGCCGTCTTTGGTCGCGGCTTCGGGCGTTATGACGCTGGGCTGAGGAGGGCGGAGGCAGCCGCCCTCTATTTCCTGGAGACTCGTGCTGCCTAGGTACTCACCAACCTCGCGCGACTCGTGCCATTGCCCAGCGGTTCGACCTGGATCTGCACCGGGATGCGTTCGTGCATTTCCTGCACATGGGAGATCACGCCGACACGGCGACCCAGGGCTTGCAGGCCGTCGAGGGCGTCCATGGCCAGCGCCAGGGATTGCGGGTCGAGGCTGCCGAAGCCTTCGTCGATGAACAGCGATTCGATGACGAGTTCGCCGGAGGCCATGGAGGCGAGCCCCAGCGCCAGCGCCAGCGAAACAAGGAAGGTTTCGCCGCCGGACAGCGAATGCACCGAGCGACGCTCGTCGCCCATGTCGCGGTCCTCCACCAGCAGGCCTAGCTCGCTGCCGCCGCGAATCAGCTTGTAACGGCGGCTGAGCCCATTCAGGTGCGTGTTGGCGTGCTCCAGCAGTTGCTCCAGGTTGTAGGCCTGCGCGATGCGTCGGAAGACCTTGCCATCGGCGGAGCCGATCAGCTCGCTGATGCGGCCCCAGCGGTAGTACTCGGCGCGCGCGGCGTCGAGCTCGGCTTGCCCCTCGCGTTGGCGCTGACGCTTGCGATCGTCATCGCGCAGGGCGTGTAGGGCGTCGTCGCGACGTGTCTGGGCGGCATCGTGTTGGGGCGACAGGGCGTCACGCTCGGTGTCGAGCGCCTCCCGGCGCTGATCGATCCGGGCTTCGACTGCCTCGCTCAATAGAGCGTCTGCGCTGGCGTCGTGCTCGGCCAAAGCCTGGTCGTGGCGATGCGCGATGAGGGCCTGGCGGCGCTCCGCGAGGGTGGCGCTGGTCTGCTGGCGGGCATGCTCGGCTTGAGTCAGTTCCCGTTCCCGGCGTTCAGTGGCGTCGTCGGTTTCGTCGAGTAGCCGCTGCAGGGTGGCGTCATCCAGCTCCGGATGTGCTTGGCGCCAGGCATTCAGCTCACGGGCGAGGGTATCGAGTTCCTGCTTGAGCTTGGCAAGCTGCTCGGCCTCGTAGTGCGACTGCTGGGCAAGTCGCTGGGTTTCCCGCTCACTGTCATGGCATTTGGAAAGCGCCGTATCCCGCGCCTGGCGCGCGGAAGCCTGCCGCGTATCGAGCTGCTGTTGCCAGGCATCCGGCGAGGCATGCTCGCCGAGCAGAGCCTTGAGCCGAGCGGCGATGTCGTCGCGCTCGCGGCGTAACGGAGGCAGGCGCGCATCGAGTTCTGTGAGTTCCTTGTCGAGGCGGATGCGCTGGGTATCGAGTTGCGCCAGTGTCAGCTCGCTTTGGCGCAGTGCCTCGTCGAGCGGTGCCAGCTCGGCCTCGGCGCGGGCAAGGGCCTGAAGCGTCTCCTCGTGTTGCGCGCGCTGGGCGTCGCTTGTCTGGCGTTGCTCGGTCAGCCAGGCGTCGCGCCGGTCGTGATCGATGCCGGCAAGCTCGGCGTGTAGCGGGTGTTCGTCGAGCGCCTGGTGCGCCTCTTGGTGGCGCTTATCGGCATCCGCACCGTCCTGGCGTTGTTGCGTGAGCGAGGCCTCCAGCGCGCGGTATTGGCCCAGCAGTTCGTCGCGCTGTTGCTGGGCGTGGTCACGCTGCTGCTGAGCGTCCGCCAACTGGCGGTCTTCGTCCGCTTGCTGCGCGGCAAGCTGGGCGGCTTCGGGTGTCTGGGGCGGCTGGTGGCGCCAAGGGTGCTCAAGCCCGCCGCACACCGGGCAGGGCTGGCCTTCCTCGAGGGCGTCGCGTAGGTGCGTGACACTCTCGCTGCGTACCGCGCGACCGCGTTCGACGAATTCCAGCACGTTGCGATAGTGGCGCTCGCGGTCATCGAGGTGCTGGCGCGCGGTCTGGCCTTGGGTGATTAACGCCTCGAGGCGCTTTTCATCCTGCGCCAGGCGCTCATTGAGCGTGCGCCGGGTGTGGTCGGCACGACAGGCGGTCTGCCAGCGGCTTTGCAGCTCGCCGAGGGCCAGATGACGACGGGCGGCGTGATCATGCGCGCGCTGAACTTCCTGGCGGGCGTCCTCGACGCGGGCGTGCTCGCCCATCAACTGGCGCAGAGTGGCTTGCCAGTCATCACGTTGGCGGCGCTGGCGCTGCTGTGTCGCGTGAGCTTCCTGGTGGCGCGTGGTCAGCGCTTGCGCTTCGCGGTGATGCGCGGTGTGCGTGTTGTCGAGCTCGGCCAACTGATGATCGTGCGTCGCCAGTTGCTGTGCCTGCTCGCGGGCGCGGTGCAACTGGGGCTCGGCCGTGCGGCGTGCCGTGTCGGCGTCCTGAAGGGCCTGTTCGGCCGTGGCGTGGGTTTGTTTGGCCTGCTGCTGTGTGGTCTCGGCCTGTGCCAGGGCCTCACGCGTGTCGGCATGAGTTGTCTCGAGCCTCGATATCTCGCCGGGCAGTTCAGCCTGACGTGCCAGTCGATGGCGTTGCGGCGCGATCAGGCGCTGCCAGTCACGATCGGCGCGGGCCGGGGCCAGCGTTTGCCAATGCGTCTCGGCATCGTGGTGCTCGCGTTGTCCTTGGGCGTGAGCATCGCGAAGCTTGGCATCCGTGGCGTGCCACTGCGCCTGTGTTTCCAGGCGCTTGGCATGGCGTTGCACGGTGTCGAGCTCGGCTTGAGCAGTCTCGGCGGTCTTTTCGAGCGCGGCGCGAGCCTCGGCCTCGGCGGGCAGGTCGTCGGCGAGCTTGGCGTTCAGCGCATCGACGGCATGCTTTGCCTGGTTGGCGCGGCGATAGGCGGCGACCGAGATCTCGGAGTACTCGGCGGTACCGGTGAGGCGCTCGAGCAGGTCGCTGCGCTCGTTGTCGTCGGCCTTGAGGAAGGCGGCGAACTCACTCTGGGCCAGCAGCACGGCGCGGGTGAATTGCTCGGAGCTGAGGCCCAGGCGCTCGGGCAGCAGGCGGTCGAACTCGCGTTTCTGGGTGGTCAACAGGCGGTCGCTATCCAAGTCGGTGAGCGACTGCTCGATCTTCTGCAATTTGCCATCGGCCTTCTCGCGGGCGCGGCGCACGGCCCAGCGGGCGCGATAGCGGCGGCCATCGCGGCCCAAGAAATCGACCTCGGCATGGCCGCTGGCAGTGCCTCGGCGCAATAGCGTACGCGGGTCGGCGGTATTGAGAGTGGCGTCGCCCACGTCGGGCAGCGGGGCGTTCTGGCCCGGCGCCTGGCGCAGCCGGGGTGTACTGCCGTAGAGCGCTAGACACAGGGCGTCGAGCAAGGTGCTCTTACCGGCACCGGTGGGCCCGGTGATGGCGAACAAGCCGGCCTCCGCGAGCGGCGCGGCGGTGAAGTCGAGTTCCAATGGGCCGGGGATCGAGGCCAGGTTGGCTAGGCGCAGGGCGAGGATCTTCATGTCGCTGTTTCCTCGTCGTCGAGCACGTCCTGGCGTAGCCGGTCGAAGTCGGCGAGCACGTCGTCGGCGGGCGGCTCGCCCCAGCGCGCTTGCCAGGTGCGCTCGAACAGCTTGCGTGGGCCGAGCGCCGCCAGGTCGATGCGGGCGGGTGCGTCCTCGGCGGCGACTCTCGGCAGGCGACGTTCCAGACGCAGCAGGCGCAGTGTCTTGCCGTCGAGCGCCGCGTCCACCCTGGCGCGCAGGTCGGGCATCGGCGCCTCGAGCTCGACGCGTACCTCGAGCCAGGGCCAGCGCTCGCGTGGCAGGTCGGACGTATCTTCCAGGGTGTCCAGCTCCGCGAGCACGTCATCCAGTGGCGCCGGGCCAAGGCGATGCATGGCCACCGGACGTGGCACGGGTAGGCTCTCGACATCACGCAAGGCTTCGCCATCGAGCGTGACTTCGACGACCTGATGGGGGTAGGCCACTTCGCTGAAATCCAGCGGCAGGGGGCTGCCGCTGTAGCGGATGCGTTCCTCGCCGACCTGCTGGGCGCGGTGCAGGTGGCCCAGTGCCACGTAGGCGATGTCTGGGGAGAACAGCGTGGCCGGGATCGACTCCTCGCCGCCGATGACGATGGGCCGCTCGCTGGCCTCGGAGACCGCGGCACCGTGCAGATGGGCGTGACTCATGGCGATGAGCGCCTGACCGGGGGCGCGACGTTCGCGGGCCGCGTCGATGAGCTGTTGGTGAACGCGCGTGATGCCCGTGACATAGGTATTGGGCGAGGCGTCGTCGGTCTCGTCGTCGCTCGGCGCTGTGCCGCCGGTGACCTCGGCGGGCCTCAAGAAGGGCAGCGCCAGGCACCAGGCGCGAACCTCGCCGTCGGCATCGGTCAGCGGTACCAGCAGGCGCTCGGCGTCGAGCCAGCCGTCCTCGAGCCAACTCACCCGGCCCAGGGCGTGGGTATTGAGGCGCTGCATCAACGGTGCGGGCAATTCGATACGGTTGCCGCTGTCGTGGTTGCCGGCGATCATGACGATGGTCAGTTGCGGCAAACGTTGATGCGCCTCGACGATGAAGTCGTAGAGCATCTCCTGGGCGCGCAACGATGGATTGACGACATCGAAGATATCACCTGCGATGAGCAGGGCGTCCGGGCGGCGCGCTTCGAGGGTCGCCAACAGCCAGTCGAGAAACGCGCGTTGCTCGGCGTGGCGCTCTTGCCCGTGGAAGGTCTGGCCGAGATGCCAGTCCGCTGTGTGGATGAGTTTCACGCAGATCTCCTATACCGGAGGGCTAGTCTACCGGTTGCGGGAGGGCGGCCCAATGGGGCCAGTAACACGGAAGAAGAAACGACAAGGAGGTGGTATGACACATCATGAAGACCTGCATGCCTGGACGCTGACCCCCGAAGAGGCCGTGGCACTGCAGCGTCGCCTGGCGCCGCGCGTTATTCGGCACGGAAAGCCGGACGCAGTGACCTGCATCGCGGGCGTGGATATTGGCTTCGAGGATGGCGGCGAGACCACGCGGGCGGCGGTTGTGGTGCTCGACTGGCCGTCGCTGACATTGCGGGAGTCGGTGGTACACCGCGAGCCGACACGAATGCCGTATATTCCAGGGCTGTTGTCGTTTCGCGAGATTCCCGCCGCCCTGGCTGCTTTTGCGCGGCTGGAGTCGTGCCCCGACCTGGTCATGGTCGATGGCCAGGGCATCGCGCATCCACGGCGTCTCGGCGTGGCCTCGCACCTAGGGCTTTGGCTCGACCTTCCGACGATCGGCGTGGCCAAGAAGGTGCTTTGCGGTCGTCACGGCGAAGTACCCGCCACGCGCGGTGAATGGGCGCCGCTCACCGACCGGCGCCGCACCGAGGATCCCGCTGACGTCGAGGTCGATGCCGAGGGACGCGTGGTCATCGGTGCGATGCTGCGCTCCCGCGAGAACGTCAAACCGGTGATTGTCTCTCCTGGGCATCGGCTGGATCAGTCCACGGCGCTGGAATGGGTGATTGCCTGCCTGGGCAAGACCAAGCTGCCCGAACCGACCCGGCTGGCGGATCGGCTGGCATCTCGGAAGGGCTAGGCCGTCAGTGCTAACCAGGTGTCGCTGAGCCACCGGCCAGCGCGTTCGATCTCGGCTTCTGGGGCACCTGCATAACCTAGGACCAGTCCCGGCTGGCTGGGCGATTGCAGATAAAAGCCGGAAAGCGGGGAGAGTCGCAGGCCCACCTGTTTGCCCCGGTGGACCAGCTCGCGTTCCAGTGCATGGCTTTGTAGATACGCGATCAGGTGCATCCCCGCGTGGCCAGACGAGAGTTCGAGCCCGCCGGAAACCGCTGGCGCCAGCGCCTGACGAAGCGCGGTCTGGCGATGCCGGTAGCACTTGCGCATGCGTGCTATATGGCGTGCGAAATGGCCTTCGCTGATGAAGTCGGCCAGCGCCGCCTGAGCGACATATTGCCCTTCCCGGTGCAGTCGGGCGTTGATGCGTTGGAAGTTCGCCACCAGCGAGGGCGGCAGCACCAGATACCCCAGCCGCAGCCCCGGATAAAGGACCTTGCTGAAGGTGCCGACATAGATCACCGGGGCGTTATCCATCAATCCCTGAAGCGAGGCTATCGGCGCGCTGGTATAGCGGAATTCGCTGTCGTAGTCGTCTTCGATGATCCAGGCGTCATGCTGCTGGGCGAGCCCCAGCAGCGCCGTGCGACGTGACAGCGACAGGGTCGCGCCACTGGGGTACTGGTGCGATGGCGTCACGTAGATCAGCTTGGGGGGTGGCGTACCGGCGGGAAGCAAGGCGACGTTCAAGCCGTCACCGTCGACCGGTACCGGCTGCAGGGCCAGTCCAGCCGAGGCGAAGCAGGCCTGCGCGCCGCCATAGCCGGGCTCCTCCATCCAGACACTATCTCCGACGTCGGCGAGCAGTCGTGCGATCAGCTCGAAGCCCTGCTGCGCTCCCTGGGTGATCAGGATCTGTTCCGGCCGGCAGCGCACCGAGCGCGATAAGCTCAGGTAGTCGCACAGTGCCTCGCGCAGTGCGTTCACGCCACCTTCATTCTGGTAATCTAACCAGTCGATGGGGGCCCGCTGCTGATGACGACGCAGCAAGCGTTGCCAGCGTTCGCGAGGGAAGCGGTCCAGCGCCGGTACGCCGGGTGCGAAGGCGGTATGGCGTTCGCTCGAGGGCGCCGTGAAGTCGAGCAGGCGTTCGCCGCGTTGCGAGAGCGCCACGGGTAGCGGTGCTGGCGTCTCGAGGCGTTGCTGGGTTTCCCACTGCCAATCGGCAACGAAAACCCCGGCCCCTGGACGCGATACCAGAAAGCCCTCGGCGATGAGACGGTCGACCGCGCTCAGCACGGTATTGCGGCCCATACCCAGGCTGGCGGCCAACTGCCGGGACGAGGGCAGGGCGCTCCCGTAGGGCAGCTGGCCCTGCTGAATACCGCTGCGCAGGGCATCATAAAGACGCTGGCTGAGCGTGCGCTCGTCCGGCTCGACGAGTTGAAGGTTCAGCGCTTCCTGAATCCAGAGCCGGTGGGCATTCGGATCGGTCACTGGTTCCTCGCATATCGGCAATATTGGTTCTTCTCGGGGAACCATTATGGCACCAGACTAATGCTTCGTCATGTCCTGAGGAAAGTCCTCCATGAGCCAAGCCTATAACGCTTACGGACAGCCGATCGGCTCGAACATCGACCGCTGGCAAGCGCCGTCAAAACCCAGTGCCGAATGCCTGGCAGGGCGTTTCTGCCGACTGGAACCGCTGGATGCCGCCCGTCACGCCGAGGCCCTGTGGCAGGCGTGGCAGGTGCCGGCCCCGGAGATCGACAACGACACCGAGGGACGCGCCCGCTGGACCTATCTGGGTGGTCGCCCCTTCGACGACGAGGCTGGTTGCCGGGCCTGGCTGGCGCGTATGGGCGCGGACTGCGAGTTGCTTTGCTATGCCGTGGTCGACCTCGCCGATGAGAAGGCGGTGGGCATGGCGGCTTATCTCAATATCGTGCCGGTCGATGGTCGCATCGAGATCGGCCATATCAGCTTCTCGCCCCGTATGGCGCGCACGCCGATATCCAGCGAGGCACTGATGCTGATGATGGCGCACGCCTTCGATATGGGATATCGGCGTCTCGAATGGAAGTGCGATGCCCTGAACGCACCTTCGCGCCGCGCCGCCGAGCGGCTCGGTTTTCGCTTCGAGGGTGTCTTCCGTCAGCATCGAGTCGTGGCCGGGTGCAACCGCGACACGGCTTGGTTCTCGGTCTTGGATGGTGAGTGGCCGGCGATTCGCGAGTGCCACCGTCGCTGGCTGGCTCCCGAGAACTTCGATGCCACGGGTCGCCAGCATCGTTCGCTCACGTCGATGACGGCCGCCCTGCGTCACGATCTTTTTCCCTCCTGAGAGTCGAGCCATGTATCAGCCGCCCCAGTTTTGCATCGACAGTCGCATCGAATGCCACCGGGTCATCAAAGCCGCTCCCTTCGCCACGCTGGTGACCCATGATGCATCCGGTGCGCTAGGCGCCGATCACTTGCCGCTGTTGCTATCACCGGCGGAGGACGCGCGCGCGCCGGATATCCTGGCTGGCCATATCGCGCGTGCCAACCCGCTTGCTAGGAGAATCGAAAGCCCCTTGGGGAGCATCGAAGTACTGGCGATCTTTCATGGTCCTCAGGCCTATATCACGCCGAGTTGGTACCCGGCTAAGCGTGAACACGGCAAGGTGGTGCCGACCTGGAATTATCAGGTGGTGCACGTGCATGGCCGGCTACGCCTGATCGACGATCCACACTGGCTTCGCGAGATGGTGACCACCCTCACCGAGCGCTTCGAAAGCGAGCGGGAGAGGCCTTGGCGGGTAAGCGATGCCCCCGACGATTATATCGCCGCGATGTGCCGCGCCATCGTCGGGATCGAGATCACCGTCGACCGCCTCGAAGGCAAGCGCAAGGCGAGCCAGCACAAGTCGCTCGACGAACGCCGAGCCATTCATCAGGGGTTGCAAGATGAATATGGCTACGGGGAGCAAGAGGCCGCCTGCCTTGGCGGTGTCACACCCGAGGATTGAGCGTCGGTATGGCGCCGTCAACGCCTAGACGATATCCAGGGGCGGCTTGCGCGACGGCGCGGGGAAGGCGGCGTCCAGCCGTGCGAGACTAGCGTCGTCCAGCGCGAGCCGCATGGCGGCGGCATTGGCTTCGACGTGCGCGGGTTGCACGGCCTTGGGGATGGCGATGACATCGCGCTGCCCGTTGGGCGCGAGACGGGTCGCCCATGCCAGTAGCACCTGGGCGGTGCTGACACCGAACGCGTCGGCGATGGCACGAACCTCGGGGTGCTCGAGCTCTTGTCCGCCCTGAGCCAAGGGGCAGTAGGCCATGGTCGGCAGGCCGTGTTCACGCTGCCAGGGCAGCAGGCTGTGCTCGATGCCGCGCGAGCCGAGGTGGTAGAGCACTTGGTTGACGCTGCAGGACTCGCCGCCGGGGATGGCATGCAGGGTTTGCATGTCGTTGACGTCGAAGTTGGAGACGCCGTAGCGACGTATCTTGCCTTGGGCTTGCAGGTGCTCGAACGCTTCCAGCGTTTCTTCCAAGGGCACGTTGCCGGGCCAATGCAGCAGATACAGATCCAGATAGTCGGTGCCCAGGCGTTGCAGGCTGCGCTCGCAGGCGGCGATGGCGTCCTGGCGGCCGGCGTTCCACGGGTAGACCTTGGAGACCACGAAGGCCTCGTCGCGACGACCGCGCAGGGCCTCGCCGACGATTTCCTCGGCACCGCCGTCGGCATACATCTCGGCGGTATCGATCAGTGTCATCCCCAGGTCGAGGCCGTACTGCAGGGCATGGACTTCGTCGCGGCGTGGCGCACGGTTCTCGCCCATGTGCCAACTGCCCTGGCCGATGGCGGGCAGCGCGACGGCGGGCTCGCGCGCGGTGGCAGAGAGGGTGACGCTAGGTGTGTCGGGGGAAAGGGGCTTGACCATATGACTGTCTCCCTGACGTGGTGAATGAGGATACATTCAGGGTGCGCCGACACGGAGAGCACGACAAGTCCGTTATACTGGTAGTCCTCTCTCGTTTCAGGATCGATTCACATGTCCGAGCGTCCCTTGGATGCCGATATCATCGCCATGACCCGCGCCTGGGTGGCGAACTTCGTCGTGGCGCATGACGTTTGTCCCTTCGCCGGTCGCGAGGTACGCCGCAACAGCCTGCGTTATGTCGTGGCGAACGATGATGACCCCGAACATCTTCTGCATACCTTGATCGAGGAGTGTCATCGTCTGGATGCCGAGCCGGCCATCGAGACCACGCTGATGATCCTGCCGGAGGGGCTGGCCGACTTCGACGACTACTTGGATCTGTTAGGCGTCGCCGACGCATTGCTCGAGGCGGAGGGCTATACGGGGGGTTACCAGTTGGCGAGCTTTCATCCTGACTATGTTTTCGAAGGCGTCGCGGCCCACGATCCCGCCAATTACACCAACCGTTCGCCGTGGCCGATGTGGCATCTCCTGCGCGAGCGCAGTGTCGAGGCCGCTGTGGCGAATCATTCCGCACCGGAGTCGATCCCCGAGGATAATGTCGCGGCCTTGCGTGAAATCGGCAGCGCCGCGTTGGCCGAGCATTGGGCGGCGTGTCGTCGCGTGCGGGTGAGCGATTGATCTCTTGCCCCTTGAAGTCCACGACATCACCCATATGGACTATGGTGTAGGGGCATGACGCCCACTCACGAAAGGAGGCACGAATGAGTATCGAGAAAACCGGTTCCGCCCATTGGCAAGGCAGTCTCAAGCGCGGCAAGGGGACGGTCTCCACTCAAAGCGGTGCGCTCAAGGACAATCCCTATGGTTTCAATACGCGCTTCGAAGGCGAGCCGGGGACCAATCCCGAGGAGTTGATCGCGGCGTCCCACGCCAGCTGCTATTCGATGGCGCTTTCGATGATTCTGGGAGAAGCCGGACACGACCCCGACGATGTGCGTACCGAGGCGACTGTGACACTGGACCAGGACGACAGTGGCTTCAAGATCACCAAGGTGCATCTCGTCACCCGTGCCAAGGTGCCGGGCATTGATCAGTCAGGTTTCGAGGAATCGGCCAACAAGGCCAAAGAAGGCTGCCCGATCTCACGCGTGCTGAATGCCGAAATCACGCTGGATGCAACGCTCGAAAGTTGATAGTGGCATCGCTTCTCCGGGCCGGCCTTGCGCCGGCCCTTTTATAGGTATTTCTCCCTTCCCCTCATGTCGCTGGCTCTTGACAGCGTCGCTGCAGTTTTTCCGCGAATCTGTTAGCCTCCTATACGCTCGTCGGTCGGTACCTCCCGCCCTACTTAGGTATCGCGACGCTGGACGCTGACATAACACGATCAACGATCATTCGACGGAAGATTTCATTCATCATGGCTACTTCGCAAGAAACCGATGCGGCCTCGTCGCGCCCGCTGAATCGCCGCGACGTCAAGGTGTTGTCGCTATCCGCTCTGGGCGGCGCGCTGGAGTTTTACGATTTCATCATCTTCGTGTATTTCGCGACGGTGGTGGGGCAGTTGTTCTTTCCCCCCGAGATGCCTGAATGGTTGCGTCAGATTCAGACTTTCGGAATCTTCGCCGCCGGCTATCTGGCACGCCCGCTGGGCGGCATCATCATGGCGCACTTCGGCGACCTGCTGGGGCGCAAGAAGATGTTCACCCTGTCGATCTTCCTGATGTCGGTGCCGACGCTGTTGATCGGTTTGATGCCGACCTACGATACCTTGGGCTATGCGGCGCCCCTGCTGCTGGTGGCACTGCGTATCCTGCAAGGCGCTGCCGTGGGCGGTGAAGTCCCCGGCGCCTGGGTGTTCGTCACCGAGCACGTCAAGCGTCGTCACGTGGGCTTTGCCTGCGGCACGCTGTCCGCCGGCCTGGTGTCGGGGATTCTCATCGGCTCGCTGATGTCGGCGTTCATCAAGACCACCTACAGCGATGCGGAGCTGGCCGCGTATGCCTGGCGGATTCCGTTTCTGATTGGTGGGGTGTTCGGACTGCTGGCGGTGTACTTGCGGCGCTGGCTACACGAGACGCCGGTGTTCGCCGAGATGCAGGAAAAGAAGGCGCTGGCCGAGGAGTTGCCGGTCAAGAGCGTCTTGCGCAACCACTTGCCGAGCGTGGTGCTGTCGATGGCCGTTACCTGGATTCTGACCGCCGCCATCGTGGTGGTGATCCTGATGACGCCGAGTCTGCTCGAGACGCGTTATGGTCTGGATGCCTCGCTGGCCAATGTCTACGCCATCCTCGGCGTGGTGGTCGGGTGCCTGGCTTCGGGCTGGAGCGCGGACCGCTTTGGTAGCGGCCCCACCATCATGCTTTGGGGTTTACTGCTGGCGATCAGCTACTGGTCAATGATGACCACCGTCGGCACGCATCCCGAGTGGCTGACGCCGCTTTACATCCTGTGCGGCTTTGCGGTGGGCATCGTCGGTGTGGTTCCGACGATTGCCGTCAAGTCGTTCCCGGCTATGGTGCGCTTCACGGGATTGTCGTTCTCGTACAATGTCGCGTACGCGATCTTCGGCGGTTTTACCCCCATCGTGGTGTCGGTGTTGATGACCGTGCATCCCATGTTCCCGGCGGTCTATGTCGCCGTATTGGGGGGATTGGGCATCGTCATCGGGCTCTACCTGATGCGTGCGCCGAGCGGTCGACGGCTGGCCGTCATGGCCT
>NZ_JAJQJH010000014.1 GCF_029544075.1 Chromohalobacter canadensis | reverse complement strand
ACCGGCACAGGTGTTTCTGGGGGAATACTCCGGCGCCCTGGATACCGCAGGTGCTGCGCTTATTGGTTGAATTCAGGGTTCAAAGGGGGGAGCTTTCTAATTGCCACAACTTACCATTGTTTGAAATTTTTGATGAAGAGCTGGAACAATACAGGTTAAACGGGGGCGACATACTCATCGTAGAGGGAAATGGCAGCTCCGATGAAATAGGTCGTTGTGCAATCTGGGACAGTCGCATACCAAACTGTGTCTATCAGAATCATTTGATAAGAGTTAGGCCAGCCATTGAAGGGGGAAGCGATTTTATCGCGCTTTTTCTCAACTCTCCCTCGGGGATAGCAGAGATGAAGCGTCTTGCTGTAACGACAAGCGGTCTGTACAACCTTAGTGTTGGAAAGATAAGGAACATCAAGTTCCCTCTGCCACCCTTGGAAGAGCAACACCGTATCGTCGAAAAAGTTGAAGAGCTGATGGCCCTCTGCGACCAGCTCAAAGCCCGTCTGGGCGAGGCGGGCGAGACCCGCACTCATCTGGCCGAAGCGGTAGTGGAACAGGCGGTGTCCTGATGGCCTACGATCGACCATGGAAGTCCTTTCAAGAGCAGTTGGGTCTCCTCACCGAGCGCGGGATGCAGGTAGGCGACGAGGCCGCTGCCCTGGAGTATCTGGAGCGCGTCGGTTACTACCGCCTGAGCGCCTACTGGTACCCCTTTCGGGTCTTCGAGACGGTGGATCACGACCAGCATGGTCGACAGATTACCCAGGCCACCGACCGGTTCGTTCCCGATACCCAGTTCGTCGACGCGGTGCGACTTTACCTCTTCGACAAGGAGCTTCGGCTGCGCCTGACCGATGCACTTGAGCGCATCGAGATCGCGCTGCGAGTGGATATCGCCTACCTATTGGGCAAGAGCGATGCCTTCGCACACCTGCATCGCGCCACCTTCCACCCCTCCTTCGCCCGCCGCAAATCCGGACGTGACCCGCGCGACAGCTTCGAGAAGTGGCAGGAACGCTGCGAGGGGATGGAGCGACGTTCCAAGGAGGACTTCGTCAAGCACTATCGCCAGAAGCATGGGCCGCGACTGCCGATCTGGGTCGCCGTCGAGACTTGGGACTTCGGCACCCTGTCGCAGCTCTTCGCCATGATGAAGGTGCCGGACCAGGTACGGGTCGCGCAGAAATATGACGTTCAGGACTGGAAGGTCTTCCAGAGCTGGCTTCGCTCGCTGAACTACCTGCGCAACGTCTGCGCCCACCACAGCCGGCTCTGGAACCGTAACGTCATCGATCAGCCCAAGCTGCCCGAGATAGGCGTCTTGCCGTGGTGCGACGCGTTCCACGATCAACCGCAGTTGATCGCTCGCCCTTTCTTGCTGCTGAGTATCATCCGGCATATGACCAAGGTGATTTGCCCGAATACCGGCTGGCATCAACGCTTACAGACACATCTAGAGAGTTTCCCGGTACCGCATGCAGAGCGGAGGCTATCGCTGGAAGACATGGGCGCACCAACGGGCTGGGAGCGCTGGTGGACTGAGTAGCGGGCGAGAACACAAATAAGAACCCCCGCGTAAGCTCGTGAGAGCCAAGAGGCGGGGGCCGTGTTGGTCCTAATTTTAGGACCATGGCGTCATCATCACAAGACTTTCTTGTAACTAAAAGGGAAAGGTCACGCTGTCCGAGTCTGGGTCATCATTCCCAAGACCGGCTATGTGGGCGCCGGAAAGTGATCATCTCCACTGGGCAATCGACGAAGACGACGAAGAGGCTACGGAGTACCTCGTACCGGTTCGCTGGATCGCTTCTTTCCCGGCGTCCCAGGCATTCAGCGAAGTCGGCCTGTTCGGTAACCAGAACACCGTCTGCAAGCCGACGACGCCAAAGTGGGAGCACACCGTGGCACGGCTGAAGCAGGCCTGGAAAATCGACGAGTCTTGGTGAGTCTCAACGCGTGCATGTGGTGTTGCAAAGCTGGTGCCCTGCCCCTCAAGACAGATATTCCGAGTAGCTTTCGGCCAGCTTCTGGATGTTCTCGTCCATGTATTGCAAATGCGCTTTCATGGCGCTTTCCGCAGCGTCAGGATCGCGGTTGGCGATGGCGTCGATGATCCGCGTGTGTTCCTCGACGATGGCGGGCACGCGTTCTTCGTTGAGAAACAGCATCCGCACTCGGTTGATATGCAGCTGAACGTGGTAAATGATTTGCCAGACTGAGGGTTGCCCCGCGATGTCGGCAATCTTCTGATGAAGCTCTTCGTCGAGGGTTTCGATCTTGTAGTACTGCCCTTGCCGATACACGAGCCGCTGATGCTCGAGGTTGTCGTACAGATCTCGAGCATCGCGGTCGCTGCATTGCATGGCGGCGTCGCGTATCAGGGCGCATTCCAGCACCGAGCGCGTGTAGTGGGCCGCCTTGATGACATCAAGGCGGATGGGCGTCACGAAGGTGCCGCGCTGGGCGAAGATATCGACGAAGCCGTCGTAGCGCAGTCGCATCAGGGCTTCACGAATCGGCGTGCGGCTGATGCCGAACTCTTCCGACAGCGCTTTTTCATGAATCCTTTCACCGGGTTTCAGTACGGTGGTGATGATCTTGTCGCGTATATCGCTATAGGCACGATCACTCGACGACCGTTCCTGCACCCCTTTCATCATGCTTTTGGCTCCTGGCTGACGCGGCCGATTACGCTCTGTTACCGCCCATCCTACCCTGCCGCCCTAGGCGGGGCTAACCGTTTGCGACGCGCAGGCATCGCGTATCAAGGAGCGGTCGAGCTCCTGCAGATTGCTGCATCCGAGAAGCCCCAGGGTGCGGTCCATCTCCTTGTGCAGTAAGCCAAGTGCATGCTCGACGCCCGCCTGGCCGCCCGCGCCGAGCCCGTAGAGCGTCGTGCGGCCGAGCAGTACCGCGTCTGCTCCCAGAAGCACCGCCTTGAGAATATCGCTGCCGCGCCTGAAGCCGCCGTCCAGCAAGATGGTGAGCGCATCGCCCACGGCTGCCCTGACGTCGGGGAGGATCTCCATCGGCGAGACGGAGCTGTCCAGTTGGCGTCCGCCATGGTTGGACAGCACGATGCCGTCGATGCCGTATTCCACCGCCGTGCGGGCTTCTTCCACCGACAGGATGCCCTTGATCAGCAGGTTGCCGGACCAGTTGTCCCGCAGCCAGCGAATGTCCTCCCAGTTCAGGGAGGGCATCAAGTGCTTGCCTATCTCGGCGGCCGCGCCCTGCACGGAGGAATCCTCGGGCGGCAACAGATCCCCCAGGTTCTTGAAGGTGGGCACGCCGTGCGGATACAGCACATCCTTCATCCAGCCGGGCCTGCTCAACACATGCAACTTGTTGCGCCAGTTGAGCACGAAGGGGCGCGCGTAATTGCGCGTGTCCCACTCCCGATTACCATAGATGGCGCTGTCCGTGGTCACGACGATGGTGTCGTAGCCCGACGCCCGGCAGCGGTCGACCAGGTTCTTCACATAGTCGTGGTCACGATAGAAGTAGATCTGCATCCATGGCCATCCACCGGGAACCTTGGCGATCTCCTCCAGCGGCTCGGTCGAGGCATTGCTCAGCGTGAAGGGAATGCCCCGGTCCGCCGCAGCGCGGGCCAATTTGGAGTCTCCGTCCTGGGTGATCATGCCGTTGAACCCCGTCGGCCCGATTACGACCGGCATGCTCACCCGGTGGCCCAGCAGGTCTCGGCCGAGATCCCGCTGACTGACATCGGTCAACGTCTTGGGCGTGAACCGGTAGCGGTTGAAGACGGCCCGATTGTTGAGCAGGCTGACTTCATCGTCGGCGCCGCCATGAATGTATTCATAGACGAAGTTCGGAAGCCGTCGGCGTGCGATCTCAGCAAGTTCCGCGATGCTCAGTGCCTGATCGTAGCGCCGTCTGCGCGGCATGCTTCTTTTCATGTCAGCTCCATCATTCAACCGTTGTGCAGAATACTTAAGGGATAGGTCACGATCTCGGGGAAGAGAATCAGTGCAAACAGGATCGCCACGTACATCAACAGCATCGGCCATATGCCGCGCGAAATGTCGATGATGCTGATTCGGCTGATGCTGCACCCTACATAGAGCACCGTACCCACCGGCGGTGTGATCAAGCCGATGGAGAGGTTGATGATCATCACCACACCGAAGTAGATGGGGTCGATACCGAGCTGCTCGACCACCGGGATCAGCACGGGCGCGAAAATCAGCACGGCGGGTGTCATGTCCATCACGCAGCCGAACAGCAGCAGTATGACCATGATGATCAAGAGCATCAGGGTCGGGCTGTCGGTAATACTCGTGAGCCCTGCCGCGATCTGGGCGGGAACCTGCGCTACCGTGATCGCATATGCGGTGACAATGGCCGCCGAGGCGATCAGCATCACGATGGCCGTGGTCTTGGCGGTATTGGTGAGCACATCGAACAGCTGCGTCAGGCGAATTTCTCGATAGCAGAGGCTGATCAACAGCGCGTATACCGCGGCGACCACGCCCGCTTCTGTCGGCGTGAACACGCCTCCACGTAGCCCGACGATGATGATCAGGGGCAACAGCAAGGCCCAGAAGGCACGCTTGAAGCTGTGAAGCCGCGCTTGCCAGTTGGCACGCTCGAGCCGCTTGGTATCGGCTTTGCGCGCGACCAGCCACCAGGTGAACGTCATGCCGATCGCCATGATGATCCCGGGCACGATGCCGCCCATGAACAACCCGGTAATCGAGACGCCGCCCACGACCCCGTAAAGAATCAAGGGGATGCTCGGCGGAATCACGGTGCCCACGATGCCGACAGACGCCACCAGCGCGGTCGAGCGCTTCTTCTCGTAGCCTTGCGCCACCATCATGGGAATGAGGATCGAGCCCAGTGCTGCGGTATCGGCAACGGCGGAGCCGGATAACCCGGCAAAGATCACACCGGCCACGATGGCGACATACCCCAGGCCGCCTTTCACATGGCCTACCAGTGACGAGGCAAAGTCGACGATGCGCTTGGAAACACCCCCGGCATTCATGATCTCGCCGGTCAGGATGAAAAAGGGAATGGCCATCAAGGCAAAGCTGTTGGCCCCGGTGATGAAGTGCTCGGCCAGTGTCGTGACATTGAACATGTCCTGGGTCCACATCATCACCACGGCGGAGCTGAGCATGGCGAAGGCGATCGGCATGCCGATCAGCATCAACGAGAACAGCACGGCGAGAAAGACGACGACCATCATGACACCGACTCCTGGTCATGATCGTATGCCCATGTGGGGCCATTGCGGCCGGTCAGGACAAAGCTCAACGCCTGGTACGCCATCACTGCGGACATCAGAATGGCCGCGATCATGCCGGCATAGTAGTAATTGTTGATGGGAATATCGGTGGCGGGCCCGGTAATCCCCACGTTCAGTTCGATCAGGACCAGAAGTCCTTTGACCACGAGGGTCATCACCGCCACGGTCAGGGCCGTCGTCAGCAGGAACAGCAGCTTCTGAAGCCAGCCGGGAATGTGGCGCACCAGGATGTCCACACCCAGGTGGCTATGTTCCATCACCGCGAGGATGGAACCCAGGAACACGACCCATACGAAGAGGTATCGCGCCACCTCACTGGACCATGTCAGTCCGCTATCGAAGGCATAGCGGAGCACGACATTGGTAAAGACGAACCCCACCATCAGCACCAGGGCCACGGCAATGGCCAGCCTGATGGATGTTTTCAAGAAACCGAACAAGGTCGTCATCGACATGAAACCACCTCTTGTCCACTCGGTTTTGCCATGCGAACTCCAGGAGTTCGCATGGCATGCGTATGACGAACCTCAGGAGCCTTCACGTACCATGTTCACCATGTCTTCAGCCCAATCATACTGACTGTAAAAGTCGTCATAGATCGGCTGAACGGCTTTCACCATTTCATCGTGAAGTGCCTGGCTCGGCTCCGTCACTTCCAGGCCAGCCTTTTCGAGTTTATCTTTGATATCCGAAGCGGACTCACGCATCAAATTCCACTCCATTTCCATGGATTGGCGAGAGGCCTCCTGGATGACGTCTTGCTCTGAATCGCTCAGATTGTCGTAAAACTGCTGGTTCATCAGGTACACGTTGGGGCTGAACATATGCCGGCTTTCCAGCACGTTGTTTTGCACCTCGTACCATCCCGAGCGATACAGCGTGGCGAGGGGGTTATCCTGTCCATCGATCACTCCCTGCTCGAGCGCCGGGTAGACTTCGGACATCCCCATGGTCTGTACGTTGGCGCCTAACGCCTGCCCCACTTCCACGTACAGTTCCAGGTTGGGCATTCTCAGCTTGAAACCATCGAAGTCGTCCATGCTGTCGATTTTTTCCTTGCTCGAGAAAACGCGGAACCCATTCGCCGTCCACGCCAAGGGCTCTACCCCCAGCTCACGGAAATAGGGATCGATTTTCTCGCCGACAGGGCCATTCAGCATCGACTGCGCTTGATCATAGTCTTCGAACAAAAACGGCCACTCGGGAAACCCGATTTGCGGCTTGGCGGTCTGCAGCCCCATTCCGGCAATCGCCATTTCGATGCTGCCGGTTCTGACGCCATTGGTGTATTGCCGCTCGTCGCCGAGCGAGCTGTTGGGATAGATCTTCACCTGCATGTCGGAGTGGCTTTCGACATACGGCTTGAATTTTTCGCGGATGGCCACGTTTTGAGGATGATCTTCCGCGAAGTAACTCGCGACCTTGATGGTCGCCGTGCTTTGTGCGTAGACATTTCCGGCAAACATGGCCGTTCCCACCAATGCGGAACCAACCAGAGTGCGGCCTATGATGGCTGGGAGTGAGTATGTCATTTGTTGTGCTCTCCGTTCGCTGATACAGGCGCTGGCATCGAAGGCTCTCTATGGAGCCGACTGATATACTAGTATTCACTATGTGGAGCGCCTAGAAAGACTTTTGTCTAAACACGAACCTCTGGCGCTTGTGCTGGCGATGGAGAGGAAGGTCGAGGCGTGCAGGTCAGGAGGGAGCGATGGCTTCTTCGCGATGGCCTTTCGCAATGATCTTTCGTAATGGTCCTTCACCATGACCACCGGGCTTGGGATCGCGTCCTTTACAAGGTACCTTTACGCGCCTTGCGCGCCGTGACACATGGCGCCTCTTCCCTTTACTGCCAGGACTGCATCGATGGACGACTCCCTGCTGGTCAGCCTCCGCCGCTATCGCCCCCGAGAAGGCCGCGATAGCCTCGAGGATTACCTCACCGAGATTTTCGCCTGGCTGCTGCGGAATTCCCGCGAGGTGGCCGATGCCTTTCTCGACACCGTCATGAGCCATGTGCCGGAGGCGGACCGCCTCGAACTGCCCGATGCCGATCAGGACATCACCTGGGAGACACAAGCGCCCTATCCGGGGGCGCGGCTCGACATGCTCGCCCAGTGGCCGGGCGGCGCTCTGCTTTTCGAGCACAAGGTGCATGCGCCGCTCTCGGCCGAGCAGGTGAACAAGTATCGCGAGCTGGCGGCGTCGGAGTTTCCCGGCAAGTCCGCGCGGGTGATCGTGGTCTCCGCCAATACCGGTCAGCATCGGCCGGAAGCGCACGGCTGCCTGTGCTGGGAGGACGTGTACAAACTGCTCGAGACACGCCACAAAACGCTGAGCGACCCGACGGAGCACTTTCATATCGCCAGCTTCCTGGCCCTGTTACGGCACGAGGGGCTGCATCCGGCGGCGCCGATCAGCCATCAGGCGGTGGCGTTCTACCCGGTGGCGTGGCGTTTTCCGGAGCAACTGGCGGATGCGCTGACACCGCTGGCGTACGAGGAGTGGCCGCTCGCGGAGCGCTATGAAGGACGCAACCCCAAGACGCGCTGGGGCCGGCTGGGGTTCGAGCTGATCCCCGCCGGTGGTCCCCTTCACTGGATGCCGGGGCTGTTCGTGGGGGTGATTCTCGACGGGCGCGACCACCTGGTGCAGAACCGGCATACCGACCGGGTGATGCTGAACGTCATTCTCGACTTCTCGGTCAAGCTGCACGACATCTACCCGCAACTGCCGAGCTATCGGCGACTCGTGCAACAGCTTCGCGAGCGGACGCCTCACCGGGGCTGGCACTTCTACGATCACCTCGAGGAACGCCCGGCCAATCGCCATCATCCTCTGTACCTGGAGACGCCCCTGCTCGACGTGCTGCGCGGGACGACCACCATGGAAGAACAACGCGATGCGATTCGCCGCGCCGTTCGTGACGCGATCGAGCTGCTGCAGCACGATGACGCCCTGAAGACGCTGACCGATGAAGTCCGGCACAAGGCGAGTTCGTTGACCGAGGCCTGATGGCAATGACGAGGGAGCATCGTCCGACACCTACGATCTTGGCACTGAGCGATGCTCCCACGGATTGAGTATATCGATGCCAAGCGCCTCGAAGTCCTTCACGTTGCGTGTCGCCAGCATCGCGTGATGCTGCCGACAGATCGCGGCGATTTGAGCGTCAGCGGTATGCACCACCCTGCCTGCACGCTCACTGATTGCTACTGATTCTGCGTAGTGCACCGCCGCCACCTCATCGAACGGCAGAATGCGGCCTGCAAAATCTTCCTCGAACATCGCTGCTGCCATGGCGGCGAAACGGCGTTGGCGCTTGCCACTGGGCAAGCGCTCGATGCCATAGAGTATTTCCGCAACGGTAATAGCGGTAATAGTCACTTCACTCGCATCTTGGCTATCCAACCAGTCGACAACGCACGCGTCTGGTGTGGGCCGCATAAGCTCGGATAGCACATTGGTATCCAGGACGGTCATACGTCGAGATCCGGAGCGCGAGGCTTGTCAGACCTGGCTGGCATCTCCAGCTCGACACCTCCCGCTGTTGCAAAGCGCTCTCGTATACGGCTGCCTAATCCCCCTTTTTGAGGCTGGTTCAAGGCGCCGCGAAGAATAATACGCACCTCCTCTTCCATGGAGTGGCCATGCTTGGCCGCTTCCATACGAAGCTGAGCCTTTATTTGCTCGTCCAAATTGCGAATCGTGATCGATGCCATACTAGCCTCTCCATACGATCTCAATGCAATCAATGATAGCACCAAACCGTCAAAAGTACCTATGATGGTCTACGCACGAAGAGAGGCACGGCTACTCACCCTATCAGGGCTTCGCCATGCGGGCGCTGCCGGCTTTCGTGCTGCGTGCGCTCACCAGGCGGAAGCCCACCGCACCGGCGATCACCAGCATGACGCCGCAGCCCGTCGCCAGCAGGTAGGCGCCGGTCACCGCGCTATCGGCCACGCCGAAACGTCCGGCCAGCGCCGCCAGCGAGCCGGCGTACTGCCACCATAGAAAGGCCCCCACCGCGACGCCGGCCAGCATGGTCGCCCCGGCCACCCGTCGACTGACCGCCGCCCAGCTGCGCTCGTTCTCCACCGGGCTACGGTGCAGAAAGGCGCGGTACTCACTCTCTGCCTGGCTGACGTGGGTCAACCTGGAGACGATCACGATCGCCACCAGCGCCACCAGGGTGCTGAGTATCACCGGGTGGAGATAAACGGGCAGCGAGACCCATTCCGCCTGCACCATCAGCGACAAGATCAGATTGCCGACGAAGCCGACCCCCAGACCCCAGCCGGCACCAGATGCTCATCAGCGCCACCGGCCCCCTGCATCACGCCCAGCAAGTAAGCCCCCAACCCGAATACGGTGGTGAGCCCGGCGATCATCTGCACGCGTTTCGAAGCGAAGCGCTTGCCGAAGAATCAGGCACTGTCAACGCCTCGCTGCGGCGCAGGTAACGGCCGAACACCAGCGCCCCGAGCAGACAGCCCGAGGTGCTGATGGCGGCGAAGATCAGCATGACGAAGGGGTACCCCTGGTAGGCGAAACCGGTCTCGCCCCGAAAGGCACTGGTACTCAGGTAGCTGGCGACCAAGGTGCCGAGAATCATCAGCGTGGGGGCGTTACACCCGGCGGTCGACGTGTCGGCTACGCGACGTGAATGACCTTGCGTCCACTACGATAAGATTGAAGAAAGATGGCACAGCAAGGCTTGAAAGTTCTTTCCGATGGAGAAGATGCATGACCGAGAGCCTTTCTCTTGAGAAAAATCACCTGCTGGCAGCGCTACCCAGCGAGGTCAAGCAGCGGTTATCACCTTGTCTGGAGCCGGTACAGCTTTCCTTGGGACAAGTACTGCACGAGGCGGGGGGTGCGCTGAGTCATGTCTATTTCCCCAGCGACGCAATCGTGTCGCTGCTCTACGTGACGGAGAACGGAGCATCAGCGGAGATCGCGGTGGTGGGTAACGAAGGTCTGGTGGGTATCGCCGTCTTCATGGGTGGCGAAAGTACCACCAGCCGGGCGATCGTGCAGAGTGCCGGCCAGGCGCTGAGGTTACCGGTGCACCAGCTCAAGGATGAATTCAATCGCCATGGGGAAATGCTGCACCTGTTGTTGCGCTATACCCAGGCACTGATCACCCAGATGGCGCAAACGGCGGTGTGCAACCGCCACCATTCGATCGATCAGCAGTTATGTCGATGGCTGCTGCTGTCTCTGGACCGGCTCCCAGGCAATCAATTGAACATGACCCAGGAACTGATCGCCAACATGTTGGGGGTGCGTCGCGAAGGGGTCACCGAGGCGGCCGGCAAATTGCACAGGCTGGGTGTGATCGAATACCGGCGCGGCCATATCACGGTGCTCGACAGACCCCTGCTCGAGCAGCTTAGCTGCGAATGTTATGCCGTGGTCAAGAAGGAGAGCGATCGCCTGATGCCTTATTACACGACCACGTAAACCGGCAAGCGAGGTAATCCTTGGAAATGGCGGACCATGAGGTCCGCCAGGTCGTTCAGACTTGGCCGGGCTGCATGCTCATGAGGTCGTCGTCCCCGCGAGCCGCTTGCAATGGCTCACCCAGGCTAGCTTGGCTGGGAACGTGCAGGTACTTGAGCGTGCTGAAAACGACCGGCTCGTGGTCGGAGCGACGCGCAGCCAGTGGGCTCAAGCCCCGCGAAGCACCGGTGGCGACAGACAGAATGCTGAGATTTTTCATGGTAAGACCTCGATGACGCCGTCCGCGAAATGCATGACAGCGACAAAGCAATAGTGCCTTAAGCACCCCAGGCGTTCAGTGCGCTAGCGCGCTTAAGTAGCTATTTTTCGCCTGTTCTGGAAGTGCAGTGTGCGCTGGCGCACCGACAAATTCGTGGTTAATTCGCATAATTCTGGTAACGAAACATCGCTTGCCCCAATGGGCAATGCGCATCGACCAGGATAGCGCTTGTGGCCTCTCTGCTTAGTATTGTACGCCAGGCTTTCACCTCGCCATCGCCCTGGCATGATACGGCCCCGGTGCGGGAAGAGCTGTTCAGTGCCGAGCGGCTCGAACAACATGCCGGCAGCCTCGCAAAAGCTCAGCGTGTCACCGACAAACCGCCCAGGGTGTTGCCGCTGGCAAGGCGGCTTGAGGACAACGCCAAGGTCTTGTTGAGGGCCTATCGTGCATGTGCCCTGGAAGTCGCCGAAGGGCGCGATATCGTGCCCGCCGCGGCCTGGCTGCTCGACAATTATCACCTCATCGACGCCCAGATCCGCGAGATTCGTGGCGATCTGCCACCCGGTTATTATCGCCAGCTCCCCAAACTGGCCGATGGGCCCTTTGCCGGCTACCCACGTGTCTTCGGTCTGGCCTGGGCCTTTGTCGCCCACACCGACAGCCATTTCGACCCCGCTACCCTACGTGGCTTCATTACGGCCTACCAACGCGTTCAACCATTGACCATCGGCGAGCTATGGGCGGTAGCGATCACTCTGCGGATCGTACTCATAGAGAACCTGCGACGACTCGCCGAGCAGATCGTCAGCGAACAGGCTGCACACAACGAGGCCGATGCCCTGGCGACCCGGTGGCTGGTCCCGGAGGGGCATCGTTCTTCATTGGATGCCAGTACGCTGCCCCGCAGCACGATGCCATTGGCAGGGCCCTTCGTCGCTCAGTTGGCCAAGCGCTTGCGCGGTCTAGACCCGCGAACCAACCCCATGGTGGGCTGGCTGGAGGAACAGGTCAGCGCCCAGGACGACGCCATCGATGACGTGATCCAGCAGGCCCAGCAGCGTCAAGGCGCCGCCAACGTCACCGTTCGCAACATCATTACCAGCATGCGCTTCGTGTCGAGCATCGACTGGGCGGAGCTGTTCGAAAGCGTCAGCCTGGTCGATGAACGGCTAGAACAAAGTGGTCTCTTCACAACACTGGATTTCCCGACGCGCAACAGTTATCGCAGTGCCGTGGAACAATTGGCCCGGGGCTCTGCGCGGGAGGAGTTGGAGGTAGTGGACCAGGCCCTGGCCGCATCACGCGAGGCGATGGCGAACGCCGATGGCCCCATCGAGACCGCCCGCGTGGGCGATCCCGGCTATTTCCTGATCGCCGCCGGGCGGCCTTCGCTCGAGCAAGCAATCGGCTTTCGACCTTCACTGCGTCAGCGCTTGCGGCAGGCCATTCTGACCAGTGGCATGAGCGGCTACGTTGGCCTGATCGCGGTAGCTACCGCTGGGTTGCTGACGATGACATTGGCAGCTTTATGGTCGCTGTCCGCGGGTCAATTCCCCCTCGTGTGGCTGTGGTTGCTGGGGCTGCTGGGGCTACTCCCCGCCACCGAAGTGGCGACGCTACTGGTCAATCGGTTGATCATTTTTAGCGTCGGTGCCCAGCCCCTGCCGAGCCTGGATCTCTCCGAAGGCGTTCCAACTACCCTGCGCACGCTGATCGCCGTGCCGACGTTGCTGACCAACGAGGCCGACCTGCGCGAGCAGATCGAGCGGCTAGAGGTCCATCACCTGGCCAGCGGTGGCGGCGCCATCGTATACGCCCTGCTCACCGATGGAGTCGATGCCCAGCACGAGGATATTGCCGAGGACGTCCCATTGTTAGCGAGTGCCCGTGCGGCAATCGCCCAACTGAACCGCCGCCATGGCGACAATGACGGTCACGAGCGCTTTTTCCTGCTGCACCGTCGGCGGGTGTTCAATCGTGGTGAGAATTGCTGGATGGGCTGGGAGCGCAAACGTGGCAAGCTGCATGAGCTCAACCGCTTGCTCCGCGGCGCCCTCGACACCACCTTCCTGGCTTCGACCGCTATACCGCGCGATGTACGTTATGTCATCACGCTGGATGCGGATACCCGGCTGCCCCGCGGGGCGGCCAGCCAGCTCATCGGCAAGATGGCACACCCACTGAATCAACCCCGGTTCGATGCAAGCCGCCAGCGCGTCATGGAAGGCTACGCTATTCTCCAGCCGCGGGTAACGCCCTCGCTGCCGCTGGGCCGCCAGGGGTCGATCCATCAACGCCTGTTCTCCGCACCCGGTGGCATCGATCCCTATGCCGCGGCCATATCGGATCTGTATCAGGATCTTCTCGGCGAGGGCTCCTTTGCCGGCAAGGGCATCTACCATATCGATGCCTTCGAAGCCTCGCTCAGCGGGCGCGTGCCGGAGAACCGGGTGCTCAGCCATGACCTGTTCGAGGGCGTGTTCGCCCGCGCCGGCCTGGCTTCGGATATCGAAGTCATCGAGGAATTCCCGTCCCGCTACGATGTCGCCGCCAAGCGCCAACATCGCTGGACACGAGGCGACTGGCAATTGCTGCCATGGATTTTCGCGCAGGCGATGCCCTGGACCGGGCGCTTGAAACTGATGGACAATTTACGCCGTTCACTGCTGGCGCCACTGCTGCTGGCCTGCCTTGCCGCCAGTTGGTTATTACCGCTGCCCGCGGCGCTAGCAGGCACGCTATTCGTCGTCACGGTCATCGCCGCGCCCGCGCTGCTGCCACTGCTGCTGTCGCTGATTCCGACTCAAGCAGGCGTCAACCCGCGACACTATTTTCACCAATGGCTTTCCGATCTGAAACTGGCCTCGGCCCAGACCCTGTTGTGGGTGGCCTTCCTGCCCGACCAGACCTGGCGGATGCTGGATGCCATCGTCAGGACCCTGGTTCGTGTGTTGGTCACCCGTCGCCACCTGCTCGAGTGGACGACGGCCGCACAGTCGATGGGACGGCCGAGACTGACGCTGACAGGCTTTTATCGCAGCATGGCGCCGGGGACCGTACTGGCGCTGGTAGTGTCGTCGGGTGTCTTGAGCCTGGCGCCTCAGGCCTGGCCCGTGGTGCTGCTCCCGGTGCTGCTCTGGCTGGTGGCGCCGGTCATCGCTGCGTGGATCAGCCGGCCCGGAAGTCTCGCCCCGGAATACCCGCTCTCGATAGCCGAGGCACAGGAACTGCGTCTGATCGCGCGGCGCACCTGGCGTTTCTTCGAAACCTTCGTCACAGCTCGAGACAACTGGTTGCCGCCAGACAACTTCCAGGAAGCGCCTCAACCCGTGGTCGCCCGGCGCACCTCCCCCACCAACATGGGGCTGTATCTCCTGTCGGTGCTGGCCGCCCGCGACTTCGGTTGGCTGGGCGCGCTGAATAGCGCCGAGCGCCTGGAGGACACGCTGAGGGTCATGCAGACCCTCCCGCGCTATCGCGGGCATTTTTTCAATTGGTACGACACTCAGGACCTTCGTCCGTTGACTCCCAGGTACGTCTCCTCGGTCGATAGCGGTAATCTCGCGGGCCACCTACTCACCGTCGCCAATGCCTGTGAAGCCTGGTCGCAAGGCGAACTGTCGCCCGATCCTCGTCCAGGTATCGCGGATAATCTGCATCTGGCGCGCGAGGCCCTTGAGGCGACACCGCCGGCACATGGCGCGCATGTCGCCTCGCTCGAGGCCGGTCTGGAGGAGATCGAGGCGTATTTGCAGGACGACCCCCTGGTCGTGGCGTGGTCGCCGACACTGAAACGACTCAGTGATCACGTCACGGGGCTCGCCCATGAGGCCCTGCAAGGCGCCGAAGACACCTGGGCCGAAGAGGTGTTGTTCTGGGTGGGAGCCTTGCGCAAGTCGATCGCCGAGCATTGCCGCGACCGAAAGAAGATCGCCAGGCCCGAGCCTCGGGAACGACTCTTGGAACGCTTCAGAGAGATCGCCGCCACCGCGCGGCGCATGGCACTGGAAATGGATTTCGCCTTTCTGTTCGTCCCCGAACGCCAGTTGCTGTCGATCGGCTATTCCGTGGACGACAACACGCTCGACGGCAGTTGCTACGACCTGCTGGCCTCCGAAGCGCGGCTGGCCAGCCTGTTGGCGATTGCCAAGGGTGATGTCCCGACGCGCCACTGGTTCCGTCTCGGACGCACGGCCACGCCGCTGGATCACGGCTCGGCGCTGATTTCCTGGTCGGGCTCGATGTTCGAATACCTGATGCCGTCGCTGGTGATGCGCGCCCCCGCGGGCAGTCTTCTCGAGCAGAGCAACCGCCTGGTGGTCAAGCGTCAGGTGGCGTATGCCGCTTCGCTGGGGATTCCCTGGGGCATCTCCGAATCCGCCTACAATGCCCGCGATAGGGAATTCACCTATCAGTATTCCAACTTCGGCGTGCCCGGCCTGGGGCTGAAGCGCGGTCTCTCCGCCGACCTGGTGGTGGCTCCTTATGCGACCGGCCTGGCGACGATGGTCGATCCACTTGGTGCGCGTCGCAACTTCACCCGGCTCGCCGGTTTGGGGGCACTGGGCCGCTATGGATTCTACGAAGCGCTCGACTTCACCCGCTCGCGAGTCCCGGCGGGTGAGGAGTTCGCCATCGTGCGTAGCTTCATGGCCCACCATCAGGGCATGAGCATCGTGGCCATCGCCAATACCCTGCACGAGGGACGGATGCGTGAACGCTTCCATCGTGAACCGATCATCCAGGCCAGCGCACTGCTGTTGCAGGAACGCATCCCACGCGACGTAGCCATAGCCCATCCCCGCGCCGAGGAAGTGAAATCGCCACCGAGCGAGACGCTCAACGAAAGCCATGCGATTCGTCGTATAGCGCCAACAACCGTAGGCGCACCGGTGACCCATCTGCTGTCGAACGGACGCTATTCGGTCATGTTGACGGCGACGGGGGCGGGGTACAGCCGCTGGGGGCATGTCGCCATCAGTCGCTGGCAAGAAGACGCGACCCGCGACCATTTGGGCAGCTTCATCTTCCTGCGCGATAGAGACACAGCCGACCTCTGGTCGGCCGGCGGCCCCATGCCCGACAAAGGAACGAACGTCGAGAAAGATAGCCAGGATGTGCTCTTTGCCGAGGACTATGCCCGCTTCACGCACCGTCATGGCGACCTGACCACCCACCTCGATGTGCTGGTCTCGGGCGAGGACGACAGCGAGGTGCGGCGCGTATCATTGACCAATAGCGGGCGGCGGACGCGAAATATCGACGTCACCTCCTATTCGGAACTGGTGCTGACCACGCCAGCCGCCGACAACGCCCACCCCGCTTTCGCCAAGCTGTTCGTGGTCACCGAATACCTCAAGGAATTCAACGCGCTGATCGCCACCCGCCGTCGGCGTGGGCCGGACGAAGCAGAAATCTGGGCCGCCCACTTCAGCGTGGTGGAAGGCGACATCCCGAGCGAGCCGCAATACGAGACCGATCGCGCTCGTTTCATCGGCCGGGGACGTACGGTGACCACGGCCGCTGCCCTGAGCGGGGAAAAGCGGCTGACGAACACCACGGGGACGGTGCTCGATCCGATCTTTTCGCTGCGGCATCGCCTCAAGGTCGCCCCCGGCAAAGTCACCCGTGTCGCTTTCTGGACCGTCGTGGCGGCATCACGCGAGGCCCTGCTGGACCTGATCGACAAGCATCACGACCGCAGCGCCTATGAGCGGGCCAAGACCCTGGCCTGGACCCAGGCGCAAGTCCAGCTTCGCCACTTGAGCATCACGCCCGAGGAAGCGGCGGACTTCCAGCGCCTGGCCGCCCCCATCCTGTATGCCGACCCGCGTTTCAGGGCCTCGCGTGAGGCCATCGCGCGCGGCGCGGGGCCGCAATCGGCACTCTGGCCGCACGCCATTTCCGGCGACCTGCCGATCGTGTTGCTGCGCATCGATTCGACCGATGACATGGCCCAGGTGCGCCAGTTGCTGCGTGCCCATGAGTACTGGCGCATGAAGCGTCTCGGCGTCGATCTGGTGATTGTCAACGAGCGTGCCTCCTCCTATATGCAGGATCTCCAGCAGGCCATCGAGACCGCGGTGCACAGCAGCCAGTCGCGGCCACGTATCCATGAGGGGCATGCCCAGGGCTCGGTGATCGCCTTGCGTGCCGACCTGATGGGCCTCGACGCCCGTCTGCTGTTGCAATCCGTGGCCCGGGTGGCGCTGGTGGCGCACCGCGGGCCGATTGCCGATCAACTCGCGCTGATACCGCCCGCGCTGCGGTACCCGCCCCCTGCACCGATTTCAAGAAAGACCCGGCTGCGTGGAACGGGAACGCAAGTACGAGACATTGAGGTACCGCCTGCGCTCGAGTTCTTCAATGGCCTGGGGGGCTTCGACAAGCAGGGGAAGGAATACGTGACGATCCTCGAGAGCGGGCGCTCTACGCCGGCCCCGTGGCTCAACGTGATCGCCAACACCGGGTTCGGTTTCCAGGTCTCGGCGGAGGGCTCCGGCTACCTGTGGGCCGACAACAGCCGCGAAAACCCGCTCACTCCCTGGTCGAACGATCCCGTGATGGACCCCTGCGGCGACGCGATCTACGTGCGCGACGAAGAGAGCCTGGCGGTGTGGACGGCGACGGCACTGCCGGTGCGTGACGAGGGGCGCTACGTGGCCCGGCACGGTTTCGGCTATAGCCGCTTCGAGCACGAGGCTCACGGCATCGCCCTCGATCTGGTGCATTTCGTGCCGCTCGGCGACCCCATCCGCATTTCGCGCCTGAGCCTCGAGAATCGCTCGGGCCGCACTCGCCGGTTATCCATCACCGCCTACGTGGAGTGGTCGCTGGGTCTGTCACGCAGCGCATCCGGCCCGTTCATCATCTCGCGCAGGGATGAAGCCTGTGGCGCGATGCTGGTCAGCAATCCCTGGAACATGGCCTTTCCCGGACGCGTCGCCTTCGCCGACCTGGGCGGCCTGCAAACGGCCTGGACGGCGGATCGCGGTGAATTCCTCGGCCATGGCGGCAGCCTGTCCTCCCCCGCGGGTCTTGCCGGCCGCACCCCCCTTTCCGGAGCCACAGGCGCCGGGTGGGATCCCTGCACGGCCCTGCAGTGCACCGTCGAGCTGGCAGCGGGGGAGACGGTCGAGATCGTCTCGTTCATCGGCCAGTGCCATTCCACCGATGAGGCCAGGGAGCTCGTCGTTCATTATCGCCAGGCCGATCTCGACGCCGAACTCGCCGCGGTCACGGCTTACTGGCAAGGGCAACTTGGCGCAGTGCAGGTCTCTACGCCCGATCGCGCCATGGACATCATGCTCAACGGCTGGCTGCTCTATCAGACCCTGGCCTGCCGGATCACCGCGCGTTCCGCCTTCTACCAGGCCAGCGGCGCCTATGGTTTCCGCGACCAGCTACAGGATGGCATGGCCCTGACCTTCGCCAGCCCCGGGACGACCCGACACCATCTGCTGCGTGCCGCTTCGCGGCAGTTCGTCGAAGGCGATGTCCAGCACTGGTGGCTGCCCCATTCCGGCCAGGGCGTGCGCACCCGCATTTCCGACGACCGGGTCTGGCTGGCCTACGCCAGCGCCCTCTACATCGCGACCTCGGGCGACGCCGCCGTGCTGGACGAGTCGGTGGGCTTCCTGGAAGGCGCATTGCTCGCCGACGGTGAGCACGATGCCTTCTTCCAGCCCATGATCGCCGACGAAAGCGCCTCGCTGTTTGAACATTGCGCGCGCGGTCTCGACCAGTGCCTGGCGCTGACGGGCGAGCATGGCCTGCCGCTGATCGGCGGCGGCGACTGGAACGATGGCATGAATCGGGTCGGTGAGGCAGGCAAGGGCGAAAGCGTGTGGCTGGGCTGGCTGCTGGCACGCACCCTGGACCTGTTCCTGCCCTTCGCCGAACAACGCAGCGGCGAAGATGCCCGCGCCAAGCGCTGGCGGGCCCACGCGGTCTCGCTGCGTGAGTCGCTCGAACAGCATGCCTGGGATGGTGAGTGGTACCGGCGGGCGACCTACGACGACGGTAGCTGGCTCGGCACCCAGGAGAGCGATGAGTGTCGTATCGATTCGATTGCCCAGTCCTGGGCGGTACTCTCCGGTGCGGCCGATCCACAGCGCGCCGCCCTCGCCATGCGTTCGCTGGAGCGCGAATTGATCCGCGAGGACCCAGGGCTGGCGCTGCTGTTCTGGCCTCCCTTCGACTACCCCACGCGCGACCCCGGCTATATAGGCGGCTACCCTCCCGGACTGCGAGAAAACGGCGGCCAATACAGCCATGCCTCGATGTGGGTCATCCTGGCGTATGCGCAGTTGGGCGAAGGCGACAAAGCCGCCGAGCTGTTCTCGCTACTCAATCCCATCAACCACGCCCGCACCGTGGAAGAAGCAGAACGTTATAAAGTCGAGCCCTATGTCGTGGCTGCCGATGTGTACTCCGTTGCCCCGCATGCCGGGCGAGGCGGCTGGACCTGGTACACGGGGTCCGCCGGCTGGATGTATCGGGCAGGGCTCGAAGGCATCCTTGGCATCCGTCGCGAAGGGGCCTTCCTGGTCGTCGCCCCATGCCTGCCCGCCGCCTGGCCGGGCTTCGAAGCGACCATTGTAGTGGCCTCGTCGCATTACACCATCCAGGTGGATCAGTCACGGAACCTTGCCACCTCGCAAGCCCACCTGGATGGAGAAGCGATCGCCTGTGTTGCCGGGAAAGTCCGTGTGCCGCTCGATGGCGCCCGGCACCATCTGGTGCTTGCGATACCCACCACTCGGCCCTCGGCGGTTGGCAAAGCGCATCCGGAAGTGTCGGCCCCCGAATAGTTGGATCACATGTAACGCTCAACAATGTTCTATAGAATATTTTTAAAATGCTAAGCTCTGCACAGCTAAACATCCAGAGCACTCTCAAAAAAGCACCAGCCTTCCGAGGCCTTTTTTAAATTTAAATCTGTATCAAGAGCGTAGCCTATTGGTTAAATAACGTAAATACAGCCGGCGCCCCATTGATTCCCAAGGGTTTTTAAAATGGCATCATTTGTTTCAATATTGACCTTTAATGAGCGTCTCGCAAATAGCGCTAAAGAAACACTGAATAAGTTTTTTCGCGGGCGAATCGCTGCGTTACGCGGCGTTCGAAGCAACGAGCAACTTCATGTTTTTAAATATATTTTTCACCCCGCATGCGTTGTGATTCATTATCCTCTTCGATGTATTCAGCATTTTCGTAGTGCGCATGAAATATATATGGTTCAGCCATATCTATAGTCATGAAAGCGTGCGATTATAGTCATACCGAAGAGCACAGGACGCTCTCCGTAGGAAGACCGAACACGGATAGCTCAAGTATGCCAAGGATGCACGAGCAGGACGCTCGTGGAAGCAAGTAAGGATACGCAGCAGTAGAAATCCCGGCCCCAGGACTTTCTGGGAGTCCGGGTTTTTCTTTGCATTCCATTCGTTTTGCTCGGGAATTGATAGAAGGTTTGGCGCTCGCTTTAACAAAGAGAAGCTATTCTTAATTTCTATAGTTCTTGCGGTCCCTGTCACGGAGACCTTTATCATGCGCGTTTTTTCCAATCCCGTCGGTTCCGGCTCACTATGGTTCGACAATCTCGCCACAGCCGATGGCACTGCCATAGCTTACGACCCGCAGGCACGCACCTTCCTGCCCATGCCACCTTTTTGCGCCAATCGCGAGATCATCGGCTGTAACTGGATCGCCCCGGAACAGGGCGCCTTTTGTCAGTCCTGTGCAATGACCGCGCTTGCCCCGGACCCGCAAATCCCCAATGCTATTCCCAACTGGGCGCAGACCGAGGCCGCCAAGCGCTGGGTGCTCGATAACCTGGGCCGTTGGAACTGGTTCCGGCCGGAAGATCCGGGCGTGCGCCCTCTCTTTCACATGCTCGCTGATGGACTGACGCCCGCGCCTATGGGACATGTCGAGGGCGTGGTGACCATCAGCGTAGCCGAGGCAGACCCAGTTTTGCGTGTCACCCGCCGTCAGGCCTTGGGGGAGCCCTACCGCACCATGATCGGTCATATGCGCCATGAAATCGCGCATATGCTCTGGTGGCGGCTCAGCCTGCGTGCCGATTTTCTCGATGCCTTCCGCGCCACGTTCGGTGACGAGCGCACAGATTACTCCGCCGCGCTCCAGCGACACTACAATGACGGTCCTCCGCCCGATTGGAAGCAGCGCTTCCTGACCACCTACGCATCTACACATCCGCATGAGGACTGGGCCGAGACCACCGCGCACCTGCTACATCTGACCGATATTACTGATAGCTTCGTCGCGACGGGCCTGTCGTCTCCAGAGCTACCGAGCCCGGGTTGGGATCCGTATTCGGAAACCGATGCCGAACGTCTGATCAGTGTGGCTGCCTCCCTCACTGTAGGGGTCAACCACGTCAACCGCTCAATGGGGTTACCGGACCTTTATCCATTCGTGCTATCGGAATCTGCGCGCCGCAAGCTCGCCTTTGTACATGACTGGCTTCGCAGAGGCGCGCAGGGGCGCTGATGGCAATGGCAGAAACATGATTGAATCGCCCCTAGTTTCGTAGATACCTCCAGGCCTGATACTGAAGGCACCAGGAGGAACCATGGGCCCTCAACAATACACCGAAGAACTCAAGCTCGAAGCCGTCAAGCAGGTAACGGTGCGAGGCCAACCCGTGCTGAGGCCAACCCGTGCTGAGGGCGACCGCGTCTGGGTCAACATCCCAAAGACCGGCTATGTGGGCGTGCTGACAAGACCGGCGACGACTAGCGCTGGCGATGAGGCTTTATCACCAGCGCTAAGAGAACCGCTCAGGGCTTCGCCATGTGGGCACTGCCGACTTTCGTGCTGCGTGCGCTCACCAGGCGGAAGCCCACCGCACCGGCGATCACCAGCATGACACCGCATCCCGTCGCCAGCAGGTAGGCGCCGGTCACCGCGCTATCGGCCACGCCGAAACGTCCGGCCAGCGCCGCCAGCGAGCCGGCGTACTGCCACCATAGAAAGGCCCCCACCGCGACGCCGGCCAGCATGGTCGCCCCGGCCACCCGTCGACTGACCGCCGCCCAGCTGCGCTCGTTCTCCACCGGGCTACGGTGCAGAAAGGCGCGGTACTCACTCTCTGCCTGGCTGACGTGGGTCAACCTGGAGACGATCACGATCGCCACCAGCGCCACCAGGGTGCTGAGTATCACCGGGTGGAGATAAACGGGCAGCGAGACCCATTCCGCCTGCACCATCAGCGACAAGATCAGGTTGCCGACGAAGCCGACCCCCAGGCCCCAGCCGGCACCAGCGGCGGTAATCCGACGGCTCCAGATGCTCATCAGCGCCACCGGTCCCCAGGAGGAGGCGAACAGCGTAGCGGCGAACCATACCACTGCCATCACCGCCGGCGGCTGGAAGAGTGCCAGCAGCAGCGCTACCAGCCCGGCCACCAGCACGCCGATGCGGCTGGCCCGCATGGCACTGCGCTGGCTGCGCGAAGACGGCAGGATATCGTGGGCGAGACTGAAGCCGATGATCGACAGAAAGGTCGAGCACGAGGAGAGTCCGGCGGCAAACACGCCAGTGAGGATGATGATGCCGAGCCAGCTCGGCAGCACGTTGAGCGCCGCCCACACCATGGCACGCTCGCCGTCGAGCGTCGGGTCGTAGAGGTTGATCGCCGCGCCGGTCATCATCATCAGCGCGTAGAAGACCGCCAGCACCACGGCGGTGAGCATGGCCGAGCGCATCACCACGTGCTCGTTGCGCGCCATCAGATAGCGGCTCGCCTGCCAGGGGCTGGCCGCCAGCACCGTGGCCCATACCAGCCCCAGCGTCAGCCCCCAGATGAGCGCTTCGCCGGGTGATGAGAAGGTCGCTCCCTCACCCTCGATCACGCCGTGCCACAGCGCGATGCCGGGCTTGTCGGACTGCGCCAGCAGCCCCTCGATAACCCCCGACCAGCCGCCGAGATCGCTGATGATGTAGAGCGAGCCGCCCACCGCGGCGATGGAGAAAATCACGAACATCACGGTGTCGGTGAGCACCACGCCCTGGGAGCCGGAGTAGAGAATGAACCCGGTGTAGGTGAGCCATACCAGTACCAACCCGGCCCAATAGGGCAAGCCGGTGAGCTCCTCGAACATGATGCCGGCCCCCTGCATCACGCCCAGCAAGTAAGCCCCCAGCCCGAATACGGTGGTGAGCCCGGCGATCATCTGCACGCGTTTCGAAGCGAAGCGCTTGCCGAAGAACTCAGGCACCGTCAGCGCCTCGCTGCGGCGCAGGTAACGGCCGAACACCAGCGCCCCGAGCAGACAGCCCGAGGTGCTGATGGCGGCGAAGATCAGCATGACGAAGGGATACCCCTGGTAGGCGAAACCGGTTTCGCCCAGAAAGGCGCTGGTACTCAGGTAGCTGGCGACCAGGGTGCCGAGGATCATCAACGTGGGGGCGTTACGCCCGGCGACCAGGTAGTCGTCGAGATTCTTGACCCGGCGGCCGGCCAGATTGCCGATAATGAAGTAGCCGACGAGGCTCAAGAGGATGGCAGCGGTATAGATCATGGCGAATGACACTTGTTGTTGAAATTTACCGCCATGTTAAGCACTTGCATACGGATCACTGTCTTCGTTGCGACATCCGCCTCGATCGACGCGACGCGCCTTCCTGGCCTCATGGTCAATGACCTGGAATTCGGCCGAGCCATCGATCCCGGGTCACGGCAAGAACCACGCCGGGCATGGCGCGTAACCGCCTCGATGTTGCCTGTACGCGCACCATATACACTGCCTAGCGCTTATCCATGCCAGCCTTCTGCCGATCTTCTTGGATACTACCGCATGACGGGCGGCAGCCACTTCACACAAGGGGCCATGAAGCGTCTCTCATGGCTAGCGTAGCTTCGCGATCGGCCGTTCCGCCCTCAGTGGAAGCCTGAGGCAAGCAATATGGCTCTCCTACGTTTTAATACACACCTGATTGCGCCCACCGTGCTTCGCCTCGTACAGCGCTTCGTCGGCACGTTTGAATACATGGGGATATGTGTCGGTGGGCTGCCACTGAGTGACGCCACTGCTGATCGTTACGAAAAGCGGGGACACTCCCTCGATGGGAATCGGCGTCGATTCGACCTTCGACCTCACGCGTTCCATCACGCTGCGAGCCACCTCCAGTGACGAGTTATTGATCATGACGACGAATTCCTCACCACCCACGCGTGCCGCGAAGTCGCCCTCTCGGGCGCGAAGAACTTCCGTGACGAGCTCCGAGAGCCAGATGATTACCTTGTCGCCAACATCATGGCCATAGGTATCGTTGATGACCTTGAAATGATCGATGTCGATGACGGCGAGGCAAATACCGTGGTACTGAACGTCGGGGCTTTTGACGAGCATGTCGACATATTCGTTGAGGTATGCTCGATTAGGTAACCCCGTCAACTGGTCCTTTCTTGCCAGCGCCGCCATTTCATCGCGCTCTTTTTTGACCTGCGATAAATACTCGAATTGCGTTACTACCTTCTCGACTGCCCCCACGACCAAGCGCACGAGCTCCACTTCGATATCACTGAAGGGTTTCACGCGATGCGAAGCGCTGGAGAAGTTGACGGTCCCCCAGACAATGCCATTGATGCGCACGGGGGCTCCGATGTAGGTTTCCAAGCCAAACGTTTCATAGCAAGGATGGCCTGAAAAGCGTATATCATTGCCTGCATCGATGGTGTGAAACACATCATCATGGTTCAGCGTCAGACGGCAGTATGTATCTCCAAGGGAAAATACCGTACCCGGCTCAATCGCTGCTTCCTTCGATTCGCTCCACATGATGGTGTACTGATCCCCCACCACCTGGCTGACGATCGCGATATCCTGCCCCAGATAATCCAGTGCATCACGCAGCAGATTGCTGATAATCTCTTGTGTATCAATATCCGTTCGGTTGACAGCGTTATGAATGCCCTTTAGAAGATTGATCATCGCGCTGTATTCCGAGACATCATTGATGACGGCATAGAAACCACCGACTTCATCACCAATAAAATAAGGAATATAGCTGACGTTGAAGTGAAGAGACCGGCCATCGGCAAGAGTCAACCTATCTTCATAGTTGACTCGCTCTCCACTCAGAGCTCTCTCAAAACGCGGCACGATCTTCTTGAATGACTCCTCGGTCATGACCGAGGAGACAGGCTTTCGGTACAACTCCTCACGGGTCAGCCCGATGAATTCTTCATAGGCTTTATTGTTGAAAAGAAAGCACCAATTCCTGTCGACATAAGTAATCATCATCGGCAGCGCATCCGCGAGCTGATCGACGATCGCTTCTTCAGCCTCCAGGTGGGTATTCATGCGAGAGACTTTGGCTACGACATTGCCATCTCTGGCTTCATAGTATTTCCAGCGCAACTGGTTCCGCCGATCCAGATAGGCATCGTTTTTCTTGTCGCTGGAGCACGGCGCTTTGACGGACTCTGCGATGAAACTTTTCAGGAAATCCGCTCGCAAAATATCCCGATCGGATAACGCGGCACCAACAAGCTCTTTTCTTGGCACCTTCAAGACATTCTGGATAGCCCCTGCCACATCTTCGATCATGCTGTCTTTCGAGATGAAAAGGTATGCGTCTTCCGAATCCTGCATGACCTGCTTGAACCACGCTTTCTCGGGCATGGGCTGCTCCCTGGCCTTGTCACCATCCTGATACATGCAGCATATCTAGTGCATGGGTATCTGTCATACCCTGACCTTAGTGGGTTCATGAGTAAAAGAAGGGAACCGACTGAGGCGTCAAGACATCCCATGAGAGCGAGGCATCCAGAGGATGGGGAGCATGCATCTTGATTGACTGACTTTTTCGCCGAAACGTTAATTAAAGTTAGACCCCAAGTGACACATGAGTCCACGGACGCATCAACAACTTGGCATACGGCGGTTACAGGGAGGCATTGAAATCGCGGCGAGGCGTCTTGCATTGGTGGGCCCAGCAGGACTTGAACCTGCGACCAAGGGATTATGAGTCCCCTGCTCTAACCAACTGAGCTATAGGCCCTATCGCGACGGGGCAGTATCATAGCGGAAGCCGATAGGCGAGACTAGGGGGGCATCCCCTGGATTGTCGTTCCATCCCAAGGAGGGTTTGGTGATGTATGAGATGAAGCGTATGGGGCGTCGGGCCGCCGGGGTCGTCGCGCTGGGACTGGCGGCATTGCCGTGGGCGGCGCAGGCGGATTGGCAACTGGATCCGGCGCGCTCCCACGTCGAGGCGACGATCACCGAGATCACGTCGTCCGGCGAGTCGGTGGCGCATCGCCATGCATTGAAGCGCATGGACGGTCATATCGCCGAGGATGGCACGCTGCGCCTGCCCGTGCGGCTCAATCAAACCGATGTGCTGGAGCAGCTGGGCGACCTGCCGCCGTGGATGGAGAGTCTGTCGGATACCGAGTTGACCACGGTGGTCACGCAAATGGATCCGAGCGTGCTCGAGAACCTGCCCGTCGGCGAGTCCCGTACCGAGACGCTGATGCTCAGCGTGAAGGATGGCGATGCCTCGCAGCAGGAGCCGCTGAAGGTGCGTTTCACGCGTGAGAGCGAAGGCGAGATACGCGTTCGCAATGCCGAGGCGGTGGCCCTGGATGGCCAGGTCATCATGCAGAACCAGACCGCACGCACGGTGCTCGGCCTGCTCGGCTATCAGCAGATCGACGACGAGGTGCCGGTCGAGCTCGACGCGGTGCTGGTGGACCGCTGACGCATGCAGGAAGCGCTCGACCTCCCCCCCGGCTGTCAGGACTGGCGGCAGACGTGGCCCTGGCCGCATGCGCTGCCTCATGTCGTCTGGCGGGGGGTGACGTTCACGGCGGACGCGATGTGCGAAGCGGCCTTTGCCGAGCACGGCATCGCCCTGCCGACGGGGCTGGGGTCTGCCGTTGCCAAGCGCCGCGCCGAGTTTCTCGCCGGACGCCTGTGCGCGCGCGATGCCCTGCGCGCCGTGACGGGCCATGCCGAGGTGCCGGGAGTCGCCGAGACACGAGCCCCTTGCTGGCCGGCGGGCACGGTCGGAAGCATCACGCACAGTGCCGGTTTCGCCGCCGCCCTGGCGGCGCCGGCTCGCCATTGGCAAGGCCTGGGGCTGGATGCCGAGACGCCCATGCCGGCGGCGCGCGCGACACGCCTCGCGCCGCAGATTCTCACGCCTCGGGAACGCGACTGGCGCGACCGGCTCCCCGCCGAGGCGCAGGCACTGTTCACCACCCTGGCATTTTCCTGCAAGGAAAGCCTGTTCAAGGCACTTTTTCCGCTCGTGCAGCGGCGCTTTTACTTCCAGGATGCCGAACTCGCGGACTGGCAGCCCGAGGAAGGCCGCGTCACGCTTCGTCTTCTCACCACGCTTGCCCCCGACTGGCCTGCCGACACACCGTGCCATGGCCAGTACGTGGCGGACCCACGGCGGCTCTTGAGCGTAATCGCGTTACCCCAGGCGCACGAGCCCCCCGCGCATTCTTGAACGAACCTGAGTCTGCCCCCTGTGTGTCTTCCTGCTTGTTGAACGCCCTCTAATAATAATGATTATCGTTGAGTTTTGTTTTCGCATGCGTATGCTGGCACGCGCATACGAATAACACTCAATCTCAAGGGACCCGTCATGAAGAAGACTCTGTCACTCGGCCTGGTCGTCGCCACTGGGGGCGTGGCGCTTGGCGCCTCGGCGCAGGAGACCGGGGAGACGATGGTGGTGGTCGGCGCGCGCACGCCCACGGAAATCAGCCAGATCCCCGGGGCGGTCTGGGTCGTGGATGAAGCACAGATCCAGCAGCAATTGCGTTCGGGGCAGTCCCTGAAGTCGGCCCTGGGGCGGCTGATTCCGGGATTCGACTTCGGCTCGAGCACCAACCGCACCAACTACGCCCAGAACTTCCGGGGCCGCGATGCGCTGGTGATGATCAACGGTGTGTCGCTGAACAACTCGCGCAGTCTGTCGCGTCAGTTCGATTCCATCGACCCTTTCAACATCGCGCGCATCGAGGTGCTCTCCGGCGCGAGCAGCCTCTACGGGGGCGGCGCCACCGGCGGCATCATCAACATCATCACCAAGAAGGGCGAGCAAGGCGGCCCGCATTTCGAAAGCGAGCTGGGCCTGACCAGCGGCTTCAATGCCTCGGACGACCTGTCTCGGCGCGCCGCGCAATCGGTCTCGGGCGGCAACGAGCGCGTTCAGGGGCGACTGGCCGTGGCGGTGCAGGAAAACGGCTCGTTCTACGATGCCGACGGGGACATCATCAAGCCCGACATCGCCCAGACGGGACTCCAGGAAAATCGCTCCGTCGACCTGATGGGCAATATCGAGGCCAAGCTGAGCGACCATGAGCGCCTGGATATCACCGCCCAGTATTACGACTCCGCCTACGTGGGCGACAAGGGGCTCTACTACCCGAATTACGAAAGCGGCGCGGAATATTCGGACAAGATCCAGAACAGCGAGGTCCGCGACGGCTACGACTCGGACGTCGACCCCGAGACCGAGCGGCTGTATCTCAACGCCAACTACCATCACGATGCCCTGCTCGGCCAGCGCTTCTATTTCCAGGCCTACCACCGCGAAGAGTCCTCGGTCTTCAACCCGTTCCCCGGCGGCAGCACCTTCACCGTCTCGGAACAGAACACCGACTTGACCGGCGCCAAGGCGGTCTTCACGGCATCACCGAGCGACCCGCTGAGCGTGACCTACGGGCTCGACGCCTCGCGGGAGGAATTCGATTCCAAGCGCTATACGCTGGCGCCTTCCGAGGGCGGCCTGGAACTCGACCAGACCGACGTGCTCGACCCGTATTATCCATCGTTCCAGGCCGACACCCTGGCCGCGTTCGTGCAGGCGGATTATCAGCTCACCTCGAACCTGCAGCTGTCCGGCGGCGCGCGGGTGGAGCAAACCGATGTCGAGGTCGAGCCTCAGGGCGGCAACGACGGCGGCTCCAACGACTACGACGTCTCGCTGTTCAATCTCAAGGCGCTCTACGACTTCCAGAACGGGCAGCAGACCTGGCTGGCGTATACCCAGGGCTTCGAGATTCCGGACATCGCCAAGGCGTATCGCGACGTCAGCTTCGACATCTCCGACAACCCCGTGGACGGCATCAAGACCCAGCAGCTCGAGGCCGGCTGGCGCCTCACCGGGCGCGATTGGCAATCGCAGATCGCCGCGTATTACAGCTGGTCGGACAAGGCGATCGACTATCTCTATACCAACGATGGCGAACTCGAGATCGGGGTGACCACCATCGACAAGGACGTGAGAACGTACGGCCTGGAAGGCAAGGTCGAGCGCTTCGTCGGCGCCAACTGGCTGTTCGGCTCGGCCTTCAACTGGGTCAAGTCCGAGGAGAAGGTCGGCGGTGAATGGGTCGATACCAGCGTCACCGAAGCCAGCCTGCCCACCGCCACCCTGTATGGCGAATGGTCGGACGTCGATACCCGCGCGCGCCTGCAGGTCAACCGTGCCTTCGGCATCGACGACGCCTCGGGCAACGAGATCGACGGCTTCACCACGGTGGATGCCACCGCCAGCCAGGACACGGCCTACGGCACCTTCAGCCTGGGCGTCGAAAACCTGCTCGACGAGAGCTACGTGACGATCTGGGGACAACGCGCCGCCGTGTTCTATGAAGTCTATGACGCGCAATCCCTGTGGGATCTCCAGGGGCGTGGACGCACCTATACCCTGACCTGGTCGCACGCCTACTAGGCATTCGGCGCCGCTTCCCAAGGCCACGACACCTCAAGACCACGACACCTCAAGACCGCACGCTCACGACGGCCCGCTGCCCTGGCGGGCCGTCTTGCGTGCCGGCCTGCCGCAGCCGAGCGGTCATTCCCCGTTACCTCCCCATGGCACCAACGACCGGATGACAAAACCGGGTGAAAAAAAGTTGTCCGCTCGGTTCAGAAACCGGGGCCGGCATCGTCTTCCTGTAGGCCACACTGATTTACTAACGATTATCATTAACACAAGGAAGAAAGTCGCAACCTCATGATGTCCGTTGCGACCTCTTACGCCACCAGGATATAGGTGATGCCATGAGTCAAAACGCTGCCATTCGGATGGCGCCGCTTTCTTCCCGGCCGCTCGCATCTCGGGCGATGGGCGAAGACGCGAACCATGCCCTGTTCATGCCGCGCAATGCCGATGCCTATCGTCAGGGCATGCAGCGCTGCATCGAACTCGTGCAACGCAAGTTGACCGAGACCGGCCAGCCGTTCTCGGGAATTCTGCCCAGCGAGATGCAGCGACGCTTCGAGGGGCTGGATCTGAACCATCGGCTCGACGACCTCGACGCCGTGCTGGCGGAAGTCGAACGGCTGTATCTCGACGACGCAGTGTATTTTCATCATCCGCGTTATGTCGCGCACCTCAACTGTCCGATCACCTTGGCGTCGATCCTCGCCGAAGCGATCGCCACACCGATCAACACCGCCATCGAGACCTGGGATCAGAGCGCCGGCGGCACCTTCATCGAGCAGGCACTGATCGACTGGACGGTCCGCCGTATCGGCCTGGGCGATGACGCGGACGGTGTCTTCACCAGCGGCGGCACCCAGTCCAACCTGATGGCCCTGTTGATCGCGCGCGATCATCGCTGCGCAGCCCTCGACGGGCATCAGGGCAATCGCGAATACGGCCTGCCCGCCGACGCGGCCAGGTTGCGCATCTTCGCCTCCGAGGCGAGCCACGTCAGTCTGCAAAAGGCCGCCGCGTTGCTGGGGCTGGGACACCGTGCCGTGGTGCCGATTCCCTGCGACGACCGCTACCGCATGGACACCGGGGCGCTGGCACACGCCCTGGCCGAGAGCCGGCAAGCAGGAACGATTCCGATGGCCGTGGTCGCCACGGCCGGCACCACGGATTTCGGCAGCATCGACCCACTGGCGGATATCGCCGCGCTCTGCCGCCGGCATGGGGTGTGGCTGCACGTCGATGCCGCGTACGGCGGCGGCCTGCTGACATCGCCACGGCACCGCCACTGGCTGGCCGGTATCGAACAGGCGGACTCGGTCAGCGTCGACTACCACAAGTCTTTCTTTCAGCCGGTCAGTTGCAGCGCCTTCATGGTCGCCGAACGCCAGAGGCTCGGCTATGTCACCCATCACGCCGATTACCTGAACCCTGCCGGCCGGCACGACGACGCACCGCCGGACCTGGTCGACAAGAGCCTGCAGACCACGCGCCGCCTCGACGCCCTGAAGCTGTGGATGACCTTGCGCCTGCTGGGGCCGGATGCCCTGGGCGAGCTGTTCGATCGCGTCATCGCGCTGACCCGTGAGGCGTACCATCTGCTGCGGACCGCGCCGGACATCGAGGTGGTCACGGCACCACAGCTCACCACGCTGGTATTTCGCTACCGACCGCGTGGCCACGACCTGGACGACGCCAGCCTGGATGCGCTCAACGCCCATATCCGACAGGCCCTCTCGCGCCACGGCGAGGCGGTCGTCGCGGCGACGCGTGTCCGGGGGCGCCGATACCTCAAGTTCACGCTGCTCAACCCGGAGACCGGCATCGACGATCTGGCCACGATCGTGGAGCGCCTTCAGGCCCATGGCGCCGACTTCCTGACGCGCGACGATGCCGCGCCGCCCAGGCGGCATGACCTCGCCGCCGCCTTCTCCTGATCCCCGGTCTTCAACGATGAGAGCCATCATGCCAACGCCGATTCACGACTTCATCGCCATCGGACTGGGCCCTTTCAACCTGGGCCTGGCCTGCCTGACGGACCCGCTCGAGGACGTCAACGGCCTTTTTCTGGAGCGCAAGGCCGGCTTCGACTGGCACCCGGGCATGCTGCTGGAAGACGCCACCCTGCAGACGCCCTTCCTGGCCGACCTGGTCACCCTGGCCGACCCCACCAGCCGATTCAGCTTCCTCAACTACCTCAAGCGCCAGGACAAGCTCTACGCCTTCTACATTCGCGAGAACTTCTTCCCGTTGCGACGCGAATACAACCATTACTGCCAATGGGCCATCGATCAGCTCACGTCGATCCGCTTTCATCACGAGGTGCAGCGCATCGACTTCGATGCCGACGACGATTGCTATGTCGTGCACTGCGTGGATACCGCCCGCGATACCGCGACGAGCCATCGGGCCCGCAAGCTGGTACTCGGCACCGGCACGCAGCCCGACCTGCCCGCATGCTGCCGGCCGCACGCCGAGCGGATCACCCACAGCGCCGACTACCTTGCGCACAAGGCCTGGCTCCAGCAGCAGCCGGCGATCACGCTGGTGGGCAGCGGCCAGAGCGCCGCGGAGATCTACAAGGACCTGCTGCAGGACATCGACCGCTACGGTTACACCCTGAACTGGATCACCCGCTCGCCGCGCTTCTTTCCTCTCGAATACGGCAAGCTGACGCTGGAAATGACCTCGCCGGAGTACATCGACTACTTCCACGCCCTGCCGCAGGCCACCCGCGACGACTTGATGTCGCAACAGGCGAACCTCTACAAGGGCATTGATCTGGCGCTGGTCAACGAGATCTACGACCTGCTGTATGCCAAGCGGCTCGGTGGTCCCGTCGACACGCACCTGCTGACCAACGCCGAGCTGCAGGACTGCCACTACGACGCGGCACGCGCCACGTTCGAACTCGGCCTTTACCAGACCGAACAACGACAGCCCTACCGCCATACGACCCCGGCACTGGTGATGGCCACTGGCTATCGCTATCGGGAGCCGGGCTTCCTGTCACCCATCCACGCGCACATTCGCCGCGACGCCGCCGGGCGTTTCGCGGTGGACCGCTTCTACAGCATCGATCACGACCGCTCGCGCCTCTTCGTGCAGAACGCCGAGCGACACACGCACGGCCTGGCGGCGCCGGACCTGGGCATGGCCTGCTATCGCAACGCTTGCATCATCCGCGAGTTGACGGGAATCGAGCATTACCCCATCGAGCGTCGCATCGCCTTCCAGACGTTCGGCACGCCCGACGACGCCGTCTTCCGCCCCGCGCCCCGGCCGGCCCGGCGCCAGCCAACCGCCGACGAGTCCGCCCCGTTGACCTGTGAGGTGCCGAAATGACGACATCCGCCTTTCTCAGCCCGCTGTACGATCCAGGCAATACCTACACCGACGCCATTCCCGGGCTTGGCCGCTTTCATCTGCGCGCCATCCACTGCGATGCGGACAGCGCCCTGATTCATGACTGGGTCAGCCGCGACTACGCTCGCTTCTGGGGCATGCGCGGCGATAGCCGCGAGCAGGTGGCGGCGTTCTATCGAGGGCTGCACGAAAGTCCGCACAGCCAGGGCTATCTGGGCTTTTTCGAAGGCCGCCCCGCCTTTCTGGTCGAGTGCTACCAGCCTCAACACGATCCCATCGGCGCGCATTACGACGTGCGCCCCGGCGATCGGGGCATGCACGTGCTGGTGGCACCACCGGAAACGCGCATCCCCCGCTTCACCTGGGGCGTGCTCAGCAGCGTGATGGCGCTGATGTTCAGCGATCCCGACACAGACCGCGTGGTCGTCGAACCCGATGTCCGCAACGAACGTATCCATCCGCTCAACCGCCGGGTGGGCTTTCGCTACGACCGCCAGGTGCGCCTGCCGGGAAAAACCGCGCATCTGGCGTTCTGCACCCGTGCCCAATTCCACGCCGCCTATCACCAGGCGCTGGCAGCGCTCTCCCGTGAAAGTCTGCCAGTCAGAGAACCACTGCCATCCAGGGAACAGGAGACCACCGCCATGGAGACGCCTCCGGCAATCGACCCGCGCCTCGCCCATCTCGACCCCGAGCGCTGGGCCCGGGCCAATCGTCAGTTGATCCGCAAGGCCATCGCCGAGTTCGCCCACGAACGCCTCGTGGCGCCCCGCCGACTCGACCGGCAAGGCGATTGGGGCGACTACACCTTGCCCATTCCCGGTGCGAACGGCCATTACCGCTTCCGGGCGCGTCGCATGCAGCTCGATCACTGGTGGATCGCCCCCGGCTCCCTCGCGAAGATCGTCGACGACGAGCCCGCCGAGCTGGATGCGCAACGTTTCATCATCGAGTTCAGCGCCGTGCTCGGCCTCGACGACGAGACGCTTCCCGTGTATCTGGAGGAGATCGGCAGCACCTTGTCCGGCAGTGCCTACAAGCAGGCGCATCAGCGACTCACGGCGGCCGAGCTGGCCCATGGCGACTTCCAGACCATCGAAAGCGCCATGACCGAGGGCCACCCGAGCTTCGTCGCCAACAACGGACGCATCGGCTTCGACGCCGACGACTACCATGCCTACGCTCCCGAGGCCGGCGCCGACATCCATCTGGTGTGGCTGGCCGTGCATACGCAGTGTGCCGAATTCAGCAGCGTGAGCGATCTGCCCTACACCGAACTGCTCGAACAGGAGCTGGGCCGCGACACCGTGGCACGCTTCCACCGCCATTTGCAGGCATGGGGACTGGACCCTGGCGCGTACCTGCTCATGCCGCTGCATCCCTGGCAATGGCACAACAAGCTGGCGACCAGCTTTGCCAGCGAGATCGCCAACCGGCGCATCGTGTACCTGGGTACCGGCGACGACCGCTACCGTGCCCAGCAATCGATCCGTACGTTGTTCAACACCTCGCAGCCCCAGCGCCGGTACGTGAAGACGGCGCTCTCGATCCTCAACATGGGCTTCATGCGCGGTCTCTCGCCTTACTACATGCAGGCGACGCCGGCCATCAATGAATGGCTCAAGGCACTGCTCGACGGCGACGCCTTCCTGGCCGACAACGGCTTCACCCTGCTGCGCGAGGAAGCCGCCATCGGGTATCGCAACGCCTATTTCGAGGATGCCGTCGCCCGTGACAGCCCTCACAAGAAGATGCTCGCCTGCCTGTGGCGTGAAAGTCCGCTCAATCATCTGCCACGCGGTCAGCGCCTGATGACCATGGCCGCGCTGCTGCATCGCGACAAGGACGGCCAGGCACTCCTCCCGGCGCTTGTCGAGGCCTCGGGGCTCGCGCCCCACGACTGGCTACGGCGCTATCTCACCGTCTACCTGACGCCGATACTGCATTGCTTCTACGCCCACGACCTGGTCTTCATGCCCCACGGCGAAAACGTGATCCTGCAGCTCGATGCGCACGTGCCGGTACGCGCGATCATGAAGGACATCGCCGAGGAAAGCGCGATCATGGACCCCGACGCCGCGCTTCCTGAAGATGTGAAGCGCCTGGCCGTGGCCGTACCGGAGCACCTCAAGGTGCTGTCGCTGTTCACCGATACCTTCGACTGCTTTTTCCGCTACCTGGCCCCGATCATGGTCGAGCATGGCGAAGCCCGGGGCGATTTCACCGAACCCGATTTCTGGCACTGCGTCGCCGAATGCATTCTCGATTACCAGCGTCGCCATCCCGAATTCGCTGATAAATTCGCGCGTCACGACCTGTTCACGCCGACCTTCGCGCGCTCTTGTCTCAACCGCCTGCAACTGGGTAACAACCGGCAGATGATCGACCTCGCCGCCCCCTCGAAAAACCTGCAGCTGGTCGGCGAACTGAGCAACCCGATCGCCCCCTGGCGACCAAGGACGCATGACACGGACGATGCCCGGCGCCACGCCGAGACGGCATGACGCCATCACGCGACGCTACCCACGGACGGACCCGATATATGGTCGATACACTCGATAGACTGTTCATGGAGCATTCCCGGGAGCTTGTCGGCTATCTGGCCGGCAAGCTGGATACGCCGGAGCTAGCGGCCGACCTCTGCCAGGAGGTGTATCTGCGCCTGCAGCGCGCGACACTCACTCAACCGCTCGCCAATCCTCGCGCCTACCTGTTCCGCATTGCCCGCAACCTGCTGATCGATCATCAGCGCCAGGCCAGGGCCCGGCCCGAGACGATCCCCCTAGAAGACACCACGACCGGACTCGCCTGCGCACGGCATTGCCCCGAGGCCGATGTCTGCCAAGCTCAGCGCCTAGCATGCGTACGCACCTGCCTACGACGACAGCCTCGTCACGTGTGTCAGGCGTTGCTATGGCATCGCCTCGAGGGACTGCCCCAACGCGAGATCGCGGCCCGCCTCGGGGTCTCGGAACGCATGGCCGGACGTTACATCGAGCAAGCGCTGCGCGCCTGTCGCCAAGCCATTGACGCCTGACATGACGGGGCAAGGAGTTTTGATAACCGTTCTTATTTGAATTACGATTGCGCCCTATGCTTTCTCCCGCTTGGGGTCCACCTGATGTTCAACGTCGACGCTGCCAGCTTCGAGGTCAACGGCCAGTGCCTATTGCAGCCCACCGACCTCACCTTCGAGGAAGGCAAGGTGTATGGGCTGATTGGCCACAATGGCTCGGGCAAGTCGACCCTGCTCAAGCTTCTCGCGCAGCAGCAAGCCCCGAGCCGAGGCGAGATCCGCCTCGACAAGCGCCCACTCGCCGATTGGGGCACGCGCGAGTTCGCTCGCCATGTGGCGTATCTGCCCCAACACCTGCCCAGCGCCGATAACCTTACCGGCCGCGAGCTGGTGGGCTTCGGACGCTATCCCTGGCATGGCCTTCTGGGGCGTCTCAACGGCAAGGACAAGACGCAGATCGATCGCGCCATCGCGCTGACCCATACCGAAGCCTTCGCCGACCGCCTGGTCGACACGCTCTCCGGCGGCGAGCGCCAGCGTGTGTGGCTCGCCATGCTACTGGCCCAGGAAAGCCGGTTTCTGCTGCTGGACGAACCACTGGCGGCGCTGGACATCGCGCATCAAGTGGAAGTACTGGCCTTGGTGCGATCACTGTGTCGTGAGCTGGGGCTAGGCGTCGTCATCGTCCTTCATGACGTAAACATGGCGGCGCGTTACTGCGATCATCTAATCGCCCTGCACAGCGGACAAGTGCTTGCCCAAGGCGCGCCCAGCGACTTGATGTGCGATGCCACCCTGGAAGCCATCTACGGCATCCCCATGCGGGTCATGTCCCACCCCGGCGGCGAGCACCCCATCGCCGTGCTGCATTGATGGAGTCGCTGTGACGCCGTTGTCGATGCGCGGAGACACTCTCCGCTTTCACCTCCTTGCCCTGGCGTTGCTGGTGCTTCTCGCCGGGCCGTATACCGCCAGCGCCGCTGATACACCGCGTATCGCCACCGTCGACTGGACCATCGCCGAAACCTTGCTGGCCCTCGGCGTGACGCCCGTGGGCGTGGCACAAACCGACGCCTACCGCGAATGGGTCGGCGCGCCGCCGCTGCCCGACGAGGTGGCCGACATCGGCCTGCGGGCGCAGCCCAACCGGGAATTGCTGGCCCAGTTATCGCCCGACCGCATTCTGATCTCGCCGATGTTCAGCACCTTGCAGCCAAGCCTCGAACGTATCGCACCGACGAGCACGGTGGCGCTGTATACGCCGGGCAGCGACCTGTGGACGCGACTCGAGAAAGCCACCCGTGAAATCGCCGCATTCGTGAATCGCGAGGAGCGCGCGGACACGCTACTCGCCTCGCTGGACGCGCACCTGGCCGAGCTGCGGGACGGGCTTAGCGACGCGACCAAGGCACGGCCACTGCTCGTGGTGCAGTTCATGGATGCCCGCCATGTGCGCGTGTTCGGCGACCATAGCCTCTATAACGCCGTCATGCAGCGCCTAGGGCTGGAAAATGCGTGGCAGCGGGAGACCAATTACTGGGGCTTCTCCATGGTAGGCCTGGAAGCCCTGGCCGGGCTGGACGACGCTCGCCTGGTCGTGGTCGATCCAATGCCCGTGGGCGTCGAGGAACGCCTCGAGACGAGCGCGCTCTGGCAACACCTGCCGTCCATGCGTCGCGATGACGTTCTCACGCTGCCACCGGTATGGAGCTTTGGTGGCGCCCCTTCAGCACGGCGCTTCGCCGACAACCTGACCCAGGCCCTGCATGAGGCGCCTCGCACCGCTGCCCACCGCGAGGCACCCGATGCGTGACTGGATCTCTCGCTCCTTGCCGTTTCCTCATGTCGTGATGACCCCGGCGCGCCTATGCGTGCTGCTGGCCCTGGCCTGCCTGGCCTTGAGTGGCTACTCGCTGGCCACGCAGTTGCCGGCCGCGCAGTGGGCGCAAGCCTTGTTCGTGCCCGACGAACGCAATATCGACCAGGTACTCACGCACTACAGCTGGCTGCCGCGCTGGACGATCTCTCTGCTGGCGGGCGGTGCCCTGGGCATCGCGGGGGTGCTGATGCAGCAGGTGCTGCGCAACCCCCTGGCCGCCCCCACGACCCTGGGCGTCGCCACCGGTGCACAGCTCGCCCTGCTGCTCGCCACCCTGTTCGCACCGGGACTGCTCGTTCTCGGCCGCGAGTGGGTGGCCGTGGCGGGTGGCGGTCTGGCCATGGGGTTGGTGTTCGCGCTGGCCTGGCGACGCGGCCTGGCGCCCATGGTGGTGGTGCTCGCGGGGCTGGTGGTCAACCTTTACCTGGGCGCGGTCAGCACCACGCTGATCCTCTTCCATCAGGAAGAGCTGCGCGGCCTGATGGTCTGGGGCGCGGGCTCGCTCTCGCAGAACAGCTGGGACGGCGTGCTCTACCTGCTCCCGCGATTGCTCATCGCGCTTGCCCTGGCCGCGCTCATGCTGCGCCCGCTGGCGATTCTCGAGCTCGACGACGTCAATGCCCGCAGCCTCGGGGTCTCGCTCAGGCATCTGCGCTTGCTGAGCCTCGGGCTGGCGGTCTTCATCACCGCCTGTGTCGTCAGCGTGGTGGGCATCATCGGCTTCATTGGCCTGGCGGCACCGGCCATCGTCCGCCTGCTGGGGGCGCGCACGCTGCCCCAGCGCTTGCTGTGGGCGCCGCTGCTCGGCGCCTTGCTGCTGACCACCACCGACCAACTCCTGCAGCATGTTTCCGGCGCACTGCCGACGATGATTCCCACCGGCGCGACCACCGCCGCCCTCGGCGCCCCGCTGCTGCTCTGGCTGATTCCGCGCCTCAAGCTCGGCGGCGATCGCCCCCAGACCGCCCCCATGCTGGCGGCGCCACGTCGTCGGCATCCGATGCGCCTGCAGCTGGCACTGGGGCTGGCATTGCTGGTCGCGCTCGCGGCATCCCTGCTGCTCGGCCAGGACGGCCAAGGCTGGGCCCTGCCCTCGTGGTCGGTGTGGCAAGCCACCCATGAATGGCGCTTGCCGCGTACCCTGGCGGCGGCGGGTGCCGGGACGTTACTCGCCCTGGCCGGCACGCTGATCCAGCGCGTCACCGGCAATCCCATGGCCAGTCCGGAAGTCGTCGGGATCAGTGGCGGCACCGCCATCGGCCTGATCGGCGTGGTCATGTTCGTGCCCGGTGTGGGCCTGCCGATGCTACTGATCGCCGGCACCCTGAGCGCCTTGGCGACGCTCGGGGTGCTGCTGCTGATCAACCGCCGCAGCGGCTTTCAACCGGAGCGCGTGCTGCTGACGGGGATCGCCATCACCGCTCTGTTCGATCCCCTGCGCAGCATCGTGCTGGCCAACGGTGACCCGCGCACGCAGCAACTGCTCGCCTGGATGTCCGGCTCGACCTATTACGTCGACACCGTGCTGGCCGTCGCCGTGGCGGCAAGCGCCGTGATCTTGACGCTGGCGATGCAGTCCCTGTCGCGCTGGCTGGATCTGTTGCCGATGGGCAACTCCAGCGCCCGCGCGCTGGGCGTCAATGTCGACCGGGCGCGTCTCGCGCTGCTGGGCGTCGTCGCCTTGCTCACCGCCGCCGCCACGCTGGTGGTCGGACCGCTATCCTTCGTGGGGTTGCTCGCACCGCACATGGCACGCCTGCTGGGCGCGTCGCGGGCACGCGCTCACCTGCTCGCCGCCGCCCTGCTGGGGGCGCTCTTGATGGTGCTGGCCGACTGGCTGGGACGCCAGTGGCTGTTCCCCCAGGAAATTCCCGCCGGCTTGATGTCTTCCCTGCTCGGCGGCGCCTACTTCATGTGGACGCTGCGGCGACTGTAGCGCTGTGGGCAGGCAGAAGACGGAAGACGGAAGACGGAAGACGGAAGACGGAAGACGGAAGACGGAAGACGGAAGACGGAAGACGGAAGACAATAGTACCGGCACATGAAGTATGACGATCAATAAAAAATGGCCCGGGGGATCCCGGGCCATTTTTTTACATCTTTCTTCTGACTTCGTATAACTTTCCGCTTACCAGCGATACTTGAGGCTGCCGATCACGCTACGCGACTCACCGTAGTAGCAATAATAGTCGCAGCTGGCGACGTACTCTTCATCGGTGAGGTTATTGGCATTGATCTGAGCAGTCCAGTGCGTATTGAAGTCGTAGCTCGCCATGGCGTCATACAGCGTATAGGACGGCACATCACTATCGATGCTACTACCCGGGCTAGCCACGGATTTGCCTACATAGCGCACACCACCGCCCAGTTTCAGTCCTTTGACGGCCCCTTTGGTGAAGTCGTAATCCAGCCACGCGGAAGCCTGATGACGCGGAATAAGCTCCTTGCGCTGGTCATCTTGGTTACGTGCATCTGTATACGTATATGCGGCCGTCAACTGGAGCGAATCAGTGAGATAGCCAACGCCCTCGAGCTCAAATCCAGTAGAGGTTGTTTCACCTCCCTGCTGTTGATCCCCAGTAGGCTGGGTAACAAAGGAGTTGGATTCCTCAATATCGAACACAGCCGCGCTTATGTAACCGTCCCAAGATGCAGGTGCGTACTTAACACCCGCCTCCCACTGATTGCCTTCGATCTCTTCGAAAACCGCCCCCTGGTCATCAGTTTGGGCTTGCGGTCTGAACGACTCGGTATAACTGAAATACGGACTCACTCCATTGTCAGCCAAGTACATCACGCCGCCGGAGAACGATGTTTCGGACTGGGTCTCATCAACTGTGACATCGGTGTCCTGATTCGTATTCTTCACATCTGCGCTGTCATGGCGAACACTGCCCAGCAGCACCCAGCGATCGTCAATACGCAGTTGATCCTGTACATAAATACCCAACTGCTGTTTGTCGATCTGCCTGCCTATCAGTTGGCTGTCAGGCACCGGTGTAGCGGTTGTGTCAGGAGCGAAGATATCGACGGTATCGTAGGTATAACTGTCGTACTCCTTGCCATCAAGACTCAGGTTCTGGTAGTCGACCCCGAAAAGCAGCGTATTCTCCGTGTTGTCGGTATACCATTTGCCGACCATACGGTTATCGATGGTAAAGCTGTCGATCTCACCGTCACGCTGCAGATGACCACGATAAGCTGTCCGCGCATCGTTGCGATACGACATAAGGTACGTACTACGCAGTTCCAGGTCTAAGTGGCTGTAACGAAAGTTTTGCTCGAACTTCCAAGTGTCGTCGAGCTGGTGCTGAAGTTCATAACCGATCCCTAACTGGGTATGCTCATCCTTGTCATAGTCCGGTGAGCCATAATTGGTTTCGGGATCGACTTTACCAAAGGGCGTGTCCTCAAGTGTGCTGTAAGCCAATTTGAAGGGGTTTTCAGGGACGCCGTCATCCTTCTGGTAGCTGGCCAACACTGTCAGTTGGGTATCATCGCTGATATCCCATGCCAGACTCGGCGCGAAGTAGACACGCTCATTATCAGTGTCCTTCAAATCGCCATCACGCTCCTTATACAGCCCCACCATCCGGTAGCGAACATCACCACTCTCGGTGACCGGCCCCGAGGTATCGAAGGAGAACTGACGATGATTGCGATTGCCGGCCTGGATCTCGACTTCACCACGCTTCTCGGCGGTAGGGCGTTTGCTCACGGCATTGACGATGCCGCCGGAGGGCGCTTCACCGTAGAGAATCGACGCCGGTCCTTTAAAGACATCGACACTCTCCAAACCATAAGGCTCGGGCGTCCACTTGTAATATCCCGGTGAGTAAAGACGCAATCCGTTCAAGTAGGTCGCCTGATCGAAGCCGCGCACCTTGAACCAATTGGTATTGTTATCCGCGCCAAAATGCCCCGACAGCACCCCGCTACGATAACGGAAGCTTTCATCGAGGCTCTGGACGTTACGTGCATCGAGTTCTTCGCGATCAACGCTCGAGACCGAACGCGGCGTCTCGGCAAGCGGCATGGCAACCTTCAGCGCCGTCGCGGTGACGACCACTGTATCGCTCTGTGCTGCGTTATCTTGTGCCTGCGCCGCCAGCGGGCAGCCGAGCAGTAATGTTGCCATGGCCAGGCAGCGTGCCGGGGACGACAGCACGTTGATCGGCAGCGACGGGGAGAAGGAGCGGGACATGAGGTTTCCTTGTGACATTTTATTAGCAGACGCCCGGGAGCACGCGCGTCAAGCAAAGCCTATCGCATATGATAAGAATTGTGATTTGTTTTCACAATGACGAACGTTCAACGCTGGTCCCTGCTCCCCGCCACGCGTTGCCTGATGTGTCGTGCCACGGCGTCGCGGTCAAGGCTTTCGAAATCCCTCCCAAAGAAAACGTGGCATGACGCCCCTTCCCCTGCTCAGATCATGCGATGTGCCAATATTGCAAATAAAAAGAATTATCATTATCTTTAGCGTTCAAGACCTATAACAGCAAAATCACCACATCAAATCCGGCAAGGGGATATCGGTTTACCATGCAAGCCTTCCAACGACCACGCCATAAGAAACTCTCGCTGCTCCCATTGGTGCTCGCCTCTGCTCTACCAGCCACGGCGCTGGCCCAAGCCTCAACGAGCTCGGAATCGCAAGATGCCAACGACCATGGGCTGGACCCGTTGGTCATCACCGCCACCCGCAACCAAAGTCGCGAAGATGAGACCCCGCAGAAGGTCACTATCATTACCCGCGAGCAAATCGAGCAGCAACTGGCGATCACTCAGGACCCTGGGCAGGTACTCAGCAACTTGATACCTTCCTACTCGCCCAGCCGCCAGAAGCTATCCAATGCGGGAGAGACCTTCCGTGGTCGCTCGCCGCTGTTCCTGGTCGATGGCGTACCCCAATCCAACCCACTACGTGATAGCAGCCGCGACAGCTACACCATTGACCTCTCCATGGTCGAGCGCATCGAGGTCATTCACGGAGCCAGCGCCGAACACGGCCTGGGTGCGACCGGCGGTATCATCAACTACGTGACCAAGCGCCCCGAAGGCGCCGGGGTAAGCCAGCATGTCGGCGTCAGCTTGACCAGTGACGACGATTTCGAGTCGGAAGGTTTCGGCCACAAACTGGACTACCGTCTCAGTGGCCAAACCCGCGATTGGGACTACATGGTCGCCGCCAGTCGCCAAAAACGCGGTGTCTTCTACGATGGCAACGATGATGAAGTGGGCGTCGCCTATCCTGGCGAACTCCAGAACTCCACCAGTTACGACCTGTTAGCCAAGGCGGCCTACTGGATCGACGACGATCAAAATGTCGAGGTATCGATCAATCGCTTCGAGCTCGAAGGCGAAGGTGACTACGTGCCAGTGGTCGGCGACCGCGACGCCGGCGTTGCCACCACCGCACGCAAGGGCAATCCGGATGGCGATCCTGGTTATAACGAGGTCACCACTGCCCGGCTGTCGTATTCTCATGACGATTGGCTGGGCAACAGCCTGGACGCCCAACTTTATACCCAGCGTTTTCGCGCCCAGTTCGCCACCACGCCCTACTTCCCTTACCAGGGCAGCAGTGGCAACACCCTCTATGACCAGACCCGCAACGAGTCCGACAAACTCGGCGCCAAGTTCACCCTGAGCCGCGACGGCCTGCTCGACGATCGCCTTAAGCTGACCACGGGGCTCGATCTGCTACAGGATGATACCCGCCAGATGCTGGTCCATACCGATCGTACTTATGTACCGGAGACGCGCTTCCGCAACGCAGCCGTGTTCCTTCAGGGGGACTATGACCTGACTGAAGCGCTCAGCCTGCATGCCGGGGTTCGTCAGGAATATGCCGAACTCGAGGTCGACGATTACAGCACCATCGATCGCAGCAACGTGACTCAGGACAACGTCAGCGTCGGAGGCGGCAAACCCGACTTCAACGAGACGCTCTACAACGCTGGCATCGTCTACCAGGCCACCGACTGGGCGCAGATCTATGCCAACTATTCCGAAGGCTTTGGCATGCCCGATGTAGGCCGGGTACTGCGTGGCATCGACACGCCGGGCCAGGACGTTGACTCACTGCTGACGCTGCAACCAATCGTCACCGACAACCGTGAGATCGGCGCCCGCTTCGACTGGGATCGCTATGGGCTCGAGCTGAGCTATTTTGAATCGAACTCCGACTATGGCGAGCGCCTCACCGAAGAAAACGGCACTTGGGTCGGCAACCGCGAGAAGACCGAAATCCAGGGCGTCGAGATTACCGGCGAGGCCCAGGTGAATGATATTCACCAACTGCGGGCTTCCTATACGCACACTGAGGGTAAATCGGATACCGACGGTGACGGCAGCGTGGATAGCAAACTGACCGGCATCAATATCGCACCGGACACCCTCAAGCTCGCCTGGAGTGCCGCCTGGAACGAGAAACTCTCCTCGCATCTGCAGTACAGCCGCTACTTCGACCGCAGCGTCGGCGATCCCGAGCTCGAATTCGACGGCTACGGCTTACTCGACGCTTCATTGGCCTATCGTCTGCCGGTGGGCCGTACCAGTCTGGGTGTGGAAAACCTCACCGACGAGGACTACTTCACCTATTATTCCCAGGCGGCAAGGGTCAGCGACGAGTATTACTTCAAAGGGCGGGGACGTACTTTCACCCTGAGCTACCAGCTCGACTTCTAAGCACAGACTCTGACCGATCTGGCTTTTTGAGCGGCGCCTCCATGGCGCCGCTTTTCGTGGATCTCGAGATCAATCGCAATTGATAATGTTTTGCATTAAAATTTGCATCGTGTCATTATTTTACTCCATGACGCATTCCTCATTGGCATCATGCCTAAGCGATGCCTTCTGTGCTCTCATCAAGTGAGTATCCATGCCGCATGCTACCCAGCATGGCGGAAAGGTGCTGATCAGTGTGCTGCTGGGTACCTTTACCGTCAGCCTCAACAACAGCGCCTTGAATCTTGCCGTGGCCGAATTGATGGCCACCTTCGATGCCAGCGCCACGGAAGTCAGTTGGGTGGTAACGCTGTTCATGATCACCATGGGCATGACCATGCCGCTCACTGGCTATCTCGCCGATCGCTTCGGTCGTAAGCACGTTTACCTATTGGGTCTGTGGGGGTTTCTGGCCGGTTCGGCGCTCGGCGCCATGGCCCAGAGCCTGGCTGGCATCATCCTCGCGCGAGGATTGCAAGGTGTGGCAGCGGGGCTGATGATCCCTCTTTCTCTGTCACTGATCTTCTCCGCCTACCCCAGCGATCAGCGAGGCCGCGCTAGCGGGATATGGGGCTTCGCGGTGATGATCGCTCCAGCCATCGGCCCCAGCGTCGGCGGGCTGCTGCTAGAGATCAGCCACTGGCGGGCATTGTTCCTGATGAACATGCCGTTTGCGCTGTTGGGGCTGCTGTGCAGCTATCGCTATCTTCCCACGGAGCCGACCCATCATCGACGTCGGTTCGACCTGCCCGGCTTCGTGCTGATCACCCTGGGGATGGGCACAGTGCTATTTTCCCTAAGCCGGGTGGAGACACTGACGGATCTCTTGCGCATCGAGGCCGTGCTGACGCTCGCGGTCGGCCTGCTGGCATTAGTGCTCTTCGTGCGCGTCGAGCGACATGCCGATACGCCTTTGCTCGACCTCTCACTGTTTTCCCATCGCGGGTATCGGCTCAGCGTCATCCTGGCTTGCCTGCAGTCGATCATCCTGTTCGGCTGCATTCTGTTGGTGCCGCTGTGGATGCAGAATGCGCTGGGATTCGGCCCCCTGACTACGGGGCTGGTGTTTCTGGCCACCGCACTGGCTGCCGCTGCCTGCTCGCCCATCGCGGGGCGTCTGATCGACCGCTACCCACCACAGTGGTGCCTCGGCATCGGGCTACTGATCACCATGATAAGCCTGGTGGGACTTGCCACGCTGACGAAGGCCACGCCCGTGTGGATGATCGGCGCCTGGATGGGCCTGCGCGGCCTCGGCCTAGGCTGTGCCTATCTGCCCTCCACCACGGTGGGCATGAAGGAGCTGCCCGAGGCCAGCGTCGCCCAGGCCTCGGCCATGAACAATATGTCCCGGCGCCTGATTTCTTCGCTCGGCATCGTCACGCTTTCTATCTACTACGACACGACCGTGCAAGCCGCGTTGGGTCGGGGCATTCCCTATACCGAGGCGAGCGCCTCCGCACTGCACCATGCGTTCCTGGCACTGGCGGCGGTCGCCGCATGCTGCCTGCCGCTGGCCTGGCGACTCGGCCACGCCGTGACACGACACGACTCTGTGTCGCCAGACGGCGTGTCATCGTCTGCGCGCGCGTCCCGCAACCCCCTGAAGACCGCATCCGCCAGGAGGCCGGAATGAAACCTCACACCCGAACCCGGCGACTGTGTCTGGCCGCGCTGCTGGTATCCCTCATGCCCTGGGCGGCCACCGCCCTCGCCGCCGACGGCCAGGACATGCGCAGCGTCACTAATGCGTTCGGCGACACCCACGTTCCCGCCACGGCGCAGCGCATCGTCACCCTCTACCAGGGCGCGACGGACAGCGCAGTGGCACTGGGCATCACGCCAGTCGGCGTCGTCGACTCCTGGCTGGAAAAACCCATGTATCGCTACTTGCGTGATGCCCTCGACGGCGTGGAACACGTCGGCCTGGAGACCCAACCCAACCTGGAGAAGGTCGCCTGGCTGAAACCCGACCTGATCGTGGCCACGCGCTTTCGCCACGAGCGGGTTCGGCCACTGCTGGAAAAAATCGCGCCGACGGTCGCTACAGACACCGTCTTCGACTTCAAGGCTACCCTGAGACTGATCGCCGAAGCCACGGGACGAGAAGCCCGCGCCCGCGAGCTGTTGCGGAACTGGGACGCACGCGTGGCGGACTTCCGCCAAAAAATCGCCGACACGCTGGGCGACGCCTGGCCGCAAAAGGCCGCCGTGGTTCGCTTCAAGAGCGACCATGTACGCATCTACTCCACGGGCTTCGCCGGTTCCATCCTGAATGAGCTGGGTTTCGAGCAACCCAGTTCCCTGCACGACCAGGACTGGGGGATGAAGCTGACCAGTGAGGAAAACATCCCGGTCATGAATGCCGACGTGATCTTCGTGCTCCTGGAACCTAACGATCCAGCCATCATGCGCAACTATCGGCACTGGATCTCCCATCCTCTCTGGAAACGACTGGATGCCGTGCAAGACGACCGTGTCTTCGAGGTGGACCCAGTGGACTGGATCATGGGCGGGGGCATCCTGGCCGCCAATGCCATGCTGGATGATCTATACGCCCATTACGGGCTGGATGATCCTGGTGATCCCACGACGCCCGCCGCTACCTGCACCGAGGGAACGTCCACGAAGTCTCGCGCCCACGACGAGGAGTCGAGCGCATGCTGAATCATCGTGCTTCCCGAATTGCGGGGCTCTTGCTGGGCCTGGTACTGGTCGCGACGGCCTTCGCGGCAAGCGTCATGCTGGGCACCACGGATATCGCCCCGCCGACCTTCGTTCAAGCCCTGGTGCAATACGACCCCGCTCGGGTCGCGCATATCATCATTGTCACGGAGCGCCTGCCACGCGCTGTCATTGCCGCCTTGGTCGGCGCGAGCCTGGCCATCGCCGGCGCTCTGATGCAGACCATGACCCGCAACCCCCTCGCCTCTCCAGGCATCCTGGGGATCAACGCCGGGGCGATGTTCTTCGTAGTGGTCGCAGTCTCGCTGCTGCCCCTGCATACTCCGGCCGAGTACGTCTGGGCGGCGCTGCTGGGCGCCCTGGTAGCGGCCTGCCTGGTAGTCATCCTGAGTCGCGGTCGCCAGGGGGAGCTTTCGTCGTTGCGGGTCGTGCTGGCAGGCGTGGCCGTCACGGCCATGTTCGTCTCGTTTAGCCAAGGCCTGCTGATCGTCGACCAACAGAGCTTCGAAAGCGTGCTGTACTGGCTGGCCGGTTCCGTGTCGGGGCGCGAGCTATCGGTAGTGGTACCTCTGCTGCCGCTCTTCGGCATCGCCCTGCTGCTGTGCACGCTGCTGGTCCGCCACGCCAATGCCTTGATGCTAGGCGATGACATGGTCAAAGGTTTGGGCATGCGCGCCGGCACCATCAAGCTACTGCTTGGTCTGGTGGTGATCCTGCTCGCCGGCAGTTCGGTCGCGCTCGCTGGCATGATCGGTTTCGTCGGTCTCATCGTGCCGCACATGGCGCGGGGCCTCTTCGGCGTCGACCATCGCTGGCTACTGCCGGCCTGTGCCCTGCTGGGAGCAAGCCTTTTGTTGCTGGCCGATGTGGCCTCGCGCTTTCTGATGCCACCTCAGGATGTCCCGGTAGGGGTGATGACCGCCCTGATCGGCACCCCCTTCTTCATCTACCTGGCGCGCAGGAAGCAGATCTGACCATGACGCATTCCGCCTCCCTGCCACAGCAAGGCAACGACACCGCCGCCAGCCACACGACCCGCCCGGTACTCCTCAGTGCCCTGCTCGCTCTGGTACTGCTGGCCAGCATGGGGCTGTCACTGAGCCTGGGCAGCTTCCCCACCTCGTTCGACCAGGTGGTGCACGCGCTGGCCGCGCCGCAGAACAGCGACATCACCTTCATCGTCTGGGAACTGCGTCTGCCGCGTATCCTGCTTGCCGTGTTGGTGGGTGCGGCCCTGGCCGTGGCCGGCGCCATCCTTCAAGGCATCGTGCGCAACCCGCTGGCCTCTCCGGACGTCATCGGCATCACCAGCGGCGCCGCCATGGCCGCCGTGACCTTCCTGGCACTGTTCGGTACCGGCCTGAGTATCCATTGGCTGCCGGCCGCCGCACTGCTCGGCGCGCTGCTTTCCGCGGTACTGGTATTCTCGCTGGCCTGGAAGCGTGGCATCACGCCCTCACGTATGGTGCTGGTCGGCATCGGGCTCTCCGCGGCCATGGGGGCCGTGACCACCCTGTTGATCGTGATCAGCGACGATGCCGCCGCCATGGTCGCCTATGTGTGGTTGACCGGAAGCCTCTACGCCGCCCAGTGGCAAGATGTCTTCGGCATGCTGCCGTGGCTGCTGGTCGCCGTTCCGCTGTGCCTCACCTTGGCACGCCACATGGATGCCATGGCGCTGGGGGATTCGGTGGCCCAGGGGCTGGGCGTGAACGTGTTGCAAAGCCGGCTGGTACTGATGGCCTGCAGCGTGGCGCTGGCGGGAGCGGCGGTGGCCTTCGCCGGGGGGCTCAGTTTCGTGGGCCTGATCGCCCCGCATATCGCCGCCCGCCTAGTGGGCCGGGGATTTACCCGGCTGGTGCCCGTCACCGCCCTGGTCGGGGCCCTGATCGTGCTCTACGCCGACCTGCTGGGCCGCGTGGCTTTCCTGCCCAAGGACCTGCCCGCCGGCATCTTCGTCTCAGGGGTCGGCGCGCCCTTCTTCGTCTACCTGTTGCATCGGACGCGCTACCACCGTCAATGACGGCCCGCGCTTGTTCCCTTTCATTGTGTGTCATTACACTCAAGGCAATCTCCATGTTCCATATCGCCCCTCGACAGGACCCCTTCACGGCACAGCAACGGCAACGTTACCAAACGCTTGCCACATCCACCCTTGGCCATATCACCGACTTCGGCGCCATCACCTCGCTCTCGCCGCTGAAGCGCCCGGTGAGGCTGCTGGGAACGGCGCTGACGGTCAGGATTCCCCACCTCGACGGCAGCATCATCCGTGAGGCGCTAAAGATGGCCTGCCCGGGCGACGTGCTGGTGATCGACGTGTCCGGTGACCAGCGGCGTGCCTGCTGGGGTGAATTTCGCGCCTACGCGGCACTGCGCAAGCAGCTCGCAGGCATCGTCACCAACGGTGCCATCACCGACCGGGATGCTCTATGCAGGCTGGACCTGCCCACCTATGCACGAACGACCAGCCCCCTGACCACACGAGCGCTGGAGCTGGAAGGCGAGATCAACACACCCGTCGCCATCGACGGCACCGCGATCAGCCCGGGCGACCTGGTCGTCGGTGACGACGACGGGCTCTTCGTCATCCCGGTGCATCATGCCGATACCCTGGCTGACGCCGCCGAGGCCAAACAGGCCCGAGAGGCGGAAAAGCGTAACGCACTGGCAGCCGAGTTCCCCGAATGGTTTCGCTAAGCGCGCTTCTCCCGTAAAAACACCGCCCACACGAAAACACCGCCAAGGCGATCTCGGGCGGTGTTCGTCGTCGGTTGCTGTCCGCCTCAGGCCTCGATCAGCGTCTCGGTGGGCAGGCCGAGGCGCATGAAGGGATTACAGGTCGAGCTACTGGCAAAGGGCATGCTGCCCGGCCCGCCGGCACGCTCGATGATCGGCGCGATGAGACGCTTATAGGGCCACTGTGGGCTCTCGAAGAGCTGCTCATTGAACATGGCGCGATCGCGAGCATCGAAGGGAACCGTATCGATCACAGCCGCTAGGCACGCCGCCATTTGCCTCCACAGCTCATGACTCGAAACACCGTAGTGATCCCCCAGTGTGTCGATGATTGCGCGCAGGTTGACCTGGATCGCCAGCGTCTGCAGCCAGAATAGCAAGGCCTCGAGGCTGTCGTGATAAAGGGTGTTGGCGTGGCCGGGCTTGATGCAGTAGCACGGGTCCTGCATGCCGTGCTGCTCGAGACGCGCGACGTTGATCCTCAACGAGTCGTGGTCACGTAGCAGCAGGCCGTGACACTGCCCCTTCTTGAAGACCAGTACCGCATTCTGGCCATGCACTTCCGCCAGCATTCCGAGCCGGAACATGCGCAGGTTGATGTCGAAGAAGGTGTCGCACAGCTCGCCGAAGAGTGCCTGCACCGAGGCGGCGCTGGCCGCCATCCCGCGCTGCGCCAGCCAGTCGTCGAACAGGTGGTGCTCGCCACCCGGCAGCGGCGTCCCCAGGGTGGCCATGGGCACCAGACGCACGTCCGGGTCTGCCAGCAACGCATCGGGATAACTGCGCACCATGGCGGACAGATGCCGTGGGGCTTCGTCGAACAGCGTCGCCTCCTTCGGCATGTAAGCCCACCACTTGCTCTCGTCGCACAGGTAAAGCGCCTCGGCGAGCCGGGGGTCTTTTTCCCTAGCCTGGTGAAGCAGGCGGGCACTGAGGTCGCCATTGAGCATCTTGACTGCCGGCAGGTAGCGCGAGGCGCCCAGCGAATGGATGGCCATCGGCAGTTTCAGAAAATGCGGACTCGCCGTGGTCGGGGCCAACGAGCGCAGTGAAGAGGTCGCAAGCCAGGGTTCGGTGAGCGTCTCCAGCGTGACACAGTCTCCCGCCGCGAAGGCCGCTTCCAGCCAGTGGAGCAACGCATGCTCATGCTGCCAGGGATGCACGGGGATGGCGACGTGGGTCCGGGCCAGCCCTCGCGAGGCCATCTCCTGCTCGAGCACCCGGCGGCCCTCGTCACCGGCGAGCCACCGCACCGGCTCGGGGCAAGCCTCGTCGACGCCGTCGCCGGTCATCACCCGGTCACGGGCCATCGCGACCCAGCGCAGCGTGATGAGGGCATTGAACTCGGCCATGTAGGCACGATATTCGCTCTCGCTGAGCCCCTGCTTGGCCTTCGCCGTAGGGTGAAAGGGCCGGTCGAGCAACGATGCCCACTGTTCCATGATCGCAAAATGCTTGGCCGTATCGCGAGCCAGCAGGTCACGCGTTTCCACCCGGTGTGCCACGGAGCTTTCCGCCTGCCAGCAGCTGTCGGCAAGTGCCCGGAGAAACACTTGCTGTCCCTGCCCTAGGGTCGATTCGTCGTCTTGCGACATGACGCCGAAGACGCGGCGCATGAAGGCGACGGGGTCGAGCGACGCCCACTCCCCGCTCTTGTGATACCTCACGATCACCGGGGTCTCCGGCACCTTCTCCCACGCCTGGGCGATGCCGGGCCGCAAGAGCATGACCACGCTGTGATGCCGATCCTGCGGCCAGTGCCAGAACCGCTGCGAAAGGGTGCCGCAATGAACTTGAAACAAATGCGCCTGGAACGCCGCAAGGCGGGTGAGCCCATCATCGGCCTCGGCGGCACTCAGCCAGGCCGCGCCCAGGCTATCCAGCAGGCCCTCGACCAGCAGGCCGTCCACCAACGACTGCATGATCTGCGCCTGGGCGTATTGCTTGGCATCGAGAGAGTCCATGGTCGTGCACTCCATCACCGTGTCGGTTCTGTCGATATCGGTACTGCCTATGTAGGTACTGTCGAGCGAGGCATCCTCGCCTGCCCGATTCGAAGGAAAGGAAAAATTCACTGTCGGTGTCCTCCTGACGGTGGGGCCTCGCTACTTTCTAGCGTCCGGGCGTCGCCGAGCGCCTGCTGCAGAGCACGAAAGGCGATGCCTCGCTCGTCGCCCAGCATGAAGGTGCTGACGCCCTGCGCCCGCCACCGGGCCTTGGCCGCCGGATCGCGCAGGAAGGCGCAATAGGGAATGTGGTGCTCGCTGGCGGTGCCCTGAACCGCCTCCAGCGCCTGAACGACGTCGGGGTGTCCGGGCTGCCAGGTCACGCCCAGCGACTGGGACAGGTCCGCCGCCCCTTCCAGCACCATGTCGAGGCCCGGCACCGCACAGATCGCTTCGATCCCCGCCACGCCGCGGCGGCTCTCGATCATGGCGACCACCATGATCTCCCGGTTGGCCTCGACGACGTAGTCCGCCAGCGAGGTCTTGCCGAAGGCGCCGGGCCGCCCGGCATTGAGACTGCGCTTGCCCTCCGGGGCGTACTTGCAGGCGGCTACGGCACGCTCGAGGGTCTCGGGGTCTTCCACGTTGGGCAGTACAATTCCCTGGGCGCCGCCATCGAGCAGTCGTAGCAGGGCCTTGGGGTCGGCATCCGCCACCCGTACCAGGGGCGTCAGCCGGTAGCTCTCGGCGGTGCGAATCATGTGCTCGACGGTTTCCGGGTTGATCAGCACATGCTCGGTGTCGATCACCACGAAGTCGAAACCCGCCTCTGCAATCAGTTCGATGGAGGCGGCCACGGGCAGCGAGGCGATAACCCCATGGACCTCACGGCCCTCGGCCAGTGCCCACTTAAGCTGGTTGGTCCTCAGCATGCCGCCTCCTTGCCGGGCGCGAAGGCCGCCAGCGGGTTGGGGACGTGCTTGACCTGGGGATCGTCGTCACCGAACAGGCGACGCCGGGTCAGGGCTTCCACCTCCCACCAAGAGGCAAAGACGTCGAAGCAACGGTAGCGCTCGCCGTGCTGGGGGTGAGCGCGCTGGTAGGCTTTGATCTCCGCTGCCGCCATGGCCCAGAACCGTGACTCATCCAGGCCGAAATGCCGCTGCAGGAAGATCGCCATCTCCGCCAGGGCGATGAAGAAGAAGGCGTCGCAGGAATAGTCGCGAACCGCGTGCGGGTCGTCGGTGACGATGAAGGAATTGCGGTTGAGGGCGGCATGGCGCTCGGGTACGGGCTCCAGGGCAGGCGCCAGCTCAGGTCGCGCCAGGTGCGAGGGACTGAAACGCACACCATCGTGAAAATCCTTCAGCGCCACCCGCACCGGCCAACCATCGCGATGGATGACCACGATGTTCTGTCCATGGGACTCCATCCCCACACCCTCGGCGAACAGCAGATGGATGATCGGCAGGGTCGCGACATGCACCAGCTGTCGGCTCCAGGCGTCCAGCCCATGGCGTTCGACCCAGGGCGCGATGAAGGGGCTGGCGGGCTCGCCCTCTGCGTCGCGAGTGAACTGGCTCAGCCCGTTGAAGGGCACGGCCTGTTCGCCGTCGGCCAGGAACTCGCCGACGTTCTGCCGCCAGATGGCACCGACCTTGCCGTACACGTCGTGGTAGCGAGCGCTGGGGAAAGCACGCTCATTCAACGCCACACCGGCCACCTCGCCGAGGATCACGAAACCCGCGGATCTGGCAGTCTCGTCGGTCGCGATGAGGCGCTGGAGCCACTGGGTGATTATGGGCGCGTTGGTGACGGTGTGACGCGCCAGGATGCGGGTGCTGGAGGTATTGGTGATGCTCATCGCCAGCTTGAGATAGGGCTGATGCGTGTCCTGCGGGGCCAGGGTGCGAATCGACTGCTGCGCGGTATAGGCCGTCTCACCCTCGCCAAGCAGTACGATTTCGCCACTGGCAAGCTCTGGATAGAGCGCCGACACCAGCGCGTTCTCCCACTGCCAAGGATGCACCGGCATCAGCACGACCTCGTCGCGCGCCAGCCGGTACCTGGCGAGGTAGTCAGCCAGGCGCGCCTGCACATGCGGCCCGGCGTCCTCCGCGCTCCGGTCGGCGGACGTCACCCCATCGACGGCCCCCTGGTGCGCCAGGCGGACCGGCACGGCCAGCCACCACACATGCAGCGGCTGGGCGAACTCTGGCCCATAACGCTGATTGTCGCGCAGGGAGAAGCCGAGCCGTGACTTGTAACAAGGGTGGTAGCTGTGCGCGTCGGTGAAGTACTGCTCCAGGGCATCGGCGCCCAGCGTTTGCGGCGTTTCGTGGACGGGTAACGGCCAGGCAGATGACTGCAGATCCTTGACCAGGGTTTGCATCAGTTCATCGACGAAGCCCGGCTGAATCGCCCCACCATTGAGCGCCGCCTCGAGATCCTCCAGGAAGCGAGGCAGGCTCACTGGCGCTGGGGTGCCCGCCGGGTTCTCGCGGCCCTCATCGCCTTCGACCACCAGCGAGGCGTGCTCAAGGCGAATCAGCCGAAAACTTTGGCACTGCCAGCCGCCCACCCGATAGCGACGCTGGCCCAGCGTCAGGGAGAAGCGCGTGGCGCCGGCGACGCCGAGCTGCGGGTCGGCGATGGCCTCATAGGGCAGCACGTCCTCGTAGAGCAGGGTCTGCAACAGCTGGCCAACGACGCGCTGCTCAATGCGAGCGTGATGCCGCCAGTACCTGGCGGAAGCAAAAGGCGTGTCGATGCAGCCCCGCGCGCCGGGGTCGTCTGCGATGGCCACAGCCGGCGACAGAACACGTTCCTGTGATGTCATGGGGTAACTCCTGGAAAATGAATCGGCGCAGCGTCCCGGTCAGCTCGCCGGCTCGGCGCGCCGATGGCTGGTCGTCTCGGGTTCGCTGCTTTCGCGGGCGTCACGGATGAAGACCTGATCCGGCCGGGGGTGGCACAGGAAGTCCGCGTGAGAGATGTTGTAGCCATAGGCACCGGCCAACGGCAGCACCAGCAAGTCGCCCACCTCGACTCCTTGCAGCTCCTGCTGGCGGCTCAGCACATCTTTGGGGGTACACAACTGCCCCACCACGGTCCAGGGCCGTCGCTCGCCCTCACTCGCCTGCCGAGGGTCGCGCGGCAGGTGAATGACCGGGTGATCGTGCCCCTGGGCGGCAGGCAGTCTGAATTGGTGTGTACCGCCCCGGCAGACGACAAAGCCTTCCCCATGGCTGACCTTGGTATCGAGCACCTCGATCGCGTAGTAGCCGCAGAAGGCCGACAGAAAACGGCCGATCTCGAAGCGCACCAGCGGCGGCTCGTCCATGGCCGCCAGCCGCTGGCCCAAGGCCTGGCACAGGCCGGACCAGTCGAACTGCTCGGACGGCTGGAGATAGTTCACGCCGATGCCGCCTCCCACGTTGAGCTGCGTGACTCGCTCGGGTTGGCGCGCCAGCGCTCGCCACTGCGGCCAGCGCTCCAGGTAGGACGCCAGCAGCCGCTGGTGGCGCTGCTCGCAACGTTGGTGCGACATGGCATGGATATGAAAACCGACCAGCGCCAGGTTCGGCGCGTCGTCGACCGCGCGGACGGCGTCAGCAAGCTGCGACTCGTCGATGCCGAACGGCGTGGCGGTGCCGGCCATTCGCAGCCGGCTGGAGAGATCCTCGGGCAAGGCCGGATTGATACGCAGCAGCACCGGCTGCTGGTGATCCAGCGCCGCCGCGACCGCCTGCAGGCGTGCTACTTCCCCGAGGCTTTCGACATGAAAGGCCTCGACGCCTCTCCTCATGGCCTCACGCATGTCGGTATCCAGCTTGCCCGGGCCGGAGAGCACCCAAGGGCGCGGCGTCGAGCAGGAGCAGGCCCGCGCGATCTCGCCGCCGGACGATAGCTCGAGCCCGTCCACTACCGGCGCCAGCATATCGATGATGGCCGCTTCGCTGTTGGCCTTGATCGCGTAGTAGAGCTCGACGCCCGGTGGCAATGCCTCGCGCATGGCGCGGCCATGCGCGGCGAGTGCCGGCAGGTCATAGAAGAACGCCGCCATGGGCTCTGAGCTGGCCTGTCTCTGCGAGGTGATGGCGGCGAGCACGTGATCGGAAATCGCCAGACGCTCAGCCATAGGCCACCTCCCGCCCCAGGTTCTGCGTGGTGTGCCAGGGATTGGGCAACGCCACATACTGAGCCTGCCGGTCCGCCCGGGCCATCAGCCGTAGCTTGAAGTTGGTCTTGCAGGGCAGCTCGCCCCCCGCCAGCAACGCATCCAGCTCTGGTGCGTCGCCGCCCAGGGCCTCCCGCACGCGGTGCAGTTCGTCCAGGGTGTCCTGCCACAGCGCCTCGTCCAGGGCCGGGCGCTGCCAGCTCAGTGCCAGGATCGCCTCGGCGACATGATTGACGAGCAGACAATAAGCGATACGGTTCCAGCCCTGCTCGCGACAATAGGTCATCGACTCCCTGACGTGGGGATGCAGTGACTCCCCTATGAGCCAGTCTACTCCCTTATCCTCGGTCAGCTTGACCCCCTCGAAGTCGCGCAACAGCACTTGCCGGGGCATGCCTTGGTCATGGATCAGCACGCAATTCTGCAGGTGGGGCTCCAGGACGATGCCGTGGCGGAAGAATAGCCCCAAGACCGGGCCCACCAGAGTACGCAGGTAGGCCTGAAACCACGCCCGGACGCGGCTTTCCGCTGGCAGTGGCCGAGGTACCTCGCCGGGCGTCGCTGTGTCGATGAAGGACAGCACCATGGGTACCAACTGCACATCGCGCGCGAACAACGTCGCGCTGAGCAAGCAACGTTCCGGCGAGAAGCGCTGACAGAAGTTTTCTCTCAGGATCATGCCGGTCTGCTCCCGGAACCAGCGTTTATCGGCCTCATCGCCCGCGGCCGGCGTCCAGTGCACCGTGGCCGGCTCCTGGGCCACGCAGAGTGCCTGCAGCGCCGCATCCTCGAGCTGGACGAGCCGGTGCATGATGCGATCGATGACCAGCGTGCTTTCCAGCTCGTACCAGGCGTTCTTGCGTACACAGTTGGTGATGCGCACATTCAGCGAGCCCTTGAGAAACCAAGGATGCCCCGCGATGTACCAGGTGCGCATCGAGGCGGTGGGCGCCGCCTGCAAACCGCTCTGGCCAAGATCGCCGATGGTGCCGTCCTCAATCATCTCTGCCACTCGGGCATCCTGGAGGAACAGATCGGCCTGCACCGGGTGCATGCTGAGCACCACACGCCCGTCATCCTCGGCATGGCGCTGGTCCGCCACCTGCGCCAGTACATCCTGAGCATTGATGCGATTGGCCTGCACGCTCAACCCGGCCACCGGAAAGGAGAACTGATACAGAGCCGTAGTGGCGCAGAACTCCGGCGCGTAGGCAGGCCTGTCCTGCAGCAAATGGGGCGGCCACTGCCGGGTCTTGGGCGTGGGGTGATTGGGATGGCCAAACCACAGCCCCTGCTCACTGCAACGGTAGTCCGTCAGCGGATGAAGCCTGGGCTGCTCGACGGCATGCGTGACGATCGTCGTCATGACATCCTGGCTTTGCACGACTTGATCGCACAATTCCCGATTAAGCGTGCCGTCATTCCACCGGCAGTGCTCCAACAGCGCGGCGATCAACTCCCCCATCTCAGGGGCATGCCAGCCAGCGCTCTCTGCCTCTCGCAGGTAGACATCGGAGAGATAAAAGTGGCTACCAATGACCGAACGCCGGTCCACCATCACGAACAGCGACAGCGATGCCGACCATTCGATCAGCAAGGGTAGACCGTGCAACTGCTGCGGCAGTCCATCGCGCCGGGCCGGCCATCGGTGGAATACGGCACCATGGGGTATTGCCACTTCCTTGATAATGCAATTCAGCAACGCATGCATGGATGCGTGCCGGCTTATCTCGCCAGGTAAACGAGAGAAACGGGCGTAGCTCATGTAGCCTCCGCAACAATACCTTCCTACCTTCCTTTTGAATCTCACTTGCCTCATGCCAACCCTGCCGTCAGTGCAAGGATTCTGCTGGCAAGTAAGTCCGCGCGTCCCTCGCTAGCCACTGTGCGAAGCTTTACTGGATGGTCGTGCTTGTTATCTCGCCCGAGCGGTGAGAGCCAGCAATGCGCTTAGGTCCTCGGTGTACTCGGTGCAGTTGCTTAGGTAACCGCTGGATCATCTGATAATGAGAATGATTATAATAGAGATTAAAGTCAACACTCGCACATGTTCGCCGAGCGAATCATTGGCCCCTCCACACCGTTCTGAAAGACTGAGCGGACGTGGTCACCAGCATTGAAAATGAGAATTTTTTGTCTTACGGTTGCCAGCCTAGGGACCACACCAACGAGCTACCTTCATGCCCTCGATACCTGCCAAGCCGCCTCGTCTAACAGGCGAAGCCTTGTGCGCCGGGTACGAATCCCGACGCGTACTGGACGGCGTCGATCTGACGGTGGCCGAGGGCAAGCTGACGGTGTTGCTGGGCGCCAACGGTAGCGGGAAGTCGACGCTGTTGAAGACACTGGCGCGCACGCTTATACCCAGCGCCGGGCAAGTCTGTCTCGATGGCAAGGATATCCACCGCCGCAATACGCGAGAGGTAGCACAGCGCCTGGGTATCCTGCCCCAGGGTCCTGTGGCCCCGGAGGGACTGACGGTGCGACAACTGGTCGGTATGGGGCGCTTTCCTCACCAGCGGTTGTGGCGACAGGACGCCGAGCAGGATGCCCGCGCCATCCGCGAGGCGATGGCCTATGCCGATGTCACGGAGTTCGCCGAACGCAGCGTCGATGCGCTCTCTGGCGGTCAGCGTCAGCGTTGTTGGATCGCCATGGTACTGGCCCAGGAAACCGATCTAATCCTGCTCGATGAGCCCACCACCTTCCTCGATCTCAAGGTGCAAGTGGACTTGCTGGAGCTGCTATCCCGCCTGGCCCATGAGCACGGCCGCACCCTGCTGCTGGTGCTGCACGACCTGAACCTGGCGGCAGCCTACGCGGACCAGCTAGTGATGATGCGTGAAGGGCAGATTGTCACCCGCGGCACGCCAGAGGAGGTATTCACGGCCACCAATCTCAAGCATGTCTTCGATCTCGATGCCCATGTGCTCGAAGACCCCGAGACCGGCAGCCCGATCTGCGTGCCACACAAGAAAAAGCGACCCCATCGGCGTGCCCACCCCACCGCCCAACAGCGCTGTGTGTCATGAGCCATCGATTCTGCGCCGATCTCAGCCGTGAGCAGCATGATCCGTTGGCTGGCAGCGCCGCGCATTTTGAGCGCAATCTGCTGATCAGTTGGCCTCGCAACAAGTGGACGCGCAATCTGCGTCATGCCAACGACATGCCGGACAGCTTGGCAAAAACCCTCGACGCCATCGCCGCCGATGGGCGGCGGGTCAATCTGATTCATCGACGCGAGCAGGCCGACGAGAGCCATCAAGTGTTTCTGATGCCCGAACGCCGGCGGTTTGTCGTACCTCGCGAAGCACTGGAGACGTTTCTGGCCGCGTGGCAATCAGGGGCGCCACTGACGGCATGGGAAGGGGCGCGAGTCGACCACGACCTGCTGCTTTGCTGCACGCACGGCAAGAAAGATAAGTGCTGCGCCAAGTATGGTTACCAGACCTACAAGCAGTTGGCCCAGGTCGTCACGGCACACGAACTGCCCTTCGATGTATGGGAAAGCAGCCATCTGGGCGGCTGCCGCTTCGCCGCCAGCCTCATCCTGCTCTCGCCAGTCCGCAAGTACGGCCGCATCACACCGCAGCAGGCATTGCCCTTCCTGCAAGCGGAAGCGCAAGGCCGTCGTTTTCTGCCCGGCTATCGCGGCGACTCCCAGCTGACACCCGCGCAGCAGTGTGCTCAACTCGCAGCCCTGACCTTTCTAGAACAACGGTACCCGACGGCCAACCTGACGCTACAGGACGACACTGGCAACGAGCATCGGCGACGCATCCTGTGGCGATGGGAGCAAGATGGTGCGCATGGCCGACTGCAGACCGTATGCGAAACGGCAACGATTCTGCGTGTCGACATGTGCTCCGATCTGGACGACGGCCCCACCGAAAGCCTCGTCTGGCATGCCAGCGAGATATCACCCGCATGACAATGCAGGCCACCGTAAGTATTCGCCGTCCGTCACACGTTGCCTGATGTGTCTTCGAGCCGTGCCACGGCATCGCGGCTGACGCGCTCGCGCATCTCGCCGGTCAGTTCGCTCAACTGGCTCGCTCGCATCTCCAGCAGGCGGTCGGCGTGCTGGAAGTAGTGATCGTCGTGGCTGATGGCAAAAACGGTCTTGCCGTTTTCGCGCAGCATAGGTAGCAACTCGCGGTAGAAGATACGCCGGAACTGCGGATCCTGATCCGCCGCCCATTCGTCGAGCAGCAGGATATCGCGCTGCTCGGCGACCGCCAGCAGCAACGCCAGGCGCTTGCGCTGCCCCTGGGAAAGCTGCGTGTCGGTCACTCGCCAGCCATCGAAATGCAGCTTCTCGCCCATGCCCAGGCGCGCGATCCAGGCTTCGGCCAAGGCCGTGTCCGGCGACTCGCCATCAGGACCGATCACCTGATCGAAAAGATGGAAGTCGGTGAATACGGCGGCGAAACGGCTACGAAACGACTGCCACCCGGCCTCGTCCACAGGGGTGCCATCGATGAGGATCTCGCCGCTGCGAGGCTGGTAAAGCCCCGTCAGCAGGCGCGCGAGTGTCGATTTCCCACTGCCGTTGCCGCCAATTAGAAACACGAGTTCACCACGCGACAAAGTAAGATCGACTGGGCCCACTTCGAACCCCTTGCCATGCTCGCCCGCAGCATAGGCAAAGGTCACGCCGCGCAGTTCCAATGTCTGCCAGTCGCCGTGCGCGGCGCTCTCGCCGAACTCTGCGCGATACTCGGTCAACTCCAGTGTCTTGAGCTTGTCGAAGGCGACTTGGGCACTCAACAGCGTGGGCAATGCCCCCACCGCCTGAATCAAGGGCGTGCGCAGGAACAAAAGCGTCAGCGAATAGGTGGCCGCCACATTGGTGTTGGCCCAACCCAGGCCATTGGCGAGGAAAAACACCATGCCGATGGCCCCCAGCATCATGATGTTCGACCAGTTCACCGCGCTCAGGTGGAAGGTATCGGAGCGGATGATATGGTGCCGATAGGCCTTGGCATCGCGCTCGTAGACATCCTCGTAAAGCGCCCGGGCGCGATCGCGATTGAGGGCCAGTTCCTTGCGGCCATCGATCACCGCCTCGTAATCCTTGTAGAGTCGATCCTCGGTGTCACGTACTTGGCCCAGATGGCGATACACATGCGACACCAGATACCAGCCACCCACCACGGTCACCGCCACCCACAGCGCGGTGATGAACAGCATCCCCGGCGAGAGCCAGGCCAGATAAGCGGCCGAGCCCAGCGTCAGGATCACGCCCTGCACCAGCTCGGGAAGTCGCACGAAGGCGATGGTGATATTACGGATGTCGCTGGACAAACTGGCCAGCAGATGCGCGCTGCCCAGGCGCTCGATACGCTCGATGTCGGTATCCAGAATCCGTTTGATAAGACGCCCGCGCAGACGATAAACGAAATGGTGGCCAAGCACGGTCAGCGCCAATTGCGAACCGAGCGTCACCACCAGCAGCAAGGCGATGAGTCCCAGGAACTGGGGTAGCACCAGAAGCGGGTCGCCTTGGGCCTCGATCAAGTACTGGTTGATGAAGGCGATGACCCCGATACCGAGCCCAGCGCTTGCCAGGCTCAACACCATGACGCCGATGAACGGCCAGCGATAATCGCGATAGACGACGCGCAAAAGTTCCATGCAATTCTCTGAGTGGCGACGCGCCGCGTTATACGCGACGCCGATGAATGTCAGCGTGGCCCACGATTCTTGCCAATTCTCGCGCCACGTCAAGGTAAAGGATTCTCGTTTTCGTATGCACGTTGCAACGCTTTACCACGATTGGCGACAATAGCATCCCATATGGCACTTTCAGCGGCTCTCACAGTCGCGTTCAACATCGTCCCGTCCACCTCCGCACCGTGGACGCAGACCCTGAATCAGGCTCGCGCATGCTCGCCCAACTCTTTGCTGTCATGGCCCCCGTGTTCGTGGGCGCCAGTATCGGATTTTTCTGGATACGCCTGGGATACGCGTATCCCACCGACTTCGTCACCAAATTGGTCTTCAATGTCGGCACGCCGTCGCTGATTCTCGCCTCGCTCTCCGGCGCCAACATCGATGCCCATACCTTCGGGCGCACCATGCTGAGCACGCTGGGCGTGCTTCTAGTCATGGCACTGGCCACCTGGCTGATGGCGCTACTGCTGCGCAAGAATTGGCGCGTGCTATTGGCGCCCATGATGTATCCCAACACCGGCAATATGGGCTTACCGGTGGCGCTGTATGCATTTGGCAGCGAGGGCTTCGCCTATGCCATCACTGTGATGGTAACGGTCGCCCTGGTGCAGTTCACCTTCGGCGTGATGATGATCAGCCGCAGTAACCCGCTGAAAAGCCTGCTGCGCACGCCTACCGTGTATAGCATTCTATTGTCGGTGGCCATCCTGCTGACGGATACCGACCTGCCATTGTGGATCGACAATACCGTGGAGCTGATCTCCGGCTTCACCGTCCCCTTGATGCTGATCACCCTTGGCGTCTCGCTGGCCAACATCCAGGTGCGCAGCTTGTCCTCGGGGCTCGCCTTCAGCTTGCTGCGCACGGTGCTCGCCGTTTGCGTGGCCTTCGGCGTGGGCTGGCTTCTGAACCTCCCGCCCCTGGCGCAAAGCGTGCTCGTGTTGCAGATGAGCATGCCGGTGGCAGTCTACAACTACCTCTTCGCGCAACGTTCACGGCGCGAACCGGAATATGTCGCCAGTCTCGTGTTCTGCTCGACCCTGCTCTCCTTCCTCTACGTGCCGCTGCTGCTGGCGCTGTTCATGTAGCGTGTATTCCCTGGCGCATGGCGTGTAATTGTCAAAGCACACATCTCTGTTATTCTTCGTAATGAACGCAACGCGCAGGAAGCGCTTGTGTTGTTGGCAAACGTTCAGGAGGAACCGTTATGAATTGGGATCAGATAGAAGGCCGTTGGACTGAGGTCAGAGGCAAGGCCAAAGCGTCCTGGGGCGAAATGACCGACGATGAACTCGATCAGGTTGCCGGCAAGCGTGATCAATTGATCGGCAAACTGCAGACCAAATATGGGATCACCAAGGAAGAAGCCGAAAAACGTGCCGATGACTGGGCTCGTTCGGTCTGATTGTCCATCTCGCCAGCGATTCGACACCCGTCGAATAGATAGAACCGACGAAGAAGGAGCTTCTCAATGCGCCATTCACTGCATCACATGACGCAAACCGCCATTCTCATCGGCGGCCTGAGCCTGACAGGCGCTGCCCTCGCGCAATCCGAGACTCAGCCACAGGGGCTGTATTCGGCCGACGAATTGATGGATGCCGACGTTTTCCTCTCGGAAAACCCCAATGAAGATGTCGGCGATGTCGAGGACGTGCTGCTTGGCGAGGACATGAGCGTTCAAGCCTTGGTCATCGAAACCGGGGGCGTACTCGACCTCGGCGATACACACCGTGTCATCGATCGCGACAACTTTACCCTCAAGACACAGAACGCCGACGATCTCGACAACTTGAACTATCGCGTTACGCTCGACATGACGCGCGATGATATCGCCAAGCTACCTGAGTACGATAACGACTGGTGGCAGGATGCCAAAGGCCAAGCTCGCCAAGCATGGCAAGATACCAAGCAAGGCGCCGAAAGCGCTTGGCAAAGCACCAAGTCGGCTACCGCCGATCTGCTGGACGATGCCAGCGATGCTCTCAACGACAACTAATCGTCATCAGACTTCTCGTCCATAATGGGCGAAAGCATGAAAAAGGCCCGCCACCATGGCGGGCCTTTTTCATGTCGACTGGCGGCATATCAACTAACGCGCCGCTCTCGAAACGTCCTTGAGACAGACCAACACGAAAAAGGCCACCTAAAAGTGACCTTTTTGCGAAGCTTCTAGCATTTGGCACCGGCACGAAGTGCGACGATACCAGATCCGACTCGCTTACTGCTGCTGGCCTTGGACCATGCCCTGAACGCGCTTCATGAGCTCGGGATCCTGCTGGATCGCCTGGCCAATGGAGTTGAACTCTTCGACACTCATGCCGCTGTCTTCGACAACGCTGACCATCTCTTCATTGGCTTTTTCACGAAGCTCTTTTTGCTTGGCTTCGTCAGTCGCGTTCTGAAGCTGCTTGGTATACTTCTGGGAAACTTGAGCGATTTCCTCAGACGCATCAGCGAACTGCTGAAGTTGTTCGTCAGAAAAATCTTGAGAGGACGCACCTTGAGTCTGGGTTGTCCCGCTTGCTGCCGGGTCTTCCTGCTGTGCCATGGCGGCCTGTGCCGCTACCATTCCGGTCGTCAGCATAGCCGCTGAAACAAGAGCAGTGATCCGTTGCATGAATACCTCCAGGTTATTACGTGTGCGTGGCCATTGTGACGCCACTGTAGTGGGTGAGTTCACATTTTTCCTGTAACAGAGTGTAAATGCTCACGCGCCATTCAACCAGGCCACCAACGCCTCGATTCCATGACGCACCGTGGCAAGCTCAGGCGCGGCCATCGCCGATTCGAGATCGTCGGGACAAGTGCGTGCCAATAGCGCCGCGCCATCGAAGTCCACATAGGCCAAGCGCGCCGTCAACTGCGCCGGTTCGCAGCCAAACGCGCTGCCCGGCAAGAGCGCGATGCCGGCCTCTTCGAGCAGCCTCGCGGTCAACTCGGCGCTGGTGGTAATCCCACGCGCTCGTAATATCTCGCGGTATGCGCTGAAATCGGGGAACAGATAAAAGCCGCCATCCGGCGCATGCGTGCGAATCCCAGCCGCCTCAAGACGTTGCGCGCACCAGCATCCGATCGCGCTCAACCACTGCCGCTGGGCCTCGATATACGCTTCCAGCGCCGGCGTTACGCTATACGCGGTGATCCCCGCCGCCTGGACCGGACTCGCCACGCTCGACCAGGTTTCCGAGGCGATACCCAGCAAGCGCGTTAGCAATGCATCGCCCAGCGCTTCGGGCATATTCAACACACCCAAGCGCCAACCACCTGCACCACACCACTTGGAAAGCCCGCTAGTGGTCAAAGTACCCTCGGGGTAATCGAGTGCGAAGGGACGATGTTCTCCGCGATGATGAAGCGGCCCGTAGATCTCGTCGGAGAGCACCAGCACGCCATGACGCTTGGCGACCACGGCCAGTTCACGCTGCATTTCGGGCTCATACGATAGCCCCGTGGGATTGCCCGGCGCATTGAGGATCAGCAGCCGTAGGCCGGGGCCATGCTCGCGGCAATGCCGGTCGAGCTGTGCCGGCGTAACCAGCCAGCGGCTATCGAAGCTTGTTTCCAGCCTCACCGCCGGCTGTCCCGCGAGTCGCGCTTGTGGCGCATAGGAGACCCAGGCCGGCGCCGGAATGAGCACTTCGGCGCGTGGCAGGGCCTTCATCAGCGCAAACAGCAGCAGCTTGCTCCCCGGGGCGATCAACACGCGTTCGGCTCGCCAGTCCGTGCCATCCATATGACGATGAAAAGCCGCCACCTGTTCGCGCAGCGCCGCCATACCCTGCACCGGCAGGTAGGCCTTGTCGGCGGCGTGTTCGGCCAGCGTCTCCACAGCCGGGGCGAAGACCGGAAACGGCGATTGGCCGAAACCGAACTTGGTGATGCGTCGTCCCTGCGTTTCGAGTAGACGCGACTGCTCGTTGATCAAGAGCGTATCCGAGGCGGCGGTGGCGTTATGATCGTCGGCGTAGCCCCGGTCCAACCAATCGGCGGCGCTGGTAGCTGGCCCTGGGGCATCAGAGAAAGAGACAGAAGAGGTCATGGCAAACTCCAGAGAAGCGGTAAAAGAAGCGGTGTAAACGGATATGTCACTCGACGTGCAGACGCGAGATCAGCGCCTCGCGCTGACGCAAGGCCAGCACTGCGTCATGCCCCATCTCTCGGGCCACGCGGGACAGCAACAGCTCGACGAGCATGAAAAGGCTACTCATGGGATTGAAGAAGAAGGCGCCCTCGGCCGGCGCGAGCAGCGTCGATTCGCTCAACGCGGCCAGTTGCGAGCTGGAATGATTCGTCAACGCCAGCAGCGAGGCACCCTGCTCCACCGCCAGCCGGCAGTAGTCGATGCTCATCTGCGACTCGGGCCGAAAGGCGATGCCGATCACCAGATCACTTTCGCTCAGCCGTAATGCCTGCTCGACGCTGACACCGGCGTGTCCCGAGACCAGGTACACACCATCGCGCAGATAATCCAGGTAATACGCCAGGTAATGCGCGGCCCCGAAGCTGGCCCGCAGGCCGATGACGTGGATACGCCGGGCCCGCTGGATGCTAGCCGCTGCCGTGGTCAGTTGCGTCGTGTCCAGCGTGTCCACGGCAGCCGATAGATTTTGCATCTCCTGCTGCCATAGCGCGCGATCATCCGCCAACGCGTCGCCCTCGGCGCGGGGCGTCTCACCGAAATCCAGCAAACGCTGGGCACGCGTGGAATAGAAGGCGCTATCGCTAAGATCCTCACGAAACAGCGCCTGCAGCGCCTTGTAACCTTCCAGGCCGAGCGCGTGAGCTAGGCGCGTCAGGCGCGAAGGGTTTACCCCGTGGTGCTGCGCCAACTGCGAGATACTCGACAGGCTCACTGACTCGGGCTGGGCCAATAGGGCTTCGAGCAAAGCGAGTCCCTTAGCGGAAAGCTTCAGGTCGGCGGCGTCACCACGTCGAGCACGCAGCGCCAGCAGTTGCAGGTCGGCATAGCGCCGGGGAGGCAAGTCGACATTCTCGGCGGACATGGGGCGGGCTCCTGACACCATTCCCTGAAAGGGTTCTGCTTCCAGATTAGGCATCCGCCTCCCGTATTGCAAATTAATTTGCAATACGGGAAATAAAATATCGAGCTCGCCGCTTATAGATCGTCCGTCAGCCCCAACACGCCAACTGGCGAAGATGGGCTTCGCGCGCCTGCCCCACCGCCACCGGCGTCAGCCATACCTCGGTGCCCGGCTGGCATTGCGCCAAGCGCGCGCAGGCCAGCGGCGTCAACGCGCCGAGCCGCGGATAGCCGCCGATGGTCTGGCGGTCGTTGAGCAAGACGATGGGCTGGCCGTCGGCGGGCACCTGGACAGCGCCCAGAGGAATGCCTTCCGAAACCATCCCCTCTCCCAGGTAACGCAGTTCGGGACCAGTAAGACGCACGCCCATACGATCCGCGCGCTGATCGACCTGCCACGGCGTATTGAAGGCTTCAAAAACGCTGGTACCACTGAAGCCGGCGATCTGCGCGCCGCCTACCAGCGCCAACGTCACGCGCTCTCCATCTCCAGGTAACGTGCCCACCCTCGAGGGCAACGTTCGCTCACTCCCAGAGGTGCCTCCCACCCATGTCAGGCAATCGCCTTCGGTCAGCGCCCGCCCCTGGCCATCGAGCCCGCCCAGGCTTTCGCGCACCGTGCTGGCCACGCTGCCCAACACCGGCGCGGCGTCGAGCCCACCCGGAAAGGCTAGATAGTCGCGCAGACCGGTCCGAGGACTCTCGAACGCTAGACGCTGCCCGGCAGCGATCGTAAAGCGACGCCCTGGCGCTAATGGCTCATCGTCGAGGGTCGCGCCTAGATCCGCCCCTGTCAGGGCCAATGTGACCGATGTCTCGGCGTATAGGGTCAAGCCGCCCACGGTAATTTCCACGCCGGGCGCTTGCGGCGCGTTACCCAGCAGCCAATTGGCCCATCCCAGCGACACCCAATCGGCGGCACCGCCCTGGGTCACGCCGAGATGGCGTACCCCGAAGCGCCCGCCATCTTGTATCAGTGCCAACGGCCCCCCACGTTCGACGATCAATCCCTTCATGTCTGGGCCTCCGTGGGAATGTCGCCGCGCTCTGCCAGCGGTGTCGGGTCGCCGCCCTGCTCGATGAACGCTTCGCGGGAGATGGCCTCGAAACGCACCTTGTCACCGGGGCGAAATAGGCTGTAGCCCTCACGGTCGCGCCCGAACAGCGCCACGGGCGTACGCCCGACGATGTTCCAGCCGCCCGGTGAGAGCGTGGGATAGACCGCCGTCTGGCGTTCGGCGATGGCCACGCTACCGGCGGCGACTTTCTGGCGAGGTGTTTTCAGGCGCGGCGTGGCCAGCTCATCGTCGAGACGTCCCATGAAGGCGTAGCCGGGGGCGAAGCCCAACGCGAAAACGCTGTAATCCCGCGCGCAATGCCGCGCGATGACGTCCTCTTGGCTGCCCCCCAGACGCTCGGCAATGCGCTCGAGCTCCGGCCCGACACTAACGTCGTACCACACCGGAATCACATGCCGCTGGCCTTCGCCACTCGTCGCGGGCGTGAGGCCTTTCAGCGCCTCGCTCACCCGGGCTCGAGCGGCCTGCAGATCAAGGCGTTGGATATCGTAATGCACCAGCAGCGTGGTGTAGGACGGCACCAGATCGATCAGCGCCTCTCCGAAGGCCTCGCGCAAGGCTCGGTCGGCGGCTAGCATCCACGGCATATTCTCTTCGTCGATGTTGTCGAAAAGGCGCACGATGAGACTGTCCATGCCCACCGTTTCGATACTTGGGTCGCTCACCGGCTCACTCCCGTGCCAGACCATCGAAGGCGTCACGAATGGCGCGCACGGCGGCCACCGACTCAGCATTATCGCCGTGGACGCAAAGCGTATCGGCGGCTAGACGCAGCGTGCTGCCGTCGTTGGCGGTCAGCGCTTCGCCCTTGGCGAGCGTCACCGCCTGCGCCACGATGGTCTCGCGATCATGGTGGACGGCACCCGGCTCGCGCCGCGACACCAGCCGTCCCTGGGAGTCGTAGGCGCGGTCGGCGAAGGTCTCGAACCACAGCGTGACGCCCATTTCCTCGGCCAGCGCCCGCATCGGCGCCGGGTCCGCCGTGGCCATGGCGAGTAGCGGCAAGGTGCGATCATAGGCCAGCACGGCGCGCATGGCGCCGCGCAAAAGCTCCGGATCGCGGGCCATGTCGTTGTACAGTGCGCCATGGGGTTTGACGTAGCTCACGGTCGTGCCCTCGGCGCGGCACATGCCCTCCAGCGCGCCGATCTGGTACAGCATCATGTCCTCGACTTCGCGCGGCGAACAAGCCAGCGAACGACGCCCGAAGCCTTGCAGATCGGGATAGGCCGGATGCGCGCCGACGCGCACGCCGTGTTGCACGGCTAACGCCACGGTACGCCGCATGATGTCGGGATCGGAGGCATGAAAGCCACAGGCGATATTGGCGCAATCGACATAAGGCATGACCTCGTCATCGAGGCCCATTTTCCAGTTGCCGAAGCTCTCTCCCATGTCGCAGTTGAGAAGCGGAAGGGGCATGAACGTGACCTCTTTTATTGTCGTCGGCTTGCACGGTTTTGGTATTTCACTCTAAGAAAGCCCGCGAGGCCCGGTCCAATCGTTTTTCGTGATGCGCGATATCGGAGGAACCTTTCATCATACCGCGTGGGAAAACGAGTTGACGCCGCACAGCGCCGGGCTAAAGAATCGAGGCTCACAAATGCCAATCACAATCTAACGAGGATGTTTCCATGGCCGTCAGCGATCCTTTCCACCTCGCCGTTCAAGTCCGTGACATCGACGAAGCCCGGCGTTTCTACGGCGACTTCCTAGGCTGCCCCGAGGGCCGCTCATCGGAGAGCTGGGTCGACTTCGACCTCTTCGGCCACCAGTTCGTCTGCCATCTCAACCCTGCCCTGAAGGACAGCGCCGTGGCCAGTCACAAGAATCCGGTGGACGGTCATGGCGTGCCGGTGCCGCATTTCGGCGTGGTTCTCGAGATGCAGGCCTGGCAGGCCCTGGCCGACAAGCTAAGCGCTCATGGCATCGCCTTCGAAATAGAGCCCTACGTACGCTTCAAGGGCGAACCCGGCGAGCAAGCCACCATGTTCTTCTACGATCCCTCCGGCAATGCCCTGGAGTTCAAGGCCTTCAAAGATCGCGAGACACAGCTGTTCAAGAAGGCATAGCTTTTCAGGAAGACATCGCTTTTCAAGAAGACAGAGTACTCGCCGCCGCTTCCTTTTCGCCGCGCGGGAATCGCGCGGCGACCTGTGCAGGATCACCGATGTTCGATTTCAAGGAACTCGAGGCGTTCGTCTGGGTGGTGCGCCTGGGCTCGTTCCGCAAGGGCGCGACCAAGCTGCACCTCACCCAGCCATCGATCTCGGACCGTATCACCCGGCTCGAAGACAGCGTCGGCGAATCGCTTCTCGACCGCTCGGCGCGCCCCGTGCAACCCACGCTTCGCGGCCGCGAGTTCTTCACCCATGCAGAACGTCTACTCGAGGGACGCGACGAGGCCATGCGCCTGTTCCAGGACGAGGAATCGTTCTCCGGCACGCTGCGCCTTGGGGTTATCGAGACCATCGCCAGCAGTTGGTGCCCGACCTTCATGCGCCGACTGGCAGAGCGCTATCCGCAACTGACCATCGAGTTGATGGTGGATATTTCCCCCTTTTTACATCAACGCCTGGCCGAGAACGATCTCGACATGCTGTTCGCCATGGACGGCCTAGCGCCGGGTCTCTCTGCCATTCAGACGCCGCTTTGCACCTACGAGATGGGTATGTTCGCCGCCCCCGAGCTAGCCGCCGCATTACGCCATGGCGATATGGCGACCTTCGCCGACACGGCGTTCATTTCCTTCAGCAAGCAGGCGCGGCCTTACAGCGAGCTGGTCGCCTACCTCACCGCGCTGGGCATCGACACGCCACGCATTCACTCCACCAGCACGCTGATGACCATCATGCGCATGAGCATCGAGGGGCTGGGCATCGGCGTCTTACCGGTCGCCACGGTACGCGATGCCGTGGAGGCCGGTAACCTGGAGCGTCTGACGCTGGAAGAACCCCTGCCACCGATGATCTATGACGCCATCTGGCGCCGTTCCAACTACCCGAGCTTCTGCGCCAGCGTGGCTCGCCTGGCCAAGCAGTGCGCCGCCGATTACGCCCAGGATCACGGAAAGCTTTCATCACCGACCACTATGAAAGGTTACGTCGATACTTGACATCAGAATTAACGATTTGACGCCAACGCATCGCCACTTGAAGAATGAAATCGTCTTCCAAGTTCAATAACAATGAGGAATTGAACATGCGTACGATGCATTCTTTCGCCTGGCTGGCGGCACTCGGCTCGCTTGGCATTGCCAGCAGCGCCATGGCCGCGCAATGGAACCTCGCCACACCCTACGGCGATGCCAGCTTTCATACTCAGAACACCAAACAATTCGCCGAGGACGTCGCCGACGCTACCGACGGTGAACTGGACATCACTGTGCATAGCGGCGGCTCGTTGATCGCGCACTCCGAGATCAAACCTTCCGTGCGACGCGGCACCGTCCAGGCGGGCGAAGTGTTCCTTTCGTCGCTCTCCAACGAATCGCCGATCTACGAAGTGGATACCTTGCCGGGACTGGCCGGGAGCTACGAAGATGCCTACGACCTCTGGCGGGCCTCCAAGCCGATCATCACCCAGATGTTCGCCGATGAAGGCCTGATGCCGCTGTATGCCGTACCGTGGCCGGCGCAGGGCATCTATACCGACTTCGAGATGACCGATGCATCGCAGTTCGAGGGGCTGCGCGTGCGTGCCCCCAACATCAACACGCAACGCTTCGTCGAGAATCTCGGTGGCACGCCCACCGAAACCGAAGAGGCCGATATTCCCACTGCGTTCAGCACCGGACGCGTCGACGCCATGATTACGTCGGTCTCCACGGGCAAGTCGATGTCCGCCTGGGACTATGTCTCGCATTACAGCGATGCCAACTTGTGGCTGCCCAAGAACATCGTGTTCGTCAATAAACGTGCCTTCGACCAACTCGATGACGAGACGCAGCAAGCCGTGCTGGATGCCGCCGCTGAAGCCGAACGACGTGGCTGGCAGGCCAGCCGCGAGGACAGCGCCGAGAGCGCCAAGGCTCTGAAGGAACACGACATCACGATTTCCAAGCCCAGCGGCCAGCTGGCCAAGGATCTCGAGGCTGCCGGCGACTCGCTGTTCGAGAACTGGCAGGAACGCGCTGGCGATCAGGCCAAGATGCTGATCGAGCGCTATCGCGAGCGCCAGGCCGACGACTGACGCGTCACATCCGACCCAAGACGACATTCGACGCTTCGTGATCGCCATAATGCATGGCGGTCGCGAACGTTAGATGACGTCTTCGCCCCCGATTCGTGAGTGACCGACATGACCTACCGACTCGACAGACTCTATCGCCTCGGCGCTTGGGGCGCCGCGGCTTGCATGCTAGCGATCTGTGCCATCGTCACCGTTCAAGTGCTACTGCGCTGCCTGGATGCACTGCTAGTCCTGGTGGGCAATGCACGCCTGGGGCTCGAAATTCCCGGCGTCTCGGAAATGGCCGCTTATCTGCTGGTGGGCGCCACTTTTCTAAGCATGGCCTATACCTTCACGCACCACGCACATATCCGCGTGACGCTGGTCATTTCACGTCTGCCGCCGCGTGCTCGCGTATGGGTCGAGACGCTCTGTCTGCTGGTGGCGCTGGCGCTTAGTGTACTGCTCACTTGGGAACTGGTGGGCCTGGTGCGTGAAAGCCTCGAATACAACGATGTGTCCTCGGGATTGCTCGCCATTCCACTATGGATACCGCAAAGCGTTCTCGTCGTTGGCATCGCTCTGATGTGCGTGGCGCTCCTCGAAACCTTGTTGGGTACCCTGCGCACGGCTTTAACGGCCCCTGCTTCTTATGTGGCACCCGAGCCACAGGACGGTGACTCATGATCCGCCATACGCGAGAGGATGCCTTGTCATGCTGACCCTCAGTCTCGTCACGATCCTCGCCCTGGCGCTGCTTCTCGGCGGCGGCGTATGGATCGCCTTTGCCCTGCTGGGAACCGGCTGGATCGCCCTGACGTTCTTCGGCAGTTTCGAGCCCGGCCCCATTCTGGCGTCCGACTTCTGGGGCGCCAGCTACGGCTGGGATTTGACCGCTCTGCCAATGTTCGTCTGGATGGGCGAGATCCTGTTTCGCTCGGGGCTTGCGGACAACATGTTTCGCGCCCTGGCGCCCTGGCTCAATCGCCTGCCGGGACGCTTGCTGCATTCCAATATCATCGGTAGCGGCCTATTCGCCGCCGTATGCGGCTCTTCGGCGGCGACCTGCGCCACGGTCGGCAAGATGACGCTGCCCGAGCTGGAACGCCGCGGCTACGACGGTAACCTTGCCATCGGCACGCTGGCCAGCGCCTCGACGCTGGGCCTGCTGATTCCACCTTCGATCATGATGATCGTCTACGGCGTGGTGACCGAGCAGTCAATCTCGCGGCTATTCATCGCCGGCATTCTGCCGGGCTTGCTGCTGCTGGGTCTGTTCATGACCTACCTGATCGGTTGGTCGTTGCTGGTCGGCAACCGCCAAGGGCGTGCCGGCGAGGGCGCGGCCCACATGCCGTTCGGACAGAAGCTCCGCAATAGCGCCCAGTTGATCCCACTACTGGCGCTCATCGGCGGCATCCTGGGCAGCATCTACGGCGGGCTGGCCTCGCCCACCGAAGCCGCCGCCGTCGGCGTGGTGCTGTCGATGCTGATCGCGCGGGGCAACGGTCACTTCAACAAGGCCATCTTTCTCGACTCGCTCTTCGCGGCGCTGCGCACGGCGTGCATGATCGCCTTCATCATCGCAGGCGCCTCTTTTCTCTCCTCGGCAATGAGTTTCACGCAACTGCCCATGCAGCTCGCTAACGCCATCGCCGAGATGGGACTGTCCCCGACCATGCTGCTGGTGGTTCTGACACTCTTCTTATTGGTACTGGGCTGCTTCCTCGACGGTATCTCGCTGATCCTGCTGGTCACGTCGATCATCATGCCGCTGATCGAAGGCGCAGGGATCGACCTCATCTGGTTCGGCATCTACCTGGTCATCGTGGTGGAAATGTCGCAGATCACACCGCCGGTCGGCTTCAACCTGTTCGTCATTCAGGGACTGACCGGCAAGGACATCATCACCATCACCCGCGCTACCCTGCCGTTCTTCTTGCTAATGATCCTCGCCGTGGTGCTATTACACCTGTTCCCTGGGATCGCATTGTATCTACCGCAAGCGATGAACTGACCGACATACTCCCTCAGCACAACGCCAACCCGCCACAACCCCAACGGCCGCTGGTATGCTCCAGCGGCCGTTGGGGTTCGGGTCAAAATAGACTGAAAGACTTACAGAGGTTTGACGCTCGGCACCGGTGCGGTGGCGTCCTTTGCCAGCGGATTACGCAATGGTAGGGCGAATGGCTTGGCGTCGATTTCGAACACATCTCCCGGCTGAGCACTGATACCGTCGCTGAAGCTCAGTGTCGCAGTGCCGAAGAAGTGCACATGAACGTCACCCGGCCGACAGAACTGCGCGTACTTGAAATGATGTGCCTCGAGATTGGCGAGGCTGTGGCACATGTTGTCTTCGCCGGAGATGAACGGTTTCTCCCATAGCACACCGCCGTCGCGCCGGATGCGCGATGTGCCCTGCACGTCGTCGGGCAGTTCGTCGACGAGCAACGTCGGGCCGAAGGAACAGGCACGCAGCTTGGAATGCGCCAGGTACAGGTAGTTCTCGCGCTCGGTGACATGATCCGAGAACTCGTTGCCCAGCGCATAGCCGATGCGACGCGGCGCGCCGTCGTTGTCGATCAGATACAGCCCGGCGATTTCGGGCTCTTCGCCGCCATCCAGCGCGAAATGTGGCATGCGCAGCGCCTCGCCTGGGGCCATGACGATGCCGCCATCGCCCTTGTAGAACCACTCCGGCTGCACGCCGAAATCATCGCCGGTCGGTTTACCGCCCTCGAGCCCCTTGCGGAACATTTTCATCGAGTCGGTGAGCGGCGCTTCGCTCTGATCTGCCTCGTTCATTTGGCGGTGCATCTTGTCGCGCCCTTCGGCACTACCGAGATGCGTCAACCCGGTGCCGGTGACCAGCAAGTGCGCCGGGTCGGGATGATCGAGCGGTGCCAATAGGCGACCTTGATCGGACAATGCCGCGGCGTCGATACGGGCCTCTCCCGGCCACTCGGCAACCAACGCGGCAAGCCCGACATTGCGATCGAGCGCCGTGAGTGCCAGGGCTAGCACGCTATCCACGTCATCTAGACGACGCGCCTGTGTCGGATCGTCTTCGATGACCAGGACGAAACGCTCGCCATTGTCGTTCCGAGCTTGTGCGAGTTGCATGTTATGGGCTCCTGAAGGTCGAGTCGGTGACGGTGGGTCGCTCAATCGTGATAGACCACGCTGCGCCCGCCATCAATGGTGATACAGCTTGCGTTGATGAACGGTGCCTCGTCGGAGGCGAGAAAGACCGCCGTCATGGCGACCTCCCGCGGCGTTCCCAGGCGCCCCGGCGGCAACAGCGCCTCGATCCGCTGCCTGGCCGCGTCCGGCTCGTCGAATCGTTGCCAGTGTGCCTCGACCGCGGGCGTAGCGATATACCCCGGCGCGATGGCATTGACTCGCACGCCTTGTCGAGCGTATTCGATGCCCAGCGACCGCGTCAGCCCTATCAAACCGTGCTTGGCCACCGCGTAGGGAAAACAGCCCGGCAGGATGGAAAACGCATGCGTCGAGGCCACGTTGATGATGCTGCCACTCGCCTGCGCGAGCATGTCTGGCAACACACCGCGCGCGCAGTGCCAAGCGCCTTCCAGATCCACTGACATGCAGCGCTGCCAGGCAGCCTCGGGCATTTCAAGCGGCGTGTGGAAGACGTTGCGCCCAGCATTGTTGATCAGAGTCGTGACCGGCCCATGCGCCTCGCGTGCCGCGTCGAGCGCCATGTTCACAGAAGCGGGATCGGCAATATCGCAGGCGATCGCCACAACCACCCCGCCGGTATCGCGCAGTTGCCGGGCGACGGCTTGCGCGCCTTCGAGATCGATATCCGCTAGCGATACGTGCGCACCTTCCTCGATACAGGCCTCAGCCATGGCCCGGCCGATGCCGGCCGCCGCTCCGGTAATGAAGACATGTTTGCCATGCAGGCGCGGCGCTCTTTCCGCCATCGCACGTCACCCCTTGGCGCGGCGTGTTTGTTTCCAGCGGTCGAACATCACCGCCAGCAGCAGGATCGCCCCGCGTACCAGATACTGATAGAAGGTGGGCACGTTGAGTAGCCCCATCGCGTTCTGTACGCAGCCCATGATCAAAACGCCGACTAGCACGCCGGTGATCGAGGCCACCCCACCAGACAGCGAGACGCCACCCAGCACACAGGCGGAAATCACCGCCAGCTCTAGCCCCATCGAGGTGTTGGGGTCGCCAAGCCCCATGCGCGAGGCCAACAGTACCCCAGCGATGCCCGCGACAACGCCCTGAAGGGCGAACACGGTAATCTTCAGACGCCGGACGTTGACCCCAGCCAAGCTCGCCGCCTCGGCATTACCACCGGTCGCCAGGGTGTTGCGTCCGAACGCCGTCATATTGAGCACGATTCCGAAGACCACGAAACACGCGATCATGGTCCATACCGGCAACGTCAGCCCCAGAAATGAAGCACTGCCCAAGTCGAAGAAGCTCGGCACGGTGACCATGACCGCATCACCCCCGGAAGTGATGTAAGCCAACCCGCGCACGAACTCCATCGCTGCCAAAGTGGCAATCAATGAATTGATGCCGAACTTGGATACCACGAAGCCATTGAAGGCCCCCACCGCGCCACCAGCGGCGACTCCCACGAGCACGCCAATGAAGACGCTGCCCGAGGTCGACGTCACAACGGCAGCCACCACGCCGGTAAAGGCGACGATGGAGGCGACCGACAAATCCACCTCGCCGAGGGCCAGCACCATCATCATGGTGGTCGCGATGGTGCCGATCAGGGTGACCGAGAGTAGCAATCCGACGATATTGCGGCCGGTCAGAAAGTCCGGCACGAATATCGCCAAAGCGATGAAGAGGACGAAAAAAATCGCAATCAACCCGGAGGTGTCGAGCAACGTGCGCAATGCCTTGGCCCGCGGTTTTGGCGCCGTCGGCGAGGTGTCGGTAGCGGCCATTTTGTTTGTGCTCATGTGGTCAATCTCTTCATGTTGTTAGCGGGTGAGCAATGCGATTGATGGCAACTCAAGCCGGAAGCGCCAGTCCCAGCAGGCGCTCTTGGGTCGCCTGCTCGCGCGGTACGATATCGACCAGGGCGCCATCGCGCATGACGCCGATGCGATCGCAGATCGAGCTGACCTCAGCGAGGTCGCTGGAAATCACGATCACGCCCTTACCCTGGTCCGCGAGGTCATACAGCAAGGTGTAGATATCGCGTCGAGCCCCCACGTCGATGCCACGCGTGGGCTCGTCCATCACGAACAAGTCGATCTCCTCCGCCAGCCAGCGCCCGACAATCACCTTCTGCTGATTCCCCCCCGAGAGGGTATTGATCGGTGTGCGATGGTTCGGCGTCTTGATACTCAAACGCTGGATATAAGTCTTGGCGTTATCGGCTTCACGCCCAGCATGGCGAAACACGCCCCAGCGCTTGAAGAAGCGCCGACAACTGATATTGAGATTGTCGGCGACACTCGCCACGGGGAATATTCCTTGGGATTTGCGATCCTCGGGACACATGGCGATGCCCGCACGAATTGCCTGTTGGGGCGAGGTAAAGACACCGGTTTTGCCACGAAATGTCACCTGCCCTTGGCTCGCCTTTTCCACGCCGCACACCAGACGCATCAGCTCGCTACGCCCAGCGCCGACAAGCCCGAAGAGACCGAACACTTCGCCGCGCTTCACCTCCAGACTGACCGGCTCGTTAACGCCCCGCCCCTGAAGACCGTCGATACGCATCAATACGTCGCCCATGGCACGCTGTCTGAAGCCATAAACGTCCTCGATCTGTCGGCCTACCATCTCGCCAACCAAGGTGTCTTGATCGACGCCTTCCAATGTCTCGTGGGTGCAAATATGGCGCCCATCGCGGAACACCGTCAGCGCATCGCACATCTCGAAGACTTCTTCCATGCGATGCGTGACGTACAGCACCACGCGCCCCTCCTCGCGTAGCCGCGCAACGATGCGTTTGAGTTGCCGTGTCTCTTGCACGGAAAGACTACTGGTGGGCTCGTCGAAGGCGATGATCTTGGCGTCACGTAATAATGCACGACCGATCTCGATCATTTGCTGTTGGCCGATGGACAGCTCCCGCACCTTGGTGGCCGGGTCGATCTCGCCTTCGCCGAGATCTTCGAGAATCTCCCGAGCACGCGCCTTCATGGTACGCCGGTCGATGAAGCCGCGACGCTCCGGCAACTGTCCCAGCAACAGGTTCTCGGCCACCGACAAGTTGGGTGACAATGTGAGTTCTTGATAGATGATCGCGATGCCTTTAGCCAACGCCTCGCGAGCGTTGGTAAAGACATACGACTGGCCATCGATCCACAACTGTCCCGAGGAAGGGCGATTGACGCCGCTGAGCACCTTGAGCAAGGTCGACTTCCCGGCACCGTTCTCGCCCATCAAGGCATGCACCTCGCCGGCTTTTGCAGCAAAACTCACACCGTCGAGAGCCCTCACACCTGGAAACTCGACGGTAATATCGTCGAAACGAAGAAAAGCCTCGGACATACGGCACTCCTGAAGGAAAAAAGCATGCCCGCGCACCGGGGCGCGGGCATCGATCTTACAAACCCAGCTCTTCCCGTACGTCTTGCCAGTTGTCCCGCGTCATCAGTTTACCGGTAGTTTCGGTATTGGCCTTGGGCTTCTCGCCTTCGGTAATCCACTGATAGAGGTTGTCCGCCGATTGGCGCCCATGCATGGTCGAACTCACGGCAACGGTACCGTGGAAGCCAGTAGGCGTCTCACGCGAGAACTCTGCGAACGCCGCGCCGGAGCCGTTGATGCCCACGCCGATGACCTGTTCCGGATCGAGTCCGTACTGTTCACTCGCGCGTACGCCGCCTAGCACGCTCTCTTCGTTGAGGGCGTAGATCACCCAGTGCTCGAAATCGCCACGCTTGGAGAACACCGGCGATGCCGCCGAAAAGGCGCTGCTGGTATCGGTATTTTGTTGCGGGGCATCGAAGATGTTGTCCTTCTTGAAGCCGGACTCGAGCAACGCAGCCGTGGCGCCATCGGTACGCTCTTTTGCGGTAGGCAGTTCATAGTTGGTGATACGCAGTGCCGCGACCTCGTCCGGATCCCAGCCGCGATTGTCCATCTCTTCGGCGATGGCGTTACCGACTTGCTCACCGATCTTATAACCGGACATCCCCAAGTGCGGCACGTTCTCCATCGGCTCGCCATCGCTGCCGATAAAGCGATCGTCGACGGTCACCACTTTCATGCCATATTGCTTGGCACGGTTCATGATCGCTGGCCCCAGCCGCACATCCGGCGGACAGATCACGAAGCCCTGAGCGCCTTGCGAGTTGAGGTTATCAATGGCACTCAACACTTCCTGGCCATCTTCGCCCGACAAGCGCACCACTTCGAAGCCTTTCTCTTCACCCAATGCGGTCGCGGCCTCTTGCTCATTGATGAACCACGCCTGTTCGGGCTTCTTGACGATGAAGCCCATCTTGACGTCCTCATCGCTCTGGGCTTGTGCCGTCAACGGCCCAGCGCTCAGCGCCAAGCCCACGGCCATCCCCAGTAGGGTACGTGTCATGGGTCGTAGCGTACGCGTCTTAGGTGTTGTTAATGACATCCGGCGTCCTCCTGGATCCCTTCGAGGGGTTGTTGTTGTGCTGCAGAACAGGTTTCTTAACAGTCTGAACAATAGGCATCAGCGAAATAACCGACTAATGCCACTTGACAGAAATACCGATATCCATTTTGTTATTGTTTTCTCCTGAGGCCAGACACCATGAGCTCCTTGCCCACTGACTGGTTCATGAAGGTGCGACTAAAGTTGCGCCATTTGCAGTTGTTCATCGCGCTAGACGAGCTGCGCAACCTGCACCGCGCCGCCGAGCGCCTGGGTATGAGTCAGCCGGCGGCATCCAAACTGCTGGGTGAGCTAGAAAACCAGCTCGGCCTCGTATTGTTCGACCGTCACCCGCGCGGCATCGCCCCCAATTGGTACGGCGAGACGGTGATTCGACACGCGCGCGGCATCATGTCGTCGCTTCATCAAGCAGGCGACGAATTGAATGCATTGCATGCGGGCAGCGCGGGGAGTGTTTCGGTGGGGACGGTGATGGCGCCGGCCGTCACGCTGCTGACCAGCGCGGTGGAGCGCGTGCATCGTGACCGCCCCAACCTCAAGGTCAGCATCGACGTGGATGTCAGCCACGCGCTAATTCCACGCCTCATGGAGGGCGAGTTCGACTTCGCCATCGCGCGAATTCCATCGACGCTGCCCGCGGGCGATTTCGTCTTCGAGGAGATCGGCGAGGAGGCGCTGTGCTTCGTGTGTCGCGCCGACCACCCGCTCGTTCAACGCGAGTCGCTGAACCTGGCGGCGATGGTCGACTACCCTTGGGTATTGCAGCCGCCCGGCGCCTTGATGCGCCAGCGGGTCGACCATCTATTCCTGCATCACGGCGTGGCGTTGCCGCGTCAAATCGTCGATACGCCGGACATCCTGGTGGCGCTGGCCATGGTCGACAAGTCGGATACCGTGACGGTGACCACGCGGCAGGTAGCGGACCTGCTCTGCGACCAGCCGCGCTTTCGCATTTTGCCATTCCCAGAGGCGCTGAGCGTGCAGCCCTACGGGCTGGTCAGCCTGCGCGAACAGCGGCTTTCGCCCGGCGCGGCGGCGTTGATGTCGACTCTGCGCGAGATCATCCGTGGGCAATGAGTCACGCCCTCAGCACGGCACGCTTACTCGTGGAAAGCATCGACGCTGACGCGCTGACCAAGCAGGAAGGCATCGGCGACATGCCGTAGTGGCGCGACATCGACATCACTCTCACCATGAGCGATGAGCTCGGCGAAGCGAGCGTAGAGCCCGGGATACTCGGCATCGCCGCCTTCCATTACCACCTCATCACCGACGGTCAAGCGACTGCCGCCCTGGGTGAGTGACAACGGCCCGGTATCGGTCTCGATGTAAATATCCCAGGTCTGCGGTCCCGTCTGGCGCCAGTCGAACTCGGCTCGAATATCGGCATCATGTGCATCGCGGAACGCCAGCGTCGCCGCGATCGGTCCCTGGCGATTGGCCGGCACTGCAAGCTCGCCCTGGGTGAGAAAGAACGGTTCGGGCAGAATCGCAGTGATGATCGACAACGCGTTGATGCCGGGGTCGAACACGCCCAGACCACCGGCTTCCCAGATCCATTCCTGGCCAGGGTGCCAGCGCCGTACGTCTTCCTTCCATTGCACGTTGACCGAACGCACGCGACGCCCCCTCAGCCACTCACGAGCTTGAGCGACCCCCGCCGCGTAACGCGAATGCCAGGTTGCGAACAGCGTCACGCCGGCACGTTCGGCCTGAGCACGCAGATCTTCCACCTCGCTCAGCGTCGCACCCGGCGGTTTTTCCAGCATCACATGCTTGCCTGCGGCGATGGCCGCGCGCGCCTGGCGATAACGCACTTGCGGCGGCGCGCACAGCGAAATCGCCTGGATGTCCGGACGCTCATCGAGCAGGGTCTGGATATCGCGAAAATGCGCGACACCCTCCAGCGACGCATTACGGCTGGCCACGGCATCGAGCGTGAACGCCGCGCTGTCATGCAAGGCGGGCACGTGCTGGTCGCGTGCGATCTTGCCGAATCCGACGATGGCCACGGAAGTGGAATTCATGAAGGCTCCTTATCTAATAAAAGCGACTGCAATGACAGCGGCGAGCAGATGCCAACGCTTACAGGCGCTCGAGGTAGGCGCTGCCACCCAGTTGACGCATTTGCTGCCGAATCCACTGGCTGCGCTGCTGAATGTACGCCGAGGGCCGCGACGCACTCCACTCGCGCGGATTGGGCAGAATCGCCGCTAAGCGGCTAGCCTGCGCTGCGCTGAGTTGGTTGGCGCTCACACCGAAGTAGTGCTGCGCGGCGGCTTCGAGACCGAACACGCCGCTATCCCACTCGACGATATTGAGATACACCTCGAGGATCCGCTCCTTGGGCCATAGCAGTTCGATCAATACCGTGAACCAGGCTTCGAAGCCCTTGCGCACCCAGGTCCGATCGGTCCAAAGGAACAGGTTCTTGGCCGTCTGCTGACTGATAGTGCTGGCGCCGCGCAGGCTGTCGCCACTGAACCAGGCGTCTAGTGCCTTCTGCATCTGGTTGAAATCGAATCCGTGATGCATGGGAAAGCGCTGGTCCTCTGAGGCGATCACCGCCAGCTTGGCATTGTCGGAAAGCGACGCCCACGGCCGCCATTGCTGGTGAATCGAGATCGGCTCGCCACTCACCCACGACTCGATCTTGCGCTCCAGCATCACCGTCGAGCCGAACACCGGTACCACGCGAAACACCAGCACCAGGAGCACCGATAGCCCGACGAAACCGAGCATCGCGAACAACAAAAAGCGCAGTCCCCTGCGCAACCAATCCCGCGTCATGCGTTAGCCTTATGGGGTCGCAGCATCATGACGAAGGAGTATATCAGGCCTGCTTACTTGCATGCCGCCGCCGAAACTTCGGCGGCGGCTTTGACAGTGCTTACGTCAGCATCGCGAATAGAGCCCAGGCGAGACCGAAGGCCATCAACGAAATTGCCGTGGAGACCACACTCCAAGTCTTGAGCATGGTCTTGGTTTCCATGCCCAGGAAACGACCGACCAGCCAGAAGCCGGAGTCGTTGACGTGCGAATAGCCGATGGCGCCCGCCACCACGGCGACCACGACACATGCCAGCGGCATGCCGCTCAGCGAAGAGTCGAGCACCGCCGGGGCAAGAATCCCTGCTGCCGTGGTCCCAGCGACCGTCGCCGAACCTTGCGCGATGCGGATCACCGCCGCGATCACGTACCCCGCCACGAGTATCGGCAGCCCCAGCGACTGCAGGCTATCGGCCAATGCCTCGCCGATACCGCTGGCTGTGAGCACACCGCCGAACATCCCGCCCGCGCCGGTAATCAGGATGATGCTGCAAACCGGGGCCAGCGCCTTCTCGATGGTTTCGTTGACGGCGCCCATGGCGCCCTTTTCATGACCGCGCAGCAGCAACAGCCACATCGCCAGGCACAGGCTGATCAGCAGCGCCACCGGCGTCTCACCGATCAGTGTCAGCGTACCGAGCACGGGATTACCTTCCGGCAAGGTGCCTGCGCTGATTAGGGTCGTAATGCCAGTATTCATGAAAATCAGTACCAGCGGCAACAACAGCACCAGCAGAATCGTCGAGAAGCGCGGCAGTGAGGTGCGCTCGACTTCATCGCTGTCGGCGCCGCCCATCAAATCCGGCACCGGATGAAACGGTGTGCGCTTGGCCAGCCACAGTGAAAGCTGATAGCCCGCCAGATACCAGGTCGGTAGCCCCACGATCAACGCCACCAGCAGTACCATGCCGATGTCGCCCTCAAGGAATACCGCCGCCGCCACCGGGCCGGGGTGCGGTGGAACCAAGGCGTGCATCACCAGGAACGCACCCGCCGCCGGCAACGCGTAGATAAGTAACGAGCCTCGCAGTTCGCGCGCGATGGAGTAGATCACCGGCAGCATCACCACGAAGGCGGCATCCAGAAAGATCGGAAAGCCGAACAGTAAACTGGCGATGGACAGCCCCAGCGGCGCCTTCTGCTTACCGCAGATGCGAATCAGAGTATCCGCCAGTACCTTGGCACCACCCGAGATCGCCACGATGCGCCCGAGAATCGCCCCGAAGCCGATCAGCAGCGCTACGTTGCCCAATGTCTTGCCGAAACCGGAAAGCAGCGTCGGCAACAGGTCGTCCACGGTCACGCCGGTCGCCAGCGCCGTGGCGATACTCACGATCACCAAGGCGAGGAAGGGGTGCAGCTTCACCTTGATAATCAGAAATAGCAGGATGGCGATCGCCCCGGCGGCCACTGCAAGCAGACCCGGCGTCGACAGAGAGAAAGCAAATGCGGTGTCCATACGGTCCTCGCATTGGTGGCTGAACGCCGCTCAGCGACGGCGAGGCGCCAACCTAATGCGTGTACCGATAGCCATCTAATGTGTTTTGTGGCTAAAAGCGATATCTATTCGATTATCATATTCGTACGCCCCCTAATAACCGGGCGCCACTCTCCACACATCAGACCAAAGACGTAAGACCAAAGTATTGAGACGCGAGATGCATATTAGTGTGCTTGCAACGCCGTCTCGGTCACTCGATCATGAACCATGCCGATCCTGATACCGGGGCCATCGCCCTCTTTCTGTCATTTCCGGGAGCATCGCCATGTGGCCGCAACGTGAACTGCTCGACCGCCTCTCCATCGAACTACCCATCATCCAGGCCCCCATGGCCGGCGCCAACGACGCGACACTGGCCATCGCCGTCAGTCGAGGGGGCGCGCTGGGCTCCATCCCGTGCGCCACGCTCGCCCCCGAGCGCATCGAGCGAGAAGTCGCGCGGTTTCGCGAGCATGCCAGCGGCCCGCTCAACCTCAACTTTTTCTGCCACTTGTCGTCACCGCCCGATCCCAGCGCCGAAGCCGCCTGGCGCGAACGCCTGGCACCGTTCTACCGCGAAGCAGGGCTCGACCCCGAGGAGGCCGCCCCGGCCGCCCAACGCAAGCCCTTTGACGACGTCCAGTGCGAGCTGGTCGAACGCTTGCGTCCCGAGGTCGTGAGCTTTCACTTCGGCTTGCCGGATGCCCCCTTGCTGGCCCGCGTGAAAGCCACCGGCGCCACGGTCATGGCCAGCGCCACCACCGTCGCCGAGGGCCGCTGGCTGGCCACCAACGGCGCAGACATCATCATCGCCCAGGGGCTCGAAGCCGGCGGGCACCGCGGCGTGTTTCTCGAAGATACCCGCGCTGACACGGTCGCCGACGCCATGGCCCGCCAGCCCGGCACCTTCGCGCTGGTGCCGCAGCTCGTCGATGCCATCGACCGCCCCGTCATCGCCGCCGGCGGCATCGGCGACGCACGCGGTGTCGCCGCCGCCTTCGCGTTGGGCGCCTGCGGCGTGCAGCTCGGCACCTATTACCTGACCACACCGGAAAGCCTGGTCAGCGACATTCATCGCGCCGCTCTGGCCGAGGCCCGCGACGATAACACCGTCGTCACCCGCCTGTTCTCAGGCCGCCCAGCGCGCGGGCTCGTCAATCGGGTGATTCGCGAGCTCGGCCCGCTCTCACCGTCTGCCCCGCCCTTTCCCACCGCCGGTGGCGCGCTCGCCCCGCTCAAGCAAGCCGCCGAAGCCCACGGGCGTGGCGACTTCTCCTCGCTGTGGGCCGGCCAGGCAGCGGCACTGGCTCCCCATGGCGACGCCGAGACCCTCACGCGCCGACTGGGCGACGAGACGCTGGCACGGCTCCAGGCGCTGGCTTCAGATTAATTGCAATGCTTCCGGAGGCCGCGATCACGCCTGATGGCAGCGACAGGAGGCAAGCGATCGCTTACTTCAACCCTTCCGCCTGCATGGCGCGCTGAACCGAGTCGCGCTCGGCAATGTGCGCCACGAAACGCTGCAGATGGGGCCATGGCGACAATGAGATATGCACCACCCGTGACCAGCTGAGCACCGTGAACAAGTAGGCGTCCGCCACGCTGAAGCGCTCGCCCGCGACGTAGTCGCGTGTGGCCAGGTGCTCGTTCATCAGCGACAAGCGTGCATTCAGGTTCTTCTGGGCGATAGCGCGCCACGTGTCGCCGCTGTTGGGCTTGAAGAACGGACTGAAATTCTTGTGCAGCTCGGTGGTAATGAACACCAAGTGGCTCAATAGCTCGAAATATGCCTTGCTGCCCGGGGAAGGCGCCATCTCGGCCTCCGGCGCGAGGTTGGCGATATACAGCAGGATCGCGACCGCCTCGGTCATCACCTCGCCGTCGTCCAGCACCAGGGCGGGAACGTAACCGTTAGGATTGATGGTCAGGTAATCCTCGCCGCTCTCCGTTTTCTTGGCCGCCAGATCCACTTTCTCGATCTCGTAGGTCAGCTCCGCCTCTTCCAGCGCGATGTGCACGGCCATCGCGCAGCTCCCCGGCTTGAGATACAGCTTCATGTCATGCGCTCCATGATTGTCATATTGGCTTGCAAAGGTGTGCGTTCACTTCGCCCGAGGCGCCTCCAGTGCCTGACAATGGCGCGCTACCGACAGCGCCACTACCGGCCCGGCATCGGCAGTGATCTCGCTATGCCAGAATGCCGCGTAGACGGCCTCGAAGTCGAGGTGTTGCAAGCGCTCGCCGATACGCGCCACCTCACTGGCGGGCAACGGAATGTTGTTGGGGTACGACCACATGAACGACGCCATGCGGTCCGGCGTGACCAGCAGCGTGTCCCCGGTCAACAGCGTACCGCGCGCTTCCCAGTGCAGCACGCTGGCGCCGGGGAAATGTCCGCCCAACCGGTGCGCCGTCACGCCGGACAGCACCTCCAGCGTCTCGCCCTGCCATGGGGAAAGCGCCTCGTCCGACACCATGATCCACTCGCGGTCCGCCGCGTGCACGTATACCGGGCACTCGAACGTACGGCCCCAGCTCGCCATGGTGGCGTAGTAATGCGGATGCGAGATGACGATGGCCTTTAGCCCGCCCAGCGCCTCGATCAACGTGATCGTCGCCGCATCCAGCAGGCTAAGGCAATCCCACAACACATTGCCGTGGGGCGTGCGCAGTAAGAACGCCCGCTGGCCAATGGCGAATTTCGGCACCGTGCCCAGCGCCAGCAACCCCGGCGACATCTCGCGAAAGGTATTGGTATGCCCCGCCGCCAGGGCCGTCGGCGTTGTCCACTGCTGGCCCGACGCTGGCACGTACTGCCGCTCATCCTCACATACCGGGCACCGCGACGGCGGCGCCTCGCTCACGGGGTACTGCACCCCGCATGTCGAACACAGAAACCCCGATAGCATGATCCACACTCCTCCTTCGCGTTGGCGCTTTCTAGCGGAAACTCAACGTAGGTTGTCCTGTACCCGCATGAAGCGACCATGCCACTACTAGATAAGATTGGTCGCGATATCCGTCACCCAACCTGCCACTAATGCGCCGACGATTCCCAGTGTCAGATAAAGCCCAAAAATGGCAGGCCGTACCAGGCTCCACACGGCTATGGCAGCGTAAAAACTGATGGCCGCACCAGAAATCAGAAATGCCATTGCCGCCCCGGGGCTGAGCCCCATGTCCAGCATGCCACGCAGCAGGGGTAGCGCCGCGTATCCCTCAATGTACAGTGGCCCACCGATGCCTACTGCAAAAGGTACCGCCCAGACGCTGTCCACATTCGTCAGCAGTGAGTAACCCGCCGCCCCGAGGTGTGCGCGCACCAAGGCTTCCACCGTCAAGGCGAACGCCAGCCAACGCAGGACAAGCGCAAAGGTCGAAAGTGTTTCCGCCCAGAAAGGCGAACGCGCCGATATCCCGCATTGCGGCGCCTGCATTTCCTGTACTGCCTTCTCACGTACCCATTGTGCTTGCGGCCGCCACCGACACAAGCCGTGCGTGACAGCACCGGCCGTCAGTCCCAACAGCATGGCTGCAATCAACAAGGCGATCGCGAACGGCCAGCTCAATATATTAGCAGTCAATAAAAGCATACCTGGGTCCGTGATCGGCGAAGACAGCCAGAAGGCCATCGCCGCCGCGATAGGAACGCCTTGGCGCAACAAAGCTGCGACAAGTGGAACACTGGCAATGCCGCACACTGGAGTTACCGTCCCGATCAACCCCGCGAAGAAAATGGCTTTCCACGGGCGATTATCCAAAGCACCGCGAAACCGTTCCGCCATCGCGCTCACCGCAAGCCATCCTGCCATCAGAGCCACCAGTACAATCAGAGGCAATAACGTGATGAGCTCCATCGCCACGGATATCACCAGATCAAGATTGTGCATGGGCCACACAGAGCTCAGTAGCAACATGAGGCCGGTCAGCCACCAGACGCCTGAACCAGCTCGGCGCATATCGTTTTCTCCCTGAATCGTTGATATAGCCGCCAGGGTGGTGGAGGACCTATAATAAATAAAACGAATTCATCTTATTTTAAGCATCAGGAATGCTGATGGGAGGGAATACATGCGAGGTGAATGGCTGGTGACCTTCGCCGCTGTCGTGGAAGCGCGTAGTTTCACGGGAGCCGCGAAACATCTGCACCGTACCCAGTCGGCGATCAGCATGCAGATCCAACAACTCGAAGCAGCGGCCGGCATACCACTGCTCGTTCGTGAACGCACCGGCGTAACCCCCACCGAAGCGGGAGAGAGGCTCTTGCCTCATGCCCGGCGTACCACCGAGGCCCTTCGCGACGCCGCCGCCATATTCAATAGTGCCGAGGCGGCGTCAGGCCCCTTGCGCATCGGCATTCCGGAAGAGTATTCAGGTTCCGAACTCCCACCGCTATTGAGCCATTTCCAACGTAGCCAACCGAGTATCGAATTACTCGTACAAAGCGCCAGCAGTGACAGACTGGCTACAGCTATTGAAAGTGACGCCTTGGACCTTGCGCTGCTCGTCGCGGACGACAATGAACGCCGCAGCGGTGAAGTGCTGCTTTATGATCCAACATGGTGGGTTATCGCCAGCAATATCAGCCTCCCCACCACGGGGCCATTGCCCTTGGTCTTATTCGATCAAGCATGCTGGTGGCGACAATGTGCGTTGAACCAGGTTAACGAGACGGGACGCGAATGGCGTATTGCGTACTCCAGTGACAGCATCGCAGGTGTCGCAGCCGCCATTCAGGCGGGGCTCGGTATCGGCGTGCTCGGCAAAAGCACGATCCCCAAAGGCATTCGCGCGGTCCCCAAGGAACTGAAGCTACCAAATTTGCCGGGTTCCCAACTCATGCTGCAATGTAAAAACCCGGACGCACCAGGCGCACAAGATATGATCACGCTGATGAGACGTCATTTCTCGGCGTAGGCTGGCTGTTCATCATGAATCCCACGAAATATTGAGATGGCACTCATCATGCGCACAGGCATTGGCATCGTTTAGCTATAATAAGCACTATGCTTGGCACCTAAAGGTAAAAAACCCCGGCCGAGGCGACCGGGGAAGACGGGGGACTGACTTTCCAAGGACTGGCTTTCAAGATAGCGCTGAGGGGGATTTCCTTGTTTAACGCTGGTAAAAGTTGTCCCCAAACCTTCATCAACCGCGATAATAAAACTGCCCTGGCCTGATACTAGTGCTGTCGGTAGCAGTTCAGGTTGGCTGATCAACCGGCTCAGTTGGTTTGTGGCATTAACGCCACCTTGATCCAGCCTTCATCACGACGATCGAAAGCTTCGAAAGCGCTAAGCGTGTCGGGCAACTGCTCGTGCTGAGTGAGGATTTTGGCCGGGTCAATCTTGCCGGCCAGGGTCAACTCGATGAGCTTGGGAATGTACTTGCGATGATGGCAGTTACCCATGTGCATCGTCAGGCTGCGGTTCGCCGCCATGCCAATGGGGAAATGGCGGAAATCGGGCGGGTAAACACCGATGATCGATAGCGTACCGGCCTTGGCGAGACCCTCGACCGCCCACTGCAGCGCTTGGCTGGGGGCATCGCCGGGACGCCAGGTCTCGCCGGAAGGATTGGCCTGCGGCGCTGTCTCGCGAGCCTCTTGCTCCTGGGTGTCGACGTCGCTTCTGTCGGCGGCCTGGCTGTGATGAGCGTGTTCAGCATCTACACCGACGGCATCGATGGCACGATCCGCGCCGATGCCCCCGGTCAGCCGCTGGAGCGTTTCCACCGGTGACTCGCGTTCGTAGTTGATGGTCTCAGCGCCTAGCTTACGGGCCCGATCCAGTCGGTCCTGATGACCATCGATGGCGAACACCCGGCCTGCACCGAATAGAAAAGCACTGGCAATCGCGAACAAACCGACCGGGCCACAGCCGAACACCGCCACGCTGTCGCCGTCACTGATCTCGGCCGACTCGGCCCCGAAGTAGCCGGTGGGGAAGATGTCCGAAATGGCGATGGCTTGGTCGTCATTAATCGCGTCAGGCAGCTTGACCAGACCAACGTTGGCATATGGAATACGCGCCTTTTCGGCTTGGAGCCCATCGAATGAACCGGTCGGTTTGGGGCCGCCGAAAAACGACGTGCCAGCCTGTTTGCCATTGGGGTTAGCATTATCGCACTGGGCATGATAGCCAGCGCGGCAATACGAGCAGGTGCCGCAAGCGATGGTCGAGGGAATGACTACCCGATCGCCAACCGACAGGTTGCGTACGTCCTCGCCCAACGCCTCAATGATGCCAACGCCCTCATGGCCGAGAATCAAACCCTCCTGCATGTCGGCGAAGGTGCCGCGAATGAAGTGCAGGTCGGTGCCGCAGATGGCGGATGAGGTAAGCCGAACGATCGCGTCGGTGGGTTCCTTGAGGGCCGGCTCGGGAACGTCGTCGAGCCGTATGTCACCGATTCCATGGTAAACGACAGCTTTCATGGTGCCTCCTTTGCGTTGCGTGAGTACAACATGAAGCGTAGAAATCTTGGTGCTGCCTTACATCATAAATTGCCGGTACTTTTAACCGTGTACAAATGCGCAACTAATTATTTTAAAGCCCTCTAACAGGTTGGATAGGCTCACGAACATGAATGCCATAGTGGCATTACCCCTGCTGCTGAATCGCCTTGATTAATTGCGCTTTGTTCATTTTACTGCGCTCCGCTATCTCAAGCGCTTGGGCGCGCTCATAAAGCGCCTCACGAGTCAGCTTCTTGAGATCTTCCGAAGTCCCACTCAGTGACTGACTCGCGCTTTTTCGACGGGATGAAGCGCCCTTGGATGCGCTATCCTTTGCACTTGATTGACGGTGTTCATTGTCGCTCGGTGCCGCACGACCACGTGTGAGGCTGCGTTTCAGCACCTGCATCAAATCGATTACCTCAGCGCCGTCCTCATCATTGTTACTTTCAGTCGTATCGTTATCCTCGACGAAGACGGTATCTTCATGGCGCCGACGCTTCTGCCGCACACGCTTTTGCAATGCCTCCATGTGTGGGTCGATCAGCTCATCGGGATCAAATGTCTTGGCGTTGAGCTTATCCATTGCCTTTCGCATTTGCTGCTCACGTTTCGGTGTCGGTTGGCCCGGCTCCTCGAGGCCGATACTTTCAGGCGAGCGTAATTCATCGTGAAAGCGCAGCGCTTCCGCACGAAGGATGCCGCCTTCGGCGAGTATTGCTACCAATACCTCGCGCCCACGCATTACCAGCGTCGCTATACCAGCTCGCCGGGTCTTTTCCATTGCTTCCGCGAGGAGCTTATAGGGCTTGAGCGCGCCTTTGTCCGGCACTAGGAAATAAGCTTGGCGGAAGTAGAGCGGGTCAAGTTCCTCGAGCGAGACAAAGCGACTCAACTCAATCTCACGGCGATGCTCAACGGCGGCATCCTCTATCTCTTGCTCCTCGACCACTACATAGCGGCCGTCGGCCACTTCGACACCTCGTGCCAGCTCGCTCGACTTGAGAGGCTTACGCCCTCGCTCACTGAAGTAACGGCGTGCCAGCGGCGTACCTTCTTCGTCCACTTCACGCAGCGTCACATCCCGCGAATGATGCGCAGGATAGAGACCCACGGGCAAGTTAACCAATCCGAAGGCAATGATACCCGACCAGAACGGTCGCGGACCGCGAAAGCTGGAGTTGTTATCACGTTTAGGCACGCTTACGCTCCCTTGCCAGGCTAGCCTCGAGCGTGGACGCAAGCTCGTCGTTGGGCTCTCGTTGCCTGCGGCGCTTTACCTTGACACGCTTGCCATGACGTTTGGTTTCGACCAAGTCTTCGAGACGACAACGATACTCGTCCTGATAGGTTTCCGGTTCGAATTCGGCGGCATACATCTCAACGAGTTCGGTAGCCATTTTTACTTCACCGGTACCGAGCTGGCCGCCACCTGGAGGATCCAGCGCTTCCGCATCGACAACCTCATCAAGGTGACGCAAGGTGATGAGTACGGGATGTCCATCATGGTCGCGCAACGCGCCCACATAAGTCTTGTGACGCATGACCCAATGCACTAATCCCTCGCGGCTGCTGTCAGCCAGGGCTACTGCCAGAGCGTTGAAAGCTTCGTCGTCACCATCGGGGCCCAAAAAATAGGGACGCCGATACCATTGATGATCGATAACCCCAGGCGGTAGAAAATGCATCACCTCAATGTCACGCGAGGGTGTCGGCTCCAGTTCGGCCAATTCGTCTTTGTCGAAAAAAGTCCGCTCTTGCTTGCTTACGACCGCTTTACGACGCTCGTCTCGGGGCACCGCCTCCCCCGTCTCAGGATGAATCATCGTCTGGTGGACCGGGCGATGGTGGCGTCGATCTAGCAGACGGAAATGCACATTGCGATCGCTGACCGCCGAATAAAGTTTAACCGGCACTCGCTCTGCGCCGAATCGAATGACGCCCTTCCACACGGCACGTGCTGCCATTCAAACCTCCATCCCGACATCTCGACACCGCTTCTTCGTGAGCGTCTGTCGCGCCTTTTCAAAACCTTCCCAGGGGTCTCGCTTGAGCGAAGCCAAACGGCGTGACAGATTCTCGAGCGTGTAGTGGTCAGCTTTGAGCGCCGGCCCCAGCTCCTCCCAGCGAACCGGCGTGGCGACGGGGGCACCAGGCTTGGCACGCACAGAGTAAGAAGCGATCGCCGTCGCGCCACGGCCATTGCGAAGATAATCGAGAAAGACTTTACCGCGACGCGCCTGCTTGGACATATTCAAGGTCAATTTGCCAGGGTGCTTTTCGGCGCAACGTTCACAAACCGCTTCGGCAAAGCCTTTGGCCGTATCCCAATCGGCATGCGGCTTAAGCGGCACGACCAAGTGCAACCCCTTGCCTCCAGTGGTACGTAGAAAAGCCGTGAGCCCAAGGGCTTCTAGCGCTTTGCGTAGTTCACGGGCAACATCGATTACCTCTTGCCACGCGCTCTCCGGTGCCGGGTCGAGGTCGAAGACCAACTGATCGGGCCGCTCGAGATCATCAAGACGACTGTTCCAGATGTGAAACTCGATCGAACCAAGCTGGACTAGGGCAACAATATCTTCGATATCACGGATGTAGAGATAGTCATTGCTGCCCGATTTCTCCTTAATCTCGATACTCGGTAGGCTTTCCGGTGTAGTCCCGCTGGGATGTTTTTGCACAAAGCAGTCGTCATCTATACCGCCAGGGCAGCGTAACAACGTCAGCGGCCGCTCGATCAGTCCCGGCAAAATCCAATCGGCCTGTGCGGCGTAGAACTCGGCCAACTGCTGCTTAGTGATATGGCCGCGCTTGAATAGCACCCGGTCCGGATGGGTCAGCCTAACCCCGGCAATGCGAACCTCATCGTTGCCGCTCGTCTTGCGGGACTGGCGAGACCGATTGTCGGCACTGGCCTTCGCTTTGGCGTTGGCTTTTCCGCCTTTCGATCCCTGGTTATCGTCCTGATCTTTTCTACTGCTGTGGTCATCAGACATCGACCCTCCCGTGACGCGTTGCTGTTCGAGTTGGATATCCCCGGGATCGCGATCCTCACGTACACCGCGAAAGCGAGGGTGGCGGAGCCGACCATCGCCGGTCCACTCACTGAAGTTGACGTCGATCACCAATTTCGGCGTGACCCAGTGTGTGGACTCGGAATTAGGGATATCACGCTCGACGAATGGTGATGTCTTGCGCGAGTTTTTTGATAGTGAGCGTCGGAACTCCTCCAACTGTGCATTGGAAAAGCCTGCGCCGACGCGGCCGCAGTAGCGTAACTGACCGTCTTCATAAGCGCCGAGCAGTAGAGAGCCAAATCCCGCTCGCGAACCTTTAGGATCGGTATAACCGCCAACCACGAACTCTGCCTGACGCTCGGTCTTGGTCTTGATCCAATCACGATTGCGACGGCCACTATAGCGAGAGTCAGCACGTTTAGAGACCACGCCCTCGAGCCCTTTGCGACTCGCCTCCTCGAAGAAAACGCGTCCCTGGCCTTCGATGTGATCGGTATAGCGTATCGGACTGCGCTCGGGTAGCTTCAACGCCTTGAACAGATCCGCTAACAGACGCTTGCGTTCCCGCAGCGGCACGTCATGAAGGTCAACACCATCGAGGTGAAGCAGATCGAAGACCTGATAGATCAAGCGAGCGGTATGCGTTTCGCTAATCGCCCGCTGCAGGCGGCGAAAGTCACTGATGCCGTCACTTCGAAGCGCCACGACCTCACCGTCGAACAACGCTCCGCCGACGCTCAGCTCACTCATTGCGGCAGCGATCTCCGGGAAACGCTCGCTCCAGTCATGGCCATTGCGAGTAATCAAGCGTGCTTTGCCACTTTGTAGCCGAGTCAGAATGCGGTAACCGTCGAACTTGATCTCATGAAACCACTCATCCCCTTCGGGGGCCTCGTCAACCAGTGTGGCCAGTTGTGCAGAAGGCTTAGTGGGCAGTCGCCCCTTACGAGCGCCTTCGACCTCACCTGCGTTAGGTAGCGCCGCCTGAGTAGATTGGGATGTGGCACCAGTAGATACCTCGCGGGGGCGCTCCGTGTTGCCATTCTCCCCTTGCCGCGTCTCATGACGCTTTTTGGAGGACCCACCAGCGGGCCTTTCGTTGCTCTCGTTGCTGTCGGCAGCGATCTGCGACATTGAACGCTGAGACTCGACACTGACATCGTCGAGTCGCGTGGGCACGTGAGCGGTATCATCGTCGTGGCGCTTGATCATTAACCATTGCTTGGAATCGCGTTTGCGACCACGCATGCGCTTGAGGGTCCAGGCGCCCTTGAGCTTGCTGCCATCGAGTTCAAAATCAATCTGATCGTCATCGTGCTTGGCGGTGACATGCCACTCCCCCCGGTCCCAGATCATCACAGTACCGGCGCCATATCCTTCGGGGATCGCACCTTCGAAATCACCGTACTCAAGCGGATGGTCTTCGACCTGTACGGCCAGATGCTTCTCTCCAGGAGCGAGGCTCGGCCCTTTCGGCAGGGCCCAACTTCGCAATACGCCGTCCTCTTCGAGACGCAGGTCGTAATGCAGTTGACTGGCATCATGCTTGTGAATCACGAACCGAGCAGCACCGCGGTGCTGCCCGCTTCTGCCCCGAGGTTCCGGAGATCGGGTGAAGTCGCGCTTGCGATGATAGGTCTCAAGATCAGCCATCCGCTGCTCCTACCGAATCAAACTAGAAGCTTCAGTTTAGTCAACATTGACTGGTGCCTTAGCTCATTGACCTAGAGGTGGTCTCTGGGGATAGTCCGGTCCCAATTCTTCGAGTAGATGCGATAGCCCTTTTCATAGGCATCGAGCTGGGCGTGGATGAAGAAATCTTTTTCATCGCAGGTTAGTATCGTGCGGGTGGTGACCTGAATATCCCAGTCGTCGCGTTTAAAGCCACGCTCGGTGTAGGTCTCGCCGCGTGCCGAGGTGTAATCATCATCCTGACAGGAATACCACTCCCGCGTGCTGCGCCGAATCTCGGTGCCAATCTCGTCGAGGCGGAAGCCACCCTGATCGTTGATGACCTCAAGCGTCGATAGATTATTGGCCAAGTCGCGGTGTACATGCCAGTTATGCTGGCCGGGCTCGAGTCGGGTAGTCGCTACCGAGGGTGCTTGCTCGGGTTGCTCGAAAGGATGCAGCGCGGTGTCGGTTTCCTGGTGGGGCCGTTCCGGTAGTAGTAGTGCGCTGTTGCCCGTATATATAGTCAGCAGGGCCGGCTCGGGGGGCATCCATGCCAGCGGCCAGTAGGAGGTCGATACCGAGATTCGTAGCTGGTGGCCAGCCGGGAAGCAGTGCGCTATGCCGTTGAGCTCGACCTTGACGCGATAGCGCTTACCGGGCTCCAGCCGCTCTGGGTTAGCGTCGCTATCGCGGTGCGTCAGGTTGAGCAAGCCATAGGTCACGCGGGTGGACTTGCTGTTGGGAGCGGCATCGGAGAGCCTCACCGCCATCATACCCAGCGGCTTGTCGAGCGACACCTCCAGCTCGACCACCGGACGCCCGACGATCTTGAGGGGTTCCTCCAAGGCCTGGCTCTTGAATACCAGCGAACCGCCGTCGTCTTCGCGCTGGTCGCCCGGCAAGTCCGGCGTAGCGGCGTAGGAGCACCACTTGCCAGCCGATATGCCGACGCTGACGGGCGATTGAATCGAAACTTCCGCATTGGGGAGGATATCATCTGGATTGGCGCCGATGACGTCGCGCCCCAACGGGTAGCGCTTCTCCTCGATATTGGGCGACGGCCAACTTGGCTCGCCGATCCAATGCCCCGGACGGTCCTCGTAGGAGGTATGCGGCGGCATGCTGTCCTGTAGCCATGCACGCAGCATGGGGCCGTCCATCACCCCGGTTTCCTGGCCCTTGAGCCAGTAATCCCACCATTTAAGACTTTCCTGGAGGAAACCGATCGCCGGCCCGGGAATACCGTGATGGGGATATTTGTGTCCCCAGGGGCCGATCAACCCCTTGCGCGGAACGTCGAGGTGCTCAAGCAGACGAAAGACGGTATTAGTGAAACCATCGGCCCAGCCGCCCACGGCATATACGGGGCACTGAATCGCTGAATAATCTTCGCAGACCGAGCTTCGGCTCCAGTAGCCGCTGCGCCGCTGGTGGGCCAGCCATTCCTCAAGCCACAGACCATTGCCCTTGAGTCGCTCGAACCACATCTCGCGCCAACGGTCACCAACGATCTCGGGGTCCGGCGGCAGGCTGTTGAAGGCGAACATGACGGTCGCTTCCGAGAGATTATCGCCCAGCAGGCAACCACCCATGTAGTGCATGTTGTCGGCGTAAAGATCGTCGCTCGAACAGATTGTCATGATCGCCTTTAGCGCCGGAGGGCGCCGCGCCGCGATCTGCAGGCTGTTGAAACCGCCCCAGGAAATGCCCATCATGCCGACGCTGCCACTGCACCAGGGCTGATCGGCGATCCAGGCGATAGAATCGACGCCGTCCTCCTGTTCTTGCTGGGTGTATTCATCGGCAATGAGTCCGTCCGAATCGCCACTACCGCGCATGTCGATACGCACGCAGGCATAGCCATGACCAGCCAAGTAGTCGTGGTTGTTGGCATCGCGCCCGCGGGTCAGGTCGCGCTTGCGATAGGGAATATACTCCATGATGGCGGGTACTGGCTGATGTTCAGCGCCTTCTGGTAGCCAGATGCGTGCGGCCAATTTAGCGCCGTCGCGCATGGTGATAAAGGTATTCTCGATGATCTGGACATCATAAGGATACGAAGTCACCGTCTCCATCGGTCCTCCCTTCATACGGTTAAATTCGCCTGCCAGCCGTTAGCGTCTTCCGGTGGTTGGCTGGCCTCGACAGGCTCGATCTCGAAATGCAGCGCCTCAAGGCAGGCGTGGTAGCGTTCCTTGATCTGCTCGTGGCTATCCGCGCCCAGGTAGATGGTGCCGATGTGATAGGAGAAGCTGTCCTGGTTGGCCAACTCGCTTAGACGCATGCCGGGCTCGACGGCCAGACGCACCTTGGTCCCCGGGAAGCGTTCGCGCAGCGCATCAAGCTCTTTCAAGCTGGGTATGCGCCTGACGATGCCATCCTTGTGCCCATGTGGGATAAGGCATTTGGCGGCCACCGAATACTGGCCTTGGCGGTTGGCCATGGAGGGCCGCTGGCCCAGCGCAATATCGATCGCAACTTCATGGTTCGACATGCCGTCGACCATGGCGAACATTTCGCTGTGCGACTGGGAAATGCGCGTATTGACCTCGACTAACCATAGCTTGTCGTTGACCTCATCCCACATGAACTCAGCGTTGAAACAGCCATTGTCGTAGCCGATATGTTCCAAAAAGCGCCGACTGGCTTCGATCATCTGACGCTGTATGTGCTCCGGCATGCTGGAGGGGTACTCAAGCCGATCGAACAGTTCTCCGCCCTCATCCTTGGGCTGGTCGAAGATGCCATGGACGTTGAATTCGCCCTGATACATAGTCCCTTCGGGGGCGCCCTGGATGCCGGCAATGATCTGCTCGGCGATGCAGGTATTGCCGTTGGCCTGCTCAATCTCGATTGGCAACTCGGTGTGCTCCAGCGCCTCGTTGAAGGGATCGCCGAAGTGATGGATATGCTGGCGGGTCTCGTCGATGGCGGCACGAAACTGCTCTTCGCTCTCGATCTTGAAACCAAGCTGAGAGGAGAACGCCTTGACCGGCTTGAGCCAAAATGGATAGTCGAGTGTGACCTGTTCGAGTGGGTCGTCGGCGAAGGGGTCGACACTACAGAAATCCGGCACCATCTCAGGGACTACCTTCTGCTGTTCCAGGCGACTCCAGTACTTATGTTCACACTTGAGCACACTATCCAGAGGCGGCGCGGGAATGTCGTACTCACGACATAGGATCGGCACCAGTACGCTGGTAGGAAAATCCCAGTGGGCAATGATCGCATCGATACTGCCGGTAAACTGTTTCAGCTCACGCAACTCTTGGCGTGCTTTCTCCAATATCTGATTGAAGCAAAGCGACTCCGGCTCGATCAGCGTGGGGATATCTAGCAAACCATGAAATGACAGTTGATCGGTGTGGCGTAACGTTTCAAGCTCAATGCGCTGCTGTTCTTCCAGCGCGGGGATGAACACATTCCTTTTCATCTAGTGCCTCCATGGCAACGTAGGAAGAATCTATTGCGACTTCGTCCTGCTTCCCACTCACTGAAATTGACGTCGATCACCAACCTCGGCGTGATCCATGTGTGTGGTCATCCGCTGCTTCTACCAAATCAAACTAGAAGCTTCAGTTTAGTCAACACTGCCTGACGCCTTAGCTCATTAACCTAGATTATTTAGATAGAGCTCGAGACGCTTAAAATAGCCATATTGACGTGCTCACGTGACAAGGATGTCTCTATGTCTTCGCTCAATATCGCCTTGGCCGTAGTGGGATTCGTCGTGCTCTTGCTCGGCTTTCTGACACGTCCAGTTACCCGCTCGCTGGTGTCGGCTCCGCTCTTGTCCTTTCTCGCCGGCACGCTAAGCGGGCCCGAGGTACTTGGTTGGCTCGACCCGGCAGGCTGGGGTGATAGTCATAAGTTACTCGAAGAAGCGACCCGGTTAACCCTGGGCATCAGCCTGATGGGCATAGCGCTACGCTTGCCGGCGCGTTACCCATTTCGCCACTGGCGCCCGCTCGCCGTACTTCTCTTGATCGTCATGCCGGCCATGTGCGTTATCAGCGCGCTACTCGCCGGCTGGTTAATTGGCCTACCGCTGCTAGTCGCCTTATTGGTAGGTAGTAGCGTCTGCCCGACCGATCCGGTCGTGTCATCGTCCATCGTCACGGGCGGCTTAGCCAAAGAGGCTCTACCCGAGCGCTTTCGCCATATGCTTTCCACCGAAGCAGGGATCAATGACGGGCTGGCCTATCCCCTAGTGATGTTGCCGGTGCTGCTACTTACCTTGCCCAGCGACAAAGCATGGACGGAGTGGTTCCTACAAACGTGGCTGTGGGAAATCGGTGGCAGCATCGCTTGTGGTGCGCTGCTCGGCATGCTGGCCGGGCGCGCACTCCTGTGGGTGGAACGGCACGGACTCATTGATCAACCCTCTTTTCTATCGACCACGATTGCCCTGACGCTGTTGACGCTGGGACTTGGTAAATTGATCGGGACCGACAGCGTATTAGCAGTGTTCGTTGCCGGGCTTTGTTTCGACCAGTGTATCGGGGGCAAGGAACGGGCTGAAAACAACAACGTTCAGGAGACGGTCAATCAGTTCTTCACTCTGCCGGTTTTCATTTTGTTTGGCTTGATGGCGCCCTGGGGGGCTTGGTCTGCGCTGGGCTGGTACGGGATATCTCTTGGAGTCGCCATTTTGCTACTACGTCGCTGAAGTGACCCCCTCCAGAGCTGCACAGGCTATAGTGCAGTCATCAGGAGGACAGGATGAGCGACGACACCCCCATC
>NZ_JAJQJH010000013.1 GCF_029544075.1 Chromohalobacter canadensis | reverse complement strand
TCCCCATGCGAGAGTAGGTCATCGTCAGGCATTTCTTCTAAAACCCCAGCTTCGAAAGAGGCTGGGGTTTTTTTATGCTCGCTCGATGGGCTTGCACATCGCTAACGAATTGTTGCGCTTTGGTCGGGCACGCTCCCCTGTCGAACCGCATTTCGATAGAATGTCGTTTTTTCCCGACGGGGATGACCGGAATGACGATTGGTGATCTGATTCGTCTGCTGAGCGACGGTGAGTATCACTCCGGCGAGCAATTGGGCGAGCAGCTGGGCGTTTCACGCACGGCGGTCTGGAAGCAGCTCAAGAAGCTGGAGAAAATAGGGTTGCAGTTGGAAGCGGTGAAAGGCCAAGGGTATCGTTTGGCCGCACCGCTGGACCTGCTGTCCGGGCCGGCTATCATCGAGCGCTTGCCCGCGGAGCCACGTCATCATTTAACCCGCCTTTTCGTTGAAGATACGCTGCCTTCGACCAACACTTTTTTGCGCGAGCGCTTTCAGCAAGGTGCTGGGCATGCTGAGGTGTGCCTAGCGGAGAGTCAGGGAGCCGGGCGTGGACGGCGTGGCCGTCATTGGGTCTGCCCCTGGGGGGGTGGTCTGCTGTTCTCATTGGGATGGCGTTTCGATGAAGGCGCGTCGGCGTTGGAGGGCTTGAGCCTGGCCGTAGGTGTGGTGCTGGCCGAAGTGTTAGAGCGACTCTCCATGCCTGTGGCGCTTAAATGGCCCAATGACTTGTTGTTGCAACGGAATGGTGGCATGGCGAAGTTGGCCGGTATCCTTTTGGAGGTGAGCGGCGATGTCGCCGGTCCCTGCGAGGTCGTGATCGGCATTGGGCTTAATGTCGCTCTGCCCGGCGCCGCGAGAGATAGCGTGGACCAACCCGTTGCCGCCCTGAATGACGTGAGGCCCGATATCACGCGTAATGAACTGTCCGCATCGTTGGTGGAAGCCTTGCTGGGAATGTTGCCTCTTTTCGAGCAGCATGGCTTCGAGCCGTGGCGTGATGCCTGGAATTGTCGCAATGCCTACGCAGGGCTCGAGGTGGATGTCGTTCAGGGTGGGCACGCCTATACGGCTGTGGCCGAGAGTGTGGACGCCACTGGGAACCTGCAGGTCAATGTGAATGGCGAGGCCCGGCTGCTGGCCGGTGGTGAAATCAGCTTGCGCGCGCGCTCATGATTTTGGATCTCGATATCGGCAATACCTTGTCGAAGTGGCGCCTGAAGGATGTCGCAAGCAGTGAAATTCGTTCTCGCGGGGCCGTCTGGACACGGGAAGAGTGGCGGCCCGGTGCCGATATACCAGACCTCGATGTCGTAGAGGCTGTGCGTATCTCAAGCGTCGCTCGAGAATCCGTATTGCGCGATACCGTGGCATTACTGCGGCGCCAGGTTGGCGTGGTGCATGTGGCGCGCTCTATGCCCGAAGCGCTTGGTGTCAGTTGTGGCTATGATGAGCCCGGGCGTCTTGGTGTTGACCGTTGGATGGGGGTGCTTGCCGGCTATCAGCTGACGGGAGGCTGTTGCAGTGTCGATTGCGGCAGCGCGATCACTATGGATTTTGTGCTGCCCGGCGGTCGCCATCTGGGTGGATATATCATCCCTGGACTGCGCTTGATGAAAGAAAGCCTCAAGCTGGGGACGCGTAATGTGGCCATTGACCCTGACAGTGAAGCAGATGAGCTGCTGGCGCCAGGGCGCAACACGGTCGAGGCGGTCAATCATGGGATCTATATGTCGGCGGTGAGCGCTGTTAATCGTATTTATAGCGAAGTGTGTGATCGGGAGGGCGTTGCACTACCACTGCTTTTGACCGGGGGGGATGCTCGGGTGGTGTCACGCGGGCTGCGTATCCCGCATGCAGTCTGGCCGGATATGGTCTATGCCGGATTGGAAACATGCTACCCGCTAACGGCGGCGGAGCGCGCTGGGCGCTTGGCCGGGGCGCCGCTACCGCCCTCCGTTCCGCCCCTGGAAAAAATCCGGGCCGGCCTTGCATTCTCAATGCTGCTTTGACACAATGCTGCGCGTTTCGGGTCGACGGGCTCATGGAAAGAGAAAAGCATTGTAAATTAAGTGCTTGACACAAATCTCAAACTCCGTAGAATTCGTCGCCACGTTGGAGGGGTTCCCGAGTGGCCAAAGGGAGCAGACTGTAAATCTGCCGCGAAAGCTTCGAAGGTTCGAATCCTTCCCCCTCCACCAGATTTAATGCTTGACCGCTAGCTAGTAGAGCGCAAGCAACGAGTGGGCAAGCGGGCATAGTTCAATGGTAGAACCTCAGCCTTCCAAGCTGATGATGCGGGTTCGATCCCCGCTGCCCGCTCCAGGTTAGGCTCATGTAGCTCAGGGGTAGAGCACACCCTTGGTAAGGGTGAGGTCGACGGTTCAAATCCGTCCATGAGCTCCATTATTGGGCGAGGCTCGCTTCTCGTCTTGGTGCGATACAATTGGGTTGCCTTCCTGGTTGTAGTTAGCTAACATGACGCGCGCTGTGGCAAAAGCCTACCAGTAAAGCGTCAGGTTGCAGAGTATAGGCCAGTAGCTCAATTGGCAGAGCAGCGGTCTCCAAAACCGCAGGTTGGGGGTTCGATTCCCTCCTGGCCTGCCAGCCTTCCTCAGTGCTGGTTCTTCCTTTACTATTTCTTGTCACGCTTGCCGCGCCTTTAGGAGTTCCTTTTCCATGAAACAAAGCGCCGAGGTGCAAGGGTCGCGTTTCGATGCCGCCAGGTGGGTGGTCGCTATCGTTCTTGTCGCTATAGCGGTGGCAGGTAATGCTTATTTTGCTGACCAAGCGCTGCTGTATCGCGTTCTGGGCGTCGTCGTGCTTGGTGTAGCTGCGGCGGCGGTAGCCTTGACTACGACCAAGGGGCGTGCGCTGACTGAGTTGGCGCGCGGGTCGCGTAAGGAAATTCAACGCGTAGTGTGGCCGACGCGCCCCGAGACGATCCAGACTACTGCGATTGTCTTGGTGGCCGTGGTGTTGGTCGGCATTCTGTTATGGCTGATCGACACGCTTCTCGGCTGGGCCATGTCCGGCATCATAGGTTAGGAGTTTTCATGTCCAAGCGTTGGTACGTCGTCCACGCCTACTCCGGTTTCGAAAAGCATGTAATGCGTTCCCTCAACGAGCGCGTCAAGATGTATGGCATGGAAGACCAGTTTGGTGAAATTCTGGTGCCGACTGAAGAAGTCGTCGAGATGCGTGACGGTAAGCGTCGCAAGAGCGAGCGCAAGTTCTATCCTGGCTATGTGCTGGTTGAGATGGAAATGACCGACGCTACCTGGCACTTGGTGAATGAGACGCCGCGTGTCATGGGTTTCATCGGCGGTACGCCGGAAAAGCCGGCGCCAATTACGCAAAAAGAAGCCGATGGCATCTTGCGTCGTGTGCAGGACGGTACAGACAAGCCGCGTCCCAAGACACTCTTCGATCCGGGTGAAACCGTGCGTGTCGTTGATGGACCTTTTGCTGACTTCAACGGCGTGGTGGAAGAAGTCAACTACGAAAAGAGCCGCTTGCATGTAAGCGTGCTGATTTTCGGGCGCTCGACCCCTGTCGAGCTCGAGTTCGCTCAGGTCGAAAAAGACTAAATTCAAGACGCCGGCTCGGTATGAGCCGGTGCATGTCGTAGAGGCCTTAGGGCCTCGTTGAAACGGGGAGCCGCAAGGCGTTACCACCCAACTGGAGTCCAACATGGCGAAGAAAGTACAGGCCTATATCAAGCTGCAGGTCGCAGCGGGTAAGGCCAACCCGAGCCCCCCCGTGGGTCCCGCGCTTGGTCAGCACGGCGTCAATATCATGGAGTTTTGTAAGACGTTTAACGCCGAGACTCAGGATATCGAGCCGGGCCTCCCGACGCCGGTCGTGATTACGGTCTACTCGGATCGCAGCTTCACGTTCATTACCAAAACGCCGCCCGCAGCAGTGCTGTTGAAGAAAGCGGCGGGAATCAAGTCTGGCTCTGGCGTGCCGAACAAGACCAAGGTCGGTACCGTGACACGCGAGCAGCTGGAAGAGATTGCCAAGACCAAGGAGCCCGATTTGACGGCTTCCGACCTTGATGCGGCTGTCCGCACCATCGCAGGCAGTGCCCGTAGCATGGGCCTCAACGTGGAGGGTCTCTGATCATGGCCAAGCTTACCAAGCGCGCGCAGATGCTCAGTGAAAAGGTCGACAACTCCAAGGTGTATAACCTGGAAGAAGCTGTTGCCCTGTTGTCCGAAGTGTCCGCGGTCAAGTTCAAAGAGTCCGTCGAAGTATCGATCAATCTCGGCGTTGACCCGCGTAAATCCGACCAGGTCGTGCGTGGCGCTACTGTCATGCCTAACGGTACAGGCAAAACCGCACGTGTCGCTGTCTTCGCTCAAGGCGCTGCTGCCGATGCCGCGAAAGAGGCCGGCGCCGATGTCGTGGGGATGGACGAACTGGCGGCAGACGTCAAGAAAGGCAATATGGACTTCGATGTGGTGGTTGCCGCACCGGACGCCATGCGTGTCGTTGGGCAGCTGGGCCAGATCCTCGGTCCGCGTGGGCTGATGCCCAACCCCAAAGTTGGCACCGTAACGCCGGACGTCGCCACTGCCGTGAAGAACGCGAAAGCAGGCCAAGTGCGCTTCCGTACCGACAAGAACGGCATCATTCATGCCGCCATCGGTAAGGTGGATTTCGACGCCAGTGCTATCAAGGGCAACCTCGATGCATTGATCGGTGACCTCAAGCGTCTCAAGCCGAGTACGTCCAAGGGCATCTACTTCAAGAAAATTACCCTGTCCACTACCATGGGGCCAGGGTTGACCGTGGATCACACGCCGTTCGTGTGAGTCGCGGGAAAAGGCAGTAACTTTGCGGTCCCCGTACACAGCGTTTAAGCGTGGCGGCGGGGCACCGTCAAAGACCGCAGGTGCCATGCTTTCTTGAGAAGGCATGGCTTAATGGACCTGAAAAGTCGCCTGCGCAGATGGTGTGGCCGCCAGATTTCTGGTGAGCACCATCACCCCGGCCCCCTCTCGTGGTAAGCGAAGATGGGGGAGATGGTAACCACTGGAACGCCCTCAAAGGCGTCCGGTACGAAGGAGTGATCACTGTGCCATTAGCACTCGAAGGCAAGAAAGCGATCGTTGCCGAGGTCAGTGAAGCCGCACAAGATGCGCTCTCCGTCGTCGTTGCCGATTCTCGCGGTGTGGCGGTAAGCGCCATGACCGAACTGCGCAAGCAGGCCCGCGAGAATGGTGTGCAAGTTCGTGTTGTGCGCAACACCTTAGCACGCCGCGCCCTCGAAGGTACTCCTTGGGAGTGCCTCAACGAGACGTTCTCGGGTCCGACCATGTTGGCCTTCTCCTATGAGCATCCGGGCGCTGCCGCTCGTTTGTTCAAGGAATTCGCCAAGAATGAGAAAGATTTCGAGATCAAGGCGCTGGCATACGAAGGCGAGTTCATCCCGGCTTCCGGTCTTGACCGCCTGGCGACGCTGCCGACACGTGATGAAGCCATCGCCAAGCTGTTGTCCGTCATGAAGGAAGCATCGGCTGGCAAGTTGGCTCGTACACTCGCTGCGTTGCGTGACCAGAAGCAGGAAGAAGCGGCCTAAGGGCAGGCTGAACCGCACTGGCACGAATCCTGTATCAATGAGCCTTCATGACATGAGGCTCCCGCAAAGTTAGGAATTTGATAATGGCACTGACTCAAGAAGATATCATCAACGCCGTCGCCGAAATGTCCGTCATGGAAGTGGCTGAGTTGGTTTCCGCGATGGAAGAAAAGTTCGGTGTTTCTGCGGCCGCCGCTGTTGTGGCTGGCCCGGGTGGTGGCGAAGCTGAAGAAGCCGAAGAACAGACCGAGTTCGACCTGGTGCTGACCAGCGCTGGTGAGAAGAAGGTCAACGTCATCAAGGTGGTTCGTGAAATCACTGGTCTGGGCCTCAAGGAAGCCAAGGCAGCCGTCGACGGCGCCCCGGCAACCCTCAAAGAAGGCATGTCCAAGGAAGATGGCGACGAAGCCAAGACCAAGTTGGAAGAAGCTGGCGCATCCGTGGAACTCAAGTAACTCCGGTGACCATGGCTTTACGCGCTGCGTAAGCTTCATGGCTGGCGGCGGGCTTTCCCGCTGCCGGCCTTTTTCTGTTGCTGCTAGCCAGAATGTCACGTGTCTGACTAGACGAATTCCGACGGCGAGCTCTCGTAAGGGCTTGCCGTCAGCGCCTGATGGGAAATCCCTTCAGGCGGCGCCGACCACGCACCGGTCACCCAAGGTGAACAAGCTGGGGAATACAGATGGCTTACTCATACACTGAGAAAAAACGCATCCGCAAGGATTTCGGCAAACTGCCACAAGTGATGGATGTGCCTTACCTGCTGGCCATTCAGCTTGATTCCTACTACGACTTCCTCCAGCAGGACCGGGCGATCGAAGAACGCCTCGACGTCGGCTTGCATGCTGCTTTCAAGTCCGTGTTCCCTATCGAGAGCTTTTCCGGCAATGCCGCTCTCGAGTATGTCAGCTACCGCTTTGGCACGTCGGCTTTCGACGTCAAGGAATGCCAACTGCGTGGTGTGACCTATTCGGCGCCGCTGCGGGTCAAGGTGCGCTTGATCATCTACGATAAGGACTCGTCCAACAAGGCGATCAAGGACATTAAAGAGCAGGAAGTCTACATGGGGGAGATCCCCCTGATGACGGAAAACGGTACCTTCGTTGTCAATGGTACCGAACGTGTCATTGTCTCCCAGCTCCATCGCTCGCCGGGTGTGTTCTTCGACCACGACAAGGGCAAGAGTCACACGTCCGGCAAGCTGCTGTACTCCGCGCGCATCATCCCGTATCGCGGTTCATGGCTGGATTTCGAGTTCGATCCCAAGGACAACGTCTACGTCCGTATCGACCGTCGCCGCAAGCTGCCGGCCACGGTATTGCTGCGTGCGCTGGGCATGAGTGCCGAGGAGATCCTCGAGACGTTCTTCGACACCAGCACCTTCCATGTCGAGAAGAAAGGGTTCAGCGTCGAGCTGGTACCGTCACGTCTGCGTGGCGAGACGGCGACTTTCGATATCCAGGACGGCGAGGGTAATCTCATCGTCGAGGAAGGTCGTCGCATCACCCAGAAGCACATTCGCCAGATGGAGAAAGCCGGCCTCGAGCGCCTCGATGTGCCGATGGAATATCTGTTCGGCAAGACGCTAGCCAAGGATCAGGTCGATCCGAATACCGGCGAGCTGGTGTGCGAATGCAATACGGAAATCACCCCCGAGCTGCTTGAAACGCTCGGTCAAGCGGGCATCACCACGCTCGAGACGTTGTACACCAACGATCTCGATGCGGGCTCGTTCGTCTCCGATACGTTGAAGATCGACACCACGCGCTCTCAGCTAGAGGCGCTGGTCGAGATTTATCGCATGATGCGTCCCGGGGAGCCGCCGACCAAGGAAGCGGCTGAGACGTTGTTCCACAACTTGTTCTTCACCGAGGATCGCTACGACCTGTCGGGCGTCGGTCGCATGAAGTTCAACCGCCGTCTGCGTCGCGAAGGGGATACCGGCTCCGGGATTCTCGACAATCAGGACATCCTTGATGTTCTCCGCGAGCTGATCAATATCCGTAACGGCTTTGGTGACGTCGATGATATCGACCACCTAGGCAACCGTCGCATTAGGTGTGTCGGTGAGATGGCGGAGAATCAGTTCCGCGTCGGTTTGGTACGCGTCGAGCGTGCGGTCAAGGAACGTCTCTCCATGGCGGAGAGCGAAGGCTTGATGCCGCAAGACCTGATCAATGCCAAGCCGGTGGCGGCTGCAGTGAAAGAGTTCTTCGGCTCCTCGCAGCTGTCCCAGTTCATGGACCAGAACAACCCGCTCTCCGAGGTCACGCACAAGCGTCGTGTGTCCGCGCTTGGGCCAGGTGGCCTGACCCGTGAGCGTGCCGGCTTCGAAGTGCGCGACGTTCACGCCACGCACTACGGGCGCCTGTGCCCGATCGAAACGCCGGAAGGCCCCAACATCGGCCTGATCAACTCGCTGGCGACCTACAGTCACACCAACAGCTACGGCTTCCTGGAAACGCCGTATCGCAAGGTAAGTGATCGTCAGGTTACCGACGAGGTCGTGCATCTGTCGGCCATCGAGGAAGGTGACTTCATCATTGCCCAGGCGTCTGCGACGGTGGATGAGGACGGCAAGCTGGTAGACGACCTGGTTCAGGTACGCCACAGAGGCGAGACCACTTTCATGGCACCGGACAAGGTCACGTTGATGGACGTGTCACCTCGTCAGGTGGTGTCCGTGGCCGCGGCGTTGATTCCGTTCCTCGAGCACGATGACGCCAACCGTGCCTTGATGGGCTCGAACATGCAGCGTCAGGCCGTTCCGACCCTGCGCGCCGAGAAGCCACTGGTCGGTACGGGCATGGAGCGTTTCGTTGCTCGTGACTCTGGCGTCTGCGCGGTCGCACGGCGCGGCGGAGTGATCGACTCTGTGGATGCCAAGCGCATCGTGGTACGCATCAACGAAGATGAGATCATCGGCGGTGAAGCGGGCGTCGATATCTACAATCTCACCAAGTATCTGCGTTCCAACCAGAATACCTGCATGAACCAGCGCCCGATCGTGCGCCCGGGTGACACCGTGGCAAGCGGCGATATCCTGGCCGATGGACCTTCCGTCGACATGGGTGATCTGGCACTGGGCCAGAACATGCGCATGGCGTTCATGCCGTGGAACGGCTACAACTTCGAGGATTCCATCCTTATCTCGGAGCGCGTGGTCGAGGAAGACCGTTTCACCAGCATCCACATTCAGGAGCTTACCTGCGTATCTCGCGACACCAAGCTGGGTGCTGAGGAAATCTCCTCGGACATTCCCAACGTCGGTGAAGCGGCACTTGGCAAGCTCGACGAAGCAGGTATTGTCTACATCGGTGCCGAAGTCGGCCCTGGCGATATTCTGGTCGGCAAGGTAACGCCCAAGGGCGAAACCCAACTGACGCCGGAAGAGAAGCTGCTACGCGCGATCTTCGGCGAAAAGGCGTCCGACGTGAAGGACACCTCGCTGCGTGCGCCGACGGGTATGAAGGGCACGATCATCGACGTGCAGGTCTTCACTCGCGATGGTGTCGAGAAGGACTCGCGCGCTCTGTCCATCGAGCAAAGCCAGCTCGATGAGGTGCGCAAGGATCTTCAGGAAACCTATCGCATCGCCGAAGAGGCCACCTTCGAGCGCCTCAAGCGCACGTTGCTTGGCCAGCCGGTCAATGGCGGTCCCAAGCTCAAGAAGGGCGACATCCTCGATGAAGCCTACCTCGACGAGTTGCCGCGCAGCCAGTGGTTCAAGCTGCGCATGCAGGACGAGTCGCTCAACGAGCTCTTGGCCCAGGCCGATGAGCAGCTGGAAAAACGTCGCAAGGAGATGGACGAGCGTTTCGAAGACAAGAAACGTAAGTTGACTCAGGGCGATGATCTGGCGCCAGGCGTGCTCAAGATCGTCAAGGTCTACCTGGCCGTGAAGCGTCGCATCCAGTCGGGTGACAAGATGGCTGGCCGCCACGGTAACAAGGGTGTCATTTCGTCTATCATGCCCGTCGAGGACATGCCGTTCGACGACAATGGCGAACCGGTCGATGTGGTGCTCAACCCGCTGGGTGTGCCCTCGCGCATGAATGTCGGGCAGATTCTCGAGACCCACCTGGGCATGGCCGCCTGGGGGCTCGGGGTGAGGATCGACGAGATGTTGCGCGAGGCGCGTCAGCAGCAGGTGGCGGAGATTCGCGACTTCTTGGGGCAGGTGTACAACACCGCCGAGACGCGCCAGGAAGATATCGACTCGCTCAGCGATGAAGAGATCATCACCCTGGCGCAGAATCTGCGCAATGGCGTACCGGTGGCAACGCCGGTCTTCGATGGTGCCAAGGAGCACGAGATCAAGCATCTCCTGAGCTTGGCCAACCTGCCGGATTCCGGTCAGATGACGCTCTATGATGGGCGTACGGGCGAAACCTTCGATCGCTCCGTGACGGTGGGCTACATGTACATGCTCAAGCTCAACCATCTGGTCGACGACAAGATGCACGCCCGTTCCACCGGCTCGTACTCGCTGGTGACCCAGCAACCGCTGGGTGGCAAGGCGCAGTTCGGCGGGCAACGCTTCGGTGAGATGGAGGTCTGGGCACTGGAAGCCTATGGCGCTGCCTATACCTTGCAGGAAATGCTGACCGTCAAGTCCGACGACGTGGAAGGCCGCACCAAGATGTACAAGAACATCGTCGACGGCGACCACTCGATGCAGGCAGGCATGCCGGAATCCTTCAACGTATTGGTGAAGGAAATCCGCTCGCTGGGTATTGATATCGAGCTGGAAGGCTGAGCGTTTCACGCTGACGAATGACGGTCCGCGGGGCCTTTAGAGGCCCCGCTCATGACAACTCCGCTACGGAGCCGACCCCATGAAAGATTTGGTGAAAGTCCTCAAATCGCAGGCACAGTCCGAAGAATTCGATGCGATCAAGATTACGCTCGCGTCGCCGGACTTGATCCGCTCCTGGTCCTACGGCGAGGTCAAAAAGCCTGAGACCATCAACTACCGTACGTTCAAGCCCGAGCGTGATGGCCTGTTCTGCGCCAAGATCTTCGGTCCGGTGAAGGATTACGAGTGCTTGTGCGGTAAGTACAAGCGCATGAAGCATCGTGGCATCATTTGCGAAAAGTGCGGTGTCGAGGTCACTAAGGCCGCAGTGCGCCGTGAGCGTATGGGGCATATCGAGCTGGCTGCGCCGGTGGCGCATATCTGGTTCCTCAAGTCGCTGCCGTCGCGCATCGGCTTGTTCCTGGACATGACCCTGCGCGATATCGAGCGTGTGCTCTATTTCGAGAGCTTCATGGTCATCGATCCAGGCATGACCACGCTTGAGCGCGGCCAGTTGCTCAACGATGAGCAGTACTTCGAGGCGCTGGAAGAATTCGGCGACGACTTCGATGCCCGTATGGGCGCCGAAGCCGTACAGGCGTTGCTCAACGATGTTGATCTCGAAGAAGAGATCGAACGCCTGCGCGAAGAAGTTCCGCAGACCAACTCCGAAACCAAGATCAAAAAGCTCTCCAAGCGCTTGAAGCTATTGGAAGCCTTCTACAAGTCCGGCAACGACCCGGCGTGGATGATCATGGAAGTGCTGCCGGTACTTCCGCCGGATCTGCGTCCGTTGGTCCCGCTGGATGGCGGCCGTTTCGCGACCTCGGATCTCAACGATCTGTATCGTCGTGTGATCAACCGCAACAACCGCCTGAAGCGCCTGCTCGACCTCAACGCGCCGGATATCATCGTGCGCAACGAGAAGCGCATGCTGCAGGAATCGGTCGATGCGCTGCTCGACAACGGCCGTCGTGGTCGTGCCATCACCGGTTCCAACAAGCGTCCGTTGAAGTCGCTGGCCGACATGATCAAGGGCAAGCAGGGGCGTTTCCGCCAGAACCTGCTGGGCAAACGTGTCGACTATTCCGGCCGCTCGGTGATCACCGTGGGTCCGACGTTGCGTCTGCATCAATGTGGTTTGCCCAAGAAGATGGCGCTTGAGCTGTTCAAGCCGTTCATCTACTCCAAGCTACAGGCGAGCGGCCAAGCGTCTACCATCAAGGCCGCCAAGAAGATGGTCGAGCGCGAGTTGCCGGAAGTGTGGGACATCCTCGCCGATGTCATCCGCGAGCACCCTGTAATGCTCAACCGTGCACCGACACTGCACCGCTTGGGTATCCAGGCCTTCGAACCGTTGTTGATCGAAGGCAAGGCTATTCAACTACATCCGTTGGTGTGCGCGGCATATAACGCCGACTTCGACGGCGACCAAATGGCCGTACACGTCCCGCTGACGCTGGAAGCGCAGCTCGAGGCGCGGACGCTGATGATGGCTACGAACAATGTGCTGTCGCCGGCCAACGGCGAGCCCATCATCGTGCCGTCTCAGGACGTCGTGCTGGGTCTGTATTACATGACCCGCGAGAAGGTCAATGCCAAAGGCGAAGGCATGGTTTTCTCCAACCTCGACGAAGTCGAGCGTGCGTTCGGGACCGAGAGCGTGTCGATGCATGCGCGTGTCAAGGTGCGTCTCACCGAATACGATCGGGACGACGAAAGCGGTGAACTGAACGGCAAGACCTCGCTGCGCGATACGACTGTGGGGCGTGCCTTGCTGTTCCGCATCTTGCCCAAGGGGATGCCCTACGAGCTGGTCGATCAGCCGATGAAGAAGAAGGCGATTTCCGGCTTGATCAACGCCGTCTATCGTCGTGCGGGCCTCAAGGATACGGTCATCTTCGCTGACCAGTTGATGTACACCGGCTTCCGTCTGGCGACTTGGTCGGGCGCATCGATCGGCGTCAACGACTTCGTCATCCCCGACTCGAAGAAAGAAATCGTCGACGGGGCCGAGGAAGAGGTCAAGGAAATCGAGGATCAGTTCTCCTCCGGTCTAGTGACTGCGGGCGAGAAGTACAACAAGGTCATCGATATCTGGTCCAAGGCCAACGATAAGGTCGCCAAGGCGATGATGGCGGGGATCTCGAAGGAAACCGTCACCGACCGTCATGGCGAGCAGGTCGAGCAGGATTCGTTCAATAGCGTTTTCATTATGGCCGACTCTGGGGCGCGTGGTAGTGCCGCACAGATCCGCCAATTGGCGGGCATGCGCGGGCTGATGGCCAAGCCGGATGGCTCGATCATCGAGACGCCGATTACCGCTAACTTCCGTGAAGGCTTGAACGTCCTGCAGTACTTCATCTCGACGCACGGCGCCCGTAAGGGTCTGGCGGATACGGCACTCAAGACGGCCAACTCCGGTTACCTGACGCGTCGTTTGGTGGACGTGTCTCAAGACCTGGTGGTAACCGAAGAGGATTGCGGCACGTATGAGGGGCTGACGCTGCATCCGGTGATCGAGGGCGGTGACGTCATCGTATCGCTGGCACAACGCGTGCTGGGCCGCGTCGTGGCGCAGGATGTTGTCGATCCCGCCACTGATGATGTTTTGATCCCGCGCGGTACTTTGCTGGATGAAGCTTGGTGCGCCGAGCTCGATACCATGGGCGTGGACGAGATTATCGTGCGCAGCGCGATCACCTGCGAAACGCGACATGGTGTGTGCGCATCGTGCTACGGCCGTGACTTGGCGCGTGGCCATCAGGTCAACATCGGCGAGGCCGTTGGCGTTATCGCGGCGCAGTCGATCGGTGAGCCGGGTACCCAGCTTACCATGCGTACCTTCCACATCGGGGGGGCTGCATCGCGTGCCTCGGCGGTCGATAGCGTTCAGGTCAAGCACGGTGGTACGGTGCGCCTGCACAACATCAAGCATGTCGAGCGCAATGACGGCAAGCTCATCGTCGTTTCTCGCTCGAGTGCCTTGGCCGTCGCCGACGAGCATGGTCGCGAGCGCGAGTACTACAAGCTGCCGTATGGCGCCGAGCTGTCGGTCCGTGACGGTGACATGGTCGAAGGCGGGACGCCAGTCGCCAAGTGGGATCCGCACACTCATCCGGTCGTAGCCGAGGTCGAGGGCAGGGCCCAATTCAGCGACATGGAAGAAGGCATTACTATCCACCGCAGCGTGGACGAGATGACCGGTCTTTCTAACATCGAGGTGATCGAGACCGCCGCGCGCCCAACCTCTGGCCGTGAAAAGCGCCCGATGATCATGTTGCTCGATGAGAATGGTGAGCATGTCACGCTGCCGGGCTCCAATACCCCTGTGCAGTACATGCTGCCCGGCAAGGCCATTATCGCAGGCGAAAACGGCGACCAGGTCGGGGTCGGTGAGGTTATCGCGCGTATCCCGGTTGAAGCATCCGGCAACAAGGACATCACCGGGGGTCTGCCGCGTGTCGCCGACTTGTTCGAGGCGCGCAAGCCCAAGGAGCCAGCGATCCTGGCCGAGGTTACCGGGACTATCAGCTTCGGCAAGGAAACCAAGGGCAAACGCCGCCTGACGGTCACGCCTGAAGAAGGTGAGCCGGTCGAGATGCTGATTCCCAAATGGCGTCAGATCGGGGTATTCGAAGGCGAGACGGTGGAGAAAGGTGAGGTCATCTCTGATGGCCCCAGCAATCCTCACGATATCCTGCGCTTGCTCGGGATCGCGGAGTTGGCCAAGTACATCACGGTCGAGATCCAAGACGTTTATCGTCTGCAGGGTGTGGTCATCGATGACAAGCACATCGAGGTGATCGTGCGCCAGATGCTGCGCAAGGTAGAAATCACCGATGCCGGGGATTCTTCCTTCATTACCGGCGATCAGGCGGAATACGTCCGCGTCCTCGAGGAAAACGCACGCTTGGCCCAGGAAGATAAATTCCCGGCCAAAAGCGAGCGTTTGCTGCTGGGTATCACCAAGGCGAGCCTGGCAACAGAGTCGTTCATCTCGGCCGCATCGTTCCAAGAAACCACTCGCGTATTGACTGAGGCGGCGGTGTCCGGCAAGCGCGACTACCTGCGCGGTCTCAAGGAAAACGTTGTGGTGGGTCGCTTGGTGCCGGCCGGGACTGGATTGGCGCACCACGCCGAGCGGCGTCGCAAGCGTGAGGATGATGGGCACACGGTCAATCCTTCGGCCTCCGATGTCGAGCAGGAATTGGGTGCGCAGCTCACGGCGTTGGACGCCGACGACGAAGACCTCTAGGCGTATGCCGTCAAGTCCGGGGCCTACGTGGTGGCGGACTTGACGTGGCTCGTCGCCAGACATTAGAATGCGCAGCCTTTAACAGTGGGGTGGGTACGTCCTGCCCCAATGTTGAAAGGTTTGGCAACCATTGGAGTCAGCTACAGATATGGCAACGATCAATCAGCTCGTGCGCAAGCCGCGCAAGCGCCCGGCCGCCAAGAGCGACGTGCCGGCGCTGCAGTCTTGCCCGCAAAAGCGCGGGGTTTGCACCCGTGTCTACACCACTACCCCGAAAAAGCCGAACTCGGCGCTACGTAAGGTTTGCCGTGTGCGCCTGACGAATGGCTACGAAGTCGCTTCCTATATCGGCGGTGAAGGTCACAACCTGCAGGAACACTCCGTGGTCCTGATTCGCGGCGGTCGTGTAAAAGACTTGCCGGGTGTGCGTTATCACACCGTTCGCGGCGCGCTGGATACTTCTGGTGTTCAAAATCGCCGTCAGGGCCGTTCCAAGTACGGTACCAAACGTCCTAAGTCTTGATCGCAAAGCGATCTAGACTTCAACTGTTGTCGGTCAGATAAGAGTAAGGTCGAGCGCGCGATGCGTTGTCTCGAGTTTACCTGAAGGACCCTTCGAAACGAGGGCTTATCATGCCTAGAAGAAAAGTTGTCGCCAAACGCGAAATCCTCCCGGATCCGAAATTCGGAAGTGAGCGTCTGGCCAAGTTCATGAATCACCTGATGATCAACGGCAAGAAATCTGTAGCTGAGCGTATCGTCTACGGTGCGCTGGACAGGGTTGCCGAACGTAGCAAGGATGAGCCGTTGGAAATCTTCGACAAGGCGCTGGAAACGATCCAGCCGATGGTCGAGGTTAAGTCTCGCCGCGTTGGCGGTGCGACCTATCAGGTGCCCGTGGAAGTCCGTCCTTCTCGCCGTCAGGCCCTGGCCATGCGTTGGCTGGTGGATGCGGCGCGCAGTCGTGGTGAGAAGACCATGGTGCAGCGCCTCGCTGGCGAAATGCTGGACGCCGCCGAAGGCAAGGGTGCTGCTGTGAAGAAGCGTGAAGACGTGCATCGCATGGCAGATGCCAACAAGGCCTTCTCTCACTACCGCTTCTAACCAACGGGGTATTCCATCGTGGCACGCAAGACTCCGCTTAATCGCTACCGTAATATCGGTATCGTGGCTCACGTCGACGCCGGGAAGACTACCACTACCGAGCGTGTCCTGTTCTACACCGGCCTGTCTCACAAGGTTGGCGAGGTTCATGATGGTGCTGCCACCATGGACTGGATGGAGCAGGAGCAGGAGCGTGGTATCACAATCACCTCCGCTGCGACGACCTGTTTCTGGCAGGGGATGAGCAAGCAGTTCGATGAGCATCGTATCAATATCATCGATACACCGGGACACGTTGACTTCACGATCGAAGTCGAACGTTCCTTGCGTGTCCTCGACGGTGCTGTCGTTGTGCTTTGTGGCTCCTCCGGTGTGCAGCCGCAAACCGAAACAGTCTGGCGTCAGGCCAACAAGTATGAAGTTCCGCGTATGGTGTTCGTCAACAAGATGGACCGCGCCGGGGCCGATTACTTCATGGTGCTCGACCAGCTCAAGCAGAAGCTGGGAGCCAATACTGTTCCGATCCAGATCAACTGGGGCGCGGAAGATAACTTCAAAGGGGTTATCGACCTGATCCAGATGAAGGGCATTCTCTGGGACGAAGCCAATCACGGCATGAACTATGAGCTGGTCGACATTCCCGATGAGCTCAAGGAAACCGCTGAGAAGTATCGCGAGGCGATGGTCGAAGCTGCCGCCGAGGCGTCCGAAGAGTTGATGGACAAATACCTCGAAGAGGGCGCCCTCTCCGAGGCGGACATCAAGGCTGGCTTGCGTCGCCGTACTCTGGATAACGAAATCGTTCTGGTGACGTGCGGGAGCGCGTTCAAGAACAAGGGCGTCCAGGCGGTACTCGATGGCGTGATCGAATACATGCCGTCGCCCACCGAGGTCAAGGCTATCGAAGGTGAGCTTGACGACAAGGATGGCACAATCGCCACGCGTGAAGCTGACGATAAAGCACCTTTCGCTGCGCTGGCTTTCAAGATCGCCACTGACCCGTTCGTCGGGACACTGACCTTTATCCGTGTCTATTCGGGTGTGCTCAAGTCCGGTGACAGCATCTTCAATTCCGTGAAGAGCAAGAAGGAGCGCGTGGGCCGTATCGTCCAGATGCACTCCAATTCACGCGAGGAGATCAAGGAAGTCTACGCGGGCGATATCGCCGCGTGCATCGGTCTCAAGGATGTCACCACCGGTGACACCCTCTGTGATCTGCAGGACAAGATCATTCTTGAGCGTATGGAGTTTCCGGATCCGGTGATCTCGGTCGCCGTGGAGCCGAAATCCAAGCCCGACCAGGAGAAGATGGGGACCGCGCTGGGCAAGTTGGCTCAGGAAGATCCTTCGTTCCGCGTCAAGACCGACGAGGAAACCGGTCAGACGATCATTTCTGGCATGGGTGAGCTTCATCTCGACATCATCGTCGATCGTCTGCGTCGCGAATTCAAAGTCGACGCCAATATCGGTAAGCCGCAGGTAGCCTACCGCGAAACGATTCGCGCCAGTGTCGAGCAGGAAGGCAAGTTCGTTCGTCAGTCGGGCGGTCGTGGTCAGTACGGTCACGTGCTGCTGCGCATCGAGCCGCTGACGGCCGAAGACAAGGGCGAAGACGAAGACATGAACTTCAAGTTCGCCTCCGAAATCGTCGGTGGTGTGGTTCCCAAGGAATACGTGCCGGCCGTCGAGAAAGGGGCCTATGAGCAGCTGCAGAACGGGGTCATCGCGGGTTACCCGATGATTGACGTCAAGGTCACGCTGTTCGATGGTTCCTACCATGACGTGGACTCGAACGAGACTGCGTTCAAGGTTGCCTCTTCCATGGCGATCAAGGAAGGCGCGCCGAAGGCCAAGGCCGTGCTGCTGGAGCCGGTGATGAAGGTTGAGGTCGTGACTCCCGAAGAGTTCATGGGGGATGTTATGGGCGACATTAACCGCCGCCGTGGCCTCGTTCAGGGCATGGATGACTCGCCGGCAGGCAAGATTATCCGCGCCACGGTGCCGCTGGCTGAGATGTTCGGTTACGCGACCGATTTGCGTTCTCAGACCCAGGGCCGCGCAAGCTACACTATGGAGTTTGCGGATTACGAAGAGGCGCCCTCCAGCGTCGTTGAAGCCGTCATCAACCAGAATGGTTAACCGTTAGCTAACGTAAAGAGGTTATAGCAGTGGCTAAGGAAAAATTTGAACGTACCAAATCGCATATCAACGTCGGTACCATCGGTCACGTCGACCATGGCAAGACCACGCTGACTGCGGCACTGACTCGCGTTTCCGCGGAGGTTTTCGGCGGCGACTGGCGCGAATTCGACACCATCGACAACGCGCCGGAAGAGCGTGAGCGCGGTATCACCATCGCGACTGCTCACGTCGAATACCAGTCCGAAGAGCGCCACTACGCGCACGTCGACTGCCCCGGGCACGCCGACTACGTCAAGAACATGATCACTGGTGCCGCTCAGATGGACGGCGCTATCCTGGTCTGCAGCGCCGCGGATGGCCCCATGCCGCAGACGCGCGAGCACATCCTGCTGTCTCGCCAGGTCGGTGTTCCGAACATCGTCGTGTTCCTGAACAAGGCCGACATGGTCGACGACGAAGAGCTCCTCGAGCTGGTCGAAATGGAAGTTCGTGAACTCCTCAACGAGTACGACTTCCCGGGTGACGACTGCCCGATCATCACTGGCTCCGCGCTGATGGCGCTGGAAGGCAAGGATGATAACGGCATGGGTACTACTGCCGTTGCCAACCTGATCAAGGCCCTGGACGCGTATATTCCGGAGCCGGAACGTGCCATCGATCAGCCGTTCCTGATGCCGATCGAAGACGTGTTCTCGATTTCCGGTCGCGGTACCGTGGTAACTGGTCGTGTCGAGCGTGGTGTCGTCAAGAGCGGTGAAGAAGTCGAAATCGTGGGTCTCAAGGACACCGTCAAGACGACCGTTACCGGTGTCGAAATGTTCCGCAAGTTGCTCGACGAAGGTCGTGCTGGCGAGAACATTGGCGCGCTGTTGCGTGGCACCAAGCGTGACGACGTCGAGCGTGGTCAGGTGCTGGCCAAGCCGGGTACCATCAAGCCCCACACTACCTTCGAAGCCGAAGTTTACGTGCTGTCCAAGGAAGAAGGCGGTCGTCATACCCCGTTCTTCAAGGGCTATCGTCCGCAGTTTTACTTCCGGACCACTGACGTGACCGGTACTTGTGAGCTGCCGGAAGGCGTTGAAATGGTCATGCCGGGCGACAACGTCCAGATGACTGTGACGCTGATCGCGCCGATCGCCATGGAAGACGGCCTGCGCTTCGCGGTTCGCGAAGGTGGACGTACCGTGGGTGCCGGTGTTGTCGCCAAGATCGTCAAGTAAGGGTTTCGCCCTTCGATGATCGAAGGGGGCTCCTTTGAGGAGCCCCCTTTCTGTGCATGTTTGACAGTCACTGTCAGCCTGCCTATAATGCGCATCCTTTGAATGCGTGGGTAGACGGCTCGCGCCGTCGACATCCATTGGAGTTTAAGGCTAATGCAGAACCAAAAGATTCGCATTCGGTTGAAGGCCTTTGACCATCGCCTGATTGACCAGTCCGCGCAAGAAATCGTGGATACCGCGAAGCGTACGGGTGCTCAGGTCCGTGGTCCGATCCCACTACCGACTAATCGCGAGCGCTATACCGTATTGATCTCGCCGCACGTCAACAAGGACGCGCGCGATCAGTACGAGATTCGCACTCATAAGCGTGTGCTCGACATTGTCGAACCCACGGAAAAAACCGTAGACGCGCTGATGAAGCTCGACCTCGCCGCTGGCGTGGATGTGCAAATCAAGCTCGACTGATCACACTAGTCACTAGCGGCTTTTCCACAAGGTCGCCACGCCGGGACGGCGTCACACAATGTGCTAGTGGAATGCTCTGGAAAGGGCAGCCATAGCGGGTGATAGCCCCGTACACTAAAGGAGACTGAACATGACTATCGGTTTGGTCGGTAAGAAGAGCGGCATGACCCGCATCTTTACCGAAAATGGCGCTTCTGTGCCCGTAACCGTTATCGAGGTCGAGCCGAATCGCGTGACTCGCGTTAAGACTGTCGAAACCGACGGCTATAGCGCGATTCAGGTGACTTCGGGATCCCGCAAGGCCAAGCATCTGACCAAAGCTGCCGCAGGGCAGTATGCCAAGTCAGGTGTCGAGGCCGGTCGTGCATTGATGGAGTTTCGCTTGGAAGAGGGCGAAGATGCTCCTGAAGTGGGCGGCAACATCACCGTATCCCTCTTTGAAGCCGGTCAGAAAGTCGATGTGACTGGCACCTCTAAAGGCAAGGGCTTCCAGGGCGCCGTCAAGCGCTGGAATTTCCGCACCCAAGACAATGGTCACGGCAACTCGCTTGCGCACCGCGCTCCGGGCTCCATCGGTATGTGCCAGACGCCGGGTCGCGTCTTCAAGGGCAAGAAGATGGCCGGTCAGATGGGCAATGAGCGTGTGACCGTCCAGAGCCTGGAAATCGTGCGCGTCGATGCCGAGCGTAATTTGCTGCTGGTCAAAGGCGCCGTGCCGGGTGCGACCGACTGCGAAGTCATCGTACGCAGTGCCGTTAAAGCTCGCTGAGGGGTATGAGACCGATGAATTTGAATCTCGCAGGTGCCGAAGCCGGCACTGTCGAAGTGTCCGACGCTACCTTCGGTAAAGAGTTTAACGAGTCGCTGGTCCACCAGGTCGTGACTGCGTATTTCGCAGCCGGTCGCCAGGGGACTCGTGCACAGAAGACTCGCGCTGAAGTACGTGGCGGCGGCAAGAAGCCGTGGCGTCAAAAGGGAACCGGCCGTGCTCGTGCCGGCACTATTCGCTCGCCACTGTGGCGTAGTGGTGGTGTGACCTTTGCAGCACGTCCGCAAGACTACACCCAGAAAGTCAACCGCAAGATGTACCGCGCGGCCATGCGCTCGATTCTCTCCGAGCTGGTGCGTCAGGAACGTCTAGTCGTCGTTGACAGCATTGCGGTGGATGCCCCCAAGACCAAGCAGCTGATTGCCAAGCTGAAGGACCTGGATCTCGAGAAAGCGCTGATCGTCACCGAAGACATCGACGAAAAGTTGTTTCTCGCCGCGCGTAACATTCCCTACGTCGATGTAGTGGATGTCGCGGCTGCCGATCCGGTGAGCCTGGTTGCCTTTGACAAGGTGCTGGTCACCGTTTCCGCTCTGCGTAAATTCGAGGAGAAGCTGGGATGAACCAGGAACGCGTATTCAAGGTTCTGCTCGGGCCTCATATGACCGAGAAGGCCGCATTCGCCGCCGAAAACAACCAGTACGTGTTCAAGGTGGCCCAGGACGCGACCAAGCCCGAGATCAAGAAAGCCGTCGAAGCGCTCTTCGAGAAGAAGGTCGCTGGCGTGCAGGTCTTAAACGTCAAGGGTAAGACCAAGCGCACGCAGCATGGTGTTGGTCTGCGCAAGGGATATCGCAAGGCATACGTCACACTGGCGGCCGGCGAGACTCTCGAAGACTTCTCTGGCGCCGAGTAAGGCAGGAGTACGGATCATGGCAGTTGTTAAGACCAAACCCACGTCCGCCGGTCGTCGTCACGTCATCAAAGTCGTCAACGACGAGCTCTACAAGGGTCGCCCTTATGCCGGCCTATTGGAGAAGAAATCCAAGAGCGGCGGTCGTAACAATAACGGTCGTATCACTACCCGTCATGTCGGGGGTGGTCACCGTCAGCACTATCGTGTGATCGATTTCAAACGTGCCAAGGATGGCGTTGCCGCTGTCGTTGAGCGCCTCGAATACGATCCCAATCGTAGCGCTAACATTGCGCTGCTCAAGTACCTGGACGGCGAGCGTCGCTACATCATCGCTCCGCGTGGCGTGAAAGCGGGCGACCGCTTGGAGTCCGGCGTCAATGCAGCGATCAAGCGTGGTAACGCGCTGCCGCTGCGTAACATTCCGGTAGGGTCGACCGTGCACTGCATCGAGATGAAGCCCGGCAAGGGTGCTCAGATCGCACGGAGTGCCGGTGCCAGTGCCCAAGTGGTAGCACGTGAAGGCAACTACGCCACTGTGCGTCTACGTTCCGGCGAGATGCGCAAGATTTTGGCAGAATGCCGTGCAACCTTGGGTGAAGTGGGCAATTCCGAGCACAGCCTCCGTCAACTTGGCAAGGCCGGTGCGAAGCGCTGGAGAGGCGTGCGTCCGACGGTTCGCGGTGTCGCGATGAACCCGGTGGACCATCCGCATGGTGGTGGTGAAGGCCGCTCCAGCGGTGGCCGTCATCCGGTCAGCCCGTGGGGCATCCCCACCAAGGGCCATAAGACCCGCAAGAACAAGCGCACCGACAAGCTGATCGTCCGTCGCCGTAAGGCCCGGAAGTAAGATCTAACGCCAAGACATTAAGAGGTAACGGCTGTGCCACGTTCACTGAAGAAAGGTCCTTTTATTGACCTTCATCTGCTGAAGAAGGTTGAGACTGCAGTGGAGAAGAGCGACCGCAAACCGATCAAGACCTGGTCGCGTCGCTCCATGATCCTGCCGAATATGGTCGGGCTCACCATTGCAGTCCATAACGGGCGTCAACATGTCCCGGTGCATGTCTCCGAGGAAATGGTTGGCCACAAGCTGGGCGAATTCGCTGCCACCCGCACCTACCGCGGCCATGCGGCGGACAAGAAAGCCAAACGGTAAGCCAGAGAGGTTAGAGAGATGGAAGTCACAGCAAAGCTGCGTGGCGCTCGTTTATCCGCCCAGAAGGCCCGTTTGGTGGCTGACCTGGTGCGCGGTAAGCCGGTCGCCGAAGCACTGGATACATTGACGTATTCGCCGAAGAAAGCGGCGAAGATCGTCAAGAAAGTGCTTCAGTCCGCCATCGCGAATGCGGAAGAAAACAATGGCATGGACATCGACGAGCTGCGTGTCTCGACCATCTGCGTCGATGAGGGCATGACGCTTAAGCGCATCCAGCCTCGCGCCAAGGGCCGTGCGGATCGCATTTTGAAGCGCACTTGCCACATCACCGTCAAGGTAGCCGAGAAGTAGGAGTCGACCAGATGGGTCAGAAAGTAAATCCGACAGGTATTCGGCTAGGCATCGTTAAGGATCACCGCTCCGTCTGGTACGCCGAGCGTGGTGCTTATGCCGATAAGCTGAATAATGACCTCGAAGTGCGCCGTTTCCTGGAGCAGCGTTTGAAAAACGCCTCTGTGAGCGACATCACCATCGAGCGTCCAGCAAACAACGCACGCATCACCATTCACACCGCTCGTCCGGGCATCGTGATTGGCAAGAAAGGCGAGGATGTCGATCGCCTGCGTCGTGACCTCTCCGAGATGATGGGCGTGCCCGTGCACGTCAATATCGAAGAGGTACGCAAGCCCGAGCTCGACGCACAGCTCGTCGCGCAGAACGTCTGCGGCCAACTTGAGCGCCGCGTGATGTTCCGTCGTGCCATGAAGCGCGCCGTGCAGAACGCCATGCGTCTGGGCGCTGGTGGCATCAAGATCCAGTTGTCAGGGCGTCTTGGTGGTGCGGAAATCGCGCGTACCGAATGGTATCGCGAAGGTCGCGTGCCGCTGCACACGCTGCGCGCCGACATCGATTACGCCACTTACGAAGCGCACACCACTTACGGCGTTATCGGCGTCAAAGTGTGGGTCTTCAAGGGTGAGATCCTCGGCGGCATCGAGGAAGTGCGTGCCAAGCAGAAACAAGCTCAGGCACCGGGGCCCAAGAAGAAAGGTTCCAAGTAAGGGGAGAGTGGATCGATGTTACAACCCAAGCGTACGAAATTTCGCAAGGTGCAGAAAGGCCGTAATCGCGGTCTCGCGCATCGCGGAAGCAAGGTGAGCTTCGGCGAGTACGGTCTGAAAGCCACCGGTCGCGGACGTATCACCGCTCGCCAGATCGAAGCCGGCCGTCGTGCCATTACGCGTCACGTCAAGCGTGGCGGCAAGATCTGGATCCGCGTCTTCCCGGATAAGCCGATTACCGAGAAGCCGCTGGAAGTCCGTATGGGTAAGGGTAAGGGCTCCGTTGAATATTGGGTCGCCCAAATCCAGCCCGGCAAGGTGCTCTACGAGATCGAAGGCGTTTCCGAGGAGCTGGCGCGTGAGGCTTTTGACCTGGCCGCCCAGAAGTTCCCGGTCTCCACCACCTTTGTGAAACGGACGGTGATGTGATGAAAGCCCAGGAAATTCGTGAAAAATCAGTCGAAGCGCTTCAGCAGCAGCTGCTCGAGCTCCTCCGGGAGCAGTTCAACCTGCGCATGCAGAAGGCCACCGGCCAGCTGAGCCAGACCCATCTGCTCAAGCAGGTGCGTCGCGATATCGCTCGCGTTAAGACTGTGCTCAATGAGAAGGCAGGTGACTGAGATGGCTGAAGAAAATAATGCCCGCACACTGAATGGCAAGGTCGTGAGCGACAAGATGGACAAGTCCGTCGTCGTTCAGGTCGAGCGCCGTGTCCGGCATCCGATTTACGACAAGTACGTGAAGCGCTCCACCAAACTGCACGCCCATGACGAGGCGAATCAGGCGAAGGTCGGGGATACGGTCTCTATCGAAGAGTGCCGTCCGATCTCCAAGTTGAAAGCCTGGACGCTGGTCGAGGTGGTCGAGCAGGCCAAGGGCTGAGCAGGCCAGAGCCTTTCACCAGTGCAGTCAGTTTAGGTTTGGAGAAAACCGATGATTCAGACGCAGACAATGCTGGATGTCGCCGACAACAGCGGCGCGCGCCGGGTGCAATGCATCAAGGTGCTGGGCGGGTCGCACCGCCGTTACGCCCGTGTTGGTGACGTCATCAAAGTGACGGTCAAGGAAGCGATTCCGCGAGGCAAGGTCAAAAAAGGCCAGGTTCTCAAGGCCGTCGTTGTACGTACCAAGAGTGGTGTCCGTCGTACAGACGGTTCACTGATCCGCTTCGATGGAAATGCGGCCGTTCTGTTGCAAAACGCCAACGAGCAGCCGATCGGTACCCGTATCTTCGGGCCGGTTACGCGTGAGCTTCGCAACGAGAAGTTCATGAAGATCATTTCCCTAGCGCCTGAAGTGCTGTGAGGAGCGAGGCGGATATGCGAAAGATTAAACGTGACGACGAAGTAATCGTCATTGCCGGCAAGGACAAGGGCAAGCGCGGCACGATCAAACGGGTCCTGGATGGGTCCTATGTCGTGTCCGGTGTGAACATGATTAAACGTCACACCAAGCCTAACCCCATGCAAGGCAAGCAGGGGGGTATCGTCGAGCGTGAGGCCCCGATTCACGGATCCAACGTGGCCATCTTCAATCAGGAGACCGGTAAGGCGGATCGCGTCGGCTTCCAGATTCAGGAAGACGGTACCAAGGTACGTATCTACAAGTCGACGCAAAAGCAGATCGACGCCTAACGCGAGTCGGGTAGCAAAATGGCGAACTTGAAAGAACGTTATCAGAACGAGGTGGCAGCTCAGCTCCAAGAGCAGTTCAGCTACGCCAACGTGATGCAGATACCGCGGATCACCAAGGTGACCCTTAATATGGGCATCGGCGATGCGACCAGCGACAAGAAGCTGATCGACAACGCCGTCGGCGACCTGGAGAAACTCTCCGGTCAAAAGCCGGTAGTGACCAAGGCACGCAAGTCCATCGCAGGCTTCAAGGTCCGTGAGGGCTGGCCGATCGGTATCAAGGTGACTTTACGTCGCGAACGGATGTGGGATTTCCTCGATCGTCTCGTGAACGTCGCGATTCCGCGCGTTCGTGACTTTCGTGGTCTGAACCCCAAGTCCTTCGATGGTCGTGGCAACTACTCAATGGGTGTGCGTGAACAGATCATCTTCCCCGAGCTCGAATATGATAAGATTGATCGTATTCGCGGGTTGGATGTCACAGTCACCACTACTGCCAACACCGATGAAGAAGGCCGTGCGCTGCTGAGCGCGCTGAACTTCCCGTTCAAGAAATAAGGGTGGGATCATGGCAAAGAAAAGCATGATTGAGCGTGAGCTCAAGCGCGCGAAGCTGGTAGACAAGTACGCGGCCAAGCGTGCCGAGCTCAAGGCCGTCATCTATGACGTCAACGCTTCTGATGAAGAGCGCTTCGACGCCCAACTGAAACTTCAGGAGTTGCCGCGCGATTCCAGTCCGGTGCGTCAGCGTAATCGCTGCCGCGTGACCGGTCGCCCGCACGGCTTCTACAACAAGTTCGGCTTGGGCCGCAATAAACTGCGTGAAGCCGCCATGCGTGGCGACGTACCTGGGCTCAAGAAGTCCAGTTGGTAAGCTACGCGAGAATCAGGAGCGCAACGTAATGAGCATGCAAGATACTCTGGCGGATATGTTTACCCGTATCCGCAATGCGCAGATGGCCACCAAGGAGACGGTTTCCATGCCGTCTTCCAACCTCAAGGTCGAGGTGGCTCGCGTATTGAAGCAAGAGGGCTATATCCACGACTTCACTGTCACGGAAGGCGCCAAGCCCCAGCTGACCGTTACTCTCAAGTACTTCGAGGGTAAGCCGGTCATCGAGCACATCCAGCGCTTTTCCAAGCCGTCCCTGCGCTCTTACAAGGGCAAGGACACGCTGCCGAAAGTCGCGGATGGTCTGGGCATCGCGATCGTCACCACTTCTCAGGGCGTGATGACCGATCGTGCGGCGCGTCAGGCCGGTGTCGGTGGTGAAGTCATCTGCACCGTATTCTAGGAGTTTGGAATGTCCCGCGTAGCCAAATATCCGGTGAAACTGCCGAGTGGCGTCGAGGTCAAACTCGAGGCCAACAAGCTGACCGTCAAGGGCGGTCAGGGCACGCTCTCCATGACCGTGCATTCCGATGTCACTGTGGGCCAGGAAGAAGGCCAACTGACATTTAATCCGAGCGAGTCCGCCAAAAGCTGGGCGATGGTCGGAACCACCCGTGCGCTGGTACAGAACCTCGTTACCGGCGTTTCGGAAGGCTTTAGCAAGTCTCTCGAGATCAACGGTGTCGGTTACCGCGCGCAAGCAAGCGGCAACACACTCAACCTGACATTAGGCTTCTCGCACCCCGTCGAGTATACGCTGCCTGAAGGTGTGACGGCTGAAACGCCGAAGAACACCATTATCGTGCTGAAAAGCGCGGACAAGCAGAAGCTCGGCCAGGTCGCAGCGGAAATTCGTGCCTTCCGTCCGCCCGAGCCCTACAAGGGTAAGGGGATTCGGTATGGCGACGAAGAAGTCCGCCGCAAAGAAGCCAAGAAGAAGTAAGGCAGGGTTATGAACGCGAAGAAAGAATCTCGTCTCCGTCGTGCCCGCCGCGCTCGCGCCAAGATCCGCGAGCTTGGCGTGTCTCGCTTGTGCGTCAATCGCACGCCGCGCCACATCTACGCGCAGATCATTTCGCCGGATGGTGGCCAAGTACTGGCCAGCGCATCCACGCTCGATAAGAGCCTGCGTGAAGGATCCACGGGCAATGCGGACGCCGCCTCCAAGGTGGGCGCCCTGATTGCCGAACGCGCAAAGGAAGCGGGCATCACCGAGGTGGCCTTTGATCGTGCCGGGTTTAAATACCACGGTCGTATCAAGGCCCTGGCAGATGCCGCTCGTGAAGGCGGCCTGGAATTCTAAAGGGTTTTACGATGGCGAATAACGAACAGAAGGGCGGCGATCTGCAAGAGAAACTCGTGCAGGTAAACCGCGTCGCCAAGGTTGTGAAAGGTGGTCGTATTTTCGGCTTCACCGCACTGACCGTCGTTGGCGATGGCAACGGTCGCGTCGGCTTCGGCCGCGGCAAAGCACGTGAAGTGCCAGTCGCGATCCAGAAGGCGATGGACCAGGCTCGCCGCAACATGGTGAAGGTAAGTCTCAGTGGCTCTACGCTGCAGTACCCCACGAAGGCCCGTCATGGTGCCTCCAAGGTGTTCATGCAGCCGGCGTCTGAAGGTACCGGCATCATTGCTGGCGGTGCCATGCGCTCCGTACTCGAACTGGCAGGCGTCCATGACGTTCTCGCCAAGTGTTACGGTTCTACCAACCCGGTGAACGTGGTGCGCGCGACTATCAAAGGTCTCGCCGCCATGCAGTCTCCGGAGGATATTGCCGCTAAGCGTGGTATGTCCGTCGAAGAGCTCGCGGGGTAAGGCATCATGGCAGCAGCAACGATCAAGGTTACCCAGACTCGTAGTACCATCGGCATTTTGGAAAAGCACAAGGCCACTATTCGTGGCTTAGGGCTGCGCCGCATCGGTCACACGGTTGAGCTGGAAGACACCCCCGCCGTACGCGGTATGGTCAACAAGGTTAATTACCTTGTGCGTGTTGAGGGAGAGTAATCCATGAAACTCAATAGTCTGAGCCCAGCACTGGGCTCGAAGCACGCCGAGAAGCGCGTCGGTCGTGGCATCGGCTCCGGTCTGGGAAAGACCGGTGGCCGCGGCCACAAAGGCCAGAAGTCACGCTCCGGTGGGTCCGTGAAGCCCGGTTTCGAAGGCGGTCAGATGCCATTGCAGCGTCGTCTGCCGAAATACGGTTTCACGTCCATCAAGTCGCTGGCATCCGAAGAGGTGCGCGTGGCGGAGTTGGCGAAGATCGATGGTGATATCGTCGATCTGGATAGCCTTAAGAAAGCCAACGTACTCAAGGATAATACCAAGTACGCGAAGGTGATTCTCTCCGGTGAACTGAACAAAGCAGTCACGGTTCGTGGTCTCAAGGTCACCAAGGGTGCCCGTGGCGCGATCGAAGCTGCCGGTGGCAAGGTAGAGGACTAATGGCTAAGTCAGGAAACATGCCGGCCAGTGGAAGTGGTCTGAGTGAACTTTGGGCGCGTTTGCGTTTCGTGTTCATCGCCATCGTGGTGTACCGTATCGGTGCCCATATTCCGGTGCCTGGCATCAATCCTGACCAGCTTGCTGCCTTGTTCAGGGAAAATCAGGGCACCATCCTGGGCATGTTCAACATGTTTTCGGGTGGTGCGTTGTCGCGCATGAGTATTTTTGCGCTGGGGATCATGCCGTATATCTCCGCGTCGATCATCATGCAGCTCCTGACGGCGGTCTCGCCTCAGCTGGAACAGCTGAAGAAGGAAGGTGAGGCTGGCCGGCGCAAGATCAACCAGTACACGCGCTACGGTACGGTGCTGCTGGCATTGATCCAAGCGACCGGCATGGCAGTCGGTCTGGTCGGACAGGGCGTCGCCTATAGCGGCGATCTCAGCTTCTACTTCACAGCGATCGTGACGTTTGTCGCGGGTGCCGTGTTCCTGATGTGGCTGGGAGAGCAGATCACCGAAAAAGGTATTGGTAACGGCATTTCCCTTATCATCTTCGCGGGTATCGTGGCGGGTCTTCCGAGCGCTATCGGCCAGTCTTTCGAGCTGGCGCGAAACGATGGGGCCTGGAATATCTTGCCGTTGCTGTCGTTGGCAGTCCTGGGGATCGCGACCGTTGCATTCGTGGTCTTCATCGAGCGTGGCCAGCGACGGATCAAGGTGAATTATCCGCGTCGTCAGGTAGGCAACAAGATGTATGCCGGGCAGAGCAGCTATCTGCCGCTGAAGGTCAACATGGCCGGTGTCATTCCGCCGATCTTTGCCTCCAGTATCTTGCTGTTCCCGGCCTCGATTGGTCAGTGGATCGGTGATGGGCAGAACATGGCCTGGCTGCAGACGGTTTCGCAGGCACTTGGGCCGGGGCAGCCGCTGTACATCTTGCTTTTCGCGGCGGCGGTGCTATTCTTCTGCTTCTTTTACACGGCGTTGGTCTTCAATCCCAAGGATGTCGCCGACAACCTGAAGAAGTCGGGAGCGTTTCTACCGGGGATTCGTCCGGGCGAGCAAACGTCCCGCTATGTCGATAAGGTCATGACGCGTCTGACGCTTTTCGGCGCCTTGTACATCACCGCAGTTTCCCTGATGCCTCAGTTCCTCGTGGTGGCATGGCAAGTGCCTTTCTACTTTGGCGGTACTTCCTTGCTCATCGTGGTGGTGGTAGTCATGGACTTCATGGCCCAGGTGCAGTCGCATCTGATGTCGAATCAATATGAATCGGTGATGAAGAAGTCCAACCTGAAAGGCTATGGCAGCGGCGGTATCCTGCGTTAAACGAGCCCCGCTAGGTTTTTTGGAGAGAACGATGAAAGTTCGAGCTTCCGTCAAGAAAATGTGCCGTAACTGCAAGATCATTCGGCGCAATGGCGCGATTCGTGTCATCTGTAGCGAACCGCGGCATAAGCAGCGCCAGGGTTGATCCTGCGCTGACTTAAAAGCGGGTGTAGGCATACCCCTTGCCTCCTAGGAGGCAAAGGGGTATGCTATTGCGCCCTTATAGACGACTAAACGAGCAAGCCGCTCAACATTCGGAGTAAGCTGATGGCCCGTATTGCAGGCGTCAATATCCCGGACAATAAGCATGCGGCGATCTCGCTGACCTACATCTTCGGGATTGGCCGTACACGTGCGCAGGAAATCTGCGTCGCTACCGGCATCGCACCGACGACGAAAGTTCAGGAACTGTCCGCCGAAGAGGTGGATGTCCTGCGCAACGAAGTCGGCAAGTATACCGTTGAAGGCGATCTTCGCCGTGATACGACGCTTAACATCAAGCGTCTCATGGACTTGGGTTGCTATCGTGGTCTGCGTCATCGTCGTGGTCTTCCGCTGCGTGGTCAGCGTACCAAGACCAATGCGCGTACCCGTAAGGGACCGCGTAAGCCGATTCGCAAATAAAACGCACGTTCTGGCGTTAAGACAGGAATAGACATCAACATGGCTAACCCGCGTAGTAACCGTAAAAAGGTGAAAAAGCAGGTAGTGGATGCGGTTGCCCACATCCATGCCTCTTTTAACAACACGATCGTGACGATCACAGACCGCCAGGGCAATGCCCTTTCTTGGGCGACTGCCGGTGGTTCGGGTTTTCGTGGTTCTCGTAAGAGCACCCCGTTCGCTGCTCAAGTGGCAAGCGAACGTGCAGCGACCGCTGCAGCCGAGTATGGTGTGAAAAACGTCGACGTGCTGGTCAAGGGACCCGGTCCCGGCCGTGAATCCGCCGTGCGTGCGCTCAATGCTGCGGGTTTCCGCGTGCAGAGCATTACCGACGCGACGCCCGTTCCCCATAACGGCTGCCGTCCGCCGAAGAAACGCCGCGTTTAAGGAGACAGATTCATGGCACGTTATATTGGACCGAAGTGCAAACTGTCTCGTCGTGAAGGCACCGACCTCTTTCTAAAGAGCGGTGTTACTCCCTTCGAGAAAAAGTGCAAATCCGAGCAGATCCCGGGTGTCCACGGCCAGCGCCGTCAGCGTCTTTCCGACTACGGCTTGCAGCTTCGTGAGAAGCAGAAAGTACGCCGCATGTATGGCGTACTCGAGAAGCAGTTCCGCAACTACTACAAGGAAGCGGCCCGCCTCAAGGGCGCGACCGGTGAGTTGTTGTTGCAGCTTCTCGAATCCCGACTGGACAATGTCGTCTACCGTATGGGCTTCGGCTCCACGCGCTCAGAAGCGCGTCAGTTGGTCAGCCACAAGGCAATCGCCGTGAATGGCCGTAGCGTCAACGTGGCTTCCTATCAGGTCAAGCCGGGTGACGTGGTGTCCGTCCGTGAAAAGTCCAAGAACCAGGCGCGTATTCAAAACGCCCTGGGCATCGCCGCCAACCGTGGCGATGTGACTTGGATCGACGTCGACTCCAAGAAGATGGAAGGCACTTTCAAGGCTGTCCCGGAACGCGGCGACCTGTCTGCCGACATCAACGAAAACCTGATCGTCGAGCTGTACTCGAAGTAATCATGCAGCCACTGCGTGATGCCGCCAGGCCCCATGCCAGGGCCTGGTTTCGAGTACCGAGTATCCGTTTGGCAGCCTGAAAGGTGTTCTTATGCAGCGTTCAGTGACAGAGTTTCTCCGTCCTCGCGACATCAAGGTCGAAGAGATCAACGCGAATCATGCGAAGATCGTGCTCGAGCCGTTCGAGCGTGGTTTCGGCCATACCCTGGGGAATGCTCTGCGTCGCATCCTGCTGTCTTCCATGCCCGGTTGCGCCATTGTGGAAGCGGAGATTGAAGGCGTTCTACACGAGTACAGCGCCATCGAGGGCGTCCAAGAAGACGTCATCGAAATTCTCCTGAACCTCAAGGACGTCGCCATCAAGATGCATGGCCGTGACGAAGTGGTTCTGACGCTGAGCAAGCAGGGCCCGAGTGTGGTGACCGCGGGCGATATCGCCGTCGATCATGATGTCGACGTCATCAACCCGGATCACGTTATCGCGCACCTCAACGACAGCGGCGAGCTGAAAATGGAGCTCAAGGTGGTTCGCGGTCGTGGCTATGAGCCAGCGGATACCCGTGCTTCCGAGGAAGACGAATCGCGTGCGATCGGTCGCCTCCAGCTGGATGCGACTTTCAGCCCGGTGCGTCGTGTGTCTTACTCCGTTGAAGCCGCGCGTGTCGAGCAGCGTACCGATCTCGATAAGCTGATTATCGACTTGGAAACCGACGGCACCTTGGATCCGGAAGAGGCGATTCGCCGCAGCGCGACCATCCTGCAAGAGCAGCTGGGCGCGTTCGTCGACCTCGAAGCCGACAAGGAACAGGAAGTCGAAGAAGAAGAGGATCAGATCGATCCGATTCTACTGCGCCCCGTAGACGATCTCGAGTTGACCGTTCGCAGCGCCAACTGCTTGAAAGCCGAGAATATCTATTATATCGGTGATCTGATTCAGCGTACCGAAGTGGAGCTGTTGAAGACCCCGAACCTCGGCAAGAAGTCCTTGAACGAGATCAAGGATGTTCTGGCAGCGCGCGGTCTTTCCCTCGGCATGCGGCTGGAAAACTGGCCGCCGGCGAGCCTGAAGGACGACAAGGCCTCTGCGTGAGCGCCGACTCGAGTCCCAGTTTGGTAAGGAATTTCAACCATGCGTCATCGTAAGAGTGGTCGTCACCTCAATCGTACGAGCTCGCATCGCCATGCCATGTTCAAGAACATGTGTGTGTCGCTAGTCGAGCACGAAGTCATCAAGACTACCCTGCCCAAGGCCAAGGAGTTGCGGCGTCACGTCGAGCCGCTGATCACCCTGGCCAAGCAGGATAGCGTCGCCAACCGCCGTCTGGCCTTCAACCGTACCCGTTCCAAAGAAACGGTCGGTAAGCTCTTCAATGAGCTGGGCCCACGTTACGTCGAGCGCCCGGGCGGATATGTGCGTATTCTCAAGTGCGGTTTCCGCACCGGTGACAATGCGCCGATGGCTTATGTCGAGCTGGTCGACCGTCCGGTCGTAGAGGAAGCCGCCGAAGAGTAATCTTCGTTAGGCTTCGCCATCTCGGCACAATAAAGCCGGCCCCCTCGGGGCCGGCTTTTTTATGCGTCGTTGAGGGTCGGTATCCGGCTCAGGTCGCGGCAGTACTCGTGTCACGCGTTGCTTTGGCGGAGGTGCGCTTGGCCAGGATCGGCTCGAGGAAGCGCCCGGTGTGCGAGACATCCATCTTGGCGACTTGCTCCGGCGTGCCCTCGGCGATGATGCGTCCCCCGCCGGAGCCGCCCTCGGGGCCAAGATCGATGAGCCAGTCGGCGGTCTTGATTACGTCGAGATTGTGCTCGATGACCACGATGGTGTTGCCGTGATCGCGCAAGCGATGCAGCACCCCCAATAATTGCCGGATATCCTCGAAATGCAGGCCGGTAGTGGGTTCATCGAGAATGTAGAGCGTCTTGCCAGTATCGCGTTTGGCCAACTCGCGGGCGAGCTTGACGCGCTGTGCTTCCCCGCCGGAAAGGGTGGTCGCGCTTTGCCCCAAGCGCACGTATGACAGGCCAACGTCCATCAATGTCTGCAAGCGCCGTGCAAGAGCGGGGACCGGTGAGAAGAACTCCAACGCCTCCTCGATGGTCATTTCCAGGACCTCATGGATGTTCTTTCCCTTGTACTGGATCTCCAGGGTTTCGCGGTTATAGCGTTTGCCCTTGCAGACGTCGCAGGGGACGTAGATGTCGGGCAGGAAGTGCATCTCGACCTTGATCAGCCCCTCGCCCTGGCAGGCTTCGCAGCGCCCGCCCTTGACGTTGAAACTGAATCGCCCGGGTTTGTAGCCACGCGAGCGTGCCTCTTGAGTGCCCGCAAAGAGCTCTCGAATCGGTGTGAAAATGCCGGTATAGGTAGCTGGATTGGAGCGCGGCGTCCGCCCGATCGGGCTCTGATCGATGTCGATGACCTTGTCGAGCAACTCCAGCCCTTCGATGTGCTGATAAGGTGCGGGCGTGAGGCTCGTGGCGCGATTGAGTTCGCGCGTGGCGACGGGCATCAGTGTCGAATTGATCAGCGTCGACTTACCCGAGCCGGACACCCCCGTCACGCAGACGAAAAGGCCCAGGGGCAGCTCGAGCGTGACGTCCTGTAGGTTGTTACCGTTAGCGCCGGTGAGGCGCAGCATCTTCTCTGGATTGCCGGGGATACGGTACGGGGGCATCTCAATGCGCCGTCGATCCGACAGGTACTGGCCGGTCAGCGAAGCTTCGCATTGGGTTATCTGCTCGGGGGTACCCTGGGCGACGATACGACCGCCGTGCACACCTGCGCCGGGGCCGATGTCGAGCACGTGATCCGCCGCGCGGATCGCCTCCTCGTCGTGCTCGACGACGATGACCGTATTGCCAAGATCGCGAAGATGCTCGAGCGTCTGAAGCAACCGGTCGTTGTCGCGCTGATGCAGACCGATGGACGGTTCATCGAGGATGTACATGACCCCGACCAGCCCCGCGCCGATCTGGCTGGCCAGGCGAATGCGCTGTGCCTCGCCGCCGGAGAGGGTGTCGGCGCTGCGTTCCAATGTCAGGTAGTCGAGCCCCACATTGACCAGGAATTCTAGGCGCGAGTGGATCTCGTGGAGGATCTTCGCGGCGATTTCACCCTTGCGTCCGGGCAGTTCCAGCGCCACGAAGTAATGCCAAGCCTCGCCGATGGGCAGTTGCGAGACCTCGGGGAGTGGACGCCCGTCAATATACACATGGCGGGCCTCCTTGCGTAGCCGGGTCCCTTGGCAGGACGGGCAGGACCGCACCGCCAGATGCTTGGCGAGGTCTTCGCGCACCATGCTCGACTCGGTTTCACGGTAACGCCGCTCCATGTTGGGAAGGACGCCCTCGAAGGCATGTTCGCGTTTGACCTTGCGGCCTCGATCGTTGACATAGCTGAAAGCGATCTGATCCTGCCCGCTACCGTGCAACACCACGTCGCGCTCGTGTCGGGCAAGGTCCTGCCAGGGTGTTTCCAGCGCGAAACGATAGTGCTCGGCGACCGCCTGCAACTGGTTGAAGTAATACACGCTACGCCGATCCCAGCCCTTGATAGCGCCCTCGGCCAGCGACAACTCGGGATGGCTGATCAGCTTATCGGGATCGAAATACTGCCGCACACCGAGGCCGTCGCAGGTCGGGCAAGCACCAGCGGGGTTGTTGAACGAGAACAGCCGCGGCTCAAGCTCGGCGATAGAGTAGCCGCACACCGGGCAAGCGAAGCGTGCCGAAAAGACGATGTCGTCGCGCGCGCCATCCATATCGTGAAGGATGGCGATGCCGTCGGACAGGCCGAGCGCAGTTTCAAACGACTCGGCCAGGCGCAGAGCTAGCCCATCGCGTACCTTGATACGATCCACCACCACGCTGATGTCGTGTTTCTTGTTCTTGTCGAGCGGACCAAGCTCGTCGAGTTCCACGGCCTGACCGTCGACCATGGCGCGAACGTAGCCTTGGGAGCGCAGCTCGGCCAGTAGTTGCTGGTGCTCGCCCTTGCGGCCACTAATGACCGGCGCCAGCAGCATCAGCTTGCTGCCTTCGGGCAATGCCAAAGCCTGGTCGACCATTTGCGAGACGGTTTGTGCTTCGAGATCGATGTCGTGGTCGGGGCAGCGTGGCGTCCCCGCGCGGGCATAGAGTAGGCGCAGGTAATCGTGAATCTCGGTGATCGTACCGACCGTCGAGCGTGGGTTGTGGGACGTCGATTTCTGCTCGATGGAAATCGCTGGCGAGAGCCCTTCGATGTGGTCGACATCGGGCTTTTCCATCATCGACAGGAATTGGCGGGCGTAGGTGGAGAGAGACTCCACATAGCGGCGCTGCCCCTCGGCGTAGAGGGTGTCGAAGGCCAGCGATGACTTGCCGGAACCGGACAAGCCGGTAACGACGATCAGCTTGTTGCGCGGTAGTTCGACGTCAATGTTCTGCAAATTGTGGGTGCGTGCACCCCTGACCAGAATTCTGTCCATGCCCACCTCGTGCCGGTTGCGCCGTGGCGGTGGCGCGGTCAAAGGATCGATTATAGAGGGTGCAGTGGAGTCCGAGCAAAGCGCGTCCTTTCCTTGACAGGCAGGCAGTCGGTAAAATGCGCTGGGTCGGTGGCTGCGCGCGTGCGAGACGCCGAGGGTGTTGGTTCGTCACGGCCCCCGCGGCAAGGCCTCGCGGGCCGGTTTCGGTATCGAACGTTTCTTCTCTTCAACGACGCGACTCAATCATGTCTTCATCATTGCTTCACACCGAGCGGCGTGCCATTTTCGGCCTCGCCAGCTTATATGCGACGCGCATGCTCGGGCTTTTCATGGTATTGCCGGTTCTGGCGCTGTATGCCGAGGACCTGGATGGCGCGACTCCCTTGCTGGTGGGAATGGCGCTGGGCGGTTACGGCCTGACACAGGCGATTCTACAAATCCCCTTCGGGCTGCTGTCGGATCGGTTCGGCCGCAAGCTCATCATCAGCATCGGACTCTTGTTGTTTCTGCTAGGGAGTGTTGTCGCCGCCCAGGCGACTTCGATCGGCTGGGTGATTGTCGGGCGCTGCCTGCAAGGCAGCGGCGCGGTCGCCGGTGCGATTATGGCGCTGCTGGCCGATCAGACCCGTGAAGAGGTGCGTACGGCGGCGATGGCGACCATCGGGCTGTCGATCGGCATCGCGTTTGGCGTGGCGATGGTCGTGGGCCCCTTGGTCGCCGACCCTTTCGGTCTGGCCGGTGTATTTTGGTTCACGGCTGTACTCGCGGCGGTAGGACTGCTGGTGCTGTGGCGCTTGGTGCCGCGTGCACCACGCTTGGTGTCGCATCGCGATGTAGGGCTCGACCGCTCCCAGCTCCGCGCGATGTTGGTGCGGCGTGATCTGTTGCGCCTGGATTTCTCGATCTTCGCCCTGCACGCTATTCTGACCGCCTGCTTCGTGGCTGTGCCTTTTCGCCTGGAAGCCTTGGGCATTGCGCCGGCGCATCACGGCTGGGTATATCTGCCGATCATGGCGCTAGCCTTCGTGGCCATGGTGCCGCTGGTGATCGTGGCCGAAAAGTACCGCAAAATGAAACCGGTCTTCATCGGCGCCGTGGCGTGGCTAACGCTGTGCCTGGCGGGGCTGGTGGAGTTTTCCGATGGACGCTGGGCGTTGTTCTCACTGCTCTGGGGCTTCTTCGTGGCCTTCAACTTGTTGGAGGCCACGCTGCCGTCGATGATCAGTAAGTTGGCCCCGGCGGGCGCCAAGGGTACGGCGATGGGCGTGTACTCCACCAGTCAGTTTCTGGGGGCCTTTCTGGGCGGAACGGCCGGGGGCTTTCTCTCCCAACATTTCGGCCTGGATGCGGTCTTTCTGGGCGCGACGTTACTGGGTGCGGTATGGTTGGCGATTGTCTGGAAGATGCCGGCCCCTCGCCATCTCTCGAGCGAGATCGTCGCCCTGGACGAGCGCTCGATGGGCACGATGGATACACTGATGGATCGCTTTGCCGCCGTGGCCGGTGTCGAGGATGTCATGGTGGTGCCCGACGAGCGTGTCGCCTACCTCAAGGTCGACCGCCAGCGGCTGGATTCCGAGGCGCTGGAACGCGTCCTCGGCTCCCAGCGAGATCACAAGAGCGCCTGATAACGGGCGCGAGACTATTTCAAGGAGACTCACATGGCGCGCGGCGTGAACAAGGTCATCCTGATCGGCAATCTCGGTCAGGATCCAGAAGTCCGCTTTCTGCCTTCCGGCAATCCGGTGTGCAATCTACGCATCGCCACTACCGATACCTGGACCGACCGCCAGAGCGGTCAGCGCCAGGAGCGTACGGAATGGCACACGGTGGTGATGTTCAACAAGCTGGCGGAAATCGCCCAGCAGTACGTGAAGAAAGGCTCGCGTATCTATGTCGAGGGCCGCCTGCAGACGCGCAAGTGGCAGGGCCAGGACGGCCAGGATCGGTACTCTACCGAGATCGTCGCCAACGACATGCAGATGCTCGACTCGCGTAGCGGCCAGGGTGGCGGCGACTATGCTCAGCCCTCGCAAAATGCGCCTCAGCAAGGTGGTGCGGCGCAGCAGGGCAGCTACGGCCAGCCACAGGGTGGCCCGCCTCCGCAGCAGCAGGCACCTCAGCAACAGCCGCCCCAGCAGGGTGGGCAGCAAGGTAATTACGGCGCTCCCAACCCCGGCAACTTCGATGACTTCGACGACGAAATCCCGTTCTGACGTTTGCCGAAGATGGAAGCGTGATGTGTAACCTATAAAGCCCCGACATTCGGGGCTTTATAGGTAAAGGGGTCAGCCCAGTCGGTAATGCTTAAGGTTTAAGCCCCAGGCGTTTACCCAGACGGTGCAGATTGCCGCTATCCGTTCCCAAGGTTCGCGCGGTAGCGGCCCAGTTGCCATCGTGTACCTCCAGTGCGTGGGCGATATGCCGGCGCTGGAAGTCCTCGACGGCTTCGCGTAGCGGCACGGGGGGCGCGGGGTGCGTTTCGGGTACTGTGGGTTCGGAAGAAGTGGTGTCGTCGGCGGGCGTTGTCGGCAGTTCCAAGTGATGCGCGGCGATGCGGACTACGGCATTGCGACGCGCGTCCTGCCCTGCAGGAGACTGGTCTCCGAAGGCACGTAGCGCGGCACGTCCCAGGGTATGCTCCAGTTCGCGGATGTTCCCTGGCCACGGCCAGGACAGTAGGGCGTGTTCGGCCGCGAGGTCGAGGCGCAGATTGGCGAGCCCCAGGCGAATGCGGTTGTCCTCCAGGAAGCCACCGGCCAGCAGCGGCACATCCTCGCGACGCTCCCGCAGGGGCGGGGCCTGCAAGGGGAAGACGCTCAGACGGTGGTAGAGGTCTTCGCGGAAGCGCCCGGCGGCGACCTCCTGGCTCAGGTCGCGATTGGTGACCGCGACCAGGCGCACGTTGACGCGCTGCGGGGTTTCGCTTCCCAGCGGCTGAATCTCGCCTTCCTGCAGCACGCGCAGTAGCTTGGGCTGCATGGCCAACGGTAGTTCACCGATTTCGTCGAGCATCAGCGTGCCGTCGTGGGCCATGGCGAAATGGCCGCGATGATCGCGGACGGCCCCGGAAAACGCGCCGCGCCGATGGCCGAAGAGTTCACTTTCAATCAGCGACTCGGGCAGGGCCGCGCAATTGACGCGTACTAGTGGCCCCTCGCGACGTGCGGAAAGCGCATGCACGCGGCGGGCGATACGCTCCTTGCCGACCCCGGTCTCGCCATGCAACAGCACGCTCATGTCGGTGGGCGCCACCAGGGCGAGGCTTTCCTCCAACCGCCGCATGGCAGGACTCTGCCAATCGGGCGTGCTGTGACGCGGTGCGTCCTGATCGGTGAAGTGCTGGTCGAGTGCCTGATTGAGGCGCGAACGGGTATCGCTGAGCTGCTGTGCGAGACGCAGGCAGGTCGCCAACAGGCCCGCCGCGGCCAACAGTTCGTCATCATCGACGGTGGCCAGGCAACCCGGCGTCAGGGCATCCAGCGTCAGCATGCCGAGCAGTCGGTCGCCATCGCGCAGGGCCACGCCCATGCAGTCATGCACATGGCTCAAGGTGTCGTCGAGCAGACCATCGAAGGGATCGGGCAACGGCGAATCTAGCGGGAAGCGGCACACGCCGGGATGCGCGGCGATTGCGGCTAGACGCGGGTGCGCGGTCAGGCTAAAGCGGCGTCCGCGGACTTCGTCGTCTAGGCCTAGCACGGCCACGGGCTGCAGGCCGTCGTCGTGAGCGACCATCAACGTGCTGGCATCGGCGGGATAATCGCCGACCAGCGCGGCGAGCAGCTTTGCCCAGCGCTCGGGCAGAGCGTCGCTGCCACGCCCGACGCTGAGATCGGCGAGTAGGTCGCGCAGGGTGTGCAAGAAGACTGTCATTTGGACATTCTCTTTCGAGCAAATTGTCATAGTGACATGCGATGTGGGTGTTATTTTGACAGTCATTACGCCGAGGGCAAGTGCTCGTCGTCTACTGGGCTGCGCCCTGAAGTTTCTGCAACGCGGCAACCACGCGGTCTCGACAGGCACTGGCGTGGCACAATGTCGCGGACACGGCTAAATGAGCCGAGTTGGCACTCCGATTGCGATAGCAGGGGCACACACTTGAACGCCTATCGCGAGGAGACATCATGCTGACATCCGCCCAGGAGTCCGTAATCGCCGCCACTACACCGGTGGTTGCCGAACACATCGAAGCCATCGCCAAGCGCTTTTACCCGTTGATGTTTGCGCGTTATCCCGAGGTGAAGACGTTGTTCAACGCCGCGCACCAGCAAAGCGGTGGACAGCCTCGCGCGCTGGCGGGCGCCGTCGTTGCCTATGTACAACTGCGGCACGAGCCTGAACGTCTCGACGATGTGCTGGGTATCATCGTCGACAAGCACGTCTCGCTGGGCATTCGTCCCGAGCACTATCCCATCGTCGGCGAATGTCTGATGGTGGCGATCGGCGAGGAACTGGGCGAGGCAGTAACGGAGGAGGTCGCCGATGCCTGGAGCGCGCTTTATGAGGAACTGGCGGGGCTGCTGATCGAGAAGGAGGCACGTCGCTATCACGACTTCGCCACCCAGCCTGGTGGTTGGGACGGCACCCGTGAGTTCCGCATTGTCGCCAAGCATCCCGAGAGCGCCGTCATCACTTCCTTCGAGCTGGCGCCGGTAGATGGCGGTGCGGTCGCTGAGCATCGCCCGGGACAGTATATTGGCCTCAAACTGGCCATCGACGGCGACACCGTGCATCGCCACTACAGCCTCTCGGCGGCGCCCAATGGTCGGACCTATCGGATCTCCATCAAGCGCGAGGAGGGTGGCCAGGTCAGTCGCCATTTTCATGACCGCCTGGCGGTGGGCGACACCCTGGAGCTGCTACCGCCGGCGGGGCATTTGACCCTGGCCGCAGGCGACACGCCGGTGATGCTGATCAGTGGTGGCGTGGGGCAGACACCGATGCTGCCGCTGGCACGGCAGGCGCTCGAGGAAGGACGCCGGGTCGTCTACCTGCATGCGGCACGCGACGGTGCGGTGCGTGCGTTTGCCGACGAGCTGGAGGAGTTACGCAAGGCGTTTCCGGCGTTGCTGCAAGTGGCCACCGTCTATTCGCAACCGCGCCCGGAGGACTCCCCTGATCACGTTGGCCGTGTGGATGCCGCGCTGCTGGCGGACTACGCCCCGCGTGACGCGCAGTACTATACGGTGGGGCCGGCGGACTTCATGCGCTGCGTCGATGTGGCGCTGGAAACGCTCGGCGTCGCGGCCAGCCGGCGCCATCATGAATTCTTCGGGCCTGCCGAGTCGTTGGCACGCGTCGCCTGAGACGCCGTGTCGATGACCGAAACGCCACGCCATTCGGCGTGGCGTTTTGCGTTGTGCGCCAGGCATGACATGCAGCGCCTGACTGGCGCTTTTATCTAGGGAAGAGGCGCCGGAGACGAACTCCGGCGCCGACCCGTTTGGGATTTGCGGTGAATCTTAGCGGGTCTCGTTGAGCACCGCCTCGGGAAAGTGCCGACGCAGGATTTGGTTCTGAAACGGATCCACGAAGCGGCTGTTGATGATGATGATGAAGCGCTCGAAGGGCGCGCCGGCATCTTCCTGGTGGATACCGTCCACGCTATGAAAGAGACGGTCATCACGCAGGTGGAGGATATCGCCCGGGGCGAGGGTCGTGTCGGCCACGGGGAAAGTGCCCGCCTTGTCGGCATACAGGTGGTTATCGCCCCCGCCGACATTGTGGCGACTTAACACCAGGATGCTCAGCGCCTTGCATCCGTCGGCATGAATCCCCTGTCCCTGCAGGGGATCGATCATGCCTTCTCCACGAACGCCGGTTATCTGCATCAGGATAGGTTCGTTGGGTTTCAGGTCCCAGAGCCGCGCCCAGGCACGCACGAAGGCCTTCACGTCCGGTCGGGCCATGAACGCCGGCGTCAGCGGCTCATAGTAGCGCAGGCGGTCTGCCATGCTCTCCGCATCATTAAAGGTGCCGCCCTGAGCCATGGGGCAATGGCCCATATCGACGACGTCGTCACGTTCATCCAGCGTCAGCCAGGACATACGTTTCCAGCGACGATTGACATAGGGGTCCCGGGGCAAGTCGGCGGTGAATGCCTGCCAAGCCTTGAGGTCTACTCGGGAACGCACCTCGGTTTTGCTCCAGTCCTGCTGGTTCAGGGCTTGGTGAATCGTCGGCGACCAGTAGTCGGCGAGCGGATCGGAGGGTATGGTGCTGGAATTGAAGCCACGCTTGAGGGTGTCGAGTTTCATTGAGATCTTCTCCATTGATATATGGGGCGAGATTGCCCGATATCGTCCGGGCAACCTTCGGAAAGGAGAATATCTGCAGCGAAATATCAAAAAAGGTATAAAGATTGTTGTATTACGTTGATTTTGATCACGGTTCGTGACGCCAGATGACAACGCCAGGCTGAGTCGGGCTGACATTTAGATGAATTCCTGCGTATGCCTTGAGTATGAAGTGAGCGAGATAGTGCGAGGGCGTCATCTGGTTTCATGATGCAGGCAACAGCATCTTTCGATGATGGAAAAGTGGATGGGCGGTTACGATGTCGTTTTTCGACGCTGGCTAATCTTGCGGTGTCATAAACTAGCGCGTCGGTGGCAACAGCTCAGGGCGAGATGGTCAGAGGCTCAAAGCGATAGTGTTCAGGACGATATTGAGCTCTTGCGCCGTCAGTATCTGGAGAGCGAACAGCGCTTCCGAGCTCTACTGGAGAGCCTGCCCAGAGTGGCGGTCCAGGGCTATGATCGCGAGCGCCGTGTGATCTACTGGAACGAGGCCAGCACCCGGCTATACGGTTATGGCGCCGCGGAGGCGCAGGGCCAATCGCTGGAAGAGTTGATTATCCCGGAGTCCATGCGTGAATCTGTGATTCAGGCGCATCGGGCTTGGGTGAGAGAAGGGGTCAACATCCCGGCGGAAGAGCTCGAGCTTCAGCACAAGAGTGGGGAGCCGGTTTCGGTCTTCTCTCATCACGTGATGCTTGGCGAACACACCGAGAATCCCCTGATGTTCTGTGTCGACGTGGATCTCTCGGCTCAGAAGCGGGCGTATCGCGAGCTGGATTTTGCCACGCGTTTCGATGCCCTGACGCGTCTGCCCAATCGCCAGACGTTCGAGGTGCAGCTGGACGAGGTCATCGTCGATTGTCGCCGACAGAGTGCCGGGATGATGCTGGTCTATCTGGATATCGACGACTTCGTGGCGATCAATGACGCCCTAAGCTATGAACAGGGTGATCGGCTGTTGGTCGAGTTGGCCCGGCGGCTGCATCGAGTGACGGAAGCGTCAGACATCATGTCGCGGCTCTCCGGCGATGAATTCGTCATCGCCTTCCCGATGTGTCAGCGCAAGGAAATGCTCTTGCAGCTGGTTCACAAGGTTCAAGAGGTTCTTCACTCTCCTTTTCTGTTGGATGGTTCTCGGCATCAGGTGACGGCCTGTCTGGGGATCAGCCTCTATCCGGACAACGGCAAAACGGCCAGCGAGCTGATCCGTAACGCTGACGTGGCCAAGAACCGGGCCAAGCTGGATGGTCGCGGTAGCGTATGGTTCTTCGACCAGCAGCTCCATGACCAACTGCTCTACCAGCACCGCCTTGTCGATCGGCTTACGAAGGCTTTGGATAACAGAGAGCTCTCTCTGCATTACCAGCCGCAGGTTTCTGCTGCGAGCGGGCGTATCGAGAATCTCGAGGCGCTACTGCGCTGGCAGCCGGCTGAGGGTTCACCGGTCTCACCGGCCGAGTTCATTCCCCTCGCCGAACGCTCTGACCTGATCCATCGTCTCGGTGATTGGGTCATGGAAACCGCCTGTCGACAGTGCGTGCTGTGGCGGGAGGCCGGATTGGTCGTCGGACGCATCGATATCAACTTCTCCGGTCGGCAGATAAGTCGGCCCGATGTTTTTCAGCACTTCGAGGATTGCCTGGCACGCCATGGCCTGGGCCCTCAAGATATAGGGTTGGAACTCACCGAGAATGTGCTCATCGAGGCCGATGACCGTATCCTGGAAGGCTTACGGAGGCTGCATGGCCTGGGCTTTCGCATCGCCATTGATGATTTCGGCACCGGCTACTCGTCGCTGAGTTATCTCAAGCACTTTCCGGTAACGGCACTCAAGATCGATCGTGCCTTCGTGCGGGATGCCCCGGATCAGCCCAAGGATCGCGCGATCATGGAGGCTGCGATCTTCATCGGCCACCGCCTGGGCCTGGAGGTCGTGGCCGAGGGGGTCGAGAATCGTGAGCAGCTCGCACTGGTCCGGGAGATGCGTTGCGACTTGGTTCAGGGGTTCTATTTCTTCCGTCCCATGCCCGCTCTGGCAATGGAACGTGTGCTGGGTGGTCTGGTAGCGGGGCACCCCGGGGTTTCGGGCTGAGTCTGTCGCCTGCTTGGCGTAGAATGTCAGCCTTGCGCATGACACGGCACGTCGCCGTGCGGCGGCAACGAAGATGACAGACAATACGGCGATGGGCGAGTATGTGCCCCTGCCGACGAGGTGGACGACGAATCGAGGAGACGAGCATGCGAAAGGAGAGGCCGTGAAGCTGCTGCTGGCGGATGCGGGACATTGCTTGAGTCTTGCGCTGGCGCGTGAGGCCAATAGACGTCGCGATACTCAACTGACCATCGTCGAGGAGACGCAAGTCGCGGCGGAGGCCTTGGCCGAGGCCCGGCCTGATGCGCTGATAGTGCCGCCATTATCGGCGCCGTCACGTTTGGCGCCCGCCGAGGTCATGGCCCATGTCGAAGCGGTCGACGCCAATCTCGCGCTGTGTCGGGAATACGATGTGCCGTTGATCTGGTGCGTGTCCGATGAACTCTATGAGGAGGGGGGCGACGGGCCGCTCGACGAGCATGTCATTCCGGCGCCACGAGATGACAGTTTGAAGCGCTTGATTGCGACCGGCGACCGGGTGCGTGAGTGTCTGCCTAGGCACCTCATAGTACGGCTGGGGCCGCTGTTCGCGCTTGGCGGGGCGCATGCCTGGTTGCCCGAGTTACTCGACACGCTGCTGGCGGGTGACGAAGTACGCGCCGCGGAAGACGTCATCCTGTGTCCGACCTCGGTCGATGCGGTGGCCATGGCGTTGATCGGCATGATGCAGCAGCAAGGTTGTGGCGCCGATGCTTGGGGCGCCTACCATCTAGCGGGTACCGAGCCGATCAGCCCGTATACGTTCGCCTCCGTCGTGCGCACATACCTCACCACGCATCTTGAACGGCAGGAGCGTGACGCGACATTAGGGACATTGCATGCCTTGCATCACCATCACGACCGTCCCTTGCGGCGGGTCCTGAACTGCCGCCGCGTGTTGGACGTTTTCGGTATCCATCAGAAGCCTTGGCGGCTCGAGCTGAGCCGCATGTTGGATGATTGGTGCCTGTTGCATGACAAGGAGTCGGCAACGTGAAGGTATTACGCAGTCTCGTATTTTATGCCGGCTACTTTCTGGCACTACTAATCAGCGGCCTAGTGTTGCTACCGGCCGCACCGTTCTTGCCGTTGTTTTCGCGTTTTCGGCTGCTGAATTTGTATAACCGTTTCATCGTGGGCTGGTTCGCCGTGTCCTGTGGGGTGCGTTATCACGTTAGCGGGCGCGAGAACGTGCCTGAGGGCCCCTGCGTGGTGCTCGCTAATCATCAAAGTGAGTGGGAAACCCTGTTCCTGCAGCTGCTCAAGGTTCCGGTGTGCACGGTGCTCAAGCGTGAGCTGCTCAATATGCCGGTCTTCGGCTGGGGGCTACGATTGATCAAACCTATCGCGCTGGATCGCTCGCGACCGTCGCGGGCCATGCGCATGGTGCTCGAGCAGGGCTCGCAGCGTTTGGCTGAGGGACTCTCGGTGCTGATCTTTCCCGAGGGCACTCGGGTGGCGCCAGGGCAACGGCGTCGCTACAACAAGAGTGGTGTAGTAATTGCTTGCCGCTCTGGTGTCCCGGTGTTGCCTGTGGCCCACAATGCCGGGGAACATTGGCCGGGACGGCATTGGGTCAAGAAGCCTGGACACTTGCATGTGGTGGTCGGCGAGCCGATCGATACGCAGGGGCGCGCGACCGACGAGGTGTTGGCCGAGGTAGAGCAGTGGATCGAAGCGCAGCTTCGCGAGATCTCCGCGGTACCGCGCCCCGAGGTTGAGGGCGAGCCCACTAAGGTGCCAGCCTGAGCTTCTGTCGACGATTGTGTGGTAGCATGCCAAAAAGGGGCGTCTCGTGAGAGACGCCCCTTTTTCGTGTTACCGGGAAACGCTCGGCGCTCAGGTCGCGGATCAGTCCCGGTAGCGCTGCAGCACCAGGCAGGCATTGGTGCCGCCGAACCCGAAGCTATTGGACAGCACGCGCTCGATGGCAACATTGTCGCGACGTTGCTCGACGATATCGAAGCCCTGGGCAGCATCGTCTAGCTCGCTGATGTTGGCCGAGGCGGCGATGAAGGCGTGTTCCATCATCAACAGCGAGTAGATGGTCTCCTGCACGCCGGTGGCGCCCAGCGAATGCCCGGTCAGCGATTTGGTGGAGCTCATCGCTGGCGTGGTATCGCCAAACACCTCGCGAACCGCCTTGAGCTCGGCGATGTCGCCCACCGGGGTGGAGGTGCCATGGGTATTGATATAGTCGATCGGACCGTCCACGTTCGCCATGGCTTGCCGCATGCAGCGTGCGGCACCCTCGCCCGAGGGTGCAACCATGTCGTAGCCATCGGAGGTGGCGCCATAGCCGACGATTTCGGCATAGATCTTGGCGCCACGTGCCTTGGCGTGTTCCAGCTCTTCGAGCACCAGCATGCCGCCACCGCCGGCGATGATGAAGCCATCGCGCGAGGCGTCATAGGGACGCGAGGCGGATTCAGGTGCGTCGTTATAGCTAGTCGAGAGCGCGCCCATGGCGTCGAACAGACAAGACAGCGTCCAATGCTCCTCCTCGCCGCCACCGGCAAAGACCACGTCCTGCTTGCCGAGCTGGATCTGCTCGACGGCACTGCCGATGCAGTGGGCCGAGGTCGCGCAGGCTGAGGAGATAGAGTAGTTGACGCCCTTGATCTTGAACGGCGTGGCGAGACAGGCGGAGACCGTGCTGCCCATGGTCCGCGTGACCCGGTAGGGACCGACGCGACGTAGGCCCTTCTCGCGCAGGACGTCGGCGGCTTCGACCTGGTTGGCGCTGGACGCGCCGCCGGAGCCAGCGATCAGGCCGGTACGCTCGTTGGAGATATCGCTTTCGTCGAGGCCAGCATCGCGGATCGCCTGTTCCATCGAGACATAGGCGAATGCCGCAGCATCGCCCATGAAGCGACGCAGCTTACGGTCGATTAAAGTATCGAGATCAATATCGATGACACCGGCCACATGGCTACGGAAACCACGTTCGGCGTATTCTTCTTTGAAACGAATACCCGAGCGCCCGTTGCGCAGTGCGTCCAGTACCTGGTGCTGGTCATTGCCGAGGCAAGACACGATGCCTTGGCCGGTGACTACCACTCGTCGCATGGAAGCCTCCTGATCAGAAATTCGCGGTGGAGGTAAACAAGCCAACGCGCAAATCGTTGGCCTGATAGATATCGCGACCGTCGACCGAGACGGTGCCGTCGGCAATCCCTAGTATCAACCGCCGGGTAATGATCCGCTTGAGGTTGATCCGGTAGGTGACCTTGGCGGCATCGGGCATGATCTGGCCAGAGAACTTGACCTCGCCACAGCCCAAGGCGCGCCCGCGGCCAGGATGGCCCAGCCAGCCGAGGTAGAAGCCGACCAGTTGCCACATGGCATCCAGACCCAGGCAGCCAGGCATGACCGGGTCGCCGGGGAAGTGGCAATCGAAGAACCACAGGTCGGGGTGGATATCCAGTTCGGCGATGAGCTCGCCCTTGTCGTACTCGCCTCCGCCCTCCTGGATCTGCGTGATGCGGTCGAGCATCAGCATGTTGGGGGCCGGCAGCTGGGCGTTGCCCGGGCCGAAAAGCTCGCCCTGGCTGCATGCCAGCAGTTCTTCGTAGCTGAAAGAATGTTGCTTGGTCACTGAGTCTTTCCGAGAGTCGAAATTGTGGTGCGTCGCAGAGCACGAACACCTTAGTCTACTGGCAGTGCCGAATGAATGCACGCTGGGCTAGCCTACCGGGCGCGCGTTATGGGTGCAATCCGCGGATGGGTGCGGGTTGCGCCGGTCGCAAGAGAAGGGGCATGATGCCTGCACCTTCACGAACCTCTATTGATTGAGCCGCTAATTCACCATGTGGTCCGTCTTTACGCTCAACCGTCCCTTGGTATGGACGGGCATTGCTGCCATGGCCTCCATGAGCCTGTTGCCGACGCTAATGCTGCGCCTGGCGGCTTTGGTGATCGTAACCATTGGCGCCCTGGATGCCTGGCGGCAGATTCGTCTAGAGGCGACCCGTCGTCGGCTGACCGAAGCGGCGCTCACGCTCTCCCCCGATGGCGTGGTTATTTCCAACTCCCACAATCGCATCGAGGCGGTCAATCCGGCCTTTACGCACATCACCGGCTACAGTGATGACGAGATACGCGGCCTCGATCCATCGGTGCTCTCCTCCGGGCGCCATGACAAGGCTTTCTACGAACATTATTGGCAGACCCTCAATGCCACCGGGCAGTGGGAAGGGGAAGTCTGGAACCAGCGCAAGCATGGCGATCAATTCCCCGAATGGCTGCGTGTGCGGGCGGTCGCAGATGACAAGGGGCGTGTCACGCATTACGTGGGATTGTTCACCGATATCACTCGTCACAAGGCACGTGAGCAGGATTTGCAACGTATCGGCTTCGAGGACCCGTTGACCGGCTTACCCAATCGCCGACGTCTGCATGATTTGTTGGCCTCGCGCTTGCAGCGACTGCGAGCAGGCGAGGGATTGGATATCGCGTTGATCGATATCGATGGCTTCAAGGCCGTCAATGACACCATGGGCGTCGACAAGGGCGATCGCCTGCTATCACGCTTCGGGCAACGGCTCGACGCCTTTGTCGCCGGAGGGGTGGTAGGGCGCCTGGGCGGCGACGAGTTCATGGTCATTCGCACCACGACTTATGATGATCACGAACAATGGGTGGAAGGGCTACGCGGGCATCTTAGCGAACCGTTCGAAATCGGTGACAAACCCCTTCGCCTGGGGCTGACCATCGGCACTTGCCGGGCGCCCGAAGACGGGCGTGATCCCGGCGTGCTGTTCCAGCGTCTCGAGTCGGCACTCTATGCCGCCAAGCGCCACGGGCGTAACCATAGTCAACGCTTCCGTCCTTCGCTGGAAGTCGCGGGGGATCCTCAACTCGAGCTGCTCAACGAGCTTCGCCAAGCCCTGGCGCACGGTACGCAACTCGAGCTTTTCTACCAGACCCAGCACTATCTCGACGACGGCCGTCTGGCCGGCATGGAAGCCCTGCTGCGCTGGTATCATCCCACGCATGGCATGATTTCGCCGGCGACGTTCATCCCTTTGGCCGAACGCCACGGTTTGATGGCGTCGCTGGGCGATTGGGTGATCGATCACGCCTGTGCGCAGTTGTCGACCTGGCGCCAGCAAGGGTTATCGTTCGTGCCAGTGTGGATCAATATCTCTGCGGTGCAGCTAATCCAGGGCGATCTTGAGTCCCGGTTGTCTGCCAGTTTGTCCAAGCACAACGTGCCTGCGGCCATGCTGGGACTGGAACTGACCGAGTCGGTACTGCTCGACGAGCGCGCTGGGGACATATCGACGCGTCTCGTCGCGCTGCGTGACAAAGGGCATCCGATTGCCATCGACGACTTCGGCACCGGCTATTCATCGATGGCCTATCTCAAGCAGTTGCCGGTGGATAAGCTCAAGCTCGACCGTGCCTTCGTGCGTGCCCTGCCCGACGATAGCGCCGATGCTGCTATCACCTCGGCAGTGCTCGCCATGGCTCGCGGCCTTGGGCTGGACGTGGTCGCCGAAGGGGTGGAAACCGAGGCGCAGCGGGATTATCTGCGTGCAGAGGGTTGTGCCATGGTGCAAGGCTTCCTCTATGCCCGCCCCGAACGGGTCACCGATGTCGAGAGGCGGCTCAAGGGCGATCTCGAGGTGTCACTTTCCTGAGCGCCAACCATCCGCATAGACTGCTCCACACTACGGCCTGCACCGCCACAGCCCAAGGCGCCAGTTCGACATCCGCCAGGCGTGCACCCCCCAGGTAGGAACTCGGCCCACCGAGCGCCCCGCCAAGCATCGCCAGCCACGGGTGCGACCATAGCCAAGCGAGTGAATGGTGAATGGTGGTCGCGAATAGCGGCCAGAGCAGCCACAGCCATAGCGGCAGTACCGGAGTGAGTTCCGATCCATCGGTAAAGCGTAAACCGCCGAGCAACGTCAGCGTGCCGTCCACGCCCGCGCCGAGTAGCGTGAATCCCGCCAGCCAGCGCCACTCTCCCGGTATGCCCAGCCACCGCAGGTGACACGTCACGATTACCGTGACCGTGAGCAAGGCCCAGGGCGTACCACCGAGCACGCAGGCTAGCCAGCCGACTTGAAACGCGAGCGCGTTTAAAATCTTGCCAAGCATGGCGTCAAGGTGCGCCGGTGAGCGGTGCGCGCCGGCTGCCAGGTTTGGCCAGTAGCCACTGCGAGGCGCCGATGGTGCGCTCGCGGAAGCCGCCTTCGCAGTAGCACAGATAATAGCGCCACATGCGGATGAAGCGTTCGTCATAGCCGAGACTACGAACGCGCTCGAGGCTGGATTCGAAGCGCTGGCGCCATTCGCAAAGCGTACGCGCATAATGTGCCCCGATCTCGTCGAGGATGAGTACGTTGAGTTGCGTGCGCCGCGCGATGCTTTCCAGCATCGCCTGGTGGGAAGGCAGGAAACCGCCAGGAAAGATGTAACGCTTGATGAAGTCGACCTCGCGCTTGGCTGCTTCATAGCGCTGGTCGCGAATGGTGATGGCCTGAATCAGCGCCAAGCCGTCGTCATCGAGTAGACTGTCGACGGTGGCCAGATAAGTGTCCAGGTACTGATGCCCCACTGCCTCGATCATTTCCACCGATACCAGGCGGTCGTAACGCCCCTCGAGGTCGCGATAATCGCGCTTGAGTAGGGTGATGCGATCCTCGAGGCCGGCTTCGCGTATGCGCAGCGCAGTATGCGCGTACTGCGCCTCGGAAATGGTCGTGGTGGTGACGCGGCAGCCTCGGGTGCGTGCCGCGTACAGTGCCAGCCCGCCCCAGCCGGTGCCGATCTCCAACAGGTGATGTTCGGGGCCAACATCCAGCTTGTCGAGAATGAGCTCCAGCTTGTATGTCGACGCGTCTTCCAGGCTAGCTTCGGGGCGTGGAAAGATGGCGCTGGAGTAAAGCCAGTGCTCGCGATCGAGGAACGTCTCGAAGAGGTCATTGCCGAGGTCGTAATGCGCGGCTACATGGCGTCGGGCGCGACCAGAGGTATTGCGTTGTAGGGATTGGAGAGTACTGAGCACACTATGCGCCAATCGTGCGGGGCCTTTCTCCAGACGTTCGTTGACGTGCTCCAGGTTGCGCGCGAGCAAACGAATCAGCGCGACCAGGTCATCGCAGTGCCAGTCACCGTCCATATAGGTTTCCCCGGCCGCGACGCTGCCCCCCAGCGCAATGCGTCGCCAGACTCGGTCATGATGTACCTGCAGGCGTACCGTGAGTGGTCCACCCTGGCCGAGACGATGAGTGCGTCCGGCTTCCTCGATGATGAGCACGCCGCCCTCTATGGTCGACAGCTGACGCAGCAGGCGTGGCTTGAGCCAACGTGCTATGCGCGCACCGAGCGTGCTGGCAGGCGTCTTGGTGGCGGAACGGGTCGTCGTCACGGGCGTGTCTCCTCGCCACGGGGATGGGAAAAGAGTGGCACGCGCTTCAGCCATAGACGCAATGCCTCGAAATGAATGCCGGCCAGCGTCTTGAGGCTCATCCAAGGGGCCCGTGCCAGGGCGGCAAGCCACGCGCGCCGTCCCGCTGGTGCGAAATGCAGGCTCAGCGTGGCATCGAAATGGCGCGTGTCCTCGCGCCATGCCTCCATGTGCATCAGCAGGTGCTCGCTTGGTGTGTTGAAGCGCCAGCGATAGCGCATGTCCATGGGGTTGAACGGCGAGACATGCAGCGCCTTGTCGAAATACGCGGCATGGACATGGCGCGTCGGCGTCACTCGGTAGGCATAGACCTGGCGCTCCCGCCACGGCGTATTGGTGACTTCGCCGAGAATGGCGCACAGACGCTCGTCTCGGTCGTAGGCGTAATACAGCGTGATGGGGTTGAAGAGCACCCCGCAGAGGCGCAGCTGGGTCAGCATGCGAATCGGGCCGTCGGGTGCTTCGCCCAGCTCGTGGCGAAGTCGCTGCCGCACCGCCGTCTTGAGCGGCAGATGCGTGGGCCCCAGATAATCCTCGCGGCGAAAGCGCGCCAGCGCAGCACGTCGTGCACTGAATCCCGGCAGCGGATCGAAGAGTTCGGGTAGCTCGTCCAAGTCGAGCCAGGCCATCCACACGCGGTAGGTGAAACGGTGCGTTCGCGGCGTGAATCGCCGATGGCGCAGTTCGCCCAAGGCTACCCGGCTATGCAAGGGGGCGCTCATGCCTGGACTCCTTCAGGTACTGCGGTTGCCGGTGAGAGAGACCCTTGCAGGACACCGAATTCATCGCAGCCCAGTGCACGGGCCACGCGCAGCGCGCTCCAGACGCCGTCTTCGTGGAAACCGTGGCGCCAGTACGCGCCACAGAAATGCGTGCGCTGGTGCGGACCGGAGATTTCCGCATGACGCTGCTGGGCAGCGGCACCCGCCAGCGTGAAGCAGGGGTGACGATAGACGAAGCGCTGAAGCATGCACTCGGGGGCGATGGCGTCGCTGTCGTTGAGCGTCACGCAGAAACGCGTCGCGCCTGTCAGATGCTGGAGGCGGTTCATGTCGTAGGTCACCGAGACGCGGGCGTCGTCCTGGCGTCCATCGATGCGATAGTTCCAGCTTGCCCAGGCGCGGCGCCGTCGTGGCAGCATTCGGGTATCGGTATGCAAGACAACATCATTGTCCTGATAAGGCAGGGCATCGAGGATCTGTCGTTCTGCTTGACTAGGGGCGCTGAGCATCGCCAGTGCCTGGTCGCTGTGGCAGGCGAGCACCACCTGATCGAAACGCTCCCGCCCTTGGGGCGTGGTCAGTGTCACGCCCGTTGCATCGCGATCGATACTCCGCACCGGGCAGGCCAAGCGGACGCGCTGAGCATAGGCGGCCGTCAGCGGGGCTATGTAGCGTCGTGCGCCGCCCACTAGCGTGTACCACTGAGGGCGATTATGCACCGACAGCAACCCATGATGATGAAAGAAACGCACGAAGGATGTCAGCGGGAAATTCGCCATGTCGCGTTCGCTGGCGGACCAGATAGCGGCACCCATGGGCAGCAGGTAACGGCGCCGGAAAGCCTCGCCGTAGCCACCCCGCGCCAGGTACTCGCCCAGCGTCATGCCCTCCGGCAAGGTGCCGTGTGATAGGTCGCGTACCGCGTGGCGATTGAAGCGCAGGATATCGCGCAGCATTCTGTGAAAGCCGGGGCGCAGTAGATTACGACGCTGGGCGAACAGAGTATCGAGGGTATGGCCGTTATATTCGAAGTCCTCGTGCGTGGCATGCACCGAAAAGCTCATTTCGGTGGCTTGTGCGGTCACGCCCAACTGTGCAAGCAAGCGCTGAAAGTGTGGATAGGTGCGGTCGTTGAAGACAATGAAACCGGTGTCGATGGCATGCCGGTGCCCGTCCAGCTCGACATCCACGGTCGCAGTGTGGCCACCGAGGTGCTCGTTGGCCTCGAACAGTGTCACCTCGTGGCGTTGCGAGAGGTAATGGGCGGCGGCCATGCCGGCAATGCCGCCGCCGACCACCGCGATGCGTGAGGCGGGCACGTTCACGGTCGACCCTCTTCGGCGGTGTTACGGGTCAAGAGACGCCCGAGCCGATGACGTAGCGCAGGCGGCAGGATGCCCGCCAGCTTGACCAGCAAGGTGAAGCGGCGCGGGAAGTGAATGTCCAGCACGCGTTTTTCCAGGCCGCTTAGTATGGCCTCGACGGCGGTATCGACCTCGACGCGCATGGGCATGGGGAAGTCGTTGCGCTCGGTTAGCGGTGTGCGCACGAATCCGGGGTGTATGACGCTGACATCGATGCCTTCCGCCGCCAGGTCGAGTCGCAGGGAGGTGAGGAAGTAGCTGATCGCGGCCTTGGAAGCGCCGTAAGCTTCGGCGCGTGGCAGTGGAAAATACGCCGAAGCGCTGGAAACGGCGGCCAGCTGCGGACGCTGCGTGCCATGGCGAGCGCGGCGCAGTAGCGGCAATGCCGCATCGATGGCATACAGGGTGCCGTGCAGGTTGGTGGCGAGCACGCGCTCGATCAGGTCGACGTCGAAGTGGCGAGCATCCAGATACTCGCAGGTGCCGGCATTGAGCAGTGCCAGCTCGAGCCCACCGAAGACGGCTTCGATCCTTGCTCCGGCCTCACTGACCGACGCGCGGTCAGTGAGATCGGCGGGGACCACCAGGGCATTCTCGAAAGGGGCGGCGAGTGCCTCCAGGGTGTCGCGTCGACGTGCGGTCAGGGCTACGCGGTGCCCGTCTTGCAACAACCGCTTGGCAAGGGCTTCACCGATGCCGGAGGTGGCGCCGGTCAGCCAGATACGTCGGGGTGCCGTTGGGGTCGCCATGGGCTCTCCTCTAGATGCCGAGCGCACGTGGTGCGGGATACCTAGCGCAAGTGGCTCGCCGGATCCACGCGCCGCTTGAGCCAGCGAATCACCGCCCCGAGCAGGGGCAGGTGTTCGTAAAGCATTGCACCGGCATCGAAATAATCACGATGCCGACAGACCCGGTCACCACGAAACGTCAACTGCGAGCATCCCGCGATACGCAGAGGCCGTCCTCGAGCGAGACGGGGATGCGTCAGGTGAAGCGTCCACGCCACGAAGGCGTCGTCGCCCTCACGCTGACGGCGAGTCACCTCGAACCGGCATGCCTGAACATTGGCCAGCATGTCCGCGTAATAACGCATCAGGACTTCGCGGCCCTCGATGTGATGTAACGGGTCGGTGAATGCTACATCGTCAGTGTAGAGGTTTTTGAGAGACTCTGTACACCTTTTGTCCAATTTATCGAAGACATGACAAAAGGTCGCCAATGCGGTGTCTTGGCTCATGCTGTCCTCCGAAAAGGGCGTGGGGCTGTGGCTTGCGCTTGGGGTGGGTTACGTCGTCAGTGACTTGAAGGCGTCCAGCGCGCGTTGACGTGCTGCCTTGTGGTCGACGATGGGTGTGGCATAGCCGGTCCGGCGGCGTTGCGACTCGTCGGGGAAAAAGCGTGACTTGACGGGGAGCTCGGCCAGTTCGGGGAGCCATTGCGCGATGAATCGCCCCTCGGGGTCGAAACGTTCCGCCTGCGTGGTGGGATTGAAGATACGGAAATAGGGCGCGGCGTCGGTGCCAGTGGAGGCGGCCCACTGCCAGCCGCCATTGTTGGAGGCGAAGTCGCCATCGATGAGATGCCGCATGAAGAAGGCCTCGCCGCGACGCCAGTCGATCAGCAAGTGCTTGGACAAGAACATCGCCACCACCATGCGCAAGCGATTGTGCATCCATCCACAATGGACGAGCTGGCGCATTGCGGCGTCGACCAGGGGATAGCCTGTACGCCCTTCGCACCAAGCCTGAAACCCCGCGTCATCGTCGCGCCAGGCCAAGGCCTTTGTATGCGACTGAAAGGGGCAGTGGCGATTGATGTCGGGAAAGCTGGCGGCGATATGCAGATAGAACTCGCGCCAGACCAATTCATTGGCCCAGGCGGTGAGGCCGGCATCGCCGTCGGCCAGGTGGCCCTCGTTGTTGCTCATCACCGCGTGCAGGCACTGGCGATGCGAGATCATGCCCAGCGCCAGGTAGGGCGACAGTTCGCTGGTGCCGGGGAGTGCGGGGAAATCTCGCTGGCGCTTGTAATGATGGCCGCGAAAACGCAGGAAGCGTTCGAGGCGGTCGCCGGCTTCGTCCTGTCCCGCGGGCCACAGACTCGGGTCGAGTGGCGCGTCGGCCATCGCCTCGAGATCACGAGAAGGCGGCGGGTCGGCGTCGATAGCCAGTTGGGCTTGGGGCTCAGGTTCTTCCACCAAGGCGATGCGGCGTGACGCCAACTGGCGATGCCAAGCCTTGGCGAACGGCGTGAACACGCTATATGGCTCGCCCTTGCCGGTGAGCAGCTCGCCGGGGGCGTAGGCGACGGCATCGGTATGGCCCCATACTGCCAGCCCGTTCGCCTGGAAGGCAGATTCCACTGCCGCATCGCGGCGGGACTCGTTGAGAGGATATTCGCGATTGAAGTGCAGCGCGCTGGCGCCATGAGTGCGCGCCAGTTCGAGCAGTGCTGCGGGTGCCTCGTCGTAGGTCGCGATGCGTCGTTGCAGCAAGGGGATATTGAGACCGGCCAGGTGCTCACGAAGCGCTGCTGCGCCACGCAGCCAGAAGTCCACCTTGTTGGCGCCGTGGTCGTGATGTTGCCACTGCGGAAAGCTGATCAAGAAAACGGCGATTACCGGTCCGCGTTCGGCGGCGGCATGCAAGGCGCGGTTATCGAAGGTTCGCAGGTCGCTGCGGAACCACATCAATTGCACATCGGACATGGCCCATCCCTGGCGCAGGTGTAAGGGTTAGCGTCCCAGCAGCCCATGCAGGCGGCTGAGCGCGGCGGGTAATTCGTTGCCGAGCGTGGCGACCTGGGTGTTTTCCAGTTCCGCACCGCGGATGCGTGCCACGGGGCCAACTAAGCACAGCGGCATCTCGAGTTGCTCCGCCAAGCGCGGCAACTGACGCCGAATGAGATCGCTGCGCTCGGCATATCCGCTAGTCATGAGCACGGCGTCTGCCTTGAAGCGTTCCGCGGCCAGCGGCAACTCGTTGAGCGGCAGGTCGGTATCCAGCCATTCGACCCGAAATCCCGAGGCAGACGCGACCAGCGCCAAAAGCAACAGGCGCAAAAGGTCGCGCTCCTCGGGCAGGCGCAATAGCAGTAGACGCGCCCCCCGTGAGGCTTGGTTGGCGTGGTAAAGGCGAATGCCGACCCGCGTGCGCAAGAAGCTTTCCAGCAAGCGGCGCTGCAACTCGGCACCGAACTGATCGCTCCAGCGTTCCTCGAGTTGATCGATCACCGGCTGCCATAACTCGGTCACGCACAAACCCGCGGGATAAAGCGCCATGCTGCGACTGAACAGGGCCTCCAGCGTATCGTTATCCAGCGCGTCGACGGCCTGCAGCAGTTGCTGGCGTTGGCTTTCCCAGTCGCTGATGTCTGGCGGTGGGGCATCATTGGCTGTGGGCTCGGCCTGCTCGAGCAGATCGCGTACTTGGCTGACGGGAACACCCCGGTTTAGCCATTGCAGAATGCGTTCGACGCGGCGTATGTCCTCGCGTGCGTAGAGACGGTGTCCCTTTGGGGTACGCTGCGGGCGAATCAGGCCGTAGCGACGCTCCCAGGCGCGCAAGGTCACGGAATTGACGCCGGTCAGCCGTGAAACCTCGCGGATCGGGTACAGCGGCGAACTGGCCGGATCCATCGCCTGTTCACTCATGCGCTTAGGTGCCTCCTGTGAATCTTGCCACTTAGCATGGGGGATGAAGTTGTACATCGCAATAGTTCTGTACAATCTCCATTACGGCCTATCTTTCCAGCGACGCCTCTACGCGGGCCGTCACGATGCCCGCCAATGCTTCGACGAAGGCGGGGTGCTGGCCCACGGGGTCGAGCAGCGTCAGTGCCGCCTGGGGATATTGCCCGCGCAATGCCTCAAGCTGGGCTGGTACGTCCTGACGCAGGTGACGTCCGGCGGCGAAAAACAGTGGCAAGATGTCGAGGCGTCGATGGCCTTGGTCATAAAGTTCGGCGACTCGGGTTTCCAGCGAGGGTTCACTTAGTTCCATATAGGCGATGACAGCGGGGGTTTCGAGGCGTGCGCGCAGGTCGTGTTCGAGCGTCTCGAAAGGCGCGCGCCAGCGCGCATCGCTGGAGCCATGGGCAAGTAATATCAAAGCGTGGCTCATCGAGCAATCTCCTATGGTATTTGGCGTGGCGCCTTGCGTGGCGCCTTGCGTGGCGACGACAGCCGCGTGGCGGGTGGCCATGAGCTATGCTGTTCGCTCAGGCCAATACATATTTACCTGGACAACTCTAGCAAACTGTACAACGGTCGTATAATACGTATTCGGAGAGTCATCATGCGCATACTGATCACCGGCGGTAGCGGTTTCGTCGGACGGCTGCTTTGCCATCGTCTACATGAGGCTGGCCATCGGTTGCTAGTGGTATCGCGCTCGCCCGCCCGGGCGCAAACGCATCTGCCCGAGGGCATCGAGATCCGCGAGTCGGTCATGGCATTTGCAGAAGACGCCCCCGAGGCGATCGTCAACCTCGCTGGCGAGCCCATTGCCGACAAGCGCTGGAGCGAGGCGCAGAAAAAGCGTTTGCTCGAATCGCGGCTGAACATCACGCGCGAGCTGGTGGCGTTGTGCGAGCGTCTGGAGACGCCGCCGAGGGTCATGGTCTCCGGGTCGGCCATGGGCTTTTACGGCGATCAAGGAGAGCGCGACGTCACCGAGCAGACGCCGCCCACCGATGAGTTCGCCCATCGCCTGTGCGCGCAATGGGAATCGGCGGCGCGGGCGGCCGAACCGCTGGGTGTGCGGGTCGCGCTGTTGCGTACCGGGCTGGTGCTCGATGCCGGTGGTGGCACGCTGAGCAAGCTGCTCCCGCCTTTCCGGCTGGGTCTCGGTGGTCGTCTGGGGAGTGGGCGTCAGTACATGCCGTGGATTCATCGCGAGGATCTAGTGCGCATCGTGCTGTTGTTGCTCGAGCGGGATGACCTCGAGGGGCCTTTCAATGCTTCTGCGCCGCACCCCGTCACCAATGCCGACTTCACGCGTACCTTGGCGCATCATCTGCATCGTCCTGCACTGATGAAGGTGCCCGCTAGCTTGCTGCGGCTGGCCCTGGGCGAGATGTCACGCTTGTTGCTGACCGGCGCCCGTATGCGCCCCGCGCGCCTCGAGGCGGCGGGGTTCACGTTTCACTATCCGACGCTGGACAGCGCCCTGAAGGCGATTCTCGGACGCTAACGCGCGGCCTCTCAACCTAGGTTTACTCGGGTGGGTCGACGGTGACGATCACGCGCACTGCATCGAGGCGTAGCCGTGTGGCATCGATGGCCGTATCCAGCGCCTGGCGCTCGTGGGCAAGGGCATCGATTTCCGCATCGCGCACTGCCGGGTTGTGGCGTGCCAAGGCCTTGAGGCGGGCCAGTTCGGTGTCCAGCGTCTCGCGCATGCGCGTCTGTGCAGCTTCGACGATGCTTGGCAACTCGTTATCGGCCTCGCCTTCGGCGTTGGTCAACAGCTCGCGCAATTGCGCATGGCGCGACTTGATCAGATCTCGCGCCACGGCCTTCTTGACCTTCTTGAGGTTCTTCGCAAGGCCCCCGAACGAGACCTTCTGGGTCAAGTTGGCACCCGACTCGTCGAGCAGCAACCGAACCGCCGTGGGTGGCAAGAAGCGCCCGACATTCAGGTGCCGAGGCGCCGGACAATGGGTCCGGAACACCAGCTCGGCCATCAGCCGGCCACCGGGAATCGAGGGGTGCTGAAGCAGCGCCAGTGCAGTGTTGCCCAGGGTGCCGTCAAGGATGCGCTCCATCATTTCGCGCACCAAGGGGTGTTCCCAGGAGAGGCGCTGCACGTCGTCGCGGGCCAAGGCGCGCTGCCGGTCGAACGTCGCCGAGAAGCCTTCCTCGCCTTTGACCAGTCCCGGCAGGCCGTCGAGCATGTGCGGTCCCGCCAGCAGGTGCTGGATATCGTTACCCAGGTCGCGACTCTCGACGCCGAACACGTCCAGAGCCTTGTCGACGTAACGTGGCAGTGTGGTGTCTTCGTCCAACTCGCGAATGGCCTCGGTGACGGCCTGGGCGCGTTCCGGGCGGCAAGCATTCCATTCCAGCAGCCGGTCGCGGCCGGCCTCATGCTCAGTGAGGCGACTTTCGAAATAGGCACGTGTTTCCTCGATGACCTCAGCGAGGGAGTCGTTATCGAGCAGGGAGTCGGCCACGGTATCGCCGAAAGCATTGTAAAGCTCGCTGCCGATGCCATGCGGGGCGTTGAAGGCACGCATGCCTTCATCGTACCAGCGCAGCAGCCGCTCGCCGGGGCTATCTTCGAATACCGGCACGTAGATTTCGATGGCGTGTTGCTGGCCGATGCGGTCGAGGCGGCCGATACGCTGCTCGAGCTGATCGGGATGCGCCGGTAGATCGAACATCACCAGATGCCGGCAGAACTGGAAGTTGCGCCCCTCGGAGCCGATTTCTGAGCACACCAGCACCTGGCAGCCGTCTTCGTCGTCGGTGAATGCCGCCGCGGCCCGGTCACGCTCGATGAGCGTCAGGCCTTCATGGAAGACCGGCGCCTGGAGGCCGCCCAGCACGCGCAGTGCCTCGCTGAGGTCGCTGGCGGTTTCGCGGTCGTGGGCGATAACCAGCACCTTGTCGCGGCCAACCTCGGTCAAGCGCTCCAAGAGCCAGGTAACGCGCGGGTCGATTTGCCACCAAGGTTCGGTATTGAGCGAAACGTCGCCCGGCGAATCGTCGCACAGCGCACGATACATGGCGTCGGGATAGAGCAGCACCTCGGGATGATCGAGGCCGGTGGCGATCAGAAGGTCATCGAGGTAGTCCATGTCGCGATCCAGCTTACGCAGTTCGCGGCGGTAGCTGGAAGGCGGAGTCAGGCGCGTGACGTGCAAATGGCGCTCCGGGAAGCCGGCGACATGGCGGCGGCTGTTACGGAACATCACGCGGCCGGTGCCGTGGCGGTCGAGCAACTGTTCACGGAGCTGGCGGCGGGCGCTATGGCGCTGCGCCTCATCGCTTTCGGGGTCGAACAACGTCTCGAGCAGCGCCTGGCTGTCGGCATCGTCGATGACGGCGCCCACGGCGTCGCGATCCGTGGCATCGCCAGGCAGGCGTTCGAGGGCGTCTACCGCATCGGCGACCTTGGCGTAGCCCGCCTCTTCGGCGGCGAAGGCCACCAGGCTGGTGTAGCGCTCGGGGTCGAGCAGGCGCAGCCGCGCGAAGTGGCCGGATTGGCCCATCTGCTCGGGCGTGGCGGTGAGCAGCAGCACGCCGTCGATGACGCGCGCCAACTGCTCGACGCAGGCGTAACCCGGGCCGCTGGCCTCGGGGCTCCAGCCGAGATGATGGGCCTCGTCGACGATCAGCAAGTCCCAGTCGCAGGCCTGGGCCTGAGTCTGGCGGTGCGGGTTGGCGAATAGCCACTGTTGGCTGGCCAACACCAGTTGAGCACTCTCGAAAGGGTTGCCGACGCTGTGTTGGCTTTGCTGTTCGTCGAGCAGCGTGAAATGCAGCGAGAAGCGGCGCAGCATCTCGACCAGCCATTGATGGCTCAGGCTGTCGGGCACCAGGATCAGGGCGCGCTCAACGCGTCCGGTGAGCAGCAGGCGATGTAGTATCAGGCCGGCTTCGATGGTCTTGCCCAGGCCCACTTCGTCGGCAAGCAGTACGCGTGGCGCATGACGGCGCGAGACCTCGTCGGCGATGTACAGCTGGTGGGGGATGAGGTCCACACGTGGCCCGGCCAAGCCGTTCGCCGGGTTCTGGGCAATGCGGTGATAATGGTGCAGGGTGCGGTAGCGCAGCTCGAACCAGTCGTTGCGATCGACTTGGCCGGTGAGCAGTCGGTCGCGCGCTTGCTGAAAGCGCATGCTATCGGCGAGGCGGCTTTCGGGAAGCTCGTCGTATTCGCCGTCTGCCGTCTCGACGATATAGACCAGTAGCCCGTCGCGTTCCTTGGTGTCGTCGACGGTCAGCGTGCGGCCGTCGGCGGCTTCGATCCGGTCGCCGGCGCCGAAAACCACGCGGGTCAGCGGCGCCTGGCGAACGCTATAGGTGCGCGTTTCCTGGCTGGCGGCAAAGAGAACGGTCACGCTTCGGACGTCACAGCTCAGGATCGTGCCCAGCCCCAGCTCGGCTTCGCCGTCGCTGACCCAGCGCTGGCCCGGAATGAATTCGCTCATGATGCCTCGGGATGATGATGTAACGGTGCGTGGCGCGCCGTCTTGCCGGGGGAGCATGCAAGACGGCGGGGCGCGGTATTCTACCGGAAAGCGGCGAAGGGCTTAACAGGCGATTGCGTTTTCAGGTCGTGGACGACAGCCAGCGCATGAGATGCGCCGTGGGAATCTCGCCCGTCTGGTAATCGCGCAGCCTGCCATGGGCGTCGAGACGCAGTGTCAGCGGCAGTTCGGGCATCCCGAAATAGGCCTGTAGGCGTTGTTGTGGGTCACGCAGGTCATGGGGGAAGGAGGCATCCCGGGCATCGAGATAGCGCGCGGCTTGCAGCAGGGTCTGGCCTTCGTTGACCGTCACCACAGTAGCGGTATCGCGATTCAGGTCGGTGAGCCGAGCCAACGTACGGCGGCATGCCCGGCAGTCGCTGCGCCACAACACCACGATGAGCGGAGACGCCGACACCAGCGTTTCGATGGACGTCGGCGTGCCGTCGAGTGCCTTCAATGTCAGGCTAGGCAAATGCGAGGGCGGAGGATCGCCCGCCAGCGGTTGCCAGGCGTTCAGCCCCCACCATAGCGCGCTGCATACCATGAGCGCGCCAGTGGCTCGTCGCATTTGGTGCACGGGCAGGTTGCGCAGGCACCACAGTGTCCATGCGACGGCGCCGAGCAAGGCGCCCAGCGGGTGATACCCGGACTGCCACAACGTGATGGCCTCGAACGGCGCCTCGCGGTAAGCCTCGGGATGAAGCGCGATGTATACCAGACGAGCCCCGATCAGCGCTGCCACCAACGTACCGCTCAACCACTGGCGTCGCCGTGTGCCGGGTAGGCGCAATAACGCGCCCAGCGCCAATAGTGCGAGCGCCGCGACGGCGGCGTATAGAGGCGCAGATGGAAGTGGCACGTGGCCGAGCATGATCGGCGGCATGGGATCCTCATGGTGGCGATGACGAAATGCGATCCAGACACGTTACACTAACCCCCTCGGGGTCGCCTCTTTAACGAGCATGGTGGCTGGGTTGAAGCCCTCGCGCGGCGGGCGTCAGTGCGAGGCGAAAGGAGGAACATGCATGGTGAGTTCGCGCTATGGGATCGATGGGTTGCGCGCGGCAGCCATCGCCAGCCAGGCTCTGGGATTCATCCTGATCATGACGCTGGAAACGTGTCTGGGCGACGCGGCGCGCCCCTGGCAAGGCATGACCCTGGCGCTGATGCTCCTTGCCGCATGCTGGGTGGCGCTAATGCGTCGCTATCGCCGCAACAAACAGCGCCGGGCCATGGCCGAGCGGGTCAGACGGGCGAAAGAAGATGATGAGTGATGGGGCACGTCAAGGTGCCAGCCTGTGCGGGCCCAAGTGTTGGCAGCGGGATGGGTCGAGGGCCAGTAGCATCAGTTGCCAATCGCCGGGTAGCGGCATGGTCAGCACCCGCCAAGCACAGCCACGCGATGCACTAGGATGTTCACGCGACGTTTCCAGGCAGCGCGCGCCTTGGCTGGTCAATCGGGGGGCAAGATGCTCGAACTCCGCATTGTCGGCTTCCAGGCGTAGCGTGCTGGCGGATGCCTCAGGGTGCTCTTCAAGCAGTAGCACATGACTGTTATGGCCTTCGCAGTGGAGTTCAAGATAAGCGCTGTACGGAGTACGCAACAAGACCGGCAATGCCAGATGCGTTTGCAGCCACTCCAGCAAGGGGGTGAGTCGAGCGACATGAAGCGCGGCGGGTTCCAGTGATAAGCGTTGCATGATGGACTCCCAAGACGCCGATGGGCGTATCCATCAGTATGGACGCTGACGCGCCGCTGGAAAGCACTGCATGGCTATGATGCGGATACACCATGCCTATCGACGTTTTGGTGCAAACGTTCTGGTGAGCGTACTGGCAAAGAGAAGAGTAAGAAGGTTGGCACATCCGTGTGCCACGGGGCTTCCTAGCTTGGTTACCATGACGGGCGGAACGCGATGTTTCGATAACTCAGGTTAAGGAATCGAAGTGGCGGGGCCAGGACGAGAACCTGAATGCAGGTTCTTGGGAAAACGCGTAAAATAGAGTCTATCGAATGAGGAGGACTTCCATGACAGCTTCCACAGCGTTCAAAAAACGTCGCACAGTGGATCGCAAAGCTCTACTGAAGGCCGTTGCCACGTCCACTGCCGTGGAAACCGGTAAGTCTAGCCACGCTATTGAGACAAAGCTGAGCACTAGCCAGTCCCGCTTCAAGTCCCTGCCGCTTTACTGACTCGTTCTATCATCGGCCCGTAATCGCCGCTCAGGCCGGCGTGGATCGCGCCTATGTAGGCGTCTTTGTTCTCGATCCAGTCGTGGTAGTCCAGCAGGTTCATCCCCGCCTGATAGGCCATGGCATCGGCCAGCAGACGCGCGATGCGTCCATTACAATCCCGGAAGGGATGGATCAGAATTAGCTCGACATGCACCTGAGCGATGACTCTGATGGCTGCCTCTCGGGTCATGCCACTACATGGCGTCAGTGGGCTCAGCCATTTCTTGTCTAACTGATGCAGTAAATTGGGTAGCTGGGCCGCTGCCGCAAACGGAAAGCCGTCCTTTTCCAGGTTGACCTGGCGCTCCTCCCCCGCCCAGTCGTAGAGGCTACCCAGCCAACGGCGATGCCAGTGCTTCAACGTCTCGGTATCGATGGACTGGTCTTCCTCCAGCGTGCTGAATACGTCTTCATAGAGCTTGAGAAGCAGCTCGGTTTCCGCTTCATCCAGGCTTTCCTGATCGGTAAGGCCCAACTTGTTGGCCATGACCTTGCCATCCGAGCCAGGCTCGGCACTGCCTTGGGCACCGGGAGCATGATAACGGCTCATGGGTTGCTCCTTTCGGTTCTTGTTATCCGCATGCTTTCAGGTTTTACGCTTTTCTGGCACCTGCCAGCAACTTCTTGTCTCGATAAGCTCAAGCAGACGCCGCTCGTGCAGCACTTGTCCCATTATCAGCCTTGGCTGAGGACTTCTCGATGTGTGGAACCTGGAGGGCGCAGCAACGAAAAACGGCCACCGCTCTGATGAGCTAAGTGGCCGTTTTTACTGATGTTCTTGGTCGGAGTAGCAGGATTCGAACCTACGACCTCTGCCTCCCGAAGGCAGCGCTCTACCAAGCTGAGCTATACTCCGTTCGCGCCGGGGGTGCCGGCTCGACGGGGCTGCATTATACGCATCCGCGATGCGCGCGCAACCCTTTTGCGAGGCGGCGGGTCAGGTCTGGCGCTCGACAGCGAGATGGGCGAGTTCGGCCATGCTGTCGCGGTAGCGGCTTTCGGGTAGCAGCTCGAGTTGGGCCAGCGCACGGTCGGCCATTTCCACGGCGCGGCGGCGGGTATATTCCAGAGCGCCGGTGTCGTTGACGATGGCCAGCACCTCGTCGAGATGGTCGAGTCCGCCCTGGCGGATGGCGCGGCGAATCATCTTGGTCTGTTCGGTATCGCCGGCGGACATGGCATGGATGAGCGGCAGTGTGGGTTTGCCCTCGGCAAGGTCGTCGCCGACGTTCTTGCCCATGGCATCGGCGTCGCCTTGATAGTCGAGCAGGTCGTCGACGAGCTGGAAGGCCAGGCCTAGATAGCGCCCGTAGAGCTGGAGTGCTTCTTCCTGCGCGGGGCTGGCTTCGGCGAGTACCGCGCCGCTGTGGCTGGCAGCCTCGAAGAGCATGGCGGTCTTGCCCTGGATGGTCTCGAAGTAGGCGGCCTCATCGATATCGGGGTTGCCGATATTGGTCAGCTGCAACACCTCGCCTTCGGCGATCACGCAGGTGGCGCCGGAGAGAATCTCCATCACGCGCATCGAGCCGACCTCGACCATCATCTGGAACGAGCGCGAGTAGAGGAAGTCGCCGACCAGCACCGAGGGGGCGTTGCCCCAGGCATCGTTGGCGGTGGCCTTGCCACGGCGCAGGTGTGATTCGTCGACCACGTCGTCATGCAACAGCGTCGAGGTATGCATGAACTCGATCAGCGTGGCCAGGGTCACGTGGCGCTCGCCCGGATAGCCCAGCGAACGCGCCGCGAGCAGCACGAGCAGAGGACGCAGCCGTTTGCCGCCGCTTTCGATGATGTAGTGGCCAATGGTTTCGACGAGGGGAACCCGGGAAGCCAGTTGGGCGAGGATGGTGCGATCGACGGCGGCGAAATCATCCGCGACCGCCGCATGAAGAGGCGATGCGTTAGGCTGCATGGGTCGGCTTGTCGCAAAAAGGGGTTGGGCCGGCTCATTGCGGCCTTGGGCTCAGGCTATGCTAGGGGGCCCCCCGAGGGGCGTCAAGGCGCACGCGGTGCCTGGAGTCGGAGCGCGCCATTCGTGGCACGAAAGACACTTGCCCGGTACGCGAGAGTGTCGCTATAATGCGCGGCTCGACTCATCATGCTCCCTGTCAGATGGCTGCCGGAAGGGGCGCCACTCGCCGCAGGCCGATGAAGAGCGCAATCCCGATGAGTGCTGGAGAGTGACATGTACGCAGTTATCAAAAGCGGTGGCAAGCAGTACCGCGTTCAGGAAGGCCAGACCCTGAAGCTCGAGAAGCTGGAAGTGGCCACGGGTGAAACCCTCGAACTCGACCAAGTTCTGCTGGTCGCCGATGACGATGACGTCAAGGTCGGCGCGCCGTTGGTCGAAGGTGCCAAGGTGACGGCGGAAGTCGTTTCCCATGGTCGCGGCGAAAAGGTGCAGATCATCAAGTTCCGTCGCCGTAAGCACCAGATGCGTCGTCAAGGCCATCGTCAGTGGTTCACCGAAGTCAAGATCACTGGAATTTCCGCTTAAGCGATATTCCCTAGATAACGCGAGGTATTTGCAATGGCTCATAAAAAGGCTGCCGGTAGTTCTCGTAACGGTCGCGATAGCGAATCCAAACGTCTTGGTGTCAAGCTGTTCGGTGGCCAGGCGGCGACCGCCGGCAACATCATCGTGCGTCAGCGTGGCACCAAGTTCCACGCGGGCAGCGGCGTTGGTATTGGCAAGGATCACACCTTGTTCGCTCTGAACGAAGGCGTAATCAAGTTCGAGACCAAGGGTCCGAAAAACCGCAAGTTCGTGAGCGTCGTCTCCGCCTGAGACCGCCGCGAACGGTGAAAGAAAAGGCCCCGCTCAGGCGGGGTCTTTTCGTATAGGGCGGCCGTAGCCGTCGGGAGAAGTGTCCATGCAATTCGTCGACGAAGCCTCGATCATTGTGGAGGCCGGCAAGGGCGGCAACGGCTGCCTGAGTTTCCGGCGCGAGAAGTACGTTCCCAAGGGCGGGCCGGACGGCGGCGACGGTGGGCACGGCGGCAATGTCTACCTGATCGGTGACGACGCCCTCAATACGCTGATCGATTTCAAGTATCAGCGTTTCTACAAGGCGCCCAATGGGCAGCCTGGCCAAGGCCGTCAGATGAGCGGTCGCAATGGCGAGGACCTGTACGTCAAGGTACCGGTGGGGACTACGGTGATCGACGAGGATACCCTCGAGGTAATCGCCGATGTGACCGAGATCGGCCAAGTCGAGCTGGTGGCGCAGGCGGGCCGCCGAGGGCTGGGCAACATTCATTTCAAGTCTTCCACTAACCGGGCGCCGCGCAAGACGACGCCGGGTACCGAGGGCGAGCGCCGCAACCTGCGCTTCGAGATGAAGGTGATGGCCGATGTCGGCTTGCTGGGCGTTCCCAATGCCGGCAAGTCGACGCTGATTCGTGCCGTCTCGGCCGCCAAACCCAAGGTTGCCAACTACCCCTTCACCACGCTGGTGCCCAATCTCGGGGTGGTCAAGTTGGGTACGCATGAGCATTTCGTGATGGCCGACGTGCCCGGGTTGATCGAAGGCGCGTCCGACGGCGCGGGCCTGGGGCTTCGGTTCCTCAAGCACCTGACCCGTACGCGGTTGTTGCTGCATGTCGTTGATGTGGCGCCGTTCGATGAAAGCGATCCCGTGGAGAGTGCGCGGGCTATCGCGTACGAGCTTGAGCAATTTTCCACCACGCTGGCCGAACGGCCGCGCTGGTTGGTGCTCAACAAGCTCGACTTGCTCCCCGAGGAGGAGCGCCAGGCGACGGTCGACGATATCGTCGCGCGCCTGGAATGGGCGGGGCCGGTGTATCGGATTTCGGCGATTAGCAGCGAGGGCACCCAGCCGCTGGTACAGGCGGCGCATCGCTGGCTGACCGAGCAGCGTCAGCTCGAGGCGGAAGACGAGGTGGCCTTCGAGCATGAGCGCGAGATGCGTCAGCGCATGGAAGACGAGGCCGTGGCGCGTACCGAAGCGCGCATGTCGCGCAAGCGCAAGCCGGTCCAGGAAGATGACGATGACTTCGACGATGATGATTACGATGTCGAAGTGGAATACGCCCCCTGAGCCAAGGCAAGAAGGGAGAGAAGCCGGTGAGTGAGTCGCAGTCGGCAAGCCGTGATGCCTTGCGTGGTGCGCGGCGTGTCGTGGTCAAGATCGGCAGCGCATTGTTGACCAACGACGGCCGTGGTCTCGATGCCGAGGCCATCGGCGGTTGGGTCGATCAGATTGCCTCCCTACATGCGCGTGGTGTCGAGGTCGTGCTGGTCTCGTCCGGGGCGGTGGCCGAGGGCATGGCGCGTCTGGGCTGGGCATCCCGGCCCTCGGCAGTGTATGAACTGCAAGCGGCTGCCGCGGTAGGGCAGTCGGGGCTATCGCAATGCTACGAGGGTCACTTCGCGCGTCACGGTCTGCGTAGCGCGCAAGTGCTTTTAACGCATGATGATCTGTCCGACCGCAAGCGTTACCTCAATGCGCGCTCGGCGTTGCGCACGCTGGTCGCGTTGCGTGTGGTGCCGGTGATCAACGAAAACGACACCGTGGTCACGGACGAGATCCGCTTCGGCGATAACGATACGCTGGGCGCGCTGGTGGCCAACCTTCTGGAAGCGGACGCGCTGATTCTGCTCACCGATCAGGAAGGTTTGTTCGATGCCGATCCACGCCACGATCCCGAGGCGCGGTTGATCAGCGAAGGGCGTGCCGACGATCCTGCCCTGGCGTTGGTGGCCGGCGATGGCGGTGCCTTAGGGCGCGGCGGAATGACGACCAAAGTGCGTGCTGCGCGCCTGGCGGCACGCTCCGGTGCGTTGACGGTGATCGCCAGTGGGCGTCAGGCGTCGGTGCTAACGCGGCTGGCGGAAGGTGAAACGTTGGGTACGTTGTTGATGCCGGATCATGCGCCGTTGGCAGCGCGCAAGCGGTGGCTGGCTGGGCAGCTTCAGGTGCGCGGCACGCTGGTGCTCGATGATGGCGCGGTCGAGGTACTGCATCGCCATGGATCGAGCTTGCTGCCAGTGGGCGTGCGGCGTGCCGAGGGCGTCTTCAAGCGCGGCGACATGGTGGTCTGTGTCAACGAGCAAGGTGCCCGAGTCGCCAAGGGGCTGGTCAACTACGGCAGCGACGAAGCACGTCGTATCGTGGGTCAGCCCAGTCATCGTATCGAGACGTTGCTTGGCTACATGGAATCGCCGGAGCTCATTCATCGCGATAACTTGGTCATCATCTGAGGGCGTGATGTCGAGGAGTCGATCGGTGAACCTATAGCCGTTTCCACGCGGACCATGCTAGAATGCCGCATCCTCTCAGACACGGCCCGTTGATGGGGCGCCTCGCGAGTGGCGATCCCGTTTTGGCCGATTCGCGTGACGTAGTAAAAAGTCATACGAATCAATTTCTTACAGAATATGACTGTCAACATCTCCAAGGAGTAGACGGTGGCGAACACCAAACAGGCCCGTAAACGCGCCCGCCAGGCGGAGCAGCGTCGTCAGCACAATGCCAGCCAACGCAGCATGGTGCGCACGTATATCAAGCGCGTCGTCAAGGCGATCCAAAGCGGCGATCACGGTCAGGCCATGGCCGAGCTCAAGGCGGCACAGCCGGTCATCGACCGCATCGCCGACAAGGATGCGATCTCCAAGCGTAAGGCTGCACGCATCAAGAGTCGCTTGAACAAGCGAATTAAGGCCCTGGCTGCCTGAAGCCGGGACTTGGCGTTAACGCGTGAAAAAACCGGCTTCGGCCGGTTTTTTTGTAAGTGGCGCTTGGGCGTCGGAGGTGTGGAGGTAGTCGGTGACGGGTAAGCAATCGCAGGCAGCGCCGGAAGACGGCGAGTCGGCAGCGAAGCGACCGGCGCGTGGCGGTCTGTTGCGCTCGGGGATGGTGGTCAGCACGATGACCATGCTCTCGCGCGTGCTGGGGCTGGCGCGCGATGTCGTGATCGCGGCCTTGTTCGGGGCCGGCAGCGGTGCGGATGCCTTCTTCGTCGCCTTCAAGATTCCCAACTTCATGCGCCGCCTGTTCGCCGAGGGCGCCTTCAATCAGGCATTCATTCCGGTGCTGTCCGAGTATGCCACCCAGCGGACCCGTGAAGAGGTACGCGAACTGCTCGATGCGGTATCGGGCAGTCTTGGTGTGATACTTGCCCTGCTCAGCGCCGTGGCGGTGCTCCTCGCGCCCTGGCTGGTGTGGCTATTCGCGCCAGGCTTTAGTGCTGACCCGGGCAAGCTGGCGCTGACCGCCGACATGCTACGTTTGACGTTTCCCTACCTGTGGCTGATTTCGCTCACCGCCTTCGCGGGTAGCGTGCTCAACACCTGGAACCGTTTCGCCGTGCCGGCGTTCACCCCGGTGCTGCTCAACCTGTCATTGATCGGCGCGGCGTTGGGCCTGACGCCCTGGATGCAGGACCCGGCCATGGCGCTGGCCTGGGGGGTACTGATCGCGGGTGTCGTTCAGTTGGGGTTTCAGGTGCCGTTCTTGGCACGTTTGGGGCTGACGCCGCGCCCCTGGCCCAACTTCCGGCACCCGGGCGTGCGTCGCATCCTGGCGCTGATGGCGCCGGCGTTGTTCGGGGTGTCGGTGTCGCAGATCAATCTGTTGCTGGATACCGTGCTGGCGTCTCTGCTGGCGTCGGGTAGCGTGTCTTGGCTCTACTACTCGGATCGCCTGGTGGAGTTGCCGCTGGGCGTATTCGGTGTGGCACTGGGCACGGTGATCTTACCGGCCCTCTCCAAGCGCCATGCCGAACAGTCGCCAGCGCACTTCGCGAAGATGCTCGACTGGGCGCTGCGCGCAGTGCTATTGATCGGGCTGCCCGCAGCCTTGGCTTTGGTGCTGCTGGCCGAGCCATTGCTGGTGAGCTTGTTCCACTATGGGGCGATGACGGATCACGATATCGTGATGGCGGCGCGCAGCATGCGGGCTTATGCGTTAGGTCTGTTGCCCTTCATGCTCATCAAGGTGCTGGCGCCGGGGTACTTCGCGCGCCAGGACACCAAGACGCCGGTTAAAATCGGGGTCGTGGCGATGGTCGCCAACATGGTCTTGAACCTGTTGTTGATCTGGCCGCTAGCGCATGCAGGACTGGCACTGGCCACGGCGCTGTCGGCGTTTCTCAACGCCGGCTTGTTGGGTTGGGGGCTACAGCGGCGCGGCGTACTGATGTTTCAGCCGGGTTGGGGACGCTACGCGTTGACACTGGGCGGCGGCTGCGTCGTCATGGGTGCCGGGCTTTGGTGGTTATGCCCCGAATGGCATCAGTGGCTGGCCTGGGGTGTATGGCAGCGCGCGGCGACACTACTTGGACTGACCCTAGGCGGTGCCCTGGTCTACTTTGGATGGCTGGCGCTGTGCGGTGTGCGCCTCAGGCATTTCCGTCTGGGTGGCTGATGGTAGGGCAGGCATGGCTGTCAGTTGTGGCCCCCTTGGTTATAATCGAACGTTTCACCGGCATATGAACGGCATATGGAACTGATCAGAGGACTGCACAATCTGCGTGAGGCGGGCCCGTGCGTGGCGACGATCGGCAATTTTGATGGCGTGCATCGCGGCCATCAAGCGATCCTCGATCAGCTCAAGAGCCGCGCCACGGCGTTGGGATTGCCGATGACGGTGGTCGTCTTCGAGCCCCAGCCACGCGAGTATTTTGCCGGCGAGCAGGCGCCGCCTCGTTTGAGCAGGCTGCGCGACAAGGTCGAGCTGCTGGCCGAATACGGCGCCGAGCGCATCGTCTGCCTACCCTTCAATGCTGCTCTGCGAAGTCTGACGGCCGATGAGTTCATCGAGCGCGTGCTGATCCGCGGCCTGGGGGTCAAGCATCTCGTCGTGGGTGACGACTTTCGTTTTGGCTGTGACCGAGCGGGCGATTTCGCATTGCTGCAACGCGTGGGCGAGCGCCGTGGTTTTGAGGTCGAGCATACGCGCACTTTTGCCCTCGATGATGAGCGCGTCTCAAGTACCCGGGTACGCACCATGCTAGCCAGCGGCAACTTCGCCCAGGCCGCGCGGTTGCTGGGGCGTCCCTACCAGCTCTCAGGGCGTGTGGTTGCCGACCGGCAGTTGGGGCGCACCATCGGCGTGCCTACCGCTAATCTGCCGTTGGCGTCGCGCTCCCTTGCACTACGCGGTATCTATGCCTGCGTCACGCGGCTGCCTGATGGCCGCGAGCTGCCGGGGGCGGCCAACATCGGCTGGCGTCCCACGGTAGGCAGTACGCGGCCGGTGTTGGAGGTGCATCTGTTCGATTTCGAAGGTGACCTCTATGGCCAGCGTCTTACGGTCGTGCCCTGTGCACGGCTGCGAGGCGAGGTCAATTTTGCGGGGCTGGAGGCCCTGACGCGTCAGATTCATGCCGATCTGGCGCAGGCACGTCGCTATTTTCGTGCGGCCACACCGCTCGATGCCACCGCACTCGAGCTGCCGTGCGCTTCGACTGGCTGGACTTATCCGCTGGCCTCGGCGCCCTTGGCGCCCGAGCCTTCGACTTCCGACTCCTCGGCCGGCTCTCGCCCGGCTGACCAAGACGATGGCTGACCTTCCGCTATGAGCGATTACAAACATACCCTGAACCTCCCCGAGACCGACTTCCCCATGCGTGGCATGTTGCCCAAGCGTGAGCCGGGGCGGGTATCGCAGTGGCAGGACATGAACCTCTACGAACGCTTGCGCGACGCGCGCGCCGGCCGCGAGAGCTTCGTGCTGCACGATGGCCCTCCCTACGCCAACGGCAGTATTCACATCGGTCATGCCGTCAACAAGATTCTCAAGGACATCGTCGTCAAGTCGAAGGCGCTGGCGGGGTACGATGCGCCCTACGTGCCCGGCTGGGACTGTCACGGCTTGCCCATCGAGCACAAGGTCGAGACCACTCACGGCAAGCATCTCGGCGCCGGTGAAGCACGCGATCTATGTCGCGAGTACGCGGGGGCGCAGATCGAAGCGCAGAAGACCGACTTCGTGCGCCTGGGCGTGATCGGCGACTGGGAGCACCCCTACCGGACCATGGACTTCGCCAACGAAGCGGGTGAGATCCGCGCGCTGGCCAAGATGGTCGAGGGCGGCTACGTCTTCAAGGGCTTGAAGCCGGTCAACTGGTGCTTCGATTGTGGCTCGGCCCTGGCCGAGGCGGAAGTCGAGTACGCCGACAAGAAGTCCGATGCCATCGATGTCGCCTTCACCGCCGCCGATCCCGCCAAGTTAGCGACGGCGTTCGGGCTCACGTCGCTTGATAAGCCGGCGGCGATCGTCATCTGGACCACCACGCCGTGGACCATTCCCGCCAACCAGGCGCTGAACGTGCATCCCGACTTCACCTACGCCCTGGTCGATACCGGCGAGCGGCTGCTGGTGCTCGCCGAGGAACTGGTCGAAAGCTGTCTAGCGCGCTATGGCCTCGAGGGCGATGTCGTGGCCACGACGACGGGCGCGTCGCTGGAGTTCATCACTTTTCAGCATCCTTTCTACGAGCGCGTGGCGCCGGTGTATCTCGCCGATTACGTGACCGTGGAAGAGGGCAGCACGGGGATCGTCCACTCGGCGCCGTCCTACGGCCTGGACGATTTCATGACCTGCCGCGCGCACGGCATGAGCTTCGATGACATGCTCAACCCCGTACAGGGCAATGGCGTGTACAGCGATGATCTGCCGTTCTTCGGCGGGCAGATGATCTGGAAGGCCAATCCTCAGATCGTCGACAAGCTGCGTGAAGTGAACGCGCTGATGGTGCACACGCCGATCACGCACAGCTACATGCACTGCTGGCGTCACAAGACGCCGGTCATCTACCGCGCGACCGCCCAGTGGTTCGTGGGCATGGACCGCGAGGACGATACGGGGCGCACCCTGCGTCAGCGCGCCTTGGACGGCGTCGAGGCGACGCAGTTCGTTCCCGCCTGGGGCAAGGCGCGCCTGCACTCGATGATCGCCAACCGTCCCGACTGGTGCATTTCGCGCCAGCGCAACTGGGGGGTGCCGATTCCGTTCTTCCTGCACAAACAGACCGGGGAATGGCATCCGCGCACCGTCGAGCTGATGGAAGATGTCGCCAAGCGCGTCGAAGCCGAGGGCATCGATGCCTGGTTCCGTCTCGACGCCCGCGAGCTGCTGGGCGACGAGGCCGACGACTACGAGAAAGTTACCGATACCCTGGATGTGTGGTTCGACTCCGGCACCACCCATTGGCACGTGCTGCGTGGCTCGCATTCGCTGGGGCATGCACAAGGGCCGCGCGCCGATCTGTATCTCGAAGGTTCCGACCAACATCGCGGCTGGTTCCATTCGTCGTTGCTGACCGGATGCGCCATCGACGGCCATGCGCCCTACAAGGCGCTGCTGACACACGGCTTCACCGTCGACGAGAAGGGCCGCAAGATGTCCAAGTCGATGGGCAACGTCATCGCGCCGCAGCAGGTGATGGACAAGCTGGGCGCCGATATCCTGCGCCTGTGGGTCGCCTCCACCGACTATTCCGGCGAGATGGCGGTCTCCGACGAGATCCTGAAGCGCACCGCCGACGTCTACCGGCGTATCCGCAACACCGCACGCTTCTTGCTGGCCAACTTGAATGGCTTCGATCCCGCGCGTGACGCCGTGGCGTTCGAGGACATGCTGGCGCTGGATCAGTGGGCGGTGGATCGCGCGGCGCAACTTCAGCAGCGCATGCAGACGGCCTATGACGACTACCGCTTCCGTGACGTCTATCAGCAGGTGCACGACTTCTGCGCGCACGAGCTGGGCGGCTTCTATCTGGATGTGATCAAGGATCGCCAGTACACCACCCAGGCTGACTCGCTCGCGCGCCGCAGCTGCCAGACGGCGCTCTATCATGTGGTCGAGGCGTTGGTGCGCTGGGTGGCGCCGATTCTGTCCTTCACCGCCGAGGAAATCTACGAGGCCATCCCCGGCACGCGCGGCGATAGCGTGCTGCTGGAGGAATACTATCCGCACCTGGCGACCCTGAAGGCGGATGCCGTGATGGGGCGTGAGTTTTGGTCGCGGGTGCTCGAGGTCAAGCAGGCGGTCAACAAGTGCCTGGAAGACGCGCGTAACGCCAAGGTGATACGCAATAGCCTCGCTGCCGAGGTCACGCTTTACGCTGATGATGGTATGCGCGAGACCTTGTCGCAGCTCGGCGATGAGTTGCGTTTCGTGCTATTGACCAGCGAGGTGCATCTGGCGTCGCTGAACGCGGCGGGCAGCGAGCAGGCCGAGGCCAGCGAGCTCGACGGGCTCAAGGTGGGCGTGATGGAAAGTCCGCACACCAAGTGCGAGCGCTGCTGGCATCACCGCGCAGATGTGGGGACGCATGCCGCTGATCCGAACCTGTGCGGTCGTTGCCTTAGCAACCTGCCCGATGGGCCGGGTGAAACGCGCCGTTATGCCTGATGGCGCATCACGGGCCATAGCGCCGCTTGATCATGATATGAGAGGCTCGAATGAACGACGCTGCAACGCCTGATCGATCGGTATTGCCGCCCATGAAGCGGCCCCTGCGCTGGCTATGGCTGGCGCTGCTGGTGATCGTGCTGGACCTGGGCAGCAAGCTGCTCGCCAGCACTCATTTGATCTATGCACAACCGGTCGAATTATTGCCGGTGTTCAATCTGACGCTTTTGCACAACACCGGCGCGGCATTCAGCTTCCTGGCCGATCACGCCGGGTGGCAACGCTGGCTGTTTGCGGCCATCGCTCTCGGCGTTAGCATCGGCCTGACCGTATGGTTGACGCGTCTCAAGGCCGATGAACGTCTCTCGGCCGCAGCGATTGCGTTGGTGATCGGTGGCGCGTTGGGCAATCTCTATGATCGCCTGGTGCATGGCTATGTGGTCGACTTTCTGTCGTTTCATTGGCAGGGAAATTACTTCCCCGCCTTTAACTTGGCCGATACCGCCATCACCTTGGGAGCCATTGGTTTGATTCTGGCCTCCCTGCGTGACGGCCGACGACACACGGCAACATCCGATAAGAGAGACGCCCCATGAGTGAGTACCGCATCGGCGATGGGATGGAAGTGACGTTGCATTTCACCGTCAAATTGGAAGACGAGACGGTGATCGACTCCACCCGCGACAAGGCACCGGCGACGTTCCAGGTCGGCGATGGTAACCTGCCGCCGGGGTTCGAGACCCCGCTCAAGGGCATGACCGATGGCGAGACAGGTCGTTTTACCATTACCCCCGAGCACGGCTTCGGCCAGCACAATCCGCAGAACGTGCAGCGCCTGCCGCGCGATCAGTTCGACGACGAGCTCGAGGTCGGTACGATGATGTCGTTCACCGACCCGGGTGGCGGCGAGCTGCCCGGCGTCATCGCCGAAATCGACGAACGTAATGTCGATGTGGACTTCAATCACCCGCTGGCGGGGCGTACCCTGACCTTCGAGGTGGAGGTGATCGAGGTTCGCCCGGCCACGACCCATTAAGTTTTGACGGGCGCACGCCGCCCATCGATACGATGCCACGACGCATCGAGGCGAGGTAAGCATGCAAATCAAGCTGGCCAATCCACGCGGTTTCTGTGCCGGCGTAGACCGCGCCATCGAGATCGTCAATCGCGCGCTCGATGTGTTCGGGCCACCCATCTACGTGCGTCACGAAGTCGTCCACAACCGCTTCGTGGTGGATAGTCTGCGCGAGCGCGGGGCGGTATTCGTCGAGGAGTTGCATGAAATCCCCGACGACGTGATCGTCATCTTCTCCGCCCACGGCGTGTCGCGTGCGGTCCAGGAAGAGGCCGAGCGGCGTGGACTGCGTATCTTCGACGCCACCTGCCCGCTGGTCACCAAGGTGCACATGGAAGTCCTGCGCTACGCCAAGCGTGGCCAGGAGTGCGTGCTCATCGGGCATGCCGGCCATCCCGAGGTCGAGGGCACCATGGGGCGCTACGATACCTCCTTCGGCGGTCAGATCCATCTCGTCGAGGACGAGCAGGACGTGGCGAGCCTCGAGGTCAACGACCCTGACCGGCTGGCATTCGTCACCCAGACCACGCTGTCCATGGATGACACCTCAAGGGTCATCGATGCCCTGCGCGAGAAGTTCCCGCGTATCGACGGGCCGCGCAAGGACGACATCTGCTATGCCACCCAGAATCGTCAGGACGCGGTGCGTGAACTGGCTAGCGAAAGCGGCCTGGTGCTGGTGGTGGGCAGTCCCAACAGCTCCAATTCGAACCGCCTGCGGGAATTGGCAGAGCGCACCGGCACGCCGGCGTATCTGATCGATACCGCCGAGCAGATCCGCCCCGAATGGGTAGATGGCGTGGAAACCATCGGCATCACGGCCGGTGCTAGCGCACCGGAAGTCCTCGTCCAGGCGGTCATCGACCGGCTCAAGTCGCTGGGCGCCGAGGATCCCAATGAACTCGCCGGGCAGGCGGAAGACATCGTCTTCTCCATGCCCAAGGAACTGCGAGAGCAGGTGATCGCCAGCACGTGAGAGGTGCCGCGTCTTCGATGTGATGTGAGCGTTACAATTCGTTGCAAAGTACGCTACATTGACAAAGCGCATGGGGTATTGCCCCATGCCGCGTACGTAACGCGCCGCTTCACCGATCAGGAAGTCGTACGTGCCGCATCGTGCTTATCGCCTTCGCCACGTGTCGCATAGCCGTGGTTTTTCCCTCCTCGAATTGCTGATCGTGCTGGTGATCTTCGCGATCATGGCAAGCATCGCCGTGCCCAGCTTTCAGTCCTTGCGCCAGCAGCAACAGCTCACCGACGCCAGCAACGAACTAGTCGCCGCGCTGCGCCTGGCGCGTGGTGAAGCCATCATGCGCGAGGCCGATGTCACGATGAGCCCGGCTACGGGCAAGAACTGGGCAAAAGGCTGGCGGATAGCCGACAAGGATAAAAATACGGTCGTAGTCCATGAGCCGTTGCCGGCCCAGCTCAGCGTGGGTGGTGAGAACGCCCAGCCTCCCGATGAAGTCACTTTCAATGATCTGGGATATCCCGATTCTGATGGCGAATGGCGTCTCAGTCATGCGGGACTGTCGGGCGACGCCTCACGCCAAGTGTGCTTGACGATGACCGGACGAGCTTATGTCGCTGAGCAGGATGACGAGAATGGCGAGGAGTGCGACGCATGATCGAGTCACCGGCACAGCGCCCTCCTCATCGCCAGCAAGGTTTCGGCCTAATCGAAGTGCTGGTCGCACTGACGATTCTCTCCGTCGGCATGCTCGGGCTCGCCGCGATGCAGCTCAACTCGTTGCAGAACGCACGCGAGAGTCTCAATACGACAATCGCCACCATCATGGTTAGAGACATGAACGAACGCGCCTGGGCGCAGCAGGATGAGACTTGTAAAGATATTAAGAGTAGCTGGAAGAATTATGTCGCTAATTTTGAAGGACTTCCCTCGGCTCATGGGGAGGGGGAAAATATCAGGAATGGCCTTTATGACCTTGAGATCACGTGGCAGGGCCATGGAGACCCGGGTGACGCAAACTATGAGCCTCCGCACGTGAACTTGGTGGCCTTCTTGCCATGCAACTGAGCCAGCGGATGAATAACCAACATCGCCAACGAGGCTTCACGCTGATCGAAATGATGATCAGCATGTTTCTCGGCTTGATTATCCTCGGTGGCACGATCACGGCTTACCAAGCGATCAGTAGTGTTAGTGAGCAGCGGGATAACTATTACAAGCTGCAAGACGAGCTGATGTATATACATCGGGTACTATCTTCGTCAATCAAGGTGGCGAAGTCTGTCAAGATAGAAGAAAGTAGTAACGGGAATAAGCTTGTCTTGGCGTCGTCAGAATCGGTAGAGAATAGAATAACCTGTCCAGGAGTGGGGTCTGATCAAGATGGCCAAACCACTGCTGGGTCTGTTGTTTACCAATCTGACGGTTCCGATTTTTTATGTCAACCTAAGGGCAGAAAGATAGTTGATTTGTCGTCTGCGGGTAAGGTCGGTATAGAAGCGATTCGCTTTTGCCGTTTGCTCGAAGAAGGTGAAAAGGGATGCAAGACAGGTGAAGGCCTAGACGGTGTCGTCGTATTTATTGATTACTATGACTGGGATTGCGATCCAAGTAATGAGGCATGTGAAAGTAAAGCCTTGTCCTTTCATTTGGCTGCGCGTGATATCAATGATTCCGATAAGCCTAAAGAGGATAAATAATGAAGGCATCAAAACAGTCTGGGTTCGTGCTCGTCGTGGGAATGCTGCTGCTGACGGTGGCGTCCGGGGCTGTTATTTCCGGCATGTCCGTCAATAAGTATCAAGAGCGTCAGGCAGGTAATTATGTGCGAACCAATAATTATGAGGCGGGCGCGGACGAGGCTTTTCGACGCTTTGAAAGAGAAAGCTGGGGAGAAGAGGTTAAGGCAGTAGTGGAAAAAAGGCTTGGTGGTTCCGAGAAAGGTACGATCATTTTTCCCCGTGAGGACGACGAGAACTGGCTTCCTAGCGGTGAACGTGAGAAAAGAGCACGGGAGCGCAATGGGGAAGAGGAGCAGGATGAAGATGGTGGTGATGAAGATATTAAGTACGCTTTTACTCGAGCAGGAATTAAAGAGGTCGTAAAGCTCGAAGGCGATAGAGTGAAGGTGGTTTTTTGGGGTGAGAAAAGGCTGAGTGGCTATGATGAGAATGACGCTTCCGAAAATAACAATGGGCGCGATGTGTTGCAGGCCGTTTACTCTATAAATAATGATGAGCAATCTGGTGATGAGCAACCCGATGGTGCTTATCAAAACGTGTTGCTCGGCTGCGAGGGTGTTGACGCATCAGGCGGTGGAGTTATCGATAGTTACGATTCCCGTGATGGAAAGTACGGTGAAGGTGGCAATGCTAATAAAAGTAATGCCACCATAAAGTCCAACTCTCAGGAAAGTGATATTGTCTTGGGTACTGGGAAGCCGGTCTACGGAGATGTAGAGTCTGCGGGGCGAATTATCGTCGGTAACTCTGGCACGATTCATGGCGATCTGAAAGCGAACGACGATATCGTGATAAATAATGGTGGTGCCGATATCCAAGGCGATATTAGCAGTCGTGGTTCGGTCGAGATGCTAAATGGAGGTAGTGTTTCAGGCAGTATCCTCGCCAATCGAGATGTCACGATCAATGGCGGTGGCGCGAAAGTCGGCGGGGGTATTAGTAGCCGGGGGGCGGTTACGTTAAAAGGTGGAGCGGTTGTGGGCAATATCCTCGCGAACCGGGATGTGGCAATAGAAGGTGGCGGCGCAGAAGTCGGCGGAGGGATCAATAGTCAAGGCGCGGTTACGTTAGAGGGCAGCACGGTTTTGGGCAGCATCCTCTCTAAGCTAGATGTCACGATCAACGGAGGTGGGGCACAAGCGGCGGGAGATGTCAGCTCGCAAATGTCCGTTCGCTTACCTGACAGTGGAACCATCAGTGGCAATGTCGTGGCGAATACGGAAATCGTTACCGGTAGCTGGAGTTCGCGCATCGGAGGTAATGCTACGGCACCGAAAGTGCATACAACCGTGAATAAGCGGGATGTGGCAAACCAAGTGGGCGGCACCATCAACCTCGTCTCACCAGATGTTGCTGAGGCCCCTGAAGCCCCTGAGGCTTCTAAAGTGGAAGTTGAGCAGCAAAGCTGTGAAGCTTTTACATCCACGACAACCAAGGGCGCGACGATTAGTGACTTGATCGATGCGCTGCCAGATGCCTCGTCGGGGAGCCTATCGATTGGTGGTGGCAGCCAGACTTATACGCTGACGCCGAATGGGCTCCAGGTGTCGTCTGATCGTAATAACAACAGCGTGCCGAATCCCGAGCGCTACAAGGTCTCACGCGACGTCCCGGTCGATGGCATCTTCCCCGAGCCCACCAACGTCCTTGTGCTGGACAGTTTTTCGCTGGGTGGCAGTGCCAACTTCGTCGTCGACGGCGGCGACATGACACTCTACGTCAAAGGCGATGTCGATATTGGCGGCGGTGCCACATTCAGCGTCGCCGAGGGCAGTTCGTTGAAGATCGTCACCGAGGAGGGGCGTTTCAACCTGGGCAGCAATCTCAATGTGGCGTCCGACAGCGTGACCGATGATGAAGGCAATCCCATCCTATCTCTCTACTCGGCCTATGACGATGAGGGTGCCAGCGGCTGGAACGCTGGCGTCAATATCACCGGAGCCTCCGCATTCAAGGGCACCATCTTCGCGCCTTACAGCACCGTCAATGTTGCCGCTGGGGGGGGATTGTATGGTGCCGTGAAAGGACGGCGTGTCGAGGTTTCCGGCGGTGCCGGCATTCACTATGACGAAGCACTGATGGAGTCGACCGTTGGTACGGGCGGTGGTGGAGACGGCGATGGCGGTAGTGGTGACAACGGCGATGATAACTCCAGCGCCTCCGGTTGGTCTCTAGAAGGCTTGTCATACGGCAATGCGGACTGAGTCATCGCGCGCAGGCAGTGTCACCATCGGGCAGGCGCTCGATGCGTACCCGGCCGCCACGGCTCAGCACGATCCGCCGTGCCGGTGTCGTCGCTTTGGCCGTGCACAGATAGAAGCTGCCAATCTGAAAGCTGCCGGAGGCACGGATCGAGTAGCCGTTCGACGCGTAACGCACGTAGCGACGCAAGGGCTGATTGGCGTGCAGCCGGAGTCCGCCGGGTGGGGCGCCACCCGCGCGTAGTGTCGGCTCCGAGGGCGATTGCTCGCCATCGTCGTCGCGATCGGCGAATATGCGCCAGCCCTGTTCCCAGCCATCTGGCTCACCCACCATCATCACCGGCACGCCTTGGCGAATAGCCTCGCTGCGCGCGTAGTAAAGCGCCTGATAAAGCGTATGACTGGCGGCCTGCAAGCGTTGATCGCGTAGCACATGACCCATGGCGGGAACGCCTTGGGTGGTGAGCAGGCCGACGATGATGATGATCACGAGCAATTCGAGCAGTGTCATTCCTCGCATGTGCCACGATGTTGGATGCATCGATTGCCTTACTTTATATTAGTATTTACTTTGTTTGTTTATAAAGTAGTCTTGGCAGTCGAGCAAATACGATGAGGGCAACACATAGGGGCGCGCGGTCACGGCATGGATGTACGCCGGGTTTCAGCTTGATCGAAGTGCTGATCACGCTGTTCATTTTATCTTTCGGCATGCTGGGATTGGCGGCTACGCAGACCCAGGCACTGCGTGCCCAGCGGCATGCCGATGCCGAGTCTCAGGCGGTGCAGCGGGTGGGGGCCATGCTCGAACGCTTGCGCATCGACCGCCACGGCGCGCTGGCCGGTGCCTATGATCAGCCGTGCAGTGACGACCCCGGCAACGCCGCATCGGCCCAGGTAAGTGCCTGGCTGACCGGACTGGTTAGCGCGCTGCCCCAGGCGCAAGGCTGCATCGAGGTGACGGGCGATGACGATGTGGCGACGGCGATGGTGAAGGTGGTCTGGCGATCGCCGCGTGTGAGCTGGAGTGATGACGATGGGCAGCGGCAATATCGATTACAGACCCGACTTTGAGCGACCCATTCCGGGGCGGCGCCATCAAAGCGGGGTGTCGCTGATCGAGTTGATGGTGAGCCTGGCGCTGAGCATGATCGTGCTGCTTGGCGTCATTGACCTGTTCATTGCCTATCAGCATCAGTACCGCTTGCAAACGCAACTGGCTCAGGTGCAGGAGAGCGGTCGCTTCGTGACTGACGTGCTGACACGGGAGCTACGCAAGGCGGGGTATGCCGAATGGCAAAAGGCGCAGACCTTTCCGGCGACATCGCAATTTGCCCAGGGCGCTATCGTGGCGGGGAACGGCAGCACCTTGCGGGTCCGCTATTACGGCAGCACGGATGAGCCTCTGCAGGATTGCCTGGGCGGGGGGCTCGAGAGTGCTGACATCACGCGGGCGACGCTATCGCTGAACGCCTCGCAGGGGCTGGACTGCGCGGTGGATGGTGCGTCTCCCCAGCCGCTCGACGCGAATGTCGAGGCCATGGCGCTGCGCTATTTCGTCGAAGGTCGTTGGCGCCGCGCCGCGGGCGTCGGCGATTGGGCCAGCGTCAAGGGCGTGAGCATCGAATTGCTGGTGGCGTCGCGACAGAATGGGCTCGTCGATACGGCATCATCCTATGTCTTCGACGGCGAAACCGTCACGGCGTTGGATCGTCGCCTATATCGGGTGTACGCCACGAGCGTGGCTCTGCGTAATGTGGCATCTCCGCCGCTTGTCACCTCGCAGGGAGAGACGTCATCGTGAGCGTCAGCGGCCCCTCTCGGGAACGGGGCATGACGCTGATCGTCGCGCTGATTCTGCTGATGGCGATGACGGCGTTGGGACTCGCCGGTCTGCAGGGCGCGGTCCTGCAGGAGCGCATGGCGCGCAATGTCATGGATCGCCAGGTGGCGTTTCAAGCAGCGCAGGCAGCGCTTAAAGAAGGCGAATGGCGATTGCGTCATGCGGATTACACACTGCCCGATGCTCAAGGCGACTGCGCGGCGCCTGATTGCCTGATGCCACAGGCGTCGCATGCCAGCCAATGGTCGGCCGCTCGTTGGCGACGTGACGGCGTGGCATATGGCGATAGCGGGGCACCCATCCCCTTCGATACCCACGAGCCGCCCCGCGTGACGCTGGCTGCCCTGACGAGCTCGTGTCCCGAGGTCGGCGCGCCCTGCCAAGCACGTATCGAGATGACCGCGTTTGGCTGGGGCAGGCGCCAGGTAACGCATGCGTTGCTCAAGCGTCGCGTTACGCTGATGTTGCCTCGCGAGTCAGGCGAGGCGTTGATTCAAGCCCGCCGGGCGCAGGCCGATAATCACGACACGCGCGTTACCCGTTCTTCCGAGGGGCCCAGTCGTCCGGCGTGGCGCGAGGTCTTGCGCTGAGTACCTTGCGTTGAACGTCTCGCTTTCCGTCTCCAGGAGCCCATGCCATGCATCGAACCCGCGGTTTTACCCTGATCGAGCTGATGATCGTCATGGTCATCATCGGCATCCTGGCAGCGATCGCCATTCCCTCGTATACCGAGTATGTGCGCAAGGCACACCGTGCTGACGCCCAGGCTACTTTGACGCAACTGGCGTACTGGATGGAGCGCCAGTACACGCGGGACAGCCGCTACGATACCGAAGCGACCGAGACCTTGCCCGATGCAATGACGCAGAATGAGTCTTACACCTTCGACTTTGATAAGCGCTCGGCCAATGAATTCACGCTCAAGGCGACGCCCACGGGCAGTCAGAGTGAAGACCGTTGCGGCGAGTTGACTCTGAATGATGCCGGGGAACGCGGCGCGGGCGCCGAGGACTGCTGGTAACTCGGTGTCCCCGCCGCTGCCTTGCTGCGCGTCGCATGATAGATTGCAGGTTTCTCAGCGATGAAATGAGTGCCCGCGTGAGTGATTTTCTGATCGTTGGAGGCGGCGTCATCGGCATGATGACGGCTCTGCAACTCGCCGATGCCGGCCGTCGCGTCACCCTACTCGAGCGCGGCGAATGTGGCCGCGAGGCTTCCTGGGCCGGTGGCGGCATCGTCTCTCCGCTGTACCCCTGGCGCTATAGCGCGCAAATCTCTGCGTTGTCGCGCTATTCCGAAGGCGCCTATCCTGAATTGTCGCTGCGCCTGCTGGAAGAAACCGGCATCGATCCCGAGTATCGCCAGCGAGGGCTTCTGTATCTGCGTGTCGATGATGAGCCCCAGGCGCTTGCGTGGGCACGCGAGGTTGGCAAGCCCTTGGAACGGGTCGGTGCGGAGACGATTTACGCCAAGGAGCCCAATGTCGCTCCCGGGGTCGACTCGGCGCTGTGGATGCCGACTCTGGGCAGTATTCGAAACCCACGCTTGTGCAAGGCGCTGCGGGCCCGCCTGCTGGCGATGCCTAATGTAACCCTGCGCGAGCATGTCGAGGTCGAGGCGCTGGATGTGTCGGATGGGCGCCTTCGTGGCGTTCGGACATCGGCGGGGCGCGAGGCAGCCGAGCGCGTAGTGGTATGCGGTGGCGCCTGGGCTGGTCAGCTGCTGGCGGGTATCGGCGTAACCCTGCCGGTGCGCCCGGTGCGTGGGCAGATGATTTTGTTCAAGGCGCCGCCGGGGCTGGTCGAACGCGTGGTGCTGAAGGATGGCCGTTACGTGATCCCGCGTGGCGATGGGCGCGTCGTTGCCGGGTCCACCTTGGAAGAAGTGGGGTTCGATCAGCGCACCACCGAGGTGGCCAAGGACTCGCTTTACGATAGCGCGCTGTCGATCGTGCCGGCGCTGGCCGAGTGCCCGGTGGAGCATCACTGGGCCGGCTTGCGCCCCGGTTCGCCGGATGGCGTGCCGTCCATCGGCGCGGTGCCGGACATCGAGGGGTTATGGGTCAACGCCGGCCATTATCGCAATGGCCTGGTGCTGGCGCCGGCGTCGACGCGTCTGCTGGTCGATCAACTGCTGCAACGCGCGCCGGTGGTCGATCCTGCCCCCTATCGGCTAGGTGGTGTCTGACGACAAGGCATTTTGCCAGCGAGCCGGCGTTGCGTGACAATACAGCCATGAGGCCGTCTCGACGGCAGTTTCCACAGCCAATCGCAATGAGAGAGGCGCTTTCCGCTCATGCAAGACCTGACTCTGGTGATGGCCCAGCTCGACCCGCTGGTGGGCGATATCCCCGGCAATACCGCACAGGCCATCGAAGCCGTGCGCGAAGCGCGCATCGAACACCGCGCCGACGTGGTGGTCTTCCCCGAACTGTTCCTGACCGGTTATCCGCCGGAAGACTTGCTGTTGCGCGAATCGATGGAAACACGCCTGGAAGAGGCGCGTGCGACGATGGCGCGCAAGGTGTCGCGAGACGTGATGGTTGTCATCGGCTATCCAGGCAGGCGCGATGGCCGGCTGCATAACCTTGCGGGCGTGTTGTACAACGGCGAATGGCTCGGCGAATATGCCAAGCAGGCGCTTCCCAACTATCAGGTATTCGACGAGCAGCGCTACTTCACACCAGGGCACTCGCCGCTGGTCATCGAGCATGGCGGCGCCAAGCTTGGCATCCTGGTCTGTGAGGATCTGTGGGACGGTGCGCCGGTGACGCAGAGTGTCGAGGCCGGCGCCGATATCCTGATCACGCTCAATGCCTCGCCCTATCACCGTGACAAGCCGCTCGAGCGCGAGCGGTTATTCGCCCGGCGTGCTCAGTCGGCTGCGCGGCCGCTAGTATATCTCAACCAGATTGGTGGCCAGGACGAGCTGGTCTTCGATGGGGGGTCGCTGGTGCTCGACGCCCAGGGGGAGGTTGCGGTACGTGCGCCGTTCTGGGAAGTCGGCCTGATGCCGGTGCGTTTTACCGACGCACAAGGCGCATGGGCGCCCGAGGCCGGCGAATGCGAACCGCTGCTGGAGTCGGAAGAAAGCCTATATTGCGCACTGGTGACCGGGCTTCGCGACTACGTCAACAAGAGTGGCTTCCAGGGCGTAGTGTTGGGGCTTTCCGGCGGTATCGACTCCGCCCTGTCGCTGGCCATCGCGGTCGATGCGTTGGGCCCCGAGCGCGTGCAGGCGGTGATGATGCCCTATCACTATACGGCGGATATCTCCAAGGCGGATGCGGCCGCGCAAGCCGATTTGCTCGGCGTGCATTACGAGGTCATGCCCATCGCGCCGATGGTGGAAGCCTTCACCGCCACGCTGGAAGAGAGCTTCGCCGGTACCCAGCGTGATACCACCGAGGAGAACCTGCAGTCGCGTTGCCGGGGCGTGTTGTTGATGGCGCTTTCCAACAAGAAGGGGCTGATGGTGCTGAGTACCGGCAACAAGAGCGAGATGGCGGTGGGCTATGCCACGCTATATGGCGATATGGTGGGCGGTTACAACGCGCTCAAGGACGTCTACAAGACGTGGGTGTATCGCCTTGCCAAGTGGCGCAATGAGCAGGAGCCGGCCATTCCCGAGCGTGTCATTACGCGCCCGCCTTCCGCCGAGTTGGCGCCGGACCAAGCGGACAGCGACTCGCTGCCCGGCTACGACGAACTGGACGCCATCCTCGAGCGCTACATCGAAGGCGACATGAGCGCCGAGGCGATCATCGATGCGGGCTTCGCCAGCGAAGATGTCTACAAGGTCGTGAAGCTGGTCGACCGCAGCGAATACAAGCGGCGTCAGGCGCCGGTGGGGGTTCGCGTGACCGCGCGCGGTTTCGGGCGCGATCGTCGTTATCCCATCGTCAACGGCTGGCAGCCGGGGGAATGACCCCGGTTTCGGGCTACGATCCATGAAAAACACCCTCGTCGGCATGACCGGCGAGGGTGTTTTACTGGGCTGGGTGCGCGGCTTAACTTTGCGACCCGAAGCCCGTCGTCAGCGATTCAGCGTCAGCGGCTTGGCGTCGACATGCTCGGGCTCGAAAGTCTTGCCATCGAGGCGTGCATTGTCGGGGTCGTTGTCGATGAGCGTCTGCAAGGCGTCGCGCGCCCGCTCGGGCATGTTCAGCCCCATGTAGCCCTCGACCATTACTGCCAGGGCGTCGCGTGTGGCAGGTGTTTGTGGGTAATGCTCAAGCACCCACTTGCCGCGATTGATCGCCGCCAGATAGGCGCCCTTGCGAAGATAGAAATCGGCGACTTGCAGCTCGTGACGCGAGAGCACGTTGCGCAGATAGACGATGCGTTGACGTGCGTCGGCCGCGTAGGGGCTTTCCGGGAAGCGCCGCACCAGCTCGCCGAAGTCGACATTGGCATCGCGCGTGGCGCCAAGATCACGCTTGGAGATATCGATCAGCTCGAGCCCTTCGAGGCTGAAACGCCCGGCTTGATACGCTGCGAGGCCGCGCATGTAATACGCGTAGTCGACCTGCTCGTGATCGGGGTGCAAACGAATGAAGCGGCTGGCGGCGGCGCGCGCCTGCTCCCAGTCCTCGGTCTGATAGTACGCGTAGATCAGCTCCAACTGGGCCTGCTCGGCGTAACGACCGAAGGGGAAACGGGTATCCAGCGCCTCGAGGCGTGTCACGGCGGTGCTGTAACGCCCAGCATCCAGTGACTCTTGAGCTTGCTGGTAAAGATCCTGCTCTTGTAAATCCGGGGCCGGCTCGTTGCTGGCGCAACCGGCAAGCAGCGCGCCACTAAGCAGCAACGCACCGAACGTGCCAAGTGAAGGGAATCGCATCGTCATCCTCGTTCAACCAATACGGGGCGGCCGTGCTAGAATCCGCCAGTTCGGAGTCACTATAAAGCAAACGCCCCCGGTGGCGAAATGGAACCGAGCATTGCCATGGCAGATACCGTGCAGCGAGAAGAACGCGTCCCCGAAACGATGGCGGGCCAGCGTCTGGACCAGATCGCCTCGGCGCTCTTCGCGGACTTCTCCCGCGAGCGCCTCAAGGCGTGGATCAAGTCGGGGGCGCTGACCTGCGACGGCGCGTCCGCGCGCCCCAAGGACAAGTTGCGCGGCGGCGAGCAACTGACGCTCGAGGCCACGCTCGAGGAAGATAAGCGCTTCGCGCCGCAGGCAATGGCGCTGGATATCGTCCATGAAGACGATGATGTCATCGTGATCGACAAGCCGGCGGGACTGGTCGTGCATCCCGCCGCGGGCAACCCGGACGGGACGCTGCTCAACGCGTTGCTGCATCATGCACCGGGACAGATGCAGCTGCCCCGGGCGGGCATCGTGCACCGGCTCGACAAGGACACGACCGGTTTGATGGTGGTGGCCAAGACGTTATCGGCGCATGCCTCGCTGGTCGAGCAGTTGCAGGCGCGCACGGTGTCGCGTGAATACGATGCCGTGGTGACCGGCAGGATGACCGCAGGGGGCAGTGTCGATGAACCGATCGGGCGACATCCCAAGGATCGCAAGCGCCAGGCAGTCACTCCCTCGGGCAAGCCGGCGGTGACGCACTACCGCGTGGTGGAGCGTTTCCCCGCCCATACGCATGTCCGCTGTCGCCTCGAAACCGGGCGTACTCATCAGATCCGCGTGCATATGGCACATCGCCGCTTTCCGTTGATCGGCGACCCGGTCTATGCCGGTCGCCTCAAGATGCCTGCTGGGGCCACCGACGCACTGAAGGACGTGCTGCGCCATTTTCCGCGTCAGGCGTTGCATGCACGCAAGCTGGCCTTCGTGCATCCCGGTACGGGCGAGGCGGTGGAGTTTCGCGCGTCGTTGCCGGACGATATGCTGATGTTGCTGGATTTTTTGCGCGACGCAGCCGACACGCACGCTGAGTGAGTCCCACATGAACGAACGCCCCACCTTGATTCTGCCCGATTGGCCGGCGCCGAGCACGGTCGGCGCCTTCGTCACCACACGCGAAAGCGGCCCCAGCCAGGGCGCCTTCGCGTCCTTTAATACGGCGTATCACGTAGGCGACACTCCCGGGTCGGTCGACCGCTGCCGCCGACTGTTGAGTGCCGAGCTTGACGACGCCCGTCCCTTGTTATGGCTGAACCAGGTGCATGGTGCCGCCGTCCAGCAGGACTACCGTGCGGCGTTTGCCGAGCAGCCGCCGCGCGCGGACGCCTCGGTGGCCTTCGACAAGGGGTATGCCTGTGCCGTCCTGACCGCCGATTGTCTGCCGGTGTTCTTCTGCGATCGCCAGGGCACGCGTGTGGGTGTGGCGCATGCCGGCTGGCGGAGCCTGGCGGGCGGCGTGCTGGAGGCCAGCGTGGCGGCTCTGGGACAGTCGCCTGATGAGCTCATGGCGTGGCTGGGGCCGGCGATTTCCAAGGCGCAATTCGAGGTCGGCCCTGAAGTGTTTGAAACCTTCGTGGCCGTGCAGCCCGAAGCGGAAAGCGCCTTCGAGCCCAGCCCCTATCGCCTCGGGCACTATATGGCGGATATCTATCGCTTGGCGCGGTTGCGTCTCGAGCGGTTGGGTATCGGTCATATCGGCGGCGGCCACTTCTGTACCGCCTGCGAGCCACGTTTTTATTCCCATCGTCGCGACGATGGTCACACCGGTCGCATGGCCAGTGTGATCTGGTTGCGCTGAACGGCGCTCCGCGTCCGAACCGACGTTATCGAGCGTCGGAACGATTTTTGCACGCCCTGCCTTGAAACGCCTCGAGCATACCTCCATTGATGATGTCAACATAAGATAACCGTGCGGCATGCCGGTGGCGTGTCGCGATGGATGAAGGAGGGGTTCGATGCGTATCGATCGCATGACCAGTAAATTGCAAAACGCCCTGGGCGAGGCGCAGTCCCTGGCGGTAGGGCGCAGTCATAACCAACTCGATCCCGGCCATGTGCTGATGGCGCTCGTCGAGGCGCAGGAAAACGGCATCAAGGGCCTGGTACAGAAGGCCGGCGGCGATGTGTCGCGCCTGCGTAACGGGCTTTCACAGTATCTCGACGATTTGCCGCGCGTCGGCCAGTTCGATGGCAATGTGCAGCTTTCCTCGGCGTTGTCGCAGCTGTTCAACCTCGCCGACCGCGAAGCCCAGCAGCGTGGCGATCAATATATCGCCAGCGAGCTAGTGGTGCTGGCGGCGCTGGAAATGAAAACCACCATTAGCAAGGTGCTCCAGCAGGCCGGTCTGGACGTGCAGTCCGTGCGTAGCGCCATCGATAGCCTGCGCGGCGGTAACAAGGTGGATGACGCCTCGGCTGAGGAAAGCCGTGAAGCGCTGGATAAGTACACCATGGATCTGACCCAGCGTGCCGTGGATGGCAAGCTCGATCCGGTGATCGGCCGCGACGACGAGATTCGCCGCACCATCCAGGTGTTGCAGCGGCGTACCAAGAACAATCCCGTGTTGATCGGCGATCCCGGTGTGGGCAAGACCGCCATCGTCGAGGGCCTGGCCCAGCGTATCGTCAACGGTGAGGTGCCCGAGGGGTTGAAAGATAAGCGCGTGCTGTCCTTGGACATGGGGTCGTTGTTGGCCGGCGCTAAGTACCGAGGCGAGTTCGAGGAACGCCTCAAGGCCGTGCTCGGGGAGCTGGCCAAGGAAGAAGGCCGCGTCATCCTGTTCGTCGATGAGTTGCACACCATGGTCGGTGCTGGCAAGGCCGAGGGCGCGATGGATGCTGGCAATATGCTCAAGCCGGCGTTGGCGCGCGGTGAGTTGCATTGCGTCGGGGCGACTACGTTGGACGAGTATCGTCAGCACATCGAGAAGGACGCGGCGCTTGAGCGGCGTTTCCAGAAGGTGTTGGTGGATGAACCCAACGAGGAAGACACCGTGGCGATCCTGCGTGGCCTCAAGGAGCGCTATGAGGTGCATCACGGTGTCGATATCACCGACGGCGCGATCATCGCTGCGGCCAAGCTGTCGACGCGCTATATCACCGACCGGAAACTGCCCGACAAGGCCATCGACCTGATCGATGAGGCGGCCTCGCGGATTCGCATGGAATTGGATTCGATGCCCGAGGAGATGGACCGCCTCGACCGTCGACTGATCCAGCTCAAGATGGAGCGCGAGGCACTCAAGAAGGAAACCGACGAGGCGACCAAGAAGCGCCTCGATTCACTCGAAGCTCAGATCGACGAACTGAGCCGTGAATATGCCGATCTCGAGGAGGTCTGGAAGGCCGAGAAAGCCAGCATCCAGGGCGCTGCGCAGTTCAAGGCGGAGCTCGAGCAGGCGCGCATCGATCTTGAGGCGGCACGGCGGCAGAGCGATCTGGGGCGTATGTCCGAGTTGCAGTACGGGGTGATTCCCAAGCTCGAGCAGCAGATCGCCGAGGCCAGCGAGCACGAGGCGGATACCGCCAAGCACCAGCTGTTGCGCTCTAACGTTACCGAGGAGGAGATCGCCGAGGTGGTCTCGCGCTGGACTGGCATCCCGGTGTCCAAGATGCTCGAGGGCGAGCGTGACAAGCTGCTGCGCATGGAAGAGGCGCTGCACGAACGCGTCATCGGTCAAGACGAGGCGGTGACCGCGGTGGCCAACGCCGTGCGCCGCTCACGCGCAGGATTGGCCGACCCGCATCGCCCCAACGGGTCGTTCCTGTTCCTGGGGCCCACCGGGGTCGGCAAGACCGAGCTGTGCAAGTCGCTGGCCAACTTCCTCTTCGATACCGAGGAGGCCATGGTGCGCATCGACATGTCCGAGTTCATGGAGAAGCATTCCGTGGCGCGGCTGATCGGCGCGCCGCCGGGCTATGTCGGCTATGAGGAAGGCGGTTACCTGACCGAGGCGGTGCGCCGTAAGCCCTATTCCGTGCTACTGCTCGACGAGGTCGAAAAAGCGCATCCGGATGTCTTCAACATCCTGCTGCAGGTGCTCGAGGATGGCCGGCTGACCGATGGCCAGGGGCGCACGGTGGACTTCCGTAATACGGTGATCGTGATGACCTCCAACATGGGGTCGGACATCATTCAGCGCATGGGCGGCGATGATGCCGATTACGCCGTGATGCGCGATGCCGTGATGGGGGTGGTGGGCGATCATTTCCGTCCGGAACTGATCAACCGCATCGACGAAGTGGTGGTGTTCCACGCCTTGGGGCAGGAGCAGATTCAGTCCATCGCGGCCATCCAGCTCGAGCATCTCCGGGCGCGTCTGGCCGAGCGCGAGATTCGTCTCGAGGTCAGCGACGATGCCCTGGCGCAATTGGCGGTGGTCGGCTTCGATCCGGTATTCGGTGCACGACCGCTCAAGCGGGCCATCCAGAGCCGGATCGAGAACCCGCTGGCGCAGGAGTTGCTCGCCGGGCATTTCGCGGCGGGCGATACTATCCGCGTCACTACAGAAGACGGCCACCTCGTCTTCGCCAAGTAACGTGATCGGTCCGGCGGGGCCGGGCCGATCGGTACTCTCGATATACGGTCGCGTCCTGACCGTCTTCCCGCCCGCGACGTGCCGCGTCGCGGGTTTTTTGTGCCCGACTTCTGGGCCGCCGGCACCTTCTGGTCCGATTACTCCTGTGGGAAGAGCTTGCGCTGCAGCTTTTCCAGCGGCACGCCTTTTGTCTCCGGCATCAAGAAAGCGACGAAGAGCACCTGGAGCACCATCATGACGCCAAAGAAGGCGAATACTGGCCCGCCGTTGAACACGCCCAGCACCCAGGGAGTGACCAGTGTGATCGCGGCGGCGAAGAACCAGTGCGTGAAGCTGCCCAGCGACTGACCGCGGGCGCGCTCGCGATTGGGGAATATCTCGGAAATGAAGACCCAGATGACCGTGCCCTGACTGATGCCGTGGGCGGCGACGAAGAGGCATAGCTGAAGAGGAATCAGCGCGCCCCCCAGGTTATCGGTAAAGAACGCATGCGAGATGCTCGACAGCGAGATGATGTAGCCCACCGAGCCGATATACATCAGCTTGCGGCGGCCGAAACGATCGATCAACGCCATACCGATCATGGTGAAGATCACCATGACCAAGCCGATGCCTGCGGTGGAGAGCAAAGATGCGCTGGCGCCGAGCTGTGCCGACTCGAGAATACGCGGCGCGTAGTAGAGCACGAAGTTGATGCCGGTGAATTGATTGAAGAAGGCGATCAAGAACGCCAGCGTGATCGGCAACCGGTATCGGCGCGAGAAGAAGCGTGAGTGGACCTTGTTGTCCTCGCGGTCGGCGGCTTGAATCTCCTCGATCTGAGCATCGACATCACGCTTGGCATCGATCTGGCGTAGTACCGCCGCAGCGCCACGGGTGTCGTGGCGATTGAGAATCAGCCAGCGTGGGCTCTCGGGTACCTTGAACAGTGCCAGTGTATAGACAAGTGCCGGTACGGCTTCGATGCCGACCATCCAGCGCCAGGCATCATCGCCGAGCAAGCTGCCGAGGATCGCGTTCGAGACGTAGGCCATGAAAATGCCGAATACCACATTGAATTGATAGAGCGCTACCAGGTTGCCACGCCGTTCGGCGGGCGCGATCTCGGAGATATAGGCCGGCGCGGCGACCGATGACATGCCCACGCCGAACCCACCGATCAGGCGGAAAAAGGAAAACCAGAACGGGTCGGTGGCGAGTGCAGAGCCCACGGCTGATACGAAATAGAGGACACCGATCGCGAACAGTGTCTTGCGCCGCCCCAGGCGGTCGGTAGGCCAATTGCCGAAGATCGCGCCGAGCACCGTCCCCCATAGCGCCATCGACATGATGAAGAGGCCGTGCTGGAGATCGCTGAGTCCCCAGAGTTCTTGCACGGGCCTGTCCGCTCCGGAAATCACAGCGGTGTCGAAGCCGAAGAGGAAGCCCGCCATGGCGACGAATACGGACCATTTCAGAATGGGTGACATGAGCAATTACCTTTGCCGTATGGGTGAATCCATTCACTGACCCTCACATCTTAATCAAGATTACAGCAGCGATGCCTTAATTATGCTGCCACCCGGCATCCAACTTTAGTGGATGATCGGCGTATCAATGGCGGAGTGATGCAGCACTGCTCTCCGCGCGTGCGCGGTGAGAGGTTGACAGCTCGGGGGCGCTGATGGAATCTAGGTGGTTCCTGATTGCGGGCGCAGCCATTGACGGGTGATCCCCGGCCGCTGCGTGAAGGGTAGGTTGAAAAATGCCTCTACCCGCCTGTCGAAGGAGATCAAGGGTATGGGCCAAACGCCTGTTCCCGCCAACCCCGACACGGCGATCTGCCGTGCCAGGAATCGCTTTGACCAGCCGGTCTCGGCGGTTTCTATGAGTGCGGGTCCCCACCCCGGGCCCAGAGCCAGGATTATGGCATCAGGTGCCGGCGCAGCCGGCAGCGGCGTACTGCCGCATCGACACTTCGCTGCCCGTAACGTGGCAGTGAATGGCACTCGTTATCTCCAGGGGAGAACTATCAGTGGAATTGCTTTCCGGCGCCGACATGATCGCCCGCTTCCTGCAGGATGAGGGCGTCGAGCGTATCTACGGCTACCCCGGCGGTGCAGCGTTGCATATCTATGATGCGCTGTTCCGCCAGGACAAGGTCAAACACATCCTCGTTCGTCATGAGCAAGCTGCTACCCACGCCGCCGATGGCTATGCCCGCGCCTCGGGCAAGCCAGGCACGGTGCTGGTCACCTCCGGTCCCGGCGCGACCAATGCCGTGACCGGCATCGCCACCGCCTACATGGATTCGATCCCGATGGTGGTGCTGTGCGGCCAGGTGGCCAGTCATCTGATCGGTGAAGATGCCTTTCAGGAAACTGACATCGTCGGCGTGACGCGCCCTATCGTGAAACACAGCTTCGCCATCAAGCACCCTTCGGAGATCCCCGAGGTGCTCAAGAAGGCGTATTATCTCGCCGCGACCGGTCGCCCCGGGCCGGTGGTGGTGGATATCCCCAAGGATATGACGGCGCCCACCGAGCGTTATGAGTACGTCTATCCGAAGAAGGTCAAGATCCGCTCCTATAACCCGGTCACGCGGGGTCATAGTGGCCAGATAAAGAAAGCCGTGGACATGATGCTCAAGGCGCGGCGGCCGGTGTTCTATACCGGCGGCGGCATCGTCACCAGCGGCGCGAGCGAAAACTTGACGGCGTTGGTTAAACGCCTGGGCTTCCCCATTACCACCACGTTGATGGGCATCGGCTCCTATCCGCAGACCGATGCGCAGTCGCTGGGTTGGCTGGGTATGCACGGCAGCTATGAGTCCAACATGGCCATGCACCATGCCGATCTGATCATCGCCATCGGGGCGCGCTTCGACGACCGAGTCACCAATAACACCTCGAAGTTTTGTCCCACTGCCAAGATCGTGCATGTGGATATCGATCCCAGTTCGATCTCCAAGACGGTGCGCGCCGATGTGCCGATCGTGGGGCCGGCGGATAGCGTCATCAATGAAATGATCAGCCTGTTGCAAGGCCGGGAAATGGCTAACGCCGAGGCGCTGCCGGAATGGTGGACGACCATCGATGGTTGGCGCGCCGAGCGCGAAGGCAAGCTCTACGAGGCTTCTCAGCCGGGCGAGCGACTCAAGCCGCAGGAAGTCATCGAGGCGGTGTATCACATCACGCGCGGCGAGGCCTTCGTGACCACCGATGTCGGCCAGCACCAGATGTTCGCGGCGCAGTACTACAAGTTCGACAAGCCCAATCGCTGGATCACATCCGGGGGGCTGGGCACCATGGGCTTCGGTTTCCCGGCGGCGATGGGCATCAAGCAGAACTTCCCCGATGACATCGTGGTGTGCTTCACCGGGGAGGGCAGCTTTCAGATGATGATGCAGGAATTGTCGACCTGTAAGCAGTTCGGCACCGGGGTCAAGATCATCAACCTCAACAACGGCACGCTGGGTATGGTGCGCCAGTGGCAGGATCTCAACTACAAGTCGCGCCATGCGCACTCGTACGTGGAGTCGCTGCCGGACTTTCAGAAGTTGATCGATGCCTACGGCTTCACGGCGCTCAAGGTAGAACATCACGACGAGCTCGATGCGGCGCTGGAGCGCACGTTCGCCGACAACGACGAACTGGTGTTCCTCGATATCGACGTTGACCCGCGGGAACACGTCTATCCGATGCAGGTGCCCTTGGGCGCCATGCGTGACATGCTGCTTTCGAAGACGGAGCGGACCTGATGCGCCACATCATCTCGATTCTGCTGGAAAACGAACCCGGCGCCCTGTCCCGCGTGGTGGGGTTGTTCTCCCAGCGCAACTTCAACATCGAAACGCTCAACGTGGCGCCCACTGAGGAGCCGAGCCTGTCGCGCCTGACCGTGACCACGGAAGGCGATGACCGTGTCATCGAGCAGATCACCAAGCATCTCAACAAGCTCATCGATGTGGTCAAGCTGGTCGACCTGACCGAGGGCAATCACATCGAGCGTGAGCTGATGTTGGTCAAGGTGAAGGCGCTGGGCGCGAGCCGCGACGAGGTCAAGCGCACGGTGGATATCTTCCGCGCGCAGATCGTCGACGTTACGCCGAGTGTCTATACGGTGCAGATCACCGGTGATGCCGGCAAGCTGGACGCCTTCATCCAGGCCATGGCGCCGATCGGTATTCTCGAGGTGGCGCGTACCGGGGTATCGGGCATCTCGCGAGGTGACAAGATACTCAGCCTCTGAGCCTGTGCTCTTATGCCATGCCATTACAGGCCGCTCTCACGAGCGGCCTTTTTGCTTTAAGGAGTAAAGGCTAGCGGATCTGCGACCATAGGGCCCTGACCAGCGGGTTGCGCAGCTTCTTCTCGGTGACGCAGAGCCCGACCTCGTAAGGCGTTAACGCGGGCTCGACTTCGAGGGCCTGAATGCGCTCGGCCAATGGGCTGTTGTCGACCACGATCTGCGGCACTACGCCGACGCCGAAGCCCAGCCCGACCATGCTGACGATGGCTTCGTTGCCCGCCACCTGGGCATAGATGCGCGGCTTGACCCCCAACTGGCGGAACCAGGCATCCGTTCGCTCGCGGGCAAGGCCCGACTCCGAGAGGATCATGGGAATGCTGCCCCAACTGGCGGCGTCCGTCGTGGCGGTGAGGCCAGCCAGCCATTCCGGCATGGTGCGCGGCGCGATGAACAGCAGCGGCGACGTGGCGATTGGCTTGAATGCTAGCTGTGCGGGCAGGGTCTCGGGACGCGCGGTGATCGACATGTCTTCTTCGCCGCTGAGGACGCGTGAAACCGCGCTGGCCGGGTCGCCGGTATGCAGCTTCAATTCGATGCGCGGGTGGCGCTGTCGAAACTCGCTGAGCAGCTCGTAGAGAAAGCTGTAGCTGGCAGTCACCGAGCAATAGATGCTGATCTCGCCGGACAGTTCGCGGCTTTCCGCCATCAGCGAGTGACGAAATACATCCCATTGCTCCAGAGCATCGCGTGCATAACGCTGGAAGAGGCGGCCTTCATGAGTCAGTCGGACACTGCGGTTGTCGCGCTCGAACAAGGTTACGCCGAGTTGTGTCTCGAGCTGGCGGATCGTGCGGCTCAGTGTCGAGGGACTGACGTGACACAGCTCGCTGGAGCGGCCAAAGTGCAGGGTGTCGGCCAGGCTGAGGAACTGTTGGTAGGGACGCGTATCCATGGCAATATCATTTCAGTTTTCGGCATACGGTATTGCAAATATAGCGTTTTACGCAACGCTTGGGGCTGACGTAAAGTGATATCAAAGCGTCGCGACAGACGACGCTCATGGCGGAAGGCCATCAACGCTGACACTTAATACGTTCCTTCTTCGATATCTGGAGTACGACATGCGCGTTTACTACGACAAAGATTGCGACCTCTCGCTGATCCAGGCGAAGAACGTCACCATCGTGGGGTATGGTTCCCAGGGCCATGCCCATGCCCATAACCTCAAGGAGTCCGGCGTCGAGGTCACCGTGGCGCTGCGTCCGGGCTCTTCGTCAGTGGCCAAGGCCGAAGAGGCGGGCTTCAAGGTGGCCTCCGTGCCTGAGGCCTGCAAGACGGCCGACGTGGTGATGCTGCTGGCGCCCGATGAGAACCAGAAGGCGATCTACGAGCAGGATATCGAGCCCAACTTGAAAGAAGGCGCGACGCTGGCTTTCGCGCATGGCTTCAACATCCACTACAACCAGGTGACGCCACGCGCGGATCTGGACGTGATCATGATCGCGCCCAAGGCGCCGGGTCACACGGTGCGCTCCGAGTTCGTGCGTGGTGCGGGTGTCCCGGACCTGATCGCCGTGCAGCAGGATGCCACGGGGCAGGCCAAGGAACTGTCGCTGTCGTACGCTGCCGGCGTGGGTGGTGGTCGTAGCGGCATCATCGAAACGACCTTCAAGGATGAAACCGAAACCGACCTGTTCGGCGAGCAGGCAGTGTTGTGCGGTGGCGCGGTCGAACTGGTCAAGGCCGGTTTCGAGACGCTGACCGAGGCCGGGTACGAGCCCGAGATGGCCTACTTCGAGTGTCTGCACGAACTCAAGCTGATCGTCGACCTGATGTACGAAGGCGGTATTGCCAACATGAACTACTCCATCTCCAACAATGCGGAGTATGGCGAGTACGTCACTGGCCCCAAGGTCATCAACGAGCAGTCTCGGGAAGCGATGCGCCATGCCTTGAAGGACATCCAGACCGGCGAATACGCCAAGATGTTCATCAACGAGGGCAACAGCAACTATCCGTCGATGCATGCGCGTCGCCGCCTGAATGCCGAGCATCCGGTCGAGCAGGTGGGGGCGAAGCTGCGTGGCATGATGCCCTGGATCGCGGCTAACCAGCTGGTCGACAAGAGCAAGAACTAAGCGCTTTTGTGAGTCGGTAGCGAACGGGCGCGGCCAATTGGCCGCGCCCGTTTACGTTTTGGGTCGTCAAGGAGGCCGACTGTCGACTAGGATTGCAGTGTGTAGAATGTCGGAATGGCCCATCAAGGGCCGTTCCATGGCAACGGATGACTTTTATGACGCAAGAATCGGGCACGCCAGAATCGCCCAAGAAAGCCGACACCGAGGATGTCTCGGAGGACAATTCGGCCTTTCAGGACGAAGACGAAATCATTGAGGAAACCATCGAGAATGGGAAGCGCGTGCGTCGACGAGGCATTTATTTGTTGCCCAACCTGTTCACGCTATCGGCGCTGTTTTCTGGTTTCTTCTCCATTATCGCGGCGATGAACGGCAACTTCTCGGGGGCCGCCATCGCGATCTTCGTGGCGATGGTTCTCGATGGGCTCGATGGACGCGTGGCACGGATGACCAACACGCAAAGTGCCTTCGGCGCCGAGTTCGACAGCCTGGCCGACATGGTTTCGTTCGGCGTAGCTCCTGCGCTGGTGGCGTTTTCCTGGATTCTGCAAGACGTCGGCAAGATTGGCTGGATCGCTGCTTTTATCTTTGCCTCCGGTGCGGCATTGCGTCTGGCTCGCTTTAATGTGCAAATCGGCAGTACTGACAAGAAGTGGTTCGTGGGTTTGCCGAGTCCTTCCGCAGCCGCGCTCGTCGCCGGCTGCGTATGGACGCTGCATAAGTTCGACGCCGATGCCTTGGGCTTTAAATTGTTCATCGCGTTCGTCGTGGCAGCAGCAGGGGTGTTGATGGTCAGCAACATCCGCTACCACAGCTTCAAGGAAGTCGATTTCAAGGGCCCTGTTCCCTTCGTCGTGCTGTTGGCGATTGTGCTCGCATTCGTGGTGATTTCACTTGAGCCCTCGCTCATGCTCTTGATCTTGTTCGGCTGCTATGTGGTGTCGGGGCCTTTGCTCGCACTCATGCGCAAAATACGCTGAGTTCGTTTCTTTCTTAGCCAGTGCCCGCCACGGTGTGGCGCTGGATTATCCACACCCTCTTTTATGTGCTGCCCCGTTCGGGGTGTGGATAAGGCGAATGGCGGCAACGTTTACCTGCTGCCAATCGAACGGCAACTATTTTTAAATCATCCCCTTGCGTTCCTCCTCTGTGGATCGTAAAGTACGCATCCGCTGCCGGCGACGGACCTCGTGGCCAGTGGTGGATGGGTAGCGCAAGTGGCTGACTTGCTTGAGAAATTCGAATCGTTGGTTGGTTTTCTCGCTTGACAGTGACGCCGGATTCGGTAAAATGCGCCGCACCTCGAAAGGCCCCTGACAACGCCGCGGTTCAAGGCGATGTCAGCGATTGTCACCTCGGCTAACGCCTTGACAATCACGGCGCTTTCGGTAGAATACGCCTTCCTTGCGAGGCGCCCATCGGGCACACGCAAGCAGCTCTTTAACAATCGATCAGGTAATTCATGTGGGCGTTTGCTCAGGATAGGGGTGCCAGTCACGACCTATCAAGGCA
>NZ_JAJQJH010000012.1 GCF_029544075.1 Chromohalobacter canadensis | reverse complement strand
TGGAGCGGGAAAGGAGATTCGAACTCCCGACCCTCGCCTTGGCAAGGCGATGCTCTACCGCTGAGCTATTCCCGCATCACAAACAACACCGATACTGCGGCCTCACGCTGACTGAAAGTGGCGTCCCATAGGGGGTTTGAACCCCTGTTACTGCCGTGAAAGGGCAGTGTCCTAGACCGCTAGACGAATGGGACGCATTTTGGAGCGGGAAAGGAGATTCGAACTCCCGACCCTCGCCTTGGCAAGGCGATGCTCTACCGCTGAGCTATTCCCGCATTTCCAGCCACACGAGGTGAGTTGGCGTCCCATAGGGGGTTCGAACCCCTGTTACTGCCGTGAAAGGGCAGTGTCCTAGGCCACTAGACGAATGGGACGTGTCATCACTCGCCTCGTCGAGGTGCGGCGTATATTACTGGGCACCCCCGCGGGTGTCAACCCTCTGTCTGAACACCCTTTTCTTGTTGCTGCCATGCCCCCATATTGTGGACCAAGTGGCGCCCACTGTAGTAAACGCCGTGACATCCCTCATGCGTTACAAGGGCTCTTGGCATCGGCATGGCGCATCACAGTATCCGCAACGCAGGAGGCGGCAATGAGCGAGAAGACGCATAAAAGCGAACACGAGTGGCGGGAGCAGTTAACCCCCGAGCAGTATCGCGTGACGCGCGAGAAAGGCACTGAGCGTCCTTTCACCGGCGATCACCAGGTCTCCGACGAACAAGGCATTTACCACTGCATCTGTTGCGGCGCCCCGCTCTTCGAAAACGAGCATAAGTTCGATTCTGGATGCGGCTGGCCGAGCTTCGACCGACCGCTGGCCGATGCTGGCGTCGAGGAGCATTTGGACACGTCTCACGGCATGCGCCGCGTCGAGGTCACGTGCCGTCGCTGCGACGCACATCTGGGACATGTATTCCCCGACGGTCCGCAGGAGACCACCGGGCAGCGTTATTGCATCAATTCAGTATCGCTCGACTTCCACCCCGGCGAGTAATTCACCGGAAGAGTCTTGCATTTGGAAAGTCTTGCATCTGGAGAGTGAGATTCATCGCGGCCGCCGCTCTGCTAGCGGGCTTCGCTCTGCTACCATAGGCGGCCGTTTGTTCGAGCTGGAGTAAAGACGATGCTGGGTTGGTATCCCGGACACATGCACAAGGCCCGCCGTCAGATAACGGAGGCGCTACCGGAAATCGACGTGGTACTCGAAGTCCTCGATGCCCGCCTGCCCTACTCCAGCGCCAACCCCATGTTGGCCGAGTTGACCGAGCACAAACCAGTGCTCAAGGTGCTCTCGCGCGCCGATCTCGCTGACCCCGAGCAGACTGAGCGCTGGGTGGAACACTTCAACGCCCAGCCCGATATCCGCGCGCTGGCGGTGACCACCACCCAATCGCGCGAGTTGAAGCGCATCCCCGCGCTATGCCACGAGCTCGCCGGTCATGTACGCGCCGATCGCGACGTACGCGTGATGGTGATGGGCATCCCCAATGTCGGCAAATCTACCTTGATCAATGGCCTGGCCGGCAAGAAGCTCGCCAAGACCGGCAATGAGCCGGCCGTTACCAAGCGCCAGCAGAAAATACGCCTGGATGGCCGAGTCGCGCTGATCGACACCCCCGGCGTGCTATGGCCGAAGATCGAGGACCAGGCCAGTGCCTATCGCCTGGCGGCCAGCGGCGCGATTCGCGATACCGCCATGGAATATAGCGATGTCGCCATCGTCGCCGCCGCCGAGCTGGCCAAGCGTTACCCGGATGCCCTCAAGGCGCGTTACAAGCTCAAAACGTTGCCTGCCTACACTCCCAATCCGGATGCCGACAGCGTCGAAGCCGACGGGCCACCGCATCGCGACTTGCTGGCGCTGGCTGGCTTCGATGGCCAAGCCATCGTCGAGGCCATCGCCGGCAAACGGGGCGGCTTGCGCGCCGGCGGCGTCGTCGACATGCACCGCGGCGCCGAAGTGCTGCTGCACGAGCTGCGCGATGGCAAGCTCGGGCGTCTGACGCTAGAAACACCGGACGACATCCCTGTGCCCGAGGAAAACGATCCCTCCCTGGACGCGTCACCCTCCCCGGCCTAAACAGCCAAGCTTTTACCCTTCTACTTCAATCGCCTATTCCGATGCGGGCCATTTGCGTGGCCCGCGCGCCACGGTATGCTAGGAAGCGGCGCGGCAGCCCGCCCCGAACGGTACGGAAACACCGCCTCCACCCCACCGGCTGCGCAGCAAACGGAAGCCTCATGGATACCGACACGCCCATTCGGAAATCGCACAAGCTCGATAACGTCTGTTACGACATTCGCGGCCCGGTACTCGACCACGCCAAGCGGCTCGAAGACGAAGGCCAGCGCATCCTCAAGCTCAACATCGGCAATCCCGCATCCTTCGGTTTCGAAGCCCCTGAAGAGATTCTTCAGGATGTGATGCGCAACCTGCCGACGGCCCAGGGCTACTGCGATTCCAAGGGACTTTATTCGGCGCGCAAGGCGATCATGCAAGAATGCCAGCGCAAGAACATTCCCGATGTCAGCGTCGAAGATGTGTTCGTCGGTAACGGCGTCTCCGAGCTGATCGCCATGGCCATGCAGGCGCTGCTCGACGACGGCGACGAGGTACTGATCCCCGCGCCCGACTATCCACTGTGGACGGCGTCGGCCAACCTCTCCGGCGGGCGGCCGGTGCATTACCTGTGCGATGAGCAGGCCGACTGGGCGCCGGACTTGAACGATGTACGCGACAAGATCACCGCACGCACCAAGGCCATCGTCATCATCAATCCCAACAACCCCACCGGCGCCGTCTATCCGCCGGAAGTGGTCAAGGAATTGTTGGCGATCGCGCGGCGCCACGGCCTGGTGGTGTTCTCCGACGAGATCTACGACAAGATCCTCTACGACGATGCCGAGCATGTCTCCACCGGCGCGCTGGCCGACGACGACCAGCTCGTGGTGACGCTCAATGGGCTTTCCAAGAGCTATCGCTGCGCCGGGTTTCGCAGCGGCTGGATGATTCTCTCCGGGAATCGCGGCAAGCAGCGCGCCGACGACTTCATTCAGGGGCTCAACATGCTGGCCTCGATGCGTCTGTGCGCCAATGTGCCCGCCCAGCACGCCATCCAGACGGCACTCGGCGGCTATCAGTCGATCAACGACCTGGTGCTACCCGGTGGGCGTCTGCTTGCCCAGCGCGACATTACCTATGACAAGCTCAATGCGATTCCCGGTGTCAGTTGCGTCAAGCCCAAGGGGGCGCTGTATGCCTTTCCGCGTCTCGACCCCGAGGTCTTCAACATTCAGGACGACCAGAAGCTGGTACTCGACCTGCTCTTGCAGGAGAAGATCCTGCTGGTCCAGGGCACGGCCTTCAACTGGCCGTCTCCCGATCATGTGCGCATCGTCACCCTCCCTTGGGCCGACCAGCTCGACGATGCCCTCGACCGCTTCGCCAACTTCCTGTCGCGCTACCGCCAATGACCCGACCCTCGCCCGAGCCTGGCTCGGGCGGGAATCATCGCGCTTTCAACGATTATCGATATTTGTCTTGAAACCCAAGGCAAGACGCCGTATCTAATGGCCAACAAGAATCGGCATGACTATTGCTGTCTCACTAACTGAGGGAACCCATCGATGATGCGAATCCTGCTGTTTCTCGCGACCAATCTGGCCGTGGTGATCGTGGCCAGTATTACGCTGCGACTGCTAGGGGTGGAGCCCTACCTCAACGCCAACGGGCTCAACATGAACAGCCTGTTGATCTTCTGCTTCGTGATCGGCATGGCCGGGTCGTTGGTATCGCTGTTCATTTCCAAATGGATGGCGAAGAGGAGTACCAGGGCCAAGGTGATCGAGCAGCCCAGCAATGCGACCGAGCAATGGCTACTCGACACCGTCGGCGAGCTGGCTCGCGATGCGGGTATCCAGATGCCCGAGGTGGCGATCTTTCCCGCGCAGCAATCCAACGCCTTCGCCACGGGCTGGAACAAGAACGATGCTCTGGTCGCGGTCTCCGCCGGCTTGCTCGAGCGCATGCGCCCCGAGGAAATCCGAGCGGTACTAGCGCATGAGATCGGCCACGTTGCCAATGGCGACATGGTCACGCTGGCGCTCATTCAGGGCGTGCTCAACACCTTCGTGATGTTCTTCGCGCGCATCGTCGCGCAACTGGTGGATAGCTTCCTGCGTCGCGACGACGAAGGCGGTGGCCTGGGCTTCTTCGGTTACATGGCGGTGGTCATCGTCGCCGAGATCGTCTTCGGTCTGGTGGCCTCAATCATCGTCGCCTGGTTCTCACGCTTCCGCGAATACCGCGCCGACGCCGCCGGGGCCAAGCTCGCCGGTAGCGGCGCGATGATCAATGCCTTGGGGCGTCTCAAGGCCGAAACGCAGATGCCCGACCAGATGCCGGATACGCTGACGGCCTTCGCCATCACCACTGGACAGACGCGTAAGCTCATGGAACGCTTGTTTTCCAGCCACCCTCCGCTGGATGATCGCATTCGCGCCCTCAAGGAAAGCGCCTATCGCGAATAATTACGGCACACTGCTGCGCAACGCAAAGCACCCACCGGCCCTGAATTCATCAAAAGGTCGGTGGGTGCTTTCGTCTCGGCGCAGCGTATGCTGCCAGGCCTCTTAAACTTGCTACTCAGGACTTGCTACTTGTTAGAAAGCTTGACCTTGAAACCAAAACCTTCGAGGGCGTCACGCAAGCCGCCCTTATTCTGCTTGAGCTCGACGCGCAGGGTGGAAAACTCACGCCGCAGCGGATACTCGGCGCGGAAGGCATCAAAACCCGCCGCCATCCCCATGCGTCGGCGGTAGCGATCGAACGCCAGCATGTCGCGGCGCACGTCGTAGCAGGCTCGCGTGCATAGCGATAGCGCTTCCAGCGGCGGCGACCAAGGCGTGAGGACGATTTTGCGCAGCCATGGGTCCGGCTTGAGCTGACCGAGCTTCTTGCGCGCCGGCAAGCCAAAATGGCGCATCGCCGCCTGATAGACAAGCTCAGTGCCGCGCATCTTGCCGTCGATGCTATGCCCGGCGATATGCGGCGTGGCGATATCGACGAGATCGTAGAGGCCGTGATCGATGCCCGGCTCGTTTTCCCATACGTCCAGTACCACGCGTAGATCGTTGGCGCGCTGGAGACGCTCGCGCAGCGCCTGATTGTCGAGACAGGCGCCACGTCCAGCGTTAATCAGCACGGTGCCCGACGCCAGGGCGTCGATACGCCCCGCATCCAGCAGATGCCAAGTCGCGTGCTCCCCCTCCGACACCAGCGGCGTATGCAGGCAGACGATATCGGCACGCTCGAGCAGGCTATCCAACGCCAGAAAATCCTCGCGGCCTTCCGCCTCGGCGCGTGGCGGATCGCAGATCAAGCACGTCACGTCGAGATCATCCAGGCGCTCCGCCAGACGGCTACCCACGTTGCCGGCCCCGACGATGCCGATGGTCTTGCCGGCTAGATGAAAACCATCTTCCTCAGCCAGCAATAAGAGGCTCGAGAGCACGTAGTCGACCACCGAGTCGGCATTGCAGCCCGGCGCGTTGGCGAATCCGATGCCCGCTTCTCGCAGATAGTCTAGATCGACATGGTCGGTACCGATGGTACAGGTGCCTACGAAACGCACTCGGGAGCCGTCAAGCAGCGCCGCATTCACCGGTGTAATCGAGCGCACGACCAACAGGTCCTGTTCGCGGACCGCTGCAGCATCGATGTCGCGCCCGGGCAAGCGGGTGATATCGCCCAGCTCGCCAAAGAAGTCGTCGGCCAGAGGAATATTTTCATCGACCAGGATGCGCATGACCTTCTCTTTTCTCCCTTGTTCACGTCCGACGGCCGGTTACAATACGCACGGGGCGCACTTGCCTGTCCACGGCGACACCGGAGACGGTGTGCTCGCCGGGGATTCGATACCCGCCGGGAATGTCGATAGTAGGCCCGCGAAAGACACGTCACAAGCCCATTGCCAACCACAACGGCACCATCAGGAGTTCTCGTGATCGTCCGCTGGGAAAGTGAACACGACTATGTTCTCGTGCATGTCCACCAGGATATGTTCGGTGACTGGATATTCAGCCGCGCCTGGGGCCAGATCGGCACCCAGTTCGGCGGCCTCAAGCATCAACTGGCCGACAGCTATGCGCAGGCCACGACATGGCTCGAGGATGTCGCGCATATCCAGTCCTCGCGCGGCTTCGCCAAGGTCTTCGAGGCCAGCGATGACACCAGCCCCGAGGCCCAGGAGGCGATGCGCCAACTGTCGCTGCTCGACGGCCTCTGATCCCGCACCACTCGCGGCCGTTGCTCTCAGTGGTGACGAATCAGGAAGCAATGATGCAGATCCGGGCGCCGTGCGAAGTCCGGATCGAACGTCCGTGCCGAAATGTCTTCCACCGCGAAACGTTCGCCGATGCTGGTGTCGAGCGTGAAGCGCCGCTGATTGTTGGAGAACACCAATGTGCCGTCCGCTGACAGGCGCGCCATCGCCAGTTCGATGAGGCGTGCGTGATCGCGCTGCACATCGAGTACGTCATCCATCTTCTTGGAATTGGAGAACGTCGGCGGGTCCAGGAAAATCAGGTCGAACTCGCTACCCGCCGTTTCCAACCACCGCAGACAGTCATCACGAATCACCCGATGCCGGCTGGGATCGAGACGGTTGAGCGCGAAGTTATCGCGTGCCCAGGCCAGGTAGGTATTGGAAAGATCGACGCTGACACTGTCGCTCGCGCCCCCCAGCGCTGCTTGAACCGTCGCCGTTCCCGTGTAGCAGAACAGGTTGAGAAAGCGCTTGCCGTCAGCCATGTCGCGCAACATTCGGCGCACGGGACGATGGTCCAAAAATAAGCCGGTATCCAGATAGTCGCGAAGATTGACCCACAACCGTGCCGGCCCTTCACTGACCTCGAAACGTTCGCCACTGGCACCCTGCTTGGTGTATTGCGCCTTGCCCGATTGTCGTGTGCGCTGTTTGTAGTGCACGTTTTCCGCCCGCATGCCCAGCACCTGGGGAATGACCTCCAAGGCATCGAACAAGCGACGCTGCGCCTGGCGCGGGTCTACCGAGCGCGGTGGCGCGTATTCCTGCACGTGTACGTGCTCGCCGTAGACATCCACCGCCAGGGCATATTCCGGCATATCCGCATCGTAGAGTCGATAACAACTCTCGCCGGACTTTTTGAGCCACTTCTTCAGTCGCTTGCGGTTCTTCTCCAGCCGATTGGCGAACATCTGCGCGCCCTCGTTGCGCGGGGCACGGCTCGGTGCCTCCTGGGCGTCTTGCTCGCCTGCCGAGCCGCTCTTGGCCGAGACCTGGACAGAGGCACCGCGCGAGGCGCTCTCCACCACGACCGGGATCATTAGCAACTTGCAATCCAGCGGCCCGTTCTTGAATGCATACTGCTTGGTGGCCCGCAGTCCTGTGCGGTGACCCAGGTCGGGGTTGCCGGTAAATAGCGCCAATTGCCAGCCCTCGAACTCGGCGCGCAAACGTTCACCGAGGGCGGTATAAATGGGCACCACCTCGGGCAACTCGCCCAGGCGCTCGCCATACGGCGGATTGGTGATGACCAGCCCCGGCCCGTCGACGCCTTCCGGCCGCGTGAGTTGCGCCACCTCGGCGCCTTGCAACTCGATCAAGGAGGGGATTCCCGCGCGCATGGCATTGGCCTTGGCGGCGGCGATGGCCGGTGGGCTCTGATCGCGCCCGAACAGCTTTGACTTCACGCGGCGGCGCCCCACGCTGGCACGGGCGTCCGCCTCGCGCTTGAGCTCTTGCCATACGCCGGGGTCGTGCTCCGCCCAGGCCTCGAAGGCGAAATAGTGCCGGGCCAACTGGGGGGCGATGTCCGCCGCCATCAAGGCCGCCTCGATGAGCAACGTACCCGCCCCGCACATGGGATCGAGCAAGGGTTCCCCACGCCGTGCCCGCGCCGGCCAGTCGGCACGCATCAGCAAGGCGGCGGCGAGGTTTTCCTTGAGCGGTGCATGGCCGGCATCGCGGCGATAGCCACGCTGATGCAGGCTACCACCGACCAGATCGAGTCCTAGCAGCAAACGCCCACGATGCAGGTGCGCGTAAATACGCGTATCGGGGTTTTTGAGCTCGATCACCGGGCGCTCATGGCCAGCCGCCCGCATCGAATCGACGATGCCATCCTTGACGCTCTGAGCCCCGAAGCGCGTATGGCGAATATGCTCGGATTGACCATGAAAATCCACGGCCAGGCTGCTTCCAGTACGCAGGTGTGCGCGCCAGTCGACCCGGCGGGCGGCCTGGACCAGCGACTCGGGACGTTCTATGTCCTGCTCGCGCAGAAGGCAAAGCACCACGCGATTTGCCAGGCGCGACCACAGGCAGATGCGATAGGCCATCGCGACATCGGCCTGAACGTGGACACCCGCCACGGTCGTCCCGGTCACCTCCGCGCCGAAGCCCGCGAGTTCGTCGGCCAGCAAGCCCTCGAGGCCCTTGGGACAGGTGACGTAGAGCGTCAAGGATTGGGATTGCACATCGGTCATAAAGTCGTCATCCCGGCGCCACGCGCCGGTCATATTCCTGTGGTTTACATGGAACGTTTGGCTTATGCCAAATCGCTGGTCGACAAATCCGCACCAAAGCACTAAAACTTAAAAGTAGTAGCTACTGAAAACGCATGCGTTTCGTGTCCGGACGTTCCGGTTCATGGCGGTGATGGGTGCCCCATTGTCGGCATGTACTGTCAGATCTCAACAATCGGTTCTTGATAAGAGGCCATCCGATGAAACGACAGAAACGTGATCGCTTTCAGCGTGCATATGTCCACGGATACAAAGCCGGCATGACGGGGCGCTCTCGCGATGATTGCCCCAGCCAGAACATCAACCTCCGTGAATACTGGATGAGCGGTTGGCGTGAAGGTCGTGGGGACCAATGGGCCGGCATGACGGGGATTTCCGGCATCCATCGAAACCCCATGGTACTGTGATGGTAGAACCCTTCGTGGCACCTGGATCGACGCCCCATTGACAGGTCCATGACAAGGCCCGCAACGCGGGCCTTTTTGCGTCTAAGCACATTACGTCAGCGCCCGAGCACATTCGCCCACCAGCGCCGGTCCCCGATAGATGAAGCCAGTATAAAGCTGTACGAGATCGGCCCCCGCCTTGCATTTGGCACGCGCTGCGTCACCACTGTCGATACCGCCGACGCCAATGATCGGCAGCGTCGGTAGGTGGCGGCGCAACTCCTGGATCACCGCATTGGAAGGCTCGAATACCGGGCGGCCGGAAAGCCCGCCCTGCTCCTCGGCATGTGCAAGCCCCGCCACCGCCTCGCGCGACACCGTGGTATTGGTAGCAATAACGGCATCGACGCCGTTGGCCGCCAGCGCCTGTGCAACTAACGCGACCTCATCGGCATCCATATCGGGAGCGATCTTCACGACCAGAGGCACGCTCCGGCCACTAGCGGCATCGAGGCGGTGTTTTTCCTCGACCAGCGTGCCCAGTAACGCCTCCAGATGCTCGCCGAACTGTAAGTTGCGCAGCCCCGGTGTGTTCGGCGACGATAGGTTCACCGTGACATAATCCGCGTGCGCGTGAACTTTGCGCAGACACGTCAGGTAATCATCCACCGCGTGCTCGACTGGCGTACTCAAATTCTTGCCAATGTTGATGCCGATCACGCCGCGGTAACGACTCTTGCGTACATTGGCGACAAGCGCGTCGACGCCGGCATTGTTGAACCCCATGCGATTGATGATCGCGCCGCATTCCGGCACGCGAAACAGACGTGGCCTGGGGTTGCCCGGCTGCGGCTTGGGCGTCACCGTGCCTACTTCGACGAAGCCAAAACCCAGTGCCCCGAGCGCATCGAGGTGCTCGGCATTCTTATCGAGCCCCGCTGCCAACCCCACGCGATTGGGGAACGTCAGCCCCATCAGCGTGACGGGCGCCTCGACATGCGCGCCCATCCACCTGCTCAGCCCCAGGCGATGGCCGGCATCGAGTGATGTCAGGGCAACGCCATGAGCGGTTTCAGGATCGAGTCGGAACAGTAGCGAACGGGCCAGGGCGTACATGAATCCTCGGACAATGTAATAAGCGGCAAGACATGAAATGGGCGCGCAGTATAGCGTAGCCATGCCCAAAAGCGCAGAGCCCCGCATTCGCACATGGCGAAGCGGGGCTCGCGTCGGGATGCGTCAGCCCCCGACAATCCATCGAACCTTACGGCTGAGTATCGAGCTGCTGCACGCGTAGCGTGTAGTTGTTGACGCCGCTCATCGCACTGCCGAACTTCTGGCCTTTCACCCAAACGGTGTAACGCCCCGGTTGCAATGTGGTTTCGATATCGAAATCGCTCTCGAAACCTTCGCCCGCGTCACTCGCCACGACATCACCGTTTTCGTCGAGAATCCGCGCTTCGAGACGATAGGTTCCCTCGTTGCCAGGGAAGGTCGAGCTTGTCACCGACACGGTGCCCGCTTCCACCACGTCGAAACTCAACACCTTGCCCTGCTCACGAATGGCCAAATCGGTCACAATCTCGTCGAAGGCATCCGGCAAGGCGTCTTCGTCATTGGCGGACGCGGCTTCATCGTCGGAAGAACCAACGGCCTGGTCACCGGCCGATGCGGTGGACGTCTCCGACGAGGACGCAGAAGAAGCTGTCCCGCTGGCTTCGGGACGCGGCGCAGCGATGGCCGCCACCGCATCATCATCATCGACGAACGCCGTCGTATGGCCATCTTTACCCGGGCCACCGAACATGATGCCGCCACCAGCATCGACACCACTTTCATCGTTTGAAAGCCGGTTGCCCTGGGCATCCAAGCCATTGACGGAGATAACGAAGCTATTGCCGCCCGTCTTGGTAGTACCGAACTTCTGACCGGATACACGCAACACGTAATCGCCGGGCTCCAGACGTTGCTCCATGGTCAAGCCATCGTTCTGGCCCAGCCCCGACGCCGAAGCGATCTCCTTGCCCTGCTCATCGAGCAAGGTTGCTTCGATCCGGTAATCGTCGGAGTCGCCCGGCAAGGTCGAGCTCTGGAATTGATAGCGTCCTGCCTTTTCAACGGTAAAGGGATGCGTTTGCGTCCCGCCGAAGAAAAAACTCTGGCTACGTGCATCGGAGCTCGACTGCAAGAAATCGGTAAGATCGATTTTAGCCGCCGCTTCGTGCGCCTTCTGCTGTGCAGCGCTCTGGGCCATGGCCAGCGATGACGTGCTGGCCAGTCCCAGGGCCACGAGCATTGTGGTAATAACGCGATGATTCATGGGGCTTCTCTACTTGGCTTCGAACCTGAGTCGAGCACAGCATATCAGAGACATAAGCGCCAATGCTTCACTTGCGGGTTCGAAGAGGAAGGAAAATCGACAATGCCCCAAGCCTCGTGCTCGGGGCATTATGTGCGGACTTATCCCTCGCCGTTGCTCTCGGCGAGATCGACCAGCTCGCGAATGGCCACCGCGAATAGCGGGAAACCACCCTGGGAACCCGAACGCACCTCATTGAGCAGGCCGCACCAGCGTTCGACCAAGCCCGCGTGGCGTTCCAGCCACTGCTCGACACGAGGCTCCACGCCACTCGGCGCGCCGTCCATCTTGAGCACGCTGACGGTCAGTGCCAATTGCTGGCGATCGAGATCGTCGCGGAAGGTTTCGCGCGCCTGCGCCTGCCAGCTATCGCGTACCTTTAGTGCGTTGATCTGGCCATTCATCCACGGCAGCTCCAGACGATGGCCAATGTCGTAATAGACCTCGGCGACACGCTGGATCTTCTCGTCGGTGGCACGTGCCGCTTCGATGATGCCCAGCCCGGCATATAGGCTGTTGGCCGCCGCGACAACGCTCGCCAGAGAGGTTGGCACGCCGGCTTTTTCTAGCTCATCGCGACGCGCATCCCACGTTTCGTGATCTTCTCCGCGCAGGCGCTTGCCGACGCTCTCTTGCAATTGGGTGATACGCGGTGCGAAATACTCCACCGCTTCCTGAATGCTCTGATTGGTGCGATGACGCAGGAACCAGCGCGTGGCCCGACGCAGCAGTCGCATCAGATCGAGCATCATGCCGTACTGAACGCGGCTTTCGACCTGATAATCGAGCGCCTCGATCTGCTCCCAGAGTCCTTCGAGATTGAAGCAGTCACGCGCAATGAGATAGGCGCGCGTCACCTCCGCCCGCGAGGCGCCTGTGGAATCACGCAGTCGCCGCACGAAAGTGACCCCCATATGATCGACCAAGTCGTTGGCGATCTGCGTGGCGGTGATCTCGCGCTTCAAGCGGTGCTGATACATTTCGTCCGGGAAGCGTTCGACCAGCGTACGGGGAAAGGCGCGCGCCATGTGCCTCTGGACATGCGGATTGTCCGGCAGGTCGGAGGCGATCATGTCGGTCTTCAGCGCACTCTTGGCATAGGAAATCAGTACCGACAGTTCGGGAAGCGTCAGGCCTTTTTCCGCATTGGTGCGTTCGACCAGCATCTCGTCGGTGGGCAGGAATTCCAGCTCGCGATCCAGCCCTCCAGCGGCTTCCAATTCATTGATGAAGCGCCGGTATGGGCCCATGCCCTGCTGGCTGAGGATCTCCGACAAGGAGAGTGCCTGGGTCTGGCGATAGTTATCGCGCAGTACCAGCTCACCCACTTCTTCGGTCATGCTCGCCAGCAACTCATTGCGCTGCTTGTCGGTCATATCGCCGGCTTTGACGATGCCGTCGAGCAGGATCTTGATATTGACTTCATGGTCGGAGCAATTGACCCCGCCGGCATTGTCGATGAAGTCAGTAGTGACGCGTACGCCCTGCTCCGCGGCTTCCATGCGCCCAAGCTGGGTAAAGCCAAGATTGCCGCCTTCACCAATCACCCGGCAGCGCAATTCATGACCATCGACACGCAAGGCATCGTTGGCCTTGTCGCCCACCTCGGCATGCGTCTCGCCGGACGCCTTGACGTAGGTGCCGATACCGCCATTCCAGAGCAGATCGCAACGCGAGGTCAGAATCGCGCGAATCAACTCATTGGGCGACAATTTGCCCGCCTTGATGTCGAAGGCTTTCTTCATCTGCGGGGTAATGTTGATGGACTTGGCATCCCGCGAGAACACGCCCCCACCCTCGGAGATCAAAGAGGTGTCGTAATCCTCCCAGCTCGAGCGCGCCAGCTCGAACATGCGCTGGCGTTCCTTGAACGACGCCGAGGTGTCAGGATCGGGATCGACGAAGATATGCCGGTGGTTAAAGGCAGCGATGAGGCGGATCTTGTCCGACAACAGCATGCCGTTGCCGAATACATCACCCGCCATGTCGCCGATACCCACCACGCTGAACGGCGTTTCTTGGGTATTGAGGCCCATTTCGCGGAAGTGACGCTTGACCGACTCCCAAGCACCCTTGGCGGTAATCCCCATCTTCTTGTGATCGTAACCATGCTCGCCGCCGGAGGCGAAGGCATCGCCCAGCCAGTGGCCATACTCCAGCGAGATGGCGTTGGCGATGTCCGAGAAGGTGGCGGTGCCCTTGTCGGCGGCCACCACCAGGTAGGGGTCGTCCTCGTCGTGACGCACGACACGCTCGGGCGGCACCACATCGCCGCCTTCCAGGTTGTCGGTCACATCCAGCAGGGCGCGAATGAAGATCTGGTAGCAGGCGATGCCTTCCTTCTGCACCGTGTCACGGTCAGCGCCATCGGGCATGCGCTTGCAGATGAAGCCACCCTTGGCGCCTACCGGAACGATGACGGCATTCTTGACCTGCTGCGCCTTGGCCAGACCCAGAATCTCAGTCCGGAAGTCCTCGTGACGATCGGACCAGCGCAACCCGCCACGCGCGACCTTGCCGCTGCGCAGGTGAACACCCTCGACGCGCGGCGAGTAGACGAAGATCTCGAACATCGGCCGCGGTTTGGGCATATCCGGCACTTGCGTCGGTTCGAGCTTGAGGGCGATGTAATCCTTCGACTCGCCATCTTCACGCCGTTGATAATAGTTTGTCCGCAACGTCGCCTGAATCAACGCCATATAGCGACGCAGCAATAGGTCGTCATTGAGGCTGGCGACCTCATCGAGCAGGCCTTCGATGCGCGCCACGCACTCCTCAATCTCGCTGTCGCCGGCGGTATCATCGGGATCGAAGCGTAGTTCGAACAGTGTCACCAACTCGCGGGTAATGTCCGGATGGCTGGTCAGGGTGGTGGCGATGTAATCCTGCGACAGGCCAAAGCGCAACTGCTTGAGATAGCGCGCATAGGCACGCAGCACCGCCACTTCGCGCCAGGCCAGGTTGGCACCGATGACGAGGCGATTAAAGGCATCGCTTTCGGCATCGCCGGTCCAGATGCGCGTGAATGCCTCGATGAAGACATCGCGCATTTCCTGAAGATTGACGACTCCGTCGCCATGGTGCTCGAGGGTGAAGTCATGAATCCAGTAGGCCTGACCGGGGCACTCGACCTCGTAGGGACGTTCGCTGATCACACGGAGTCCCAGGTTCTCAAGCACGGGTAGCACATCGGAGAGCGGGATCGGCTGATCGGCGTGGAAAAGCTTGAGATTGACCCCATCGATATTCTCCTCGACCAGCCGGTAAAGACTTAGGCTGATCGGCGCATTCCCGCCCAACTCACCGAGATGGTGGATATCGTAAACGGCTGTGCGGGCCGAGAAATCTTCGCGATAGCTATTGGGAAACGCCTCGCGATAATCTTGCATCAGATGGTTGGCCTGCTCCTCACCATAGCCCTCGACCATGGCCTCCTGCAGATCGTCCCGCCAGCTACGCGAGAGCGCCGTAATCTTCTTCTCTAGGCGCCGTATATCGTATTCGGCCGGGCGCTCGCCGTTGAAACGCAGGATGAGCTGGATCCGCGCCAGCACCGACTCGGACAGATAGGTATTGAAATCGCCGAAGGTAGCGTCGAGCTCTTCGCAGAGCATGTTCTGGATGCGCACGCGCAATTCGGTGGAGAACACATCGCGCGGCACGAACGCCAGGCACGAATAGAACTGGCCGAAACGGTCCTCGCGAATGAACAGGCGCACCTTGCGCCGTTCGCGGATATTGAGGATACCGAAGGCGGTCTGCGCTAACTCGTCGGTATCGATCTGGAACAGGTCGTCACGCGGGTAGACCTCGAGGATCTGCGTCAGCTGTTTGCCGTTATGCCCTTTGGGGTTGACGCCCGCAGCCTTGATGACGGCTTCGATCTTCTTGCGCAGCACCGGCACGTTGCGCGGCGATTCGTTGTAGACTGTCGACGTATAGAGCCCCAGAAAGCGCCGCTCGCCGATGACGCGACCGTCTTCGTCGTAACGGTCGATAGAAATGTAATCCGGGTAGGCGGGGCGATGCACGCGCGCGTGATAGGCGCTCTTGGCGAAGGACAAAAGCTCCGGCACCAGCACATACTGATCGTCTTCGACGCCCTCGTCGGTACTGATGCGCTCGCGGTAACGCGGCTGGTCGAGCTTGAACACGCCCAGCTCGCTCTTGGGTAACTGACGCAGACGATCCTGGCCATCTTCCTGCAACACCTCGTACTCGTCATAACCCAAGAAGGTGAAATGATCGTCGAGCAGCCACTCGAGGAACGAGATGGCTTCTTTATGATCGTCGGCCTTGATCTGCTTTGGGCGCCGCGCCTTGAGCTCCTTGATCGACTCGCGCACTCGCTCACGCATGGGGTCGAAGTCTTCCACTGCCACACGCACGTCGCGCAGTATTTCTTCGAGACTGTCGTGAAGGTCGTCCAGGGTCGCTGTATCGGAATGGCGGTCGACCTCGACCAGAATGATCGACTCACGCGATGCTGGCGCGTTCTTGGCCTCGGTCGAGGTAACACGCTTGAGATGATGCTTGGCATCGCGCTCCACCGCCAGCACGGCATTGTGGATCGCATGCACGGTCAGCCCACGCCGGTTGAGCTCGATACGTACCGAATCGACGAGAAACGGCATATCTTCGTGCAGCACGGCCACCACGGTGTGTGGAGATTGCCAGCCGTGTTCCTCGAAATCGGCATTGAAGACCCGTACCTTGGCCTCGCTGGGATCATGCGTCTGCATGAAATGCCACGCCGACAACGTGGCGCCGTAGATATCATCCAGGCCGCGCTCGGCGGCCTCCTCGAACGGCGCCGAAGCATACAAATCCTCGGCGAAGGCAGCGATCTGCTCCACTTTTTCCTGTGGCAGCCGCTTGGCCAGTTGTTCCTTGAGCTGGGCGAGAAAATCTTCCTTGCCCTCGATCGCGACGTGTTGCATCAAGCACCTCGGCTACGACCGACCGCCCTTCATGGCGGCCGATGAATGATCCTTCGGCGGCACGCACGCGTATTGCGTGCACCACCATGGTGACACGAGCTTACTCCCATCGCGCGTCAGACCCCACCGATGTGACGCTCCCTCATGGCGTATGCCGGTTGTGCATGGGGTCTTAGGCGCGTGTTACCGGCTCCCGGCGTTCCAGTAGCACTCCACATTCACAATGACCGGTATACGGAAATTGATCGAACAATGCGAAACGAGTCACGGCATGAGTCGCGCTCAACGACTCGAGATTCGCCTCGAGTGTGTTTGGATTACAGGAAATATAGACGATACGCGCATAGGCTTTGAGTTGTTCACAGCTATGCGCATCAAGTCCGGCCCGCGGCGGGTCGACCAGCGCGGTGGTGAAGACATGCTCATCGAGCGCCAGCGCCGCCACGCGCCGTCCGCTTTTCTCTCCGGCCAGGGCTTCGCTGAACTCTTCGGCGGACATCCGCGCCACCACGGCGTTGGCCACGCTATTCGCTTCGAGATTGACGTTGGCCGAGGCTACCGAGGTGCGCGAGATCTCAGTGGCCACTACGCGGCGGAAGTTCTCAGCCAGGGCTACCGTAAAATTGCCATTGCCGCAATAAAACTCCACAAGATCGCCGTCGTGGCTCTCGCGGGTCACATCCCGGGCCCACCCCAGCATCGACCGACAAATCGCCGCATTGGGCTGAGTAAAGCTGTTTTCCACCTGCTGATAGACGAATTCGTGTCCTTCGACGTTCAACCGCTCCCAGACATGATCGCGATCGAGCACCAGACGCTGCTTACGCGCCCGGCCGATGATCGACACGTTCAGAGCTTCCTGTAACTCCCGGGCTTCTTGCTCCCAAGCCTCGTCGAGTTGGCGGTGATAGATCAAGGTCACCAATGCTTCGCCATTCAGCGTGGTCAAGAACTCGACCTGGAACAACTTGCGCCGCAGGGTATCGCTTGCCAACAATGCATCACGCAAGGCGGGCATGAGCGCGTTGATACGTTCCCCCGCCACCGGGTATTCATCCAGGCGAATGACCGTTTTGCGTTTCGGATCGGCAGGATCGACCTCGAACATGGCATAAAACAGATCGTCACCGTCATGCCAGATACGAAACTCGCAGCGCTGCCGATAATGGCTCGGCGGCGAGGGAAAGACCTCCAACAGCGGCGGGGAGAAGCGCGCAAATTGCGCCGTGATACGCTCGCGCTTGGCGTCGAGCTGAGACTGGTAACGTTCGGGGTCGACGACGGGTACGGCCACGAAAACTCCTTTCAGCAAAAACTCACGATGTCGCCGCAACGACACCATCTCATGGAAATCAGAAGGTTAAAACAGGGTCAGGCAATGCCAAAGAACACGGTGCACTGAAGCCGTAGCCCGCCAGGGCACGCGCCAGACCCGGTTGTTGCGCCGCGCTGGCCCAGCTCGCATCGCTGTCCGACGCATTACGCGCGGCCCCTGAAACGGCCTGAGAAACGACTTGCGCCACGCGCCGCGCAATGGCGTCACCGGAATCGATCCACACTATCTCGCGCGGCGCATGCCGCTCGAGCGCCTCGCGCAGCAGTGGAAAATGCGTGCATCCCAGCACTACGGTATCGAGACGCGACGCTTGCCATAACGGCGCGAGGCTTGCGGCGATGACCGCATCGTCCCACGGCATCCCGGTCAGGACGCGCTCGGCCTGCGCGACCAAGGGATCGGCCGCCAGACTCACCACCGTGCAATCCGGCGCGAACTCACCGATCAAACGCTGCGTATAAGGACGCGACACCGTCGCCGAGGTCGCCAGCAGCCCGAACACACCACTGCGCGAGGCATGAGCGGCCGGCTTTATCGCCGGTACAGTACCGATCACCGGAATACTCAGGCACTCGCGCAAGGCCTGTAGCGCCAACGTGCTGGCCGTATTGCAGGCCACTACCAAGGCGCGCGCGCCACTCGCTTCGACCGCCGCGCGACACACCGCGACGATCCGCGCGACCAACCAGGCATCGGGCTTGGTGCCATACGGCAACGCAGCGTTGTCACATACATACGCCAGCGGTGCGCCCGGCAGGCGTGTGCGCAAGGCACCGACCACCGAGAGCCCGCCGACGCCGGAGTCAAAGATCAGAATTGGCGCCGTCATGCGCGGGTCTCCGCGAAGTGCGCCAGCAGCGTATCCACTAAGGCCCTCAGGCGCGCGGGAATGAACTCACGCTCGGCATACAGCAAATGGACGCTGATCGGCGCCACGCTGAAATCGTCCAGCACGCGGACCAGTCGCCCGGCCTCGACTTCCGGTTCCCCCAGGAACGCCGGCTTGTAAACCAGCCCCATGCCGCGTATCGCTGCCTCGGTCAGGGCGCGTCCGTTGTTACAGGCCATGACCGGGCGGATGCGCACCCGATACGCCGCTCCGTCGACCTGGAAGTGCCAATAGTGCCCTTCGCGCGCCAGGCTATAGTGCAGACAACGATGCTCACGTAACTCGGCGGGATGCGTGGGCGTTCCATGCCGTGCCAGATACTCCGGCGCGCCGTAAACGTGGCGCGGCATATCCATCAACGGCCGGGCGATCAAGCTGGAGTCCTCCAGCTCACCGATACGCACCACCAGATCGAAGTCTTCTGCCACCGGGTCGACACGGCGATCCTCGAGCACGACATCAAGCATCACCGCCGGATGACGGCGCTCAAACGCCTGCAAGGCAGGCATCAGTGCACGCACGCCGAAATCCAGCGGCGCGGAGAGACGCAACTTGCCGCGCACCTCACCACGCTGCTCGCTAAGCCCCGTTTCTAGCTCCTGCAATTCGTCGAGCAAGCGACTCGCGCCATTGAGATAGCGCTCGCCCTCAGCGGTCAACTGCAAGCGCCGCGTGGTACGCGTCAACAAGCGAACCCCCAGGCTGGCCTCCAACTTGGAGACCTGTTTGCTAACCATGGCATTGGAGAATTCCAGCTTGCGCGCACCGCCAGCGAAACTGCCAGCTTCGACCACGGCGCGAAAGATGTGCATCGCCTGCAGGCGGTCCATACGGCTCCCTCGTAACGACTTCTCGCAACGACTTCTCGCAACGACTTTTCTCGAAAACGTTTGCGCGCATTCTACCTTACCCGCTCACGCGATGAGACGGTCCGGCTTGCCCCTGAGCAAAATACTGTTTATTTTTACAGTATTCGTCATTTCATTTTCGAGGTTCCGACATGTCCATGACGCCCATCGCCCTCGCCGCGTCCACCTCGGCGCCAACATCGAGCGACACTCTGCCACGCGGCGCCAGCGGCTTCCCGTCTCCGGCCGACGACTACCGAGAAGCGCCGCTGGATCTACATCACCATTTGGTGCGCCGCCCGGCCTCGACGTTCTTCATGCATCTGGAAGGCGACGATCACCACCACGCCGGCCTGTACCACGGTGACTTGCTGGTGGTCGACCGCGCTATTTCACCGCGTCCCGGGCATTGGTTGGTCGCCGCCATCGATGGCGAACTGAGCGTGTTGCACCTCGAACGTCGTGAGGCGCAGCTGTACCTCGCGCCGTCACGCCCCGACCTGGCGACACTGCCCTTCGAAGCCGACGATGACCGCTTGTGGGGCGTCATCTGCTACGCCATTCACGCCTTACCCGCCATGGGCGAGGAACCGGCCGAGCCGTCATGTTTGCGCTGATCGACTGCAACAACTTCTATGCCGCCTGCGAGCGCCTTTTCGAACCGCGTCTGGAGGGCGTTCCGGTGGGCGTGCTGTCCAACAACGACGGCTGTGTCATCGCGCGTTCCGAGAAATTCAAGGCGCTCGATATTCCCATGGGCATCCCCACCCACAAGATCGACCCAGCACTACGGCGTCGCGTGGTGCTGAAGTCCTCCAACTACACACTTTATGGTGACCTCTCGGCACGCGTGCAGCAGGTCCTGGCGCGCCAGGTACCAACGCTGGAACCTTATTCCATCGACGAGTGTTTCCTCGATCTACGCGGCATGCAGGAAGACTGGCACGCCTTGGGCGCGCGCCTGGTGCGTAGCGTGGTGCGGGAAGTCGGGCTGCCGGTATCCATCGGCATCGCCCCGACACGCACCCTGGCCAAGCTCGCCAATAAACAGGCCAAGGCACAGCCGACACGCCCCCAGGTGTGCGTTTGGCAAAGCGCCGACGCGCCTGACTTGACGGCACACCTGAATCGGCTATCGCCGCGCGATGTATGGGGCGTGGGAGAACGCCTCAACGCGCGCCTGGCCGGCATGGGAGTGCTTACCGCCGCCGCGCTTCGCGAGACACCCGACAGCGAGCTACGGCGTCGTTTCAGCGTGGTACTGGCGCGCACTGCCACCGAACTCAACGGCCATCCCTGCCTATCGATGAGCGATCTGGAAACCCCGCGCCGTAGCATTCTCTGCTCGCGCTCGTTCGGACGCCCCTTGCGCGACCACGCCGCCCTCGCCGCTGCCTTGCGCCATCACTGCCAACGCGCTGGCGAAAAGCTGCGACGCGACGCCATGCAGGCCTCGGCAATCGGCGTCTACCTGCGCACCAACCCGTATCACGCCGGCACGTTTCGTCATGCCTGCGAGTGGACTGCATTACCGTTCCCTAGCGCCGACACTCAGCAACTCAACCGCGCGGCGCAGCGCCTGCTAGCACGCTTATGGCAACCGGCGGCCTATCAGAAACTCGGAGTGATGCTCACCGAACTAACGCCTCGCCAACAGAGCCAGACGACGCTCTTCGATGGCACCGATCCGGCCCGGCAAGAGGCGCTGATGCATGCCTGGGATACCATTCGCGCCCGCTACGGCCGACAGGCGCTGACCCTGGGCCCGCAACCCGTTGACGCTTCCTGGCAGATGAACAGCGCCTATCGCTCGGCATGCTATACCACGCGCTGGGATGAACTGCCCCGGGCACGTGCCCGATGACCACTATGCCGTTCACGTGGCGACATAGCTCAATTCAAAGGCGAAGGCGCCTCACGGAATTCGGCGTAAAGCTCGGGATAGCCTTCCTGCAGGCGCGCCAGTTCAGCTTCAGCCCCTTCCGGCAGAGCCTTGGCCAGCCGATCCAGATCGTCTTCGTCGAAGTGCTCGCGGATCAACGGGAACAATTCCTCGCGCTCGCCACGCAGATAGGCCCGATGTGCCTCGAGATAGGCCCGGAGGTCTTCGCTGAAGCGATCCATGGGCACTACCGCATCCATCAGGATCATGTCGAGATCCTGAGAGAGTTTCGCCAGACGTTCATTGAGCGCCCGATAGTCTTCGGACAACCGCTGACACAGCGCGTCGGCTTGCGGCGCCCGTACGTTCAACTGCTCGGTACACATGCGTTCCAGCGGCTCGGTGAACCCACTCATGTAGTCGAGAATATAATCTACGACCTCGCGTATCAGTTGGAAGTTGGGTCGCTCACCTTCCGCCAGGGTCTTCTGCTTGAGCTGCAACACATGCAGCAGACGCGCCATGTTGGCGTGGTCTTGGCGCAGTTGGGTCAGCATGGGCATGTACAGGCCTCCTTTGCTGTCGAAGCGGGCAGCGCGGGGTATCCGGCAGCCTTCTTTGCCAGTTTAGGCGAGAGTCTTCAGTGACTCCCATTCTCCCGATGGGAAACACCCTACCGGGGCTCGAATGTTTTACCCTAGCGTGTATGACAGGATTACGCCTGTTGGCCGAAAGTCTAGACACGGTTTTTGGCGACTCGACTCACCCACGGTGGCATACACATGGACCTGTTCGCTTCTTCCCAATCCGATAACACACCGCTGGCCTATCGCATGCGGCCGCGCCGCCTGGACGACTACGTCGGCCAGGAGGCGCTGGTCGGTCCCGGCAAACCACTGAGTCGCATGGCGGAAAGCGGCGCGGTACGCTCGATGATTTTGTGGGGGCCGCCGGGCGTGGGCAAGACGACCCTGGCCGATATTCTCGCCGATGCCTCGGGCGCCATGCTCGAACGCCTATCGGCAGTGATGGCCGGCGTCAAGGATATCCGTGCCGCCGTCGAGCGTGCGCGCGAGGGGCAAGTGCGAGGGCAGCCGACGTTGTTGTTCTTGGACGAGATTCACCGTCTCAACAAGAGCCAGCAGGACGCGCTGCTGCCCCATGTGGAATCCGGCTTGCTGACGCTGATCGGCGCGACCACCGAGAACCCGTCCTTCGAGGTCAATTCGGCACTGCTCTCGCGGGCACGCGTCTATGTGTTGCGCAAGCTGGAGGTCGACGACCTGCTGCGTGTGCTACATCAGGCCCTGACGGATACTCAGCGCGGCCTGGGAGAGCGCCATATCGAGGCCGATGAGGACGTGCTGGAAACGCTCGCGCGCTCGGCCTCGGGCGATGCACGACGCGCACTGGGCCTGCTGGAGACAGCCTGCGACTTCGCCGAGCCTACCGAGAACGGCGAACGCCTGACCCTGCAAGCGCTGCATGAAGTGCTGGGCCATCAGGCTAGCGCTTTCGACAAGCAGGGCGATCATTATTACGACCTGCTCTCGGCAATCCACAAATCGATACGCTCGTCGCGCCCCGACGCCGCGCTCTTGTACATCGCCCAATTCACGCAAGGGGGCGGCGATCCGCTCGACGTGGTCCGCCGCCTCGCCGCCATCGCCTCTGAGGACGTCGGCAACGCCGAGCCACGCGCCCTGCCGCTGGTCATGGCCGCCTGGGACGCCTACCTGCGCCTGGGCGATTACGAAGGCCAGCGCGCCATCGCGCATGCCGCGCTGCATCTCGCCATCGCTCCCAAGAGCAACGCTATCGATCAGGCCTGGAACGCCGCCAAGCAATTCGTCTCCGCGCACCCCGATTTTGAGGTGCCAACCTACCTGCGCAACGCCCCGACCAAACTGATGGCGTCCCTCGGACACGGCGAAGGCTATCGCTACGCACACAACGAACCCAACGGTTACCCCGCCGGTCGGGCACACGACTGTTGGCCCGCGGAACTCCCCGCAGCCACCTTCTTCGCGCCCACGGAATACGGGCAGGAAAAACGTTTCAAGCAGATGCAGGCCTGGCGCGCCGAACTCGACGTCCAAGCCGACGGGACGTCATGAGCACCCACCGCTTTTTCGGCCTTAACGCCGGCGGCACATCTCGGCGGGGTGGCGTAGCTGAGTCAGTAGATAGCGCTTGAGGTCGTCCGCCGCGCCGACTTCATCCAGTGCCGTCGCCATACATGACAGCCAAGCATCTCGCTCCTCGGGGCCGATATCCAGGTGGCGATGCGCCGCGGGGATGGCGATCGGCCCGAAACGCTCGCGGTAACGGCTCGGCCCGCCCATCCAGCCGATCAGAAAGGTCGTCAGCTTGTCGCGGGATTCGTCTAGGTCGTCGGGATGCAGAGCGCGAATCCCTCGCGCCTCGGGCAAGCGCTCCATGGCGTCATAGAAACGCTCCACCAACTCGCGCACCGCCGCCTCGCCGCCCATGGCGCGCAGCGTGCTGTCGCCGACGCCGAAGACCATGGCGTCAGATGTCTCATGCCGTTCGTCGTTCATGCCGAATTCGCCAGTTGCAACGTGACGTCGTGGATCAGCCGAAGGTCGTTGAAGCGGCTGGCCCGGCTCTCCGATTGATGTAGCCGAAAGGCCCGTTGCTCACTACGCGGGAGACCTTGGTATTCGGCGATCACCTGGAAGAGCCAGATCTCGTCGCCCCATTCCATGTCACTTTCCTGCAGGTAGGCCAGCGCGCTGATACCAGAGGGATCGGGGTGATCGATCACCGTGAGGTAGAAATTTTCCACGTCCTGCTTGAGCGCCTGTTGGCGAGCCGCCACCAGGCTTTGCTCCTCGGCCTCGGCGGGCCGTGCGGCGGCGACGGCCTGCGGCTTATGCACCGGCATCGGCAACTGGTGCACGAGGTCGGTCAGCACACGAATGTCCGGCTCATGATCCAAGGCCGGCGCGGCAGCAGCGATCAGAGGAACAGCCTGGTTGATCAGGTCAGGCACTTCGCTGCGCCGCGCATAATTACCAGGAACGAAGTTGGGGTGTTCGCGTAAAAACGCCGCCATGCCACTAATCAGCCGGCTACGCGATTGCTGCTGGCGGAACCGGGCCATCAGTTCGGTAAGACGGCTCTGGACTTCACGCAGGCTGGTGTAGTGCTGACTGACTTGGCGTTGCAATTGACTGATCAGCAGTTTGCGCAGGGTGCCGTCGCTACCGACCAGTTCGATCAACTCATCGAAGTCGATCAGTTGCAGGCCATCCAGCAGGCGCACGATCTGCTTCTGGGCACGATCGTTTTCGCGGATCTTGTCGTTCAGGCGGCTGACGAAACCGAAATCGCTATTGAGGCGCTGCCAGAGACTATCGATAGCGTCAGCGAAACGTCCGTTGAGGTCATCGACGGCCTGGCGCAAGCGCAGCAACTGCTGCTCCTGGCGCCAGTATTCCCCCTGGCTCTGGGCCTCGCGATAGCTCTGCACCAGCGTGCGCAAAAGCTCCAGGGTTTCGCCCACGTCGGCATTGACCTGGCGGCGGGTTTCGTCGGCCAGCATTTCGGCGATCAACTCGCGCACCCTGGGCGCCAGCTTGACACCGCCCTGATCGTCGGGCCGCCAGACGATGCGTGCGGCCAGCAGCCGCCGCAGTGCGCTGTCACTCAAGGCCTCCAGTGGCACTTCATCGCGACTGTAGCCCTGCATCAGGGCATCGGCGTGCTTACCGAGCAGCGCCAAACGCTCCACGCCAGTGCCGATCAGGCGACTTTCCAACTCATGCTCGTCGCTCACAGCAAGCTCCTTCATAACAAGCTTTCCTGCGTCTGAGGACTCTCATCGTCGACGGGCAGGTTTTCTTCGTCGCGGATGAGTCGCACCAGATCGACGAGGTAATCGATCTTGCCGGTGACCAGATAGACCTGGCGATCGGCATGCGGCTGCAGCAGATAGCCGTGTTCCTTGAGGCGCTTGAAGACCTGCTTCATCTGGGCGTCGAGCTGCTCACTCTGGGAGCCGAAGAAGGTGTCGCTGGCAAGGCGTTCGAGTTGCTCGCGCAAGCTCTGGTTGTCCTCGCAGCGAGCGCTGAGCTCGGCGGGCTTGAGCACATCACCAGGTGCCACCAGGGCATCATGCCCCATCGCTTCCTGCATCAACTGAAGCCATTCGAGCATCGGCATCAAACTGTGCAGCACATCGCCAAGCTGCCGCGATAGTTGCTCGCGAGCCTCGTCGTTGAGCTGCCGCCAAGCCAGAAAGTAGACACTGTCCTCGGCGTTGGTAGCTAGGCGACGGTTGAGCGGTCGCAGGTAAGTGTCGATTTGCTCGCGCACCTCCTCGTCCTCGAGGCGACGAAAGGCTCTGTCATCACTAACGGCGCAGACGAACTCACCGGCCAGCAAACGCTCCAGCAGCGGACCATGTTCGATCATGACGAGACCTCCTCGGTGGTGCGTTCCTGCAGGCGCTCGGCCAGGCGGCTCAGACGCGGTTCGATGCGCTTCAAACGGCGGCGACTCGGTTGCTCGGCGTCACGATCGATCAGGTAGCGATTATGGAATAACAGCAACACGTCGGACTCGGGGTTGGGAAACGCCCCGACGATATGGATGCGGTTGCTGTCGCAGGCCTCGAACAGCATCTCGACGTTGTGGTAGGCCAGCGTGCCGATCTCATCGATGGGCCAGTGAATGGCGATCTCCGAGGGGCCGCGCAACAACCGCGTGAAGGCGAGCAAGAACTTGCACAGGATCAGATAGGCCATGCCGTGGCTCGAGGATTCGAGCAACTGGCGATCGCTTTTGATCACCAGATCAGTGCCGCCCTCGTTCAAGTGCAATTCGAGACGCAGCAGACTTTCGAAACTGTATTGCTGGTCGTGGCGCAACAGGTCGACGACATCGGCCAGCGCATCCAGATAATCATCGCTGGGCAGCGTCTGGCTGGAGTTTTCCCAATCGCGGTAAAGCTGGGCGAAACGTTTGAGCGGCTCCCAGAAGCCTAGCTCATCGATGGTCGACTGAATGCGCACTTCGGCCTTGTTGATGCCCTCCAGGCGCAAGTCATCGGCCACTTCTTCGGACAAACGACGGCTCTGGGCGCTGATGCGTCGATTGAGGTCACGGAAGACAGTGAAGAATTTATCCAGATCGGCACCCAGGTTGCGCCCCTGCTGGATCAATTGCTGTTGCTGGTCTTCGAGCAACTGCAGCATGCCCCTCAGCAACGGTAGCTGGCGACGCGGATTGATGCCCTGCTCGTTGGCTGCGCCGCCTGATCCGCTGAAGAGCTTGGCGCGCTCGGCTTCCAGCGTCTCGACGAAGCTCTCGCTGGCGCCTTTGATCAGCTCGCTCTCGACCTGCTCGCAGCCCTTGCGCAGGGTGTCTACTTCTCTGCTCCGGTTGCTCAGCGCCTGGCGCGTACGCTCGATGCGTTCATGCACATCGCCCGGCGCGTCTTGAGACGGCTCGCCGGCGGCACTCGGCGTTGAGGTCAGCCCTAATCCTTCGACCTGAACGAGCAATGGCTTGAGGGCATCGATGACCTCGCGTTCACCATTGGAGCGTGCCTTGAGCGTCTTGACGGCTTGCTGGTGCGCGACCTTGGCGGCCTGATGATCGCTGCGGCACTGCTCGCGCTGGTGCTCGGCGGCCTGCTTGTCACGCGTCAGCGTCGCTTCGCGGTCGACCAGCTCAGGCTTGCGCTCGCCCCATTCGACGCGCATGAAGCGTGTGTAAGCATCGAGCTCTTCGCGACGGCTTTCGGTGACGCGAATGCGCTCCTGCAGATCACTGATGCGCTGGCGCGTCGAGCGCAGGGTCTCAGGGTCACCCCCCTGGTCTTGAAGCTCCTGATCGAAGGCCGCTTCCAGTTCCTGGCGTTGACGCTGGTGCTCGACCTTGAGGTCCTCGAGTTGTTGCTTGTACTGATCGAGACGTGCATCGAAGCTGGCCAGTTGGCTCTGGCCATCGGCCTTGAGTTCCAACAGTTGCGACTGATGGGTGTCATCGAGCGTGCTCAGTGCCTCGCGTTTTTCATCGCGCAGGGCCTTGTCGGCGGCCTGCTGGCTAGCCAGTGCTTCTTCGGCGACTCGACGGCGCTCCTTCTGCTGCCGAGCGTGACGCTCCTGAAGTTGATGTCGGGCATCCAGGGCATATTCGACTTCGTCATCGGCATGCTTGAGCGTGAGGCGCGCCTGGCTAAGAGGCTCCTCGGCTCCCTGCACCCGGTCATGGCAGACCTTGAGCTGTTTCTCGGCGGCCTGAAGATCGGCTTCGACGCGCGCTTGCTCAGCCTCGGCGGCGTCGATGGCGGCATTGAGACTCGCCTCGTCACGGGCATGGTCGGGCAGCTCGATGGCGGCAAGATCGAGCGTCACACCGAACAGGTCGTCATGCTCGGTTTCGCCAAGCTGTGGCGAAAGATCGCGGCGCTCAAGCAACTCCGGAGCGATGACCTTGCCCAAGCGGTGCTCCCAGCCGGGACGGTGATAACGCATGAAATAGCGCAGACTGCCCTCGGCGGGATCGCGCTGACGCTGAAGTTCCTGGTAACGCTGGTTCGCCCGATTGAGTTGCTGTTTGGCGCTTTCTCGCTGCTGCTCTGCCGTGTCGCGCTCGCGGCGCAAGGTTTCGTGCTCACGGCGTAAGCCTTCGAGACGACTGGCGGCAGCGTTGCGATCGCTCTGGGCCTGATCGACCCGGGCCTGCGCTAGCTCTGCTTCCTGAACCTCCTCTGGCACTTGGCCGGTCGAGGCGAGCTGAGCCTTGAGATCGGCCAAGCGTTCAATGCCTTGCTCGAGCCGTGACTGATAGCCGGCATCCAGTTCGCTGCGTTGCGTATGGTACTGGGATTCCAGTTCACGCTCAGAGGCCCACTGCTGCTCCTGGCGAGCCGACTTTTCATCGCCCAACTCATTGATGAGCGCCTGGATTTCATCGGTGCGCCGCGACAGATGATCGGCAAGCTCGCGCAGGCGACCATCAAGGCGTGAGCGGTTGGCTGCGGAGGCCTCCTGCATCACCGCCAGATGCTCCTGCAACTGCTGGGCCTGTTCCCGCCATTGCGGCAGTTCGGCCAGGTCCCGCTCCAAGGCGGGCATATCGGCCTCGGCATATTGCTCATATTGCTGCTGCAGGTCGTTCAGGCTGCGCTGGGTGCGATCCAGCTCGCTGGCAAGCTCACTGATGCGGTCGTTGAGCGTGTCGCGCGTCTGCTCGTATTCCTGCTCGCGAGCCTGAAAGGCTTCCTGCTGCGTGTTCAACTCGGCCTCGGTATCGGCCAATACGCGCTCCGCCCGATGGCGGTCGGCATCCAGCTGCGGTTTGAGCTGCCAGAGTGTCGATTCAAGATCGACGATATCGCGGTCGATGTCGGCCAGTTCCGCCAGTGACTGTTGCAGCGGCTCCAGACGCATCGACTGACGCATCTGAGCGATCCAGTCGCGGGCCTTGGTGTTGCGAATGCGGGTGACCGGCAGTTCGACGCCGTCTTCTTCGAAGATCGCCGCCAGCATGGTCTTGAGGGTGTCCATCTTGCCCTCTTTGGCATGCACCGCCGAAATCAGCTTCTCCATATGGCGAATGCGCCGCTCGGGCTTGACCAGGCTGAATTTCGCGGCAGTCTGACGCAGTTTCAGGGCCTCTCGTCGGTTGCCCTGCTGCTGAGTGAAGTCATTCTGGATCACCGCACGGTATTCGGAGGTCGCCCCGTACTTGGCCGAGAAGTCGATACCGGAGCGGCGCAGCCCGGCCAGCCAATCGCCGTACTCCAGCGCCACGACACCGTCCTGGCTTTCCACCAGATAATCCTCGGGCTGGTACGGCGCGCCGACAAAGCGATATTCCAGGCCGCCCTCTTTCTTGCGCGTCAGCACTGCCTGGCAGACATTGCCGGCTTCGCGACGATATTCGTAGATCAGATAGCTGTTGCGATGCGGCAGATAGAAAGCATCGAACTTCATCCGTGTCTTGGGGACGACCTTGTTGGGCAGTTCACCATAGAAGACCGGCACCAGTCGCTGCAGCGTGGTCTTGCCCGAGGCGTTGGTACCACAGATATTGGTATGGCCATCGACATCCAGTTCGACGACGCCTTCCAGATGACCGTGAATCATCACGATACGTAACAAATGGGCCATGCCGCGTCCTTGGTAGTTTGCGCTTTTTTGCAAAAAGCCATTCTACCCACCGCTGGCATGCACAACCAATCGTTGGCACGTCCGCCATGCATCGGCACTGATATAAGCAGCGCCATCAACCCACGCCAGACAGTCCCCACTCCATGCTGCCACGCCGCACGTATGCCCTGACGCACCTACAGGTCATCGACCCGCGGCGGTTTGCCGACGGTCACCTCGCTGAGTTTCTCGTGAGACAAGCCGCGCAACAGCGCGAACATCATCGCGAAGACCAGGATGAACATCGGCAGGCCGACGACGGTGATGACCTGCTGCAAGGCAGTCAAACCGGCATCGCCGGCAAGCACGATCAACATGGCGGCCAGCGCCCCTTCGGACACGCCCCAGAACACCCGCTGATGCCAGGGGCCCGGGTCGGGTGTCCCGGTACATAGCATGTCGACCACCAGAGAAGCCGAATCCGACGAAGTGGCGAAGAAGATCGCCACGATGACGACCGCAAGCCCCTGTATCAGGGTCGCCGCCGGGAAGTTCTCGAAAAAGGCGAACATCGCCAGCGGAATACTCTCCTCCACTGCCGCAGACAACGACCCGGCCTGCGCGCCGAGTGCCGCGCGGGCATCTTCGCCGATACCGTCGATCTGCATCGCCGACCAGCCGAAGATCGCGAACCAAACCAGGGTGAATATCGACGGGGCGAACAGGACCCCGAGCACGAATTCACGAATCGTGCGCCCACGGGAAATGCGCGCCACGAAGATGCCGATGAACGGCGACCAGGTCACCGTCCATGCCCAATAGAAGACGGTCCAGCCGCCCTGCCAGCCCCAGCCGCCCTCTTCGTGGGTATATTGTGCCAGTGCGTCGTTCCAGAACGCCATCGGCACTATATTGGAGACATAGATGCCGACGGTCTCGATGATCGAGCGCAGCAGGAACACGGTCGACCCGGTGAAAAGTATGAATAGCATCAGGCCGACGGCCATGCCGATATTGACGTTGGAAAGCACCCTCACGCCCTTGTCCAGGCCGGCCACGATCGAACATACCGCCACGGTCGTAAGTATGGCTATGATGATGACCTTCGGCATTACGCCATCCGAAATGCCGAACAGTTCCGTCAAACCGGCATTGATCTGCTGGGTTCCCAGGCCGATCGAGACCGCCACCCCGAATAGGGTGCCGAGAATCGCGAAGATATCCAGCGTCTTGCCGAGTGGCCCGTAGATGCGATCCCCGATCAATGAGTAGAACACCGAGCTAAAGCGCATAGGCAGGTCATAGCGGTAGATGAAATACGCAAATGCCAGCCCGGGCAGCGTGAAGATCGCCCAGGTATGCAGCCCCAGATGATAGATCGCGAACCCCATCGCGTCGTCGGCAGCCTGCACCGAGAAAGCCTCGACGTCCGGCCGCGGCGGATTGGCAAAATGGGACATGGGCTCGGCCACCCCCCAGAACATCAGCACCGTGCCGATACCTCCGGCAAACAGCATGGTGAACCAGGAGACGTTGCCATAAGCCGGCTTAGGCGTCATTACCGCCGAGGCGAATCGCGCCGAAACGACTGATGGCCACCCATAGCAGGAATATCACCCAACTGGTCACTCCGAAGATGAAAAACCAGCCGAGATTGGTGACGATCCAGGCCCGTCCGGCACCAAAGGCAGCGCCGATGGGTTCAGGTGCCATTAGCAGGGCGATCAGGAAGATCACCATGATGCCGGCCGACACGAAGAAGATGGTCGGGTCGGTTTGTAGACCGAGTCTACGGGCCAGTTTGTCCATGGGTTATTCCTTTATCTTTTATTGTCCTTCTAGAAATACCGTAGAAGCAGATGAGCAAGGCGTCGAATGGGACATGCTGGCCGTCACTACTACCCCGGCGATATGCGAGAATGAGCATACGCGTGGGGCTACCGGCTAACCGCCTTCGTGCGGAAAGTATCAACGGGCGCCCATCGTCACGCCCCGATATCCCGGCCTACTCAGTTCTGCAGAGAGCGATCGATGATTCAGGAAACCTTGCAACGCGTCTTCGGCTATTCCGACTTTCGCCCCGGCCAGCGTCAAGTGGTGGAGGCTGTCACCCAGGGGCGCTCGGCGGCGGCGATATTTCCCACCGGATCCGGCAAGTCGCTCTGCTACCAGTTGCCGGCGCTGCATCTGCCGCACCTGACCCTGGTGGTGTCGCCGCTGCTGGCGCTGATGCAGGATCAGCTCGAGTTCCTGCGCCGCCACGGCATCGCCGCGGCGAGCCTCGACTCTCGCCAGAGCCGGGAGGAAGCCTCGGCGGTGATGGATGGCGTCAGGCGCGGCGACATCCGCATCCTGATGATTTCGGTGGAACGCCTCAAGAACGAGCGCTTCCGCGCCTTCCTGCAGCGGGTGCCGGTGTCGCTGCTGGTGGTCGACGAGGCACACTGCTTGTCCGAGTGGGGCCACAATTTTCGTCCCGACTATCTCAAGCTGCCCGCCTATCAGCGTGAATTCGCCATTCCGCAGGCGCTGTTGCTCACCGCCACGGCCACGCCGCGCGTCATCGACGACATGCGCGACAGCTTCGCCATCGACGCCCGGGATGTCGCCGCCACGGGCTTCTATCGTCCCAATCTCGACCTGCAGGTGCAGCCCACCGCCACCGAGCGCCGTCCCCGCGCCCTGGTCGAGTGGCTGGGGCCGCGCCTGGCCGCCTCGCCGCCCCAGCCCAGCATCGTCTATGTCACCCTGCAGAAAACCGCCGAGCAGATGGCGGCGTATCTGGGCAAGGCGGGGCTCGAGGCCCGCGCCTATCACGCCGGCCTCGACGGCGAGACCCGCGATGCCCTGCAGCAGGCATTCATGAACGGCGAGATCAATTGCATCGTCGCCACCATTGCCTTCGGCATGGGCATCGACAAGGCCGATATTCGCAACGTCGTGCATTTCGATCTGCCCAAGTCGATCGAGAACTACAGTCAGGAGATCGGTCGCGCCGGACGCGACGGGCAACCCTCGAGCTGCTTGATGCTCGGCGGCCGCGACGCCCTGGGTGCGCTGGAAAACTTCGTCTACGGTGATACGCCCGAGCGCGACGGCATCGAGCGCGTCCTGCGGGACATCCGTGACGCCGCGCCCCACGGTCAGTGGGAGGTACGCCTGAACGCCCTCTCCCAGCACAGCAACATACGACCACTGCCGCTCAAGACACTGCTGGTGAGACTCGAGCTCGAGGGCGTCATAGCCCCGCGCTACGCCTATTTCGCCGAATATCGCTTCAAGTATCTGATCGAGCCAGAGGCACTGATCGAGCGTTTCAACGGCGAACGTCGCGATTTCGTCGCCGCCTTGATCGAGGCCTCGCCCAAGGCCAAGACATGGTGCGCCCTGAACCATGACGCGCTTAACGCCCTGGGTGCCGAGCGCGGTCTCGATACCTCACGGCGACGCGTCATCAGCGCGCTGGAGTACTTCAATGACCAGGGCTTCATCCAGCTCGAGAGCAAGCAGATGACCGAGGTCTACGCCGTGCAGGCCCCCGAGATCGATATCGCCACGCTGGCCGAGCGGCTCACGGCGTATTTCCAACGCAAGGAACGCGCCGAAATCGAGCGCCTGCAGGCCATGCTGGCGCTATTCGAGTCGACGACCTGTCTCAGCCGGCGTCTGGCCGACTATTTCGGCGATGCCAATGCGCCCGAGCACTGTGGCCATTGCTCGGTGTGTCGCGGCCATATCGCGCAGTGGCCCACAGAAACGACTCGCGCACCGCTCGATCCACGCCAGGTGGCCGCGCTGTGCGCGCCGCTACATGAGCGGCTGATCGCGCTGCCCGACGCACCACCGCCCAGCACGAACCTGTTCACACGCTATCTCGCGGGACTGACCACCCCGCTGCTGACGCAACTCAAGGCACGCCAGCTCGAGGGGTTCGCAGCGCTAGAAGACCGCCCCTACCCAGAGATCCACGCAGCCGTAAAGGCCGCCTCTTTGAACAAGGCGTAAAATCTGCCCCGATGCGGTAGGTCCGCCCTGGCGTTGGCTTCTACACTGGGATAAATCACCGAAAGGAGGCGAAGAACACCATGAGCGAGCTTGCCGAGTTGAAATGCGAAGCCTGCAGCGCCGACGCTCCCACCGTCAGTGAAGCGGAAATGCATAGCCTGGGCGCCGATGTGCCCGAGTGGCGGATCGTGGAGCGCGATGGCATCATGCAACTGGAGCGTGAGTTCACGTTCCGCAACTTCAAGCAGGCCCTGGCGTTCACCAATCAGGTGGGCGATCTCGCCGAGGCAGAAGGTCATCACCCGGCGCTGACCACCGAATGGGGCAAAGTCACCGTTACCTGGTGGTCACACAAGATCAAGGGCTTGCACAAAAACGATTTCATCATGGCCGCCAGAACCGACGAGGTAGCGCAGTCCAATGTTCGAGCAGATTGAACGCGTGCCCGGGGATGCCATCCTCGGGCTTATCGAAGCCTTCAAAAAAGATCCCAACCCCCAGAAAGTCGACCTGGGGGTCGGCGTTTACCGTGACGCTCACGGCAATACGCCCGTCATGCGGGCCGTCAAGGAGGCCGAGGCGCGGCTGCTAAAGAACGAGACGACCAAGAGCTATATCGGCTCGCACGGCGATCCGCGCTACGGCCAGGCGGTGCTCGAGCTGGTCCTCGGCGCGCAATCCCCGGTGCTGGCCGCCAACCGTGCCAGCGCGACCCAGTCGCCCGGCGGAACCGGCGCGTTGCGTCTGGCGGCAGACTTCATCAAGTCACAGCTGCCCGGCAAGGGTGTCTGGGTCTCCGATCCGACCTGGCCCAACCACCTGGGCATCTTTCATGCAGCGGGCGTCGAACTGAAGAAGTATCCGTACGTGGACGCCGACAACCGTCTTGATTTCGACGGCATGTTGCACGCCCTGCAACAGATTCCCGAAGGTGATGTCGTACTGTTGCACGCCTGCTGCCACAACCCTTCGGGCTTCGACCTGTCACGCGAACAATGGCAGCGCGTGCTCGAGGTCGTGCGCGAGCGCCGCCTGCTGCCGCTGGTCGACTTCGCCTATCAAGGTTTCGGCGACGGCCTCGATGCCGACGCCTACGGGCCGCGCCTGCTGGCCGAGAACCTCGATGAGGTGATGATCACCAGCTCCTGCTCCAAGAACTTCGGGGTCTATCGCGAGCGCACCGGCTGCATGATCATGATCGCTCGCGACAGCGAGCAGATGGAGAACGTCCGCTCGCAGATGGCCATCGTCGCTCGCGAAAACTACTCCAACCCGCCCGCCCACGGCGGTGCCATCGTCGCCGAGATCCTCAACGACGATGCGCTGGCCGGCGTGTGGCGTGAAGAGCTCACCGAGATGCGTGACCGCATCAACGGCTTGCGCCGTGACTTCGTCGAGGCGCTCAAGCCTTACGGGCTGGACGAACGCTTCGCGTTCATCGCCGAGCAACGTGGCATGTTCTCCTACACCGGGCTGAGCCCGGAACAGGTGGACCGCCTACGCGACGAATTCGGCATCTACATGGTGCGTTCCGGCCGGGCCAACGTCGCTGGCCTGGCGCAGGAAAACCTTCCCTATGTAGCCAAGGCCATCGCCACCGTCGTCGGCTGACAACGACGCCGATGACCGGCACGAAAACGCCCGCCACGCACACGCATGGCGGGCGTTTTGTTGTACGTTTACTTATCCTGAGCGTCGGGTAGCGTGTCCGAGCCGATCTTGTCGCGAAACGTCTCCCGCGTTACCTCACTTTCACCGTCGTCGAGGCGCTCGAACAAATCGAGGCGGTCGGCCTGACGTGCCTCTTCTTCGCTGAGCACACCATCCGCGTCGATATCCATCTGATCGAAGGTCACCGCATTGCGGCGTTGATCGAGCGGGGTTTGTGCACCCCCCTGGCCGAAGCTGGCTTCCTCATCGCTGACCCCGGTTGATTTTTCGCTAACCTTGCCCGCCTCGGTCGCTTGGCCCTTCTGGACATCCGAGGAAGCAGCCGCTTCCTGGGCGAGTGCCGCCCCGCTCATCATCATCGTACTGCTCAATAACAACGCCACTATGCCGGCGCTTGCGGCACGCCAGTTTGAGAGATTCGTCATCGCTGCCTCCTCAATGGCTCTCATCACACTCAAGAGTGCCCGATACTGATGGACCGGACCTGATGCGAGCATTGGACAAGCAGTGCGCTCAGGGATTCCCCAAGCCACAAGATCACGCGGCGTAACGCGCCACACAAAGCCCTTGAGGATCGATGGCCGGGCGACGACCAGCCATCAGGTCAGCCAGCAAGTGAGCGCTACCACAGCTCATCGTCCATCCCAGGGTGCCATGGCCGGTGTTGAGCCAGAGGTTGTCATACCGCGTGGCACCGATGATAGGCGTCGAGTCCGGCGTCATCGGGCGCAGGCCGGTCCAGAATTCAGCCTTGGCCATATCGCCGCCTTCAGGAAAGACATCACGCACCACCATGCTGATAGTCGCGCGGCGTTTTTCCAGCAGACTCAAATCGTAGGACGCCAGCTCGGCGGTACCGCCGACGCGAATCCGGTCGTCGAAGCGCGAGATGGCTACCTTGAAGGTCTCGTCCATCACCGTGGACTGCGGCGCGCCGCCATCGTCGATCACCGGCAACGTCAGGCTGTACCCCTTCACAGGATAAATCGGCAAGCGGATATCGAGATCCTTCATCAGAAGCGGCGAGAAACTGCCCAGGCACACCACGTATGCATCGGCGCTCAGGGCGCCCGCCGAGGTCATGACTCGTTCGATGCGACCGGCCTGACGCTCGATGCGCTGGATATCGACATTGAAGCGAAATTCGACACCTAACTGTTCACGGCAGTGATCGGCCAAGCGTTGGGTGAACAAATGGCAGTCGCCGGTTTGATCATCCGGCAAGTGCAGCCCGCCCACGAATTTGCCCGGCACGCGTGCCAGTGCCGGCTCGGCCGTCACCAGCTCCTCGGCACTCAGCAGCCGATGACGCACACCGCATTCACTCAGCACCCGCATGTCCTTGGTTACCGCCTCGACCTGCGACTCATGCCGGAACAGCTGTAGCAGACCTCGCTGGCGATCCTCGTAGCGAATCCCTGTATCACGGCGCAACGCATCGATGCATTGGCGGCTGTACTCGGCGACACGCACCATGCGTTCCTTATTGACGGCGTAGCGCTCCGGCGTGCAGTTATTGAACATCGCCATCATGAAGCGTGCCATGGCGGGGTCACGCTTGGGCTGGATCTTCAGCGGCGCGTGCTCCTGAAACATCCATTTGAGCGCCTTGCGCGGGATGCCGGGAGCCGCCCAGGGTGAGGAAAAACCGAACGACACCTGACCAGCATTGCCGTAGCTGGTCTCCATGGCGGGTCCGGCCTGGCGATCCAGCACCGTAACCTCGTGCCCCTGCGATGCCAGATAATAGGCACTGGTGACGCCGACGACACCACTGCCGAGAATGAGTACGTGCATGGCCTTCCCCCGCTTGGCGCTGATTGGATGCTGAACGAAGCGCCAGTATAGAATGGGGAGGCTAGAAAATTATGAGGTAATCTAGTTTTTAACTAGATGATGAAATCGATTTTTATACATAACCTGGTTTTTACGACTTAAAAAACAGCGTTCTTAAGTGTCAGCATTGACCGCCATACGTTGCGTCAGGGAACGTCGAAAAATGCCCCAGGCGAGACCGCCTGCCAGCACGTTGCCTAACGCGGCCCCCCAGGCCACCCCAAAGACCCCTGACAGCCAGGCGCCCACCGCTAAGCATGGCAAGTAACACACGAACAAGCGCATGAAGGACAGCAGCATGGCACGTACCGGCCAACCCAGCGCATTAGAGGCGGATACCACCAGCATACAAAGGCCTAGTAGGCTATAGCTGGGTAGCAGCCAACGTATCAAGGTCGCGAGCTCGTCGCGTATTTCCGGATTGCCCGACAGGGCGACCGCTACCCAAGGCGCCGCCAATGCCATGACACATCCCAGCCCCAGTTGCCAGATCACAGTCGTACGTGCCGCTAGCCTCATCAAGGCGTCGATACGCGACCAATCGCCAGCGCCGTAACAACGCCCCAGCCAGGGCGGCAGTGACATGGTCAGCGCCAGTACCACCATCAATGAGAGCGTTTCCAGACGGCTGGCCAGCCCCCAGGCCGCAACAGCGGTCTCCCCCAGATCGGCCACGATTGAAGTCGCCAGCATCGCCGAGAGCGGCGGCATCAATTGGCTAATCATCGCAGGCCCGGCGATCGCCATGAACGGTACCGCTGAGGCACGCATCTCGTCACGCAGCCCATGACGCGCCAGCCAGTCGTGAGCCCGCAGTCGCACCACCAGGAACCAAATGCCGATGGCAAACGCCAGCGCTGTCGCCCAGGCCGCACCAGGCAGCCCCCACCCCGGCCAGTCGCCGACGCCGAAAATCAACAGTGGATCGAGGCCCAAGTTGATCAGGCTGGTCAGCACCATGAGCTTGCCGGGCAAGCGCGTATCGCCATGTGCCCGAAACAAGCTATAGCCAAAATACAGCACCGCCCCCAGCCAGTTGGCCACCAGCTGCGGCCCCCAATAGACGTGAATCAGCTCTCGTGTGGGGGCATCGGCCCCCAACAGCGTGAAGATCGGCGTCTGCGCGGCCCACATGATCAACATCAGCAGTGCCATCAATATGCTTCCACCGAGCAGCACTAGGCTGCCCAGACGCCTGGCACGCGCTGTGTCGCCAGCGCCCAGGGTGCGTGAGATCAGCGCCGCTATGGCAATACCCAGCCCCACTTGCACACCGATGATGAGAAACGACAGCGGAAAGGTGAAGGATTGTGCCGCGAGCGGCTGGGTGCCCAAACGGGCGATGAAAGCACTATCGACAAGCTGAAAACCCAGCAGCGAGAGCACGCCAATGGCCATGGGCCAGGTCTGCTGCCACAGCTGGCGACGTAGCGAGGACATGGATTCCGTCACGGAAACCTCATTGCGAATCAACGATCAAGGTATCAAACAGGGCGCCCCCGGTATCGGTCGACACCGGGGGCGCCAAGTCTAACAGGCTGCCAGTAAAAAGCGCCTTCGTCGGCACTCATAATGGCGGATCAGGCGTCCCACTGCGGGGCGAAATCCGGATTGGCGATACGTTCACCCCGGTCGAGCGCATCGATGCGCGCCATTTCGTCGGCACTCAAGGTGATCGCCATCGCCTCCAAATTCGATTGCTGGTGTTCAGGCTTAGTGGACGACGGAATCATAACGATGTCGCGCGCCGCGACCCAGGCCAGCGCGATCTGCGCCGGACTCGCACTATGCGCCTCGGCGATTTCCTTGAGCACGGGGTCGTCCATCACCTTGCCCACCGCCAGCGGCATGTAACCGGTGACTTGAAGGCCCTTCTCTTGGCAATGCGCAACCACGGTGCGATTGGCCAGGAAGGGATGCACTTCGATCTGGTTGGTGATCAAGTGCTCACCGCCAGGGACCGAGAGTGCCTGATCAAGCTGCGCCACCGTGAAGTTGGAGACGCCGATCTCGCGTGTGAGACCTTTCTCGCGCACTTGACTCAAGGCGCCGATGTAATCAGCCATCGGCACCTCGTCGTCAGGCGATGGCCAGTGAACCAAGGCCAGATCGACGTATTCGACGCCGAGTTGCCGGCAACTCTCTTCGAAGCTTTCCAGCAATGCCTGCGGCTGTAGGCGGTCCCACCATACCTTGGTGGTCAGGAAGATCTCGTCGCGGGGAACATCGCTTTGCTTGAGCGCCTCGCCCACGGCGCGCTCGTTATCATAGAACTGAGCGGTGTCGATATGCCGGTAACCGAGTGACAGCGCGGATGTGACCGAGTCGATGACGTCTTGGTCCTTGAGACGAAAGGTACCGAGACCAATGCGGGGCAACGTGCGTTGGTTAAGCATGGTGACTCCTTGTCAGATGGCAAGACAGTACAAAAAACGCTTTGTTACAACATGAAACATGGCGTCAGGAGGTCTATCTTATCAGTACAACAAGTGGGGACCGTTAAATTGACTTTCAACACCTTCCTCACGCTAGATCGCCATTGAGATTGGCTGCCGAGTCCCGTTATGATCAACCAAACGTAACCAAGAGTTACACATCTAAGGAAGTTCTGCCTCATGCCTCATTCGCTCTATGCGCGCATGATAATCGCCGCCATCGTGCCCTTCATGATCATGCTGACTGGCTGCCTCGCCCTCTACCAGGCATCTCAGGTCGAGCAGCGCACGGCACGCAGCGTCGCCCAGACCCTTGAGGTAATTGCCGATGCCAATCACTTGATGCGACTGTTCATGGACGCCGAAACTGCCCAGCGCGGCTACGCCCTAACCAAAGATGGCGATTACCTGGCGCCCTATCAGCGTGCCCTGAGCGCATTTCCGCGCACCCTGAGACGCTTACATGCAGCCTCTAACGACGAAACACAACATCGACGCCTCGAGCAGGCCAACCAGCTCTTCCGGCAGTGGATAAAAACCGTCGCCACCGATAGCATCATCAAGACGCGTAACGAGAATGCCGAACTGGCTCCTATAGCCGATAAAGCCAGCAAAAACTTGGTCGATGAGTTTCGCATCGTCATGAGCGCCTTCATCGATATTGAGCAAGAGGCTCTCCATACACAACAAGCCGATAGTCAGGATGCCGCGAAACGTGCGCAGCACATCATGGTATGGAGCATTTTGCTGGCACTGGCGAGTGCCCTGCTGACCTGGTGGCCGCTGTTTCGTCGCACCCGCCATGCTGTCTCGGAAATCACCCAGCGCTCGCGGCGTATGGTCGCGGGAGATCTCAGCCAACGCGTGGCACTCCGGGGGCGCGATGAGTTCGCCTGGATGGCGCATGCTTTCAACGCCATGGCAGCTCGCCTCGAAACCTTGGTCGCGACAGAAAAACGCACCAATCGCGAGCTCGCCGAACGCGTCAATGTGCTGGTGCGTGACCGAACCCGCGATATGCGGGCGCGCCATGATCTTGTCGAAGCCCTGCAAGCCTGCCGCAGTACGCAGGAAGCACAGTCGACGCTCCGCGACCAGTTACCCACGGTTTTTGCCAATACCCTCGGTGGCACGTTGTGGTGCCTAGACGCACAAGCTACCGCGCCCCATCGAATTTGCCAGTGGGGCGAGGATCAAGGCGATGTCGACCAAGGTGGATGCCTGACCCTGCGTGATGGCGGGATACGCGATATCACTCTGCCCGCGACGCACGCTGCAGACGTCTGCCCCCACCTACGCACCGCTCATCTCGGGCGCCATCTCTGCATTCCTTTGAAAGGCACGGAGGAGCCGGTGGGTGTACTGCATCTTCATCTCGCCAGTGCCCTTGATGAGGCAGATAACGGCGACCCTCAAGCCGAATTCGCCAAAGGTGCTGTCGAGGATATGGCGTTATCGCTAAGCAATGTGCGACTGCGCGAGCAACTCGAGGAAGCCAGCATCCGCGACGCCTTGACCGGTCTCTACAACCGGCGCTTCCTGGACGATACCTTGACGCGCGAACTGGCACGTGCCGAACGCCAGTCAGGCCCCTTGTCGGTCCTCATGCTTGATATTGACCACTTCAAGCCAATCAACGATGATCACGGCCATGCTTTTGGCGACAGGGCATTGATCGAGGTCGCCGATCTCCTGAGCGATAATGTTCGGCGCGGCGATATCGTCTGTCGTTACGGTGGTGAGGAATTTGTCATCATCATGCCCGGCGCCGGCCTAGCCGCCGCACGGCAACGCGGCGAACATCTTCGGCACCAGGTCGCCACGCTGGATATAGCCCTGGACGATGGGACACCGCTGCACCTTACCGTCTCCTTGGGACTAGCCTGTTATCCCCAGCACGGCGAGTATGCCGAAACTCTGCTGCATCACGCCGACATGGCGCTTTACGGAGCCAAGCAAGGCGGACGTAACCGTCTGGCGATCGCCCACGACTAAGCTCTAACGTGAATCGCCCCACACGAGGCGGGGCGACTCAGACTCGACCATGCGTGGCGAATTACTGGCGGATACCTTCGACCACGAGGTACATATCGACAGTGGACGCGGTCGGCCCCAATTTGCTGGTATCGATGCCGAAGTCGGACAGCGTCAGCGTCGTTTCACCCTCGAAGCCATTCCGGTATTCGCCCCAGGGATCGTCGCCCCCACCGATATGGTCGACATCGATGGTGATCGGCTGCGTTTCGCCATGCAGCGTCAGGTCGCCGGACAGCTTGCCCTCGCCTTCGCCAGTCGATTCGAAGCCGGTCGACTCGAACGTTGCGGTGGGATACTCCGACGCGTTCAGGAAGTCGTCGCTCAGGATGTGCTTGTCACGCTCGGCGTGATTGCTGTCGAGGCTGGTCACGTCGATCTCGACATTGGCACTGGACGCTTCCGGCGCGTCGGGATCGTAAGAGAAGCTCCCCGAGAACTCGTCGAACGTACCCAGCACGTAGGAATAGCCCAAGTGGCTGATCTTGAACTGAATGAAGGCATGCTGCCCTTCGGTGTCGATCTGGTACTCGGCGGCACTGGCCTGGGTCATCGGCAATAACGCGGCTGCGCCGAGGGCGGCACCGGTTACGGTTTTGAATAGCGATTTCGAGAACATTGTCATCTCCTAAGAGGAAGGTTTGCAGAACCAGAGTGGCGGCAACACCGCCACGTATATCGAACTCATTAACGTCGAGACCCACCGGGCCACCACATGCGGCGCAAGGTGTCCCGACGATCGAAAATATGATGTTTAAGCGCCGCCAGCGTATGGCCCACGGCCAGCACTATCAGTGCCCAAGCAGCGTACCAATGCACATCACCCGCCAGGGTCGCTTGATTCGGCAGCTCACTGATCAGCGCCGGTACCTCGAAGACGCCGAACACGCTGATGCCCTGGCCCTCGGCAGTGGAGATCAAATAGCCGCTCACCATTACCGTCAACAGCAAAACGTACAGCAGGCAATGGCCGGTATGCGCCAGCATTCGCTCCCAAGACAGGCCATGCGCTGTGGGCGTGGGCTGACCCAGGCGCCATGCCAACCGCAGCAGCGTCAGACCCAGTAGCGTCAGACCCAGCGACTTGTGCCACCACGGTGCCAGTTGATACCAGCGATCATAATAACCAAGGCCGGTCATCCACCAGCCCAGCACGAAGAGCGACACGACCAGCACGGCACTCAACCAGTGCAAGAGAATGCTGGGCAAGCCCCAGCCGTGTACCGAATTGCGCCACATGCATGTCTCTCCAGCGATGATGTTTTCAGCATAATGGCTATCGCGCGTTACGCTAGGACGTATCGAGGAAAGGCATCATTAACCCAAAAGAAATAATGACCCGCCAAGGCGAGCCATTATAAGAGAAGAGGATAAGGGTCGAGGGCATTCTCAGCCTGTCAGAGCATCCAGTAGCAACTTGGCCGTCGGCGCGCTGGAAGCCGGATTCTGACCGGTGATCAACAGGCCATCGCGCAATTGGAAGGCGTCGAAATCTGCGTCGGCGCGCTCATAGTGGCCACCCTTTTCTTTCAAGGCATCTTCCACTAACAACGGCACGACATCGGTCAGCCCCACGGCGTCTTCCTCGCTGTTCGAGAATCCCGTGACGCGATGCCCTTTGACCACTGACTGACCATCGCGACCTTGGGCATGCACCAACACGGCGGGCGCATGGCAGACCGCGGCGACCGGTTTGCGGGCCACGAGGAAGTCGTGGATCAGCTGCTGGGAATGGCGGTCTTGCGTCAAATCCCACAGCGGGCCGTGACCACCGGGATAGAAGACTGCATCGTAGTCATCGGCGCGCATCTCGGCCAGCTTGCGCGTATTGGCCAACTGCGCCTTGGCCTCGCTATCCGCCTCGAAGCGGCGCGTTTCCTCAGTCAGCGCATCGGGCTGCGTGGAGGTGGGATCGATGGGGGGCTGCCCGCCCTTTGGCGAGGCTAGGGTCAACTCGGCGCCCGCATCCTTGAACACGTAGTACGGCGCAACGAATTCCTCGAGCCAGAAGCCGGTGGCGTTGCCGGTATCGCCCATGCGATCGTGCGACGTCAGCACCATCAGAATCTTCATGCAAACCTCCTTGGATTAAGCGACGTTCATGTCGATACCCACGAAGTGGAGACATCCCAGCGGACTTCAAGTCGCCGCCGCGCCAAGCGCCTTATTCGATCACCACTTCCACCTCGTAGCCACCGAACTTGCGCAGATTGATGACGCCGGTATCGAAAATCAGGTACTGCCCTTTGAGCCCCATCAAACGGCCGCTGACCTCGGGGGATTTATCGAAATTGTGCGACACCACCTTGCGGGGAGATTCCAGGACAGGATAGTGCAGCTCGACCGGGGACGCCGCCAGCGTACCAATCGCCTGTTCGCCGACGCGTTGCTTAAGCGCCGCCAGCTCCTGATCGAGCGCGGACAATAGACGATCCCGCTCGGCGGGCAGATCGAGCGGCGCCACGTCCCCTTTCAGCATTGCTCGCCAATTGGTCCGGTCGCCCACCACCTGCTTGAACAAGGTTTCGACCAGCCCCGACTGCAGGCGATTGTCGACCTCGAGAATAGGCAGCGCCTGAATCGCCCCCTGATCGAGCCAGCGCGTAGGCAATTGCGTCTTGCGCGTAATGCCGACCTTGAGTCCCGACGAATTGGCCAGGTAGACCACGTGCGGCTGGAAACAATGCTGCTCGCCCCATGTCGGTTCGCGACACGTGCCCGCATGATAGTGGCAAGTTTCAGGTTTGACGATGCAGGTATCGCACTGGGCAAGCGACTTGAAGCAAGGATAGCAATAGCCTTGGGCGAAACTCTTGCGCGTGGCACGCCCGCAATGCACGCAGTGAATGGCGCCGGTATGCACGAGCCGCAACGAGGTGCCCAGGTGCGCATTGAGACTAATGCGCTGTTCTCCGGCACGCAGGGTGTATTGCGCCGGCATCTCCGCATCGCCGGGCACTATGTCCATCTTGCGCAGGGGCCCGCGCGCGGCGCTGACATCCGCCACGCTGAACAGATCGCTCATCAGTTCATCCACTTGATGGCATCGGACTCGCCGGTGTCATCATTAGTGCCACAACCGCCGCGCTCAAGATAGCCCACTCGCTCGTCTTCAGGGATACCGTGGGCGACTTCGTATTTCATCACCGCCTCGAGACACAGCTCGGTCTGCTCTTGGCTCAAGCGCTGTCCATCCGGCCATTTACGCAGCGCGATCGCCTGCTTGAAGCTGTCGTACATGGCAGGTGTCATCTGCGCCACCATCTTGTCGAAGGTCATATCACTCACTAACGCTCTCCTTTCGCGGCACGTCCACCGGCCCACCACCCCCCGACCAGCCCGACCAACAGACCGCCCAGGTGCGCCTCGTTGGCGACGTTGCCGAATCCAAACAAGCCCGCCATGTCGGTCATGGTGAAGACCATCCAGGCAAGCATGAACACCACCAGCATCTGGGGCACGAAAAACCCGCTTTCCGGGGCCCGACGAGCCATCAGCCAGACATACCCCAGCAAGGCATAGTCGACCCCGGACATGCCGCCGAACAGCACGGTCCCCGTGGCGTATTGCGCCAGATTGGAGACAAGTGCTGCCACGGCGGCGAGTATTATAAAGCGCACAGGGCCTTGCAGGGCCTCGACCTGGCGTCCGAAATACCACAACCACAGCATGTTGAAGACTAAGTGCATCCAACCAAAATGCATCAACGCCGGTGACAACAAGCGCCATACCTGACCGCTGGCCAGGGAGTCGTCCAGGGTGCCGACCGTCAGGCGTCCGGACACGGCATCGACGGGCACGAAAGTCAGCGCGGCAACCACACGGTCACCGAACAACGCCATCAAGGCGAAGACCACCACACAAATTGCCACGCAGGCAGCCACCAGCGGTGCCTGGGTAAAGGCACTACCGAGCATGCCAGGTGAACGACGTTTCGTGGTCTGAGCGGGACGCTCGGCCAACTCGCCACGGTGCCATTGTTCGATCAAGTGCGCCGCCTCATCACGCTGACGCGGATCGGCCAGCCAGAGCACCTGAATCGTCTCCTCATTGGTCACTTGATGACCGATGCGATGCGCCCACAACGCTCGACGCAGCGCGACGATATCCTGCTGAAGAGGCAATTCCATCAGTTTGTACATGGGCGGGGTCCCTTTCAGTACCGCAGACGAACGCACAAAAGAAAAAGTCCGGCGGAGGGGGCCGCCGGACAAGAGCAAGGGATCATTCAAGGGAACACTTACTCTGACGACGCCCCACCGCAATGAGTTCCCGGCGCAACGAAATTTTTTCAACTTTTTTCTGTCACTCACGCAAGCGCGATGTCATCGGGCGTCGGGGGCACCGATCCCTCACGCGCCACATCGACCCACACGAAGCGATTGGCATCCAGGTGTTGTTCCCCTCCCCAACGATAGGCCACCAGGCGCCCGTATTTCACAGCGCTGTAATCAAGACAAGCAATATTCGGCGCCGGCAACGCCGGGACCCCCTCGCACCAATAGTGGCCAATGAATAACGGCGGCTCCTCCGGTCCATAATAAGGCAGTCGCTGTCGCTCCTCCGTGCTCAAGGGCTGATTCTCGAGATCATCGGGCAGGTTATCGGGCTGGAAGACCACATCGCCGTAGGTCAGAGGGTCGCGTGCCCAGAAATGGGCGCGGAAACTCGTGCGCGTGAAGCCATCACCGGAATAGATCCGCAGGCCCGCCGGCAGCGGCAGGGAGGGGCCCCGCGTCAGGCGATCCATGACACGAAAGGCGAATGTCCCCGGGCACGCCGAATCGTAAAAGAAGTCCTCGCTCATGCAACCATCGGGACATTGCGCCAGGAATGGCGCGATGAGGTCGTGGTCCCAGCAGGCATGCACTACCCGTAGTCCGTCACGTTCGAGGCACAACGGCATCGTCATGAACCAGTCGAGATGGGACTGCCACTCCTGAGGGTGATCGCGAAACTGTGCCAACGTCTCATTGATGATGCGATTGTGGCGCGGCGAATGCTCACGCAGCCATTCTCCCGCCCATTCCGGCGGCGCTCGGCGACAATACGCCAAGGCATTATATTCGTGATTGCCCATCACGATATCTGCTTCGCCCGCCTCGACCATGTCACGCGCGATATTCAGAGCCAGTCGAATGCGCGGGCCGCGATCGATCAAATCGCCCAGAAAGATCACGCGACGACGCGGATGACGATACACGCCCTCCCGATAGGAATACCCGAGCTTTTCCAGCAACACGGCCAGCGAGGCGCCACATCCATGCACATCGCCGATCAGGTCGTAACCCTCGAGGTCTTTTCGAGCCAGCGTCATGTCACTCCCCCATCCGGCTGCTCCAGCCGAGCTTGGTGCGACAGGCCTCGAAATAGTTGTGACCATGCGGATGAAGGAGTGTCAGCCGTTCCCGTTTGCGGCGTACGACCAAGCGGTCCCCGGGCTTGGAAACCACTTGGGTCTGGCCGTCACAACTGACATGCGGATACGCGTGGTTGGTTTCACCGATATGCACCGTGATCTCGCTGGCCGCATCGATGACGATCGGCCGACTCGACAACGTATGCGGAAACATCGGCACCAACGTGATGGCCTCGAGCCGGGGATGCACGATCGGGCCACCTCCCGACAAGGCATAAGCAGTGGAGCCGGTCGGCGTAGCGATAATCAACCCATCGCTGCGTTGGCTGTAGACGAACTGACCATCGATAAACAGCTCGAACTCGATCATCCGCGCGGCCTTACCAGGATGGATGACCACATCGTTGAGTCCCGAGGCCGTGCCGACCTGTTCGCCAGCGCGGAACACTTCCGCCTCCAACAGGAAACGACGTTCGCTCTCGAAGTGCCCATCAAGCACTTCGCCGATTCGCTCTTCGACTTCATCCGGCGAGATATCGGTCAAAAACCCCAACCGCCCCCGATTGACGCCCAATACCGGCGTACCCGTGGCGCACAACTCCCGCGCGGCGCTCAACAGGCTGCCATCACCGCCAACCACGATCGCCAAGTCACAGCGCTCACCCAACTGGCGACGGCTCGCCTCGGGATAACCATGATTGAGCAATACCGTGGCGGTGCGCTCCTCGATGATCACATTGAGCTGGCGAGCGCCGAGAAAGCGGAGCAACCGCTTGAGCGTCTCTACCGCATTGGGGCTGCCCAATCGCCCGATCAGGCCAATGGTCTTGAATGGCTGCATGAAAGCGTCTCGTTGCCGGCGTCGCGGCCCGTCATTATGCGGACTGGCGAGCAGCGGAGCAAACCGCGCCCAACCGGAACGTTTACAATATTAGCGATCTTCGCTCATTCCCTGGGGTCGTTGTACTGATCCGACTCGGGTGTCTGCACGGGGTGCAACTCCCACCAGTAGAGATACAAGGCCACCGGCGAAGCGAAGATCGTATTCAAGATCATGAAGGTCACCAACGCTGCCCAACCCTGCCCATCGACCTCGCCGTAATAGAGCATCATGAAGACAATCCCAGCGACGCCCACGATCACATTGATCACGAGGATAGCCGCGAAGAATTTGAATATCGCTTTAAGTTTACGCGACATTGGCTTCTTACTCATGGTATCGCTCCTTGCTGGATTTCATCTGTCGAGTGGTCCCCGCACTCCAGCTGCTGGGCAATCAGGCGCCCGAGAATTTCCATGCCGGTCTGCAAGCGCTCATCCCAGGGATGGCCATAGTTCAAACGCAGACAGTGGTGAAAACGCTCGTGCGAAGAAAAGATACTACCCGGCGCGATACTGATACCTTCGGCCAGCGCCATCTGGTGTAGCCGCGAAGTGTCCACACACTTCGGCAACTCGACCCATAAAAAATATCCTCCAGCGGGATATGTAGTCCGGGTACCTTCAGGGAAATGCGCCGTGATCGCTTGCAGCATACAGTTACGCTGCCATTCAAACCTGTGCCTAAGCGTTCGCAAATGCCGATCAAACCCGCTTCGTGACAGGTAAGCCGATAGCGCTACCTGAGCCGGCGCTGATGCCGATAAAGAAAGTGAAAGTTTGTCGCGCATGATGTGTTGGGTATAGCGCCCCCCTGCCACCCAGCCAACACGCCAGCCAGGTGCCAGACTTTTGGAAAATGAGCTGCAGTGCATGATCAAACCTTCCTGGTCGAAGGCTTTGGCAGGCAGCGGCCGGCGGCTATCGAAATAAAGCTCACCATAGACATCATCCTCGATCATCGGCAAAGCATAGCGTTGCAGTAGCGCGACAAGATCACGTTTCTTGTCTTCTGGCATCAGGCTACCCAACGGGTTCTGGAAGTTGGTCATCAACCAGCATGCCGCCGGCTTATACCGCTGTATCGCCCGTTCCATCGCCTCTAGGTCAACACCATCGCGTGGATGTGTCGATATCTCGATTGCCCGTAGGTGATTCCGTTCCAGCGCTTGGAGCGCCGCATAAAAGGTAGGGGACTCTACAATGACCGCATCCCCCGGCTGGGTGACGACACCCAGGCAGATATTGAGCGCTTCCAGTGCGCCATTGGTCACCACGAGATCATCCGCATACACTTGCATACCATCCGCGTGATAGCGCAGTGAAATAGCATGACGCAGTTGAGCACTACCCGGGCTCAAATCATCCACCGTGTGCCAGACACTCAGCTTGGGTAGCGTGGATGCCATGACCTGAGAAAGCCTCGGGATAGGATAGAGCTCAGGACTCGGCAGTGCAGACCCCAAAGGCACCAGATCGCGGCGCATAGTGGCGCCTAGCACCTGGAGAACACGGTCGCTGACATCGACATTGAATACACGCTCGTCAGGCGCGCTGGTCATCTCGATTTCCGGCGGACGGGTGCCTTCCGGCCCAACGACATAGAACCCTGAGCGGTCACGCGCCCGGATAAGTCCTTTGGCTTCCAGTAGATAATACGCCTTGAAAACAGTCGTGGGACTGACATTACGGCTGATGCTGGCAGCACGAATCGAAGGCAGACGATCCCCGGCATGCAACGCACCGGAGAGAATTGAAGACTCAAGTGCTTCAGCCAGATGTTGATAACGCTTCATGTCCACCTCCGACAACACTCACTACCTGTTTAAACGCAACGGCAACGGGTTCGCATTGTCTTGCAACTGGAGATATTGTCAGGGGAATACCATGGAGAGTACAGATTCAGATAAGTATGAAAAAAGCATATCAGTTGACGACAGGCGCCTTACACATGACGACGAAATGACGCAAGCACTGCTCGATGCCGCCATGCCCGCGCTGGAAGACGAATGGGCATCGTTTGACCACCCCTGGGTGCGTGATCTCGCTTGGCTATTGCATGCACCGGATATCATCGACAGCGATTACCCGGGCCGGCCGACACTCGAGGAGCTCGGGCTTGAAGACGCTTCGTGCAGAAAGGCTTGGCTGCATGCACTCGACGCCGAACCACAACGGCTCATATCGTATATCGGCGCGACGCCACCGCGACGTCTGGGGCATTATCATGAGCGCCTCTGGCACGCCCTTCTCGACCTTGCCCCGGCAACTCACCTACTGGCCACCAACATCGCGATTCACGAGGCCAGCCGCACCCTCGGTGAGCTAGATGTGATCTATGCCGATCGACAGGGACAGCCCATCCATCTTGAATTGGCCATCAAGTATTATCTGGGCCTTCGCGAAGGACCCGGCGACGAACGCAACCCGGCACGCTGGATCGGCCCCGGCTGCGTCGACTCGCTGGCGCGCAAGCATGCCCATACTGATCATCATCAGTTGCCCCTGGCACATCATCCGCGCTCGATGGCACGCTTGAACGCGCTGGCTATTGACCCAAGATCACTTCGGCAGCGAGCAGCCATGCTCGGGATGCTCTTTTATCCTTGGCCCATCACGATAGCGGCACCGCACCCGGCACACACCACCGCCACGCATGGCAATTGGCTGCCATGGCAAGACTGGCCGATACTGCGTGACAACTTGCCAACGGGGACCCTGGGCGCCCCGCTTCACAAGCCACATTGGCTTGCGCTTCCCGGGGGCGAGTCCTATCGCTCGCTAGAGAGCGTAGACGCCGAACTCGAGACACACTTCACGGGTACCGGCGCGCCACAGCAATATCATCTGCAAGCGCCCGACGGCACCCAGCGGCGTTTTTTCATCGTACCCGATGACTGGCCGCGAAGCCTGCCACTGCCACCCATTACGTCCACTATATGAGGAGGAGAGCCCACCATGCTACGGATCGGAGAACTGGCCGAGCGTAGCGGCGTCAGCGTCGATACGTTGCGCTACTACGAAAAGGAAGGATTACTCCCGGATGCCCAACGCGGCGACAACGGCTATCGCTACTACGCTGCGGACAACCTCGAGCGCCTACATTTCATCCTGCGCGCCAAGCGTCTGGGCTTTACCCTGGCCGACATTCGTGAGCTGCTCTCGCTGCAGGTCGATGCCGATGCGCACACCTGCGAAGAGGTCAAGCGTGTTGCCGAGGACAAACTCGCCGCTATCGACGCACGCCTCGCGGAATTGCATCACATGCGCCAGGCGCTGGCCCACCTGACCGATGCCTGCTGCGGCGGCCCGCACGCAGCCACACAATGCACGATCCTAACCGCCTTCGCCAACGGCAAGGCCGCCCCCGAGCCGCACCAGCACCGTCATGACGCCTGAAAAATGCCTCTACGCGGCCGTCGACCCACTCGTTGCATCAGCCACCTGCATGGGGGCGAAGCGCACCAGGGACACGCCCCGGTCGGTCAAATCCTGCATCAGCCACCTGCATGGGGGCGAAGCTCTTGGCCTGCGCCATGCGCCAAATACGCCCATAGAACGGGCGCTGACCGGGGTCGCGCAACAACTCGCCAGGCTCCAGAAACGGATGTAGATGAGAGAATAGCTTCACCTCGTTTTCCGAGACCCGGTGCACGAGGTGGTCCGGGGTGATCTGCCACGGGCGCGTCAGCCCCGCCGCGGCGATCATCTCTGCCAGGGCATGCAGGGTATTGTGATGAAAGTGATACACCTGCTCGGCCTTGTCGCCGACCACCAATGCTTTCTGACGTAGCGGGTCTTGGGTGGCCACTCCCGTCGGGCAGCGGTTGGTATGGCAACTTTGCGATTGAATACAGCCCAGCGCAAACATGTACCCACGTGCGGCATTAACCCAATCGGCACCCATTGCCATGACCCGAGCGATATCGAAAGCGCTGATGATCTTGCCGCTCGCTCCGAGGTGAACCTGCTCACGCAACCCTACGCCGACCAGCGTGTTATGCACGAACAAGATCCCTTCACGCAGTGGCGCTCCCAGATGATCGGAGAACTCGACCGGAGCTGCGCCCGTGCCCCCTTCACTGCCATCGACGACGATGAAATCGGGCACAACCTCGGTTTCAAGCATTGCCTTGACGATGGCCATGAACTGCCAGGGTTGGCCGAGACACAGCTTGAAGCCGACCGGCTTGCCGCCGGAAAGCTCACGCAATTGCGCGATGAAATCAAGCATCTCGAGCGGCGTCGAGAACGCCGGATGGCTGGCCGGCGAGAGACAATCCTCGCCTTGAGGGATCTCCCGCGTCTGGGCGATTTCCGGGGTAATCTTGTCCGCCGGAAGCAGCCCTCCGTGACCGGGCTTGGCACCTTGGCTGAGCTTGACCTCGATCATCTTGACCTGCGCATCGCTGGCCTGCTCGGCGAAGCGTTTCGGGTCAAACTCTCCAGCCGGCGTACGACAGCCGAAATAACCACTGCCGAGTTCCCAGATCAGATCACCGCCATGTTCGCGATGATACGGACTGATACCCCCTTCCCCAGTGTCATGCGCGAAGCGTCCAAGCCGGGCGCCCTTGTTGAGGGCGCGAATCGCATTAGCGCTCAATGCACCGAAACTCATCGCCGAGATATTGAATAGCGAAATCTCATAAGGCTGGGCGCACTGGCCGTTACCGATGGTCAGACGAAAATCGTCCGGCTCTGCCACAGATGCCGTTTCCATCGAATGACCGATGTACTCATAGGCATTGGCGTAGACATCGCGCAGGGTCCCGAAGGGCTTGGCATCGTTATGCTGGCGCGCTCGCTGGTAGACTAAACTACGCTGCACATGGGAAAACGGCAGCTGCTCGGTATCAGCCTCGAAAAGATACTGACGCAACTCCGGACGTAATGCCTGAAAGACATAACGCAAGTTACCAATGATCGGGTAATTGCGACGTACCGCATATCCACGCTGTGAAAGATCGGCAATACCCACGAGTACCAGTACGCCACTCACCAACGGCACCAGCCACACACCATGCCACTGTATGGCCATGAGCGTCGTCACCAGCGTGATCACACAGCACACCGTGAAAAAACCGTAACGCGATAACAAAGAATGCTTCATGAAGATGTCCTGAACGAAAGGCGTCATCACCATGAAAACACGAAACGTCGTCCGGGTTTAGAGCCGCCTGGCTCAACAGGCGGCCGCAACGCGATCAAGTAATACCAAGCGACGCCTGATGACGCCGGCGCCACCAAGTATTGATCAGTAACGAGGCCAGCAATATTCCCCCGCCCAACATCAGACGCGGCACATCCGCGTCGCGGTTCCAGATTAGCAGATTGACCAGCAACCCGGCGGGCACCAGCGCATTGTTCATGATCGCCAGCGTCCCAGCATCGACTCGACAAGCCCCCTTGTTCCAGAGGAAGTAACCAAGCCCCGATGCAACGACGCCCAGCCATAGCAAGACGCCCCACTGTAGCGAGGTCGTCGGCAACGCCGTGGTATCGCCAAACAGCCAGAACGCCGGTAACGCCACACACAACGCTCCCAGGTAGAACCAGCCGAAGACATGGCGATGCGCTACCTCCTGTGGCAAGCGCGGCGCCAAATGACGATAAGCGACCTGCCCCACGGCGAAGCATAGGTTCGAGCTCTGTACGACCAGGAACCCGGCCCAATAGGCGTCGCTGATGTCAGCGTAACGAATGACCGCCGCCCCGAACACGGCAAGCGCAGCAGTGAGCAGATAGAATGGCGTAAAGCGCCCCTTGAGTATGTCGTCGATCAAGGTGATATAAAGTGGTGTGAAGATCGTGAACAGCAAGACTTCCGGCACGCTCAACAACAGAAACGACTGATAGAAACCAATATACATCGCTCCCAGTTGCACAGCGCCAATGGCCATCAGTCCCAATACATGCTCGAGCGGCAAATGTCGCGGACGTAGCCAGATCAGAAAGACCAGCGCCGCCAACCCAATGCGGGTGAGCACCGCGAAATAACTATCGACCTGGCCAGAGAGGTAGACGCCGATCAGGCTGAAAGAAAATGCCCAGAGCGTCGTCACGCCAATCAAATATCCCATTTATAGTTAACCTTCGGATTTATATAAGTTGACTTCCATTATACGCCTGACACGTCTCTTGCCTAGTATCCACCGATTGAGCTTCACGTCTCGCTCGGGGCATGCCTCCGAAGTGGCCTGGTCCGGTCAAGGTGCAGGAACGGTAGCGCCCGAGAGACACACCGACTGGGTACGCTTCGTCGAACAAGGCCATTTTCTGCCTCAAGGTCAATCCCGCGAGGTAGCGTTTCGCAATGTCTATCGCTGGGACCTTCATCCTGATCATATCGCGCTCTATCACGAGCGCCGGGGCCCCGACGCTGCGGTCTGGCTATTCGACCTCGTCGCCGACTCGGCGACCACATTGACCAGCAAGTCGCCACATCTCTGCGGTGCTGATACCTACCAGGCCCGTCTCACCTTCGAGCCCCACGGCTTTCGACTCGAATGGCATATCGTGGGACCTCGCAAGGATGAGCGACTCGTCTACCATTATCGGCAGCCAGGCGATTAACGCAGCGCAGTGGCGCATCTTCGTCGCCAGCACTGGCCGGTATCGTATCAACGCGCTAGAATAGTTTGAGAACGCTGTTTTCAAACAGCATGAAAGTAACGGAGGTCGCATGAAAGCACTACTTCCTTTAGCACTTATCGGGTCATTGGCACTCGCCGGATGTGCCAACACTTCACCTTATTCCGGTGATGTCTATCGCAGCGGGCAAGCCGAAACCGCGCAGTCGGTGACTTACGGCACTATCACGTCGGTGCGCCAGGTGCAGATTCAAGCCGGCGATCAGAACGAAGGCATTCTGGGTGGCCTAGGCGGCGCCGTGCTGGGTGGCTTGCTCGGAAACCAAGTCGGCGGTGGGTCTGGACGCACCATCGCTACGGCAGCTGGCGCCATCGGCGGTAGCGTCGCTGGCAGCAAGGTCGAAGATGCCGCCAATCGTACGCAGGCCTGGGAGATAGAAATCCGGCGCGATAGCGGCGATTCCGTCGTCGTGGTCCAGAAAGCTGACCGCAACTGGCAAGTAGGACAGAAAGTACGCATGGTGGGCAGTGGAGCCAATCTGAGTGTCGCGCCTTATTGATCGCCAGTAAGCGATTACCAAGCTAGCATGTGCCGCCCGAGTGTTTTCGTGACCCGGGCGGCATTAGCAGGGCCAAATTTCCCTACCCGACATCGCTTACATACGCTATCGTATGTGACGTGATACGCTACGGATAGGAAAATCGTCTCATGAACACAGGACGCACGCTCGGTTACCTCGCCTCGGCCCTCGCCTTTGCGACATTCTCCAGTCCCGTGCTGGCTGACGGAATGCTTACGATCAAGAGCGAAAATGATCTGTTCGCCAGCGGCGACGACGGGCATTACACCAATGGACTGGAAATAAACTGGTCATTCACACCCGACGAAAGACATTGGACACGACGCCTCGCCGACGCCGTGCCCGGCTGGTCGGGCACGGAGCTCGACGGCGTGGCTTATCGCGCCGGGCAGCAGATCTACACACCCAACGACATCGACCGCTCAGACCTCGTCGAGAACGACCGTCCCTACGCGGGCCTGCTCTATGCTGGCGTGTCACTCTTCGATGACCGCCAGTACAGCGGCTGGCGCCAGGCGGACGATCTCCACTTCGACGCCGGCATCGTGGGGCCGGCATCGGGGGGGAAAGCCATACAGAAGAACTTTCATCACCTCATCGGTAGCGACGAACCCAACGGCTGGTCGAACCAGATTCATAACGAACCGGTGCTGAACCTGACCTACAAGCGCAGTTGGTGGCTGCAAGACTCGCTCGGTAACCTGGACGTGGAGTATGGCCCCAACGCCGGCTTTGCCCTCGGCAACCTGTATACGTATGCCGCAAGCGGCGTGGGCCTGCGTATTGGCGATAACCTACAAAATAGCGCCGGCATGCCTGCCGTAGCCCCCGCCCAAAGCGGTAGAAGCCATTTCACACCCGGCCAAGGTTTCAACTGGTATGCGTTCGCGAGCCTTGAGGGCCGCTTCATGGCTCATAACCTGCTGCTGGATGGCAATACCTTCGAGGACAGCCACTCAGTAGACCGCCGGCAATGGGTCGGCGATGCGCTAGCCGGTATCGCCTTGACGTGGGACAGCTGGCAGCTCACCTACACCAGCGTCTGGCGAACCGATGAATTCGAAGCCCAAGACGAAAATGACCAATTCGGCTCATTGACGCTTTCGCTATGGCTGTGACGTCCCCGACGACAATGCCCCGCATCAGCGGGGCATCGATCTAACGCAGAACAGCTTTTCGTCAATGTAACTTGACGCGGCGCATCAGCCAGCATCCCACGCGCTTGGCGATCCAGTAAAAAAGCGCCAGGATGATCAACGTCAATAACATCGAGATCGGATTGACGATAAAAGTGGCGCCCAACACGGCCAAGGCAATACTCCACACCCAGCGATCGTCACCGTCCAGCTGCAACGCCGCCGGGATGCGGCGCATGACCACCTTTCCGAGAGAGCCGTCCCACGCACGCAGCGCCAGGAAAAGAATCACGGCGAAAGCGATCAGCCAGATCAGCGTTACGGTCATGTTGGCCTCCTGATAGGCAACGTCGGTAGTCTTTCAATTACACCAATTGACGGCAGGGTACCGCCACCCCCCTTACCGCGCAACCGGCGCGACGTCCTGACGCAGGGCGCTACTCAAGAGACCGTTCGGCGGCGAATTCGTTCCCGATGCACCTTGAAGTGTCGTCATGCAACTCAAAGGGCATATGAAAACCCCGAGAGGCCCCTGACACACTTGGGTGAGCGCGTTACCATGGGTAGCGACATACACCCAGAAAGGTCTTCAACATGCAGATTGCCCAGAATTCCGTGGTTTCCTTCCACTACACCCTCACCAATAACGAGGGTGAAGTGCTGGACAGCTCGGAAGGCCGCGATCCTCTGACTTACCTGCACGGCGCGGGCAACATCATTCCAGGGCTGGAAAAGGAACTGGAAGGCCGTCAGAGCGGCGAGAACCTCAAAGTCACCGTCGAGCCGGCAGAAGGCTACGGTGAAACACAGCCCGGCCTGATGCAAGAAGTGCCGCGCGATGCCTTCCAGGGCGTCGACGAAATTCAACCGGGCATGCAGTTCCAAGCGCAGACCCAAGGTGGGCCGCTCATGGTCACGGTCACTCAGGTCGAAGGCGACACCGTCACCGTCGATGGTAACCATCCGCTGGCCGGTCAGACCCTGAATTTCGATGTCGAGATCGCTGAAGTGCGTGAAGCTTCCGAGGAAGAAGCCGAACACGGTCACGTACACGGTGAAGGCGAGCAAGAACAGGAGCACTAAGCGCTCCTTCGCAACACCTGACGTGAAAACGGGCGGCCTGCGGGCCGCCCGTTTCATGTCTACGCTCCGCCTACCTTGGCTCGACTTTCGATGAGCCAACGCCTTTTTCGAGCGCCCCTTCGGATGCCCCTTCAGCCCTGGCCAAGGCACGGTAGCCTCCCCCGATGCGCATTGCTGTCGTGATTAGGCACGCCACCGCAAAGAAGACCGCCCACCAGGGGAAATATGCCGGCCAAAGGCAGAACACGACGAAGGCAATGATCGTCTCGGTGCCTTCGGTCAAGCCATCCAGATAGTAAAACGCCTTGTGCTCAAAATGCGGCCGCTCCAAGCCATGGCGTGACGCGGCGATCGCAAAGGCCAGAAACGACGCACCGGTCCCCATGAACGCGAAAAGCAAAAAGGCTGCGGGCAAGGCGTTTTGCACCGGGTCGGCAAGTGCAAACCCCAAGACCACGGCGGCATAGAAGATGAAGTCCAGGACAATATCGAGAAAGCCACCGGCATCGCTTTGATATTGCAGATGACGCGCCAAGGCGCCATCCAGACCGTCACACACGCGGTTGAGGACAATCGCCACCAGTGCCAGACCATAGGCCTGATAGGCCAATAACGGCAACGCCAGCATGCCGATTGCAAAACCGACCACCGTCAGTTGAGTCGGCGTCATACCGCGACGCCCCAAGTCAGTGGCACAGCGCGCCAGTACCGGCGCGACCCAAGCGTTCGTCCATTTATCCAGCATGCTGGCTTCCGCTATTTTTCGAGTAGACTTGATGTATGTTCACCGCAGCAGCATGGCATATTAACCCGACGTTCAGGAGCTCCCCGATGCGCTTTCCCGTGATGGCGTTAGCCCTACTCGCAACGCTTGCATTCGTTCCCATTTCCCAGGCACATGCCGAACAGCGCGAGGCCATCTTCGCCGGTGGCTGTTTCTGGTGCATGGAGCCGCCTTACGACAAACTCGAGGGCGTCATCTCGACAACTTCTGGCTACATCGGCGGTGAAAGCGAGCGTCCTACCTACGAGCAGGTCAGTAATGGCAATACCGGCCATGCTGAGGCGGTCAAGGTCGTCTACGATGACGAGGTCGTCGGCTACGACACGCTGCTTGACGTGTTCTGGCACAATATCGATCCCTTTGCCGAGGGACGCCAATTTTGCGATGTCGGCAGCCAATACCGTAGCGCCATCTTCCCCCTTGACCAGCGTCAGCGACGCCTCGCCGAAGCCTCCAAGGAAGCCGTGGAAACGCGCTTCGAGCGCGACGTCAAGACACGTATCGAGCCACAGGCGCCCTTCTGGGACGCCGAGGAATATCATCAGAATTTCTACAAGAAAAACCCCGTGCGCTATCGCTTCTACCGTGCCGGCTGCGGTCGTGACGACCGACTCGAGGCTGTGTGGGGCGATGACGCCGGCAAGCCTTGAGAGTACGCGCTCAGGTCGCCGCTGACATATCGACCATGCGTCGCTCGCGACGCCACAACCAAGCCGCCACGCTGAAGGTTCCCAGCAACACCAGCAGCGAGGCAGCGATCACGCCGCTCCATTGCCAGCGCGCCCAGAACGGCTCTAGATAGAAACCGCCGAGGCTAGCCCCCAGGTAGTAAAACACCAGATACAGCGACGATGCACTGCCCCGGGCGCGCTGTGCGTGCCGCCCCACCCAGCTGGAGGCCATCGAGTGCGCCAGAAAGAACCCCACGGCATTGATCGTCAGCCCCACGATGATCGTGACCAAGGAGGGTATCAACGTGAGTAACGAGCCACTCATCAGAATAGCGATACCCAGCATCATGCAGGCCGGCTGCGACAAGCGCTGCGCAATACGCCCGGACAACGCTGAGCCCACGGTACCGCCGAGATAGGTCAGGAAGATCAGGCCCAACCATTGCGAGGTGAGAGAAAACGGCGCCTCGCTGAGCCGAAACGTCACATAACTGTATTGATTGATGAAGATGAAGAAATTGAATCCGCCGATCAGGTAGGCGGCAATCAACCGAGGATCGCGCAAATGCCCCTGCATGTCCCGCGCGGCCTGTCCCGCGCGCAATGGCGAGGGGCGGAACTGTCGGGCAGGCGGCAAGGCGCGCCAGAAGACCCAAGTGCATGCCAGGCTCAGACACGCGATCGCCACGAAACTACTATGCCACCCCCAATGTTCGGCGACCGTACCGCCGATGACGCGTCCGCCGATCCCACCCAGCGTGTTACCACTGATATAGAGCCCGACGGCCAGCAAAAGCGCCGGTTTGTTGAATTCATCGCCCATCCAGGCGATCGCCACCGCCGGTAACCCGCCCAGCAAGAACCCCTGCAAGGCACGCAAGGCCAGTAGACTCGCGAAGTTAGGCGCAAATGCCATGATCAAGGTGCAGAGACTGGCGAGTACCAGCGTGACACGCATGATGGCGGCTCGACCGATGGCATCGGAAAGCGGTCCGTAGAACAGTAGCGACAGCGCTAGCGTCAACATGCTCACCGACATCGCACTGCCCGCGGCTAGCGTCGAGACCTCGAAGCTCTCGCGAATGGCCGGCAGCAATGGCTGGAGAACGTATAAGTTGATGAAGACAGTAAAGGAGCCCAGGCACAGTGCCAAGGTCGCGCGCCACCAGGCGCGGGTATGCGCTTCGATCATGACATCCTCCATGAGTGCATCATGATCTCGCCCGACGCAGCATTATACAAACAAGATGTGTGACGAACCTGTCGGACGGCATGACGAAAACTGCGAGCCGCTCATCCTTCGTGGGGTGGGCGATCAATACGCGCCGCCAACTGCGTTCTATCCATGGGCCGCCGTGACTGCCAGTAGTGACGATTCCAGTAGACGTTGTCGAGGCGTGACAACTTGACGCCCTGTGACGTCGAGGCATGCAGAAAATAGCCATCATCGACATAGACGCCAACATGATTGTACGGGCCGGGGGAATGGAAGAAGACCAAGTCGCCAGCTTCAAGTTCGCTGCGTTGAACTCGACGCCCCTCTTGCATTTGTTGCCCGGTGGTACGCGGCAAAGAGATATGGAACGCATCGCGATAGACATGCTGCATCAACGCCGAACAATCGATGCCGCGTTGCGTGGTCCCGCCAAGACGATACGGGGTGCCTACCCAGCGCTGGTGTTCGGAGAGTAGTGCCTTGCGAATACGCACCGGAGATACGAGCGCCCGCTGAACATCGCTGGCGCGAAAGGTGGCCAACGGAGATCTACGACCCACGTCGGACAGCGCGCCTTCACCGACCTTGGCGGACGCAGACAGCGCAGATGATTGTGGAGCGGTATGTTGTGGGCTTTGCGTGGCACAGCCACCCAACAGAGCAGCCAGAAACCATCCCCATGCCATGGTTCGAAGCATCCAAGCGACCTCATCACACGTATTCAACCTCGCGGATGCCTCGGGGCGCTTGCATGCATGCAAGACGACGCCCTGCCTTACTAGGCACTACCTGGCGAGGGGGTCGCTGTGGTGGTGGCGCGCGCATCGCAGGTGCCACCGCCAGAGCGGCCTAGACTCAACTCGTTAACCTGTCGTGTGCCATCGGGGGCATCAAGACCGAGGTGATGATAGAGAAACTCCCGCCTTTTGACGAGAGCTCTCGGAAATAGGATACGAAATATTTCATCCCGCGCTCTGCGCGATCAGTGCAACGTCCGTTCATCACCCGGCAGGGTATCGATATGCAGAGGCGCCCAGTGACGTGCGGGTGCGCCCGGAAAATCGAGACTTGCCCAGCCACCGGCCAGCGGTGGCGCGGCCGTCAACCAAGCGGTCAGTGCCTCTCCGAACCCCTGCAGAAACGCCTCACGCTCATCTGTCTCGCCCATGAAGAAGGAAAAACCCGCATAAAGCCCCCGGGCGTAATCATACCAACTCGCATAGTGCGCTTGCGCCAAATGAGCGGCGCGCTCTATAAAGGTGTCGAACTCCATCGCCGACAGCCAATTCATCTGTCGCCCGGCAATGGCAAGATCGACGGCCTGCGCCACATCCCAGGCGGCCATGTCGTACTCGTTGCATCCCGAGGCGTTATTCTCGACGCGCCGCAGGCGCAGTAGATGATTGCGATCATCCTCGCTGCACTCGCCGGATTCGATAATCGCGACTTCCTCACGCAAGCGCGCGGAATTGAGCGTATAAGGCGCATAGTTGATCTGATATTCCTGGCGGTCGCCCGCCTCGATCAGGAAATTCAGGAACTCCTTGAGTGCCTCCGCCGACAATAACCCATAATGGCTATCGAGCCATTCACGAAGTTCCTCACGTTCGCTGCCAACTTCAGGACCCGGGGCGCTCCAGACAGGGGCATTGAGAGGCCCGACCAACGCCAAGGCCGTAAAGCGTGGCAGCGACAAGCGCTCGCCGGGTTCAAGCCAGGTACCATGGCGCCAGTCGAGCCAATGGAAGGGGCTACCGGGGTCATCGCGGTGCCAATGGATTTCCGCCACCAGGGACGGCTCTTCCGCCTCGGGCAATGCCGCCTCCCATGCCGCCCACGCCTCGAGCAACGCCTTAGGGCCACTATAAAAGCGGCTCAGCACGCCGCGCAGTGATTCCGCCAACGTCTCGAGCTCACGGCGGTCGTAATCGCCGCTGTCGGCACACATCATCAGGTAGAAGGCGTATTTCTCCGCCATGAAGATCGTCGCCGCATGGCGCGTGCAGTGCTTGAGGCCGTTGCGTAGTCGTACGGCCTCCGGCATCGCGTTTCCAAAGGGCGTTTTCGCCGCGGGCAATGCACCATGGGCGGCATCGGCGGCCAGTTGATTGAGATGATGCACCTGCCCGGGCAGCCACAAGCTGGCCAGGCCGGCCGTCCCCATGGCAGGCTCAAGGCCCAGCGTGTCACGAAGATAGCGACGCGCCTCATCCCGCTGCTGCGAATCCGGGGTGCGATCAATGCCCTGTCGGTATAACAGATCGGGTTCACGCATCGCCGCCAATGCCAGAACCCAGTGCCACGCCGGCGCGCGCCAACTGCGTATAGCCTGCCGCGCGGCCTCGCGCTGGGCGTCGTCCAGCAGTGCCTCAAGCGTCACCTGCCAGGGGCTCGACCGTGAGCGCAACAAGACGTCCCAGTCACGCACGAAATCCGCACGCCGATCTGCCCCCTCGAAAAGACTACGCCCACGCTGGTAAGCCTTGGCAATGGCCATCCAGTCGCGATATCGGCGCATCAGCAGATCGCCCGCGTGTGCGGCGAATGCCTCGGCTTCCTGCGCATTGAGCCAGCCCGCATTCCAGCCCGCGTAGGCTAGATCCGCTAACCGCAACCAATCCCACGCCGCCCATTCCAGAGGCTCTCCGCTGTCAAGGAATGTCAGCATCATATGACCGTAGTCACTCGCCTCACCGAGCGATTCCCACCACTGACGTCGAGCACTCTCCCCTTGGGTGGTCAAACGTGCGGCATCGAGATCCCATGTATAACGATGCCCTTGCCCGCCCAGCCACAGCAGCATGCGAATCAATTCATCGCGTCCGTCGATGCGCCAGACTTCGGCCAACCAGCGTTCCACCTCCGGCCAGTCCAAACGCGCGTCGCACGTTGTGGTCAGCACGGGGGCGAAAACCGCACGCAGGCGCCATACACCGCTATTCTGATCGATCGGCCACGGTAGCTGGCGAGACCGGTCAGACAGCCACGCGGCGAGCGCCGCCCAGGTGATACCGGCCGCTTCGCGCTCGAGTTGCGACAATGCGTCGCACGCCTCGAGAAAACCATCATCGTCTTGAGTCCAGTCAATTTGCCCTCTCTCGTGACGCAACGCCGTCAGCCATGCATCCAGCGAGGCATGATGCGCCTGGATGTCGGCGGCAATCCACTCCGCCCAGGCGTGGGCTCGAGGGGCATCCAGCCAGCCGGCAGCACCCGACAATGCCAGCAGCTCAAGTGCTTGTAGCTGGCGCAAGGCCTCGCCCTGCCCCGGCATGCCCGCTTCGGCCAAGCGCCAGCCGAGCTCTCCCCGTTCGCGCACGTCCAACAACGCTAGGCGTGCCTGCGCCGTCTCGGGCGGCACACTCAACGGTTCGGGATCAAACGCCCAGCCGCACAGCACCAATTGCTGCGCCCACCAGGCGTTAAGAGGATCGATCAAGACGCACCTCACTCATAGACTCGGCATTCATACAACGGCGCCATAGTGTACCGGAAAGAGGCTGGTGTCGCCGATACACAAGGCACGATAACCTGCCCGTGCGAGATGCGAAAAATCGCTGGACGCCACCCTGATCAAGTGTTTTAAATAATGCACACACCGTCAAATAATAGGCGATGAACCACGCTTCATCCGGAGGCTTCCATGAGTCAACCAACACCCAACATCTTAATCGACCGCGCCTACATCGGCGGCGAATGGCGCGATAGCGAGCACCGTTTCGCGGTCACCGACCCTGCCACGGGCGAATGCCTAGCGCAGGTTCCCGATCTGGGCGCGGACGAGGCACACGACGCCATCGCCGCCGCCGAAGCCGCATGGCCGCAATGGCGTCGACGCCCTGCCAAGGAGCGCGCCTCCTTGTTGCGCGCCTGGTTCGAGCGTGTCATGACCCATCGCGAGGCACTGGCGCAACTCATGACCTTGGAACAGGGTAAGCCACTCACCGAATCGCGGGGCGAGGTCGCCTATGGGGCGAGCTTCATCGAATACTATGCCGAGGAAGCCAAGCGCATCGCTGGCGAGACCTTACCCGGCCACGGCGCCGATAAGCGTATTCTTGTCATGCGCGAGCCGATCGGCGTGGTTGCCGCGATTACGCCCTGGAACTTCCCACTGGCGATGATCACCCGCAAATGCGCCCCGGCCTTGGCGGCCGGCTGCCCAGTGGTGATCAAGCCCGCAGAAGCCACACCGCTGACTGCCCTGGCGTTGGCTAAGCTCGCCGATGATGCCGGGCTACCCCCAGGCGTTATCAACGTGCTCACTGCCGAGAAGCCCGCCGAGATTGGTCACGTACTGACCACCGACCCAAGGGTACGCAAGGTTTCGTTCACCGGCTCGACACCGGTCGGCAAACGCTTGTTGGCGCAGTGTGCGGAGACCGTCAAGAAAGCGTCTCTGGAACTAGGCGGAAATGCGCCCTTCGTGGTTTTCGACGACGCCGACCTGGATGCCGCCGTGGAAGGGGCCATCGCCTCCAAATTCCGTAATTCCGGGCAAACGTGCGTGTGTACCAACCGCTTTTTGGTGCAAGACGGCATCTATGACGCCTTTATCGCCAGGTTCGCCGAGCGCATTGCGGAACTCAAGGTCGGTAACGGTCTCGATGACGACGTGACTCAAGGTCCCTTGATCAATACCGCAGCCATCGACAAGGTGCAGGCACACATTGCCGATGCCCGGTCCAAGGGCGCACGCTTGGTGTGTGGCGGCGAACCGCACGCGTTGGGCGGCACCTTCTTTCAACCGACCCTGCTCGCCGACGTCACCGACGACATGCATGTCGCCCGCGAAGAGACATTCGGCCCCGTGGCGCCAGTCTTCCGTTTCACCGACGAGGACCAAGCCATCGACATGGCCAACGCCACCGAATTCGGCCTTGCCGCCTATGTCTATGCGCGCGACTATCGACGTATATGGCAAGTAATGGAGGGCCTCGAATACGGCATGGTCGCCATCAACGAAGGGCTTCTATCGACCGAGCTGGCGCCCTTCGGCGGCATCAAGGAGTCCGGACTGGGACGCGAAGGTTCCCACCACGGCCTCGAGGAATATACCGAGCTAAAATACGTCTGCATGGGCGGACTTTAACAAGGAGGCAAGCATGAACAACGCACAGCTCAATGAACTCAAGACACGTTACGTCGCCAGCGGCGCCGCGAGCCCGGCGACCCAGTTTGCCGAACGTGCCGAAAACGCCCTGATCTGGGACGCCGATGGCAATCGCATCATCGATTTCGCTGGCGGTATCGGCGTGCTCAACGTCGGCCACCGTCATCCCAAGGTGGTGCAAGCGGTCAAGGACCAACTCGACAAGGTGATGCACACCTGCCAGACGGTGATGCCCTACGAGGGCTACGTGAAGGTCGCCGAAAAACTCAGCCAGCTCACTCCGGTACGCGGCCACGGCAAGGTGATGCTCGCCAACTCCGGCGCCGAGGCATTAGAAAATGCCGTCAAGGTGGCCCGCGCAGCGACGGGACGCGACAACGTCATCTGCTTCACCGGCGGTTATCATGGCCGAACCTTCATGACCATGGCCATGAACGGCAAGGTCGCGCCCTACGCCACCGACTTCGGCAGCATGCCAGGCAACGTCTTCCGTGCACCCTACCCGGTGCCTTATCACGGAGTTAGCGAGGAAGACGCGCTAAACGGTCTGAAGATGACGCTCAAGACCGACGCCAACCCGCGCAACACTGCCGCCATCGTGCTCGAGCCGGTACTCGGCGAAGGCGGCTTCTATGCGGCCTCGCCCAGCTTTCTCAAGGCGGTCCGCGAGATCTGTGACGAACACGGCATGCTGATGATCGTCGACGAAGTGCAATCCGGCTTCGGGCGCACTGGCAAGCTGTTCGCCATTGAACACAGCGGCGTCGAGCCCGACATTATCACCATGGCCAAGAGCATGGCCGACGGCATGCCGATCTCCGCTGTGGTCGGCACCGACAAGGTCATGGACGCCTCTGGTGGCAATTCGCTGGGCGGCACCTACACCGGTAGCCCGGTCTCCTGTGCCGCTACCCTCGCGGTACTGGAAGTCTTCGAGGAGGAGAAAATCCTCGAGAAGAGCCAAGCGCTGGGCGACAAGTTGGGTGAGCGCTTCGCCAAGTGGCAGCAAGACTTCGCCTGCGTCGATAATATCCGCCACCTGGGGGCCATGGCCGCCTTCGACGTGGTCGCCGACAAGGCTAATCACACACCGGATGCTGAACTGACCGGGGCGCTATGCAAAAAAGCGCGTGAGAAGGGATTGGTCCTACTGTCCTGCGGGCTCTACGGCAACACCATCCGCTTCTTGATGCCGGTCACCATCGAAGACGATATCCTCCAGGAAGGTCTGGATATCATTGAGGCCTGCCTCAAGGAATTGAGCCACGCGTAAACGCGCGAGCGTAATCGCATAACACAAGAGGGGGCCATCTACATGGCGCCCTCTTGTCGTTCAGACCAGACGGCAACTAACGTCAGCGCGCCACCTTCTCGGTATGCGACGGTGGCGTCCCCACCCTAGGCAGCAGCCAACGCTGCATGACATTGCGCACCCGCAGTACGAACTGCTCCTGAAACATCACGCAGAACAGCACCGTCAGCAAGAGAAACAACGGATAGAACGCCAGTGAGCTGTCACCCGCGGCATCGAAACAAGCACGAAATCCGCTCGCGCACAGGGCTGGATCGCCCGCGAACACGCGCTCGAATCGGGTGAAGATAACAAACAGCGGGACATGTAGTGCGAACATCGGCAACGACGCTCCACCCAACCGGCTTGCCAAGCGACGGACACGACGACTCTCGGGCGTGCTCCATTGTGTGGCCAGTAGAATCAATGCCAACTGCGCGGGCAGTAACAGTCCATTATGCAGCAGGTAATACCAGGCATGACCCTGCCCCAACAGCCAGACCGCCACCACCACACAGCCCACCACGAATGTCGCCAGCATCAGGCGCTGTATAACACTCAGCCAGCCGCCCGCCGCACGATAGCGGGTATACCATACACACAGTAATATCCCCCCCACGAATTCAGGCAAGCGAATCAAGGGGTTGCGGTGCAGGATCCCCGTTTCAGGCATACCGAAATCGGTCGTGATGATAACCAACAATGGGGGGATCAGGTACAGCAAATTGGTCAGCGCTAAGGCCCGGCCCACGCGACGGATACGAAATAGGCGAGGCGCTATCCACGGGAAGACCAGATAAAATCCCATCAGCGCCGAAATCGACCACGACGGCGGATTGAAGGTCAAGTAATACGGATTCCATGCATGCAGTAGCCCGACGTTGAGTACCAGGTTAAGCGCAAGCTCTCCGTTGCTCATGAAATGCTCCAGGGCACCCGGCGTCGCTTGTCCCAGATCATTGTTGACGTCGTAAATGACGAAACGAGGCGACATCCCAGCGTCCTCCGGTGAAATCGCCAAATACCCGATCAAAGCCGACATGCTGACCGCCAGCACCAGCGACCCGATATGAATCGGATACAAGTTCGAGAAGCGTTTGATCCAGAAGCTGCGTGCCGGTTCGCGCAGCTTGCGCTGGTTATCCAGGTATACGTGGGTCAGCAGAAACCCCGACAGCACGAAGAAGGTACTGGTCGAGAAGAAGCCGATGTCGGTCACGTAATGCGACCAGTCGCTGATCGACGGGTAAGTATGCAAAGTGTGGAAGATAACGATATAAAGCCCGAGCGCGAAGCGCAGCCATTCCAGACCGATAAAGCGCTCTTTCTGACTCGTTTGCCGTGCCTTTTCCATAAGCCCAAGTTCCTCGAGTGGCGCCTGAACGGCGGCAGCCACGAAAAACCCCGGCCTCTCGTCGAAGCCGGGGCCACACATTGTCGTGCTTTCGTCACCAGCCAGGCGTCAGCTCTTGCGTACCTTGGCCACGATCCACAACAGCAGCACGGCACCAATCACGGCCATGATCAATGAGCCGATGATATTGGTCTGCGCAAGCCCCAGTAGACTGAAGAGAAAGCCGCCGATAACCGCACCCACGATGCCGACACCGATGTTGCCGAGGATACCGAAGCCGCCACCGCGCATGATCTTGCCTGCAATCCAGCCGGCCAAGCCCCCGATGATCAACCACAAAATGATGCTCATTCCTTCATCTCCTTCTTTCCTTGAATGCGACGCTAAACGAAAGGCCACTCATAGACATCGTCTCCAGCATAGCAGCTAGGCCAGCGGCGATGACTTCATAGCCCGTCGTTTCATCCCGGCACCCGCCATGAGACAGGTTTCGGCGTACCGAGTTCGCGCCAGTCCGGGTGTGCGTCGGGCGATGTCCATACCCAGTAATGCAGCATCGACAGCAACACGGGGTCATCGAGCACGTTCAATCGGGTCGCTGGCTCCACCTTGCCGGGGTTCTCGGCGACGATCGCCCTGACCCGTTCCTCTCGACGCTGCCTCAGAAGTGCCGATATGCCATGTCTGCTCGTGGCCAACGCACACCCTAGCGCATTGGCCATAGGATCGACGACCACTTGCACGAATGTCGGTGCCGCCGCCTGCTGGGCACGCATACGTTTCAGATGACGCACCATGCGCCGCAACACACGCGGGGGATGCGTCTCTTCGGGAATACGAAACAGGCGCGCATGCTGACACCAGCGCCCCAGCGACACACGGCTAGAAAACACCGAAACCGGTATCGACACCATCAAGGCGCCAACGATAGGCGCCAGCCACCAGAGAAAAGTCGGTTCCATGTAATACACGCCCGCGGCCCACGCCGCTCCGATAAGCGTCTGAACGCCGTGGTGACGCACGGCATCGCCCCACGGCGTATCGCTGTTATCACGCGACGGAGAGCGCCACTGTATGGCGCGCCCTAGAAGCGCCGTCAGTACGAAGCGTGTGTGGAAGAGCATTCTTACCGGCGCCATCAGCATGGAGAACAGCGATTCCAAGACCATGCCCGCAAATAGCCGCAAGCCGCCGCCGAACTCCTTGGACCCTTGCGCAATGACCAATATCACGCTGAGCACCTTGGGCAAGAACAAAAGCGTGGCCGTCGCCGCGAACAGCCCTACCGCCATAGTCGGATTCCACTGCGGCCAGACAGGAAACATCATGCCCGGCTCGGGGAAATACTGTGGCGTACTCAACGTATGTACCGCCAGCAAGGCGGTCGACAAGATCAGGAACAAGCACCACAGCGGCGCTGATATGTACGACATCACTCCGGTCAGGAAGACCGCGCGATGCACGGGGTGGATGCCCTTGGCCAGAAACAGGCGAAAGTTCATCAAGTTGCCATGACACCAGCGACGATCGCGATTGAGTTCGTCGAGAAGGTTGGGTGGCATCTCTTCGTAACTGCCATCCAAGTTGTAGGCGATCCACACACCCCATCCCGCTCGGCGCATCAATGCCGCTTCGACGAAATCGTGAGACAGAATTTCCCCGGAAAGCGAGCCTTTCCCAGGCAGCGGTGCCAGCATGCAGTGACGCATGAAGGGGGCCAGGCGAATGATCGCGTTATGCCCCCAGTAATGCGACTCGCCCAACTGCCAGAAATGCAGTCCCGCCGTGAACAACGGCCCATAGACACGCGTCGCGAACTGCTGCATGCGTGCATAAAGATTCAAGCGGCCAGAGGCACGCGGCGCGGACTGGATAATCCCAGCCTTGGGATGCGCTTCCATCAGCCGCACCAAACGCGTCAAGCAAGCGCCGCTCATGACGCTGTCGGCATCCAGCACCACCATATAGCGATAATTGGCGCCCCAACGACGGCAAAAGTCATCGATATTGCCGCTTTTACGCTTCATTCGACGCTGGCGGCGCCGATAGAAGACTCGGTCGAAGACATCCAACTCTCTACACAACGCCAGCCAGGCGTGCGTCTCCGCGATCGCCAGTTCGGGATCGAAGGTATCGCTCAAAATAAACAGGTCGAAGCGGCTTTCCTGGCCGCTATCGCGCAGCGATTCGAGCGTGGCACGCACGCCGGCAAAAACGCGCGCCACATCCTCATTGCAGATAGGCACGACCAGCGCCGTGCGCGCCTTTTCGTCGATCGGCGCATCCTCCTGCACATCACGCGCATCGATCGCGTAGCGGTCGCGTCCACGCAAAAGTTGAAAGAACCCCATGAGGGCCGTCCAGAATCCCGCCGAAACCCAGCAAAACAACAGCACGAACAACGTCAGGATAGCGACTTCGAGCGCTTGCTTGCCTTGATAGGGCAATACCGAGCGCATGTATTCCGCCGCCACCAGGCTCTGCCCTACCACCAGGATCAACAGAATCTTGCGACGCAGCCTGCCGACTTTCTGCCAACGCGGGGTCAGCATGGCGTCCGACCCACCTTTTTGACGTCGGCGAAAGCCACGCTCTATCCAGTTGCGCGTACGCTGGGCATAACGCACGAAAGGATTGGTCGCCCATGGCTCCGGCGCCAAGGGTGTACGCACGATCGGCGGCGTAGTGCAAAGCCGCGTAATGCCTTGCGCGTCAGTCGTGAGCACGGTGGGCGGCGCCAACGGACGAGCGCTATACGCCAGCGACAGACGCGCGCCCACCGATGCCGCAGCCGGATCATCCTCCGCGGCCTCGCGAGCGCCTAGACTCGAGTGTAAGGCTTCCATACCTTGTTCATCGAGGCGACTCGCGAGCAGCTCGCGACGCGCCCCTCTGGTGTCCGTTTCCTGTGCCAGGCGTTCGAGATAATCGCCGGTCGCTGTATCAACTTGTGTATCAGCCATTGGCAGGGAGCCGGTAATACCAGGTTTCCGAAAGCCGCTCATTCCCATCTTTCAGGTAGGCGCGAATATCCAGGGGTTGACTATCATCACTACGTTTGACGCGCACGAACATCCGCCAACCACCTACGGCGTCATTGGGGATGACACGGCTTTCGACCAGTTCTCCGTTGTCTCCGACGGAGGCATCGACCGTCATGCTGGCACCGTCTTTGATCGATTCCAGTCCCGGCCCCTTGAAATCGACGATGAACGCCAGCGAGCCATCGGTCTCACGCACCAAATTGTCTTTACGTACCTCGCCTTGCGAGCGACGCGTCTGGCTCGCCCAGGACAAATCAGGGCTATGGAACTTGGCTTCGTGCGTCGTCCAGTACATGCGATAATTGAAGTTGAGTTCATCGCCCGCTTGCGGCGCTTCGTCGGGCTTCCACAAGGTGACGATATTGTCGTTGGTCTCGTCTGGCGTGGGAATCTGGATCAATTCTACCTGGCCCTTGCCCCAGTCGCCTTGAGGTTCGATCCACACACTTGGACGGCGATCATAGCGATCTTTGAGATCTTCATAATCGTGGAAGTCGTGACTGCGCTGCAGCAGTCCGAAGCCCTTGAGTGAGTCGACATCCTGCTCGTCGACCATCAACTTGCCGGGATTTACAAGCGGGCGCCATGTCCACGTCTCATCGGCGCCACCATCGTGCACCAACAAGCCATTGGAATCGTGAATCGCCGGCCGGTAATTGAGTGAATCCGTGGGCTGGCCAGGACCGTACAAGTACATACTCGTCAAAGGCGCGACCCCCAATTTTTCCACGGCGTTACGCATGAAGAGATGCGATGTCACATCGACGACGGTGTCTTCGCCGGGACGGAGAACGAAACGATAAGCGCCGGCAAGGCTCGGCGAATCAAGTAGTGCGAACACCGTCAAATACTGACTATCGCTACTTGGCTTGACGACCCAGAACTCACGAAATGCGGGGAATTCCTCTCCACTGGGCAACGCCGTGTCGATCGCCAGACCACGACCGGAAGCACCATAAGTCTGATCACGCCCCAAGGTGCGGAAATAACTCGCCCCCTGAAAAGCCATGACTTCATTCATGTGATCGGCGTCATTGAGCGCATTGGTAACCTTGAACCCCGCGAACCCAAGATCCTCGAGATCTTCCTCGGGAATATCCAGGTCACCGTAAGTGAAATCGTCGGGATCGAAAGCAATATCTGCCACTTCACCATCCACCACGGTATGTATCTTCACCGAGGTGTCGTAATGCATCCCTTTATGAAAGAAAGCAAGATTGAAGGGTAGGTCGTCGTCTTCCCACAGCGCGTGCCCATCTTTGGTGTGAATCTTGGCGTAGTCCGAGTACTCCAGGTTGCTCAGCGATTCCGGCAAGTTTGTTCCGGGGGATTGATACCCTTGTTCGGAAAGTTGCTCAGCTTTCTTGACCACATCCTCGAAGCCAAAGGCAACACACGCCTGCGCCGCGAAGGCTAGCCATACACCCAGCATGCCCGCGAGAGGGCGACTACAACGACGCGAGGAAATTGCCGTCAAAAAATGTCGATTCGGTACACTCACATTACTACTCCCTTGCGGCTTTTCAGGGGCAAGTCACCCCTTTACGTCACATTCTTCGGCTGAACACACTAGTGTATGCAATACACCTAACGAAGATGAAAGTTCCAGAGGCGACGCAGATCGATGAGACGAGAAGCCCTCCATGCTCCCGATACAAGAGCTTAGCATCACGCAGGGCATGAAGGGAGCCCACCGACAGCGTTGTCGTCACATTGCGCTCATCCCCGTTTTCTCCACACCACGAAGGGTGCCTGATGTCGATACCGTCAATTCTGCCTTACTCTCGCACGCCGAGCCCCAATGTCTGGCGATGGATAGGGGCCTTCATGGGTCTTGTGCTGGCCACTTATCCGATCGTGGCAGCCGATCGTCTCTATCTCGACGATATCTGGCGCAGCATGTATGGCGATCCCGGCTGGACCTCGAATGCGCGCCCTCTTGCCGATGTCGTCATGCTCGCACTCAATCAAGGTACACGTGTCGTTGAGCTGGCCCCACTTCCTTTATGGCTGGGATTGGCCGGCATCGCGACAATGCTCGTTGCGCTACGTCAGGCCTTTGTAGAATTTAGTGACGGCCATGCCTGGCTTGCTATGGCGCTGTTGGTTCTGCAGCCCTTCTTCCTGCAGAACCTTTCCTATCAGTTCGATGCTTTGCCAATGGCACTTGCCGTCAGCTGCGCTGGAATGGCCCTCGCCGCCGGCATGAGGGCGTCACCGACAAAGGGATTCATGCTGTCGGTCATCGGCTTATTCGCCAGTCTATGCTTCTATCAGGCGGCAGTGAGCGTTTACTTCGTGTTGCTCGCGTTTCATGCCCTATTCAGCCTGGCCACGTATGGCACGCTACAATGGCGGCGCCATGTCGGCTTGCTGGCCGCTGGTGCCGTCACGCTCCTAGGGTACAAGCTGATCTCAGGCTGGTGGCTGGCTGGCGGTTATAGCCTGTCGCATAGCCAGATGGTCGCCCCAGCGACATTGCCTATGCATATCTTCGACAACACTCTGACCTTCTGGCGCTATGCGACCAGGACACTCGCTGGCGCACCGCGGTGGGGCCTATCGGTCACGGCCCTAATCGCACTGACCGGTCTCATCTTGGGCACCCTCCGCCCTGCACAGGCCAACCCCCCCTTGCATGGCCCTGGCGGCTCTTGCTCATGCTGGTCATCTTGCTGCTACTACCGCTTGGCGCGCTGGGTATCATGGCGGCGCTTGAAGACCCGCTCTGGCGCCCGCGCACCTTCATCGGGTTCGGCGCTTTGTGTGCCGGTTCACTGTTCTGTGCGGTGGCTACTTGCGAGCATTACGGATGGCGCCGCCTAGGCGCGTCAATGCTCATTCTCGTGCTGGGAGGTGCCACGGTGATCGCGTATGCCTACGGCAATGCCCAGGGTAGTCAGAAAGCCTTCGAGGAAAGCGTATCCCGCCAGTTGGTCGACGACCTGCGACGACTCGAGGCGAACGGTCCCCTCGTCGTCGTCGGCACGCTTCCACTCAGTAAAAGCGCCGACAACACCGTGCATGCATTCCCCGTAGTCAAGAAGCTCATGGGAAGCTATCTCGACAACGGCTACTGGTGGGGCTATCAAAACCTCTACCGCCTGGGCTTGCCCCAACGTTACGAGTTCTATGGCGATCAGGCGCTGCGCGATGCCTTCGCCAACCACTGCGCCATCCTCGAGCCTCTTCTGAAGCGTGGCTGGTACACACTTTACCAGTGGCAAGACGCAACATTCGTCTCCTTGAATGAGGACTGTCGACAGGGGACTAGCGACCCATAAGCCGAGTTATACAGACATTACCTCAGTAATGTCAGACAAATGGCGAATGGTAGTTTACTGTTCGCCGGCTAAAATTCGTCCCCATGATGTAGTGTTATCGACGCGCCCGTGCGTTTGAAGACTGACGATATGCCAAGGGCATGTCGCCGGTCTTCAAGCGACACGGCCATGATTCATGAAAGTCCAAGGATGCCTATTCCATGCATGCCCTGACGCTGATCTCGTTTCTTTTCTTCACGGGGCTCGTCGCACTGATCACCTGGCTGATCACGCGCCGAGACGACCTGCGTAGCACCCGCGGCTACTTCCTAGCCGGCCGGAGTTTGACCTTTCCGTTAATCGCCGGCTCTCTGCTGATGACCAACCTGTCCACCGAGCAAATGGTGGGACTCAATGGCGCAGCCTTTACTGATGGGCTAAGTGTCATGGCCTGGGAGGTCGTCGCAGTCATCGCGTTGGTACTCTTGGCACTGTTCTTCCTACCGAGATTCCTACGCAGTGGTATCGCGACCGTGCCACAGCTGCTGGAAATCCGCTTCGACCGCGGCACGCAATTGATCTGCAATATCATCTTCCTGATCGCCTACGCGGTCATACTGCTGCCTATCGTGCTGTACTCCGGGGCCATCGGCTTGCAAGGTATGCTTGACCTACAGGGACTGACTGGCATCGAGTCGAGCAGTTTTCTGCTGTGGGCGACCGTGTGGATCGTGGGCTTGATCGGCGCCGTCTATGCACTCTTCGGGGGGCTACGCACAGTCGCAGTGTCCGATACACTCAACGGCGTGGGACTACTCATTGGCGGTTTCTTGATCGTATTCTTCGCTCTCAATGCCGTTAGTGATGGCGAAGGCGTCCTCGCCGGTTGGAATATCCTCAACAATCAGCATCCCGAGATGTTCAACTCAATGGGGCGCGAAGACCAAGCCGTCCCGTTCGCTACGCTTTTTACCGGCGTCTTCCTGATCAATCTGTTCTACTGGACCACTAACCAACAGATCATTCAGCGCACCTTCGCCGCCAAGACTCTCGCCGAAGGCCAGAAGGGCGTTCTGCTGACCGGTTTCTTCAAGCTCCTTGGCCCCCTGTACCTCGTACTTCCGGGCATCATCGCGTACCACATGTATGCCGACCAGGGCGTCGAAGCCGATGCAGCCTACGGCCATCTGGTGTTCGACATCTTGCCCCCGTACCTGACCGGCTTTTTCGCTGCCGTGATGGTCGGTGCCATCCTGTCGTCGTTCAACTCGGCCCTCAACAGCACCACGACGCTATTCAGTCTGGGAATTTACAAAGGCGTCATCAAAAAAGATGCAACGGAAGCACAAGTGGTTAAGTCCGGCAAGATCTTTGGCTGGATCATGGCCATCGCCGCTATGGTCATCGCTCCGCTTCTCGCAGGCCAGGAAAGCCTGTTCAGCTACTTGCAGACGATGAACGCGATTTACTTCATCCCCATCCTGGCCGTGGTCTTGGTGGGGCTGCTCACTAAGCGCGTACCCGCGGTTGCCGCCAAAGTGGGCTTGGTCGCAGGCTGCTTGTTGATAGCAGCGGGATATTTCATACCGCCCTTCAACAAGATTCTCGATGTCACTAGTCAATACCATTTCGTAGCTGGCGTCTTCGTGCTGCTGATCGCCATCATGTTGATCATCGGTAAAGTCTGTCCGCGCGAAACCAAGTGGGTTCATCAGGATGCGGGCGAAGTCGACCTGACTCCCTGGAAAGGCGCTTGGCCCGTGGGCTTTGTGCTAGTCCTGTGCGTCATTGCCATCTATGCGGCATTCGCCGGCTAGACGGCTTTCCCTCAGCAACACCTAAAAGGGCTCGCGCCGGTAACGGCGCGAGCCCTTTCATTGTCTTTCGTAGTCAGCGTGACAGGGTCGGCTCTAGCAACCTAAGCTCCGACACGAAAGCGCCCGGCCGGGCAAGTGCCCAAGAGCCAGGCAAGCGACCCATCTTAGTCAGAGAACGGGTTGCGCAGCACGATAGTCTCGTTGCGATCAGGCCCCGTCGAAATGATGTCGATCGGCACCCCCGTCTGCTCCTCGAGAAAGCTGATATAGGCCCGTGCGTTCTTGGGCAGGTCCTCGATGCGCTTGATCCCCAATGTCGACTCGCTCCACCCGGGAAGGTCCTGATAAAGCGGTTCGATGGCTTCATAGCCTTCGGAGTCGACGGGGTTATCGATAGTGGCGCCATCCTTGCTGCGATACCCCACGCAAACCCGGATGTTTTCCAGGCCATCAAGCACGTCCAGCTTGGTCAGGCATAACCCCGATACCGAATTGATCTGCACCGCGTGGCGTAGCGCCACAGCATCGAACCAGCCACAGCGTCGCGCGCGGCCCGTCGTGGCACCGAACTCATGGCCTTTCTCCGCCAAGTGGCGACCGAACTCATCGAAGATCTCGGTGGGGAACGGCCCAGACCCGACACGCGTGGTGTAGGCCTTGGTAATCCCCAGCACGTAATCAAGATATAGCGGCCCCACACCCGAGCCCGTCGCCGTGCCCCCTGCCGTGGTATTGGAACTCGTCACATACGGATAAGTGCCGTGATCGATATCCAGCAATGAGCCCTGCGCCCCTTCGAACAGGATATTGTCGCCGGCCTTGCGCATCTCATGTACCAGCGACACGGTATCGCAGACCATCGGACGAAGTTCCTCGGCCATTTCCATCGCCTGATCGAGTACCTGCTGAAAATCCACCGGTGACTCGTTGTGATACTGCGTCAACACAAAATTGTGGTAATCGAGCACCTCGCCCAGCTTCGACGCGAAACGTTCGCGATGCAGGATATCACCGAGACGCAACCCACGCCGCGCGACCTTGTCCTCGTAGGCCGGCCCGATTCCTCGACCGGTGGTACCGATCTTGGCAACGCCACGCGCCTTTTCGCGCGCCTGATCGAGGCGCACATGATACGGCAGAATCAGAGGACAGGCTGGGGATAAGCGAAGCCGTTCACGCACGGGCACGTCTTTCGCTTCCAGCTCGCGGATCTCTTCCATCAACGCTTCCGGCGAGAGCACCACACCATTGCCGATCACGCAGGTTTTATCGGCACGCAGCACCCCAGAGGGAATTAGGTGCAGGACGGTTTTCTCGCCATCGATCACAAGCGTATGGCCGGCGTTGTGCCCTCCCTGAAAGCGGACCACCGTGGTGGCGGATTCCGTCAGCAGGTCGACGACCTTGCCCTTGCCTTCGTCACCCCACTGGGTGCCCAATACGACTACGTTCTTGCCCATTGCTTTCGTCTCTCGATCAAAGGATCCGCCGATTTACGCGAGCGGTTCGACCCGCCATTCGCCGTTGGTTTCCACTAGCTGCCGATCACAACGCTGTTCACGAGGCCCCACACGCTGTCCTGGCAATGCCTGAATGACGCGCTCACCGGCAGCGCGCAGATCCGCAATGGCCTGGGTGAGCGTGGCACGATCATCGGCAGGCGCCCAGATGGCATCGCCACGCGGGCCGCTCTCGATGAGCGAGGCCAACAACTTGAGATCCATGGAAAACCCCGTCGCCGGGCGCGCCCGGCCGAAGGCGCGTCCGGTATCGTCGTAGCGCCCTCCCTTGGCCAACGCCTGACCATAACCCGGCACATACGCCGCAAACACCATACCAGTGTGATATTGATACCCGCGCAATTCGGCCAGGTCGATATACACCTCGGCCTGTAGATGGTTAGCCGTGACGGCACGGCACAACGCCTGAAGTTCATCCAGCGCCGCCGCAACGGCGGGAGGCGCGCCCGCAAAGACCTCCCGGGCCTGGTCGAGCACCTCTTGGCCGCCGTAAAGGCGCGGCAACGTTTGCAGCATTTCGGCCAACGCAGGGTCACGCACGTCCCGCGCGACCAGGGCGTCAACGTCGTTGAAGGCCTTGCGCTCAATTGCTTCGAAAAGCGCATACTCGCTTTCCGCATTCAATGCCGCCGCGTGCACCAAGGCACGATAGATGCCGATATGGCTGAGCGCCAGGTGAGTTTCGCCGGCCCCGGCGACTTCCAGCCCTGTGAGTGCCAGCCGCAACACCTCGATGTCCGCATCCAACCCCGCATGGCCGAACAACTCCACTCCAACCTGAGTCGGGCTGCGCCCCCCCTGGTGTTGATCGGCCTTGGCACGCAACACGGTCGTGCAATAGCAAAGTCGCGCCGGCCCATTGCGCTTCAATGAATGTGCATCCATTCGCGCCACCTGCGGCGTCACATCCGCGCTGGCGCCCATCATCCGTCCGGAGAGTTGGTCGGTCAGCTTGAACGTCTGAAGATCGAGATCGGTTCCCGTGCCGGTTAAAAGCGAATCGAGAAACTCAACCGTCGGAGGGATCACCAAGTCATACCCCCAGCGATCATAAAGATCGAGCAACGCACGACGCAGTTGTTCCATGCGCGTTGCCTGAGGCGGAAGTACTTCATCCATACCGTCGGGAAGCAGCCAGCGGTCAGCGATGGTCATTTTTCGGTCCTGCCAGAAATGAGTGGCGTATTGGCATCGTCGGCTGAGGGCGAGACGACACGAACGCTGACACGTCATGTCGGAGTCGCATACCGAGCCCGTCGCGAATCGCCATAGAGGCGTCCATATCCGCTGACAGGCCACAAAAAAACCGGGCGACGCCCGGTGTCAAGAGTCTATCACGTTTGGCCTCCGGGTGTACCCCGAACGGATGTATCCCGAACGGAGGTTCCCCGGAGGCCAGGGTCGTGACTTATTCGTCGTTGTTCCTTGCCTCGCCGTTCGGCGACCGGAAATAACGGAAGAACTCGCTATCCGGGCTCAACAACAACATATCGTCGCCCTTGTCGAAGCTATTCCGATACGCCTGCAGGGAACGATAGAAATCAAAGAAGTCCTCATCCTGCTTATAAGCATTGGCGTAGATCTCCGCGGCTTTGGCATCGCCTTCACCACGCAGCGTTTCGGCCTTCTTGCGGGCGTTAGCCAGCGTCACCTGACGCTCACGATCGGCACGAGCGCGAATACGCTCGGCCTGCTCCTGGCCCTGGGCGCGATACTGACGCGCTTCGGCATTACGCTCGGTGCGCATACGCTGGAAAACCGCCTGCTGAACTTCCTGAGGCAGTTCGACACGCTTAAGGCGAATGTCCAATATCGAGACACCCACTTCCTCGCGCAGTTGTTCATCCAACTGCTTCTGAGGCTCCTCGAGCATCTCGTTGCGTTCTTCGCTGATGATCTTATCCACTTCGCGACTACCGAAGGCGTTACGCAAGCTTTCATCGACGCGCGGCGCGATGAGGCCCTCAGCACGTGACACCTCGCCTCGTGTGGCCTGATAGAACAGGCTGGGATCGACGACCTGCCACTTGACGTAGGAGTCGACGATCAAGGCATTGCGCCGCGCTGTCAGGAAGCGACTTTCGGTACTTTCCAGCATCTGCACGCGCGCATCGAAGAAGCGCACGGTGTTGAGCACCGGCCATTTCACATGCAGGCCAGGTTCGATATCGGCCTGCACTACCTCACCGAAGCGTAACTTGATGGCACGCTGCTTCTCCGTCACTACATACAAGCTGGCGCTGGCGATCCAGGCCCCCACGGCCAGCAATGCGACGATACCCAAGGCACGATTGTTGACCATGATTAACGACCCTCCCGCGAAATTCCGCTCGACTGGCGCTGACCACTGCTGTTGTCGCTACCAGAAAGTGGTTCGTTTTGAACCTGCTGGGAGACCGACTCAAGTTCACGTATATCTTGCGAGTCAGCATTGCTACCGCTACCGGCACGAGGCTTACCCAGCTGATCGAGCGGTAGGTAAATCATCGAGTTGTTTTGAGAACCAACATCGATCAATGCCTTGCGGTTGTTACCCAACACCTCGCTTACCGTATCTAGGTAGAGACGTTGGCGTGTCACTTCCGGTGCCTGCTGATATTCGTCCAACACAGCGAGGAAACGGCTGGTTTGACCTTCGGCATCCGATACCACGGTATTACGGTAACCGGTGGCTTCCTCGATAAAGCGCTGCGCTTCCCCTTCAGTGCGCGGCTGCAGGGCATTCTCGTAGGCCCGTGCTTCGTTGATCAAGCGCTGACGGTCCTCGCGTGAGCGAATCACATCGTCCACGGCATCTTGCACCTGTTCCGGCGCCTGAGTGCTTTCCAGGTTGACGGTCTGCAAACGCAGCCCCAATCCATAAGCATCCAGCGATTCCTGAAGCCGCTTGGCGACCTCGGGCCCGAGCTCCTCACGGCCACTGAGCAACGAATCCGGAACCGGCGGCGTCATGGTGACCACCGGCAATTCGCTGGGATCGTCCACGGTTTCCGGCATATCCGGTACCTTGCCACCTTCATCGATCTGTTTGACTTCTTCGACCTCAGTGGTACTGGTCAACACGTTCTGCATGCCACTCGCGCCGACGACATGGCGTAACGTGGAGTCAAGCGCGTTGCGCAGGCTCTGCTCGGGATCACGCACGTTAAGCACATAATCGCGAGGATTGGCGACCTGATACTGAGCAGAGAGACGCACCGTCACGATGTTGGTATCACTCGTCAGCATGGAGGCATCCTGCCGGAACGAACGCACCTCAGTAACATTCACCCTCGTCACTTGATCGACGAAGGTCGGACTCCAATGCAGACCAGGATTCACCGTTTCGTGATACTTGCCGAAGCGCAGCACCACGCCGCGTTCAGATTGATCGACCACGTAGAATCCGGACCCAGCCCAGATGATCAATACAATGATCACTAGCACACCCGGCAGTATGAAGGGATTCCCCTTACCGCCCGATCCGCCGCCGTTGCTATCGCTACCACGCTTGCCGCGCTTGCCCATCAAACGACTAAGCTTGTCCTGAAACTTCTTCAGCGCCTCGTCGAGATCCGGTGGGCCCTGGTTGTTGCCACCATTGCCCCCACCGTTACCGCTGCCGCGGCGACCGCCGCCGCTCCACGGGTCCTGCTGATTGCCACCACCAGGCTCGTTCCAAGCCATACGTTTTCTCCACTGCATTGATTGCGATGCATCTCGCCAGGGGCGCCAGTGACGGGCACTGTCAGTCGCGCTCCCACTCCGGGCGATCGAGGGTTCCCGGCGGCAAATAATGTGCTGCCTTCTCGCCGAGACGGGCCATCAACTGAAAGAAATCGCGTCTAGGCAGACGGATATCCAGCAGGATTCGACCCTGCTCGTCAAATTGTTCTTGCTGCACGGCATTCAACGCATGCAGCGATGCCCGCAATCTTCCCTGATCGGGCTCCAGCGTCAAACTCGTCTCGAGCAGCTCTTCAGCCAGCAGCTCGCCGAGTGCTTGATGCAGCAATTCAAAGCCGCGTGCATCACGCGCCGATAGCCACACGATCTGAGGACGCCCGTGTCCGTCACGCTCAAGACGTGGGGCGCTGTCCAATATATCGATCTTGTTCATGACCAGCAGACGCGGCACCTCAGCGGCGCCAATTTCCTCGAGCACCGCATCGACCTGCGCCACGTTGAAATCGCGATCTGGGTCCGCCGCATCGATGACATGCACCAACAACGAGGCTTCGGTCGCTTCCTGCAAGGTCGCACGAAACGCCTCCACCAGCTTGTGTGGCAGGTGGCGGATGAACCCCACGGTATCAGCCATGACCACCGGTCCGACATCCTCCACGTCGATGCGACGCAGCGTCGGATCGAGCGTAGCGAACAACTGGTCAGCGGTGTACACATCTGACTGAGTCAAGGCATTGAACAGCGTTGACTTGCCGGCATTGGTGTAGCCCACCAGGGAAACGCTGGGGATCTCGGCACGCGCCCGCGCACGGCGATTTTGATCGCGCTGTGTACGAACCTTCTCCAACCGCTTGTGAATCGCCTTGATACGTCCACCCAACAAGCGGCGGTCGGTCTCAAGCTGCGTTTCCCCCGGGCCGCGCAAGCCGATTCCGCCTTTCTGGCGCTCCAGGTGAGTCCAGCCACGCACCAGGCGCGTCGACATGTACTCTAGTTGTGCCAGCTCGACCTGAAGCTTGCCTTCGTGCGTACGCGCGCGTTGCGCGAATATATCAAGTATCAAACCCGTGCGATCTAGCACACGACTTTTCAGGGCGCGCTCCAGATTGCGCTCCTGCGAAGGCGACAGGGCATGATTGAAAATGACGACTTCGGCACCGTGAAGTTCGCGTATCTCACGAATCTCCTCCAGCTTACCGCTGCCGATAAATGTCTTGGGGTCGGGACGACGCCGACTGCCCTCAATGAGGGTCGCCGGCATCACACCCGAGGAACGCACCAACTCCAGGAATTCTCCCGGGTCTTCACGCTCCTGTTCGTCGTGGAAATCCACATGGACGAGAACCGCCGTTTCACCGGCGTCGGGACGTTCGAAAAACAATCAGCGCCTCTCGATCAAACGTCTTCTTCCGCCGGAGCATTCGGATCCTGGACGGGAAGACGCACGTTGCGGGATGGCACGACAGTGGAAATGGCGTGCTTGTACACCATCTGGCTGACGGTATTGCGCAGCAGGATGACGAATTGATCGAAAGACTCGACCTGGCCCTGCAATTTAATACCGTTCACCAAAAAGATGGAGACCGGAATGCGCTCCTTGCGCAGAATGTTCAAGTACGGATCTTGAAGGGACTGTCCTTTGGACATTTTGCTCTCCCTAACTTCTCGCTGTGGTTTATGGTCGTTTTCGAAGGGTCACAGCCGCCATTCGCGTTACCACCGCCGTTCGCGGCGCTACTCGCCAGGCGTTGTCGTGACCGGTCATCTTACGCTAAGTGCCGCTTCCGCGCACGATTTTCAATACCTGCTCGTGCATATCGCTTGCCTCGCTATTGACCCACTGTACGCCTTGCCAATTGCGTAGCCAGGTCAACTGACGCTTGGCGAGTTGCCGCGTTGCCGCCATGCCTCGCTCGCGCATCGTGGCCTCATCGGTCTCACCATCCAGATGCTCCCACATCTGACGATAGCCGACACAGCGAATCGCGGGGAAGCCGCGATGCAAATCGCCACGCGCTCTGAGAGCGGCGACTTCCTCGCGGAAGCCTCCCGCCAACATACCTTCGAAGCGCTGCGCGATACGTTCATGCAGCACCCGGCGTTCGGTTGGCGCCAGCGCTATGGACACAAGACGCCAAGGAAAGGTTTCACGGGGCTGCTCGGCCCAAAGCTCACCTAATGCCCGACCAGTGAGACGATACACTTCCAGCGCTCGCATCAGGCGCTGCCGATTATGCGGATGGATAGTACTCGCGGCGACCGGGTCGACCTGCGCGAGCTCTGCATGCAGCGCCTCCAACCCTTCGCGCTGGGCACGCAGGGCCAGCTCATCGCGCAGCGCGGAATCTCGGGCAGGCAACTCCGCTACGCCATCGATCAAACGCTTGATGTACATCATGGTGCCACCCACGAGTATGGGGATACGCCCCTGCGACGAGATGTCGCGCATCTCGGCCAAGGCGTCTTCGCGGAACTCAGCAGCGGAGTACGTGTCGGCAGGGTCGCGAATGTCGATCAGACGATGCGGCGCACGCGCCAACTCTTCCGCCGAAGGTTTCGCAGTGCCGATGTCCATGCCGCGATAGATCATCGCCGAGTCGACGCTGATCAGTTCGCCACCCAGGCGCTCGCGCAAGGCGATGGCCGAATCGGTCTTGCCGGCCGCCGTCGGGCCCATCAAAAGGATGGCCAGTGGCCGCGTATCGTTCATCGAGAATCCTGAAAACGGTCAATGACCAGCGTTACTGGCCACGAAGAAAGAGCTTATCCAGCTCGTGCATCGGCATCTCGGTCCAAGTCGGCCGCCCATGATTGCACTGCCCGCTACGCTCGGTGCGCTCCATGTCACGCAGCAAAGCATTCATCTCGGGTACTGTCAGTCGGCGATTGGCCCGCACACTGCCATGGCACGACATGCTGGCAAGCAATTCATTGATATGCGCTTCGACTCTGTCCGACCGCCCGAAACGCTCAAGATCGCCCAGCATGCCATGAATCAGCGATTCGACATCGGCATTGTCGAGCAGCACTGGCACTCGGCGCACGAGTAGTGTCTCCGGGCCGGCGACATCCAGCTCGACCCCCAAGCGCTCGAAGGTCTCGCGCTCGCGCTCTGCGGTCTCCACCTCGCGCGTGCTGACCGCCAGCGACATCGGCACCAGCAGCGGCTGTGTCTGCAATCTTCCGAGGGCTTGTCCATCACCATGCACTTGCTGCTTCATGCGCTCGTAGGTAATGCGCTCATGCGCAGCATGCATGTCGACCACGACTAGCCCGCGTGCGGTCTGCGAGAGGATATAGACACCATGCAACTGCGCCACCGCATAGCCTAATGGCGGCGCCTGGGTCGCGTCGGCCTCGGGCATCGCCCTCACCTGGGCATCAGGCTCACGTGCCACCGGCGCCTCGGGCTCAGTGTGTTGCGGCTGTGGCGTCAGAAGCTGTTCTTCATGCTCTGGATGCAGGGCCTGGTAACCGGCCATGAACTCGCGCACGCGATGGGCTGCGGGACGCTCCTGATCGGCGCCGAGCGCCATGCCCTGTTGCTGCCAGCGAGGTTGCCCATTGGCCGCAGCCGTCGACGCCCCCGGTGTCGACACCTCATCACTCTCACTCACGGGCACCGCGTCTGGCGAGGTGGGCTCGTTGGGGCGGACATCGGCCAGCGCACGGTGAAGGCTCGAGAACAGGAAGTCATGCACCAGGCGCCCATCGCGAAAGCGGACTTCATGCTTGGTGGGATGCACGTTGACATCGACTACGTGCGGATCGAGCTCCAGGTAGAGCACAAAAACCGGGTGACGACCGTGAAACAGCACATCGCGATAGGCTTGACGCACAGCATGGGCGACCAAGCGGTCACGTACGACGCGGCCATTGACGAAGAAATACTGCTGATCCGCCTGCGCCCGGGAATGCGTCGGCAGCCCGACCCAGCCCCACAGACGCAAACCGGTCGCTTCGATATCCACATGCAGGGCATTCTCGAGGAACTTGCGCCCCAGCAGCGCGCCGACACGCCGTTCCATCGCCGCCGGCTCATCGCCCGCTCGCAGTTGATGCACGACCTTTTGATTGTGGCGCAGCACCCAAGCGATGTCGTAGCGCGACAGCACCAGCCGCCGAAACGTCTCTTCGACATGGCCGAATTCGGTCTTCTCGGTACGCAGGAACTTGCGTCGCGCCGGGGTATTGAAGAATAGGTCGCGAACCACGACCGAGCTGCCACGCGGATGTGGTGCGGGGCTCACACGCGGCTCCATCTGACGCCCTTCGGCGACCACACGCCAGCCTTCGCTTGGCTCATCCTGGGTATTTGAAACCAGTTCGAGCCGCGAGACCGAACTGATCGAGGCCAGCGCTTCGCCGCGAAAACCGAGGCTGTCTACGCCTTCGAGATCGTCCAGCGAGGCGATCTTGCTAGTGGCATGCCGTGACAGTGCCAGCGGCAGATCGTCTTCGGCGATACCTCGCCCATCGTCACGCACGCGAATCAAGCGGGCGCCACCGGCCTCAAGATCGATTTCAATGCGTTGGCTGCCAGCATCGATGGCGTTCTCGGCCAGCTCCTTCAATACCGAAGCCGGTCGTTCGACGACCTCACCGGCCGCGATCTGGTTGGCGAGCCGAGGATCAAGGATATGAATGCGTCGAGATTCAGTCATAGCCGCCATTGTGCCTCGCGCATAGGGCTCACGTCATGTCCACGCTCACGAATGAGGGATCTTCAGCACCTGGCCCACGCGCAGGATATCGCCACTAAGATCGTTGGCCTGCTTGAGAGCCAGCATCGTCACGTCATGACGCGCCGCCACCTGAGACAAGGTATCGCCCTTTTGCACACGATATTCGTCGGGCTCTTCGCCACGCCCTTGGTCACGTTGCCAGGCCAACAGGCTGCTAGGCGGTGGATGGCGACGAAAATGTGCGATGATGCCATCACCGATGGCATCCGCAATCTTCTCTTGAAACGCCGACGAGCGCAGTTTCTTTTCTTCACCAGGATTGGAGATAAACCCGGTTTCGATCAGCAACGATGGGATATCCGGCGACTTGAGCACCACAAAACCCGCCTGCTCGACCTGAGAGCGGTGCAGACGGTTGATACGCCCCAATTTATCGAGAACCTGACCACCTGTGCTTAGCGACTCATTCATCGTCGCGGTCATGGTCAGGTCAAGCAAGACACCACGCAGCACCTCGTCCTTGTCGGATAGGTCGAGGTTGCCATCGACACCACCAATCAGGTCGGAACGGTTTTCCGACTCGGCCAGCCAACGCGCGCTCTCCGAGGTAGCCCCGTTCTTGGACAGCGCATAGACGGAGCTACCGGTGGGCCCCCGGCTCTTGACCGCATCGGCATGCACCGAGACGAAGAAATCGGCTTTCTGCTCGCGTGCCAGCAATGTCCTTTTGCGCAGGCCCACGTAGTAATCACTATCTCGCGTCAGGAAGGCCTTGAACCCCGAGGTGGCACTAATATATGCCTTGACCTTGCGTGCAATGGCCAATACGACGTCCTTTTCATACGTACCGCTAGGTCCGATCGCTCCCGGATCTTCGCCCCCGTGGCCGGGGTCGACGGCAACGATGATATCGCGCTTGGGGTGGGGTTTCGCCTGGCTGTCGCGCTTGGCCAACGCCGCGCTTGGCGACGCCCCTTCGGCCTCGGCCTGCCTCAGCTCCCGCTCAGCATCCATTTCCTGATCGCGAATCATAGCCGCGATGGGATCGACGGGCTCATCTAGCGCGCCCTCGCCCGGGTAGTCGAGATCGACCACGAGACGGTAGCCGTACTGATCGGTGGGCGGCAACAAGAAGTGGTGGGGCTCTATCTTCCGATTGAGGTCGAAGACCACACGTAAGTCATCGCCATTGCGCCTCCCCGTGCGCAATGCCTCTATCGCACTATCTTCCGGATCAACCCCGTCCGGGTCGAAGGCCAGTTGCGTATCCTTCAAATCGACGACCAGTCGGCGCGGGTCGTCGAGCTTGAACACGGAACTATCCACCTCGTCGGACAAATCGAATACCACGCGCACATGATCAGGCGCTGCCCAAAGACGGATATTGTCGACGTCAACGTCGGCGGCCTGTGCAGGCGCCACATGACATATCGCAAACACCATCAGCACGACAAGGCTGATGAGTTGCCGGACGGCATTCACATGGCATCGCGTCTGCCAGGGCTTTTCATGAAACGGCATCAAGCGTCGTTTTCCTTGTCCTGACGAGTGGCGTGCAGTGCAGCGATCACTGCCTGGCCGTGCGGACTGAGTCCTTCGAGCGTCACTTGGCGGCCCTCGCCTTCCAAGGCCAGATGTACCACGAGATCGGCCTGGGGCAGCCATCCAGCACCTCGGGAAGGCCATTCGATGAGGCTCAAGCCGTCCTCGCCGAGCATATCGCGTGCGCCCATGAACTCGAGTTCTTCGGGATCGCCCAATCGGTAGAGATCGAAATGATAGAGACTGCGCCCATCCAGCATGTACGGCTCCACAAGTGTATAAGTGGGGCTCTTGACGGCTCCCTTATGGCCATAAGCATGCAAGATGCCGCGCGTCAGCGTCGTTTTGCCGGCCCCCAGCTCACCTTCCAGGTGAACTTGGCCGTGGCCATCCAGGGCACGCCCCAGCGCTTCACCGAAAGCGACATGGGCGGCTTCATTGGGTAGAAAGCGTTGCATCTATCGTGGTATCTCGCGTTAGCGCATGGCATCAAAGGGGACGTGGGTTGCCAATCGCGCGCACATAGGATGCCAGATCCGTGGCTACCAGACCACGCTCGCCCCCATCTTGCGCCGCCGCATCACCGGCCAAGGCATGCAGCAGAACACCATGCCGCGCTGCTTCGCCCGGCGTTTGGCCCTGTGCCAACAACGCCCCGACGATCCCGGAGAGCACATCCCCCATCCCGCCGCTCGCCATGCCGGGATTGCCGTACGGACACACGGTGACGCCGTTCGTGTCGGCGACCAGGGTACCCGCCCCCTTGAGCACCACACTGCCCCCATAGCGCTCATGCAACGCCAGTGCCGCCGCGCGCCGGTCGGCCTGAATCTCGGCGCCGGACACACGCAGCAAACGCGCGGCTTCACCGGGATGCGGGGTCAGCACCCAGTCATCACGGCGGTTGGTCGCTTCTTCGGACAGCCAGTTGAGCGCATCGGCGTCGAGAACGCTGGGCAACCCTGCGGCGAGCGCCGCTTGCCACAGGGCGTGCCCCCAGGCCTGACGTCCAAGCCCCGGGCCGACCACCAGGGCATTGGCTTGATCGAACAGCGCGAGGAGATCCTCGGCCTTTCCCACTCCGCGCGCCATGACCTCCGGGCTGCGCACCAAGCTTGCCGACACATGCGCGGCATCAATAGCCAAACTGACCTTTCCCGCTCCGCTACGCAGCGCGGCCTCGCTGGCCATCAACGCCGCGCCTCCGAAACCGGGAGCACCGCCGATCACTAACACATGCCCGAAGTCATCCTTGTGGCTCCCCCGTGACCGAGGAGGGAAGGCCTGTTGCAGCATGTCGGCCGCCTGCAGCTCGCCCAGTGGCACGAGATCATCATGTCCATGAGGTGTCACTCCAAGCGTTTCGACACGCAGCTCGCCGACATGATCCGCACTAGCGCCGGTATGCAAGCCAAATTTATCGACGATGAAAGTGACGGTCAGGCTGGCTTTTACTGCCACACCGCCGATACTCCCAGTCTGTGCCGAAAGCCCCGAAGGCACATCCACCGCCAGCACCGGACGCGGCGTCGCATTGAGCGTCTCGATGGCACTACGCAGTGGTTCGCGCACCTCCCCCGTCGCGCCGGTGCCCAACAGCGCGTCGATCACAACATCGCCGTTGATCACCGTCTCGGGTCGCCATTCGATTACATCCAGCCCCGCCTGCCAGGCCATTTCGTAAGCCCGCGCCGCGTCGCCGCTCAGCGTCGCGGGGTCGCGCAAAGCGACAAGCTGCACATCGAGGCCATCGCCCGCCGCCAATGCCGCCATCACATAGCCATCGCCGGCGTTATTGCCACCGCCACACAAGATGCTCAAACGATGCGCTTCCGGCCAGCGCGAGCGAAGGGCCTTATAGGCCGCCTGCGCGGCGCGCTGCATCAATTCGAACCCTGCCATTCCCTCAGCCATGAGTCGCCGATCCAGCGCCTGGACCTGATCAGCACCATACAAGGGATGCGGCACTCTGCATGTCGTTGTCATGACTGTCTCCTTTCTCCTGCTCGCCGACGATAAGCATTTATTCCACGTGACGATTGCGCTAGGGTGGCGCCCTCGCTTCACGGGGGTCTCGTCATGTCCTCATCCTCGCCCATCGATTACGCCTCGCTGGCCGATCGCATCCATACGTGGGGACGCGAACTCGGCTTCCAGCAGGTTGGCATCACCGACACCGATCTCGAAGCGCATGAGCGCTATCTCGAGCGCTGGCTCGCGGCCGGCTACCACGGCGAAATGCACTTCATGGCCAAACATGGCCACAAGCGCACGCGACCCGAGGAACTCATACCCGGTACCTTGCGCGTCATCAGTGTGCGCATGGATTACCTGCCCCCCGAGGTGGAAACCACCAAGGTGCTCGGACAACCCGAGCGCGCCTATGTTTCGCGCTATGCACTGGGGCGCGATTACCACAAGCTAATCCGCAAGCGCCTTGCCACCCTGGCCAAGCGCATCGAGGACGAAGTCGGCGCTTACGGCTACCGTGCCTTCGTCGACTCAGCCCCCGTCATGGAGCGTGCCCTGGCGCAGAAAGCCGGCCTCGGCTGGTTCGGCAAGAATGCCATGCTGCTCAATCCCCAGGCCGGTTCGCTGTTCTTTCTCGGCGAACTTTACACCGATCTGCCGCTACCGGTGGACGCGCCCTTCGAGAGCGAGCATTGCGGTAAGTGCTCGAGCTGTCAGACGGCTTGTCCGACAGGTGCCATTGTCGACGATAAGGTCATCGACTCGCGGCGCTGCATTTCGTATCTGACCATCGAACTCGCCGGTTCGATCCCCGAAGAATATCGCAAGGCGATGGGTAACCGGGTATACGGCTGCGACGATTGCCAACTGGTGTGTCCTTTTACCCGCTTCACGCGTGCGTCGCAGGAAGAAGATTTCGCGCCGCGCCACGACCTCGACCGCGCCTCGCTCATCCGCCTGTTCGCCTGGAGCGAGGAAGAGTTCCTGATGCGCACCGAAGGCAGCGCGATTCGTCGCATCGGTTACGAGCGCTGGCTGCGCAACCTGGCCATCGGCCTGGGCAATGCGCCTTGGAGCGAACGCGTCGAAGGCGCCTTACGTGCGCGCCTGGCCTACCCCTCGGACCTAGTCCGCGAACACGTGCGCTGGGGGCTCGAGCAACAACGCCACAAACGTGAGCAGTTGATCGTCAGTCATGTCAGCGCCTAGGCCTTTAGCCGCCCCAGGCCGCCTAGACGCGCAGAAATGTCTTGCGATAATGCACCAGCTCGGCCAGCGACTCGCGAATGTCGTCCAACGCCTGGTGCGTATTGCGCTTCTCGAAGCCCGCCAGAGCCTGTGGGTTCCAGCGCTTGGCCAGTTCCTTGAGCGTCGAGACATCGAGATTGCGATAGTGAAAGAATTCGGCCAGTTCGGGCATTTCCCGCACCATGAAACGACGATCCTGATGCACGCTGTTGCCGCACATCGGCGAGCTGTTCGGCGTCACATATGTTTTGAGAAAGGCCAGCGTCTGGCGCTCGGCTTCGGCGGTATCGATGCGACTCTCGCGGACGCGTTGCGTCAGCCCCGAGGCACCATGCGTACGGGTATTCCACTCGTCCATCGCCTCGAGTAACGCATCCGGCTGATGCACCGCCAGCACCGGCCCTTCGGCAATAAGATTCAGGTCGCCATCGGTGATCAAAGTCGCGACCTCGATGATGCGCTCGCGGGTGGGATCGAGCCCGGTCATTTCCAGGTCGATCCAGATCAGCAGGTCGTTACGCGGGGCTTGCGGAGTGTCACTTGCCATGGGGGTCTCCATCGGGGCGCCATTGTCTAGGTACAGGCCTAGGGACAGCATGGCGCAATGAACGCTACAATGGCGGCCATTGTACCCTGTCCCGAGAGCGCATGAGCAAACGCAAACTCAGCCGCCAGCAACGTTGGCGGGTCGAAAAGATTCAAGCCCAGCGCGCCGAACGTGCCGAACGCCGCACCCAGCGCGACGATACGGCGCTCGAGGCCGGTGATTACGGCCCCGAACGTCTTGGACGTGTCACCGCGCATTTCGGACGCACTCTGGAGGTGGAGGCCGAGGATGAACACGGCGACCTCCAACGCCACCGTTGCCATCTGCGCGCCAATCTCGAGGGCCTGGTCACCGGCGACGACGTGGTATGGCGTACGGCGAGCGACGGCAGTGGTGTGGTCGTGGCGCGCCAGCCGCGCCGCAGTGTGCTCGAACGTCCCGACGCGCGCGGCCAGCTCAAGCCCGTGGCCGCCAACATCGCACAGATTCTGATCGTGTTCGCCGTGGAGCCCGCGCCCCACCCCAATCTCATCGACCGCTATCTCGTCGCCGCCGAGGCGACCGGCATCACGCCCGTGCTGGTGCTCAACAAGACCGACCTACTACCCGACGAGGGCGGTGAGTTGCGTACTTTACTGGCGCGCTATCGCGAGCTGGGATACCACGTGGTCAGCGCCTCTACCCAGCGCGAAAACGGGCTCGATGCCCTGCATGCCGGCCTTACCGAGCGTACTTCGGTGTTCGTGGGCCAGAGCGGGGTTGGCAAGTCATCCTTGATCGACCGCCTGCTGCCCGATAGGCAACTGCGGGTCGGCGCGCTCTCGGTGGACTCGCGCAAGGGCACGCACACCACCACCACGGCCACGCTCTACCACCTGCCGGCGGGCGGTGAACTGATCGACTCGCCGGGCATTCGCGAATTCGGCCTGGGCCATCTCGAGGAGCACGAGGTAGCGCGCGGCTTCATCGAATTCCAACCGTATCTCGGCCTTTGCAAGTTCCGCGATTGTCACCACCGCCAGGAACCGGGATGCGCCTTGCGTGAGGCCGTGGAACGCGGCGACATTCTCGCCTCACGGTTCAATAGCTACCGGCACATCGTCGATAGCCTGGAACCCGACCGTTCTCCATGAAGAACGCCCCATGAAAAAACGCCTCGCCCCCTGGAGGGGCGAGGCGTCATTCGAACGACATACCGAGCGCACCGACAGGCTGGGATACGACTCAACCAAGCGTGTCGAGTCCGCGACGGATATCGCGCTTGAGATCATCCAGCGCTTCCAACCCCACGGCGATGCGCACCAAGCCTTCACTGATCCCCGCGGCAGCCTTCTGCTCGTCGCTCAAGCGCGCATGCGTCGTCGTCGCCGGGTGCGTGACGGTGGTTTTCACATCCCCTAAGTTGCCGGTGATCGACATCAGGCGTGAATGATCGATCAGCGCCCAGGCGCCGTCGCGACCGCCCTTCACCTCCACGCCCAGCACGGCGCCAAAGCCGTGTTGCTGCTGCTTGGCCAGCGTATGCTGTGGATGGCTTTCCAGGCCACTGTAATGCACCCGGGCGATTTCCGGCTGCGCCTCCAGCCACTGCGCCAGGGCCAGAGTATTCTCGCAATGCGCCTTCATGCGCAGTCCCAGCGTTTCCAACCCCTTGAGGAAGATCCACGCATTGAAGGGGCTCATGCAGGGACCACAGGTGCGTACGACGCCCACCAGCTCCTTGAGCATCTCCTCGGGCCCCACTATGGCGCCGCCGATGGCACGCCCCTGGCCGTCCAGATATTTGGTCGCCGAATGAATCACCAGATCGGCGCCCAAGTCGAGGGGACGCTGCAACGCTGGGGTCAAAAAGCAGTTGTCGATGGCGAGCCAAGCGTCATGGCGATGCGCCAAATCAGCCAAGGCTGCGATATCCACCACCTCGGAAAGCGGGTTGGAGGGTGTCTCGGCGAACAGCAAGCGCGTCTTCGGAGTGATCGCGGCCTGCCAGGCGTCCAAATCGCCCAGTTCCACGTAGCGGGTCACGATGCCTAGCTTACCAAGATACTTGTCGAACAGGCTGACCGTGGAACCGAACAACGAACGCGAGGCGACGATTTCGTCACCGGCTTGCAGGAACGCCAGCGCCGTGGCGAGGATCGCCGCCATGCCCGAGCTGGTAGCCACGCACTGCTCGCCCCCCTCGAGCGCCGCCAGGCGTTGCTCGAAGGTGCGCACCGTGGGATTGGTGAAACGCGAATAGATGTTACCCGGCTCTTCGCCGGAGAACTTGCGTGCCGCCTCAGCGGCACTGCCATAGACGAAGCTCGACGTGGGGAAAATCGGCTCGCCATGTTCCTGTTCGTGCGTACGGTCGTGGCCGGCACGGATCGCTAGCGTGTCGAGCGCGAAGGTGTCGTCATGATCGTCATGCATACCTCACCTCCTCAGTCTTCTTCTTCGACATCGTTATGCAAATCGACCACAGCGTGCACTGAGTTCTCCTGGCGCTTGGCCATATCGCTACGCGCGGCCTCGAGGTCGGCCAGATAGGCAGCATCGATATCGCCGGTCACATACTCGCCATCGAAAACCGAGCAGTCGAACTCCTCAAGCGAGGGATTGACGTCTCGACAGGCCGCCTTGAGGTCCTCGAGTTTTTGATAAATGATGCGATCAGCGCCTATGAGCTCCCCGACTTCCTCTTCGCTACGCCCATGCGCGATCAATTCCGATGCCACCGGCATATCGATGCCGTATACGTTGGGATAGCGAACCGGCGGCGCGGCGGAGGCGAAATAGACCTTGCGCGCCCCAGCCTCGCGAGCCATCTGGATGATCTGCTTACACGTGGTACCGCGCACGATGGAATCGTCGACCAGCAGTACGTTCTTGCCGGCGAACTCGACATCGATGGCATTGAGCTTCTGCCGTACCGATTTCTTGCGCTGCGTTTGCCCGGGCATGATGAAGGTCCGCCCGATATAGCGATTCTTCATGAAGCCTTCGCGGTAAGTCACGCCCAGATGCTGCGCCATTTCCAATGCCGAGGTCCGCGAGGTATCGGGAATCGGAATCACTACGTCGATGTCATGCTCCGGCCAGTCACGCTGGATACGATCGCCCAGCTTGCGCCCCATCTCCATGCGCGTGCCGTAGACATAGGCGCCATCGAGGATCGAATCGGGACGCGCCAGATAGACATGCTCAAAGATGCACGGCGTCAACTGTGGGCGGTCGGCACACTGCTGGGTATGCACCCGATTGCCTTCGGTCTCGATGAAGATCGCCTCACCGGGCGCCAGATCGCGACACAGCTCGAAGCCGCCGACATCCAGCGCCACCGACTCAGAGGCGATCATCACGTCCTGACCATCGTCGCTGTCGCGGGTACCATAAACCACCGGGCGAATCCCGTGCGGATCACGGAACGCGACCATGCCAAAGCCATTGATGAACGCAACCGCAGCATAACCGCCCTGACAGCGACGATGTACTCGGCGTACGGCATCGAAGATATCATCTGGCGAGAGGTCGTGCCCTTGCTTGCCCAGCTCGTGCGCGAACACATTAAGCAGGACTTCGGAATCGGAGCTGGTATTGATGTGGCGCAGATCGGAAAAGAACAACTCACGCTTGAGCTGTTCGGAATTGGTCAGGTTGCCATTGTGCGCCAGCGAGATCCCGTAAGGCGAGTTGACGTAGAACGGCTGCGATTCAGCTTCGCTCGACGAGCCGGCAGTCGGGTAACGAATATGTCCGATCCCCATATTGCCGCGCAGACGCGTCATATGGCGCGTATGAAACACATCACGCACCAGGCCATTGCTCTTGCGCAGCAGGAAGCGTCCCTCATGCCATGTCATCATCCCGGCGGCATCCTGGCCACGGTGTTGGAGCACTGTCAGCGCGTCATACAGCGACTGATTGACCGCCTGGTTGGCCATGAGGCCCACGATACCGCACATTGTGCCTTTCCTCGCTTGCCTTGAGAGTAGCGAACGGCATGCGATGAATGCCGTTCGCGGTTAAAGCCTGTCATGCATAAAGGCGCCTTCAGGGCGCCGTCGTATCCGCTGGTGCGTTCGATGCAGGTGCCTCGGGCGGCGTTTCCAGAGCCTGTTCGGCCGCCTCGCGGCCCGTGTCGCGCAAGGCACGTTCGGCACCCGAGGTGTCGATTTCCCACGCCTCCAGGCGGTCCACCGACCAATCGCGCAACTGCTCGAAGGCCGGGCGCAGTTGCGCATTCTGCCATGCAGCAATCCCTGACAGAGGCGTCAACGTCAAGATGACCGTCGCCAGCACCAGGATCAAGGCACCTCGCGCAGCACCGAACGTCGCGCCGGCGACACGGTTGAAAAAACCCATGCCGACCCATTCGATCGCGGCGTTGATCATGCGAATCAAAAACCCGCAGAGCATAACGATGACGAAAATGACCAGCACGAAGCCCAGCACCAGGCGAATCTCGGGATGATCGATATAGGGCGCCATCATTTCGGCTACCGCTGGGGCGAACATCCGCGCACCCAACAATGCTGCCACCCAGGCCGCTAGTCCCAAGGCTTCGCGCACCAGCCCCCGCATGAAACCGGCCAGCATGGAGACGGTCAATACCGTCAGAAAGGCCCAATCGAGCCAGGTCAGCGTCATCACTCCTCCCGCGCGCGAATCAAGAGCCCCTGGATATTGGCGTCTTCCTTGAGTTCGGTGCGCACGCGCTCACCTTCATCGGAGGTCCCAAACGGACCGACGTATACAGTGGTCAGATCATTGTCGCGCGGACGCTGATAAGCATCGAACCCTTGTGACGTGAGCTTTTCTACGAGCCGTGTGGCATTGTCCGGCTGCCCGAAGCTGCCTACTTGAACTGCCCAACCGTCTTGTGCTGCGGGCGCATCAGACGTCGAAGATGCCTCGTTGCCCCCAGCCTTTTCTTGAGCTTGCGAAGAGGAAGACTGCGCTGCAATGGCAGCAATGGGGTCATCGTTCGCGGGCCCCGCTTCGCCGGAAGCCTCGCTATCATCGGACGCTGCTGGCTGTGAAGGCTCGGGCTGTGAAGAAGCATCGACGTCGGGTTGACCAAGCTGAGCCCCCGTCGCCGGCTCGACAACTCTGTCATCGCCCGTGCCTTCCTCGAGATTGGCAGGCGGCTCGGGAGAATCGACATCGCGCTGATCCACGGAAATCGGTTGTTCTATGGTCAGTACCGGCTCGGGGCGCTCACTCCTCGGAGTCGGCTCATCGAGCAGCATGGGCAGGAAAATCACTGCTAACGCGACAAGGATGATCGCGCCACTGATGCGCTCACGCATTCCATATTTCATGACACACTCCTTGGGCTCGCCACGACCCCGAGTGATTCCAGGGTGGTCAAAGCCTCGGCGACGGTCCAGAACGAGCCGCAAACCAGCACCTCGTCGCCATTGCCCATATTGGTATGCAACCAGCGTACGCCGGCGTCCGGCGACGCGGCGCAATGCAGCACCTGAGCGTCGCACGCCTTCAGGAAGGCAGCCAACTGCTCAGCATCGCGCGCGCGATCGCCGCTTAACGATACCGGCACCCAGGCATCGATCTGAGGCGCCAGCGCCTCGATCACACCCTTGGCATCCTTGTCCGCCAGCATGCCCAGAAGACAAAGACGTCGCCCGTGCGGCGGGCGTTTCGCCAAGGAGGTGGCGACATAAGCGGCAGCATGCGGATTATGGCCGACATCCAGACACCAAGGGCCCTGCCATTGCAGCCGCCCGGCCAGTATGGCTCGGCCAAGAGCCCGCTGGCATGCCGCTCCCTCCAGGGAAATGCCGGCTAGCGTCAGTGCCTGCAATGCCGTCGCAGCATTGTCCAATGGCAGGTAGGGGTCGGGGAGCGAACGCAGGGTCAAGGCCTCGCCGGTGGCGGTTTCGCCCTGCCACTGCCAGCCATCGGCTGTGGCTTGCCAGTCGAAACGTTCGCCAAGTGCGAAGACCGGCGCCGCCAGGCGCTCGGCATGCTGGCGCACACTCGACGGCAAGGCGGTACTACCCAGCACCACCGGGCGATTCGGACGCATGACGCCAGCTTTTTCCTGACCGATGGTCTCGAGATGAGTGCCCAGAAAGGCTGCGTGATCTTGAGCTACGGTGGTAACCACAGACACGTCCGAGTCGATGACGTTGACCGCGTCCAATCGTCCGCCCAGCCCTACTTCGAGCAACGCGATATCGGGTTGCTGATGCTTAATCAACCACAAGGCTGCCAAAGTGCCGACTTCGAAATAGGTCAGGCTGATCTCTTCATCCGCAAGGCGCGCCGCTTCCACGGCCTCGAAGGCCTCGACCAAAGCGGCATCATCGACCTCTTGGCCATCGAAGCACAGGCGTTCGTTGTAACGCTGTAGGTGCGGTGACGTATAAGCAGCACTACTCCAGCCATGCTCGCGCGCCAGCGCATCGAGCATGGCCACGGTCGAGCCCTTGCCGTTGGTGCCGGCCACGGTGACGACACGCCCCGCCAGCGCCCTGGTGTTGAGCCCTAGGCGTGCGGCGACCGCAGTGACCCGTTCGAGCCCCAGGTCGATGGCAACGGGATGCTGGCGCTCGAGATGCGCCAGCCAAGCCTCCAGAGTGGTCTTGTCAGCCATTCAGTGATCGGCCTGGGAAAACTCGTCCAGTGTGCTCTGGGTCGGCGCTTCGTCAGCCTCACTCTCCTGGCCGAGACGCGACTGATGCGTCAGCTTGCGCATGACACCGCCCAGACGCTCACGCATATCATGACGATGCACGATCATGTCCACGGTGCCGTGCTCAAGCAAGAACTCGCTGCGCTGGAAGCCTTCCGGCAATTGCTCGCGCACGGTCTGCTCGATGACACGCGGCCCAGCGAACCCGATCAAGGCATTGGGCTCGGCGATATTAAGGTCGCCCAGCATCGCCAACGATGCGGAAACCCCGCCGAAGACAGGGTCGGTCAACACCGATATATAAGGCACGCCTGCCTGCTTGAGTTTTTCCAAGGCCGCGGATGTCTTGGCCATTTGCATCAGCGAGAAAAGCGCTTCCTGCATGCGGGCACCGCCGGAGGCGGCAAAACAGACCAGCGGTACACCTTCCTCCATCGCCTGGGTCGCGGCACGCACGAATTTCTCGCCCACCACAGCCCCCATGGAACCGCCCATGAAGCTGAATTCGAACGCCACCGCGACCACTGGCAAACCATCGAGCTTGCCGCGCATGGCGATCAAGGCATCGTTTTCATCGGTAGATTTCTGGGCCGCCGCCAAGCGATCCTTGTACTTCTTGGAGTCGCGAAACTTGAGCCGATCACTAGGCTGCAGGTCGGCAGCGATCTCCTCACGACCTTCCGTATCCAGGAACCAGTTGAGTCGTTTGCGTGCCGTCAGGCGCAGATGATGATCGCACTTGGGGCACACGCTCTGATGGCGCTCCAACTCGGGAAGATAGAGCACTGCCTCGCAATTGGGGCACTTACGCCACAGGCCATCCGGCACGCTTTTCCGGCGATCGGTTCGCTGGGTACGGCTCATTGACGGCACAATTTTGTCTAGCCAGCTCATGGTTCTGAGACGCTTCCGTGTTGCTTGTCTGACGCATCGAGCCACGTCCGTGGCCCAATGCAGCGAATAATAGGGGCGCGCATGACGACCTCAGCGATCCAGGGCATCACGCATATCGCTAAGCACAGCCTTTAGCGCCGCCGGTATGGCCTCGGGGCGTTCAGCGTTTTCGGCGATACGTGACACCAGTGCACTGCCGACGATGACACCATCGGCTACCCGGCCTACTGCCGCAGCGGTCTCGCCATCGCGAATGCCGAAGCCAACACATAACGGCAGATCAGTCATCTCGCGTAGCGGCGCCAACTGCCGCGCCACGGCCTCGACATCCAGCGATGCGGCGCCCGTCACACCCTTGAGTGATACATAATACAAATAACCCTCGCCGTGCGCACATATTGTAGCGGCCCGGGAGGGCGAGGTGGTAGGGGCCAGCAGGAATATCGACTGTAGACCGTGCTCGGTGAACAGGGGCGCTACCGCAGTCGCTTCTTCAGGCGGCATGTCGACCATCAGTATGCCATCGACGCCCGCATCCCGCGCCCGCCGTACAAACGCCTCGTAGCCCATGCGCTCGACGGGGTTGAGATACCCCATCAACACCACCGGCGTTGTCTGGTCGGTCTCGCGAAACGACGCGACCATGTCGAGCACGTCGGCCAAGCGCGTTCCATGCTTGAGCGCGCGCTCGCAAGCTTTCTGGATTACCGGTCCATCGGCCATGGGATCAGAAAACGGCACGCCCAATTCCAACACATCGGCACCTGCCTCAACGCAAGCGTGCATGAAGCCGACGGTATACTGCGGCGCGGGGTCACCGGCGGTGATATACGGAATCAAGGCACGGCGTGACTGGGCCTTGAGCGCCGCAAAACGTTGATCGATACGATTCATAGTCATGCTCAAAATTCCAGACCGTCGAGCTTGGCCACCGTGTGAATGTCCTTGTCACCGCGCCCGGAAAGATTGACGACGATGTGCTGATCGGGACGCATGGAGGCTGCCATCACCTTGGCATGGGCCAACGCATGAGCCGATTCCAGGGCGGGCATGATGCCCTCTATGCGGGTCAACTCGCGAAACGCCTCGAGCACCGCATCGTCGTTGGCAGCCACGTAGCTGACGCGACCGACGTCTTTCCACAGTGCATGCTCAGGGCCGACGCCAGGGTAGTCGAGACCCGCGGAGATCGAGTGCGTATCTGACACCTGGCCACTCGCGTCTGACATCAGATAGGTCCGATTGCCGTGCAGCACACCGCTGGGCGCATTGGCAGTCAATGGTGCGGCATGACGCCCGGTTTCGATGCCGTCACCACCGGCCTCAACGCCCACCATGGCCACTTCTTCATCCTCGATGAATGGATAGAAAAGACCGATGGCATTGGACCCGCCCCCCACGCAAGCCACCAGGGCATCGGGCAGGCGACCGATCTGTACCAGGCTCTGCTCGCGCGCCTCGCGACCGATCACCGCGGTGAAATCGCGCACCATGGCGGGATAGGGGTGCGGCCCCGCCACGGTGCCGATGATATAGAAGGTATCGTCGACATTGGTTACCCAGTCGCGCAGCGCCTCATTCATGGCGTCCTTGAGGGTTCGCGACCCGGACTCGACCGGATGCACTTCGGCTCCCAGCAGACGCATGCGGTAGACGTTGAGCTTCTGACGCTCGACGTCCTCGGCGCCCATGTAGATCTCGCACTTGAGACCTAGCCGCGCAGCCACGGTAGCGGTGGCCACGCCATGTTGGCCAGCACCAGTCTCGGCGATGACACGCGGCTTGCCGCTCTTCTTGGCAAGCAACGCCTGGCCGATGGTGTTGTTCACCTTGTGGGCACCGGTATGGTTGAGATCTTCACGCTTGAGCCAGATCTGCGCACCACCGATTTTCTCGGACCATCGTTCAGCGTGGTATAGCGGAGACGGGCGGCCCACGTACTGGGCCAGATCACGGTCGAATTCGGCCTGGAAATCGGCATCGTCGCGAAGGCTCATGTAAGCCTTCTCCAGCTCTTCCAGGGCGAAGCTCAGAGTCTCCGAGACGAACCGGCCACCGTAAGGACCGAAATGGCCTTGGGCGTCCGGCAGTCGGGTCAGGTCGCTGAACTTGGTCACGAATGACACCTCTATGGGGCTTGGGTATGGAACACTTGGGACAGAAACGCCCGGATGCTCGCGGGTTCCTTGATGCCCTTGTCCGCCTCGACGCCTCCCGAGACGTCAACGGCGTAGGGCCGCACCCGCTGGATGGCCTCGGCAACATTGGTTGCCGTCAAGCCTCCTGCGAGAATAACAGGTTTTGCCAGGTTTGCGGGGATTCGCGACCAGTCGAAGGTCTCGCCCGTTCCTCCCGGTATTCCGGGACGATAGGCATCTAGCAACAGGCCGCGCGCACCGGCATAACGCGCGGCCTCGGCATGCAAGTCGAGCCCGTCGCGCATACGCAAGGCTTTGATCCAGGGGAGATCCAACGCCGCACACGCCTCGGCGGTCTCGTCGCCATGCAACTGCACCAAATCAAGATGCCGCGCGCAACGCCGAATCTCGGCCTCCGGCTGGTCGACGAACAGCCCCACCCGTGTGACGAAGGGCGGCACGCACGCCGATAGCCGCGCCAAGCGCGCTTCGTCGATGGCCCGCGCGCTGCCCGGCCACATCACGAAGCCCAGCGCATCGGCACCCGCCTCCACGGCCGCCTGGATGTCTTCCTCACGCGTCAGGCCGCAGATCTTGACGCGAGTTCGCTGCATCGGCGTCTTCATGACGACACCTCCCGACGCGGTGGATGGACGCGGCGCTGGCGACGCGCACGCGCCCACTCGCTATCCGGCAATGTGCGCTCGCCGCTCCATTCTCCAACAAATGCCAGCAAGTTCGGGCCAAGCGGCTCTTGTGGCAATTGGAAGCGCTCATCGTAGTACACATCGACGAAGTGCAGCCCGCAACCCGGCGCCGTGACATTGCCCTGCGTCCGATCACGCAGCGACAGCAGCTCGCCAGGATAGGTCGTCGGATGATCGCCGCGCCCGACGGCCACCAATGCGCCAGCGATATTGCGGATCATGTGATGCAAAAACGCGTTGGCCTGAATGTCGATGACGATCAGCGGCCCATAACGCCGTACTTCGATGAAGTGTACATGACGATGAGAGCTTTTCGACTGGCAGCCAGCGGCGCGGAAACTCGAAAAATCTTGCTCGCCGATCAACGCCTGGGCGGCGGCATGCATGCGCTCGGCGTCCAGCGGCTCACGGCACCAAGTCGCATTGGCGCGCTCCAACACCGGTCGCGATGGCTGATTGAGAATCACGTAACGGTAGCGCCGCGCCAAGGCCGAGAGCCGCGCATGAAAATCATCAGCGACCGGTACCACCCAGCGCACTGCAATATCACGCGGCAATTTGGCATTGGCGCCGAACAGCCAGGCTTTTTGCGTACGGGGCACCGGCGCATCGAAGTGCACGATCTGACGGGTGGCATGTACGCCGGTATCGGTACGTCCGCTGCACAGCGCCTGCACCGGCGTATTGGCAATCTTCGAAAGCGCCGCTTCAAGCGCGGCCTGCACCGAAGGCGCCTGTGTGAGGCGCTGCCAACCACAGTACGCACTGCCATCGTACTCGACACCGAGTGCAATGCGCCCTTCCAGCGGCTGGTGGTCATCCTGGAATTCGAAGAAGGCCATCGATATCCGTCACGTTGAGTCTTGGGTATGTCGTGCAAACGTCTGCGTATAGCACTCAGACGCTGTCATATTCACGCATCAGCGCCTTGGCTTCGCGTGCGACGCCATCATCCTCGGCTCGCGCAGCGACTTGCAGCAACGCCTTGACCTGCGTGGTTTCGCCTTCGGCGGCCAGCAAGCCCCGCGCCTTTTCCAGCGCGTCGGCTGGCGCCTCGGCGGCGCGCCCATTATCCAGATGCGAGGGGGCGAACGCCACTTCCTCCACCTCCCAACGCGCAACATCATGTGATGACTCGCGTGACTCAGCGTACGGCTCAGTCCCCGCCGAGGGCTCGACCTCGGGCAATTGATAGTCCAGACGCGCAGGCGCTTCGGGCACCTCGGGAGGGTCGAACTCGAGCGGTGCTGCCTCCTCGTCGGGGCGTGCGGCCGGCGTCACGCCCCCCTCGTCCGGCTCATCATACGGCGTCTCGGACTTGGCATTGTCAGCAGCCCCTGAGACACCTTCGAACAGCGAGTCCACCTCGGGGGAAGACGCCACCGACTCATGCGGCGCGTTGGCGGCTTGTGTGGCGCCGACTTGACGATAATGCGTCACCAAGGCCTCGGCCTCACGATGCGTTTCATCACTGACTGCCGACGCGAAACACTCAGCCTCCCGCTCCAACGCGGTGAGCTCGCCCAGTTCGCCCAACACCGACAGCAATTTGAGGCGTAACTCGGCATTTTCCTGTGCAGCCAGTCGCGCCTGCAGCCAGTCGCGCGCTTGGGTATAACGTCCATAGGCGATATAAATATCGGCCTCGTCGATGGTGGCCGTCTCGGGTACATCATCGTCGCTGAGGATCGGGCGAGCCTTAGCGGAGGACTGCGTCGCCCCCAACCGCGCTGTCATATCCTGGTAGGTCGCTTCACGCCCGGTACGCCAACGTTGCCACCCCCAGAGCGCCAGCAGTGCTGCAAGCACGATCAACAATCCTACCTGCCATGGTCCCAGCCAGGATGACGATGCGTCATCACCCTTGGCAGTGCTCGGCGGCGCCTCTTCGCCGGACGATGCCGCCCGCTCGCCGGACGCTGCCGACGAAGTATCGGGCGCCGTCTGTGCCAGCAAGGCCGCCACACCGGTCACGTTGACCGGCGGTAGTGCCGAGAGCGCTTCGAGACGCTCGGCCAATGCATCACGTTCCTGCTCGACGTAGGCCACGCGTAAGCGCAGGGCTTGCAGTGCCGCCTCCAGCTCGCCTGCACGTCGAGCATTGGCCTCCCCTGCGCGCTGCACCGATGAAGTGTCGGCCGATGCAGGAATCGAGGGCTCGGCACTCTCGCGAACGGTCCCGACAACGCCCTGCGGTGTCTCAGGCTGGGACTGAGAGGTCGCGGGAGAAGACGGCGATGCATTAGCTTGCCGCGTCGACGTGCCTTGCGCTGTCTGCGACCCAGTGGAAGAACTCGCCAGGGCGTAACCAGGCGGATCAAACAGCAATGTCACCGGCTGCTGGATACGCCCTTGTGGCCATGATACCTCCAGCAATAATTCGAGATACGCGCGCCCCACCGGCGCCTGACTGCTGATCGTGACGCGTGGCGGTGTGGTCTCACTCGATAGGTCGACATTCAACGGCATATCGAGCGCCCTTTTATCCAACCCTGCCGCCTCAAAGGCAGCATCGTCCGCCAAACGCACTTTGAGTCGCTGGGGATCGACATCGCCGGCACCGGGCAGCGTCAGTTCGGCGCGCAAGGGCTGGTTGAGATAAGAGGTGATCTGCGGCGCTCCCACACTCACCCCAAGTGCTACGGGGCTCATCACGGCTAGGCATAATGCCAGGGCAATCTTGCGCAGCATGGAATCCTCAGGAAAGGCGTCAACGATGGCTTCAGTTTTATCATATCTTTTAACCAGCCACCTCATACTAAGCCCTCCAAAGTGCGCCCTACCAAAACAAGGCGAGCCCGCTTAGGCGGGCTCGTTGCTCAGATGGCACTTAGTCATGGCCACCATCTCGGTGGCACCATATCTGTCAACGCGTAGCGATGATCCAGACGGCGTGAATGATGCCGGGAATATACCCCAACAACGTCAGCAGAATGTTGAGCCAGAAATGCAGACCGAAACCGACCTGCAGGAAAACCCCCAGGGGCGGCAGCAAAATAGCCAGAATTATGCGGATAATGTCCATACATCCTCTCCTTGTGAATGCTTCCTTTCAGAGTCTTTCAAAGTAGTGTGGGGCGCCCCCACAGGTGGTATTCACCGCCTCGCATGATACGCATTGGTATGGCGCCTCGATAGCCTGGCTATTGCTTGTCGCGAGGGTCGCAATATTCGACTCCCGGCGCATGCGAATGCGCATCGGGGTCTATTTTCTGGCGCACCTCGTCGGCGCCGGAGGCCAACGTGTCATGATGACGCTCCCAATCTTCCCAGTCATGCGGGGTACCACTACGCGGACGATGGCTTGCCGCGCCCCGGGCGCGTGCCCAAGCCTGCTCTTCGAGAGTGGTAGGCTTGTCCTCTTCTTTATCGAGGCCGATGCCCTGCTTGGCCAAGTAATCGCGTGCGTTCATGTTGCCTCCCGAAGAGCCGAGCCCTGTGTATTACGTCTCGTGCCAATGGTTTGCGCTACTTCAGCGCGACGTCATTATCCTACGCCATCACTATAGCGTAACTCCTTTAAGATGAAGGCATGAGAGCGACTTTCAAGTAACCGCCTCTTGATCGTTTAGACAACCGCCACGCTCGACAATGCTAACGTGAGAATGAGCTATCCTCGACTAGAGGGCTAGGGGCTATTCTTCGATCCTGCCCGTCGTTCCCAGGAGGCCTGCCATGTCGCGCTCATCCCCCGCCGTCGTCGGCGATATCATGATAGGCGATGGTTATCGAGTCACCGCCAACACCTCGATCTCGGCGCTCGCCGATGGTCTGGGTCGCCACCGACTGCCCGGTGCGCCCGTCGTCGATGCCCAAGACCGCCTGATCGGCTTCATCTCGGAACAGGATGTGTTGGGCCAGTTGCTGGATAGCGCCTATCACTGCGGCCAACCCGCATTGGTCGGCGAGTTGATGCGAGACGAGGTACTGACGGTGACGCCCGACAAGAGCATCGTCGACTTGGCCGAATCCATGCGTGGCGAACGTCCCAAGGTATATCCCGTTGTCGATGACGGACACGTCATCGGCCTGGTGACCCGTCGCGAGGTTCTCGCCGCCCTATTGGTAATGCGCAACCGCTGCTGAGGCCGACGCCAACCCATAAAAAAACCGCCGTGCAAAGGCACGGCGGTCAATCGAGAACAGTAAGCTCAAAACGCATTTCCTAGCGACTGCCTGGAATCACGTTTCTTGCACTAACTCAGACCGTATTACAGGCAAAAGTTCCCTCGCCTCGCGCATTTTTATCGAGCGCTGCCACAGTCAGGCTTGCCAAGCCCTGGCTGGCTTGATTAACATCCCTGCGTCGAGCGGGCATAGCTCAGTTGGTAGAGCATCAGCTTCCCAAGCTGAGGGTCGCGAGTTCGAGCCTCGTTGCCCGCTCCATTTTGTTTGAATCCTTTGAAGTAACACTAGGGTCGCGAGCTGGTGCGCCAGCCCG
>NZ_JAJQJH010000011.1 GCF_029544075.1 Chromohalobacter canadensis | reverse complement strand
TTGTTTGAATCCTTTGAAGTAACACTAGGGTCGCGAGCTGGTGCGCCAGCCCGGTCGAGCCTCGTTGCCCGCTCCATTTTGTTTGAATCCTTTGAAGTAACACTAGGGTCGCGAGCTGGTGCGCCAGCCCGGTCGAGCCTCGTTGCCCGCTCCATCCTTTCTGCATGATTTGACGTAGCCCTAGGGTCGCGAGCTGGTACGCCAGCCCGGCCGAGCCTCGTTGCCCGCTCCATTCCTGCCTTGCGATTTCACCGCGCCTGGAGAGTCACTGCGTCGTGGCGCGATCGCATGCTAGACTTGATACTTCGCATTCGTTTCGGCCTCTCACCGCATCATGCTACTTTTTTTACTAGTTTTCGCCGTCTGCCTGACGATCCTGGTCGGCACCGTGGCGATGCTGATGCTCAGCCGTACGCCCCGTTACCGGACCGAGCCCGAGCATCTGCTCACGTTGTTCGACAAAACGTTGGACAAACGCGTCAGCGTGGCCGAGTGGCATACACTGGTCGATTATCCGATTCGCCACGATGCCTATCTCGAAAGCATTCGCCGCCGCGCGCAGCATGTGATGGAGGAGCACGGTAGACCCTGGCAAGTCGTGCAGGGAGGTTGCCTGCTATCGCGTGCCGGGCGCGACGAACTCGAGGCGATACGCGACCATTTGCGTGCACGCTTGGCACTGCGAAAGCCTGAACTGGAGGCTTGAGAATTGCGCCTCACGCGTCACGGGCGTGTATGGTAAGCTCACTGCGAAGCTCAGGAGGGTCGCCATGAGCAGCAGCATCCGTCTTACGCCGCTCGACAACACCGTCAAGCATCACGGTCATGCCTTCCATCAGATCGTTATCGGCCTGGCCGGCCATGCCGAATTCGAGATCGAGGGGCAGGGCGGTTCCATTGCCCCTTTGTCGGGCTGCATCGTCCCGATCAATCACGTGCACTATTACGAAGGTATCGGTGACAACCGCCAGTTGATCCTCGATCTCCCGGATGACTCGCCCTCGCTGACCGGAGGTCATCGCGAACTGGCCAGCCTGTTCGATGCGCCACGCTATTTCACGCTCGACGACCCCCTGCGCAATTATCTCAACTTCGTGGTACAGGAAATGTCGCAGCCGCGCCATGCCAACGGCGAATTGCTCGCCACCACATTTTTGAGCTGCCTGCATGCCCGTCTGGCTGCGCCGACAACCCTCGATAACGGACGCGCACTAGATCTCGATACCATCGATCGCTACATCGACCTTCATCTCGCTGAGCGCGTGACGGTCAAGGATCTGGCGCGCCTGGCCTGCCTGAGCGAGGCGCATTTCGGCGAGCGCTTTCGACGCCATACAGGGCTGACGCCGTACCAATACTTGTTGCGTCGGCGACTCGAACACGCCAGCGCGCTCCTGCGTGGCGCCGCCATCCCGCTCAGCGACGTCGCAGCGCGTACCGGCTTCGCCAGCCAAAGCGCCCTCTCGCACGCCTTCCGCCGCCACTACGGTCAGCCACCGTCTCGATTGCGGCGCAATGGGGCGACGCCATTGGCGGCTACTCATCACAACATCGACTAACGTCTAAGATTCAACCCCTCAGCGTCGCCTAGCGGGTTTTTTGACACGCCGACCCGAGAAATTGGCAAGACTCGACGCACTGACCCACTCTAAAGTCGAGGATGACTGACACAACAAGGACGCCGTCATACCGGCGCCGACTCCGCACGCCCTCCTTCATTATCGCGTCGCCGATCATCACGGGGTCATGACATGCTGAATGCCAATACCATGCTGGAAAACGCCACCTGGAACGATGAGCTCGACACGCTCTTTGCACGTGTCAGCGATCATTACAGTGTCGACGAGAATGCCTATGTCGCCGAACTGGCCGCGGTGCTGCGCAGCGACGACGAGGATTTCAAGCGCATCGCCGCGCAGACCGCCGAACTGGTACGCGACGTCCGCGACATGGATACGGCAGTCGACTCCATCGACGAGCTGTTGCAGGAATACAGTCTCGATACCCATGAGGGCTTGATGTTGATGTGCCTGGCCGAGGCGATGCTGCGCATCCCCGACAAGGCCACCGCGGACGCCTTGATCGAAGACAAGCTGGGCCCCGCCGACTGGAAGGCACACGTCGGCCAGAGCGAGTCCTGGTTCGTCAATGCGTCCACCTGGGGGCTGCTGATGACCGGCCGTGTCCTTCAGCTCGATCATCCGCGCGAGGGCAAGCCCGCCAACTTCATCAACAAGATGGTCAACCGCATGGGCGAACCGGTGATTCGCCGCGCCATGTATCAAGCGATGAAGATCATGGGTAAGCAGTTCGTGCTGGGACGGACCATCGACGAGGCCCTGAAACGCTCTCAGCCACTATTCGACAAGGGCTACACCTATTCGTATGACATGCTCGGCGAAGCGGCGCGCACGCGGCCCGACGCCGGTCGTTATTTCGATGACTACGCCCAGGCCATCAAACGCGTCGGTGCTACCAGCCGTAAGCTCGACGCCAAGACCCCAGCGCCCTCGGTATCGATCAAGCTGTCAGCCTTGCATCCGCGTTACGAATTCGGACGCCGCCGCCAGATCCTCGAGGAGCTCACCGACAGCGTCCGCCGACTCGCCTCGCTGGCACGCGAGAACAACGTCGCCATCACCATCGACGCCGAGGAAGCCGACCGCCTGGAATTGTCGCTTGAAGTCTTCCGCGACGTGTTCGAAAGCGATACCTGCCGGGGGTGGGGACACTTCGGGCTGGTGGTGCAGGCCTACTCCAAACGTGTCTTGCCAGTGCTGCACTACATCAACCGTCTCGCCGATCAGTGTGGCGACGAGATCCCACTGCGACTGGTCAAGGGCGCCTACTGGGACACCGAAATCAAAGAAGCCCAACAGCAAGGGCTCGACGGTTACCCAGTCTTCACCCGCAAGGCATGCACCGACGTCACCTATCTAGCCTGCGTGCATTTCCTGCTCTCCGAAAATACCCGAGGGCGCATCTTCCCGCAGTTCGCGACGCACAACGCCCACACCATCAGTACCATACTGGAGCTCGCCAATGCGGGGGATCGTCATTTCGAGTTCCAACGCCTGCATGGCATGGGCGAAGCGCTCTACGAAGCCGCGCTCAAACGCGCGCCACAGGGCACTTATTGCCGTATCTACGCACCGGTAGGCGCGCACAAGGATTTGCTGCCCTACCTCGTACGGCGCTTGCTGGAAAACGGTGCCAATTCATCTTTTGTGCACCAGTTGGTCGATCCTCGCGTGCCTGTGGAAAGCCTCTGCGAGCACCCGGTAGAGACCTTGTCGCAATACGACACTTATGCCAATCCACGGATTCCGCTGCCACGCGATATCTATGGGGAAAAACGCAAGAACTCCAAAGGCGTCAATTTGAATATCAACAGTCAATACCAACCGCTAATCGACGCCATGGCGGCGTTCATGGATAAGGAACATCACATCAAGCCGCTGTTGGCCTTCGATGTGGAAGACGATGCCGCACAGCGTCACGACGTGCTCAGCCCTTACGATACTCGCCAGCACGTGGGCAGCGTGCAGTGGACGACGAGCGAGCAGGCTCAGCGCGCCGTGGATGCCGCCTGGACGGCCTTCCCACGCTGGTGCGATACGCCAGTCGAGGAACGTGCGCAGATCCTCGAGCGCTTCGCCGACTTGATGGAAGAGCACCTCGCCGAACTGATGACGCTATGTTCCCGCGAAGGCGGCAAATTGCTCACCGATGGCGTCGACGAGATCCGCGAAGCGGTGGACTTCTGCCGCTATTACGCCATGCGCGCCCGCGAGATGTTTGACGCGCCGATCCCCCTGCCCGGCCCCACCGGTGAATCCAACGAGCTGATTCTCTCCGGCAAGGGGGTGTTCGCCGCTATCAGCCCGTGGAATTTCCCGGTAGCGATTTTCTGCGGCCAGATGGTCGCTGCCGCCGTGGCCGGCAACCCAGTGCTCGCCAAGCCTGCAGAGCAGACTTCGCTGATCGCGCACCGCGTTGTGGAACTGCTCCACGAGGCGGGCATGCCGCGCGACGTGGTGCAATTGCTACCCGGCGATGGCCCCACCGTGGGCAGCGTACTGACCGGAGACGCCCGCATCACCGGCATCGTTTTCACCGGTGGTACGAACACCGCACAAATCATCAACCGCTCTCTCGCCGACCGCGAAGGTGCCGCGCTGCCGACCTTGATCGCCGAAACCGGTGGCCTGAATGCCATGATCGTCGACTCCACCGCGCTCCCTGAGCAGGTCGTCGCCGACGTGGTGGCCTCGGCGTTCCAGAGCGCCGGCCAGCGTTGTAGCGCCTTGCGCGTACTCTACATCCAGGAAGACGTCGCCGACCACGTTATCGAGCTACTCAAGGGCGCCATGGCGGAGCTGCACATCGGCGATCCGCGCGATCTGGGTACCGATGTCGGCCCGGTCATCGACGAGGACGCTCATCGCCAGCTCAGCGATTATATCGTGCGGCTCAAGGAGGAAGGCCGCCTGGTGGCCGAGGCAACACCCGATGCCGACACCACAGCGCACGGTCACTTCATTGCGCCGACCGCGTTCGAAATCGAAGGCATCGATGCACTGGAGAGCGAGCAATTCGGGCCGATATTACACATAGCTCGGTATCGTAGCGCGGAGATCGATCATGTCATCGATACCATCAATGCTAAGGGGTATGGCCTGACGTTCGGCATTCACAGCCGTAACGAATCCTTCGCTGCTGAAATAGCGCGTAAAATTCGAGTAGGCAATGTGTATGTCAATCGTAATATCATTGGAGCCGTCGTGGGCGTACAGCCTTTCGGTGGCCAGGGTCTGTCAGGCACTGGCCCCAAAGCGGGCGGGCCGCATTATCTGCAGCGGTTCGCCACGGAGAAGACTCGCACCATCAATACCGCCGCCTTGGGCGGCAACGCGTCTCTACTCGCACTGGGAGACGAGTGATCTTCACTCGTCCTCAAACAACAACTGAAGGGAACCCCCTCATGGTCAAGACAACGCCACTACCGGCTTCACCTCCGCGCTCTGCCTGTTCATGATGCTCGCCATCAGCGTTCTGGCTCGCATGCGTACCAACAACCTGCCGGACTGCATCCGGCCTAATAACTAAGATAATTAAGAACAGGAGACGTTTTTATGGCTATTGGTGTTTGGATCAGCCTTTTTGCTTACTTTGCGCTCATGATTGGCATTGGCCTTTATGCCATGCGCAAATCCACGTCCACGTCTGAAGATTACATGTTGGGCGGCCGAACCCTCAGCCCCAAAGTGGCGGCCTTGTCGGCCGGCGCTTCGGACATGAGCGGCTGGTTGCTGCTGGGATTACCCGGAGCGATGTTCGTCTCTGGCTTGGGCTCGGCCTGGATCGGTATCGGCCTTTTCGTAGGGGCATTCTTCAACTGGGTTTTGGTGGCACCACGCCTTCGTGAACAGACGGTTCATTATGGCAATGCGATAACCATCCCCGCGTTCCTGGCAAACCGATTCCCGACTCGAGCAATGTCGTTGAGGACGGTATCCGCCATCGTCATCGTCGTCTTCTTCGCGGTTTACACGGCATCAGGCCTGGTGGCAGGCGGCAAGCTGTTTGAAAGCGCGTTTTCCGGCGTCATCAACATCGGTGGTCTGAGCGATTACGCGGCGGGCGTCGTCATCACTCTGGGTGTGGTGCTTGTCTATACGGTTGTCGGCGGCTTTTTGGCCGTGAGCATGACGGACTTCGTGCAAGGCTGCATCATGATGCTGGCGCTGATCATCATGCCAGCGGTCGTGATCTTCGGTGAAGGTGGCGGCGGTTTCACCCAAGCCTCGCAGACTCTGAATGAGGTCGATCCCACACTGCTATCGTGGACGGATGGATTGACCTTCATCGGTTGGCTGTCTGCAGTGGCCTGGGGGCTGGGTTATTTCGGACAACCGCACATCATCGTGCGCTTCATGGCCATTCGGTCTCTGAAGGATGTGCCTATCGCCCGTAACATCGGCATGAGCTGGATGCTCATTTCCCTAATCGGTGCGGTCTCTCTGGGGATATTCGGCCGAGCCTATGCAATCCGCAATGGTATGGAGGTCGAGGATCCGGAAACGATCTTCATCATCCTGGCGGACCTGCTGTTCCATCCCCTGATCACCGGTTTCCTCTATGCGGCACTGCTTGCGGCGATCATGAGCACCGTGTCCAGCCAGCTTCTGGTGGCATCTTCATCACTGACCGAGGACTTCTACCGCCTGTTCCTGCGTAAGGAGGCAACAGAAAAGGAGACCGTCACTATAGGTCGCGTTAGTGTCGTATTGGTTGGCTTGGTGGCCGCCTTCATTGCATCTGATCCGAACTCTCAGGTCCTGGGGCTGGTCAGCAACGCCTGGGCAGGCTTCGGTGCGGCATTCGGCCCATTGATCATCCTGTCGCTGATGTGGTCACGCACGAACGGCGCTGGCGCCATCGCAGGTATGGTCGTGGGGGCCGTCACCGTCATGATCTGGATCTCACTGGGCTGGAACGCATCGTTCATGGGAGGTTCCGGTGTATACGAGATCATTCCTGGCTTCATCGCCTCCTTCATTGCCATCCTGGTAGTGAGCAATGTGACTAAGGATGCCGGAGAATATAAGCAAATCTCTCGCTAAAAGAGCGCGCATAGCGCACGCCGATTAGTGAAAGGGCTCCTGCGGGAGCCCTTTTCGATGGTCGGTCACGGTGGTGCACCAAAGGCCCAGAAGCGCGACGCCAGGTAAGTGAGCACCGGCACCGTCAATGTCGCGATCGCCACGGCAATAAAGCCGCTTAGTGGGGTCACGGCCAACAAGGCGGCCAACACCCCGTTGTTCAGAGCGAAGCCCAACGCCGCCACCAAGAAGAAACGCCTTGCCCGGCCACGCCGGCGAAAGGTGACGCGCCGATGCCCGATCAACGACACCTGAAAAGCCGCTAAAAATGCCACGAGATTCGCCACGAACTCGGACACTCCCGGCCAGAGCCCGAGCAGCACGCCCGCCACCAGCAAATGTACCCCCGTGGCGATGCCCCCGACGAGCCCGAAGCGCGCAGCAGTACTAGCCTCCCCCACGAACCGACTCATGGTTAGCTGTCACCTCGACCGCGCGACGCTCGTGGCGTCTCGCTATCTTCAGCGACCAGGTAGAGCGGCCGATGCTTGGCCTCGATGAAGAGCCGCCCCACGTATTCCCCCAGCACGCCGATCGACAACAATTGCATGCCGCCGAAAAACAGAATCGCCGTCATCAGCGACGCATAGCCGGGCACGTCGCTGCCAAATAGCACCACACGCCCTACCAGCAATACGATGTACAAGAAAGCGATCAACGCGATCACCGCACCGAAGTAGGACCAGATCCGCAGCGGCCAGGTGGAGAAACTCACCACTCCATCCAATGCGAAGTTCCACAGCTTCCAGTAGTTGAATTTACTCTGCCCCGTTTCACGGGAAGGGCGCGCGTAGTAAACCCCGGTGGTGCGATACCCCGGCCAGGAGAACAGCCCCTTCATGAACCGGCTGCGTTCCGGCAGGCGGTTGATAGCGTCGACCACACACCGATCCATGAGCCGGAAATCCCCTGCATTACGCGGAATCGGTGTCTCCGCCATGCGGTTGAAGAAGCGATAGAACAAGCCGGCAGTGGCACGTTTCGTATGAGTATCCTCGTCACGGGTACCGCGCACGCCATAAACCATGTCATAGCCTTCCTCACGCCACACGCGCACGAATTCTAGAATCACCTCTGGCGGATCCTGGAGGTCGACATCCATGGGCACGATGGCATCGCCACGGGCATGCGCGAGGCCCGCCGAAAGCGCCGCCTCCTTGCCGAAGTTACGGGTCAACGAAAGGTAGCGTACGCGGGCGTCGCTCTCATGCGCGTGGCGCAAGCTGGTCAGGGTCGCATCCTGCGATCCGTCATCGATGAAGAGCACTTCCCAACGCGCAATATGGTCATCAAGAGTGTCATAGATCGCTTGTAGGAACCCCGGAATGGCGGCTTCTTCATTCATGACAGGCACCACGATGGACAACAGCCAACCAGCACCAGTGCCTTCTTCCTGCACTCCCTCGCCCGTCGACGATGATAGCTCCATCTTTTCCTCCGCTTTTAGCTCGCCACGATCAACCATAGACACGACGCCGCCATATCCAGCCACCACCTGAGCAGACCAACCACACCGATCCATGACCACCCATCCACGTACTCCTTTCACGATGGGCTCACTTGGCAGTTAAGAGGTTTTTCACCCGCTTGGCTAATCCGTCATTTCGATAACACGACGCCCTTATAATGCCGAACTCGCCCATCATGGTGAATTAGACTCCCCCAACGGAAGAAAACAGTGTTTGAAAATTCTTCTGGACTTAAAAAACACTGTTTCCTATACTGCAAGCGTTAATACGGAAACGCCGTTCGATACGGCGCTGTAACCCAAAGGAGTGCTCCATGACCAAGACCAAACTTTTTTCCGCTCTCGTACTGGCCGGCTCCTGCGCTTTCGGTACCCAGGCCGCTCTCGCCTATGATGCAGGCGACTTCTTCGTACGCGGTGATATCGCCAAAAGCGATATGGATGACAGCCATGTCGACGACGAGAATGGTTTCATGGGTAGCGTCGGCTACCTCTTCCACGACAAGCTGGGTGTCGCCCTGAGCTCCAGCGAAAAGTTCGAGCACGACTTCTCGACCAATGGGGTCGACGGCGACTTCGAACAGCGCCCGATCAATCTGACGCTGCAATACTATCCGCTGGGTGGCACTGACTCGCGCGTTCAGCCCTATGCTGGTGCCGGCGTCAATTACACCAAGTTTTCCAGCGAAAACCTCGCCAACGGCCAGAGCGCCGATATGGATGACTCCTGGGGTGCCGTCGGTGAACTCGGCGTTGACCTGTTCGTGACCGAGAACCTGGCCTTCAATGGCTTCGCCAGCTACACCGATGTGGACTCTGACGTCGACATCAATGGCAGCTCAGCCGGTTCAGTCGATCTGGATCCGGTCACCGTGGGTGGCGGCCTCAGCTATCGCTTCTAAGTAAGATGCGTCAGCAAGTTGATATAACGCCGGGCTCTCGCCCGGCGTTTTCGTGTCTGGCCATGTACATCACGCCTCGGTGACGACCCGGTCTACCTCGGCCACGGCTTCGGTGACCACGCGACGCACGCTGGGCGAGGCGTCCTTAAGCCAGGTATCCACGGCGGGCGCGACATCGCAGGACGCCGGTAACGGTGACTCAGCTTCGGCCAGCGTTTCGAGCCGCGCCACGAAGACATAGCGCAGCCACTGAGGCATCGCCATGGTATCGACGCAAAATGGCTGCTGGCTGGCGAAAGCCGCTGCGGTTGGTTCTTCCACTCGCCACATATCGACACTGCGTAACGTCGCGACCAAGTTTTCCAATGCCTGCATCAAGGCGTCATGAGCCGTCATCTCGTCTCCTGGAAAAGGGTAAACACAGCTCCATTATCGCGTTCACCCTAGGCGATTGGCCACCTCAACAACGGTTTCTCCTCAATACGTCGTTTACCCACAGTTCATTGGGACGGGATTGTGGATAAACGTGGGACAACCCTCGTTTGGCCATGGATGACGCCGCCTGGCAGAAAGCGTTTATTTTTTAACCAATCTGGGCTGGTCAACGCCATCCTTGAACGCTACAGTGCCGGCCTCGATCCCGGAGGCAGCATGCAGTCGATCACCACGCTCAGTGAATTTTTCCAACGTACCGGTGCGGAAGTACGCCTTTTCGACATGGGGCGCCGCATCGCGCCTTTCGAATTATCACGGCTCACCGAGTTCGAAGCCGGAACTACCCCCTGGCCCTTGCCCTGGAACGGCCAAGCGCGCCTGGCATGCGCATTCCGCCTGGGCAACGATACCGCAAGCGAGCCCTTGATCTGGTTCTTGGCTTTGCCCTTGGATGAGCAAGGCATGCTGGTCCCCGGGCCCCGCGACGCCTTTCTCGAACGCCTGGTCGAGACCCTGGGCCGCACGGTGGAAAGCGTCGGGCGCGACGATGCACCACACATCGACAACTTGATGCACGACAATCCCTTGGTCTTTACCCCCGAGCTCACACAGCAAGCCATGTTGCATGCCCAGGCCGTCCGCGACTTTGCCCAACCGGCCAGCAAGCACCATGCGCTGGTCTACGCCTACCTGATCGATGCCGACACCAGCGTCAACTGGCGAATGCTCGGCCTCCAGGGAATTGCCGATTTCGTTGCCCGCCTCGACAGTGGGGAAGAAGTTCGCTTGGCCGAGCAGATCCCCACGCTACCGGTCGAGGCCCTGCAACCGCTTTGCTACTGTATGGAGCATCGAGACGTGGCTTCGGCATGCGTGGAGCCGCTTCGCGAACGCGCCGAACAAGCAGCGCGCTCAGGGGATCTCGAAACTGTGTGCGCGGTAATTCGCGCTCTGGGTGGCAGTCGCGATTCGCGGGTCGGCGCCTGGTACGATACGCTACTCGACGACCCAGCGGCCTGCGGGCCCGATGTCCTTGCCGCCATCGCCGCGCGCGGCTGGACACATCTCGAGGATGAGCAACGCTTACCGCGGTTTCTCACACGACTAGCGGAAACGCCACAAGCAAACTTTACCGCACTGGTACGTGATCTGGCGCTTGTGCCACGCTTGCGCCTACCGGTATTAATGACGCTGCGCCAAGCGAGTGCCGACTCCCCTATCGGCTTGCGCTTGGCCGAACTGGATCGTTGATGCATGAAAGCACTGCCCTATCAAGCCAAGGCCGTCATCGGTCGGCGCGAAATGGTCACCCTTCCGGAGCTGGGTCTAACGCTGTGCGCTAAAATCGATACGGGGGCGCGCACCTCGGCGTTGCACGCCGAAAACATCGAGACATTCGAGCGGCAAGGGCATCTTTGGGTGCGTTTCATTACGCGCAGCGGCGGCCCCGACGCCCCAGCGCACACGCTAGAACTCCCGCTGTATGACCGACGCAAGGTCAAGAATTCCAACGGGTTCGAGCAATGGCGCCTCGTCATCCGAACGCACATGCAGCTCGGGGGGCTCGACTATCCTATCGAACTGACCTTGACCGACCGGCGTAGCATGCGCCACCCCATGCTGCTTGGACGGCGCGCGTTGCGCCGCCTTCTGGTCGCGCCTGGCGCGGCCTTTCTGCACGGCGAACCCTGATCCCGCCGGCATCGCTATCGAGTGGAGACGACCATGCACATCGGCATTCTTTCACGCAATCGCAGACTGTACTCGACGCGGCGTCTGATCGAGGCTGCCGAAGCGCGCGGGCACACCGCCCGGGTGGTCGATACGCTGCGCTGCTACATGAACATCGCCTCACACCGGCCGTCGATTCACTACAAAGGCGAGGAAATCGAACCATTCGATGCCATCGTGCCGCGCATCGGCGCCTCCGTCACCTTCTATGGCTGCGCCGTGTTGCGCCAGTTCGAGATGATGAGCACCTATGTCCTCAACGACTCAGTCTCGATCACGCGCTCGCGCGACAAACTACGCTCTCTGCAATTGCTGTCACGCAAGGGGCTGGGACTGCCGGTCACTGGGTTCGCCCACTCACCGGACGATATTCCAGACCTCATCACCATGGTCAAGGGTGCACCGCTGGTCATCAAACTGCTCGAAGGTACCCAGGGCATCGGCGTGGTTCTGGCGGAAACCAACCAGGCCGCCGAATCGGTCATCCAGGCCTTCATGGGTATGAAAGCCAACATCATGGTCCAGGAGTACATCAAGGAGGCCAAGGGCGCCGATGTGCGCTGCCTAGTCATTGGCGACAAGGTGGTCGCCGCCATGAAGCGTCAGGCGCTCGAAGGTGAGTTCCGTTCCAATCTTCACCGTGGCGGCACCGCCAGCGTCATACGTATCACCCCGGAAGAACGCTCCACGGCCATCCGCGCCGCCAAGGCAATGGGCCTGCGCGTCGCCGGTGTGGATCTACTACGCTCCAATCACGGCCCCGTGATCATGGAAGTCAATTCCTCACCGGGCTTGCAAGGTATCGAAACCGCCACAGGCAAGGATATTGCCGGACAGATCATCGACTACATCGCGAAAAATGGTGTCACCCCACGCAAGGCGCCTCCCAAACCCAAAGGCTGAGCGAGGCATCCGTCGTGCGCCGTGCCACACGGGGAAATTTTCTTGCCGCCGGGGTAGCAAAACGCTGTTTCCACCCGCACAATTTGCGTCACCGGAGGAGGTGACCGCCCATGTTTCTCGATAATCGCCAAGTGGCGATGGACAGCGTGCTGGAAGCGCTGGCCGACAGTCTCGATTATTTCCAGGACAATTTCGAGCGCCTGCGTCCTGCGCTGCGCGATCGTCTGAAGCCGCATTATGAAGAGCGCGGCCAGGCCATGCGCGAGCTGCAGAAACTGGCCAAGGAGCATCTCGATATTCTGCCGCGCGATGCCGACGTGGAGCGCGATGACTACCTCTGGCTATGGAGTCGTATCAAGAGCTTCGTGGGCAACGACAGTCAGGTACTGTTAGGCGAGCTACTCGAGCAGGAGCGCGTGTTGATGCAGGCGATGGGCACGGCATTCACCCACCCCCTCCCGGATGCCGTGGAGCCGGCGCTGGAGCGCTGCTGGAAGAACTGTCGAGCGTTGATTCGCGAGCTCAACGCACAGCATAAGCGTTGATCCCGATCTCGGGCACCGTCACTCCTCCTTCTTGCGGATAGGCAACGTTTCAGGCGGCCCGAGAAAGTAAGGTACCCTACCCCACAGATAGATATCACCGACGGTCGCTGCACGTGCCAACCATTCGCGCAACCAAAGCTGCCACTCGCCCCCGACCCGACCGTCCGGCACAGCGCAGCCTTCCGCTTTCAAGCCGACCGCATCGGCGATAAACAGAGCACGCGGCAAGTGCCAAGCCTGCGAAATCATCAGCACGTGCTCAGCCCCGAAGACACGGCGCGCTCGCACCACACTGTCGAAGGTGCTGAAACCGGCATAGTCGAGCGTCATATCGTCACTATCGACATTACGCGCACGCAATGAGCGCCACATCGACACGGGCTCGTTGTAGTAACGCGTGCGATTGTCACCGGACAGCAAAAGGTGCTGGACACGCCCCAGGCGCAGCAGTTGCGCAGCGGCCTCCATGCGCGCAGCAAAATAGGGGTTATGGCCGCCGCCACGAAGTCCCTCGGCGGTCCCGAAGACCAGCCCGACCGGCTCGGCGTCGCACACGAGCGTATCGTGATGAATACGGCCAGCCGTCTTGGCGAACACCCAGACGTTGAGCGCCACCACCACGGCGAATATGAAGATCACGCCGACAAGACACCACTTGAGCAGTCGCCATCCCCATCGGATCAGCCCCCGGCGACCGTTTTCTCGCGGCATGCGGATCTCCAACGAATAAAAGGGCGTCAGCCACGCCCCACCATGAGAAAGAGAGCGACGAAGGCATCGTCCTAGAACATGCCCAGCTCCAGCCTCGCCTCCTCCGTCATCATCTCACGGCTCCAGGGCGGGTCGAAAACGATCTCGACATGCACCTTGGACACTTGCGCGGCCCCCTGGAGCTTACGCCGGGCATCTTCGGCGATCACCTCTCCCATGCCGCAGCCTGGCGCGGTCAACGTCATGCGAATGGTGACCATGGTCTCGCCACTTAGAAGATGCTCGATACGACATCCGTAGACCAGCCCCAGATCGACGATATTGACCGGAATCTCCGGGTCGAAACAGGTCCGCAGCTGCGCCCAGATGTAGGCCTCGAGCTCCTCGTCGCTGGCTCCCTCGGGCAGGAACGCACGCGACACTGCCTCGAGCCCCAGGGCATCGAGGTCGTGTCCCTCGATCAGGAACATGCGTCCCTCGAAGCCGACACTGACCGTTCCACCCTTGGCCTGCATCACCGAGACGATACTATCCTCGGTCAAGGTCACGCTCTTGCCGAAGGGAATCGAGATCGCCTCGACATCGCGCTGCAAGGGCATTTCTTGCCCCTTGTAGAGGCTTTGCAGTTGATCCATGCCGTCTCCGTTAGCGCACCATGGCGATGACTTTCTGTAAGGCCTCGACGAACGCATCGACCTCTTCCGGCGTGTTGTACGCGGCCAGAGAGGCGCGGCATGTCGCGTCGAGTCCCATGCTGGCAAGCATCGGTTGGGCACAATGATGCCCGGTACGAATCGCCACGCCAAGCTGATCGATCAGCAGGCCGATATCTTGGGAATGCGCGCCGTCGACCACGAACGATAGCACGCTCACCTTGTCAGGCGCCGTGCCGATCATGCGCAGGCCATCGACCGCCTTCAACTTGTCGGTGGCACGCTCGAGCAGGTGATGCTCCCACGCCGCCATCAGATCGATGCCGGTATCCGCTATCCAATCGAGTGCCGCCCCCAGAGCGATCACTTCCGCGATGGCCGGAGTGCCAGCCTCGAACTTGTGCGGAATCTCGCTGTAAACCGTGCCCTTCTCGAAGGACACGCGGCTGATCATCTCGCCACCGCCCTGCCAAGGCGGCATCGCCTCGAGCAAGGCCTCACGACCATAGAGTACACCCACGCCGGTAGGGCCATAAGCCTTGTGGCCCGAGAACGCATAGAAGTCGACGTCCAGCGCCTGAACATCAACGCGTTGATGCGGCACCGCCTGGGCACCATCAACCAGAATCAGTGCACCATGCTCATGCGCCGCGCGCGCCATTTCTGCCACCGGATTGACGGTGCCCAGCGCATTCGAAACGTGATTGACACACACCAAACGCGTACGCTCACCCAGCATGTCCCGATAAGCCGCTTGATCGAGCACGCCGCGCTCATCGACCGGAATCACCTTGAGCGTGACGTCCAGCGCCTCGGCCAGCATCTGCCAAGGTACGATATTCGAATGATGCTCCATCAACGAGACGATGATCTCGTCACCCGGGCGCAGATTAGCTCGACCCCAGCTATTGGCGACCAGATTGATCGCCTCGGTGGTGCCGCGCGTGAATACGATCTCGCGATGCGACGCCGCCCCCAGCCATGCACGCACCTTCTCGCGCGTGCCCTCGTAAGCCGCCGTGGCCTCGTCGGCCAGGGTATGCAACCCACGATGGATGTTGGCGTTATAGCGCCGATAGTAATCGTCCAGCGTGTCGATGACCGCCGACGGCGTCTGGCTGGTCGCCGCGTTGTCCAAATAGATCAACGGCTTGCCGTGAACTTCCCGTTCGAGGATCGGGAAGTCGCTACGCACACGCGCCACATCAAGCATCGTCTCGGCAAAGGCATTCATGGGCTCAAGCCTCCTCAAGCGCGTCGGAAACCTCGACCAGATCCGCGAGATTGAAGCGCTCAGGCAATTTCCCCGCCACGGCACGCTCGACACGCTCGGCAATGACCGGCAAACGCACCTGGTCCATCACCTCGCCAGCGAACGCCAACGTCAAGAGACCGCGCGCCATTTGCTCGTCAATGCCGCGCGTGCGCAATGCGAAGACGGCTTCCTCGTCGAGCTGGCCGGTCGTCGCGCCGTGCGAGCACTTGACGTCGTCGGCGTAGATTTCCAACTCCGGCTTAGTATCGATCTCGGCGCGGTCGGACAACAGCAGGTTGGCGTTGTTCTGATACGCCTCGATCTGCTGACTATCGCGCTTGACGATCACCTTGCCGTTGAACACGCCCCGGGCACGGTCGTTGAGAATGCCCTTGTAGTTCTCGTTGGAGAAGGTGTTCGGCGCGTTGTGGTTGACCAGGGTGTGATTGTCGACGTGCTGACGACCCTGAACGAAGAACAAGCCATTGTAATTGGTCTCCGCGCCTTGAGCGTTGAGATCCGTGACCAAGTCGGTGCGCACCAGCGCGCCGCCCAAGTTCAAGTTGAACGACGTAAAGCGCGAATCTCGACCCTGTTCGATATGGATGCTCGCCACATGCAGGTCCTCACTAGAGGCTTCCTGAAGCTTGTAGTGATCGACGATGGCGCCGCGTTCGAGCATGACTTCGCTGACCACGTTGGTGAAGTTGGCCGCGCCCGCTTCGCCGGCGTAATGCTCGATCACAGTGGACTGGCTACGCGCTCCGGCCATCACCAACACGCGCGGATGACTCATCCGTGCCGATTCATTGGCGCGCGAGGCGAAAACCACATAGATTGGCTTTTCGACCACGACGCCCTGACCGATACGCACGACTGCGCCTTCCTCGGAAAGCGCCACGTTGAGCGCGGTGAACGGCGAGAAGTCGACCCCTGCGAGACGCCCGATGGCGCCACCGATCGCCTCGTGGTTAGTACGCATTGCCGTGGTTAACGGCTCGACGGAAACGCCGTCGGGCAGATCTGTCAGGTCGGACAAAGCCGCCGAGAAGACACCATCGACGAATACCAGGCGATGCGCGTCCAGCGGCATGCCGAGTGCCGCGAAACGCGCCTCGTCGAGCTCGGCGTCATCGGCCAGCGTGAATTCGCCTTCGGCGATGCGCCGAACGTCGGTATATTTCCAGGCCTCGTCACGCTTGGTAGGAAATCCCAAGGCTTCGAAGCGTGCCGCCCCGGCCTGGCGGCGTGCCGCCACCCAGGTCGGCTCGTCATCGGCTCGCTCGCCGAGCCGCTGTAGAAAAGCGTGTGCTGCACTCATGCCGCAGACTCCTCCAGCACCCATTCATACCCACGGGCCTCAAGCTCGTTGGCAAGATCCTTATCGCCGGACTTGACGATACGGCCGTCCACCAGGACATGGACGCGATCCGGCACGATATGCTCAAGCAGACGCTGATAGTGCGTCACCATGAGAATTGCGCGATCGGCATTGCGCAGCGAGTTGATGCCCTCGGCGACCACCTTCATGGCGTCGATATCAAGCCCCGAGTCGATCTCGTCGAGCATCGCCAGCTTGGGCTGCAACACCAGCATCTGCAGGATCTCGTTGCGCTTCTTCTCGCCGCCCGAGAACCCCTCGTTGACCGCACGCTGCAAGAAGCTGCCGTCCATCTTCATGAAGCTCAGCTGCTCGCGTACCAGCTTCATGAATTCCGGCGCCGGAATTTCCTCTTCACCACGCGCGACTCGCTGAGCGTTGAGCGCCGCCTTGAGCAGGTAGATGTTCTTCACGCCCGGAATTTCCACGGGGTACTGGAACCCCAGCAGGATACCGGCCAGCGCGCGCTCTTCGATTTCCATTTCCAGCAGATTCTTGCCTTCGAACAGTATTTCCCCGCTGGTTACCTCGTAACCATCCTTACCCGCAATCACCGCCGAGAGCGTCGACTTGCCCGCCCCGTTGGGGCCCATCAAGGCATGAACCTCGCCGGGATTGACGGTCAAGTTCAGCCCCTTGAGGATTTCCGAACCTTCCACCGTGACATGCAGATCTTTGACTTCGAGCATCTTGATACCTTGCTTGCGTTCGAGTCGCCCGGCGACTCCGATACATGGATTGAGACCTTGACTGTGCGCCTGGCAGCATCTCGGGTGCGTTACCCGACTGCCCCTTCCAGCGTCACATTGAGAAGCGCCTCGGCTTCCACCGCGAATTCCATCGGCAGCTCCTGGAAGACGTCCTTGCAGAAGCCGTTGACGATCATGTTGACGGCGTCTTCTTCGGAAATGCCACGTGACTGGCAGTAGAACAACTGATCCTCGCCGATCTTCGAGGTGGTCGCCTCGTGCTCCACGGTCGCCGAGCTATTGCCGATTTCCTGATACGGGAAGGTATGCGCGCCACAGCGGTCACCGATTAACAGCGAATCGCACTGCGTGAAGTTGCGCGCGTTCTTAGCGCGTGGACCGACCTTGACCAGGCCACGATACGCCTGATCGCTGCGGCCGGCGGCGATCCCCTTGGAGATGATGGTGGAGCGCGTTCCTTCGCCGATATGAATCATCTTGGTGCCGGTATCGGCCTGCTGGCGACCGTTGGTCACCGCCACGGAATAAAACTCGCCGACACTGTCCTTGCCGCGCAGCATGCAGGACGGATACTTCCAGGTGATCGCCGAACCGGTCTCGACCTGCGTCCAGCTGATCTTGGAGCGATCGCCCCGGCAATCGCCGCGCTTGGTGACGAAGTTGTAGATACCGCCCTTGCCGTCCTCGTCACCGGGGTACCAATTCTGCACCGTCGAGTACTTGATGTTGGCATCTTCCAGCGCCACCAGCTCGACCACCGCCGCATGCAGTTGGTTCTCGTCACGCTGCGGCGCGGTGCAGCCTTCCAGATAGGACACCTGGGCGCGCTTATCACAGACGATCAATGTGCGCTCGAACTGGCCGGTATTCGCCGCATTGATGCGGAAATAAGTGGACAGCTCCATGGGGCACTCGACACCTTCGGGCACATAGACGAAGGAACCGTCGGTGAACACCGCCGAGTTGAGCGCGGCGAAGTAGTTATCACCCTGAGGCACGACGCTACCCAAATACTGGCGCACCAACTCCGGATACTCGCGAATCGCCTCGGAAATCGAGCAGAAGATGACACCCGCTTCCGCCAGCTTCTCCTTGAAGGTGGTCGTCACGGAGACGGAGTCGAACACCGCATCCACCGCGACCCCGGCCAACGCCGCGCGCTCGTGCAGCGGAATCCCCAACTTCTCATAGGTTTCCAGGAGCTTGGGATCGACCTCGTCGAGGCTCTGCGGCTTGTCTTCCTGCTTTTTGGGCGCGCTGTAATAGGAGATCGCTTGATAATCGATAGGCGGATAGTCGAGATGCGCCCAAGAAGGCGTAGTCATCGTCAACCATTGACGATAAGCCTCCAGGCGCCATTCCAGCATCCACTCGGGCTCGCCTTTCTTGTTCGAGATGAAGGCGATGGTGTTTTCATCCAGCCCCGGCGGTACGGTATCGCTTTCGATGTCAGTCACGAACCCTTGGGTATATTCGCGCTGAACAAGCTCTTCCATTTCCTGACTTGCCATGGTGTCTCTCCTCCCGAGCGGTATGCTCTCGGCGCGTGGCCATCGCCACGGCCCCGATATCGTCTAATCAAATCTCGGCGCGACTCGCCAAGGTCACGCTCTGTATGGGCAATTGAACGGGCAGTTTCAGCGGTGCTTCCTGGGCTAGATGCGCCAGGGTCACGCTGTCGAGCAAGGTGCGAATAGCCAGCGAGACACGCTGCCAGTTATCAGCGACGCCGCAGGTGTTGACCAGATCGCAGTCGCCATCGGCGTGGCTGCACTCGGTCATCGCTACCGGCCCTTCGATGGCGCCGATGATATCGGAGGCGGTAATGGACGCCGCCGGTCGCGCCAACCGATAACCGCCCAACGAGCCGCGCCGCGATTCCAGAAGCCCGGCTCTCACCAGCATCTTCAACGTCTTGCTGACGGTGGGGTGTGGCAACTGCACCGCATCGGCCAGCTCGGTGGCGGCGTGTGCCTGCTCCGGGTAACGCGCGATCTGCGCCATTACCACAGCGGCATAGTCGGTTAGCTTGGAAAGCTTCAACATGCCCTCACTCCACGGATGCTCTATTGAGGACCATTTTAGTCCTCTATGGATTCGATGTGAAGAGAGCCGACGAGTTCACGGCTTCGAACGCTATGTTAGCGTCAAGATAGCGACCATTCGCATCAATAATGACAATTATTACTATTTGAGAAGACTATCGCCTCTTGCCTTGAGCACGATTCACCCGCACATTCGAAGCAGAACTTCAGTCGGATACCGTAATGCGACGTCACCTGACCCAGGAATTGCACAATTTCATCGAGCGCGGCCGAGACCGCCAACTGCGTCTCGCCGTTACCGGTCTTTCCCGGGCCGGCAAGACCGCCTTCCTGACCTCGCTAGTGCATCAGTTGCGCCATGCGGGCCTGGAAGCACGCCTCGATCTGTTGCGCGCCGCCCGCGAGGGTCGCCTGCTTGGCGCCCAGCGGGTCGCTCAGCCCGACCTCGGCGTGCCGCGTTTTCCCTATGACGCCGCCATGGCCTCCCTCGACGGCACACCACCGCACTGGCCAGCGCCCACGCGGGGCATCAGTGAGCTGCGCCTGACCATCAAGCACCGTACACGGCGCGCCCGGGGCCTGCTGGGCGATACGGCGACGCTCACCCTCGACTTGATCGACTACCCTGGTGAATGGTTGCTCGACCTGCCCCTGCTCGAGCACGACTTCCTCAGTTGGAGCGAGGCACAGCAGACCACCATGGGCAGTGAGCGCCAACGCCTCGCCGCGACCTGGTTGAGCGCCGCCGAGGCCCTAGCCCCGGACGACGAAGCCGACGAAGGCCAACTCGCCGAGATCGCCAGCCATTACGCCAACGCATTGCGCGCCTCGCGCGAGGCCGGCTTCGCCGATCTGCAACCGGGGCGCTTTCTACTCCCGGGCGATCTGGAAGATGCGCCGGTACTGCAATTTTTTCCGCTTCCCGGCGTGCGCGAAGCCAACCGCGCCGAGCTCGACGCCTTGCCCGAGACAAGCGTCTACAAGACGCTGGCGCGGCGGTTCGACCATTATCGCCGCCACGTGGTCAAACCGTTCTACCGTGAGCATTTCCGGCGCTTCGACCGCCAGATCGTACTGGTCGATGTGCTGGGCGCGCTCAACGCCGGTCCGGAACGCTTCGAGGATCTTTCTCGGGCGCTGAGCACCCTGATGCGGAGTTTCGATTACGGCAAACGCAGCCTGATGAGCCGATTGTTCTCGCCGCGCATCGATCGTCTTGCCATCGCCGCGACCAAGGCCGACCACGTCACGCCAGAACAGCATCCCAATGTCGTCGCCCTGCTCGAATCCCTGCTTGCCGAGCCACTCAAGGATCTGCGCTATGCCGATGTGCCGGTGAAGGCGCTGTCCTTGGCGGCGGTGCGTGCCACCGAGCCACGCGAAGTGGATAATGATGGCCAACGCCGCGCCGCCCTGCGTGGTACCACCCTGGAAGGCGAAGACGTACTGCTGTTCCCCGGCGACGTGCCGTCCCGCTTACCTGAGCACGACTTCTGGGCCCGCCAAGGGTTCGACTTCACGGCATTTCGGCCCCCGCACCGCGACACGCCCGAATTACCGCATGTACGCATGGATGCAGCGCTCGACTGGCTGATTGGAGATAAATTGAAATGAGCGAGCCGCGCCCCGGACAACGTTTTCGCGTCGATCCTGAGTCCCCGCCCCACTTTACGGCTACCCCCGAGCCTGGGGAACGCTTTTCCCCGGACAGCGTTTCTCATCCGCTCGCCGCACAGGATAGTGAGCCGGACGTTCCCCTCGAAGCCAGCCTGGGCAAACCCCGCAAGCGCCGCTGGGGGCTGGTGACCCTACTCGGGGGAGCCCTGTCGCTAGGCAGCGTGGAAGTCGCGCGTCATCTGTATACCGCCACCCTCGACGGCGACTGGCTGGCAGGCGCCTGGAGCGCACTGGGTATCTTGGCGCTGGGCTTAGGTGCCGTGGCACTATTACGCGAACTATGGCGTCTGCGGCGTCTAAAGCGGCACACCCGATTGCGTGACCAACTCGACTCCCCCGAAGAAGCAACGCCCCAAGACATGCAAACGCTCGCCGAACGCTTGCGGCGCCAAATGCAACTCGGCGACGACGACCCCCACTGGCGCGCTTTTCAAGCCGCACATCAGCCGCACCACGACGCTCAGGAAACACGCACCCTGCTGGCGCACCACCTCCTGGCCCCGCGCGACCGCCAGGCACGCCGATTGATCGCGCGCATGTCCAGTGAAACCGCCGTCATGGTCGCCGTCAGCCCGGTCACCTTTTTCGACATGGCCCTGATGGCGTGGCGCAACATTGGGCTTATAGACCGTCTCGCCGCGCTATACGGCTTAGAGCTGGGTTACGCCAGCCGCCTGCGCCTGTTTCGCGCAGTGCTCTACAACATGGCCTTCGCCGGCGCTAGCGAGATCGCCACGGATGCCGGGATGGACCTGCTCTCGATGAACGTAGCTGGCAAGCTTTCCACTCGCGCCGGCCAAGGGCTCGGCGCAGGCCTTCTCACCGCGCGGCTCGGATTGCGCACGCTGCGCATGACACGCCCAATCCCCTTCGACGAAAGCGAAGCCCCGCGCCTCGCGGACCTGCGTCGCGAACTCTGGCATCGCCTGCGCCGGCTGGAAACTCAAAGCGATAACCAACAACCTACGTCATCTTGATCCAAATCACGATTCGGCGCGTCCTTGGCAACTAAGCTAGAGTGAGTGCACTCGTGATTGCCTCCAAGCGCTTCGCGAGTGTCGACTTTCACGCCAGCATAGACGGAGGTTGCTATGTTCTCGACCATCGTGGTTCCCGTTGACGGATCGGAAACAGCCAGCACGGCGCTCGATATCGCCTGCAAGCTGGCCAGCGCCGACGGTGCACGCCTACATATCCTGCATATTCCCGAATCGCTGGCCCACGACACTCTCCTCGTCTGGGGCGTCGGCGCGGTGCCAATGGAGGCCAGCGCCGAGAAACTCGAGCGTGCCGGCCGGCAACTGCTCGATGCCGCTACTCAGGCCGCTAGAGAACGCGGTATCACCGATGTCGAAGGCTCGCTGCATCAGGGCGACCCGGCACGGGTGATCATTGAGCAAGCCAAGACATTAGACGCCGACGCCATCGTGATGGGCAGCCGTGGCTTGAGCGACATCGCGGGGCTCGTCGTCGGCAGCGTCTCGCACAAGGTATCGCACACCGCTCCCTGCCACGTGATCAGCGTGCATTGATCTACCTGTTGTCCGCCAACCATTGCGAATCAATGCCGGCCACCCTTATTTGTCGGTGGCTGGCTTGAGTGTTCGCTCAAGCGCATGCCCTCTCTGCTCCAGCCAGCCTTTCACATACAAGCGATGGATAAGCACCATACCCAGCACGACCAGCGGTTCGGCGACCAACACACCTATCAAACCAGCGACCAACCCTAGCCATACCTGCATCACCAACAAAAGCCCAGGTGGAATACTCACCGCCTCGCGCTGGATGAGCGGCGTGACCAGGTAACTTTCCAGCGCCTGGATGCCGACATAAAGCACGGCCACATGCAGCATCGCCGTGGAATCGATCGAGAACGCCACCAGCAAGGCAGGAATCGCCGACACCACCGGCCCCAAGTAGGGAATGAGCGATAAAAATGCCGCGAGAAGGCCGAGCGACAACGCCATGGGAATACCCAGCATCCAGAGGCCAGTGCCGACCAGCACTCCCACGACGGACATCGACGTGAGCCTGCCCAATAGCCACCAGGCAAGCTTACGCTTGATGACATCCATTAGGTCGGCAGCCCCTTCCCGCCGAGAAGGCGTGATGAGCCGCAACACACCGGCTTTATAAATGGCCGGGTCGAACGCAATGAACAGCCCAATGAATACCACCACCACTACATTGAGCAATGCTCCCAGCGTGGTCGAGAAAACGGTGGAAACGCGTGCGGACCAGTTGCCCAGCACATTCTCGGACGACGAATTATCGCTTACTCGTTCGATAAACTGCGATCCCAGCGGCCACTGGCCTATCGTTTGTTTCAAGTCGGCCAGCGAGTTGGGCAGTGTCTTGGCAAGCTGTTCGAATTGCTGGCTGATACTGAAGGCAAAGTTCACGCTGAAGGCGGCAAACAAGCCAGAAACGACGAACAATACGACCACCAATGCCCAACGCCGAGAGAGGAAACTGTGACGGCACAACCAGCCTGCCGGCAGCGAAAAGGCCAATGCCAGCAGCAGCCCGACGAAGACCATCAGCAGAATTCTGAAACCGAACCAGAGTGCGGCCAATATCGTCATGGTGACAGCGACTATGCCGGCAGCGATCCAGACTTTACGCGCATATTCGCTCATATAGTGGTGCGTCGGCTCTCCCACGAATGACACTCCTTGTCATGCGAATATGAATGAAACTCGGCTTACTTGGCGATGACCTTCAACTCGAAAAACTCCTGCAACAGCTGTGCAACACCGAACGGATGATGGTGACCGATCCGCCTGGCACCGGGTGCGCGTCTCGGCAAATCCGGGTGGGCGTTCTCCACTATGAAGCCGTGGCCGGCCAACGCCAGCATCTCGGCATCATTGAGGTTGTCGCCGAACGCCAAGCAGCGCGTCGCGGGTAGCTCGAGATGCGTCAACAGACGCTCCAGCGTGGCGCCCTTGTTGACGCCTTCCGCCATGATTTCCAGTGAGTGGGCCATCGAATAGGTCACATGTACCCGTGTGCCTAGCGCCTCGTTGATGCTCTGCTCCAACGACGCCAGCGCGACGGGATCGCCGATGCACAGCACCTTGCCCACCCCATTGCCATCGTGTGCCTCGAGATCGGCGACCCGATAATGAAAACCGGTATGCGCGTGCAAGGCTTTCAACTCCGGCGCCGACGCATCGATCAACCACTCGTCGCCGGTATACAGGTTGAGCCGAATATCGGCATCGCGTGGCAGCTCGACCAACGCTCGCACCAGCTCCGCCGGCACCCACTGTTCGGCGATCAAGCTATCGTCGGGCGCGTAGAGATGTGCCCCATTGGTGCTCAATATATAGGCGGGCACGCCCAGTCGGCGGCGGAACGCCGTGATATCGTGAAAGTGACGCCCCGATGCCAGCGCCAGATGATGGCCCTCGGCGGCCAAGGCCTGAAAGGTCTCGATGGTCAATTCATCGAGATCGTGCTCGGCATTGAGCAGTGTGTTATCCAGATCCGTGACAATCAGATGAGGCTGCATGCGGCTTCCCAGTTGGTTCTCGACACCCCAAGGTTACCGCATATCGGCCTGAAGCTGGGGACTGGCGTTAGCGCCACGTACTGTTGGTCAAGGTGCATCTCACAACAGGACAGCCCCATATGCAGAAAGAGCGATATCGACGACTCCAACTCCAGTGTGGCCGATCATTCCGTGCTTTGTCCTTGAGTCGCCCAACTGTTCAGCATTTTCTTCGTGCGGAGCATGGCGGATAAATGCTGAACAGTTAAATGCCTAGAGAGCGCTATTCTCATCACCTTCATCGGGCTTGGCCGAGCCTTGGTGCTCCAGCGGCGTGGCCCGGTCGAGACGCGGATGGTTGTCGAGAAACTCGCGGTGCGGGTCGTCGAGGGCGTCCAGCGCCTGGATGGTGTACGTCAACGCATGGATCGCCGCCAGCACGTCCTGAGTATTGCCGGTCTCGGAGATGGTGTGCATGTTGCGGATCGGAAAGCCGATCGAGGTGGCGGCGCAATCTACCGCCGCCAGCACACCGGCCATGCCGTCGGTGCCAGTGTCGGCGCCGACCATGTCGCGCTGCATGGGAATGTCGTGCTGCTTAGCGGTGCTCTCGATGATCCGATTGAGCTGCTCGCTGGCGATCGCGCCCACCGCCATGGTGAAGCCCTTGCCCATTTCCAGCGGCTGCATGCGTCGGTCGCCGATGCCGGGCGCCGCCATATAGTCGTGATTGACGTCGACGCCGATCAGCACGTCCGGCTCGAGTTCCCCGGCCAGTACCCGGCTACCGAAGCGGCCGATCTCCTCGTAGCTGGCGATGGCGAACAGCACGCGTACCTGCTCGGTGCCGCCCGCCTCGGCGATCAGCCGTGCGACCTCGCTGGTGACGAAGCAACCCAGGCCGTTGTCCAGGTAAGCGCCGTAGAAGGTGTCGGGGCTGAAGCCGGGGCGGATGGGACGATCAAAAATAATCGAATCGCCAGGCCGCACGCCCAGGTTCAGTACCTGCTGCTTCTTGTTCTCGCCGTGGATCTGCAGATCCAGGTAGATCTGCTCCTTCTTGATGCCCCGGTCACCCGAACGCACCGCCGGGTCGGTGAAATGAATGGCGCCCAGCGCCTCCACCGTACCGCCCTGGATCACCCGGTAGCTGCCGGGATTGTCGGGATCTTCGCTGAACAGCTTGACCTCGTGGCCGATCAGTACCGTGGGCAGGAAGGAGTCGGTATTGATCCAGATCTTGCCGTCATCGCCGATCGAGCGCACCTGCATGCGAATCTTGTCGGCGTGACCGATCAGCATCACCTTGAACAGGTCGTCGCGGCCGGGATGGGTATCCAGCACCACGCCGGCGTGGCCCTGGTACTGATGAAGCTGCCAATCGCTCGGCGCGAACGACTCGAACTGCGGCTTGAGCACGCCGTAAGTCATCGCACCTTCCAGCCCCACCGGGCTGGGCGCGTCGAGGATTTCGCGCATCAGCTTGAACTGCTGCTCCGGCATGGGCCGGTTCCAAGGGTGGTTGGTCTCGCTCATTGAGGCTCTCTCTTGCGGATTCATGGGATATATGAGGCCAGTCTGGCAGATTTCAGGCCACTAACTGAAGCCAAACATCACGATGCTCTGCGCGACACTGCGGCGTCATGGGCGTGGGCGTCTACGCGTCCGTTAGGCTCCAGGCATCTGCCACGTCAGTCCGTTTGTGAGAGCAGCGCGGCACGCAGCTCTTCCGACAGCGGTGGCTCGGCCAGCCAGATACCGAATTTCGTCACGGTCGCCCGGTTAATCACCACGTTTCATTCTGACGGACCATCCAGGCATCGAAAGTGACATCAAGAGTCGCGTCATCGAAATCGTGCTCGGCATTGAGCAAGGTGTTATCCCGATCCGTGACAATCAGATGAGGCTGCATGCGGCTTCCCGGTTGGTTCTCGACACCCCAAGGTTACCGCATATCGGCGCGCCTCGTGTCGCCTGGAAAAAATGTGCAGGCACAGTGAATCAAGCCGGCTTGTATTAACATGGCCCGTCGTACCGATGATCACCCTCTAAACCTGCACTACTCGCTCACCGTCGGTGGGCATCTTTTCCAAGGAGAACCCATGTCTACCTTCGACCCTCGACTCGATATGGACGACGCCATGCGGCATGCCCTCGCCCTTTATCACCAGCGTATCGAAGAGGAAAAGCAAGGATATGGTGGCCCACATCGCCATATGGCGGTAGGGCCAGCGGCCGGGCGTTTCATCAACTTGCTGGCCAGCAGCCTCGACGCACCGCACATCCTCGAGCTGGGCACCTCTCTGGGCTACTCGACAATCTGGCTCGCCGATGCCGCCCGCGCTACGGGCGGCCAAGTGACCACGATCGAATTGGAAGCGGAAAAATCTGCGATTGCCAAGGAAATGGCCGAAGGCGCGGGGCTCGCCGAATGGGTCAATTATCAAGTGGGAGACGCCCTGGCATTGATCGACAGCCTCGACGGGCCCTTTGACTTCGTGCTCGTCGATCACTGGAAAGATCTTTACCTGCCGAGTTTCGAGGCCTTTCGCGACAAGCTCGCCCCCGGCGCCATTCTGGTGGCCGACAACATGATCCGTGGCGGCGGTGGCGATAGCAGCGGCCAAGCCGAATACGCTGCCGCAGTACGTGCAGCACCGGGCATGACGAGCGTGTTGCTACCGGTGGGCTCAGGGCTGGAAGTCAGCCGCTATGAGCCTGCCCAGTGATGAACGCTGGTCTCCTTCCCAGCATCAGGAACGTCCCGTCAATCGCTTCAGACGGGATCAATCCGCGTTCATTGGCGGCGTGCCGTGTGTATGGAATGTCTCGATGGTCTTCATTCCCCAGGCTTGGCCTTTCTTGCGCTCGGCTTCCGTCCAGACTATAGGTTGCCAATCCGGCGCAAGGATCAGGCGAGCGCCAGCATTGGCTAGTTCCACACGGTTGCCCGCAGGCTCCCACACATAGAGAAAGAAGGTGCCTTGTACTGCATGCTTGTGGGGGCCAGTCTCGATATGCACCCCATTCTGCAGGAAGATATCGGCAGCGCGCAGGATATCCTCGCGCTGGTCGGTGGCGTAGGTGACATGGTGCAAGCGCCCCTGACCTCGACCATGCTCTTCGGTGCAGGCAAGGTCGTAGCTCTTGTCATTGATCGTGAACCAGCATCCGCCGAGGCGACCATTGTCGAGCTGGATCAGCTCCGTCACGCGACTGCCCAGGCACGTTTCCATGAAGCGCCGAAATTCACTCACGTCTTCAGCAAGCAGGTTGACATGATCGATCCTTCGAGGCGCCGCACCGGTGAAAGCCGAGGCGGTATTCTTCAGCGCAGGACGTTCGGTATCTTCCTGCGGCGCATACCACACGGTGTCGTAGTAGATCTCGAACACGTGACCGAATGGATCCTCGAAACAAAACGCCTTGCCATGGCTCTGATCGCCATCGATCCAGCCGTGGGTCGTATAGCCTGAAGCCTCGATCGCCTTGACCCGACGCTCCAGAGCCTCCGGAGATGCGGCGCGATAGGCAATGTGCCCAACCCCGGTAGCGCCGGCCCGTGTCAGTTTCAGGGAAGCATACTCGTAGTCGTCCCAGGCACGCAGGTAGGCGCTGGTCGCGTCCTGTCCGGATAGTTTTAGCCCATAAACGCGGGTGAAGAAATCCAGACTCTCCTCAAAATGGTCGGTCAGCATCTCGACGTGGGCAAGATGCGCGATATCGTTACAATGCTCCATGAGTGTTCCTCAACGTTTGACTAGTAGCGAACTGACGATGCAAGCGATCCTCCAGGTGCTCTCAAGTGGTGCTGGCACCAGGTGCATGTACTTGAAAGCGTGTCATTTCCGCTCGTCGTCCGAATAATGCATTTCACTGCAAGTCTTATACGTTTTATTTATCTGGAGCTGCGAATGATCACCGCAGCGGGAAAGACACGGGCTCGTCAATCGATCCTGTCTCCGGTTAGATTCGTCTCTAGCGACATTCGCCTTGGATGGCATCAAGTCGCCACCAACAATACGGAGCTCAGCCATGTCTCGTGCTATCGAAATTCCCGCCGCCGACGGCACCATCGACGCGCATATCTTCACGCCCGAAAACGCCGACGGCCCTCTTCCGGCCGTGGCGCTGTTCACCGATATCGGTGGCCTGCGCCCCTGCTACCACGAGAAGGCCCAGCGACTCGCCGATAACGGCTATGCCGTGTTGATGCCCAATGTCTACTACCGCGATGCGCGCGGACACATCGTGCCGGAGGGCAAGTCCTTCCGCGATCCGGATGTGCGGCCGACGCTGCTCGAATACGCCGGCCATCTCACGCCCGAGGCACAATCCCGCGACTTCGACGCCCTGCTGAACTGCATCGACAATGAGCCCGAGTTCGCGAACGGCAAGATCGGCGTGGTCGGCTATTGCATGACCGGCGCCTTCGCCCTGCGCATGGCGGCCGAACATGCCGACCGCGTGGCTGCTGCAGCCGGTTTCCATTCGGCGCGACTGGCCGAGGCAGACGACCCGAACAGCCCCATGAGCGTCGTCGGGAATATCGAAGGGCGCGTCTATTTCGGCCACGCCGACAAAGACGAACTGCTGCCCCCCGAGCAGATCGCTCGCCTGGACGAAGCCCTCGCCACCGCCGGCGTGCACTTCACCACCGAGCTCTACAAGGGCGCGGCCCATGGCTTCACGGCCAAGGACGCCCCTTCCTACGACACAGCCGCCGATGACCTGCACCACAAGCGACTGTCCCAGCTCCTGGAAGAAACGCTGTAATGGAGTCTCCATTGACCGGCCAGCAGCGAGTATTAAAGTGAACCGAATTTAGGGCCACCAGCAGGAAGTGACAAAATCAGTGTGAAACGGCGGTTTGGGCATCCCTCAAGGCACAAAAAAGGCCGGGCAATTTTGCCCGGCCCAAGCTGATCGGCTTTCACACGCCGCTGCGTTCAGCGATCCCCCAGGCTTGCGGCGACGCCGGGGGCGCGTTCGCCGAGCAGTATGTGGACCAGACCGCCGTCGATGCGTTGAATGCCTTGCGCGCCGAGTGTCTTGAGCGCGGCTTCGTCGAGACACGCAACATCGGCGAGGCGAAGCCGCAGGCGGGTCATGGCCACGGCGGTGGCTTCCTGGACGTTGCCGCGCCCACCCAGGGCCGTCAACCAGTGGTCGAGTTGTTCGGCACTCAGTCGCTCCACGCTAGACATATCCGAGCCACTCCCCTCGCTGACCGCTGGTGCCTCACCCGGCGCGGCGCCTTCGGCACTCATCGCGGCGCGAATCTCGTCGGCAACGCCGTCGGCTATCGGTCCGAGGATTACCTGCAAGCCACCGCCGCGTAGGTGCAGCACGCCACGTGCACCGAGCTGCTTGAGCGCCGGTTCATCGATGGCTTTGTCGTCAACGAGCACCAGTCGCAGGCGCGTGGTGCAAGCACCCACGCTGGTCATGTTGGCTGCCCCACCCAAGGCATGCACGAAAGCTGGGCCACGCTCCCCGAGATCGGTCGGGGCGCTAGTGGCACCTGCGGTTTCCGGTTCACGCCCTGGCGTGGGTAGATCGAAGCGCACAATCGCCCAGCGAAACACCGTGTAATACAGCGCGAAGTAACAAAGCCCCACCGGAATCATCAGCCAGCCGTTGGTCGAGAGCCCGTAGGAAAGCGCGTAGTCGAAGGCACCAGCCGAGAAGGTAAAGCCAAGTTTGACGTCTAGCAGGTTCATGAGCACCAGCGAGAGGCCGGTGAGCAGCGCATGCAACACATACAAAAACGGCGCCAGGAACATGAAGGTGAACTCGATCGGCTCGGTAACGCCGGTCAGGAAGGCGGTCAACGCCAGCGATAGCAACAAGCCACCGACCTGGGCACGACGACCCTTGGGCGCAGCGTGATACATCGCCAGCGCCGCCGCCGGGAGGCCAAACATCATCACCGGAAAAAAGCCCGCCATGAAGCTACCCGCGCTGGGATCACCCGCGAAGAAGCGGTTGAGGTCGCCGGTCGCGCCATCGAAGCTGCCGAACACGAACCACACGAAGCTATTGAGTACGTGGTGCAGCCCAGTGACGATCAGCAAGCGATTGAGCACACCGTAGACGAAAAGCCCCAGATCGCCGGCGTCGATCAACCACTGGCCGAGGGTGTCGATGCCGGTCTGTACCGTCGGCCAGATCACCCCGAAGATCATCCCCAGGATGACCGCAGCTAGCCCGGTGACGATCGGAATGAAGCGCCGCCCGCCGAAGAAAGCCAAGTAATCGGGAAGCTTGATGTCCTTGAAGCGGTTATAGAGTAGGCCCGCCACGGTGCCGATGATGATGCCCGACAGCACCCCCATGTTGATGTCTTCGTTGAGCGTGTGCAGGACCGCATCGAGTACCAGATAGCCGACGACTCCCGCAAGACCGGCGGCGCCGTTACTATCGCTAGCGAAGCCCACCGCTAGGCCGATGGCAAAAATCAGCGCCAGATTGGCGAAGATCGCATCGCCGGCATTGGCGATGAAGGAAATATCGAGCAGGTCTGGCTGCCCCAAGCGCAGCAGCAGACCGGCAACCGGCAGCACCGCGATGGGCAGCATGAGCGAACGACCCAGTTTCTGTAGGCCGCCCATGATATCGAGTCGCATGATCGTTTCTCCCACTCTTGTTGTTGTCCAGAATGTCGTTGTTCCGAACGGGCGCGTCAGACGGTGACCGGTGCTTCCAGCCAAGCCTTGACTTGCGCGCGCACGGCGGCGCCGTCGTCCAGTTCCAACCAGGCCGACAGTTGCGCGGCGAGTGCGCCAGCATCTAGCTCACGCAGTGAAGCCTTGACTGCCGGCACGCGGCTTGGCTCCACCGAGAGCTCGTCGACCCCCAGTGCCACCAGCACGGCCAGCGACAGCGGATCACCGGCAGCGGCGCCACATACACCCACCGGGCAGCGCCCGGCGGCGCCATCGACGGTTGTCTTGATCAGCCGCAGTACTGCCGGATGGAGCACGTCGAGTTGTGCGGCAAGTCCGGGATCTTCACGGTCCATGGCCAACGTGTACTGCGTCAGGTCGTTGGTGCCGATCGACAGGAAATCGGCCTCGGCGGCGAGGCTGGCGGCGCAAAGTGCGGCTGAGGGCACCTCGATCATCACCCCAAGTTGCGGCAGGCGGCTCACGCCCAGTTCACTGGCCAGCGTTTCAAGTCGTTGACGCAATGCCCGCAACTCCCCGACGCCACTGACCATCGGTAGCATGATGCGCAGCGAGCCGATTGGCTCAAGCGCGAGTAAAGCGCGTAACTGACTCTCCAGCAGCTTCGCTTGGCTTGCCCACAGGCGAATGCCGCGCACGCCTAACGCCGGATTGGCAACGCTGGGCAGCGGTAGGTAGCCCAGTTGCTTGTCGGCGCCGATATCCAGCGTTCGTACGACCACCGGCTTGCCGCCTAGTGCATCGAGCGCGGCCTGATACTCATCGCGTTGTTCGCCGATGCTCGGCGCGCGATCACGGTCGAGGAACAGGAATTCGCTGCGCAGCAGGCCGATACCGTCGGCGCCCTCCTCGGCGGCGATAAACGCCTCGGCGCCGCCGGCGACGTTAGCGCATACCTCGATAGTGCGCCCGTCACGGGTCGTCGCAGGCTGTCTTGCCGACTCGCGGGCAGCGCCTCGAGCCCGCTCACGCTCAGCGATACGCTCAAGCATGGCCTCGAGACTGGCGCTATCCGGTTGCGGTTCGAGCAGGCCGCGTTCAGCATCGAGAATCGCCATCTCTCCTTCGGCCGACTCCAGCATCGCGCCCATCGCCACCAAACACGGCAGGCCCCGGGCACGGGCGAGAATCGCCACGTGCGACGTGGCGCCCCCCGCCACCAAGCAGATGCCCGCCGGACGCTGAGCGGCCAAGGCCGTCAGTTCCGACGGCGTCAGATCGTCGGCGATGACGATGGCGTCGGCCGGCACCTGTGGGACACTCGGCGCCGACCCCAGGTGCGCCATCACTTGATGCTGTAGGTCGCGCAGGTCGGCAACTCGCGCCGCCAGCAGTTGGTTGCCAATCGCCTGCAGACGCACCGCTTCATCATCGAGGGCCTCCTTCCAGGCCTGCCCGGCGCTGCGTCCGCTGTCGATGTAACCTTCTGCGGCCTCGCGTAGCGCCGGATCATCGAGCCAGGCCAAGTGCGCCTCGAGGATCTCGGCCTCACTGCTTCGTGCGCTGCGCTTGGCTTGCTCCAGCGCCGTCTCGAGCGAATGACCGACGTTCTCCAATGCCACGCCCAGCGCCTCGCGCTCATGCGCCGGAACGCCTCCGACTTGCGGCACTGTGGGTAATGCCGCCACATAATGATGCAGCGGCCCGACCGCGAGCCCTTGGCTAGCGACGAGCCCAGCCAACTGCCCTACCCCAGCCTCGGCGGCAGGCACTTCGGCAGTACTAGCTACGGGATCATCGGCCTCGGCTTCGCTCAGCAGCCGCTCGGCGTTATCCAACGCCGCCGTGGCACATTCGCCTCGCGCGATCAGCGTTACACGATCGCCGTTCACCAGCCCTAGATTCATCAACCGGCTCAAGCTGCGCGCATCGACGTGCGTTTCGCCGTGGACGAGTTCGAGATCGACATTCTGTTCGTGGGCGATGGCGCGTAGCCGGGCCGCAGGCCGCGCGTGCAATCCGGTCGCCAGTCCCAGCGTCACCTCGCGGGTCGCTTCCTGCGTTTGCCGAGGCGATGCCTCGACCGGTTCCGGCGCAATGTTCGGTGAGGTAGAAGCCGCTTCGAGACGCATGATCGACTCGCCCTGGCGCACCATGTCACCGCTGTGCTGTGTACTGAGGAGTGTCAGACGCCAACCGGACGGTTCGGCGATAATCAATGGCGTGATCAGGCTCATCGCCTGCTGGGCGACTGGGTCGGCATCGAAACGCAATAACGGCGCGCCGGCCTCGACCCTTTGCCCGGCCTCGACCAGCAGCTCGATGCCCGCACCGTCGAGATTGACGGTATCCAGCCCCAGATGAATGAGCAGCTCGACGCCACCCGCACTGCGAAGCGTCACCGCGTGGGCGGTACGTGCACAATGCACGATCTCGCCGTCGCAAGGCGCATGCAGCGTGTCGCCGAGCGGATCGATGGCCATGCCCTCGCCGAGCGTGCCGCCGGCAAAGACCGGATCGGGCACCGCGTCGAGGGCGACGAGCACGCCATCCACCGGTGCCTGAATATCGAGTGATGAAGCCATGTTGCCTCCGGCATTGTTGTTGTAAAGAACGTCGCTGTGTCGCTGTAGGAAACGACGTTTAGAAAGAATCGTTGTCGCGCATCGTTTGGCTGAGAGCGATGGACAACGCTCAGCGGGTACGGGTCACCTTCTTGAGATGACGCGGTTGATCGGGATCGCTACCCCGTGCCACCGCTAGCTGAGCGGCCATGACGTAGAAACTCTGGATGACCGACAGCGGCTGAAGCACCGCATGGCCAGCATCGGTGACTGTCAGCTCACGCTGGGCAACATCTTCGTCGGCGGCCAGCAACACCCGCGCGCCGACGCTTTTAAGCCATTCGGCGAGCTCAAGTAGGCCGGCCTGCTCGGGTCCCGGTGGGGCGAATACCAGCACTGGGTAGCCGGGGCCGATCAACGCCATCGGTCCGTGCTTGACCTCGGCACCGCTGAATGGCTCAGCCTGGAGGGCGCAGGTCTCCTTGAACTTGAGCGCCGCTTCCTGGGCGACGGCCAACCCGGCGCCGCGCCCTACCACCATTAATTTGTCGGCATCGCGCAGTGCCTCGATGGCCGGCGACCAATTCTGCTCGGCCGCCACGCGTAGCCGTGTAGGTAGCGCCTCGAGCACGGCGAGCAATTCACGATCCCGGTTCCAGTGACCGAGCAACTGAGCGCAGGCCGATAGCGTGGCCAGGTAGCTCTTGGTCGCGGCAACACTGCGCTCCTCGCCGGCATGCAGCGCAATCTCGCGATCACTGACCTCACCCAACGGTGACTGGGGCGTATTGACCAGCGCCAGCGTCTGCGCTCCGCCAGCGGCCAGCGCTTTTTGGGTTTCGATCAGATCAGGGCTCTGGCCGGACTGCGAGATCGCTAGCGCCAGCTGGCCGTCAAGCTTCCACGGCGCCCGCGCCAGGGTAGTCAGCGACGGCGGCAGCGAGGCCACCGGAATCCCTCGGCTCTGCATGCATAGATAGGCGAAGTAACTGGCAGCATGGTCGGAGCTACCGCGCGCCACGGTGACCACACCCTGCGGGTCGCATTGCCGCAGCCACTCGCCGAGTTCGGCCAGCGGTTCGGCGTTGTGGGTCAATTGAGCGGCGACGCGTTCGGGAGCATCATGCGCTTCATTGAGCATCATCGAACTCATGCATCGTCTCCTGGGCGGGTCGTTGAAGCGTCTTGGGGATGATCGCCAGCCACGCACTGGCCCTCGACGTAGACACAGTCGACGGCCAGATTGCGATCGAGCACGACCAGATCGGCGTGACAGCCAGCAGCCAACCGGCCGCGATCATGCAGACCAAGAAAGTCAGCAGGATGGCGCGATACGCGCTCGCTGGCCTCGGCCAGTGATAGGCCGATCTCGACCAGATTGCGCAGCGCCTGATCCATGGTCAGGGTACTTCCGGCGAGCGTGCCGTCGGCTAGGCGCACCCCGCCTAGACATTTAGTCACCGCCTGCTCGCCAAGCCGGTACTCGCCATCGGGCATGCCGGCCGCAGCGGTCGAGTCGGTGACGGCGTAAAGACGCGGGATGCTTCGGAGCGCGACGCGAATCGCCCCGGGATGGACGTGCAACAAGTCGGGGATTAGCTCGGCGAAGTCGGCATGTGCCAAGGCGGCTCCCGCCATCCCCGGATGGCGGTGATGCAAACCGGTCATAGCGTTATAAAGGTGGGTGAAACCGCAAGCGCCATGCTCCATCGCCGCCACGCCCTGCTCGTAGGTGCCCAGGGTATGGCCAAGCTGCACGCGCACGCCGCGCTCACTCAGGTGGCGAATCAGCGCATAGTGACCAGAGAGTTCCGGCGCCAGGGTCACCAGCCGAATCGGCGCCAACGCACACAGCGCGTCGATCTCGGCGATTTCACCAGGCCGTGCATAAGGCGGCTGAGCACCGAGCTTACCGGGATTGATATAGGGCCCCTCGAGATGTACGCCGAGTATGCGTGCGCCCTTGCCGGGTGACTGCTCCATCAAGGAACCGATTTCGCCAAGTACGTGGCGTATCTCGGCGTCGGTGGCGGTCATGGTCGTCGCTAAAAGGCTGGTGGTGCCGAAGCGCGCATGGGTACGCGCCAGCGTGGTCACCGCCTCGCCGCCTTCCATGGTGTCGGCGCCACCGCCGCCATGCACATGCAGGTCGATGAAGCCAGGCAGTATATAGAGGGCATCGTTGTCCGCCGGGTCGACCGGCGCACCGTCAATGCGCGCGATACGTCCATCGCACCAGTGGATATCGCCCAGGCGCCAGCCTTCGGGGGTGAGGATGTTGCCGTAATGCATTGGCCTACCTTTTTAACGCGCCCACAGACGCGCGTTCGCGTTGGTTATCGAGCCCGCTGAAGCTCGACCATGAAGTCGTAGTAGTCAGTGCGGCAGTACGTGATGGTCAGCTCCGCCGGGGTGCCGTCGGCGAGGTAGCCGAGTCGAGTGACCTTGAGCAACGCCTCCCCTTTGGGCACTTCGGCCAAAGCGGCCAGTTCGGCGTCGGCATTGACGGCAGTCAGGTGTTGCAGAGCGCGTTCCACCGTCTTGCCGCGCGCTTCCAGCGTCGCGTAAAGCGACTGTCCGACGTCTTCCGGCTCAGGCAGTATCGATTCGGGCAGGCAGCTTTCCTCGACCGCCATCACCACGTCGTCGGCTAGGCGCAGACGCTTGAGACGCGCCACCTGAGTGCCGCCTCGCAGCCCGAGGCGCAAGGCCTCTTCGGTACTCGGCATGCCCAATTGACGAGACAGCCAACGCGAACGGGGCGTGAAGCCACGCTGCGTCAACAACTCAGAAAAACTCGTCAGACGCGTCAATGGCTGATTGAAGCGTGGCGCAATGAACGTACCCGAACCGTGCGTACGCCGAATCAGGCCCTGCTCGGCGAGTCGTTCCAACGCCTTGCGCGCGGTAATGCGCGAAACCTCGAGCGTTTCAGCCAATGCGCGCTCTGAGGGTAAAGCCTCGCCGGCCTGCCAGGCTCCCGCCTCGATGGCATCACCCAACTGCCGCGCCAACTGATGATAAAGCGGCGTCGCCAGATCGGGATCCAGCGTCATCTCGACAAAACGTGGGTCCATGAAGACGCTCTCTCATATCGGTTCTTAATAACCAATATAGAGCCTCCTTAATACCAGTCAAATACCAATTGGTCTTGTAGTGGTATCTATAAAGCCATGTGAAGAGGCAAGAGAAAAAAGAAGGAAGAAGAGAAGGCGTTAAGGAAGAAAGGAGTGAGGAGCGCAGCGGGTAGACACAAGCGCCTTTCGGACTTGATTACCGGCGCCGAGAACCGCATGCAATAGTCATCGACAACACTGAGGAGAGCCCCATGAAGACGCTAGTAATCGGTGCCAACGGCCAGATCGGCCGCCAATTTTGTGAACTCGCGCATGAGGCCGACGTGCCGATTCGCGCGATGATTCGCGATACGTCGCAGCAGGCGTGGTTCCAAGAGCGAGGTATCGAAACGGTTCTCGCCGATCTGGAAGGTGACTTCCGCAAAGCATTTTATGGCTGCGATCAGGTGGTTTTCGCGGCGGGCTCGGGCCCGCATACCGGCCCCGACAAGACGTTGATGATCGACCTATATGGTGCGCTAAGCGCGATCGATCTGGCCGCGTCACTGGGTATCGGGCGTTTCCTCATGGTCAGCGCGATGCGCGCCGATCAAGTGCTTGAGGCACCGGCCAAGCTACGCCCTTACATGGCCGCCAAGCATGCCGCCGATGCCCATCTGCGTGCATCGAGGGTGCCTTACGTGATCCTCAAGCCGGGCCGATTGACCGACGAGGCCGCGACGCAACGTGTCACGACCGATGTCGCCAACGCCGATGACAATCGCATTTCACGCGCCAATGTCGCGCATGCGTTGCTCGAGGTAGTGCGCAATCGCGAACTGCGCCAACGTGAGTTTTCCCTGCTCGATGGCAATACGGCGATTGATGAGGCGCTGCGCTGATCCAGCGCTCGGCGGGACATCACGTGTATCCCCGCCTTTCCCCGCCAGCCGTCGGTTGGCGGGGAATACACGAACCCGTATAGTATCGACCTACTCCCCCCAACCGAATGTGTCTCGATGCTGCAGAACAACTCCGCGCTTGCACAGCTCAAGCAACAGATTCGTGAAACCACCCCGCGTGTTCAAGGGGTGATCAAGGCCACCGATCGCGGTTTCGGCTTTCTCGAAGCCGAGGACGGTACTTCCTATTTCGTTCCACCGCCCGCCATGAAGCAGGTACTGCATGGCGACCGCGTCGATGCGCTGATCAAGCAGGAGGGAGACAAGACCTCCGCCGAGCCCGATACGCTCCTCGAAGCGGGGCTCGACCGTTTCGTGGCGCGACTGGTCAAGCGCGATGGGCGCCTGAGCGTCGTTCCCGATCATCCTTTGATCAACAACCAGTTGCGCGCACGCTTAAAGAATTCGCTCGACGAAAGTACGCTCGGCGACGGCGACTGGGTCGTAGCACACTTGGTGCGTCATCCGCTCAAGCCTGACGACCGCGGGTTCTTCGCTCAGGTCGACGAGCTCGTCGTCAAGGCCGATAACCCTGCCGTGCCATGGCGCGTGACTCTGGCACGCCATGCGTTGGAACAGGCATCGCCGCAATTCGGCGAGCAATGGCCGCTGCACGATGAAGGTCTCGAGCGCGAGGACTGGACCGCGGCACCCTTTTTCACCATCGACGGTGAAAAGACACGCGATATGGATGACGCGCTGCATATCGAGACACACGAAGATGGCTGGCGTCTCAGCGTGGCGATCGCCGACCCCACTGCCTATGTCCGCGAGGGCGACCCGGTCGACCTGGAAGCGCAAACACGGGCCTTCACGGTGTATCTACCCGGCCAGAACGTCACCATGCTGCCGGAAACGCTTGCCAATGAGCTGTGCTCGCTGAAGGAAGGCGAGGATCGCCCGACCCTGGTTTGCACATTGGATATCCAGCGCGACGGCACCCTCGGCGACTATCGCTTCTTCGCCGCCAATGTCCGTTCGCATGCCCGTCTGGTGTATGACCAGATTTCCGACTGGCTGGAAGGCCAAGGCGATTGGGCTCCCGACGACGAGACCATGGCCACGCAGCTCAAGGCCTTGGCCACGATGACCGAGGCCCGCAACGCCTGGCGCGAGGAACACACGCTGGTGTTCAAGGATCGCCCCGATTATGCCTTCGACGTCGATGACGCGGGCAACGTGTTGGCGGTCCGTATCGAGGAACGTCGCACCGCTCAGCGCATGATCGAGGAGTCGATGATCGCGGCCAACGCCTGCTGCGCCGACCTACTGGCCTCGCGCGTGGGCCATGGCATCTTCAACGTGCACCAGGCGTTCGAGCCCGAGAAGGCCGATCAGGCGATCGAGTTCCTGGCCGCCCAGGACATCAGCGTGGAACGCGAACAGTTGCTGGAGCTTTCGCGCTATCGCGAGCTGCGCCGCGCCCTGGAAGCACGTGAGGATGCCTGGCTCGACGCACGTCTGCGCCGTTTCCAAGGCTATACCAACATGTCCGCCCAGCCTGGCCCGCACTTTGGGTTGGGACTGCCGGCATACGCTACCTGGACATCGCCCATCCGCAAGTATGGCGACATGGTCAATCACCGCTTGATCAAGCGCGTACTCAAAGGTGAGGACGCACCCGCCGAGGCCAGTCAGACATTGACCGAGCAGCTCACCGAGCGTCGGCGTCTGAATCGTATGGCGGAACGTGACGTCAAGGATTGGCTCTATGTTCGCTATCTCGGCCCCTCCGCCGAAAATGGCGAAGTCTTCGACGCCGAGATCATCGCCATCAACCGTGGCGGCATGCGGGTGCGGCTCTCCGCCAATGGCGCCACGGCGTTCATCCCGGCGCCCTTCATGCACAGTGAACGCGACAAGGTCGCCATCGACGACAAGGAAGGCCGTATCCAGATCGAGGGCCAGCCGCGCTACAAGCTCGGCGACAGCGTTCAGGTCGCACTGGCCGAGGCTGTCGAGGCGACACGCTCATTGGTCGCGCGTCCCGCCGTCTGAAGCTCGCTATGCCTTGCGTCTCAAGAAGTGGACGCAAGGCATGGCATGTGCCAGCGTAATCTCATGACAGCGCGGTGACACTCCTACGACAAGCCCTACAGGACCGAGCGGTCACACTCCGTAACCAACCGGGAAGGTTTCAAGGAGTCACGCTTTGCATATCACCGATATCACGATGTTCTACGCCCCTGCCAGCGGTGGAGTGCGTACCTATCTCGAGGCCAAACGCAACCGTTTGGCGATACTGCCTGGCGTGACGTCCAGCCTACTGATTCCCGGCGCCCACCATGCGGTCAGTGAATCCATTCATGAAATCCCTGCGCCACCGCTACCTTTCAGCCAAGGTTATCGCTTTCCGCTGAAACGAGAGGGCTGGCGACGCGAATTGATCCAGATGGCGCCGGATCTCATCGAAGCCGGCGACCCTTATGTTACCGCCTGGGCCGCGCTTGATGCCGGCCGGACCTTGGACGTGCCCGTGGTCGGATTTTACCATTCCGACCTTCCTAGCCTGATCGGCAACCGTCTCGGGAATTGGACACGCATGGCCCTTGAGCGCTATGTCGAAAACCTCTATCGGCATTGCAGCCGTGTCCTCGCACCTAGCCGCGTCATCGCCGATAAATTGCATGGCCTCGGCCTCGACAATGTCGCCCTGCAGCCGCTAGGGGTCGACTTGAAAACCTTCTCGCCCCAGCGCCGCCAAGATTCCTACCGCCAGAGTTTGGGACTCGACGACAATACGCGCCTGCTGATCTTCGTGGGACGCGGCTCCCGCGAGAAGAACCTGCCGGTCCTGTTGGAAACGGCGCGACGCCTTGGCAAGGGTTATCACCTTCTGTTGATCGGGCCGCAGATGCCGCAACGCGTTCCCGACAACGTCAGCGTCATCGGCCGCTACACGGCCACCGTCGATGTCGCCGAGTGGCTGGCCAGCAGCGACATGCTGCTGCATGCCGGTACTCAGGAGACGTTCGGCTTGGTCGCCCTGGAAGCCATGGCAAGTGGCATTCCGGTCGTCGCGGCACGCGCAGGTGCTCTGGCCGAGAACGTACCCCTAGGCTGCGGACTGCTATGTGAACCTCACTCGGCGGACGACATGGCGCGCGCCGTGCGCGAACTCAGCGCCAATGCGCCCGAGGAACAAGGGCGGCATGCCCGCCTGCATGTCGAACGCCACCACGACTGGGATATCGTGGTCTCCAGTCTGATGCATCATTATCGTGAATTGACCGGACAACGCGTCAACACGGAGAGTCTTCAGCATGGCTGATCGCCACCTTTCCCTCGTCCTCCACGATATCGCGCCGGAGACCTGGCCCGACTACATCGACTTCGTGGCCAAGGTCGACGCCCTGGCACGTCGACATGGTCCGATTCCTATCACCTGGCTGGTGGTGCCCGATTTTCATCATCGCGGTGATTGTCGCCGCGATGGCGCTTTCCTCGAGAACTTGCAACGCCGTCGAGCCATGGGCGATGAACTGGCATTGCACGGCTATTACCATTGCGACGACGCGCCCTCACCGCGCACGCCTCGCGACTGGTTCATGCGGCGTTTTTATACCTGGGAAGGCGAGTTCTACGCCCTCGACGAAAACGAGGCAGCACAGCGGCTGGACAAGGGCATAGAGCTCTTTCGATCACAGGGCTGGCCACTCACCGGATTCGTGGCACCGGCCTGGCTGATGAGCCAAGGGGCGCGACGCGCGCTGGCCCAGCGCGACTTCTGCTACACCAGCGACCCGCAACATCTGTATATGCTGCCCAACTTCACGCGCCTCGAGGCGCCAGGGCTGGTCTGGAGTGCCCGTAGCGCCTGGCGTCGTGGTTTGTCACGACTGGCCAGCGAAACACAGCGCTGGCGTAGCCGCCAGGCACCGCTGCTGCGCCTGGGACTACACCCCGTCGACATGCGTCATGCTCGCGTTCAGGCCTACTGGCTCGCTGTCCTGGAGCGCCTGATCCACGAAGGACGTCGCCCCATCACCAAATACGATTGGGTGACGGGGCAACGTCGGAGGGAGCAGCACGCCGCATGAAGCGCCTGGTGATATTGCTGGTTATCGGGTTGGTGGCGGCTATCAGCATCCCACTGTTGTTCGGTGGGCGCGCGCTTTTCGGCGAGCTCGCCGCATTCCCCTTACAACAACTGGTATTGATGCTGCTGTTGATCGTTATCTGCTGGAACATCAATGCCTTGCGGCTTCGCCTGCTGCTGGCGGGGCGCGCCGGACGTCTCGGCCAGACACGCGCGGTAGGCATCGTGATGTCCACCGAGTTTGCCATCTGCGCCACACCCGGCGGTACCGGGGGCTTGCTGACGCTCCTAGGCTTGTTGGCCCGGCGCGGGGTTCGTCCCGTGCAAGCCTCGGCGATCTTTGCCGTCGACCAGTTGACCGACCTGCTCTTCTTTCTTTCCGCATTGATCGGCGTCGCGCTCTATGTCGTCATCGAGGCCATCGATCTCAACCTCGGCTGGCTGGTGGGTCTGCCGTCGTTGTTGCTGGTGTGCGGCTTCATCCTGCTGTGGTTGGTCATAAGCCATTACACGCGCGTACTGCAGATAACCGGCGGTTGGCTCGAACGTCTCAAGGTGCGTCGCAAGGCACGCTTCGGATTCGCCCGCCGCTTACTGCATTTCCGTAATGCCTTGATCGAGACGCTGCGCCTGCCTCGTCTAACCTTGTTGTCGGTCTTCGCTCTGTGCTGTGCCCACTGGATGCTGCGTTACAGCATCCTGTATCTGGCAGTGAAGGGGCTGGGTGCGCACATCGACTGGGCCTGGACCTTTCTGGTACAGATGCTCTCCATGGCAGCGGGCCAATTGAGTTTTCTGCCCGGCGGCGCAGGCGGCGCCGAGCTGACCTCCACCGCCTTGCTAGCGCCCTTGATCGGCAAGCAAAGCGCCGCTGCTGCCGTTCTCATCTGGCGCTTCGTGACCTACTATTTCTACCTCATCGCCGGCGCGCCGGTCTTCTTGGCAATGGCAGGTCGAGCCTTCGCCAAGTTGCTGGCCCGTCGTCGGTAATCACGCGCGCATTTTTACGCAAGGCGGCGAACGCAGGCCATGTTCGTGTAGCACCTCTAACGACGAAGGGCATCCCATGGGGATGCCCTTCGTCATGCTCGCTGCCCAGCGGCCCATGGACCGCTAGAGAGGGAGGCAACTTACCAGCCAGTCGCTTCCTTCAGCGCATCGCCGATCTCGGCGAGCGAACGCACGGTCTTGACGCCCGCGGATTCAAGCGCCGCGAACTTCTCGTCCGCCGTGCCCTTGCCTCCCGCGATGATGGCGCCGGCATGGCCCATGCGCTTACCTGGAGGCGCCGTCACGCCCGCGATATAGGAGACCACCGGCTTGGAGACGTGCTCCTTGATATACGCCGCGGCTTCTTCCTCAGCAGTACCACCGATCTCACCGATCATCACGATCGCTTCGGTCTGCGGGTCCTGCTCGAACTTCTCGAGGATGTCGATGAAGGTAGAACCCGGAATCGGGTCGCCACCGATGCCCACGCAAGTGGACTGGCCGAAGCCATGATCGGTGGTCTGCTTGACCGCTTCATAGGTCAAGGTGCCAGAGCGCGAGACGATGCCGACCTTACCGGGTTTGTGAATATGCCCTGGCATAATCCCGATCTTGGTCTCGCCCGGCGTGATTACGCCCGGGCAGTTCGGGCCAATCAGTTGTACGCCCAGCTCGTCGCACTTGACCTTGACGTCGAGCATGTCGAGAGTCGGAATACCCTCTGTGATGCACACGATCAGTTTGATGCCAGCATTGGCGGCCTCAAGGATGGAATCCTTGCAGAACGGTGCGGGCACATAGATCACGGAAGCTTCGGCGCCAGTCGTGTCGACGGCTTCCTTGACGGTGTTGAACACCGGCAGACCGAGGTGCGTCTGGCCGCCCTTGCCCGGCGTCACGCCACCCACCATCTGAGTGCCGTAGGCAATCGCCTGCTCGGAGTGGAAGGTCCCCTGGCCACCGGTGAAGCCTTGGCAGATGACCTTGGTGCTTTTGTCGATCAGGATACTCATTACTTGCCCTCCGCTGCTTTGACGACCTGCTGGGCCGCGTCGGTCAAGCTGGTAGCAGCGATGATGTTCAGTCCGCTGGAGGCCAATTTCTCGGCACCCAGCTCGGCGTTGTTGCCTTCGAGACGCACCACGACCGGCACGTTGACACCGACCTGCTCGACGGCACCGATGATGCCTTCGGCGATCATGTCGCAACGCACGATGCCGCCGAAGATGTTGACCAGAACGGCCTTCACGGAATCGTCGGAGAGGATGATCTTGAAGGCTTCGCCCACACGCTCTTCGGTGGCACCGCCGCCAACATCCAGGAAGTTGGCAGGTTGCCCGCCATTGAGCTTGATGATGTCCATGGTGCCCATGGCCAGACCGGCGCCATTGACCATGCAGCCAATGTTACCTTCCAGAGCGACGTAGTTGAGCTCCCACGCCTGAGCGTGCGCCTCACGCTCGTCTTCTTGAGACGGGTCACGCATGGCTTGCAAATCGGGATGACGATACAGCGCATTGCCATCGAGGCCGATCTTGGCGTCCAAGCAGTGCAGGTCGCCGCTGTCGTTGATCACCAGCGGATTGATTTCGAGCAGCGCGAGGTCTTTTTCCTCGAAAAGCTTGGCCAGGCCCAAGAAGATCTTGGTGAACTGCTTGATCTGTGCGCCCTCCAGGCCCAAAGAGAAAGCCAGTTCACGCGCCTGGTACGGCTGAGCCCCAACCAGCGGATCGACTTCGGCCTTAAGAATCTTCTCAGGCGTCTCTTCGGCGACCTTCTCGATTTCAACGCCGCCTTCGGTGGAGGCCATGAAAACGATACGACGCGTGCCGCGATCGACGACGGCGCCCAGATAAAGCTCGTTGGCGATATCGGTGCAGTTTTCGACCAGGATCTTGGTGACCGGTTGGCCCTTCTCATCGGTCTGGAAGGTCACCAGGTTCTCGCCCAGCCATTTTTCGGCGAACGCCTTGGCATCCGCGGCGCTTTCGACCAGCTTGACGCCGCCCGCCTTGCCACGGCCACCTGCGTGAACCTGGGCTTTGACGACCCACTTGTCACCGCCAATCTTCTTGCACGCATCGGCAGCTTCTTCGGGGGTATCCACGGCGAAACCCTTGGACACCGGTAGACCATAATCGGCAAACAGCTGTTTGCTCTGATACTCGTGAAGGTTCATCGTGTCATGCCATTGGTTGCATGTGACTCGAATGATAACGATGGCCTCGAGCTTTCAAAGCCTCAGGCCACCGCTACCCCTGTTCGCTCCCGCCTCGGCGGGAGCGACGCGTCTCTACACTGAAACGCTCGTTGAAGCGCTTATTTACGCTTCTTGCGGTTGGCCATGTGAATGGCATGGCCATCCACCGCCAACGCCGCTTCGTGCACGGCTTCCGAGGTGCTCGGATGCGCATAGCAAGTCAGGGCCAGGTCTTCGGCACTGGAGCCAAATTCCATGGCGATGACGCCTTGCGCTATGAGCTCCCCGGCATGCTGACTGATGATGTGCAGCCCCAGGATGCGGTCGGTCTCGGCATCGGCAATGACCTTGGCCATACCTTCTGATGCATTATTGGCCAGCGCACGTCCGTTGGCAGAGAATGGGAAGGAGCCGGTCTTGACCTCTATACCGGCCTCTTTCGCGTCCTGCTCGTTCATGCCGACCCAGGCGACTTCCGGCGCGGTATAGATCACGCTGGGGATAGCGTCATAGTTCATCTCGGCTTTGTGGCCAGCGATGATGTCGGCCACCATTACGCCTTCTTCGGAAGCCTTGTGCGCCAGCATCGGGCCACGCACCACGTCGCCGATGGCGTAGACACCCGATACGTTAGTGCGACATTGATCATCGACGAACACGAAACCGCGCTCATCGAGCTTGATGCCGACATCATCGCTAAGGAGGCCCTCGGTGTAGGGACGACGTCCCACACACACGATCAGCTTGTCGAAGGTCTGTTCCTGCTCGCCGTTGGCGTCGGAATACTTGACCACGACTTCTTTGTCCTTGATCTCGGAGCCCGTCACGCGAGCCCCCATCTTGATGTCCATGCCCTGCTTCTTGAACAGCTTCTGGCCTTCCTTGGCAATGTCCTTGTCAACCATTGGCAGGAAGGTGTCCATCGCCTCGAGGACCGTGACTTCACTGCCCAGGCGATTCCAGACACTGCCCAATTCGAGGCCGATGACACCGGCACCGATCACACCGAGGCGCTTGGGTACTTCGTTGAACTCGAGCGCGCCGCTGGAATCGACGATCAAGCCCTCAGTCAAAGGCGTCGGTGGGATATCGACCGGCACGGAGCCGGAAGCAATCACGATGTTCTCGGCATCGTAGGTGGTCGTCTCGCCATCTTGACCGGTAACTTCGACCTGCTTGTCGGAGACGACTTTACCGGCGCCTTCCAGCGCTGTGACGCCATTGGCCTTGAATAGCGCGCTGATGCCGCCCACGTTCTTGGCGATGACGCCTTCCTTGAACTCCTGCATCTTGGCAATGTTGGGAGTCGGCTCGCCCACATCGATGCCGATCTCCGCGTAATGATCGCGGGCTTCGACAAACTTGTGAGAGGTTTCCAGCAAGGCCTTCGAGGGAATGCAGCCCACGTTCAAGCAGGTACCGCCGTGGACGGTCTTGCCTTCCTTGTTGACCCACTTCTCGACGCACGCGGCCTTCAGGCCCATTTGAGCAGCGCGAATGGCCGCCACGTACCCGCCAGGCCCGGCACCAATAACGATCACATCGAATTTATCGGCCATGAAATCATCCTGTTCGAATTCAGTTAATTAGTCGCAACGCATTGTTCGGCGACAACCATCACACGTCGAGCAAGAAGCGTGCGGGATCCTCGAGCAGTTCCTTGATCGTGACCAGGAATTGCACCGCGTCCTTGCCGTCAATCATGCGGTGATCATAGGAGATGGCGAGATACATCATCGGACGAATCTCAACCTTGCCGTCGACGGCCATCGGACGCTCCTGGATCTTGTGCATACCCAGGATCGCGGTCTGCGGCGGATTGATAATCGGTGTCGACAGCAGCGACCCGAAGATACCGCCGTTGGTGATGGTGAAGGTGCCGCCCTGCATATCTTCAATGCCGAGCTTGCCGTCGCGACCGCGCTTACCGAAGTCGACGATGCTCTTCTCGACATCGGCGAGCTTCATGCTGTCGGTATCACGCAGCACCGGCACGACCAGGCCACGCGGCGTGGACACGGCGACACCGATGTCCTGATAGCCGTGATAGACGATATCGCTGCCGTCGATCGACGCGTTCACGTCGGGGAACCGCTTGAGGGCCTCGGTGCACGCCTTGACGAAGAAGCCCATGAAACCGAGCTTGGTATCGTGCGCTTTGAGGAAGGTTTCCTTGTACTGACTGCGCAGGTTCATCACCGCGCTCATGTCCACCTCATTGTAGGTGGTCAGCATGGCGGCGGTCTGCTGCGCCTGCACCAGACGCTTGGCGATGGTCTGACGCAGACGGCTCATCGGAACACGCTGCTCGGGGCGCTCGCCCTCGACAGCGGGCGCGGGCGCGGCAGCCGCCTTGACGTCGCCGCCCTCGGATTTGGCGCTCTTCTTGGCGGAACCGTCCTTGATGGCCTTCTGAACGTCTTCTTTCAGAACGCGACCGCCCTTGCCAGTACCTTCGATCTTGCTGGCGTCCAGATCGTGCTCGGCGACCAGCTTACGCGCCGCCGGAGCCAGGATCTTGTCGCCGACTTTTTCGTCGCCGCCACCAGTGTCTTTCGACTCGCTCGCCGTATCGTCGGATGCAGCAGTCTCGCCACCCCCCGTATCACCGCCAGCGCCCTCGGCAAACGACGCTAGCACCGCTTCGGACTCGACCTGCTCGCCTTCCTGCACCTTGATCTCACTGAGGGCGCCATCGGCCGGGGCGACGACTTCGAGCACCACCTTGTCGGTCTCGATGTCCGCGAGGATCTCGTCGCGCTTCACCGCTTCACCGACCTGCTTGTGCCAGGTGGCCACGGTCCCTTCCTGAACGGATTCCGGGAAGCTCGGCGCTTTGACGTCATGCTGCTTACCGGACGCTGCCGGCTTGGCATCGTCAGACTTGGCGGCTGGCGCGTCCTGCTTCTCGCCGATCTCTTCTTTGTTAGAGCCCTCAGCGGATTTAGAGCCTTCAGCGGGCTTTTCGCCGCCGCCTTCACTCGCGGCGCCCAGCATCCCAAGCACCTGCTCAGAGTCGCACGTATCGCCTTCTTCCACCTTGATTTCGGTCACGGTGCCGGCGTCAGGCGCCACGACTTCGAGAACGACCTTGTCCGTCTCGATCTCGACAATCAGCTCATCACGTTCAACGCTATCACCGACCTTCTTGTGCCAAGTGGCGATAGTGCCCTCGGCAACGGATTCCGGGAAATTCGGCGCTTTGATCTCAGTAGCCATGTCGTTTCCTTAGTGTTTTCTCTCGATCCCGATGGAACGCCTCAGCCAGTAATAGCGTCTTCCACCAGCTGGCGCTGCTGTTCAACATGGACGGACATGTATCCAGATGCCGGCGCAGCGGATGCCGGACGCCCCGCGAACTTCAGGTCGCGCCCCAAGCCTTCCTGCACCATATCGGCCACCAGACGCATATGATGCTGGCTTTGATACCAGGCACCCTGGTTGAGCGGCTCTTCCTGACACCAAACGACCTGTTCGAGGTTCGGATAGGTCTTGAAGACCTCGTACAGCTCTTCCTTGGGGAAAGGGTAAACCTGTTCCAAACGCACGATCGCAACATCGTTGCTGCCATTTTCGGCACGGTAGCTCGCCAGGTCGTAGTAGACCTTGCCCGAGCACAACACCACGCGTTTGACACTCTCCGCGTCGAGCTTGCCTTGATCCGGCAGTACCATTTCGAAGCGGCCGTTGGACAGATCTTCCAGCGTCGAAGTTGCTTCCTTGTGACGCAGCAGGCTCTTCGGTGACATGATCACCAGCGGCTTGCGCAGCGGACGAATCACCTGACGCCGCAGGAGGTGGAAGATCTGGGCCGGCGTGGTCGGCATGCAGACCTGCATATTGTGCTCGGCACACAATTGCAAGAAGCGCTCAAGACGCGCCGAGGAGTGCTCGGGGCCCTGCCCTTCATAGCCATGCGGTAACAGCATGGTGAGGCCACACAGCCGTCCCCATTTCGTCTCGCCAGAGGAGATGAACTGGTCGATCACCACCTGCGCCCCGTTGGTGAAGTCACCGAACTGGGCTTCCCAAATGATCAAAGCCTTGGGCGCGGTCGTGGAATACCCATATTCGAACGCCAACGCCGCTTCCTCGGACAGGAGGGAGTCGCGAATGGTGAAATTCGGCTGATCTTCCTTGATGTACTCCAGCGGTACATAGGTCGAACCGTCTTTCTGGTTATGCACGACGGCATGACGATGCGAGAAGGTGCCGCGCCCTGTATCTTGGCCCGTCAGACGAATCGGGTGACCTTCATCCAGCAAGGTGGCATACGCCAGCGTCTCGCCGAAGCCCCAGTTGATGGCAAGATCACCAGCGGCCATCTTGCGGCGATCCTCATAGATCTTGGCCACCTGGCGCTGTACCTGAACATCGTCGGGGACTTCGCACATCTTGGAGGCAAGTGCCTGCATACGCGCCATGTCGATCGACGTATCGGCGTCGCCAGTCCAGGTGTGCCCAAGGTAGGGCGTCCAGTCGACGAATAGCTCGGTGTTAGGCTTCTTGACCAGCGCATTGGCGACGTGATTGCCAGCCACCAGATCATCGCGATACTTCTCGACCATGGCGGCCGCGTCGTCGTCGCTGATCATACCTTCTTGTACCAAGCGCGCCACGTAGAGCTCACGCGAACTCTTGTGCGACTTGATCTTCTGGTACATCAGCGGCTGAGTCCCGGAAGGCTCGTCGGCCTCGTTGTGACCGCGCTTGCGGTAGCAGACGAGATCAATCACCACGTCCTTGTTGAACTGGTAACGATAATCGACGGCTACCTGAGTGGCATGCACCACCGCCTCGGGGTCATCGCCGTTCACATGGAAGATCGGCGCCTGGACCATCTTGGCGATATCGGTGCAGTACTCAGTGGAGCGTGCGTCATCGGGCCGTGATGTGGTGAAACCGACCTGGTTATTGATGACGATATGCACGGTACCGCCGGTCTTGTAGCCGCGAGTTTGAGACATCTGGAATGTCTCCATGACCACGCCCTGGCCGGCAAAGGCGGCATCGCCATGCACCACCACCGGTAACACCTTGGCGCCCTCACCGTCTTCGCGACGATCCTGACGAGCGCGCACGGAGCCTTCAACTACCGGCGAGACGATCTCGAGGTGCGAGGGATTGAATGCCAATGCCAGGTGAACTTCGCCACCTTCAGTCATGACGTTGGAACTGAAGCCTTGGTGGTACTTCACATCCCCTGAGCCTTGTTGGATGACTTTCTTGCCATCGAACTCATCGATCAGTTCCGACGGGCTCTTACCCAACAAGTTGACCAGCAGGTTGAGGCGGCCCCGGTGCGCCATGCCGATGACGACTTCCTTGGTGCCATAATTGCCAGTGCGCTGGATGATTTCGTCGACCATCGGGATGAAGGTCTCGCCGCCTTCCAGACCGAAGCGCTTGGTGCCTGGATACTTGGACGCGAGATAGTTTTCCAATCCTTCCGCCGCCGTCAAACGTTCGAGGATGTGCTTGCGCACATCGACGCTGTAGTCCGGCTTGGAACGCACCGATTCGAAGCGTTGCTGTAACCAACGCTTCTCGTCGGTGTTGACGATATGCATGAACTCGCAGCCAATGCTGCGGCAATACGTCTTCTCAAGGACGTCGACGATTTCCTTGAGCGGCGCCTGATCCTTGCCCAGGAACAGCGAGCCAGTCTGGAAGGACGTCTCCATGTCAGCGTCGGTCAGCTGATGGAAGGAAAGATCCAGATCAGGGATCGGGGTCGGGCTGCGAAGCCCCAGCGGGTCGATATCGGCACGCTGATGGCCGCGGAAGCGGTATGCGTTGATCAGCTGGAGAACCTTGACCTGCTTCTTGTTCTCGCTGCTGTCGGCGACACCGGCGGCGGGTTTGCCACGACGGTTTTGTGCCAACTGATAGAACTGATCTCGAATCGGACTGAGAGGAACGTCATGAGTGGGGGCGCCTTCCGGACGAGGTAACTGATCGAAATAGTTACGCCATTCGTCGGGAACCTCAGAGGGCTCGACGAGGTATTGCTCGTAGAGCGCTTCCACGTAGTGGGCGTTACCGCCGCTGACATGGGAAGTGCGCCACATCAACTCCATTATGCCTTCTTGCATCTCTTGGTCACCCTATGCACTGATGGGTGTTCTTGGCGCTGGCACGCCCGGACGTGCCGGCGTCACTTGGGACCTGCGGGTGCAGGTTGGCGTCACACGCGACGCTAGGGTCCACTTATCGTCAAAAGCCGGTGCGCAGGGCACCGGCTAACGGCGGTCGCAGGACCGGCCTCCTGCGACGCCATGTCGCAGGAAGAGGCTTGTTGCCAATGATAACAAGCCACGCGGCGCGATTTAAGTGGCATTAGACAGTAACATCTCACGAATCTTGCCAATCGCTCGCGTCGGATTGAGCCCTTTAGGGCACACCGCCACGCAATTCATGATGCCACGGCACCGGAACAGACTGAACGGATCTTCGAGCCGTGCCAAACGCTCGCTCGTGGCGGTATCGCGCGAATCGGCGAGGAAGCGATAAGCCTGCAGCAAGCCAGCCGGCCCCACGAACTTGTCCGGATTCCACCAGAAGGAGGGGCAGGCCGTAGAGCAGCAGGCACATAGGATGCACTCGTACAACCCATCGAGCTTTTCGCGTTCTTCCGGCGACTGCAACCGCTCCATCGTCGGCTCGGTGGTATCGTTCTGCAGATAGGGCTGGATGCTCTCGTACTGCTTGTAGAACACCCCCATATCGACCACCAAGTCGCGGATAACCGGCAAACCGGGCAGCGGGCGCAGCACCAGTTTATTGTCCTTGACTACCTCGGACAAAGGCGTGACGCAAGCCAAGCCATTTTTGCCGTTCATGTTCATACCATCGGAACCGCAAACCCCTTCGCGGCAGCTACGCCGGTACGCCATGGAGCTGTCCTGCTGCTTGATCATTTCAAGCGCATTGAGAACCATGATGTCGCGGCCCTGCGTATCCAGCTGGAACTCCTGCATGTAGGGCACGGAATCGGTTTCCGGGTTGTAGCGATAAATGGATATCTGAAGCGTAGACATCTTGGACAACCCCTTAGTAGGTGCGGATTTTCGGCTCGAAGGTCTCGACGGTCTTCGGCGCAAAGTTCACGTCACGCTGCCCCAGCCGCTTCTCGACCGGGAAGTACATGGAGTGCTTGAGCCAATTGGCGTCGTCGCGATCCGGATAGTCGTAGCGCGAATGTGCGCCGCGGCTTTCCTTGCGATCCAAAGCGGAGATTGCCGTGGCTTCCGCTACCTCGAGCAGATTGTCGAGCTCCAACGCTTCGACACGCGCGGTATTGAAGGCATTGGATTTATCGGCCAGATGCGCGTTACCGATGCGCTCGCGGAGGTCGGCCAGTTTCTTTACGCCCTCCTGCATGGTGTCTTCCTGACGAAAGACGCCGAACTCGTTCTGCATGACCTCCTGCAGCTCGGCACGCAGCTCAGGAATTGCTTCGCCGCCGCTCGATTCATCCCAACGGTTGAGACGGGCCATAGCGCTATCGATATCGGACTGAGCCGCCTCGAGGTAATCGATCCCTTCATTGAGCGCTTGTTCGATGAACATGCCAGCGGCACGTCCGAAGACCACCAAGTCGAGCAGTGAATTGCCGCCCAGGCGGTTGGCGCCGTGTACGGATACACATGCCGCTTCGCCACAGGCGAACAGTCCGTTGACGATCTGATCGTTACCATCGGCGTCCTGCATGATCGCCTGGCCGTGGACGTTGGTCGGCACGCCGCCCATCATATAATGGCACGTCGGCACGACCGGTATCGGGTCTTGGGCGGGATCGACATGGGCGAATGTCTTGGAGAGTTCGACGATGCCCGGCAGACGCTTACCCAGGACCTCTTCACCCAGATGATCAAGCTTAAGCATGACGTGATCACCATTTTCGCCACAACCGCGCCCTTCGAGGATCTCCATGACCATGGCGCGAGCCACGACATCGCGGCCGGCCAAATCCTTGGCGTTCGGCGCATAACGCTCCATGAAACGCTCGCCGTCCTTGTTGATCAGGTAGCCACCCTCGCCACGACAGCCTTCGGTGACCAAGACCCCTGCCCCGTAAATACCGGTGGGGTGGAACTGCCACATCTCCATGTCCTGCATGGGGAAGCCAGCACGAAGCGCCATGCCGATACCATCACCGGTATTGATCAGCGCGTTGGTCGTGGACGCGTAGATGCGGCCCGAGCCGCCGGTCGCCAACACCGTCGCCTTAGACTTGATATGCACGATTTCGCCGGTCTCGATGCACATGGCGATACAGCCCACGACATCGCCATCAGCATTCTTGACCAGATCCACCGCGTACCATTCATTCAGGAATACGGTGTTATTTTTCAGGTTGTTCTGATACAGCGTATGTAGCAGCGCATGGCCGGTACGGTCAGCAGCAGCGCATGTGCGCGCGGCCTGGCCGCCCTTACCGAAGTCCTTGGACTGGCCACCGAAAGGGCGCTGATAGATGCGGCCGTTATCGAAACGCGAGAACGGCAGTCCCATATGTTCCAGCTCGAAGACCGCCTTGGGGCCTTCGGAACACAAATACTCAGCGGCGTCCTGGTCGGCGATATAGTCACCGCCTTTGACGGTGTCGTACATGTGCCAGCGCCAATCGTCGTTGGGATCAGCGGAAGCGATGGCGCAGGTAATACCGCCTTGGGCGGAAACGGTGTGCGAGCGCGTTGGAAAGACCTTGGAAAGCACCGCGGTCTTCTTGCCAGACTTGGCCAGCTCGAGCGCGGTACGCAGGCCGGAGCCACCGCCACCGATGATGATTGCGTCGAATGTCAGGCTACGCATATTGGACATGGATTAGGCTCCCCAAAGGACTTGAACGCCCCACACCAGAAAAACGAAGATGGCCAGCATGACGACCGCTTGAAATGCAAAGCGTGCACCCGCCTGCTTGAGATAGTCGGTGGACACCGTCCACAAACCGACCCATGCGTGCGCCGCGATGGAAATAAAGGCCAGCAGGGAGAAGATGCGCATCCAAGTCTGCGAGAAGAGGCCGCTCCACGTGGCGTAATCGAGCCCCGGATGGAACAGTAGATACAGGACCATGAACACGGCATAGACCGCTAGAATAATGGCCGAGACTCGCTGGATCAGCCAATCGGACAGGCCACTACGACCGAGGTTCGTGATGTTGGTTACCATACCCAGACTCCTGCCAGAACCACCAAGATGGCACTGATCACGACCGTGATCTGCGCCTTGCGATGTCCGCCCTCGAGATCCACGCCAATACCTGCATCCATCAGCAGGTGTTTGATGCCGGCCACGAAGTGGAAGCCAAGCGCCGAGAGCAGTCCCCAGGCGATCAGTTTGGCGAGTACGTTGTTGGCGAGGGTGTCACGCACTGCTTCGAATCCTTCGGGAGACGACAGTGACGCGTCGAGGGCCCAGAAACCGAAGATCAATCCCACGAAGAGGATGACACCGGTAATGCGGTGGGCAATGGAGGTCAGTGCGGGAAGTGGAAATTTTATCGTCGTCAGGTCTAAATTTACGGGTCTTTTGCTATTCACGGCTCATCACACTCTCTTGGCCCGCCAGCGGCTAGGGCTGTACCCGGTGCGGGCGGTGGTTTGAGGGGGAGGCCTTGGTCGAGGGCTTACATGACCAAGCCATGCTCCTGCCAGTCGCGCGGGATAAGATTATAAGGACCGGGCGATGTCATGACAAATGAGATAGCTCTTGCAGCCATCCCCATGGACGCGTCAAATAGGGTGGCACTTCCGGGTAGGAACCTTGCTCGCCCCCTTATTCTATCGCCACCTATCGCCACGCCGGGACACGAGATGCGCGGCGGCGCCATGGTCACAGGCGCCCTAGGCCCAATTGACAATCCACCGCGTGGTTCTATAGTAGGCGCATTATTTTCGCTGGCATGGCAAGCAAGACAAAGACTTAGGTAAAAGAGGAGGCCATAATGGCTGACAGGAAAGCGCAGTTGACGGTAGAAGGGTTGGACAAGACGATCGAGTTCCCTGTCTACTCCGGCACCGTCGGGCCTGATGTGATCGACGTCCGCGGCCTGACCAGCGAAGGTCTGTTCACATACGACCCAGGCTTCGTCGCCACCGCCTCCTGCGAATCAGGCATCACCTATATCGATGGTGCTGCGGGTGTTCTTCTGCACCGCGGCTACCCCATCGGCCAACTGGCCGAACATTCCAATTACGTCGAGCTCTGTTATCTGCTGTTGTTCGGCGAGCTCCCCAGCAAGGCGCAATACGACGACTTCGCGGCCACCGTGAGAAATCACACCATGGTCCACGAACAACTCGTCAATTTCTTCAAGGGCTTCCGCCGCGACGCCCACCCGATGGCGATCCTGTGCGGCGTCGTCGGTGGCCTAGCCGCTTTCTACCATGACAATCTGGACATCACCAAGGAAGAAGAGCGCCGCGTCAGTGCAATTCGCCTGATCGCCAAGATGCCGACCCTGGCTGCGATGTGCTACAAGTATAATATCGGACAGCCATTCAATTATCCGCGCAATGATCTCGATTACGCGGAAAACTTCCTCTACATGATGTTCGGCAATCCGTGTGAAAGCTACGAGGTCAATCCGGTTTTCGCCAAGGCCATGGACCGGATCTTCATGCTCCACGCCGACCATGAACAGAACGCCTCCACCTCCACGGTGCGTCTGGCGGGCTCAACGGGCGCCAACCCCTTTGCTTGCATCAGTGCCGGCATCGCTGCGCTATGGGGCCCGGCCCATGGTGGCGCCAACGAAGCCGTACTCAACATGCTCGACGAGATCGGTGATGAGTCCGAAGAGAACATCCAACGCTTCATCGACCGCGCCAAGGATAAGGATGATCCATTCAAGCTGATGGGCTTTGGCCACCGCGTCTATCGCAATTTCGACCCGCGCGCCAAGGTCATGAAGGAAACCTGCGACGAGGTGCTGGGCGAACTCGGCATGGCCGACGACCCGCAGCTCAAGATCGCCAAGCGGCTCGAGCAGATCGCATTGGAAGACGACTACTTCATCGAGCGCAAGCTCTACCCGAACGTCGACTTCTATTCCGGCATCATCCTCAAGGCGATTGGCATTCCGACCAACATGTTTACCGTCATCTTCGCTATGGCCCGGACTATTGGCTGGACGTCTCACTGGAACGAGATGATCAGCGGTAGCTATCGCATCAGCCGCCCGCGTCAGCTCTATATCGGCCATTCCCAGCGGGACTACCCCGCCAAGTAACTTGCTAGCCTAAAACCGGCTGAGAAGCTCCTAGCCAGGTTTACTGCATGCAAACATCACGGACCGCCTTCTAGGCGGTCCGTTGCGTTTGACTCCCGGGTTCTCGCCCCCTAGAACCCCTCGCTCCCACCGCCTTGCTCTTCTGTTCTGACGCCTCTGAGCGTTTTCCACACTTTCTGTGGATAAACCTGTTCAAAACCTTTAGGTAGTTCGCCAGAAACACCATGACAAGGCGGTTACGCTCAAATCGATTAATTTTTGACCTATTATAAGTAGTTGAAAAACGGCATTTTTTTCAAAAACGCGCAACATGACGGGCCTTCGCCGGTGTTATGCACAACACGAAGGCAAAGACTGCACGGCAGTGGACAAGGTCACAGAGGTGTCAAGGGGAAAAACGTATAAAAACGTCTAATCACGAACGGGAAGCAGAGACAAAAAAAGACGCTTTCGCGTCTCGATATCGCCACTACTGCGGGCAAGAAAAAAGGTGGCGTCCCATAGGGGGTTTGAACCCCTGTTACCGCCGTGAAAGGGCGGTGTCCTGGACCACTAGACGAATGGGACGCATTGTCTTGATGCTTGGTGGAGCCTAGCGGGATCGAACCGCTGACCTCAACACTGCCAGTGTTGCGCTCTCCCATCTGAGCTAAGGCCCCGCGCCTCAAGACGGTGCGTAGAATACTGATTCCCCCTGGCTTCGTCAATATCTTTCGATAAGGAAGAAGGAAGAAGGAAGAAGGCAGTATCTGGGTTGTTCTTCCCCCTTCAAGCTGCGTAGCAACGTCCTCCCTTCTTCCAGGCGCGCAGCATCGCTCTTCGAGCTTACAGCTCCCGATATTCTTTTTCGAAGCGCTTGGCCTGCTTCTTGGAAATGCCCCCCAGCACCTGGGTGGCATGACGCAGGCGCGCCCGTGTCATGTCCGAACCGAGAATCGCCATGGCATCCAGCACCGAGGTGGAAGTCGCACTACCCGTGACGGCGATGAAGACCGGCGCCAAGAACGCTTTCATCTTCATATTGAACGCCTCGGCCAGGAACTTGACCTCGTCGAGCAAGACATCCTTGTGCCAACGGGGGACGCCCTCCAGACGCCAGGTCAAAAACTGCAGAAGTTTGAGCAGGTCCTCATGCTCGAGCTTAATGCCTTCGAAACTGGACGCCTCGAGCGGCGGTACCCCCGAAAAGAAATGCCCGGCCAGCGGCATGACATCGGAGAGCGTCGAGATTCGCGGACGTACCTGCGGCAAGATCTGGTTAACGTATTCCTCGTTGAAGGCCCACTCTCTCAGGGCTTCCAGCAAGGCGGCATCGTCCAGATCCTCGCGGATATAGACGCCGTTGAGCCAAGTGAGCTTCTCCAGATCGAACACCGGGCCGCCCAGCGACACGCGCTGAATATCGAAGTTCTCCATCATTTCCTCGAGGGTGAACTTCTCGCGGTCATCGGGCATCGACCAACCCATGCGGCCCAGATAGTTGGTCACCGCCTGAGGCAAAAAGCCCATGTGCCGATAATAATTGATCGAGGTCGGGTTCTTGCGCTTGGATAGCTTCGACTTATCTGGATTGCGCAGCAATGGCATATGGCACAGCGTCGGCATCGGCCAATCGAAGTACTCATACAGCAGCTTGTGCTTGGGCGCCGAGTTAATCCACTCCTCACCGCGCATGACATGCGTGATGCCCATCAGATGGTCGTCGACGACATTGGCCAAGTGATAGGTCGGCATACCGTCGGATTTGAGCAGGATCTGGGCATCGACCTGCGCCCAGTCGACTTCGATCTCACCCCGCAGCATGTCGCTGACGATGCAACTGCCCTCGCCCGGCACTTTCATGCGCACTACATAAGGCCATTGCTCACGCTCGCGACGCGCTACTTCCTCGTCGGCAAGCGCCAGATCGGCGGGCTTGAGCGCCAGGTGCAGCCCCGCCGCCTTACGCGTCTCACGCAGTTCATCGAGCTCTTCGCTGGTCCGATAGCACTTGAAAGCATGCCCGGCGTCGAGCAATTGCTGTGCATATTGCGCATAGATATCGCCACGCTCGCTCTGCCGATACGGACCATGAGGACCGCCGATATCGGGACCTTCATCCCACTCGAGTCCCAGCCAGCGCAGGGAGTCGAGGATCATCTGCTCCGACTCGGCCGTCGAGCGCACTCGGTCCGTATCCTCGATGCGGAGGATGAACTGCCCGCCATGCTGACGCGCGAAGCATAGGTTGAACAGCGCTATATAGGCCGTGCCGACATGAGGATCGCCGGTCGGCGACGGCGCGATACGTGTACGTACGGTCATGAAGTTCCCGATCATTGGTGACTGACGATGGCATCATTATACGCATGCACCTACCCGGCATCAGTACCGCCGAGACAAACGCATCGGATAGGCCCTATGGCACTCGTCCAGCACGTTCTTCACAAGGCCAGGTGCTCGCGAAACCACTCCGTGATGAAATCCAGGTAAGCCCGGGTCTTGTCGGGCAGATATTTGCGCGAGCGAAACAACACCAACATGCTGCCATGCTCGTTCCAATACGGCTGCAAGAGGGGTGTCAGCTGCCCCTCCTCCACCGCCGCACGCGCCGCGAATGTCGGCAGATAGGCCAAGCCGAATCCCGCCTTGGCCGCTTCGACCACGCCCAGCAGATTATTGATCACCAGACGAGAGTTAGGCTCGATATCCAGCGGCTGTCCATTGAGCGAAAAGCGCCAGTGAGCGCCGAGATCGTAATTGCCGTAGAACACTGTATCGAACTCGGCGATGTCCTTGGGGTGCAGCGGCCGCCCAACGCGGGCCAGATAATCCGGCGCGGCATACAAGCCATAGACCACTTTGCACAGTGGACGCGACACCAGACTCGACGGCGGCATCGGCCCCATGCGAATGGCCAGATCCACCGACTCATCGATGGGCTCGAAGCGCTGATCCTCGAGCAGGATTTCCACCGACATCTCGGGATAGCGACGCATGAAGGCCGTGGTCGGCGCCGCCAAGTACATGAAGCCGAAGCTCACTTGGGCACTGACCTTGAGTTGCCCTCGAGGTTGCGACGTCACCGACTGTACCTGCGCCTCCGCCGTCTGCAACTCTTCGATGACCCGCAGCCCATGCTCGTAATAGATCTGTCCGGCTTCCGTGAGGCGCAGTGAACGCGTCGAGCGATTTAATAGACTGACGCTCAACTCATCCTCGAGTGCAGCCACGCGCTTGGAAGCCAACGACTTGGAAATACTCAGACGCCGTGCCGCTGCGGTAAAACTGCCCGCACGAACGACCTCGACGAAGACACGCAATGCATCCAGTGTCGTCATGTTGAAGATACTCCGACATACTAGTTTCCAAATCGGAAACACTAGTTTTCGATTGTACCCTCTTATTACGCAAAGGCCGACTGCCTATACTGGGTGCGCTCGGGCAAGCGATGTATCGCTCCCGACATGCGTGGCTTTTTCTAGCGAAGTTGCCACGCGCACGCTAACGGTGCTCGACGGCTTCGGCTTTCCTGCGCCGTGTGGTGTCTTCAGTGAAACGAGCTTTTCTTTGCGCCATTAGGCTGTTCTCCGGGACGGCCGGCGCTCTTTTCTTCCTCATTCTCTCCCTCCCTACACTGCAATCCAGATAGGGCATACGCACTGCGTGCAGTTCATAACCCCCAACCCGAAACATACTTTGGCATTGGCTGGCTATGCTAACGCGTTCACCTCATGGCGAGATGTCTACATGGACGCACTGGGACCCCGGATCAAGCAGCTAAGGATAGACGCCGGCTTGAGCAAGGCCGCCTTAGCCAGACGTGTCGGCGTATCGGATGTCACGATTTCCTATTGGGAATCCGGCACGATAAAACAAGTCGGACACGAGCGACTCATCGCGCTGGCCGATGCGCTGCATTGTCCGCTTGAACGGCTACTCGAAGATAGCACTGCCGTCGCAACACCCACGGCCTCTCAACGTATCACCGAGGACGTGCTCGGCAATGCACGCCTCTTGGCACTACACACCATGCCCCCGGTGCCGTGGGAAGCTCACACGCTCGCCGCCCCTCTCCCCGCCTCGGGCACCGCCATCGACGCCCTCGTGCGGGGATGTCACCTAGTAACACCAGGCGCAGGTGAGACATTCGCCTATCTCGAGGAAGGCGATATCGCCGCCATTCGGCCCACCTCAAGCTTCCAGCAGGAAGGTCTTTACCTGCTCGAATGGCGCCATGCGCTCATGATCCAATACCTGAGCCAGCCGGAGCCGGAAACGTTGCGCATCGTCGACCCTTCGCATAGCACGACCGTCGACCCAAACCAGCCATTCCCTTTTCGAATCGCGGGGCGCCTTCAAGCTCGCTGGAAACAGCGTAACGACAGCGATTGACACCCACCGGCAGGCTTTTCCGACCGTCTCAGGGATACCATGGAGTACGTCTTGGTCCATACTGTGCAGACCTCATCAACGGGAGGCATCATGATGAAAGCCATTCTGCTGGTGACACTGTTTGCCCTGGCATGGCCGGTGCTGGCTGATGACGTTGGTCAGCGCGACTCACTCAACGAAAGTCGACAACGCAATCAATTGCAACGTGACGTCAGCAGCGACCGCGCCACCACGATCGAGCGTCGCCAGTCACTGAACCGCAGCGAACATCGCGATGAACGTTTCGACGAGCGCCAGCGGCAAGAGCGTCAACTCAAGCGCTCTCGGCGCCGTCTGGAAGACTCGCAACGTGAGCTCAGAGATCAACGCAACCAATCACCCTGACACAAAAAAGCCCGACCGATACCGGCCGGGCTTTCGCACAAATCTGCATTTCCTTGCAGTTGTCACGAACTTCCTGTTCGTACTCTATGCTTTCCGTGCTTCTTTAGGCGTCCTTTTTACCTGTCTTCCTTGCTCTCCACCTTTCCATGGCGGACATCTTCACCATGGCAGAAGAATTTCAGTAGTTAAACTGATCTGGATTAAACAATGCCACTTTAAAGTTTCAGAGTGTAAAAGACGCCTCCAGCACCACATGCCAGTGGAACCGTCCTCTCAAACTCCCTGATATTGTCGATCGCCCTGTATGGCGTACAATACGCGGCCACTGCACCCGCTACCGTTCTGTACATCCTTTTTCTTGGAGGCCATACATGATTGAAAAATCAGCGCAAGACTCGCTAGCGCGGGCCCGCCGATTTTCCGTGGCCCCGATGATGGATTGGACCTAAAGCCCTAAACGGCGGGACTTTCAGACATTCTGTAGCGAATCCGTAGCAACGACACACAGAAAATGGCTTGATCCACTTTCCCTCCGAGTCTCGGGCAGCGCCTGCACGGTTGTTCTAAACGTCGCTGGTAGCCTTCACCACAAAACCTCTCGAACAGCTGGCACGCCGGAATCTGGGCAGAGGCCGCGTCGGCTTGACAATAGGATTTAACCTATATAGCCTTAATCCTATAAGTGAAGGGTGAAGCAATGTGGCCGATAGAGCAGACCGAGACGTTTGAAGAGTGGTACTTCTCACTGGACGACATCAACCGGGAGAACGTACTTGCAGCGCTCTTGATGCTGCAGGAAAGAGGGCCGATGTTGCCTCGTCCTCACGCTGACACTGTGAACGGCTCGCAATATCGCAACATGAAGGAGCTGAGGATTCAGAGCCAGGGCCAGCCTCTAAGGGCCTTCTTCGCCTTCGATCCTCAGCGGACAGGTGTACTGCTCTGCGCCGGGAACAAGAGCGGCAATAAGCGTTTCTATGATGACATGATCCCAGTGGCAGACCGGGAGTACGCTGCCCACCTGGAGTCACTGAAGTGAGGTGAAAACTATGGCTCGTACACTGAACCAACTCGTCGCCAACGAGAATCCGGAGCTCGTCAATCGCGCCAAGGCGAAAGCTGATGCAATGCTCCTAGAACTCCGCCTATCGGAAATTCGCCAGTTGGTCGAAATGACGCAAGCGGATATGGCTGAGGCTCTAGGCGTCAAACAGCCGACCATTGCAGGTATGGAGAAAAGTGGTCAGGATCTCCGGTTGAGCTCCCTCAAGCGTTACGTTGAGGCCATTGGTGGGAAAGTCCGCCTGGATGTAGAGATGCCTGACGGTACACACCGCGGCTTCCACGTGTAACCCTCTCCATCATCAGGGCCGCTGGCGAGCCCGAGTCGCGACCAAGCCATTGACCACATCAATCGTGTGAACAAGATAGCGCCTCGCCGGCTGTCGTCGGCGGGGCGCTCGCGTTTCTAGACGTCGGTAGCTTCCGTGGCGGCTTCCAAACGGCTGGACTTCGTGACCCGCTCCAACGAGACCTTCAGATGTCCACCCCAGCCACAGAACGGGTTGGCACACTGTGCGAGCACCGTCGTCGCCTCATCGATCGGAGCCGGGTCTAGCTTCTCCGGCTGGGTCTTGAGTCCTTCATCGCAGTGTGGGCATCTGACACGCATCGCGCTTACTCCTGGTTAAGGTCGGCACCGGCCAGCCTACCGGCAATGACAGCCTCAGGCACGAGCCCAAACAAAAGCGCCGCCCAGATGGGCGGCGCTTTGCTATGTGCGGGATGGGCTTTTCCCTAAGACTTAGAGCCGGAGTCATCCTCATCCGGGCCCGTTTTTATCTCCACATAGCCAGGGTCCAGGTGAGGGAAGCCTGGTTCGGCAGTGCCATCCTTGATTTGCTCCATCAGCTGATAACGGAAGCCTTCCAATAACTTCAGCATCAGCTTGGGCGGCACATCATCGTACATAGCCTCGCGATGCTCTACCTCGAAGCTCTGCTGAAGACGCGCAACGATTTCCGCGTTCATAGATCGGTTATTCGCTTTCGAGGCTTCTTTGAGAGAGTCCCGCAACTCCGCTGGCATGCGCAGTTTGTACTGAGGGTCGGTCTGCTGTGTCGTCATGATGTGAATAATGGACCACATAGGTGTTGACGGCAATAAACCTAGTAGGTACATTTCAAGGACCTACTAGGTGCACTAAGGACCTGACGATGAAACGAACAGATCCACAGATGAAGATCCGGCTAGAGCCCGCGGTGAAAGCCTGGATCGAGACAAAAGCGAAAGCGGATGATCGACCCCAAACCTGGTTGATCAATCAGCTACTGAAGGAAGTCATGCAACACAGCACACAGCGTGCCGGTTAGAAACGACGAGACCCCAGGTGCGCCAACACCCAGGGCCTCAATGTCCGAACACTATTGGGATGGAACAGACATCATGGATATTATCAACTCTTGCCCGGAATGCAATTCTGGTGCCCACCGCTATTACCGTCAGGTCTCCGCGCATCAGCGTGCCGTCCACGCCATTGGTGCCCGCCTGGTGGCCTACCGAATCAATCGCCGACCCGAGCAACGTGAAGAGATACTGGGCATGGCTCGCATGGCACTAGTACTCGGCGCAATCGACCCAGCCACGCACACCGAGCTACTGCGGCTGCTCTACCCGCTCGACGACTCCCACCCTGTAATAACTCCCAATCAAACCACCGCTCCAACGGCCTCGATAGCCGAGGAGGTGCATTGATGAATGCACACCTGAAAGCCGCCAAGACACGGCTACGCCATCAGCTCCACGCCGAGTTGAGGACCAGCCAGCTCGCCCTTCGCCATCTGGCCCACACCTTAGAGGAAGAGTGTCGAATCGGCCGTCACATCGACATCGCTGCAACACGAGGCCACATCGAACTCATTCAGGAAATCGCCGACAACCTCGATAACGTTGGCCACTCACTCAGCGAAAAGGGGGATAAGTGATGGGACCTACCTACTTTGGCTTGCTCGCCGAATTCGACGGTCGCGCCGAAATCCCTCTCGAGGAGGTCGCGCCGCGCTATTTTGGCGTCAACGCGCGCACGGCCAGTGCCCGCGCTGCCGCCCAGGCTCTGCCAGTGCCAGCCTATCGCGCCGTCGATTCGCAAAAGTCCCCGTGGCTGGTCAGTGCCGGCGATCTCGCCGGGTACCTGGATCAGCGCAAAGCCGAGGCTCGCCAGTGGTGGGCCGCCGTAAATGAGTGAGGCAGCCGATATGATTCGCAAATCTCTGCGTTCCTATGCCCTGTGTGACTGGTGGGCACTCGATGAAACCGCGCTGACTCAACTTCAGCGCGCCCGTCGCTCACTGGCCCTGGTGCATGAACTGGTCGAGTACCAACCGCACGGCGCGATCCCGACAGTAGAAGTCAATCAGGACGATCTTGCCGCCCTGCTAGCCCTAGTGGTCGAGAATCTCGAAGCCGTTGAGGAACAGGCGGTCGGCATGCACCGGTATGTTGCCGAGAATGCCGAAGCCGTGCGCCGGGAGGTAGCTGCATGACCCAGCTAACCCCCCTGACCTACCAACTCGGCCACGAGCCCGCGCTTGTAGTCGATGAAACATGCAGTGCCGAAACCCTGTACGACAACGCCGAGGCACGACTGGAGGCGGCTCGCGGCATGTTGGAGACGATCGCCAGCCTTGAGGTCGCCACGCATCTACATCGTCACGACCTGGCCAACGTCGCTCAAGCCGCCCAGATTCTGGCGGCCGATGCATCGGACCTCTACCGCGCATCCCATCACGGGAGATTCCGTCCCAAATAAGCATCCAATTGCCAATTCTCGACTAGGGACAGAAGCGATGTGCCGACATGACGTACTCAACTGCGACGACCTGAAAGCAATTACGGGATATCAACGACCCGGCGATGTCGAGCGTTGCCTTCGGCAGCAGGGAGTGCACGTCTTTTACGGTAAGTCTGGGCCATGGACGACGGTAGCCCTCATCAACAAGGCCGGCGGCCTGGTCCAAGGCGTTCCCTCACCGAGTGAAGGCCTGGATCCGCATTCCATCATATAGATTCGGATGCGAGAGACGGAGCCGGTAAAGCTGCGTTGTAAAAACGCCATTTACAACAGCGACAGCTCGCCATCGGGCCCCACAGTGGTGAACCTATCGCCAAGGTGCCTAAAAGCAGGGAAAGCCGAGCAAAAGGCCACCAAGGCATCGCTTACTTGTGCGGTGACGTTCGCACAAATCGCCCTGATCGCACTAGTGGCCTCTTGCGGCGACCCTTGTCACCAGGGCGTCCCAAGGCGACCAAGGGCCTACAAGCAAGTGGTAAATCCTGGCCACGCAGCCGGTTAGGACGATGCAGAAGCATGGGGCGGGAAATAGCGAAATCGGTGAGCGACCAGAGGTGTTGAGGTAATGAGCGAGAACGAGCGAGTTGAGGAGCAAGCAACGGTGCGCCTGATGCGCTGGCCGGAGGTCGAGGAGATTACCGGCTTGTCACGCAGCACGTTGGCCAACATGGCGGCCAACGGCCGGTTTCCTGAACCGGTCCAGGTGTCAGCACATATTACGGCCTTTCTGAGCACAGAAGTAGCGGCGTGGTTTCAGGAGTTAAAAGCGCGCCGCGTCCACTACCAGGGCGCTGGAACCTGGAAGCGTCATGGCACCTCCGCGCAGCAAAGTGCCACCCCCATCTGACTAGGAGCCACTATGCGAACTATCCATGTAGACGTCGCCGGCGTCGACCACGAATGCGACGAGAACGAAGCCGTCGAGATGTTCCTTTCTCTCAAGGAAGGACTGGAAGATGCCGGTGTGAAAACCGAGAAGCTGTCGACGATCCCACGCCCGAATGGCAGCCAGGTCTTCCACCGACATCCGTTGGGCGTGGCCATTGCAATGACTCATCTCACCGATTGCTGAGGAGATAGTAATGACCACCACGACCCATAAGACGCTGACTCTGAGCCGCCCGGGCGGCGGCAGTCTCGAGATCCATCCCAACGAGTGGGCGGCGCTCAGCCAGGCGGTGACCAGCGCCCTGCAACTAAATGCCGATCCTACCGTGTCCCTGGAGGATCTTCCCTTGGGCGAGCAACGAGAGGCGTCACCGTTGGGCGGTGGTCGGGCGTTGATCGCTCGGCTCGATCGCCGCGCGGTTGCCCGTCCGATGGAGGGGCACTACGACCAGAATATAAACCCAGTTGAAAGCTAACGATGCCGGAAGGCGAGGAGCCAGCATGGCGAAGCGCGTCATCACCCTGAGCATTCTCAACGAGCGAATAACCTTCTACGCCAGCGACTGGCCAGCGATACAGAAGGCGGTCAACACGGCCATCAAAACTGAAGGATATTGGCAGCGCACCAAAGGCGAGCATAGCACGCCGGCGGCAAAGGGTTTCAGCGTGGCCGACAAAAGCCGGTTGGCCAAGGGGAAGGAGGTTTAGCAGTGGCCAGAAACGCAAAAGGCCCCGGGGATCGCCACAATCCCATGGGGGCCCACACCGCATTTGATTCCGTTCCCAAGATTAGCATAGCCCCAAGGTTGCGCAACCTTTCGCAACGCTCGACCCGCCTCGATACGCCTTGGGAGGGTCGCCCATGACTACCATGAAGTGGCCGTTGATGGTCAGCGCCGCCCGTGAGGTCGAACGGGCCATGGGGACACCTCAATGCCGGAAGTTCCGCCGGCAGATCTTCGAACGTTTCGAGGCCGTCGCAGACGATCTTATCTGCGGTGCTGTGGCAGTGGCCACCACCCACGGTTACAGCAAACCGGGCAATCGCGGTAACGCCGAAGCGAATATTTGGCTTCGCATTATGCAGAAGCAACTTATGCTCGGCCCCTTCAACGTGACCCACGAGGATGAGGCTCTAGAGGACTACGCGCGTGCCAAGGCAGACGCTATCGTCGCGACCCAAGAACGCCATTACCGAACAGTTCGAGCCGGCTATGCGGAGGCTCGTCGCGGACATTTCTGGCGACCCGCACTGCCGGCAGACACCAGGCTCGCCGGATTAACCTTCCGCCGCCATGTATGGCCAACCAGCCGGGATGCCGAGATCGAGAGCCTTCGCGAAGGACTAGAGATCGCCCACAAGCACAGCCTGGACGTAGCCCCTGTGGTCGAGCTCAAGCGCCTGAGCGGTTCCCAGCGGCGCGTCATACTAAGCAAGTTGGGATCGGCACCATGGTGGCGGCGTAAGCTGCGCACGCTGGCGAACCGACGCCTCGATCAGTTCATGCGAATGGTACGCCGAGTGCACAAGCGTGCCGGGATCTATGTCAGCGACATGGTGTTCAAGCGCTGGCAGCGCCGGCAGAACGAGAACCTGGAGATGCTCGAGGGCACCACGGCGATCAACCAGTTCGAACAGAAATACACCCTAGCCGAGCTGTCCGCAAAGAGCGTGGGCAACCGCGACATCCGTTTCAAGGAAACGATGATGCGGATCCGCGAGACCGAGGCCTTCGCCCATCGCCATGGGCATCGTGCAGTGTTCGTCACTTGGACCTTACCTAGTGCTTGGCATGCAGTACTTCAGGAAAGCGGGCAGTCCAACCCTAAATACAACGGTTCGACCCCGCGTGATGCTCACGCCCAGCTGCAAAAGCTATGGACTCGGGCCCGGGCCAAGTTGAAGCGCGACGGTATCGCCTATTACGGCATTCGTACCGTCGAACCCCATCACGACGGATGCCCGCACTGGCACATGCTGTTGTGGGTCGCCGAGGACCAGATCAAGCCACTGGAGGCTTCCCTTCGCCGCTATGCCATGTCGATCGACCCCGAGGAGGTCGCCGGCAAGGAGCATGTTCGTATCAGGTTCGAGCACATCGACCCCACCAAGGGTAGCGCCGCCGGCTACGTCATCAAGTATGTCGCCAAGAACATCAATTGCACCCAGCGTAGCGACGAGGTCGACCAGTATGGTCGCCCAATGGATGTCGCAGCGCCGCGGATCGCCGCCTGGGCATCGGTCCACGGCATCCGTCAGTTTCAGTTCTTTGGCTTGCCGAGCGTGACGGTGTGGCGCGAGCTGCGCCGCCTGCGCGATCCCGATGACGATTCCTTCGCCGCCTCCTGTTTCGAAGACTGGATCGCGGCTACCAAGCCCGACCCAGAGGCGCTGGCCATCCTCCACGACCTACGACGCGCCGCGAACGGCAGCCGCTGGGACAATTTCCTGGAGCTGTGTGGCGGGCCTTGCGTTCCCATGACCGAGCGTCCAGCTCGCCCGTGGCGAATGACTCGCCTCGACCCGAAGGGTGAGCACGTCGACCCAAATAGCGGCGAGATTCGTGTCGATCTGGAGAAGCTCGGAATTTACGGCGAGCCCGTCGAGGCAACCATTGGCATCACTGTCACTAGCGATACCGGAGAGGCATCTTTTATGACCCGTGTCTATCGCTGGGAAATCAAGCCAACGGAGGCTGCAGGACAGCGGAGCGACGCAGTCGCGGAGCCTTGGACTCGTGTGAATAACTGTACGGGGCCTGATATCGAGCCCCGACAGCCAGACCCGCAGGAGGCCCATGACCAAGAAAAGCGATACAAAGCATGGCGGGCCAGCACCGAAGTCAGGGCTGAGATGGAAGGCCTCGAGGAGTATGAACACCAGCTCCGAGTCGCCCTCCACCAGAAGTTCGCTCCGCAGCCAGAATGGGGCGCACCTGAGTACTTTCCTCCGGAGTTGGAAAGCTTCGAGGAAGCCACTGGGCCGGTCGAAGACCAGGGGCCGGCACCTCAAAATCCCGTCACCGCCGAGTCGCAGGCCCTGTGGCACCTGCTGATCTCGAGCGCCGAGGCTGAGCAGCGCCGCAGACTCGGCATCGACGACGAGACTGCCCTTCGCCTGGCCGCGATGTTCTTCGAGCCCCCCGCCGAACGTCAGGAACGCTCAAATTGGTCAAGCCTAATGCTCGGTATCAACCGCAAGCGTACGCGTAGCCCGCGGGGCGGCCAGATGAGCGCCGAGGAGGCGCGATTGATCGCAGCGGGGCTGTGGGAGGCCCCGGCCCCTACTACACCTTTTTCCACGCAGCATGCATGACCACCACTACCATCACTGGAGAAGAGACCATGAGTATCGTCCCCGCCCCATATCGCACCGCAGCCACGGCCGGAATCCGACTTGAGACGGCTCGTGCTGAGTACCTGAAGCAACGCGAAGAGCTTCAAGACGCCGCCAAGACGCTCGACCGGTTGAGCAAGCTGGAACAGGCATCTCAGGCGGAAGCCAAGTCCGCTGCCGCCGGATGGCGGGACGCCATGCGCGCCGCCAAGGGCGAGCCCACCAAAGAGGTTCGCGAGTTTCAGGAACAGGAGCGCTCCCTGGCTGAGCAGACTAGATACCAGCGTGACATGATCGAGGAACAGGCACCGTTGGTGGAATACCATCAAATCCTGACCCACGGCGCCCGAACCGCCTATCACCGAGCTGCCGAGGAACTCCACTACGCCACAGCGCACGAACAGCTTACCAAAGCCGCTGAAGCGGTATTTGCCTCCGGACAAGGCAAGGAGCTGCTAGGCGCGTTACCAACCATCTTCGAGCGCCTGGAGAAGGATGTTTATAACGATGTGGGGTTCATGGCCACTCACGGCCTCGACGTGTCTTCCTTCCCCGGAAAAGCCATCCGGGGACACTTAACCGAAACTTCACGGCCCGCCGTCGATAAAGAAATCCACCGTCGCCAGGCTATCGCCGTTGGCGAAATAGCTATGAAACACCTCCAGCAGATTCAAGGCGAGGGCATCTCGGCTGGCGACGCCCCGGAGAAGATCGACCCACTTCCCTGCGAGGCTCCGGTATCTGAGATGGGCAACGGCATCAGAATCGGCCGCCGCAAAGCCGAGCTGGAACGCATTCTGAAGAAACAGGCCACCTGACGGAACTGCTGGGGCCGCACGGTCCCAGCATCGCCACACCACGAAAAGAGAGCATGATGCCATGAGCCGGAAGAATTACATGCAGTGCCGCCGTCGTTGCAAGCGGCTGCGCAAGGCACAGCTCAAAATTGAGCGCTCCCTAGTTGCACTGGACCACGCTGGCGAGACCGACCAGGAAGAAGCCCGCGAGAAGCTCATCGGCTTGCGCGAGAAATCCTCAACGCTGATGGAACTGCTTCAGTTGGATGCCTGGGAAGCCCGTCAGCAATGTATGGCGAACAGCATCTCGCTACCGCCGCCGAAAAAAAGCGAAGGTCACGGCTTCCACACCCTCGCCGCCGAGGATCGGCAGCGCCTGCGACGCGACCTGGAAGCTATGACCGATACAGATGCCGAGGCGCTGGTCGCCCAAGGAGGCGGCTGATATGGCGAAGGATCTGAGCCTTCAAGTTAGGCTTCAAGCGATCGACAAGATCACCAGCCCCCTCAAGAAGATCACTAAGGGCAGCGGCAAAACCGCCGAGGCTATAAGGGCCAGCAAAGACCAACTGCGCGATCTCAACAAGCAACAGAAGGATGTCAGCGCTTATCGTCAGACCCGTTGGGCCATGCGCGGCAACCAGCGCACCATCGATGAGATGACTGAGAAGCAAAAGGAGTATTCCAAAGCCCTGGAAGGGCAACGTGAGCGCCATGTCAATATCAAAGCCAGCCTGACATCTACGCGAAGGCAATATGACAAGCTCGCTAAGCAAGTTGCCCAAGCTACCGAGCCAAATAAGCAGCTCAGTGGAGAGTTAGAAAAGGCACGTATCGCCCTAACGTCGCAACAGCAAGCCTTTGACAAATCCAGCCGCGCAATCAAGACATATCGTGATCGCTCGCGTCATGCCGAGGACCAGGTTAAAAATCTGAACCGTGCCCAGCAGGGGCACCAAGACCGGCTCTCAGGTATAAAACGCAGCCTCGACGAAGCTGGTGTCAGTACCGAGGACATGACCCGCGCGGCGCGAGATCTTCGCACTCAGGAAGAACGCCTCAACGAGACCTTGGAGCGCCAGAAAAAACGCCTTGAGCGCATCAAGGACGTGCGTGAGCGGCTATCCGGCATCCGTTCCCGTGGGGGCGCCGTGTTGAATAACGGGCGCAGCCTAGCCGCCGGCGCCGGAATCGCCGGCGGCGTAGCTACCGCCGCAGTCGGCGGCCTCGGTCACAACTTCGCATCAAGTGGCGAAGAAGTGCGCCAATGGTCTGCCCGACTTGGGATAGCCACTGAACAGCTGTCGCGACTGCAATATGCAGGGAGTCAGTTCGGCGTACAGAACGACGCTATGATCGATGCTCTAAAGGAGCTGTCTCTCAGGACGGATGAGTTTACTTCGACTGGAAAAGGCCCCGGCGCGGAAGCCTTCACACGCTTAGGACTAAGCCCCGAACAACTTGAAGCCGCCTCCAACGACACTGGGGAGCTATTCAACATGGTGCTGGGTCAGCTCCGCGAGGTGGAAAACGTCGCCGCGCGCCAACGTATCGTTGATGAACTATTCGGCGGACAAGGCGGCGAGCAACTAGCCGAATTCGCCGGGGCGGGTGCCGATGAAATACGGCGCCTTGTCAACGAAGCCGATGAGCTGGGCGTGACGCTCGGTGCCCAAGACACCAAAGCTGCTCAGGAATACATGCGTGCCTGGCGCGGGGCCACTGGCGCCTTGAAAGGCGTGCGTAACATCCTGGGCCGCGAGCTGGCTCCAGAGCTCGCTGACCTGTTCAAACAATTCAGTCGCTGGGTGAAAACCAATCGCGACCAGGTCCAGCAGTTCGCGAAAGATTTCCGCTCAGGCCTACGCGATGTACTGCCATTAATCGTCGAGAGTGCCAAGGGCCTCGCCGAATTCGCGCGCACGTCAGCGATCATCGTTCAACGCGTGGCAGAAATGGTCGGCGGGTTCGATAACCTGGCGATCATCATGTCCGCCCTCTTCGCCAGCAAGACTATCGGCTCGGTCCTGTCACTAGTCACTGCCATCGGCGGCCTAGCCGGCGGCGGAAAAGCGATGGAAGGGTTAGGCAAGTCGATGAAGTGGACCGGTCGTCAAGCAAAAGGGCCACTAATTAGTGCGCTTAAAGGCGTCTGGAAGACGGTCAGCGGGGTAACGCTTGGACTACGCGCCTTCGGGGATATCCTGTGGGCCGTAGGGAAAGGTATGACGCAAAGCATGGCCGGTGCGCTGAAAAAACTTGCCAAAGGAGGTTTTCGCGCGATTGGGCAAGCCGCGAACTGGATGGGAAGCGCTTTCCGCACCGTTAGTATTCATGCTCACGCGTTAGCGACGCGGGCGCTGCCGATGCTCGGCAATGCACTGGTGAGCCTGGGTAAGGGATTCGTCACGTTGGCCAGCGCCATCGGCCGGGCCGGGGTCGCTCTTCTAGCAAACCCAATGACGTGGATCATCCTCGGCATCGTCGCCGCCGTGGCCGCCCTCGCCGGCGCTGCCTACCTGATCTACAAGAACTGGGGCTCCATCAGCGGCTGGTTTGCCCAACGCTGGGCCGACATCAAAGCTGCGTTCTCCGGCGGCATCGGCAGCGTCATGCGACTACTGGCCGACTGGTCGCCCATTGGCCTGCTCTACCGAGGCATCACAGCCGCACTCGAAAAGCTAGGGGTAGACATTCCCGACAAATTCAAATCTCTAGGCGGGTTCATCGTCGATGGCCTGATCGGCGGGCTCACCAGCAAGCTCGCCGCGCTGAAAGACAAAGTCACAGGAATCGCCAGCAGCGTAAAAGGTTGGTTCGCTGGCGTGCTCGATATGCATTCACCCAGTCGCGTATTCGCCCAGTTCGGCGGCTACACCATCGACGGACTCAACCAGGGTCTGGATGCCCAGCGCAACGAGCCCGCCCGGCGCATCGCGCAGATTGCCAAGAGCGTCACCCGCGCCGGCGCCGGCATGGCCCTGGGCGCGGCCACACTGCCCGTTGCCGCCGCGATGCCCGATGCCGCCGCGATACCTGCTGCCGCCGCGATGCCCATCGCCAACGATGTCCCCATCGACACACGCGCCCCACTTCAATCGCCCGGCGGTGGGGGCGGCGTCAACATTCAAGGAGGCATCAATATCGAGGTCAATACCAGCCCCGGCATGGACGAACAGGCCCTCGCCCGGTACGTCCGCGCCGAGGTCGAGCGCGCCCTGGCAGATGCCAGCCGCCATGCCGCCGCGCGTCAGCGCTCGGCATTCCACGATATCGACTGAGCCATAGCCGACAGCACCAAGCGAGATCGATGCTTCGCCCCGCGACTTCGCGGGGTTTTTTTCGTGACTGCCCCTGACCACCCCACCCCTCCACCCTCGCCGCGCCCCGCCGCGCGCCGTCGACACCCCGCCCCGCCTGCGCGCTAAACGTGTCGATTTTTATGCACTCATGCACTATGGCGCCAGGCCGCGCCGTTGCTGGGCTCGACATGGGTTTTAAGGCTGCAAGGATTTATGCGGATTTATGCACTTTTTCGGTACTCAGGGAAGAATCTCGAGCAGGCTGGCGTGCGCGATGGCGATCTAGAGCCCATTCATGTGAGTTCGAGAGCAAAAAACATAGCCAGGGCGATCAAGAAGGCGGAAACGCGTGCAATTTACGGACTCTCTATGCCTTGCTTTCTGCCGCCGGTACCATGTCGGCACCCTCACCCTTCAACTGAAGGTTTTCGGGGCGAAGGTGTGTGTAGCGCTTCAACACATCCCAGCTTTCGTGAAGCGTGAATTGCTGAACCTCGACGATTTCATAGCCTGCCTCGAACAGGCGCGACGTTGCCTCATGCCGAAGGTCATGGAAGCGTAGATCTTCGATGCCACAGGCAGCCGTTGCCGCTCTCCACCGAGTCCCTATAGATTTTCCATTGAAGGGGAAAATCCGCTCCTCACCTGCGATCCGAGGCTGCCTTTTGATGATGGCCATCGCTTCCCGAGTCAGCTTGAAGCGCTTGTGGTTGCCCCATTTCTGCCGAGGATGCTTGGCATCACGTACCCAGCAGGTCATCGCCTGTTCATCGAGATCCTCCCAGGTGAGGCGGGTGATCTCCTCCTGACGCCTCGAGGAGGCGATGGCGAAGTCCATGATGTCTTCCATGGGGATGATCGCGCTCGGCCGAATCAACTGCGAGCGACGGAAGTAGGTTCGGATCAGCTCGACTTCCTCAGCAGTAGGCCGCCGATCACGAGATCCAGAGCGAGAAATCAGCCCTTTGCTACGTAGTAGCACCTTTGCCGACTCGAACTCATTGAGCTCCACCGGCATCTTCCATGCTGCTGCCGTCTTGAGGATTATGCCCAGCCACGTAATGTCCTGGTTGATCGTCGAGGGCCTGATGCCGCTATTACGGCGCATGACGGCATGCTCCACGATCTGCTCACTCGTCAGGTCGGTAACTTGAGCTCGCGCAAGGGGAAAGCGCTGCAACTGCTGTATGGTGGCTCGCTTAGAGCGGCCAGCGTCTCGGGCAAACTCGTGTAGGTAGCGCTCAATGGCATCCTCCAGCTTCACTCCTCGCCACTTCGCGGTGAGAAGGCCACCGGGGCTCATCAGCTCAAGCTCGCGGCGCTTAGCCCACTCTTCCGCCATGGCTTTCTTGGGAAAGGTCCTCCCCTCGGAGTGAGACTTTTGGCCCTTCCGCATAATGCGAATCTGGGCAGTGTATGCGACACTCCCATCCTTTCGTTTACGCTTACTAATAGTGGCCATCGAGATCGCTTCCGTGTAGCAAATTTACTGGAAGTATCGTAGCAGATTCGTAGCAAACCACGCTGCAAAACGTAGCAAAAAGTATGTATAAATCGGCATATCTGGAAAGGCCTAGTGCCCAGGAAAGCCCATGAACACTAGGAAAAAGCGCAACACACTAGATAGAACCTTCTCCATCGCCCCGATGATGGATTGGACGACCCGAGACTACCGCGCGTTTGCCCGTACGCTGACGCGTGAAGCGCTGCTGTACACCGAGATGGTCACGACTGGAGCGATCCTGCATGGCTCGCCCCGTGAGCGCTTTTTAGGGTATAGCGACGTGGAGCATGCCGTGGCGCTACAGCTAGGCGGTAGCGATCCGGCTGCGCTGGCGGAATGTGCAGCCATCGCCGAGGCATGGGGCTACGATGAGGTTAACCTGAACGTGGGGTGCCCTAGCGATCGGGTACAGAACAACCTGATCGGTGCCTGCCTCATGGAACATCCCGACAAGGTCGCGGCGGCGGTGCGCGCTATGCAGGCGGCGGTCTCGATCCCGGTCACGGTCAAGTGCCGCATCGGCATTGACGAACAGGACGAGGACGCCGATCTGGCACGTTTCATCGGCACGGTGGCGGACGCCGGCTGCGAAGTCTTCATCGTGCACGCCCGCAAGGCTTGGCTCGAGGGGCTCTCGCCCAAGGAAAATCGTGATGTTCCCCCGCTCAATTACCCTCGCGTACAGCGCCTCAAGACGCAGCATCCCGACCTGCATATCGGCATCAACGGGGGTATCAAGACGCTGGAAGATTGCCAGACACAGCTCGATCTGGTCGATAGCGTGATGATCGGGCGCGAGGCGTATCAGAACCCCTGGCTTCTAGCCGGCGTGGATGCTGCACTCTATGGTATGCCTTCTCCCGTCGACAGCCGGCATGACGCCGCGCGCGCCATGCGGTCCTATATCGACAAACGCCTGACCGACGGTGCCAAGCTCAATCACGTCACCCGACACCTGATGGGTCTATTCCAAGGCTGCCCCGGCGGGCGTCAATTTCGACGTCACTTGTCGGAAAACGCCCACCGTGACGGCGCCGGGCTTGAGGTGTTCGACGAAGCACTGGCCAAGGTGCGCGAGCTCGACACTGAAAGCGCCGTCGCCTGAGTAGACGCTATAGCTCTTGGCGCGTCTCGAAATCCGAGTGAAACGTCTCGACGGCGTTCTCCGCCTCTTCGATTTCATCGAAGCGGGCTACATGAAACAGTGCTTCGCCCTCGTTCGCCAGCGGCAGGTTACTCATACCGATGACGATGCCATCCGCGTTGGCGAGCACTTCCTGCTCGGCATTACCGAACGGATCGGCAACGCGTCCCAGGACATCGCCCCGTGCGACGCGCGCACCCAACCGCGCCCGGGGGCGTAGAATGCCGTCGATGGGCGAGCGAGCCCAACTCGAGCCATTGGCAACCTCCGCAACGGCAGGCGCATGCCGCCGCCGGTCGGTGGGTAGCATGCCCAGCAAGCGCATCACGCGCTGCACACCTCTTACCCCCGGCGCGATCGCCCACTCGTCGAAGCGTAGCGCCTCGCCAGCCTCATAGGTGAGCACCGGCACGTCACGCGACTGCGCATATTCCCGTAGGCTCCCCTCGCGCAATTCGGCATTGAGAATCACCGGCACCCCAAACGCCTCGGCCATGGCCTGTGTCGCGGGCCTACCCTTCATTTGTGCCCGCACCTGGGGAAGGTTGGTGCGATGGATCGCCCCGGTATGCAGATCGACGATATGCGTTGCAAGATCGACGATCTGCTCGCGAAACAGCGACGCGACGCGGGAGCCCAAGGAGCCGACATCGCTGCCCGGAAAGCAACGATTCAAGTCACGCCGGTCGGGCAGGTAACGCGTCTGCTGCACGAATCCGAAGACATTGACGATGGGCACCGCTATCAGCGTGCCCCTCAAGCGCGATAGCGACGCTAGTCTTAGCATCCGGCGCACGATCTCGACACCATTGATCTCATCACCATGAATGGCACCACATACCAGCAAGACCGGGCCCGGCTGACGGCCATGAACGACCTCGACGGGAATATGCAGCGGTGCATGGGTGTAAAGCTTGGCCACCGGTACATCGATCTGTGCCCGGCTGCCGGGCGGAATACGTGTACCGGCGAGTTCGAAGGGAGCGCGAGCCATGAGTGTTCCTATACCGAAGATAGCGAATTCTTTATACCCGCCATGGCGCCTCATGACACCCATTCATGCAAGCGATTCTTTGTTTAGCCGTCAACGAAGAAAGCGACGAACGTCACCAGCGCGAGCTTTCAAGCACTGCCATGACGCGCAAAAAGGAGTGTGCGCATCTCCTGAGAGATGCGTGGGGGCCTCCTGGGACGGCTTGCTCTTAAAATATACCCAAGGGGGTATATCACAGGGTTGCCACCCCTTCGTAACGTTATCCCAAAGCGCAAATTCAAAAGGCCAACATTTAACCAAGGCTGGCCAAGATACAACGATGGTTCGGGAGCAAACCGTGCTGGCAACGTCTCATCCTCAGTCCTATTACGCGGCGTCCGCCAATGACAAGCGCGTGCGTCCGACCCTACAGGGTCACGTGAAGGCAGACATCTGCATCGTCGGCGCCGGCTTTACCGGCATGTCTACAGCCCTCCACATGGCCGAAAATGGCTACAAAGTGGTTGTCCTGGAAGGCAACCGCATCGGATTCGGTGCTTCCGGCCGTAACGGTGGACAAATCGTCAACAGCTACAGCCGCGATATCGACTTCATCGAGCACCATTACGGCCAGAAGATCGGTGCAGAGATGGGGAAGATGGCCTTCGAGGGCGGCCGCATCCTGCGTCGTATCGTCAAGGACTACGACATCCAGTGTGACTTGAAGGAAGGCGGTATTTTCGCCGCATGCAACCGCAAGCAGTTCGAGGAGCTGGTCGAGAAAAAGAAGCTCTGGGAAGCCCACGGCCACGAACAATTGGAACTGCTCGACGAGAATACCATCCCGCAATACGTGGGTACCGAGCGCTACGTTGGCGGCCTAATCGATCACAGTGGGGGGCATTTCCATCCCTTGAATCTGGTACTCGGCGAAGCCGGCGCCGTGGAGTCTCAGGGAGGAACCATCTACGAGAACTCCGCGGCACTGCGAATTCATGAAGGCGACAAACCGATCGTCCATACCGAGGAAGGCGACGTTGAAGCAGACTACGTGCTAGTCGCCGGTAATGCCTATCTAAATGGCCTGCTGCCAAAGCTGGAATCCAAGGCCATCCCCTGCGGCACCCAGGTCATCGCCACCGAACCACTACCGGAAAGCGTGCGGCAGCGTTTACTACCGAAAGACAATTGCGTCGAGGACTGCAACTATCTCCTTGACTATTTCCGCCTGTCCGGCGATGGCCGGCTGATCTACGGCGGCGGCGTTACCTATGGTGCCCGCGAGCCGGCACAAGTCGAAGCCCTGATCATGCCGAAAATGCTCAAAACGTTCCCTGAATTGAAAGACACCAAGGTGGATTTTGCCTGGACCGGCAACTTCCTGCTAACACTAAGCCGCTTGCCCCAATTCGGCCGCATCGGCAACAACATCTACTACGCACAAGGGTATAGCGGCCATGGCCTCACCTGCACCCACTTGGCGGGCAAAGTGATCAGTGACGCCATTCAGGGGCAGTCAGAACGCTTCGATATTTTCGCCGGCCTACCCCAGCACTCGTTCCCTGGCGGACGGGCCATGCAGATTCCGCTGACCGCCATGGGCGCCTGGTACTACAACTTGCGTGACAAGCTCGGGATTTGATTTTTTAAAAATCAACAACTACCGAAATGAACATCAAAAATCGGGCTGACATCTAAGCGATGAACTGGGCTATAAGCTGAATAAGTGAAAAGTAACCGACGTGTTAGCTTCTCCGAGGGACTTTCCCTCCGTGACGTGAGACTTTTGTCGTATTCTCATAAATTATTCAAAAACAATAACAGGATGGAATCTATGTGCAGTACCGTCTCCGATACCCCAGTTTCTTGGTACCGGGCCTCCATAGCCGTCGAGCTCGAACCCACCATGCCCCTTGAAGGCGAAACAAGGAGCGATGTGTGCGTGATCGGTGGCGGGGTGACAGGCTGCTCAACGGCGCTGCACCTGGCCGAGCGTGGCTACTCGGTGACATTGCTCGAGGCCGGCGATATCGGCCATGGCGCCTCCGGGCGCAGCGGCGGACAAATCCTGCCGGGTCTGGGCACCGACATCACCACCGTCCAGCAAGCTCTGGGGCTGACTCGCGCCCGCGAGATATGGGAGATGAGCCGTGAGGCGGTGCGTCTCACGGCCGAGTTGATCGAGCGCCATGCCATTCCCTGCGATTTGACCTGGGGCTACCTTCACGCAGCGGTCAAGCCGCGGCATATCAAGGAGCTCACAACCTTCCGTGAGCAGATGGCCCGTGACTACGGTTATGCAGCTCTCGAGTGGCTGGAGGGCGATGCCCTACGCGAGCACGTAGTTACCGATGCCTATCCGGCGGCCCTATACAACCGGGAAGGCGGCCACCTTCATCCCCTCAACTACACGCTGGGCCTGGCCCGAGCGGCACAGCGCGCCGGGGTACGCGTGCATTCTCATAGCGCCGCACGCACGATCCGCCGCGGCCAGCCGGCCACGGTCACCACCGAGCATGGTAGCGTGACCGCCGATTTCGTAGTGCTGGCGACTAATGCCTATCACGGCGACCTGGTTCCGGAGCTCTCCGGTCGCGTCATGCGGGCAGCCAACTACATGATCGCCACCGCGCCACTGAGCGAGGCACAAGCGGCAAAGGTGCTACCGAAAAACGACGCCCTGGCCGATGCCAACTTCGTGCTCGACTATTACCGACTCAGCGCCGATCGACGTCTGATTTACGGCGGCGAGGTCAGTTACGACGGCCGGGAGCCCCCGCGCCTTCAGGCGCGCATGGACGCCAAGATTGCCCGGCTGTTCCCGGTACTCGAGGGGGTACCCATCGAGTACCGCTGGGGCGGCGATGTCGCGATCACCCTCAATCGAGCGCCCGATTTCGGTCGTCTGGGCGATAATCTCTACTATGCCCAAGGCTACTCCGGCCATGGCATGGCCATGGCCGGACTGGCCGGCAAGCTGATGGCCGAGGCCATCGCCGGCCAGAGCGAACGTTTCGATGTCTTTTCCGCCATGCCACATCGACACTTCCCAGGCGGTCATGCTCTGCGCAAGCCGCTGCTGGTGCTGGCGACCAATTTCTACAAACTGCGCGACCGTCTCTAAATAAGGCCAACGACAAGCGAAGAGGGTACTTCCATGAGCGAGACCATGACGGCGGAGATTGCCGACCATCCGGACGCTCGTCCGGCCGCCAATGAACGCGACCGGGCGAACCACAAGGCATCTTCGATCGAGATGCAGGGCCTGCAAAAACGCTTCGGGCGAGATACCGTCGCCTTGGACGGCGTCGACCTGAACATCCAGGCCGGCGAGTTCTTCACCCTGCTGGGGCCGTCCGGCTGCGGCAAAACCACTCTTCTACGCATCCTCGCCGGACTCGAAGAGCCGGATGCCGGTTCGCTGGTGGTAGGCGGCAAGGACATCACCGAAACACCTCCCCATCAACGCAGCGTCAATACCGTCTTCCAGTCCTATGCGCTCTTCCCGCATCTTTCGGTGCGCGAGAACCTGGCTTTCGGGCTAAAGATGCGCGGCATGCCAGCGGCTGAGCGCCACAGCAAGGTCGACGAGATCGCCGACTTCATAAAGCTCGGTGATCTGGTCGATCGCCACGTCGATCAGCTCTCCGGTGGCCAGCGCCAGCGCATCGCGCTGGCTCGGGCACTGATTTGCGAGCCTGACGTCCTGCTGCTCGACGAGCCACTTTCGGCCCTGGATGCCGGCCTGCGTAGCCAGTTACAGGTGGAACTGCTGCGGGTGCAGAAGCGGCTCGGCATGACCTTCGTGTTCGTGACCCACGACCAGCAGGAGGCGATGGTCATGTCCGACCGCATCGCCGTTCTCAATGGCGGCACCATTCAGCAGGTCGGGGCCCCCAGTGAGGTCTACGAGCATCCCATCAACGCCTTCGTGGCTCACTTCATGGGCCATGACAACCTATTTGCCATCAGCGCCGCCGAAGACGACTGGGTGGACACCGAGCTCGGCCGGCTGCGGCTCGATCCCGACGAGCAACGCGACTCTCAGGACGGTTGGCTGCTGATCCGGCCGGAGACCCTGGAACTGGACGGCGAGATACCTGAGGGCTACAACCGGCTCGAGGGGACGGTCGCGGAGCGGCTCTACCGCGGCAGCCGCATCGAATACCGCCTGACCGTCAACGGCCGGTCGCTAATGGCGGTGGCCAGCAACCTCGGCCAACGCATGCACAACATCGGCGACCGGGTGACGATCAGCGTCTGCCCGGAAGACCTGGTTCGCGTCGCAGCCTAAGGAGAAGCGAAATGGTGCGAACATCCCCAATGGCGTCGCGACGCCGGGCGGTAGTCAGCGAGACTCGCCATCTGCTGTTCACGGTGACCCCAGGGGCATTCTGGATATTCATCTTCTTGGTGTTGCCCAGCGCGTACCTGATGGGTGTGGCCTTCATGACCAACGGGCCCTATGGCCTGCCGCAGATGCCGCTGTCGCTGGACTCTTTCGAGCGCCTGGCCGGCGTCGGCTTTCTAGGCTGGAGTCCAGGCAACCTCTACACGCTGCTGCGTTCGCTGTGGCAGACCCTGGTATCGACGGTGCTGGTCGTGATCATCGCCTACCCGGTGGCCTATTACATCACGACCTGCCGTGAGAAGTGGCGGCCGATCCTGTTGCTGCTGGTCGTCGTGCCGTCATGGACCAATCAGGTGATTCGCGCCTTCGGCTGGATGAACCTGCTGGCCCCCGGCACACCGCTTTCCAGCCTGGCCGAGAGCCTCGGGCTGGTGGCACCCAACATGGGGCTTTACCCCTCCAACTTCGCGGTCACCCTGGGGCTGGTCTACAACTTCTTGCCATTCATGGTGCTCCCGCTGTATGCCGCCTTCGAGAAGCTCGATACGGCGCAGGTACAGGCCGCACAAGATCTCTATGCCAGCCCGGTGCGAGCTTTTTGGCACGCTGTTTTTCCGCAGACGCTCCCAGGACTACTGGCCGGCACGGTACTGGTAGCGATTCCCGCCTTCGGCATGTACGTAATTCCCGAGCTTCTCGGCGGCGGCAAGGGCATGATGCTCGGCAACCTGGTCGCCAACCAGTTCTCTGGAAGTTCCAATTGGCCGCTGGGAGCTGCAGGGGCGATTTTGATGTTGATAGCGACATTCATCGGGCTGTTCGCCATGCGGCGTATCGGCAAGCGTCTGGGCGGCGGTGAGGAGGTGGTGATATGAGAAAGCGAACGCTTGCGCGCGGCCTCGCCGGCATTTGGTGGGGGACGCTCTTCTTCCTCTACGTCCCCTTGTTCGTGATCGTGCTGTTCTCATTCAATTCGGCCAACAGCACAGCCGTTTTCGAGAACTTCTCGCTGGCCTGGTATCGCAGGTTGTTCGACAACGAGCAGATCATCAACGCCTTCGGTAATAGCCTAGTGCTGGCGGTGAGCTCCTCGATCATAGCGCTGGTGATTGGATGCTTGATTGGCTACGGCATGTATCGTCATCGCCACCGCAAGCTGGGCTGGCTGATCGCTCTGATCTACCTGCCGATCGTGCTACCCGATATCGTCTTCGGCATCTCAGAGATGGCTTTCTTCGTGCAGATCCACGCATGGACCGGGCTGCTGGAACCCGGGCTCGGCACCATGATCATCGCGCATGTGACGTTCCAGATTCCCTTCGTGGCGCTGATCGTCTACTCGCGCTTCGTAGGCCTGGACCCGACGCTGTTCGAGGCCGCCAAGGACCTCTATGCGTCACCGATCAAGCGCGTGGTGCACTTCATGGTGCCGACCATCAAGCCGGCACTGATTTCTGCCTTCTTCCTGTCGTTTACGCTGTCGATCGACGACTTCGTGATCAGTTTCTTCACGGCAGGGCCGGAAAGCGCCACATTACCGATCTATATCTGGAGCGCCATCAAGAAGGGAGTGACGCCCGAAATCAACGCGATTGCCACCCTGATGATCGGTGCGGTGGCCATGGCCGCGATATTCAGCATGCTGTTCAATCGGCAGGGACGCCGCTAGGCGCTTCCTGTCAAAACGATGTAGCACCAACAAAACGTAGCACCGAAGGAGAGCGAAACGATGAAAACAATGACCACAAGAATCGCCGCTACACTCGGAGGTCTGCTGCTGGCCAGCGGCGTCCAGGCTCAGGAAGACAACAAGCTGTATCTGTTCAACTGGACCCAGTACATGGACCCGGCGATCATCAAGGCCTTCGAGGAGAAATACGACGCAGAGGTGGTGCAGAACTACTACAACTCGCTACCCGAGATGTTTGCCAAACTCAATGCAGGTGGAGTGTCGCAGTACGACATCATCGTACCGTCCAACTACTATGTGCCGCGGCTCATCGAGACCGGCATGGTACAGAAGCTCGACAAGTCCAAGATTCCCAACTTGGACAACGTCATGGAGCAGTTCGAGAGCCCCAGCTACGATCCGCAGAGCACCTATTCGGCGCCTTACCAGTGGGGGGTGACCGGCCTGGTGTACAATGCCGAGACGTTCCCCGATGCGCCCAAGAGTTGGTCGCTGATGTTCGACCCCGAGGTCAATCCGGGGCACCCTTTCGCGCTGATGGGCGATGGACAGGTAAGCATGGGTGGTGCCTGCGCCTATCTGGGCCACGGCTATGACTGCACCGATACCGAGGCCTGGAAGGAGGCCGCAAGGCTGCTGATCGAGACCAAGAATCGCGACAACTTCAGCGGTTTCGTCGACGGCACACCGAGCCTGCAACAACTGGCGCGTGGCGTGACACACGTCGCCTTGAGCTACAACGGTGACTATCTCTTCTACAGCCAGGATAACCCGGACTCTTTCGAGAACATCAAGTTCATGATTCCCGACGAAGGCACCGAGATGTGGGTCGACACCATGCTGATCCCCTCCAAGGCTCCCCATCCCGAGTTGGCCCACAAGTTCATTAACTTCATCCTCGACGCCAAGATCGGCGCTCAGCTATCCAACTACAACTACTACGCCAGCCCCAATGCGGCGGCTCAGCCCTACCTCGACGAAATACTGACCCAACCCCCGATTCAGCCATCGGAAGAAGACATGAAACGGCTGCATTTCACGCCCAGTCTCGAGGGCGAGCAACTGCAGGTCTTCCAGCAGTTGTGGTCAGAGGTTCAGGCACGCTGAGACAACGGGCCCCGGCCAGTCGGTCGGGGTCTCATTTGCAGAGCAAGGAAACCCCATGAGTAACCGCCAGGAACACCCCCACTTCAACGACTGGTTCCAGACTCACGGCATTACCGAGGTCGAGTGTCTGGTCACCGACCTCACCGGCATTCTCAAGGGCAAGATCATGCCCGCAGGCAAGTATCTGGGTGGCGGTCGTCCGCGACTGCCGGACTCGATCTTCATCCAGACCGTCACTGGCGGCTATCCTGACGATGACGACATCCACTTCTGGAACCCTGCAGAGCGGGACATGGAGCTGGTACCCGATCCCAATGCCATCTTCCTCGTTCCCTGGGCCGATGACGCCACCGCTCAGATCATCCACGATTGCCACTACCTGACTGGAGAGCCGGTGGAACTTTCCCCCCGCCATGTGCTCAAGCGGGTAATATCTTTCTACGAAGCGCGCGGCTGGAAGCCGGTCGTCGCGCCCGAGGTCGAGTTCTTCCTAGTCAAGACTAACACCGACTCCGACTACCCCCTGGAACCACCGATCGGCCGCAACGGCCGCCAGGAAAGCAGTCGTCAATCGTTCTCCATCGATGCGGTCAACGAGTTCGACCCGTTGTTCGAGGAAATGTACGACTACTGCGATGCTATGGACCTCGACCTGGATACTCTGATTCACGAAGAAGGCGCCGGGCAGATGGAGGTCAACTTCCAGCACGGCGACCCCCTGCGGCTGGCTGATCAGGTAGTAATGTTCAAGCGCGCCCTGCGCGAAACGGCGCTACGTCACGGCATGTATGCCACTTTCATGGCCAAACCGATGGCCAATGAGCCGGGCAGTTCGATGCACCTCCATCAAAGCCTGTTGGACGCCGAATCCGGTGATAATCTGTTCGCTGGCGAAAATGGCAAATCTAGTCGACTGTTCCAACAGTTCATCGGCGGACTGCAACAATACCTGCCCTCGGCCATGCCGCTACTGGCACCCAATGTCAACTCCTACCGCCGGCTGATGCGTACCGAGACCAGCGGCTCGGCACCGACCAATGTCGAGTGGGGCACCGACAACCGCACCGTGGGCCTGCGCGTGCCAGTCTCGACGCCCGAGGCGACCCGGGTCGAGAATCGCCTGGCGGGGGCCGATGCCAATCCCTATCTGGTTATGGCAGCCTCACTGGCCTGTGGCTATCTCGGCATGCTAGGCCAACTCGAGCCGCGTCCGCCGATGATCGGATCGGCTTGGTCCGGCGGCCATAAGCTGCCAGACGATATTCGCCCGGCGCTGGATATGCTGAGCGAGTGTCAGCCACTGGCCGAGATACTCGGCGAGCGTTTCACCAACAGCTACCTCGCGGTCAAGCGCGCCGAGCACCGCGAGTATTTTCAGGTGATCAGCTCCTGGGAGCGCGAACATCTTCTGCTCAGGGTCTAGGCTATTTTTTCGTGACACCGACCGACCACCTCGCCAATTCAGCCAGCCTAGCCTGGCACCATCATCTGGCTCGCCTGTTCCAAGGCGTCGCCGGCAGCGGCTTTCCACTCCTGCTGGAGCAGACGCTGCGCGAGCTGGTCGGTTTCGACACCATCCTGATCAACACCTATAAAGGACAACGACGGCCGCTGCTGATTCACGACAATTACCCTCCAGCGCAGCGCCAACAAGGCATCGAACGCTATTTGAACCAGGCCTTTCTGCTGGATCCTTTCTTCAAGGCCGTCTATGACGGGCTGGAGAGTGGCGCGCACCGGCTGCGCGAGCTGGCCCCGGATCGTTTCGAAAACAGCGATTACTATCATCACTATTATCGAGCCCTGGGACTCACCGACGAGATCGGCTTGTTCGCCAGGGTCGACACGGACGTTATCATGGTGGTGTCACTGGGATTTCGCGACGATGCCCCACGGATCACTCGCCGGGATCTGCAGGCGTTACGACACATCTCGCCAGTGCTGGAAGTGCTGCTCGGAGAATACTGGAAGTGGCAGGAACATCGCTTCCATCAATGCCTAGCCGAACGAGAGCCAGTGGAAGAAGCCTTCGATAGCTTCGGGCGGGAGCGCCTGACGGCACGCGAACGAGAGATCGTGCGCCTGCTGCTGGCGGGCCATTCCACCAAATCGGCGGCCCGCGAGCTGGGCATCAGCGACGGCACCGTCAAGGTCCACCGCAAGCACCTCTATCAACGCCTAGAGGTTTCCAGCCAGTCACAGCTCTTTCGGCTTTTCCTCGATCACGTGGCGCTGGTCTCGCGACGCCAGGTGGAGCAGTAAACCTCGGCGCTCCCTTTAGTCGTGGAACATCACTGACCTCGTGGCGACGTTCAAGTCGAAGGCGTCAGCGTCATCCAGACGGTCTTGAGATCGGAGTATTCCTCCAGCGAATGGTGGGACTTGTCACGACCGTTTCCGGACTGCTTGACCCCGCCGAAGGGCACCGTCTGATCCATATCGGCCCAGTTGTTGACGAAGACCTGGCCCGAGCGCAGCCGACGGGTGACGCGCATGATGCGATCGATGTCCTGACTCCATAGGCCCGCCGCCAGGCCGTAGTCGCTGTCGTTGGCCAGCCGTACGGCCTCTTCCTCGGTATCGAAGCCGAACACCGCCAATACCGGGCCGAAGATTTCCTCCCGGCCGATGGCCATGGATTCGGTGACGCCATCGAACACCGTCGGCCCGATGAAGAGACCCTGGCCATTGATCCCTTTGACATTCAGGGCCTGGCCGCCGGCACGTAGCGTAGCGCCCTCTTCGACACCCTGGCGAATATAATCGAGTACACGTTGATACTGGGTCTGATCGACCATTGCGCCCATGAAGCTCGCCGGATCCAACGGATCGCCGGGCTGCATGCGTTCGGCGGCTGCCAGCACCTTGTCGACGAAGACCTCACGGATCGTGTTCTCGACCAGAAGCCGCGAGCCGGCGATGCACACCTCGCCCTGGTTGTGGAAGATCGCCCCCGCGGCATGCTCTGCCACCAGATCTAGATCCTTGCAGTCGGCGAAGACGAGATTTGGACTCTTGCCGCCACACTCCAGAAAGACCTTCTTGAGATTCGATTGACCGGCGTACTGCATCAACTGTTTGCCGACCCCAGTGGAGCCAGTAAAGGCCAGACAGTCGACCCCCCTGGACAATGCCAAGGCCTTGCCCACGGTATGACCGAAGCCGGGCAGAACCTGAAAAATGCCGCGCGGCAAGCCGGCTTCGCGCGTCAGCTGGGCGAGGCGCAACGCCGAAAGCGGTGATTTTTCCGACGGCTTGAGGATGACACTGTTGCCAGCCGCCAGCGCCGGGCCGATCTTCCAGGCCGTCATCATCAACGGGAAGTTCCAGGGCACGATCGACGCCACCACACCCAGCGGCTCGCGCAGAACCAGCCCCAGGCTTTCCTCGCCGGTGGGCGCGATTTCACCATAGAGCTTGTCGATGGACTCGGCATGGTGACGAATGCAACCGATGGCACCGGCCATGTCGCCCATGGCACTCGATACCGGCTTCCCCATGTCCAGGCTGTCGAGCAGCGCCAGCTCGTGCTGGTGCGCCTCCATCAGGTCGGCCAGACGCAGCAGCACGGCCTTGCGTTCGCCCGGTGACGAACGCGACCACGCGCCGCTCTCGAAGGCACGCCGCGCCACCGACACCGCCGTCTCGGCGTCGGCCGCATCGCAACTGGCCACTTCGGCGAGCGTCTCGCCGGTGGCCGGATTGAGCGTGGTGAAGGTCGCGCCATCGACGGCATCGACGAAGGTGTCATCGATATAGGCACGCGCCTCGAGGCCTGCTTCGACAGTCAGGTGCTCGGCCAGGGCCTGCCAATCGGCGTGAGTGACGGGGTTTGAAGGGGTGGAGTGAGTCATGTTGTTCTCCCAGTATCAGGACGCACGGTTGGCGCGTTCAAGAATCGCATCGCAGAGCACTTGCGTGCCTGCGGCACAGTCTTCCGGCGTGGCGTATTCGGCCTCGTTGTGGCTGATGCCGTCGCGGCAGGGCACGAAGATCATGGCCGTCGGCGCGACCCGCGACACATAGACGGCATCATGACCGGCACCGCTCATCATGCGACGGTATTTCAGCTCCTGCTCACGGGCGCCGCGTTCCACCGCAGCGACGCACTCGGGGGCGAACTCGACCACCGGCGAGGCCCAGATCCGCTCCTGGGTCACCGTGACGCCGCAGGTCTCGCCCACTTCGCTGAGCAGTCCCTCGAAATACGCCTGCAATGCGTCGAGTTCGTTCTCTACCACATGGCGCAGGTCGATGGTGAGCTTGACGTCGCCTGGCACCACATTGCGAGAGGCGGATACGATCTCCAGGCAGCCGCAGGTCACCTTGGTGTCGCCGCTTTCGTCGGCCAGCGCATGGGCCTGCAGCCGGTCGATCAGACGCGCCGCCGCGGCCAGGGCATCGCGCCGATAACGCATGGGGGTGGGACCGGCATGGGCCGACTGCCCCGCAAGCGCCACGTCGAACCAGCGCATGCCCTGGACACCGGTCACCACGCCGATGGTCTCGCCTTCTTCCTCGAGCACCGGGCCCTGTTCGATGTGCAGCTCGAAGAAGCTGTCCAGACGCGGCTCGCCGACCGGCGATTCGCCGGCATAACCGCAGGCCTCGAGCGCCTCGCCGAACGTCACGCCGTCGCGGTCCTCACGGGCCAGGGTCGACTCGACGCTGAACGCACCGGCATAGGTACCGGAAGCGACCATGGCCGGCGCGAAACGGCTGCCTTCCTCGTTGGTCCAGACCACCAGTACCAGCGGCCGCTCGGTGACGATGTCGCGGTCCGCGAGTGCGCGCAGCACTTCGAGCCCGGCCAGAACGCCGAGAATGCCGTCGAAGCGACCGCCCTTGGGCTGGGTATCGAGATGACTTCCCATGGCCACCGGCGCGAGATCGTCGCGCTTGCCGGCGCGGCGGATGAAGAGGTTGCCGACGCGATCGACCTGCCAGGTACAACCGAGCGCCTCGCACCAGTCGAGCAGCAGGCGTCGTCCAGCGGCATCTTCCAGCGTCAAGGCCAGGCGACAACTGCCGCCGTTTTCGGTCGGGCCGATCTCGGCCATCGCCATCAGACTGTCCCATAGCCGTTGGCCGTCAATGGAAACCGCCATGAAGTCTCCCCTTTGTGCTTGTCAGGTGTTTGGGTCATGGAACACATTAGGCGGCTCCCGGGTCGTTGCGATATACCCCTATCAGGATATATTCCCGCCCTACCCTTCCTCGCTAGTCTCTTTGCGAACGCAACGACGTATCACAACGACGCATCACGACGACTCATCGCGGCCACCCATCCCGGCACTGACCGCTTTCAACGTGCGAGACAACACCATGACCATCGAGACCCGTGCCCACGATGCCCAAGCGCTGTGGCAGAAAGACAAGGATCACTTCATCCACCCGTTCACCGACTTCAGCACCTTTCACGAGGAGGGCTGCGACCTGATCACCGACAGCGACGGCATCTACGTGCAGGATGCCAAGGGCAACCGTTTCATCGACGGCATCGCCGGGCTGTGGTGCGTCAACGTCGGGCACGGCCGCGCCGAGATCGGCCAGGCCATGGCCGAGCAGGCCACGCGCATGGCCTACTTCTCGACCTTCAACAACCTGTCCAACGCCCCGGCGGCCGAGCTTTCCGCCAGGCTGGCCGAGCTCGCCCCCGCGCACCTCAACCACGTCTTCTACAGCTGCGGCGGCTCGACGGCCAACGACGCCACCATCCGCCTGGTGCATTACTACTTCAACCGCCTCGGCAAGCCGGCCAAGAAGCGCATCATTTCACGCAACAACGCCTACCACGGCACCACCTACCTCGCCTCCACCCTGACCGGCATCGCCAGCAACAACTGGGACTTCGACACCCTCGACCATCTGGTCACCCATCTGAGCGAGGCCAACTGTTACCGCCGTCCCGAGGGGATGAGCGAGGCTGAATACTGCGAGCATCTGGTCCGAGAATTCGAGGAAACCGTCGCCGAAATCGGCGCCGACAACATCGCCGCCTTCATCGCCGAACCGATCATGGGCGCCGGCGGCGTGCTGGTGGCACCGAAGGGCTACCACAAGCGCATGCAGGCGGTGTGTCGCGCCAACGACATCCTTTACATCGCCGACGAGGTCGTGACCGGTTTCGGTCGCCTGGGGCATTTCTTCGCCTCCGAGGCGGTGTACGAGACCCAGCCCGATATCATCAACTGCGCCAAGGGGCTGTCTTCCGGCTATGCACCGCTGGGCGCGACGCTGATCTCCGACGAACTCTACGACGTGCTGTCCACGCCGCAGGGGCCGGGCGGCGTGCTGAGCACCGGCTTCACCTATTCCGGACATCCGGTGAGCTGCGCGGCGGCACTCAAGAACATCGAGATCATCGAGCGCGAGGGGATCTGCGAAAACGTCCGCGCGGTAGGCCCCTATCTCGAGGAACGCCTGGCATCGTTGTCGCATCACGCCACGGTGGGCGACGTGCGTGGCAGCCACTTCATGATGTGTCTCGAGAACGTCGCCGACAAGCAGACCAAGGCGCTCTTCCCGGTGGAGGCACGGGTGGGCGACCGAGTCGCCTTCGAGGCACAGCAGCGCGGTCTGATCATTCGCCCGGTCGGACACCTCAACATCGTGTCGCCACCGCTGATCTGGACGCGGGAAACCGTCGACCGCGTGGTGGATATCCTCGATGCGGCGCTGACGAAGACCACCGCAACACTCCGCGCTGATGGCTACCTGTGACCGATGAAGGGCCGCTACCACGGCCCTTCAAACCTCCCCCTCATGCGTTGAACCAACAATCACAAAAGAGGATCACATGGACACTTACGGACTCTGGAGCCTGTTTCCCACCCTGATTGTGCTGATCATGGCCATCGTCACCCGCCGCACCATCGAATCGCTGATGACCGGCGCCTTGGTCGGCATGTTGATGATCGATCCGACAAGCGTGGTGACCCAGGCTTCCGACACGTTGCTCACGGTGCTCGGCAACGACACCGTGACCTGGATCATCCTGGTCTGCGGGCTGTTCGGCAGCCTGATCGCGCTACTGGTTCGTACCGGTGGCGTGCTGACCTTCGGCGACGTCATGACTCGTCGCATCCACGGCCGGCGGCAGGGACTGCTGACCACCTGGCTCCTCGGTCTGGCCATCTTCGTCGACGACTATCTCAATGCCCTGGCGATCAGCGCCTCGATGAAGAAGATCACCGACCGCTTCAAGGTCTCGCGTGAGATGCTCGCCTACATCGTCGACTCCACCGCCGCACCGATCTGCATCCTGGTCCCCTTCTCGACCTGGGCCGTGTTCTTCGCCGGACTGCTCGAGGAAAACAATGTGACCGGCAGCGGCATGGGACTTTACATCGAGGCGATCCCCTTTATGTTCTACGCCTGGATTGCCGCCGCGGTGGTCCCGCTGGTCGCGATGGGTTGGATCCCCGCCATCGGGCCCATGAAGACGGCCGAACTGCGCGCCAGCGGCGGCCAGGTAATGCCCGACGGCGCCGAGGAAAACGCCCTGGAGACCGAAGACAAAGGCCAGCGCCGTCCGCATCTGCTCAACTTCCTGCTGCCCATCGCCAGCCTGATCTTCTTCACCTGGTATTTCGATATCGACATACTGCGCGGCGTGATCGTGGCCCTGGCCGTGACCCTGGTACTGATCTTCAGCCAGCGCCTGATGAGCTTTCACGCCACCTTCGATACCGCACTCGATGGCTTCAAGTCGATGCTCATGCCATTGGGCACGCTGGTCGCCGGCTTCACGCTCAAGGAAGTCAACGACGGACTGGGACTCACCGAATACGTAATCCAGACGCTGCAACCGCTGATGACGGCTCAGTTGTTGCCGGCAGTGAGCTTCGTCACGATGGCGTTCCTGGCCTTTGCCACCGGCTCGTTCTGGGGGCTGTTCGCCGTGGCCATGCCGATCGTTCTGCCATTGGCGAGCAGCGTTGACGCCGAGATGCCGCTGGTGATCGGCGCATTGATCTCGGCCAGCGCCTTCGGCAGCCACGCCTGTTTCTATGGCGACTCCACTGTGCTGTCGGCCCAGGGTAGCGGCTGCACGCCCATGGCCCATGCCCTGACCCAGCTTCCCTATGCGCTTATTGCCGCCTTCCTGGCCACGCTGGTATTTCTGGCGGCAGGTTATCTTTGAGGTTCATCATGAACGACACGGACATCGCGACGGAGCGTCGCACCGCCACCCCGGCAGAACGCGGTTTTTCCATGCCTGCCGAGTTCGCCCCGCACGACGCCTGCTGGATGCTCTGGCCGCAGCGTCCCGACAACTGGCGCTATGGCGCCAAGCCGGCCCAGGCGGCGTTCGTCGCCGTGGCCCGCGCGATCGCCGAGAGCGAGACGGTATTCGTCGGCGTCAACGACGACCAGTACGAGAACGCCCGCAACCAGTTGCCGAGCCACATCCGAGTGATCGAGCTTTCCAGCAACGATGCCTGGATGCGTGATGTCGGGCCGACCTTCCTGACCCATCCGGATGGTCGCCTGGCCATGGTCGACTGGGAATTCAACGCCTGGGGCGGACTCAACGGTGGACTCTACTTTCCCTGGGACAAGGATCGTCGCATCCGCCAGAAGATCGCCGAGGTACTCGGTATAGAACGCTTCATCACCCCACTGGTGGTCGAAGGGGGCGCCATCCACGTCGATGGCGAGGGGACCCTGATCACCACCGAGGAGTGCCTGCTCAACCCTAATCGCAACCCCGATCTCGACAAGCCCGAGATCGAACGGCTGTTGTGCGCCTACCTGGGTGTCGAAAAGATCATCTGGCTGCCGCGGGGCTGTTTCCAGGACGAGACCGACGGCCACGTCGACAACCTGTGCTGCTTCGTCGCCCCCGGCGAAGTGGCGCTGACCTGGACCGATGACGATAGCGACCCGCAACATGCCATCTCCCGCGAGGCCCTGGGAATTCTCGAGGTGGCCACCGATGCCAGGGGACGGCGGCTTACCGTGCACAAGCTACCGATGCCCGGTCCGTTGACCATCGCCGAGACCGAAGCCAGCGGCGTCGACCGGCTGAGCAGTTCGCGCCCACGGCAACCGGGCGACCGCATGGCCGCCTCCTACGTCAATTTCTACATTGGCAATTCGGTGGTGGTGATACCCAGACTCGACCCGGCCTACGACGACGAGGCACGCGCCATTCTCGAGAACTTGTTTCCAGACCGCCGGGTGGTCGCCGTCGATGCCCGCGAGATCCTGCTCGGCGGCGGCAACATCCACTGCATCACCCAGCAGCAGCCGCGTGTCTGAGCGTTGCATGGGGCTTTCGGGATCATCGGGCTATTATCGCGATATGGCCCGATTGATCCCGAATGGCTACATCAGGCGCTGTATGGGTAAGCACCGGCATTTTTTCAGACAACGCGTAGACACGCCTAACGACGGCGACCCTGCAGCAGAAACTCGGCCATCCAGTGGGCGACCTGCATTGAATCCGTCTGCGCAGACGCTTCATTGAGTTCGACCAGCGCTGGGTCGGTCGCGGTCGACGGAATCGGAGCGTCACGACGTGACTGAAGCAACCGCGTTTCGAATGCCACGTTGAACTCTGGGTGCGCCTGAAGGGTCAGGATGCGGTCGTCGTACTGGAGGGCCGCAAACGGGCAGAACGACGAAGAAGCAATGACCTCAGCCTGCTTCGGCTTGCTAAGCACCTGATCCTGATGCACTGCATTCAGCGTGAATCGTCCATCCAGAGCGCTCAGTTCCCTGACACTCTTTTCCAGTTGATAGGTGTGCAGTCCCACGCCCCAGCCTTGCGGATATCGATCGACGTCGGCACCGAAGGCTTCCGCCACGATCTGGTGGCCGAAGCAAATTCCAACGATCGGACGGCCGGTGTCGTAGATTTCCAGAATCAGTTCTTTCAACCGTGCCATCCAGGGCGTCTTGTCGCAGACACTGAACTTCGAGCCGGTGATGATCCAGGCATCACAGGCATCGGCTGATTCGGGAAAAACATCGTCCCGGACATCGAAGGTCGTGAAGGTAAAGTCATAACCGGCTTGACCGAACAAATTAACGAACATGTCGGCGTAGGAACCATACGTTTCGATCAGGTTATCCGGCGTCGTGCCGGTGGCCAGTATGCCGATTTTAAGCGTCATGGCTGATTCCTCGCTCACGGCCGCGCCGTGCATGTATTCAGGGCCTGGCCAGGATCAGAGCAATCCCAGATAAGCCTCGTATTCAACATCGGAGATACGCTCGTTCAGACGGCGGCGCTCCTGGCGTTTGGCGTGCGCGTATACACGCACGAACTCTTCTCCCAGGTATTCCCTCAATTTCTCGCTCTGCTCGAAGCGAGTGATTGCATCCTGCCACTCGCAAGGCAACGGATATTGAGGACTCTCGTCGGCGTAGGCATCACCTTCCACCGGGGCGTCCGGCTCGAGTGCGTTTTCCATACCATACAATGCACCGGCGAGAACCGACGCCAGCACCAGATATGGATTGGCATCGGCCCCCGCCACTCGGTGCTCGATACGACGTGCAAGGTTGGGGCTTTCCGGCACACGCAAGGCCACCGTCCTGTTCTCGTAGCCCCAGCTAGCATGCGTCGGTGCATGAGCGCCCGACATGAAGCGACGATAGGAATTCAGATGCGGCGCGAACACCAGCATGCTCTCTGGCATCAACTGCATCAGCCCAGCGATGGCGTGGCGCAGTAGATCACTGCCCTGCTCGGTGCCGTCATCGAACACATTGTGACCGTCGCGGTCGAGCAGGCTGAAATGCGTGTGAAAGCCGTTGCCGCTTTCCTCGACGTAAGGCTTGGCCATGAAGGTCGCCGAATAGCCGTGGCGGCGGGAAACACCACGCACGAGCCGCTTGAAGAGAATCGCCTGATCGCCCGCATTCAGCGGATCGGCCACGTGGTTGAGGTTCACCTCGAACTGCCCCGGGCCCATCTCGGCAATGATGGTGTCGGCGCCGATCCCCTGCCCCTGGCAGGCCTCACGGATATCCGCGAAGAAGGCCTCGAAGCCGTCCATTTCCTCCACGGAATAACCTTCCGCATTGGCGAGACGGCGTCCTTTGCCATCGGCCAGTGCCGGCGGTATCGGACGCTGAATGTTTTCCGACTCGGCATCCATCAGATAGAACTCGAGTTCGGTGGCCATCACCGGTGTCAGCCCCTTTTCGGCGAAGCGATCCACCATGCGCTTTAGCACCTGCCGAGGATCGGCTCCGAAGGGCGTTCCATCGGGATTGAACATCATCGCCAGCATCTGGTCACGCGGCGCTTCCGACCAGGGCACAGGACTTGGCTCTTGGCTGACAGGCATGCAGACGCCATCACTGTCACCGGTCTCGAATACCAGGCCATTGTCCAGAACATCAGCGCCCCAGAAATCAAAGCCCACCACCGAACGCGGCAGTTTGATCCCTTCCTTGTGGAGCTTTTTCAAACCGCTGGCAGGTAGGCGCTTGCCGCGTAAATTCCCGTTCAAATCCGTGATGAAGAGGTCCAGGTCGCGGGTCTTGTCCTGTTTGTTATTCGTCGTCATACACATGACTCTTGAATGCTTTTCGAAAATCAGAGCATCAAGATATCCCATCCAGATAGAGGTGTATCTATCACCCCAGGGGTATCCGGTCGGTGGAAGACGTCATTTATGTCTGCCTGCTCTGCCTGCCGCATGACCCGAAGGCGAGCCGGGCTGGTACCGGCTCACCATCTAGCTTAGCCTTGGGGCATTCCTGACAGCGCCTGTCGGCCGCATACAAGAAGCAAGGACAAGCGATGAGAGATCGCGTCAATCAGATACAGACCAATGAAAGCTGGCAGAAAAATCTGGCCGTACTCATCGAGCATCAGCGACTGCGCAGTTTTCCGGCGATGCTGGAGGCCTTCCTGTCGACCCTGTGTTTCTTCGACACGATTCTGCTACTGACCTACAAGAAATCTCTGCGACCGATTCTCGTCCACCCTTCCGATCCAGCGGAGCAGAGCGATACCCTGCGCCAGTACATCAATCATGCCTATGTCCTCGACCCGCTGTTCCACGCCATCAAGGACACTGCCTCCCCCGGCATCGTGCGACTGGCCGACATCATGCCGGACTCATTCAAGAGCACTGAGTACTATCAAACCTGCTACCAGAACTTCGGGCTGGTGGATGAGATCAATCTATTGATCCGTCTCGATGACGAAGTGACCTGCGCCATCACGCTCGGGCGCAAAGCCTCGCTGGAAAGCATTTCGCGCACCGAGTTGAATGCCCTGCAAGAGTTTTACCCGGTCATCAGTGCGCTCATGCGCCAGTTCTGGCAGACCCAGTCCAACGAGTTCCTGCAATACGGCCGTTCCGACGGCCCCATGAAGCGCGCGCTGCGCACTTTCGCCAGTGGCGTGCTGACTCAGCGTGAACGGGAAATTACCGACCTCATCCTGCGGGGTTTTTCTTCCCAAGCGATTGCCGACCACCTAAAAATCAGCGTCGGCACCGTAAAGGTGCACCGCAAGAATATCCATGCACGACTGAATACCTCCACCCAGGCCGAAATCTTCACGCAATTCATCAACCATTTGAATCATCTTGAAGAACATCACTAGATCAGCCAATCAAGCATATAAGCTGAATAATGACATTTAGCCGTCGCTGAAGCCCCCTAACCTCTCCGAGAGCGTGAGCTCAATGTCAGACACACATGCGTCGGCGGCGATATAGCCACGCGACATCACTCATGAACGAGTACAACAGCAATACCAGCGCCAGGCCTACACTCAACATGGCCCAGAAGGTCGATACCCAAGGCAGTAACGCCGCCAGCAGGCTGATCACCTGCCAGACGCAGACCGCCTTACGGCGCAGGCTCGGGGGTAACGGTCGCCGCAGCCATGTCCATGCATGCCCCGCCGCCACGAAGGTATAACGCATGGCGCCCACCACCAGCACCCATCCGCCGAGCTTGTCGAGCACGATGAGCGCGCAGCACAGCACCATGATGAAAAATGCGTCCAGCTCCATGTCGAAACGCGCACCGAAGTCGCTGGCGGAATGCGTGTGACGCGCCACCCAACCATCGATGCCGTCCAGGCACAGCGCCAATAATGCTACCCATGTCATCTCGAAAACGTGTCGCTCCATGAATTCCGGGAACGCCATGCTGCCGGCAAGCAAGGCGATCAACACGGCACGCAGCAGGGTGACGCGGTTAGCCCATCCCAGCCAGCGCCGCGCCGCCGGCCATGCCCAAAGGATGATCAATGCCATGCCAAGATAGACGCCTCCCACCGACCAGCCGAGCCCTCGCGGTGCCGCCAGGTGCCACTGCAAGGTTTCCACCAGCAACCCCACCAGGCACAAGCCCAGCAGCAGCTCCAGAACCGCCGGCATTCCATGTACCCACGATGCTCTGCGACCGGTGGCGTGGCGTGATGTATCACGCATGACCTTTTCTCCCCAACGTCTGCGTTTAACTATGGCAGAGGGCCCAATAAACAGCGCGGTTTTCACTACGCTGATAGCACTCGATACTTAAAATAAAATGGTACACAAACACCCTGATGTACAATGCCTGTACATGGATGGTGTCATGGACGATACTCAAGGCAAAGAAGGAGGTTTGCCATGCACGCAGCGAACGCCCAGGCTTTTTGGATACAGGCACCGGGGCACGGCGAGGTCAGACAGCATGCCTTGCCCAATCGCCAGGCGCATGAACTGTTGGTCAGAACACGCTACAGCGCCGTCAGCCGCGGCACCGAAAGCTTGGTGTTTCAAGGCAAGATCCCCGAGAGTGAATACACCCGCATGCGCGCACCTTTTCAGGAAGGAGACTTTCCAGGGCCAGTCAAATATGGCTATGCCAACGTCGGTGTGGTCGAGGAAGGGCCGGATGCGTGGTGCGGTCGCGAGGTCTTCTGTCTCTATCCTCACCAGACACGCTACGTCATTCCCGTCGAGGCCGTCGTGCCCCTACCCGAGGATCTTCCCGCCGCACGCGCGGTCCTCGCGGCCAACATGGAAACCGCCGTCAACGCCCTGTGGGATGCCGGTCCACGCGTTGGTGACCGGATCAGCATCGTCGGTGCCGGCGTGGTCGGCAGCCTAGTCGCTTGGCTGTGCCAACAAACGGCCGGCGCGCGCGTGCAGCTGCTCGACATCGATGCCGGCAAGGCCGAATTGGCCGCCGCGCTAGGCCTGCCCTTTCGCCACCCGCACGATGCCGAGGGTGAACAAGACATCGTGATCAATGCCAGCGGCAACCCTCACGGTCTGCGCAGCGCCCTAGCATTGGCGGGATACGAAGCAGAGGTCATCGAACTAAGCTGGTTCGGACGCGACGAGGTCACATTGCCCCTCGGCGAGGCTTTCCACTCTCGGCGATTGACGCTGCGTGCCAGCCAGGTCGGCGGTGTTTCCCCGGCACGACGCGCACGACGCAGTCATGCCCAACGCCTACAACTGGCCTTGACGCTACTGCGCGACGCCCGTCTCGATGCCCTGATCGACGGCGAAAGCGATTTCCTCGATCTGCCCACCACCCTGGCAAGACTGAGCGACGCGGATCGCCCGGCACTATGTCATCGCATACGCTATTCATGACGCTGCCGCCATACGGCGGTAAGCCAAGTAATACGCATATCCGGTAATACGTATAACCGGTGATACACACAAGGAGTCACACGGATGTTCAGCCTGACGGTTAGAGACCATTTCATGATCGCGCATAGCTTCAACGGCGAGACCTTCGGCCCCGCGCAACGCTTGCACGGTGCCACCTATGTGGTCGATGTCGCCTTCAAGCGCCCTGAACTCGACCGCGACGATCTCGTCGTCGATATCGGCCTGGCCAGCCAGACGCTTTCCCGAGTACTGAGTGAGCTCAATTTCAACAATCTCGACGATGTACCCGAATTCCAAGGGCGCAACACCACCACCGAATTCATGGCCAAGGTGGTTTTCGAGCGCCTCGCCCACGCCATCCGCCAGGGCGAACTCGGCGCGACCGGAAATGGCCTGACGGCCCTCGGTGTCACACTGCATGAATCGCACGTCGCCTGGGCCAGTTACGAGGGCGCCCTATGAGCGAAGTGCTGACATTGATCGTGGCCGGCGATCCCGATCAGTTGACCGGAGGCTACGTCTACGATGCCCGCATCGTCGAGGCACTGCGCCAGCGTGATTGGCAGGTGCGGGTCGTCGACCTCGAGGGTCGCTTCCCCGAGCCCGACGGCACCGCACGCCAGGCCCTGGACGACGCGCTGGCAGCCCGGCCCGAGGGCGCCCATGTAATCATCGATGGACTCGCGATGGGCGGGTTGCCCGACGTACTCGAGGCCCATGCCCAGCGCTTGAGGCTCACCGCCCTGGTTCACCATCCGCTCGCCGACGAAACCGGTCTTGGCGCCGCCGAACGCGAACGCTTCTTAATCAGCGAAACGCGCGCGCTGTCAGCGGTGCACAATGTCATCGTTACCAGCCCTTTCACCGCGCGGCGTTTAGCGGATTTCCAGGTGGGGCCAGAGCGCTTGCACGTGGTCGAACCCGGCGTGATGCGCGCCGCGCCGGCACGTGGCAATGCTGAGGTGCCTCGCCTTTTGTGCGTGGCCACGGTCACTCCGCGCAAAGGGCATGATGTGCTCGTCGAGGCACTGGCAGCGCTCACCGACCTGCCCTGGACATGCGACTGCATCGGCGGTCTGGATCGCGCGCCGGCGCATGTCGAGCATGTCCAGTCACGTATCGCCGCCCACGGCCTTGAAGAACGCATCCACTTACTCGGCGAGCGACCCGCCGATGCCTTGGACGAGGCCTACCACGGCAGCGATATCTTCGTGTTGCCCTCGCATTACGAAGGCTACGGCATGGTCGTCAGCGAGGCCCTGGCACATGCCTTGCCAGTGATCACCACTACCGGAGGGGCGTTAGCACATACCCTGCCCGACGACGCCGGCATCAAGGTATCGCCCGGCGATGTCGATGCCCTCGCCAATGCCCTGCACGAGATGCTCGACGCCCCTTACAAGCGCCAGACATGGCGCAAAGGCGCCGAACGCGCACGGACCTCACTGCGCGACTGGTCGCAGGTCGGTGCGGCCTTCGCCGCCGCCTTGCAACGAGGCGCCGCATGAACGCCGCCGGTACGTTCAGCGAGTCTTGGCTGGCGCGACGCGAGCAGGCCGATCACGACGCTCGCGCTGCGGTCCCCTTGCAGGCGGCCACCGACTGGCTTGCCGCACGTAGGGGTCATGCACCCTGGCAATTACTCGATCTCGGCAGTGGCAGTGGTGCCAATGTGCGCTATCTCGCGCCTCGCTTGCCCGGCCCCCAGCACTGGCACCTGGTCGATCATGACGATGCTTTGCTCAGCCAAGCCGTGGGGCGCTGTCATCCCTTGCGCGACCAAGCGGGAGCGCCCATTCACGCGACCACACACCAGCGCGACCTGCATGCGCTCAAAGCATCATGGCTTGCCGGTATCGACCTCATTACCGCCTCGGCGCTGTGCGATCTGGTCAGCGCCACCTGGGTCGAGGCCCTCGCCGACGCCTGCGCGGTTCATCGCACCGCGATACTGATCACGCTAAGCGTGGACGGCAACATTCGTTTCCAGGCCGATGATGTAGTGGTCAATGATGCTGAAGATGCCTGGCTCTTCGAGACACTCGCCGCGCATCAACGCCGCGACAAGGGCCTCGGCCCTGCGCTTGGCACCACGGCACCCCAAGCATTGATCCAAGCCTTTACCACCAGAGGCTTTCACATCGCCGACGCTGAAAGTCCCTGGCACCTGACGCCAGCTCAGCGCCCCCTGGCGCTGAGCCTCATCGACGGCTGGGCCGCCGCCGCCCGTGAGCAAGCTCCCCATGATCGCCAGCGCATCGAGCGCTGGTGGCAACGCCGCCGGGAGGCCCTCGACCGGGGTCATCTCGACCTCTACGTCGGGCACCGCGACCTGTTCGCCGCCCCGGAGCCAGCCCATGCGTCCCGCTAACGCAACCCTTGCACGCCTGGGCGTCAGCCTGGTGCTGATCGGAGTGCTTGCCTGGCAACTCGATGCCCAGGCACTGCGTGACGCCTTCGTTGCTCCCGCCCCAGGCTGGCTGTTGTTGGCACTGGCCCTCAGCGTGCCCCAGGTCGTGCTCTCCGCCTGGCGCTGGCGACTGACCGCCCGTCGCATGGGGCTGACACTGCCGTTACGGCGCGCCGTAGCGGAATACTACGCGGCCACGTTCCTCAATCAGATCCTTCCCGGCGGCATCGTAGGCGATGCCTCTCGGGCCTGGCGACATGCCCGGACGAGCAGCGACCGCCCACGGGCCTGGCGCGCCGTCATCATCGAACGTCTCTCGGGACAACTGATGCTGGCATTGATCGCCATCGCGGCGCTGCTGGCCTCGCCGGCCTTACGCGGCAGCGTGCTCGGTGGCTTTGCCCGGCTGGCTAATGCGCCCGGAGTCCTGTTAGCGGGAATAGCCATACTGGGCGCCCTGGGGATCTGGGGATATCGTCGTCCGCCGGCCTGGCTGCGCGATACGCTGGACGATCTCGGCGCCGCCCTAGTCGCCTCGCGCATGTGGCTTTGGCAATGCATCAGTTCGTTGGGCGTAGTAGCTAGCTACATCGCGATTTATGCCATCGCTGCCCGGGCCATCGGCGCCGATATCGCCTTGGGCACCCTTCTGCCCTTGATCCCACCAGTCCTCATGGTCATGGCGATCCCGCTCTCGGTGGCCGGTTGGGGACTACGCGAAAGCGCCGCCGCATTGGTGTGGATGGGCGCCGGGCTCGATCCCGCGCAGGGCGTGGCCATCTCGATGGTCTACGGCGTCATCGTGCTGGTCTCGAGCCTACCGGGGGCCTGGCTGCTGGGCGTGCGACGCCCGCCTCACCACGCCTCGGCCGCCACGGACTCGCTGCCGGGCAAGCCCTGAGGAGGTCACCATGCATCGCATCGCGTCACTTACGCAGTGCCAGATCGAACAAGGTGTCGTCGCCCATCGCAAACGTACGACATGGCGGACGCAGCGCAGCGTCGAGGGTCTCGATCTCGGCCAGGCTCACCGCCGGGCGCCCCGAACCAATCAGCAACGGCGCCACCACGACATGCAGGCGATCGAGCTGGCCATCCGCCAAGAAGCGCGACACGGTCTGTCCACCGCCTTCGATGAGCACGCGACGAAGCCCGCGTGCCGCCAGGGTATCGAGCAGCGCCGACGGCGTCAGGTCCGCCGCGCCATCGGGTACCAGCGATTCGACATGGGCGCCCAGGGTTTCGCGCGGCAACGGATGCCGGGTGATATGCAACGTCGGGGCATCGCCGCGCTGGAGTACACCACTGGTCGCGGGCACGCGGCCATTGGGATCGAGAATCACGCGTACCGGGTTATCCCCCGTCTCATGTCGCACGGTGAGCTGCGGATCGTCGGCACAGGCCGTCCCCGCTCCGATCACCACGGCATCGACCAGTGCGCGCAGGCGATGCAAATGCACGCGGCTCGCCTCGCCAGTGACGTAGTGCGAAGCACCGCTGACCGTGGCGATACGTCCATCGAGGCTCTGCCCGAGTTGCGCGATGACGAAACGCCCGGACGTGGCACTGCTCGGCAACAGGCTATCGAGCAGCGCCGTCGCCTCCGCCGTGACCGGGTCCTCGGCCTGCCAGGCGCCGCCGCGCCAGATTCGCAGCCGGCCGCTCGCCAGCGTCAACGCCGCGTGGGCATCCCAATCCTGGCGTCGAGCCTCACAAATCCCTTGCCAGGCCAGCGCCACATCGAGTATCGCAAGGCTCATACGGTCTCCCGTGCCGTGTGCCAACGAAAGTGTCATGACACGTCATCGAAGCATTACGACGCGCAAAAACCAAGGAGAGGCTCATGAGACAGGTAGAACGTACGATCTTCGACTTGCGCCGCGGCTTGCCGGTCGTGCTGCGCACTCCACAAGACGACGTCTTGGTCCAGCCACTGGAAGGCATCGACGACGACACCCTAACATCGCTCGCCACCCTGGCCGGCCACGCGCCCGGTCTGGTGATTACCGAGCATCGGCATGCCCGCCTCGGCGCGTCGATGCCCAGCGCATCCCACGCCGTACATCTGCCGCTAAGCGTGGACCATCGTGCTGGCGATGTCATCGCTTGGGCCATGGCGGCCGAGGCCGACACACCAAAGGCGTCGCAACCCGCCACGCCGGCGGAGACCGCGGCGCTGGGCTTGATGCGACGTGGACTTTTGGTGCCCGCCGCTTTGAGTGCCACGGTGGCCCCGGCGCGCCGCGAGGCGGTAGATGCCCTCATCGCCGACGGCACCTTATTGGCCGTGTCACTCGAAGACGTACAACGCTACGACGAAGGCGACATGACCTCGCTCAAGCGCATCAGCGAAGCGGAGATCCCACTGGCCGAGGCCGAGCGCACGCGATTTGTGCTGTTCCGTGAGAGCGACGGCCTGCGTGAGCACCTCGCAGTACTGGTCGGCGATCCTACCCGGTGGGCAGACGCCGTACCGACGCGCCTGCACTCGGCCTGCCTGACGGGCGATTTGTTCGGTAGCCTGCGCTGCGACTGCGGTGAGCAATTACGTGGCAGCGTGGCCGCCATCGCCGAGCGCGGCGGCGGCATCCTCCTGTACCTCGCCCAGGAGGGACGCGGCATCGGGCTGGCCAACAAACTGCGGGCCTACCACCTGCAGGATGACGGCCTGGATACCGTCGACGCCGACCAAGTGCTGGGTTTCGGCGACGATGAGCGCCGTTATCATGTGGCGCTGCAAATGCTCGAAGCACTCTCCATCACGCGCATCGCACTACTGACCAACAACCCCGGCAAGATCGACGCCATGAGCCGAGGTGGCGTCGAGGTAGTCGGCCGCCAAGCTTGCTATGGCAAGCTCAACGAACACAACCGACGTTACCTGAGCGCCAAGGCAGAACGCGCGGGGCACTGGTTGGACGACGTGCTGGAGCCCCCGGACGTCACCGACAGGCGCGCCCCGCACCGTGATACGTCGGGCTCGCTCGAATGACGTGACGTACCGCTCACTGCGGCGAGCGTTCGCGCAGTTGGGCCAGATCGAAGCAGTGGGCTTCCTCGACCACGCTCGCCAAGCGCGCGGCGAAATGAGCGACCAGCCGCTCCCCCAGGGCCGGCGTGGCCAGGGTTGCGTTGCCCACCACACCGCTGGGATGCAGATCCTGCGCCATCCAGGCGAAGCCGGCATCGCCCTCAGGGAGTAGCGTGCGTCCGGCGCGTTCCTGGTGAGCCCCTAGCGAGACGGCCTCGCTGAGTTCGGTCTGGCGTACCTTGTGCGGCACCAGGTGCATCATCATTGCGGTTTCCAGCGCACCGCCATGCAGCCCGTGGCGCAACTCCTCGGCGGGCAGCGCATCTTCGGGCGGCGCGAAGCGAAAGTAATTCGCCTTGACTACCAGCAAGCCATAGCGCTCGCGTAACTTGAGTGCCGCCAGATCGACCACCGCCTTATTGCCGCCATGGCTATTGAACAGCACCAGGCGACGGATCCCCGCACGCGCCACGCTGTCACCGATATCCACCAGATGCGCGATGGCCGTCTCCGGCGTCAGGCTCAAAGTGCCCGCGAAGTTACCATGCTCGAGGCTCGACCCCACCGCCAACGTAGGCAGTATCAGCAAATCCCGCGATGCTGCGACACGTTCACGCATCGCCGCGACCAGGCCGTCGGCGATATCCACGTCGGTGGAAAGCGGCAGATGTGCGCCATGCTGTTCGATGGCCCCTAACGGCAACAACGCCACGCTCTCTGGGCCTACGCGCCGAGCCAGCTCGGGACTGCTCAACGACGCCCAGTCGCTGCCACCGATCGCGGCATTTTCAGGCGATGAAGCATTCATGATGTCTCCTCCTCATCCAGCACCGCCACCCAGTCGGCGAAGCCGCTGTCACGCACTACGCGTCGGTGCAGAGCGCTGTCCATGACCCGCGCATCGCCGCCGGCCAGCGTCAACTGGCGCTTGGCGCGGGTAATGCCGGTATACACCAGCTCGCGGGTCAGAATAGGGTTAGCGTGCTCGGGTAAGACGAACAGCACATGGGCGAACTCGGAGCCCTGCGATTTATGCACAGTCATCGCGAATACCGTCTCGCAGGCCTCGAGTCGCGACGGCAACACCGCCCGTGCGCCATCGGCGGTCGCGAAGAACACCCGCAGACGCTGCTGCGCCTCGGGGTCGGGCAAGACGATACCGATGTCGCCGTTATAGAGCGCCAGTTGCGGGTCATTGCGCGTCACCATCACCGGACGCCCGGCGTACCAGCCCTGATGATCGTCGATGAAGCCTTCCCGCCATAGGCGTGTGGCGATACGCGCGTTGAGCCCCTCGACGCCCCTGGGGCCACGTTTGAGCGCACACAGCACCTGGAAGTCCCCTAGCCGTTCCAGCGCCTCCGTCGCCGTGGCGCCTGCCGCGATACGCCGATAGAGAGCGCGATAGCCGGCCAGCGCGGCCCGCTCGACGGCCATCTGGTCGCGCGCCGCCGTTAGCCAATTGATATCCGCGTACCCCGCGTCCCATGCACGGCGAAACGCCGCGACATCGCCAGCATTGGTCGCCGCCGCCAGGGCGCCGATGCCGCTATGCACATCGAAGCGGTAGCTCTTGCGCAGCATGACCACGTGATCGGCCAGCGGCGAGCACGCCGCATCGGGTGTCATCGAGATCCCCGCCAGCCGCTCGAGCACCTCACAGGCATGCGGCGAATAGCCCTGGTCCAGGGCATTGGCGCAAAGATCGCCAAGCACCGAGCCAGCCTCCACCGAGGCGAGCTGATCCTTGTCGCCGAGCAGGATCAGGCGCGCCTCGGCCGGCATGGCCTCGAGCAGCGCGGCCATCAACTCCAGATCCACCATAGAGGCTTCGTCCACCACCAGCAGGTCGAGACTCAGCGGATGCCCGGCGTGATGGCGAAAGCGACGCGTATCCGGACGCGCGCCAAGCAGGCGATGAAGCGTCAACGCCTCACGTGGCAAGGCCGCCTTGACGTCATCGTCGACGTCGAGATCCTTCACCGCGCCAGCGATAGACTCGGACAATCGTGCCGCCGCCTTGCCGGTGGGCGCGGCCAGTTGGATACGCAAGCCGTGGCTCGATGCCACCGACGACAACGCCTGTGTCTGAAGCAATGCCAACAGCCGCGTCACGGTCGTGGTCTTGCCGGTACCGGGGCCGCCAGAGATGATCGTCATCCGGTTACGCAGCGCCAGCGTGCACGCCACCTTTTGCCAATCCGGCATATCGTCGTGCGTGGCGTTCGCGGCAAACAGCCGCGCCAGAGGCTCGGCCAGTGACGCTTCGACCGGTAAGGGGCGCCCCAGACGCTCGCCGAGATGCGCCGCCACCGCTCGCTCGGCAGACCAGTAGCGGCGTAGATACAACCGCTCGCCCTCCAGCACCAGCGGCGTAGTGCCCGGCCCAGGCGGCGCCACCAGCGGCGAAACGGCCAATCGCGCGGCCCAGGTGGCACTATCCAGCCCCTGCAGGAAGTCTTCGGGAAGCGGCACCTCGGCCTGTGGCGCGCCTTCTTCCAACGGCGGCAACGAGAGTACGTCGCGCGGCGCCGCCAAGGCACGCGAAAGCGCCAGACAGACATGGCCACGACCCAATTGATGGCTGGTCAACGCCGCCGCCAGCAGCACTTCGGCCGGCGCCTCGGAGTCGAGTTCGGCGAGAAAGCGCACGAAGTGAGCATCCAAGGCACGCAGCCAGCCCAGCGCCTCCCACCACGCCAGGCTCTCGAACAATCTCGTGCGTGAAGGCGGCGTCGCCTCCAGGATCAAGGAATATTGTGCATCGCTCATGCATTCTCTCCCGGGGCAGTCTCAGGCACGGCGACGCCGTATTCACGACGCAGCGCCTCGACGGGCGCCACGTCGCCGGCGAGCCAGGCATCCAAGGCCTCTATCAAGCGCCGCTCGGGACGCCGCTGAAAGACACCATGGCCCGGTGTGCCATCGAAGCCGCGCAGAAACATGTAACAGGCCCCGCCCATGTGGATATCGTAATCGTAATCCTCGAGACGCGCCTTCAGCAGGCGATGCAGCGCCAGCACGTACAACACGTACTGCAGGTCGTAGCGATGCGCGACCATGGCCTCGGCCAGCGCCTCGTGGTGATAGTCAGCCAGCGCGTCGCCCAGATGATTCGACTTCCAGTCGAGGACGTACCAGCGGCCATCCTCGGCCTCGAACACCAGGTCGACGAAGCCCTTGAGCATGCCGTTGAGTTTGCGCGGCGCCAGCCGAGGGCGCGGTGTCGGCAAGGGTTCCAGCGCGCAGACCAGCGCATCGAGCGGCGTACTCCAGGCATCCTCGGCGGGCAACCAGAACTCCAGCTCGGCGCGCCAGGCGGCCAAGCCATCGAGACGAATCGCAGCGTCCTGATGGCCGACAAACGGCGTCGGCAGTGCCTGACATAACCAATCGAGCAACACCGGCGCCCACTCGGCGTCGAAGCCGCCGAGGTGCAAGCGCGTGCTGACCAGACGCTGCAATTCGTCGCGATACGCCGGTTCACTCAGGCGGTCGAAGTCCACCGCTTCCAGCAGGCTATGCAGGAAAGTCCCCGGGCGCGGGCCGCGCGGAAAATCGCGCAGCGTGCGTGCGGCGGGACGCGGCACCGGGTCGCGCTCGCGGCTGACCTCGACATCCAGCGTCGCCGGGGCATCCCAGGGCAGCGCCTGTGCACCCGTGCCGGCCTCGAGACGTGCGTCGACGATCAACGCCGAATACGAGGCGATCCACCAATCGTCGTCGATGCCCCCCGTAAAACGTCGCGCCGGGGCCATTTCCGGAGCAGTGTCGCCAAGCCGCAGGCGATGCGCGGGCGGCGCGGGGCACGCCTCGATGTTCAGCGCCGCCGCCAAGCGTTCGCGCAGCGCATGCCCGTCGTCGTCGGCCTGGCAGCCCAGCAGTCGGCCCAACGCCGTTTCGTGTAGGCAGGTCGACGCGCCGCGCCCGCGCCCCAGTGGCGCGACGCCCAGGCGACAGGCATGTGCGGCCCGCGTGAGTGCGACATAGAGCAGCCGAACGTCCTCGTCTAGCCGCGCCTGCTCGGCGGCCGCCAGTTGCGTGTCGTCGGCACCGTGCACCCAGACACGCCCTTGTTGCGGATCGCGCCATTCGAGCAGGCCGGTACTGCGATCCGGTGCCGCCGGTCGGTAATCGCAGACGAACGGCAACAGCACGATGGGATATTCGAGGCCCTTGGCCTTGTGGATGGTGATGACCTTGACCAGATCCTCATCACTTTCCAGGCGCTGACTGACGGCCTCGGCATCGAGTTCGGCCGCGCCTTCGAGAAGCGCACGATGCCACCAGCGCAACAGCGCATGCTCGCCGTCGAGCCGGGCCGACACCGTCTGCGCCAGCTCTCCCAGGTGCAGAAGGTCGGTCAGCGCACGCTCGCCATCGTCGCGCTGCCCCAGGCGTTCGGCGACCCGGAAGTCGCGCATTACCGCGCGCAGCATGGGCAGCACGCCACGCCGCTGCCACTGGCGATGATAGTCGGCGAAACGCTCGACTTCGCGCTCCCACGCCAGCTCATCGGCGAGCAGCGCTTCCAACGTCGCCGGTGTATCGCACAGAAGGCGCGTCGCCAGCGCCGCCTTGAGGCGAGCGTCCTGGCGCGGCTGCGCCACCGCCTCGAACAACTGCAGCAGCTCGAAGGCCAGCGGGGTATCGAAGACGCTGGAGCGCTCGCTGAGATAGACGCTGCGAATGCCGCCCTCGGCCAGCGCGCGACGCACCGCCAGCGCCTCGGCGCCCTTGCGCACCAGAATCGCGATGTCAGCGGGGCGTACCGCACAACGCGCACCGCTGCCATCGACAAAGTACGCGCCCCCCTCGAGCAGGCGCTGCGTCTCGGCACGCGCAGCGCTTGCCATGCGCGTCTGGTAATCCGCCTTGGTGTGACGCTCCTCGTTCGGCCACCAGGCGCCGAGCGCTGCCATATCGTGGCCATCGGCATTCACCAGACGCGTCGACTTGCCTTGGGCCTCGACCTCGACAAAGGGGATCTCGTCGCTGCCGAAGGGTTCGGGATGGCGCGTGAACAGCGTATTGACCGCCTTGACCATGGCCTGGCTGGAGCGAAAATTGCGCGCCAGGGTGAAGCGACTCGGGGTTTCGCGCCGCGCCGCCAGATAGGTATCGATATCGGCGCCGCGAAAGGCATAGATCGCCTGCTTGGGATCGCCGATCATCAACAAGGTGGTCGCGGTCTCCGACTCAGGTGCCCGGTAAATCCGCGAGAAGATGCGGTACTGCAGCGGGTCGGTGTCCTGAAACTCGTCGATCAGCGCCACTGGCAGCGCCCGGCGAATGCGCCCGGCGAGGCGCAAGGCAGCTTCGGGGGCCGCGTCGGGGTCGAGCGCGGCGTCCAGGTCACAGAGCAGGTCGCCGAATTCCCATAATCCTTGGCGATGCTTCTCGGCGGCGAACATCGCCGTCACCGTATCGCGGGCGTGAGCCAGCACTTGCGGCGCCAACTGGTCGAAGGGCGTGGCGGTTTCGACCAGTTCGTCAAGCACCGCGAAGAAGGGATGCGCGGGGATGTCATGGCCCTTCTTGGTGGCCCCCTCGAGCTTGGCCTGGCTCAGCCAGAAGCGGCCCTGACTGTCGGTCGTGTCGTCATCGCCGCCCGCTTCGAGCGTCGTCAGCCACTGCTCGAATGCCGCCAGGCGTGTCCCGAGCTCTTCCGGCTTGTAACTGCGCTTGTTGAGGGAGCCGCGCTCGAAGGCTTCTTGCAGGCAGGTCGCGATGGCGTCACGATCCCACGCCTGTCGCAGCCGGGCTTCCAGTTCACTGCGGGCGGCCAACGAGCGCTCCGCGCTCTCCAACAACGCGTGCAGCGACGCGGGCGCCTGGATATGCTCGCCATCCCACCACAGTGGCTGTGCCCGGCCTTCCTTGAGTAGCGGCGTCAAGGCACGGCTCAGCGCCTCCGGCCCCTCCCAACGTCGACGAATCTCGCGCTGCCAGTGCGCGGCGAGTGGATAGAAATGGCAGCGCCAGTAATCCTCCACGACGCGCGTCAGCAAGGCCGAGCCATCCTGCAGTAGCTCGGCACCGAAGCGGGCGCCGGCATCGAAGGCATGGCGGGTCAGCATGCGCTGGCAAAAGCCATGGATGGTGAAAATCGCCGCCTCGTCCATCAGCCGCGCGGCCTGATCCAGGCGCTTGGCGGCACCGGCCAAGGCCTCGTCACCGGCCTCGACCAAGGGCGCCAGCAGCGCCGCGAGGACCTTGTCGTCACGCGCTTCGTTCGTCGCCAGCAACCAATCGCGGGCCTCCTTGAGACGCGCTCGAATGCGTCCGCGCAGCTCGGCGGTAGCGGCTTCGGTAAAGGTCACCACGAGAATTTCCGGCGGCAACAGCGGGCGCGGGAAATCGTGATCTTCGCGCCCGGGTAACGGGCCGAGCACCAAACGCACATAGAGTGCCGCCAAGGTAAAGGTCTTGCCGGTACCCGCACTCGCCTCGATCAGGTGATGGCCGGTCAGCGGCAGGGTCTTGAGCACCAAGGGCTGAACGGTCGGCGCCGTTGCATGGCTGGGCGACGTCATGAACGACCTCCGTGTACCCGCTGGGTAATTCGCGCCAGCATGTCCAGTAGCGGCGCATACTGGGTAAGCGAGGCGGCAATGCCGCCCGCTGCCTCGAAGGTAGCGAAATCGGGCCACAGCTGACCCAGGGCGCCGTCACTGGCACGCAGCGCCGCCGGCCCGGAGAAGGCATCGGTCTCATAGCGCGCGATGAGCGCCTCGCGCAGGCCAGCATCTGGCGCCTCGCCTGCCGCCAACGGCACCCATTCGGCACGCGGCAAACGTTTCCAGACCTCCTTGGCGACCTCATCGATGGCCGGCCTCGGCGCTCGATAGGCACACGCCCAAGCCACCAGCAGGCCATCGAGCTCGCCTGCGGCGCTGGCCTTGTCCAGGCCCGGGAGGAGCAGACAGCGATCCTCGAAGATCGCCGTCCAGGCACACGGCGCCTCCAGCGTGGCATTGGCGAGCAACCAGCGCAGATAGCCGGTATAAAGTCGATGCAACTTGCCGACATGGCGATAAGGACCCTCGCCTTCGACCTTGAGATGCCCGTAGTGTCCCGGCTCCAGCGTCACCAGCCGCCAGGGCGCCGTGGCTTCTTCAGGCGCGGCGAAAAGCCCGTCGAGACGCGCTTCGAGCGTCAGTGCCTTGTCATGGCCATCGACATAACGCACCAGCGGTGGCGACGACGTGACGCATTCGGCCACCTCACGGCGCCAGCTTTCCACCTGACGCGACAGGCGCGCCAGGCGCGGTTCGATCAGGGCCTCGCCGAAACCGGCCGTCGGCAAGCGCCCGGCCATGCGCAGCCGCTCGGCGACGGCGGTCAACGGCACACCCTCGCGGGCACCCTCGAGCAGCTCGCGCTTGAGACCGTGATCTTCCAGGCCGTCCGGAGCGAATGGTTCGTTGTCCTCGTCGGGCACATGGGCGTCGGCGAAATGCACGCCCAGGCGCCCCAGATAAACCGTCCATGGGCGTCGCAGCACGCGTTGTAGATCACCCACCCCAAGCGGTTCACTGGGCAACTCGACCGCCGTGGCGGCATTGCACGGTGCAGCTTCGTCACGCTCGGGGGGCATATACAGCGCCTCCCAGCTCGACTCATAGGTAAAGTGCGGGTCGTCGCGTTCGAAGTAGCGTCGCGAGAACGGCTGCAACGGATGTGTCTCGATCAGGCGCTGCGCCAGGCGGGTGGCGCGGTCGGCGACATCCCTCTCGGGCACATCCCAGCCCTGTTCGATAGTATCGAGCAACTCGCCGAGCAACACCGACGGCGGGCGCGGGGTATTGTCGCGCACGTCACGCCCCACCCAAGAAAGCGTCAAGCATTCGCGCGCCGACAGCATGGCTTCGAGCATCAGGTAACGGTCGTCGTCCCGCCGCGAACGATCACCGGGACGCGGGCGCGTCGCCATCAGATCAAAATCCTGGGGCTGTCGCACGCGGGGGTAATCGCCGTCATTCATGCCCAGCAGATAGACATGACGGAAGGGAATCGCGCGCATCGGCATCAAAGTCGCGAAGTTGACCTTGCCGGCCAGAAAGCGCTGCGCGAGACCACCTTCGTCCAGTTCGGCACGCAACGCATCGCGCACCACGCCGAGCCCCACCTCAGCCTCGAAACCGGCCTGTCGACATTGCTGCGACCAGCGTCCCAGCGCCGCATCGAGGCGCGCTACGACATCATGCTCTTCCGCCGTGGTAGGGCTCAAACAGGCGGAAAACAAGGCTTGCAGACGTCCCAGCCACGCCTCGGGGGGCAACCGCTCGCTCAAGGCCGCACACTGTGTTTCCAGGGTGTCGAGCAGCGCCGCCACACGTCCGGCGAGGTCGGCCTCCAGGCCGCCCACCTCGGCATAGGGCACGATGCCCTGAAAGTCCCAACTCGGCGGGCGCCCCAGTGAGTCATCACTTTCGTCACGAGACGCGGCTGATGGCGGCTCACCCACGGCGTAACCGAGCAGCATGCGCGACAGCCCGAAGCGCCAGCTGTTCTCGCCCAGCGCCGGAAACCCGAGTGACTGACGGTGCTCGGCACTCAGCCCCCAGCGCACGCCGCTGCCTGCCAGCCATTGGCGTAGCCGCTCGAGCTCGGCCTCGTCGATGGCAAAGCGCGCACGAAAGGCGGGCACTTCCAGGGCATCGAGCACCTCGCTGACCGTCAGCCGACGCTCGGGCAAGTCGAGCAACAGCAAGGCCAGCACCATGAGCGGGTCCGCCTCGCTGGCTACCTGGTCGGCGATGGTGAAGGGGATGTGCCGGGGATGCGACGGTGGCAACTGGCCGAAGACCGCCTCGATGCAGGGCGCGTAGCGATCGATCTCCGGCACCATGACCACGATGTCGCGAGGCCGCAGTGGTTCGCCCGCCGCCTCGGCGTCCTCGAAGGCCGCCAGCAAGCGGTCGTGGAGAATCTCCACCTCACGCAGCGGTGAGTGAGCGCTGACAAGGGCCAGAGAGTCGTCGTCCTCGGCGATCGTTCTGGGGCCACCTTCCTGTCGGGCACGCTCGCCAGGGTGCGCCAGCTCGAGTACGTCCTGCTGCAACTGCTGAAGCAGCGTCGGTGACTGCATGGGGGCCATATCACGAAAGACATCGGTTTCCAGGTCGAAGCCGCGCGCGCTCTCGAACTCATAAAGGCCGACGATGAAATCTCGCCCCTGAGTGCCCCACCCCGCCAGCAGCGGATTGGCGTGCAGATGCAGCGCTTCCTCGTCGAGTTCGGCCAACCACGGCGCTTCAGGGTGACGCGACTCCTGCTCGTGGCGTGCCCGGGCCGATAACCGCCCGGCACGCTTGATGGCATCACGGTCGGAGACGATATCGCCCCAGTAATGGCGACAGGGATTGGCGATCATCAGGAACACGTCGACCACGCCGGAAAGCGCGTGCAGGGCCTCGAGGGTCTGCGCCGGCAATGCCGAGATCCCGAACACGAACAGTCGCGGCGGTATATCGCGGGGGCGCTCGCGAAGCTGCCGGGCGGCGTCGAGAAAACGCCGGTGTAGACGCGCGCGATGGTGCTCACGCGCCTGCGCCGGGGCATCTTCTATCAGCGCCCGCCACAGCGCCGGCTGCCAGCGCTGGTCGTCGGGCAGGTCCGTGGGCGCATTTTCTCCCCGCTCCCAGGCTTCGATCCATTCGGGACGATAGATCAGGTACTGATCGAAGAGATCGGCGAGTCGCACCGCCAGATGCCAACGGCGACGCTCGCGCGCCTCATGTGCAGCGCCCGGCAACGGGCTCGCCTCGAGCGCCTCGCCTTGGAGATAGTCACGCAGCGGCGCGTAACACGCCGGGTCGTAGGGAGACGCCTCGGGATCGAGACAACGCTCCAGTAATTCCATCAGCCGCCAGGCCAGGGGTGTCTTGTCGAACGGGGACTGCTCGGGGATGTCGTCACCCAGCACCGCGCGATAGGCGCGCCACACGAAGCTTGAAGGCAGCGGAAAATCCACCGAGGCGGCGATGCCATCGGCCTCGGCTAAGGTCAAGCGCAACCACTGCGCCATGCCGTTGGATTGGACGAGAAAGGTTTCCGGCACCAGCGGCGGTTGACGGTGGCGCCGAATGACATCGAGCGCGAGCGTCCCCAGGTCCTCGAGGTGATTGGCGTGTATGACGCTGAACATGCAGGCTCCCGGCGGTCGAGGTGGCATCCAGCGGCATCTTACACCATCGCGAGAGCAGCCCCGAGCCCGGGGTAGACGGCAGACAAACGACGCGCCTGGTGGTCAGCACTTTAGACACCACGAGCCCTCAGTCAGTCAACTTAAAATAAGTTGAAGGTTGACATGTCGGCGCAGCCTCGTACCCTCTTTGTCAACTTTTTAAATCCCATAAGTTAACTAACAGCGAGAACATCATGTCTGCCCCGTCCCGCGACCATGCTTGGGCCGATTCGTCGCCGGCCTCTCGACCAACGCGCCACGACTGGTCCCTGGAGGAGATAGAAGCGCTATTCGCGCTACCCTTCAACGACCTGCTGTTCCGTGCCCAGCAGGTGCACAGAGCACATTTCGATCCCAACGCCGTGCAAGTCTCAACCCTGCTGTCGATCAAGACCGGCGCCTGCCCCGAAGACTGCAAGTATTGCCCGCAATCCGGGCACTACAACACCGGGCTCGGCAAGGAAAAGCTGCTCGAGATCGAGAAGGTGGTAGAGCAGGCCAAGGCCGCCAAGGAAGCCGGCGCCAGCCGCTTCTGCATGGGCGCCGCCTGGCGCAGCCCGCAGGAGAAGGACCTGCGGGTGGTAATGGAGATGGTCGGCCGGGTCAAGGCACTGGGGCTGGAGACCTGCATGACTCTGGGCATGGTCGATGTCGACCAGGCCAAGCGACTCGCCGAGGCCGGGCTCGACTATTACAACCACAACCTGGATACCTCGCCGGAATACTACGGCGAGATCATCACGACCCGCTCCTATGCCGACCGCCTGGATACCCTGGCCAACGTGCGCGAGGCAGGCATGAAGGTCTGTTCGGGCGGCATCCTGGGCATGGGTGAAGCGCCCCGCGATCGCGCCGCCCTGCTCCAGCAACTGGTGCGCCTGGATCCGCATCCCGAGTCGGTGCCGATCAACATGCTGGTCAAAGTGCCGGGCACCCCGATGGAAAACGTCGAGGACATGGACCCACTCGAATTCATCCGCGCCATCGCCGTGGCCCGCATCCTGATGCCTAAAAGCCATGTGCGTCTGTCTGCCGGCCGCGAGCAGATGGACGAATCAACCCAAGCCCTGGCCTTCCTGGCCGGCGCCAACTCGATCTTCTACGGCGACACCCTGCTGACCACCGGCAACCCCCAGGTGGAACGCGACCGGGCACTGTTCGACAAGCTCGGCCTGCATCCTGAGCCTATCGATCCGAATACGCGCGACGCCCGCAGCGACGACGAACAAGCCGAAATCGCGCTGACCCATGCGATTCAGCGCCAGCGCGACGACTCCCTTTTCTACGACGCCGCCCGGGGCTGAGCCATGCACTCGCGTACGGACCTCTGGTCGACGCGGCTGGCGAGGGTCGCGGAACAGCGCCGCGCCGACGATGGTTGGCGGCAACGCCCCACCCTGAGCGATGTCGCGCCTTTCATCGATTTCGCCGGCAACGATTACTTGGGCCTGGCCGACGACCCGCGCCTGGCAGAGGCCCAGGCAGCGGCCGCGAGACGCCTGGGTGCCGGCGCCAAAGCATCGCACCTGGTATCCGGACACCTTGAGATCCACGAACGCCTTGAGCGACGCCTGGCCGAGCTGACCGGACGCCCCCGGGCGCTGCTGTTCTCCACCGGCTACATGGCCAATCTCGGTGTCCTGCAGGCGCTGTGCGACCGTCACACCCCGATCTTCCAGGATCGTTTGAACCATGCCTCGTTGATCGATGGCGCAAGGCTTGCCGGCGCGCCCTCGCGGCGCTTCCACCATCGCGACCTCGAGGATCTCGAGCGGCTGCTGGCCCGCGCCCCGGGCGATACGCCGACGCTGGTGGTCAGCGACGGCGTGTTCAGCATGGACGGCGACGTGGCCGACGTGGGTGGGCTCGCCGCGACCGCCCGTCGCCACGGCGCCTGGCTGATGCTCGACGACGCCCATGGCCTCGGCGTGCTCGGCGATCATGGCGACGGTTGCGTGGGTCGCGCCCATGACCACCATCAGGTGCCCATTCTGGTCGGCACGCTCGGCAAGGCACTGGGCAGTGCCGGGGCCTTCGTGGCCGGCGACGAGGCGCTGATCGACCACTTGATCCAGTTCGCCCGTCCCTACGTCTACACCACCGCCCAGCCGCCCGGCGTAGCGGCGGCCACCCTGGCCGCCCTGGATATCCTCGAGGCCGAACCCGAGCGCCGCGCCCGGCTCCATGAGCGCATCGCCGATTTCCGTCGCGAAGCCGCAAGGCTCGGCTTGCCGCTGGCCGACTCTCGGACACCCATTCAACCCATCGTGCTGGGTGACAACGCCCGCGTCATGCGCTGGGCCGAGCGCTTGGCCCGGGCGGGATTGCGTGTCGGCGCCATTCGCGCGCCCACGGTCCCCAAGGGCGAGGCGCGGCTGCGCATCACCCTCTCCGCCGCCCACGACGATGATGCCCTGGACGCCCTGCTCGACGGGTTGGCCGCCTGCCAGCGGGAGGACCGTGCATGACTGCCGCGTACGACAACCGTCTGGGACTGCTCGCCGGCTATGGCTGCGACGCCCATTCGGGTAAAACGCCATGAATGCCGCCACTTCTGTCCCCACACTGCCCAGTAATGACAGGGCAGCCGACTGGCGCGCCCGGGTCGCACATGCCTTTTCCCGTGCCGCGCCGCACTACCGGCAGCGTGCCCGGGCCCAGCAGGTCATGGCCGAGCGCCTGCTCGAGCGGCTGCCCGAACGCGCCGGCGCCGTGCTGGACCTGGGTTGCGGCCCCGGCGACCTGACCGCCGAGCTGGCCGGACGCTTCGGTGCTGGCAATGACGATGGCGCCACGATCCACGGCCTCGACCTGGCCCCGGGCATGCTCACCGAAGCCCGCCGCCATCACGGCGAGGCCATCCACTGGCTGTGCGCCGACGCCGCCGACCTGCCGCTGCCCAGCGGCAGCCTCGACCTGGTGGTCTCCAACCTGGCCATCCAGTGGTGCCCGGATCTGGACGCCGTGCTCGCCGAGATCCGCCGCGTGTCGAGGCCGGGCGGCCGCGTGCTGATCAACACCCTGGCGCCGGGCACGCTTTCCGAGGTCGGCCAGGCCTGGGCACGCCCCGCCGCGCTGCTCGAGTTTCGCGACGCGGCCCGCCACCGCCGTGCCGCCCACGCAGCCGGCTTCCGCCGGGTCGAGATCACGGCGCGTCTCGAGCGCTTCCATTATCCCGACCTCGCCGCGGTGATGGCCTCCATCAAGGGTGTTGGCGCCCAGGTAGCCCGCAACGGGGCGCGGCTCTCGCGCGCCGACGTGGCCTGCGCCACCCGACGCTTCGAGACGCTTCGCACCGAGGACGGCCTGCCCGTCTCCTATCACCTCCTGACGCTCGATCTGGAACGCTGACATGACCGCCTATTTCGTGACCGGCACCGACACCGACGCCGGCAAGACTCTCGTGGCCAGCGGCCTGCTGGCGCTGGCCCGCCGCCACGGCCTGACCACCCTGGGGCTCAAGCCCGTGGCTTCCGGCTGTGAGCCCACCGCCGAGGGGCTACGCAACATCGACGCCCTGACCCTCCAGGCCCAGAGCATGCCGACCACGGCCTACGCCACCCTCAATCCCTATACCTATGAACCGGCCATCGCGCCTCATCTGGCCGCCCGTCGGGCCGGCGAGCAACCGACTCTCGACGCCCTGGCCGCGCACGTCGCCGGACCGCTGTCCGAGAAACGAGACCTGACGCTGATCGAAGGTGCCGGCGGCTGGCGCGTGCCCCTCAACGACGACGAGGACCTCGCCGGCCTGGCGGTTCGCCTCGAACTGCCGGTGATCCTGGTCGTCGGGCTTGAGCTCGGCTGCCTGAACCATGCCCGGCTCAGCGCCGAGGCGATCCGCGCCGACGGACTGCGCTTGGCCGGCTGGGTGGGTAACCTGATCAACCCGGGCCTGTCCTTCGACGAGGTCGCCGACGAAGCCTGCTATCGCGACAACCTGGCGGCCCTCGAGCGCACTATGGAAGCGCCCTGCCTTGGCATCGTGCCGCGTCTGGCCGTCGACACGCCGGACGCACGCGCACTTGCCGCCGCCGACTACCTGACGCTGCCCACATGCGAGGAACTTCGATGACTCACGTCTGGCATCCTTACGCGCATCTCAAGACCCAAGCCCCCGCCCCCAAGGTGGTCGGCGGCGACGGTCCGCGTTTCACCCTGGACACCGGCGAGTCGCTGCTCGACGCCACCTGTTCCTGGTGGTGCATGATTCACGGCTATCGCCATCCCCGCCTGGTACGCGCCATACAGCAACAGGCCGATGAACTCTGCCATGTGATGCTCGGCGGACTGACCCACGAGCCGGCTGACTGCCTGGCCCGCGAACTGGTGCGCGTCACGCCCACCGACCTGAACCATGTGTTCTTCTCGGACAGCGGCTCGGTGGGCATGGAAGTGGCCATGAAGATGGCCGTGCAGTACCACTACCTGCGCGGCAAGCCGGCCAAGCACCGCATGCTGACGCTGATGAAGGCCTACCACGGCGACACTGCCGGCTGCATGGCGGTGTGCGACCCTGAAGAAGGCATGCACTCGCTGTTCGCGGGCTTCCTGCCGCAGCATCACTTCGCTCCGGCGCCCACCGCCGGTTTCGAGGCCGGCAAGGATGAGGTCCAGGCCGACCTCGATGCCCTGCGCGCCGTGCTCAAGGCCCATCATGACGAGATCGGCGCGCTGCTGATGGAACCGCTGCTGCAGGCGGCCGGCGGGCTCAACATGACCTCGCCCCACTACCTGCGTGGCGCACGCAAGCTGTGCGACGAGTTCGACGTGCTGCTGGTTTTCGACGAGGTGGCTACCGGCTTCGGCCGCACCGGCCGGATGTTCGCCGCCGACCACGCCGACGTGACGCCGGACATCATGGTGCTCTCCAAGGGCCTCACCGGCGGCTACCTGGGCCACGCCGCGACGCTGGCCACCGACCGGGTGCACGATGCCTTCATCGGCGATAGCGAGCTTCACGCCTTCATGCATGGCCCGACCTTCATGGGCAATCCGCTGGCCTGCCGCGTCGCGCTGGAGAGCCTGGCAGTGTTCGAGGAGGACGACTACCTGGGCCGCATTCAGGCGCTCAACACCGTGCTGCGCGAGGAACTTATGGACGACGCGGCGCTGCGCGCCCATCCGGACGTGTCCGACGTGCGGGTGCTAGGCGCCACCGCGGTGATCGAGGTCCACGATGCCGCCGCCCTCGAGGGCGTGGCCGATTTCGCCCGATCCCGGGGGGTGTGGCTGCGTCCCTTCGGTCGCTGGCTGTACACCATGCCGGCCTACATCACCTCAGGGGACGAGTTACGACGCATCACCGGTGCCATGAAACGTTGGTTTTTCGAGCGCAAAACTGCCTCATAAGCGCATGAGGCCGTTGTCCGTCCCAATATCCGCATGCCCCGGCGAGACGCCGGGTTACGTTTTCGCCCGGCGGCGATGTTAACCTATCGGGCTCATGTGCCCTTTCATTCACCGGCACCGCGAATTCCGCGAGGAGTCATCCGTGCAGCCATTGCCGCCTCCCTACCCGAATACCGCTGTGGGACGCCCACGGCGAGTCGGCGTGGAAATCGAATTCGCTGGCCTCATGCCCGACACCGCCGCACGGCTGGTCGCCGACTGCTTCGGTGGCGACATTGTGCGCAAGAGCCCCCACCGCCTGAGTGTCGAGGGCACGCCCTGGGGCAAGTTCACCATCGAGCTGGACAGCAAGTACGTCCATCCCGACGATGCGGTCATGAAAGCTAACGGGATGGCGCCCGGCCAGGCACCATCGGCGGGACGCGAATGGCGCGTGGAGTTTCATCAACGTTCGCGCGAGTGGCTCGGCGAAATGGTCGCCGGCCTGGTGCCTACCGAAATCGTCTCGCCGCCGATCCCATGGTCGGAACTCGGCGAGTTCGACCGGCTCTTCGAAGCCTTGCGCCGACATGGCGCCGAAGGCACCGATGCCAGCGTCTTCTATGGTTTCGGGTTGCATCTCAACCCCGAAGTCCCTGCGACCGATACGTCGAGCGTCCTAGCGCATCTGCAGGCCTATATCATCCTCGCCGCCTGGTTGCGCGATCAGATCCGGGTCGACATTACGCGCGAGATACTCCCGCATACCAACCCCTTCCCCAAGGCCTATGCCTTGAAGGTTCTCGACCCCGATTACCAGCCGACGCAAGCGCAGTTGATCAGCGATTACCTGCGCGACAATCCGACTCGCAACCGTGAACTCGATATGTGCCCCTTGTTCGCCTACCTCGCGCCCGAGGCCGCACATCCCTTGCTCCAGGAAAGCCTGGTCAAACCGCGCCCTACCTTTCACTTTCGCCTACCCAACGCCCAGCTCGACACGCTCGACTGGGGCAGCGTCACTGAATGGAACCGCTGGGTCACGGTCGAACGCCTGGCCGCCGACCCGCAAAGTCTGCGCACGCAGATGCAGGCCTATCGCGCCCATCATACGCAATCGACGATGGGGCAATGGCGAGACAAACTGAAACGCTGGGTCGAGAAATGAACTCACGACCGCTGATCGGCATCACCACGTCGGACCACAAGAGCTTTCTGGCGTGGGCATGCGACCGGCTCGCCGTTTGGCGTGCCGGCGGACAACCGGTGCGGCTATCACCCTCGCGCGAGATTCCCGAAGGACTGGCGGGATTGATGATCGGCGGTGGCGATGACATCGGCGCCCAGTTGTATGGCGGGGAAGTACGGCTGGACGTGCGCGTCGACCCCGCGCGGGACCGCCTTGAACTCGCTCTACTCGAGCGCTTTCTGCCCCAGCAGTTGCCCGTGCTGGGCATCTGCCGAGGCGCGCAGATCATCAACGTGCACTGCGGCGGCACCCTGATCGGCGATATCTATACCACCTACGATCATGTGCGCCGCCAGCGCACCGTACTGCCCCGCAAGCAGGTCGACATCGCTACCGGAAGCCGCTTGCATACCCTGCTCGGCGTCTCACGCTGTCGTGTCAATAGCTTGCATCACCAAGCGGTGGATCGACTCGGCGATACCCTTCACGTGGTGGCGCGCGACCGCAACGGCCTGATTCAGGCTATCGAGGCGCCCGAATGTCCGTATCTGGTCGGCGTGCAGTGGCACCCCGAATTTCTCGTTTTCAATCGCCCCCAGCAGCGCCTGATTCGAGGCCTCGTCGACGCTGCGCGCAAGTGTTGATCTCTTCACACAAGTTGCCCCCCCACACGACGACGCCCCGCATGATGGCGGGGCGTCGTGACCTTCGTGCAGTTTTTGTTCAGTACTTTTCAGCGGCTCATGAGGCCATGACGGCCAG
>NZ_JAJQJH010000010.1 GCF_029544075.1 Chromohalobacter canadensis | reverse complement strand
TCGAGAGGGTACCGGCGCTGGCCCTCCTTCCTCTACCTGGCGGTCCAAAGTGCTGCGGTTATTCTATGAATCCAAGATTTAAAGGGTTAGTTTTCTCATTCTTCTATGTGGTTAATTTTTCATGCTTGGTGGATGAGTTCGTTAATTAAAAGGCGCGATTTAGCAACGAGCAAAATCCAATGTAAGCATTGTGTAAATTCAGACTATGAATCGTTACATAATGCATAGAATGAACTTCGAAAGAAGATAAGCATGTAAGGAATAGAGGTGTTGAGAAATTCAGTGGTTATGGCCCGGGAGATATGGTGTCGCTCCAGGGCGGTAGCGTGGGTAAAAGAATTTTAGGCCCTAATAAAACGACGAGTGGGGGAATCGGCATGATTGCAAGCCGTATGGAATACCGTTCAGGATGGAGAAAGCCGCTACTGGGGCTTTCTTTCATGGTGGCGCTGTCGGGTTGTGCGTTCGCGCCCGGCAGCAATATCGATTATGAAGCTGATTCGCAGGGAGAGGACATTTCCGACAACATCGAGGTCAAGGCAATTACTCCGAGTCTCATCAAGACGATGGCGGCGACGGGAGACGATTTGCGCGACTCGTTGTTTGAGTACGCTGAGAATGCGGTGCCCGAATTCGAGACCGGTTACGACTACATAATCGGGCGCGGTGATGTGCTTAGCGTCGTGGTGTATGACCACCCTGAGTTGACGATTCCCGCCGGGAGTGAACGGAGCGCGGAAGAGTCGGGCAACGTGGTGCATTCGGATGGCACCATCTTCTATCCCTACATCGGCACGGTGGAGGTCGCGGGACGCACTGTGCGCGATGTTCGTGGGGAGATTCAACGTCGCCTCGAAGGCTATATCGCGCAGCCTCAGGTGGACGTGAAAGTCGCTGCCTTCAACGCGCAGAAGGCGTATGTCACCGGCCAAGTCGAGCAGGCTGGTGCGCAGCCGATCACCAATGTGCCGCTTACAGTGCTGGATGCGCTCAGCAGCGTCGGTGGTCTGACGCAGGGCGGCGACTGGCATGACGTCGTGCTGACCCGCGATGGCGTCGAGCGGCACTTGTCGGTGTACGACATGCTGGTCAATGGCGATCTTGATCAGAACCTGTTGCTACAGGATGGCGACGTGTTGCATGTGCCGGTTGTCGGCAATAATCAGGTCTATGTGATGGGCGAGGTCAATACGCCGACCGCCGTGCCGATGCCGAATGCGCGCTTCTCGCTGACCAATGCCTTGTCACAGGCCGGGGGCATCAATGAGAACAGCGCCGATGCTTCGGGTATCTTCGTGATTCGCCGCAATCAGGATGTCGACAGCGAAACCTACGCGACTGTTTACCAGCTCAACGCCGAGAGCGCGATCGCCTTTGCACTGGGGTCGGAATTCATCCTCCAGCCCACCGATGTGGTGTATGTCACCGCCGCGCCGATGGCGCGTTGGAACCGCGTCATCAGCCAGATCCTGCCTAGCGTGACGGCGATCTACCAGCTGTCGCAGACCACACGTGACATCAAGGACCTCAACGACGATTTTTAAGCCGTCATTGTCTCAAGGCCCGCCGTCGCTGCCGCCTAATGCATTGATATGACACGGCGTCGGGCCTCGAGCCCACATTCTCTTGGAGTGGGAATTTTATGAATCTCAATGTACCTGCCCCACAAACCAATAAAACCGATAATGACGATGGCAATGACATGGAGCTGGGGCGCATTTTAGGCCTCTTGTTCGACGCCAAGGGCTTGGTGATCAGCCTGATTGTACTGTTCGCGTTTTTGGGGACGGCGTATGCCTTTCTCAAGACGCCGATCTTTCAGGCCAAGTCGCTGGTCCAGGTGGAAACCAAGAGTCCCAATAACCCACTGGCGGATGCGTCGATGTCGATGCTTTCGCAAACGCCACCGTCGCGCTCGGAGATGGAGATTATGAAATCGCGCATGGTGCTCGGCCGTGCGGTGGATCTGCTCAACCTAGATATCCGCGTCGAGCCGGTACGCGTGCCGTTCATCGGCGGTTTTTTGCAGCGCCACAAGATCACCGCGCCTGCCTTCGCACAGGACTGGGGTTATGCCTGGGGCGATGATCGTATTCAGGTCGCTGGTATGCCCGTGGCTGATGATTACTTGGGACAGACTTTCACCCTCGAAGTACTCGACGAGACCCGCTATGCCTTGAACTACCGTGGCGAGCGTCTGGGTGAGGGCGTTGTCGGCGAGGAGGAGAGCTTTCTCGCCGGTGCGGTGGGCGTGGAGGTAGAGTCGATTGCGGCGGCGCCAGGCGCGACCTTCACTCTGACCCATGCGCAGCGCGTGGTGGCCGTCGATCATCTACGCAATAATTTTGGCATTGCCGAGCGGGGTAATGGTACGGGGATTCTGGCCTGGACCCTGACCGACCCGTCGCCTGCATTGGCCGAGCGGATATTGGCCACCATCGGTGATATCTATGTCACGCAGAATATCCAGCGTCAGTCCGAGGAGGCGCGCAAGAGCCTGGAGTTTCTGAATAAGCAAGTGCCTGAGGTGCGTGGTGAGCTTTCTAGTGCCGAGCAACAACTCAACGCCTATCGCTCCGAAAACGACAGCGTAGATATTTCTATGGAGACCCAGTCGGTGCTCGACCGTGTGGTCAACCTGGAAAGTCAGCTCAATGAGTTGGAGTTCTCCGAAGCGGAAATCTCTCGACGCTTCACGCCCAGCCACCCGACCTATGCGGCCTTGCTGGAGAAGAAGGCGCAGCTGAAAAAGGAGCTGGCGTCCCTGGAAGAGCGCATCGACGGTATGCCGGAAACCCAGCAAGAAGTGTTGCGCATGCAGCGCGATGTTTCCGTCAATCAAGAAATCTATGTGCAGTTGCGCAACAAGGTGCAGGAAATGCAAATCGCGGAGGCCAGCACTGTGGGTAATGTGCGGGTGCTGGATGAAGCAGAGCCATTTCCGCAGCCAGTGGCGCCTGACAAGATGATGATCATCGCTTTGGCGACATTTCTGGGGGCAGTGTTCGCGGTGGCTTTGGTGATGCTACGGGCGATGTTCAACCGCGGCCTGGAAAGCCCCGACCAGCTCGAACAACTAGGTCTGCCGGTCTATGCCATCGTGCCCAAGTCGGACGATCAGAACAAACTCAGCCGTCGCATTCGCCGGGGAGGACGCTCGCAGAGCGTACCGGCGGGGCTACTGGCGTGGCATCGTCCGTTGGACATCTCTATCGAGGCGATGCGTAGCCTACGCACCAGCTTGCACTTCGCGATGCTCGATAGTACCGACAACCGTTTGATGATCACTGGGCCCAGCCCGGGCGTGGGCAAGAGCTTCATTGCTGGCAACCTGGCTGCGGTGTGTGCCCAGAACGGCCAGCGTGTACTGGTGATCGACGGCGACATGCGCAAGGGACAGATGCACAAGATCTTCAAGGGACCTTCCGAGGATGGCTTGAGCGAGATCCTTGCCGGTCGCCATTCGCTGGAGGAAATGGCGCGCCCTGTAGAAAGCGTCGAGGGGCTCGAGTATTTGGCGCGCGGGGTGGTGCCGCCGAATGCCTCGGAACTGCTGGCGTCGTCGCGCTTCACTGAGTTGTTGGCTACGGCTAGCGAGCGTTACGACCTAGTGATCGTCGACTCGCCGCCGGTGCTGGCGGTGACCGATGCCACGGTGATCGGCAAGTGCGTGGGCACGACCCTGATGGTGGCACGCTTCCAGGTTAATCCGCCCAAGGAAGTCGAGCTGGCTATGCGGCGTCTGGATACCAGTGGGGTGCGCGTCAAGGGCGCGATACTCAATGGCTTGGAGCGCAAGGCGGCTACAGCATACACCTACGGCTATTACAACTATTCCTATCGTTAAAGGACGCCTTTCGGTGATGACGCCCGGCACTGATCGGGCGCCACCTTGCTTTGGTTGCGGGTGGTGCGCGAGAGGCTAAACGTTGTCGATGGAAGACGAGGCGCTGGGAACTGTGGTGATGACAGCGGTGCTGTGGGGCGCGGCGGTTTATACCGTTAGCGTGTTTTTTCTGAACGTGGCAAATGTGCATGGGATGGTATTTGCCAAGCGACGGACGGCGAAATGAGAGACGACGATAAACGGATTGCGGTGTTCCTGCCTTCGCTGGCGGGCGGTGGCGCTGAGCGTGTGATGGTAACCCTCGCCAATGGATTCGCGACCCATGGCGTGCCGGTGGACCTTGTCGTGGTCGCAGCCGAGGGGGCGTATCTGGAAGATGTCTCGCCGCATGTGCGCCTGGTGGAACTTGGTGCCTCGCGCGTGCTGTTCAGCCTGCCAGCGCTGGTGCGTTATTTACGTCGTGAACGCCCGCACGCCTTACTCTCGGCCCTCAACCACGCCAACATCGTCGCCCTATGGGCACGTAAATTGGCGCGTACGAAGACCCGGCTAGTGGTCTCGGAGCGTAATAACTTGTCGAGTGCCATGTCGAGCGGCCGTTTCAAGCGAGGGTTGCCGTGGTTGATGCGTCTGAGTTACCCCTCAGCGGACGCTATCGTTGCGGTTTCCAGCGGGGTGGCGGATGACCTCGCGCAGACGGTGCGTTTGCCGAGGGAGCGCATCGATGTCGTCTACAACCCCATCAATTCGAACTTGCCCCGATTGTGTGAAGTGCCAGTCGAACATCCTTGGCTGGTCGAGGGTGAGCCGCCGGTGATCGTCGCGGCGGGGCGGTTGGCCGTACAGAAGGACTTCGCCACGTTGGTTGAGGCGTTCGCCATGGTACGTCAGACCCATCGCGCACGCTTGGTGATCCTCGGTGAGGGTGAATTACGCGCCACGCTCGAGGCGCGCATCGCCGAGCTGGGTATCGGCGATGACGTGGCGCTGCCGGGGTTCGTCGATAATCCCTACCCGTGGATGCGCAAGGCGTCTTTGTTCGTGTTGTCTTCAGCGTGGGAAGGCTTTTGCAACGTGCTGGCCGAGGCCATGGCATGCGGCACGCCGGTAGTGAGCACGAATTGTCCCAGCGGCTCGGCGGAGATCCTCGAAGACGGAAAGTGGGGACGGCTGGTGCCGGTCGGCGACGCATCGGCATTAGCGAGGGCCATATCCGAGACGCTCAATGACGAGACGCACCCCGATGTTTGCCACCGAGCACGTAGCTTCAATTTGCAGCAGGCTCTTTCCGGCTACCTGCATGCGCTGCGGGTGTCGCTGCCGAAGGAGCATCGCTATGAATGATGTTCAACGCATGCTGGCACTCGGGCTCGGCCAGGCATTCAAGCTTTTTTATACGTCATGTGGCGCCAGACCATTTAAGTTCAGGCGCGTCAGCACTCCCGTAAGTTGAGGCAAGCGATGAAACTACTAATACCCACTGAAGGCTCGTTTGGTTACAAGGCCATGTGTCTGGTCCTGGCGGGTATTTATGCCTGGTTTTTGATGGGGCTGGATGTCGATGGTTATATCGACCGGGGGAATTACCTCATCTATGCCAAGCACTCCGACGAAATCTTCGTCATGTATGCCGCGAGTGGCCTCAAAGCGATGATCACCAACGAGCCGATTTGGCTGTTGTTCAATATCTGGGCTGCCAAGTTTTTTTCCCCAGAAGACACGCTTCGCGTGATTATCTTCTTTTCGTCTTTCTTGATCTCGTTTCTGGTGTTGAGGAGCTATCCGAAGTACGCCTTCTTTTTGATCCTTTTTATCCTCATGCCTCAGGTCTTGAAGAATAATATTATTCACTTGCGACAGGGCTTAGGTATTACATTTTTCTTTCTAGGGTGGTGGTGTCGTTATCTGCCTCTGCGGATATTATTTATCGGCTTGGCACCTCTTGTACATGCGTCATTTTTCTTCATTAATGCTTTATTCCTTCTCAATATCGCGTTTTCGACATTCTCAGTCTCCACCGTGTGGCGCGTTGTTTATACCCTGGGAGTGGGGGTTATGTTGGGGGCGGTAGGTATCTTGCTGGCCGACGTACTCGGGGCACGACAAGGCGAGAGCGCGGAATACAGCGGTATGGGCGCTGGGGGCTCGGGGCTGGCATTTGTATTCTGGTTCGTGTTCTCCGTGATCTTCTTTATGGAGGGTAAGTCATTTCTCAGGAACAACTTCTTCGCAGCGTCGGTTCTGGTTTTTTATCTCTCGACATACTTTCTGCTTCCAGTCACGGCACGTGTGTTCGAAAGCGGCATGCTGGTGGTGTTGCTAGCTTCGCTGGGGTTGACCGATTGGCGACGCTACGCGGCGTATGCGCTGTACGCCTTTTATTTCTGCATGCAGTGGTACCCACTTTTTGGACTCCCTGGGTATGGCTGGGGGGCCGAAAGCGCGATATAACGTTTAATAATGATGACCATGCGTCAGGATTTATATTTCAGGGAGAGGTAAGATGCAGCGTAATATTCCATTGGATATTCTTAAGCTGATATTGGCTGTGATCGTGGTGATTTCACATGCAGGGGTATTGTGGGGATATAGCGAATTGGGATATCAACTGACCGTGGAGGGGGTGTTTCGTATCGTGGTGCCTATTTTCATGATGGTGAGCGGGTACTTTTTCATCAGCGTGATTCGCTCGAGATCGCTCGTCATCTGGCTCAAGAAGGTGGTGGCGATGTATGCCTTCTGGATGCTGGTGTATGTTTATTTCTGGCTTGATATTCCGGCGACGACTGCGAATGAGATTTTGAGATTACTGCGCGTTGCGGTCATGGGCTATCACCATCTGTGGTTTCTATCGGCACTGATCGGGGCTGCCATTTTACTGTACATGCTGCGCAATCTCTCCGTGAAAGTCCTGCTGGTATGGGCGTTGATGCTCTATGTCATGGGCGCTTTCTTTATGTATGCCGGTAATTACCATCTGTTTGCCGGCAGTGTGCTGGACAAGCTGTTCCATGAATCCTGGTCCTATCGCAACTTCTTATTTTTCGGCTTCCCTTTCTTCTGTATTGGATATCTGCTGCGATCTTGGGAAGGGATACGTCAGCTAGATCGCCGTTATTACGCGATCTGGAGCCTGGCGGGCGCGCTCCTGCTGCTGGGGGAATCCTACCTCAATTATGTCAGTCTCGAAGGGCTGCCACATTTCGATATGTACCTGAGCCTCCTAGTCGTTTGTCCTGGGCTTTTCCTTTGGGTTTCGTCGATGCAGGTACCTGGCGACAGCAAGACCCTGGCGTATTACGCGACGGCGCTGTACTTCATTCATCCGCTATTCATTTCGCTGTTCGAGGCGCTTTCGTACCAGCGAGGCACCATGTTGGCGCTGCTGGCGTTGGCCTCGTCGCTGGTGGCCGTGGTGCTGCTCAAGGGGAGTCGGAAGCACTTGGGATTTGCCTTCGGTGGGTGAAGCCATCGTACAACGCATGACGATCACGTCGATTCGAGGATGCAATTGCTTATGTTAGCCAAACCGCTGAATGTCCTGCATGTCATCACTGGCCTGACCGATGGTGGTGCTGAGAACATACTTTATCAGTTGTGTCGTAACGACCGGCACAATACACATCGGGTCGTCTGCTTGATGGATGCCGGCTACTACGGCCCCCTCTTCGATGAGGCGGGCATCGAGGTCGTTTGCCTGAACATGCCACGTGGTCGCGTGACGCCCCGAGGCATGTGGCGGTTGTGGCGCGTCATGCGTGCCTGGCGGCCTGATGTCGTGCAAACCTGGATGTATCACGCTGACTTGGTTGGCGGCGTGATGGCGCGCCTGGCGGGGATAAAAGCGGTCTGCTGGGGCATTCGCAACAGTAACTTGCTCCCCGGCGTGTCCAGGCGCAGTACGATCTGGGTCGCCAAGGCGTGTGGAATTTTGTCTAGCGTGGTACCGAGCAGCATCGTGAGCTGCTCTCAGAATGCGGTGGAGGTGCATCGCAAACTGCATTATGCGGCCATGAAGTTCGTGGTCGTGCCCAATGGCTGTAATTTGTCGCTGTTGATGCCGGATGCCGAGGCGCGGACTCGGGTGCGCGACGAATGGGGACTCGACGCCGACATGCCGCTGTTCGGCATGGTGGCGCGCTTCGACCCGCAAAAGGACCACGACAGTCTGATCGCCGCCTTGGCGCAGCTCAAAGGGCTGGGGTGGGACTTCCGCTGTGCGCTGATAGGCGCTGGGCTGGATACTGACAACGCCGAACTGACCCAATTGCTGGAGGACCATGGGATACGCGACCGGGTGCTTCTGGTCGGGCGGCGCAGTGACATTCCGGCAGTCATGAATGCCCTTGACGTTCACGTACTGTCGTCCAGTTTCGGTGAGGCGTTTCCCAATGTATTGGCTGAGGCAATGGCATGCGGTACGCCGTGCGTGTCCACAGATGTCGGTGATGCTGCCTTTATCGTTGGCGACACCGGATGGATCGTGCCGCCCAGTGATTCGCGAGTGCTGGCGGATCAATTGGCCATGGTGCTGGGCGAGCACGCCGACTCGGCGGCTTGGCAGGTGCGCCAGCAATGCGCGCAGCAACGTGTCGTCGATACCTTTAGCGTACAACGCATGGTCGAAGGCTATAGCGCGTCCTGGCATAAGGCGTGCCTCACATGAATGCTAATTGGATGACTTATTTAGCCCGCTCTGAGGGCGAACCGCTGCGTCCGCCGGCCTTCGTAATTTCCCTGGATTTCGAGCTGCACTGGGGGATGTCGGACATCGTGACCACGCCCGAACACCCGTACGTGCGCCGTTTGCTCGGCGCGCGACGTGCGGTGCCGGCGATGTTGGATCTCTTCCGTGAGCGCCATATCTGTGCGACCTGGGCCACGGTGGGTTTTTTGTTCGCCGAGGACCGCGAGACGCTGAGGCGCTTTTCGCCCACGCGGCGCCCGCATTATGTCAATCCGGCACTCGATAATTATCGCCTGACCATCGGTGATGACGAGGCCAGCGATCCGCTGCATTACGCCCGTTCGCTGGTCGATTTGATTGCGCAGACGCCGGGCCAAGAGATCGCCTCGCATACCTTTTCACATTACTACTGCCATGAAGAAGGCCAGACGCCTGAGGATTTCAAGGCCGATCTCGCGGCGGCGATGGCTATCGCTGAGCATGTCGGGCATCGCCCGAGTTCGTTGGTGTTGCCGCGCAATCAGGTCGACGAGGCCTATCTGGCGCCGATGCACGAGGCGGGTTTTCGTTGTTATCGCGGCAATCCGCAGCGCGCGGGATTTTCGCGTTATCAACGCGACGCAACCTTTCGACGCGCGCTGCGCTTGCTGGACAGCTATGTCGACCTGACCGGGCACCACGGCATCAAGTGGCGCGATCTCAAGGGCGACCCGCTGAATATTCCGGCCAGCATGTTTCTACGTCCCCGTCGTGGGGTGCCGCAGTTGGATGCACTACGGCTGCGACGCATCAAGAATGCGATGCGTTCTGCCGCCAGGCATGGCGAGATATTTCATCTGTGGTGGCATCCGCACAACTTCGGCGGGGATACCGATGCCCACCTGCGTGATCTCGCCGCCATCATTGGCTATTTCCAGTCGCTTTCCATCGAATACGGCATGCGCTCGATGTCGATGGGCGACGTTTTGATGCGTCACGAACAGGCCACGACAGCCCCTTCGACGACCTAGCCCCTAGGCGCTCGCCGCATACGCGGTCGGCGCGATCACTGCTCTTGGTGACTGCTTGCCAACGCGCTTACGCGCGAGGGTCGGGGAGGCTTTGTCTTCATTTCAAGAACGGGTCTTCAAAAGTGGGTCTTCAAGATGCCCCACAGGCTCTCTCCACTGCAGAGGAGTTGTTTCCATGAACGATAAAACGATTGTGCTGGTCTCCAACACATCCTGGTTTCTCTACAACTTTTGCCAGGGGTTGTTGAAGGCGCTCGAGCGACGTGGATTTCGCGTGGTTTGTCTGGTGCCCGATGACGATTATTCGCAACGCCTGCTCGATGAATTCGACGTCACCCTTCACAGCATGCCCATGGACGGCAAAAGCACGGGGCCCGCGCGGGAAGGGAAGTGCCTGTTCTGGTTGTACGGGCAGTTGCGTGAGTTGCGTCCCGCCTTCGTATTCAACTTCACGATCAAGGCCAATCTCTATGCGGGCCTGGCGTGCCGCGCCCTGAGAATTCCGTATGCCAACACCATTACCGGACTTGGGACGGCTTTCCTGCATGACAGCCACTTGTTTCGCCAGGTGCGACGGCTCTACGGCGTCGCCAATGCCGGGGCGACGCGGGTGTTCTTCCTTAATCCCGATGATCGCGGGCTCTTCGAACGCCAAGGCATGCTGCAAAAAGTCGACTGGGAGATGTTGCCGGGCGCAGGGGTCGATGTGGCGCGCTTTGCGTTTACGCCGCTGCCCCAGGAAGGACCCTTCACCTTTGTGTTGATCGCGCGACTGCTGGGTGACAAGGGCGTGCGTGAGTACGTCGCGGCGGCGGAGCAGGTGCGCGGCATTCATACAGAGACGCGTTTTCTGATCGTCGGGCCCAAGGGCGTCAGCAATCGCACGGCGATCGACGACGAGGAGATCGAGGCTTGGCGCGAGCGGGGGGTCGTTGAATACGTCGGTGCCCAGGACGATGTGCGGCCCTGGCTCGCCCAGTCTCACGTGCTGGTGCTGCCGTCCTATCGCGAGGGGATGCCGAGCACGGTGCTGGAGGCGGGCGCGATGGGGCGGCCTACCATCGCCACCGATGTGCCGGGGTGTCGCCATGCCGTGGCCGACGGTGAAACCGGTTGGCTATGTCGGGTCAAGGACGTCGATTCGTTGGCGGCACGTATGCGCGCATGCCGGGTCATGACGCCCTGGGCACTTTCCCGCGTGGGCGTGGCGGCACGTCGACGCGCCGAAAAGGAATTCTCGCAGGACATCGTCGTGGCGGGATATTTGGCCTGCCTGGAGACCGGCCTGATGAGTCAACAACGTATGAAAATGGAGGCATGATGGCGATATTAGTGACGGGCGGCGCCGGCTACATCGGCTCGCATATGGTGCTGCGGCTCATGGAGGCCGGCCACGACGTTGTCGTGATCGACAACCTCTGTAACGCCTCGCGTGAGTCGCTGGAACGCGTCTCACAATTGACCGGCAAGGAAGTGACCTTCATTGAGGGCGACATCCGCGATCGCTCGCTGTTGGATTATATTTTTGCGGATTTCGAGATCAGCGATGTGTTGCACTTCGCCGGGCTCAAATCCGTGGGGGAGAGCGTCAACGAGCCGTTGGCGTATTTCGAGAATAACGTGGCGGGCACCATAACGTTGTGCCAGGCCATGTCGGCGGCGGGCATTCACCGTTTGGTGTTCAGTTCCTCGGCGACGGTGTACGGCGATGCTACGCGCATGCCGTTGAGCGAGAGTGCGCCCACCGGTCAGCCGACCAACGCCTACGGGCATTCCAAGCTGATGGTCGAGGGGGTGCTGCGCAAGTTGGCACGCTCCGATGCACGCTGGTCGATAGCACTGCTGCGCTACTTCAATCCCGTGGGGGCACATCCCAGCGGGCTCATCGGCGAGGACCCGTCGGGTAAGCCCAATAACCTGCTGCCGTTTATCTCCCAGGTGGCGATCGGACGTCTGCCGGCGCTATCGGTCTTCGGCGATGACTATCCGACGCCGGACGGTACCGGCGTGCGTGACTACATACATGTCATGGATCTGGTCGAGGGGCATCTGGCGGCGATGCGCGTGCTGGCGGATCGCCCGGGGGTGAATGTCTGGAATCTGGGCACCGGTCAGGGCTATTCAGTACTCGAAATGGTGCGCGCTTTCGAGATGATCTCGCAGCGCGACGTGGCGTATCGCATCGTGCCGCGCCGCGATGGGGACATCGCCGAATGCTGGGCAGATGCCTCGCTGGCCGCGCATGAGTTGGGCTGGAAAGCTCAGCGGGGCCTAACCGACATGATCGTCGATACCTGGCGCTGGCAGTCGAGCAATCCCGAAGGCTACCCAAGCAAACGCGTAGTGCGACGTGACAACCTCGGCAAGCCTGGCGGCATGGCCAACGCCTTGCCGAAGATCTACCTCATCGACACGACACGCGCCAACCGAGTGGCATCGTGACAATCTGGCAAGAGGATACCGGGTACGGCCAACCAACTGCGCTCTAGTATCTTTATATATCGCTCGTGCCATAACGGTAACTTTTCGACAGTAAGCAGATATCTTCTGAAAATCAATAATTCTGGAATGTGCTTTTTTATAAATAAGGGGACAGGTGGTGAAGCTTTGTATTGTTACGCCCTCTTTTTCAGGAGGAGGAGCAGAAAGAATAGCCATCAATTTAGCAAATCATTACACTAAAAAGGGGCTGGATGTTTGTCTGATTGTTTTCGAGGGAGTTGGACCGTATCGTAATCAAATTGATGGTTCTATAAAATTGATAGATTTTAATGCTAAAAGGTGGCGTTATGATGTCTGGGATAAGTTGAGAAAAGCCTTGAAGGCTGAGTCTCCAACGCATGTTTTATCTGTTCTAAGAGATGTTAATATATGCGTCGGATTAGCTCTTCCATTAAACAATAAGACAAGAGTTGTGTTTCGTGAAGCTAATACCATGGATGGTGTTAGACGTGAATCTTGGCGACGCAGGTTGATTTATAAGGCGCTTATGCGATTCGCCTACCGGCGTGCTGATGTCGTAATTGCAAATTCTATAGATACAAAAAAAGATCTGATAAGCGATAGGATGGCTAAAGAAAGTCAAGTGGAGGTGATTGGTAATCCGGTTATTAATGATGACTTGGTTGAAAAAACCGGAGGTGCTTTATATCATGATTGGTTGTCTTCCTCTGATATTTTTGTTGTTTTGCACGTTGGTCGTCTTCATGTCCAAAAAAATCAAGCGCTTTTGTTAAGTGCGTTTTCTTTGGCTGTCAGGTCGGTTCCTGACCTTAAGCTTGTTATTCTAGGTGAAGGCGACGAAAAAAATAACCTAGAAAAACTTGCAAGTGAATTAGGTATTAAGGATAGCGTTGATTTTGTTGACTTCCAAAATAATCCTTACCCGTATTATAAAGCGGCAGATTTATTTGTTTTGTCTTCTGACTGGGAAGGCTTCGGGAATGTGATAGTGGAAGCATTGGCATGTGGCACGCCCGTTATCAGTACGGATTGTCCAGGTGGCCCAAGGACCATACTTGCTAATGGTAAGTATGGTGTACTAGTACCTTGTGGTGATGCGGAACGACTTTCATCGGAGATAGTTAACCATGTAAGCAATGTTGGCTCGTGGGACTTTGAAGAACTTAAAATGCGTGCAAATGAGTTTTCAGTTGAAGCCGTCGCAAAAAAATATTTGGAAGCAATCCGTTAACCGCTTGATTTTTTATGCTCCTGAATGACTGAGCAGGCTGTCGGTTCAGGTCTTGTGGTGCGTTCACCGCTCAGTTCGATACGAAAAAAGCCGTTGCAGGCGGCATTCAGGGATGGCCTTTCACCTATGGCGAGTGGCTTTCCTGAATCGTGTTTTGGTAGGAGCATGCTGATTCTACAAGATAAAAACCACTCGGTATCTTCTTTTCTTTCGCGGCCCGGTGAGTTAGGCGGGCTTTCTGATAGGCAGAGATATGCATGCTTAACCTAGTTATTACATTGCGACAGAAAACCCATGAAGTATGGCGCAGCGGCTTTGTAAGAAGCGTTGCTGTCGTTGCCAGTGGGACGGCAGGAGCGCAGGCGATCACGATGGCTTTTGCACCGCTTATTACTCGCCTTTATGGTCCTGAAGCATACGGTGTGCAAGGTACTTTTATGGCCATACTGGGTGTGGCGGTTCCGGTCGGCGCGCTTGCCTATCCGATTTCTATTGTTTTACCACGACGAGATGAAGAAGCCCTTGGGATTATACAGTTGAGTGCTTATATCTCCGTAGTTATTGCGGCTTTATTGGCGTTCGGTTTGTGGATGGGGGGAGAAGAGTTTATTTCACTCTTGGAAATAGAAAGCGTGGGCAACTTTATCTACTTTTTGCCTGTGGCTGTATTGTTCGCGGCCTGGAAGCAGATAGCCCAGCAGTGGTTGATACGCAAAAAAGAATTCGGTGTGATTGCTCGTTCCGCCTTGGCAACTTCCGGTGCTCTGAATAGCGCCAGGGCCTTGGCCGGTTTCGTGAACCCCATCGGCGCTGTACTTATTGTGCTGGCAACCTTAGTAGAAGCGTTGCACGCATTGCTGATGTTAATAGGAATCCGGCAGCGCACTACGATAGATCGCAGTGTACCTTCAGAGGCACCCAAATTTAGCATCATCGAACTCGCTCGTCGGCATCGTGATTTTCCACTGTACCGAGCTCCACAAATCATGATCAACTCCGCATCGCAAAGTTTTCCGATGTTGATGTTGGCTGCATTTTTCGGCCCGTCCACTGCAGGGTTCTACATGCTCAGCAGAATGGTGATGGGTATGCCTACTACTTTGGTTGGTATGGCTGTCAGTGACGTTTTTTATTCTCGAATAACGGAAGCAGCCCATAATAGTGAGAATCTTTCTAAACACATTTTGCGAGCTACAGGTGTATTAGCTTTAATTGGCGTCATTCCGTTTTCGATTGTGATATTTTTTGGCCCTTGGATATTTAGTTTAGTGTTTGGGGCTGAATGGAGCGTGGCGGGAGAGTATGCTCGGTGGTTGGCTTTTTTCTTCTTTTTTAATCTAGTTAATAAGCCAAGTAATGCTGCAGTGCCCGTTTTAGGCATTCAACGTGGCCTGCTTTTTTATGAGGTTTTAAGTACCGGCGGGAAAGTTGCTGGTTTTTTTCTCGGAGCCTATTGGCTAAATAGTGATGTCTGGGCAGTCGCAATATTTTCTATCATTGGTATTGTCGCTTATAGCGGGGTGATGCTGTGGATTTACTTTTGTGCGGTTAGGTGGGACCGTGATGCGAAAAAAAACTTGATAAATCGTACTATGAATTCTCGAGTTATGTGTATGGTCTCTGGTGATAAATGAGCTATAGGGGTTAATCCCTGCATTCAGGCTATAAGTTCAGCACCAATAAGGAAAAGCCTCATGTCCAAGGTTTTATACGCTTGCAGTCGAAACTCTAGTTTCAGTCCCAATACTAAGAAGAAGCTGAATGAAATTTGCAATCAGCTTGTTCCTGACAATATCGATGTTCCGAAACCTCATGTAGTCCGTGTCGAAGATGATGTGGCATATGCTGTATGCATGGATAGTGGTGCCCTCCAAGAGTCCCGGATGAGCTTGCTTTTGGGGTTTCTATATGAAAAACACAAAGTGCGCTGGGATGAACCCGGGAAAAACTATCCAGATGGTAATTATGCATTGTTTAGGGGGGATGAGGCTGAGCTTGAAGTGGTAAGCGATTGTGTTGGGACTAGAACGGTCTGGTATTACCATGATGAAGAGATTTTTATTGCATCAACATCACAACGTGCAATAATCATGTTTCTTGGGACATTTGAGTTTGATGAAAGAGTGATCCCGTGGATGTTATCGACAGGCTCGTTGGGTCCACAGTTTTCTTGGGATAAAAGGATTGAACGCCTCCCGGTAGATAGTTCTTTATCGCTTGACAAGAAGTCATGGCGTACCTCTATCACTCAAACACCCATTAACTTTTCCGTGGTTAGTCGTAAGAAGGAAGACCATAAAAAAGTATTGAGTGATGCGATCAGTCAAACTATGGAGTCTCTTAAGGGTGTCGATTTCGAGCGATGGGTGCTACCGCTATCCGGGGGGTATGATAGTCGAGGAATCTTGTTTTTTATAAAAAATACAATAGGGGCTCCCGATAATCTTAAGGCGATAACGTGGGGCCTAGAGAAATCGCAGTATGAAAAAGACAATGATGCCTATGTGGCTAAGGAGCTAGCTCACTCCGTGGGAGTTCAGCATAAATACTACCATACAGATATTTCTCCAGAGCCACTCGAGGTGGTGTTCGATCGCTTCCTTTTTTGCAGTGAAGGTCGTGTTGATCGTATTGCTGGATACATGGATGGCATGGATATCTGGAAGCAGCTCCATGATGAGGGGGTAGATGGAGCCATTAGAGGAGATGAAAGCTTTGGAGAGCTTCCTGTTTCATCAGAATTGAATGTCAAAAATATAGTTGGTTTTGGGTTGTGTTACGATTATAAGAACTTATCTAAATTTATTGATGATTTTGGTTTTTCCTCTCAAGAGATTCCAGTTGAGTTGCAGAAAAAAGAAGAGGAAACGCTTTATGCATGGCGGGATAGGGTCCATCAAGAATATCGTATGCCAACCGTATTTGCTGCCTTATCAGATATAAAATTTTCGTATTTGGAGGAAATTAACCCTCTGCTTTCCAAGTCAGTTTTGGATGTCGTTAGAAGCTTGCCTGATGACCTCAGGGAAGACAAGTATCTGTTCAAGAGTGTAGTTGAATCTATGGGAGCTAATGTGCCATTTGCCATTAAATGCGCAAATGCTAATCCTGAAGACATACTCCGGGAGAAAGAGTGTGTCGACCTTATGAAATCAGAGATTATAAGTGATTACTCGGCTGAGCTGTTTGGGTCTGGCTTTGCAGATAGAGTTATTAGTGAAATAAAAGTTGGGAATGGCAAGTCGAGAAAATGGAGCATAAAAGGACTGGTAAGCCCGCTTTTACCTACCTCAATAAAGAACCGGCTGCGTGATACGGTCGCTCGCCCATCAGTCGATGGTAACGTTCTCGCGTTTAGAGTTTTCATGATTATAAGAATGCATAAGATGTTAACATTAGACGCTACGAGAATGGCCGACTTACAGCACCGTGCAGCAGACGAGGTGCGGGCTTCTTTAGAGCCTGAGTTAAGTCCCTCTGTCAATATTATGGGGTGAGCTTGTCTACTTTATAAAGCTCCGTCGAATTCGATTTCACGCAATGATAACGAGGCTATTGTGAGCGGATTTCTAGAGGTTCGAGGTCGATTAAATAAGATAGCAAGTCCATGTCTCGTCGCAGGGATTCTATATATGCGCTCAGTTATAAAGCTGGTGAGGCCACACCAGTACCTCAAGAATGGTTTTGTGCTGGTCGGGCCGTTATTTGCCCACCAGTGGGATCTGTTCACACTCTCTCAAGCGCTGATGGCCTTTCTGGCGTTCTGCTGCATGGCGAGTGCGGTGTATGTGCTCAACGACATCATGGACATCGAGGCGGATCGGGCCCACCCGGTGAAGTGTCGTCGTCCCTTGCCGAGTGGTGCCATTTCCACGCGTGTGGCCAAACGACTGCTTGGTGGGCTGATAGCCGCATCGATGATGCTAGCACTGTTGGTTAGCGGCTGGGTCACTCTGTTTGTGGCAACCTACTTTGTCATCAACATCTTTTACTCCTGGCGTCTTAAGCACATCGTGATCCTCGATGTATTCTTGATCTCGTCCGGCTTCATGTTGCGCATTCTGGCCGGCACGGTGGGGTTAGGCATCGCGCCATCCGCGTGGCTGCTGCTGTGCGGTTTGATGGTCACGCTGTTCCTGGGCTTCTCAAAGCGACGCGCCGAATTACTGATGCTGGAGAGTAACGAGCACTGCAACGGAGGGCTGACCCGACGTGTATTAGATGACTATAGCCCGGCCATGCTTGAGCAGTTCATCGCTGTCACTGCCGCATGCACGGTGCTTGCCTACGGCCTCTATACTGTTTCCCCAAAGACGATCGCCCTGCATGGCAGTGATGGATTGATCTACACCCTACCCTTCGTAGTGTATGGCATCTTTCGTTATCTTTACCTGCTGCATCAAAAGTCCAAGGGCAATGATACGGCCAAGGACCTGGTTATCGACCGCCATCTGTTGGCCACGGTCGTGGGCTGGGTGGGGTCGACCCTGTGGGTCTTAACATGACGGCGACAGTGAATTACCTGGAAGGGTGGCGGCTGCGGGCGCTGATCCTATCCATCGTGGCCGCCACCGCCGGCTATTTGGCGTTTTCCCTGTGGGGAGGCTGGAATGAGGTGGTAGCCGCTTTCGTGCAGATTGGCCTGGTAGGTACGCTGATCGCCCTGATCTTGTCGCTGATGAACTACGCCCTGCGGTTCTGTCGCTGGCAGCTCTACTTGTCGCAGCTGGGCCATCGCGTGGCCTGGCCGCCGAGCCTGCGAATCTATCTCAGTGGCTTTGCCCTGACCACCACGCCCGGTAAGGCGGGGGAGGCTTTCAGGGGCGTACTCCTCAAGCAGCGTGGGGTACCGTTTCCGGCGACCTTCGCTGCTTTCATCAGCGAGCGCCTTTCCGACCTCGTTGCCATCGTGCTGCTCACCCTGGTGGGGCTGGCCCAATACCCCCAGGCGCGGAGCATTGTGCTTGCCGGGGTACTGGGGATCGTGGTGGTGCTGGCTTGCTTGTCGAGCAAGACCCTGCTGGACCGGCTGCATCGTTGGGCCTCGGCTCGCCAGGGCAAGCTGATGGCCTTGGTGACCCATGTCAGCGAAATGCTGGGGGGCGCGCGCCGCTGCCATCGCCCCGGTCTTCTAGGCATAGCCACCGTGATCAGTGTGATCGCTTGGGGGGCGGAGGCGCTGGCTTTCTACTGGATGCTGGGCTGGCTCGATGCCGACATCTCCCTGTCGTTCGCCATCTTCGTTTATGCGCTGTCGATGCTGGCCGGTGCCCTGAGCTTCCTACCGGGCGGTCTGGGGAGCGCTGAAGCGGTGATGGTTTCGCTGCTGGTCCTCAAGGGCATGACTATGCCCGCCGCCATCGCGGCGACCGTATTCATTCGCCTGGCAACGCTGTGGTTTGCGGTGATGATCGGCTTGGTGGCGCTGATCCGCAGCCGTCATGGTGAATCACCTGCGGAGGAGACTGCATGACCGCCCCACGTTCATGGAACCGTCTGCCGCGCGTGGTTCCCGATGCGGTCCATGCGTTGACCCAACGCTCCGCCGGCGTGCCGGATAGCCTGCCCAGGCCGTTGCTGGCTTATGGCAGCGGGCGCAGCTATGGCGATGTGTGCCTGACCGAACAGGGTACGCTGCTGCTCACTCGAGGGCTCGACCGCTTCATCGAGTTCGATCCACAGCGTGGTGTGTTGCGCTGTGAGGCGGGCGTGACCCTGGCCGAGCTCCTTGCCCTGGTGGTGCCCCAAGGCTGGTTTCTGCCCAGCACGCCCGGGACGCGCCTGGCCACGGTGGGCGGCGCTGTCGCCAACGATGTGCATGGCAAGAACCACCATGCCGTGGGCAGCTTCGGTCACCACGTCCGTGCTCTGGAAGTATGGCGCAGCGATGGCAGCGTTATCGTGTGCCGGCCCGAGGACGACAATGGCTGGTTCTCGGCAACCATCGGCGGGCTGGGCCTGACTGGGCTGATTCGATGGGTCGAGCTGCAGCTGATGCCCATCCAGAACCCTTGGATGTGGGTCGAGTCGCAGCGCTTCGCCAACCTCGACGAGTTCTGGGCGCTCAACCGTCGTGCCGAGGCTCGCTGGCCCTATACCGTGGCCTGGATCGACTGCCTGGCCAAGGGCAAGGCTCAGGGCCGGGGGATATTGCTGGCCGGTCAGCATGCGGCGGCACAGGCCGAGCTGCCGGTGTTCAAGGAGGGCGGCAAGCGGATCCCCGTCGATCCACCGTTCTCGCTGGTCAATGGCCTGAGTCTGCGCGCCTTCAATACCCTCTACTACCGACAGCCTGTGAAGCCCCAGGGGTCACTGACCCACTATGTGCCGTACTTCTACCCGCTCGACGCCATTCAGGACTGGAACCGCATCTATGGGCGGCGTGGCTTCTACCAGTACCAGTGCGTGATTCCGCCCCGCGAGGCCGAGGCCGCTACCGCGGCGCTGCTCGATACCATCGCCAGGCGCGGGGAGGGGTCGTTTCTTGCCGTGCTCAAGACCTTCGGGAACAAGCCCTCGCTCGGCATGCTGTCGTTTCCGCGCCCCGGCACCACTCTGGCCCTGGATTTCCCCAACCGGGGCAACAAGACCCTGCGCCTTCTCGAGGAGTTGGATGCCATCGTGCGTGAGGCCGGCGGCACCCTTTACCCCGGCAAGGACGCCCGTATGCCGGCGAGCCTGTTTCAGTCCGGCTATACCCAATGGGAAGCCTTCAGCGATTATATCGACCCCGGCTTTTCTTCCCGATTCTGGCAGCGAGTGACCTCATGAACTCTCTCAATAGTGTGATCCTCTTCGGGGCGACCTCCGCCATTGCCGAGCAGACCGCCCGGCAGCTGGTTGCCCAGGGCGCCTCTCTCTACTGCGTGGGGCGCAACCGTGACAAGCTGATGGCCCTTATTGATGACCTCAAGGTACGGGCCAGCGACCAGCAACAGATCGATGGGTGTGCGGCCGATCTAACCGACAGCGATCAACATGCTCGGCTTATCGACGCTGGCGAGCGAGCGCTGGGCGGCATCGATGGCGTGCTGATCGCCCACGGCACTCTGCCGGACCAGCAGGCCTGTCAGTCGGACGCCGCCTTGACTCGCCAGGAGATCGAAACCAACGCCCTGAGCGTGATCAATCTGCTGACCCTGCTCGCCAACCAGTTCGAGCAGCAACAGTACGGCGTGATCGCCGTGATCAGCTCGGTAGCCGGCGATCGGGGGCGGCAGAGCAACTATGTCTATGGCGCCGCCAAGGGCATGGTCACGTTGTTTCTCCAGGGCCTACGCAACCGGCTGGCCAAGAGCAATGTCGACGTGGTGACCATCAAGCCCGGTTTCGTCGATACCCCTATGACCGCCGAGCTCGATAAAGGTGGGCCGCTGTGGGCCAAGCCTGAACAGATCGCCAAAGGCATCATCACGGCCATGCAGAAGGGCAAGGGCGAAGTGTACCTGCCATGGTTCTGGTGGGGCATCATGCTGATCATCAAGCATATCCCTGAAGCTATCTTCAAACGGATGTCGTTATGAATCAGTTTCCTGAGTTCGATGCTCGTCCCGTCGCGTTTTTTGACTTCGATGGAACCTTGACGACCGGTGATTCATTGATGCCGTTTCTCAAGTTCGTCGTCGGCACACCGATCTACTACGCCAAGCTTGCACTGCTGAGCCCAGTACTCGGTGCTTATTATGCGAAGCTACTGCGTAACGACATCGCCAAGCAAATCGTGCTCAAACAGTACTTAGGGGGGTACCACATTGATGAACTCTTTACACTTGGAGAGCGTTTCAGTGAAGAAGTGATCCCCACCATGCTGCGCCCAGAAGGCATGGAGCGTCTCAGATGGCACCAGGATCAAGGCCATGAGTGCGTGCTGGTGAGTGCCTCGATGAATGTTTACCTGAAGTCGTGGGCTAAGCGAGAACGTTTTTCGGAGGTGATCTGCACAGCGCTAGAAGTTGGCAAGGAGGGCCATGTATCAGGCAAGTTTCAGGGAAAGAATTGTCATGGTAAGGAAAAGCTGAAGAGGGTGATGAAGTGGCAAGTCAATTGTAGCCCAATAGAAATGTACGCATATGGTGATACATCTGGAGACATACCAATGCTAACTTATGTTGGGAACGGGTTTATTTTTACAAAAAAATCATTTAGAAGGGTTGTTTGATCATGGATAATACTAGCCACTTGGTTGTGAGGCGGGGGGTGAAGCTTTTTCCGTTAGGGGTTTTTTTAACCGTCTTTGCTGTTTGGCTGCTCTTGTTTTTATTTCTTGGGATTCACCACAAGCCAGCTGCTGGTGATGAAACTGACTATATTAATCGAGGCATTGAGTTCTTCGAGAATGGGTGGTCTGCGTTGTCAGATGGATGGCGGCCTCCGCTTTTGCCGTTACTTATAGCATTTTTTAATATTTTCGTGGATACAAGCTCCTTGCTTAACTTGGCAAGAATGACGAATATTGCATTTGTTAGTATGGTCCCAGCTCTTTGGTCTTATGAGTATATGGTAAGCGGTAAAAGGAAAAAATACCTTTTAATGGCAATGTTTACTTCGGCTTGGCCAGCATATTACCTTCTTGCATTTAGTGTTTATGCTGAGGCTGCTTCATTCCTTTTTTTGAATATCCTTATAATTATAACGCTCAGAATGAAAAACTCGGACAAATTCCTAGCCCTTTCTTTTATAGGGTTTCCTCTATGTTTGGCAGTGCTTTTTCTTTTTAAAGCAAATAATATATTGATATCTGTTCCCTTTGGCCTTTATATTTTGTTCTTTGGGGCTGGCAGTTTTGCTAAAAGGTTTTTTAGGGTGTCTGCTCTCGCGTTAATTACTGTTATGATGATTTCCCCATGGTTAGTTTTTTTGAAAAGCGAGATGGGGGATTGGGTTGCTACAACGACAGGCGGGTATAACCTTCTCGTGGGGACTGGGCACCATTCATTTGGAATGGCGCCCGACAACGAAGCAATACATAGGGAGTACTTGCTTAATGCATATGGAGGAGAGTTCCCTGAGATCTCTTCTGAAGAGGTCGCTTTAATAAATAGTCAGCCGAGCAAATATTTGATGGACAAAGTCTCTAAAGATATTGCTTTTCGCATATGGTCTGAAGATACTAAAAGGATGCTAAATCTGTCTTTTAGGAAGGTAATGCATTCACATGGCATGTCTTTCAGAGGGGCGGGGGACTTCATTGTATTTTCTTTCCTCTTGGTCTCTATCGCTGCATCTGTTGTTCTTTTATACAAAAATAAGTTTGTTGATATAGTTTTTCTCCATTGGTCAATGGCTTTGGCGGGGGGGTTGTTGCTTTCTTTTGGCTGCCTAATATAAGGTTCAAGATTTTCTATTTTGATACTACGGCATTCTATCTTATAGCATGCTTATTTTCTGTTATGGTTGGTGAGTTTAAGAGCTTTAAGCCTGAGTTCAAAAAAATTAGGTCCAGTTCCTGAGTGTTCGCCCTCTTACGGAGACTTGCCTATACTTGAGCTAGTAGATCATGGGTTTGTTTTCGAAAAGGGATGTTCTTCTGTTTCTTCTATTTAGGTGGGAAGAGTGGATATTAAATCAAATGCGTGGGGTGTTCGGGATGCCGGAAAAGTAAGTTTTATTCTGGTGTGTTCTTTTGTGGCGCTGATTGTCTGGGGCAGGTCGAGCCCCGACCTGTTTTTAAATGGCATTAGCTACCTGAGTGATTGGAAATATACTCATTACCTTTTTAATTATGACGATGGCTTTGTGAAAAGAGGAGTTATCGGGGAATCTCTAAAGACCCTTGTAGGGTATATTTCATATGATTTAGTCAATTTTGTCTCATATGTATCCCTCGGGGGGCTTTCCTTTTTGTTTTTTTTATTTGTTTCTAAGCCTTACGTAGGTTATGGGGGTAGGTTTGGTGCCTTCTTACTCATGATCTTTGCTGCTACTTCCCCAGCGACATTGCAACACTTCGCCTTTGATGTTGGAAGGTTTGATCTGATCATATATATAGTCTTTATACTAATTGTTTTATCAATAAAATTTCTTGCCGAAAGGAGTGTTTATGCAACTTTTGTTACTGTTGTTGCAGGTCTCTCTTTTGCTGTCCTAGTGCATGAAGCCGCATTTTTTATGATATTGCCTCTCACTCTTGTTTTTTGGAACTACATTGACCCCTCTAAAAAAGGGTTTGTTTTTCAAGGCATCAGTTTTGCAGCTATCTTTTTTATGACATTTTTGGTCTCTACGCGCGGAGGATATAGTGCGCTTGGGTTTGAAGATCACCTGGAAGTATTGAGAGGTGTTTATGGTGATAGGGTGGTTAGTAGTTCTCTTGCTGTTATTCATAACTCTTCTCTTGAGGAAAATATAGATAGAACAATAAGGCTTGGGTTTAGTTTTCCACGCTTAGTGCATCATGGGGCTCTTGTTTTCTTTATGATGCCTTTTGCGTACATGATGTATAAGCTTTACATGTCAATACGTGGTCAGGCTGATTTAAGGGTTAAGCTTATTTTTATAGCGTCACTATCTCCATTATCCCTTTATCCCCTGGGTCAGGATCATTTTAGGTGGTGGTCATTGGCCATAACAAATATTGTGCTGTCAATATGCTTTATTGTTTTGAGTGACAAGGCCATCCGAGATGGCATACTGTCATTTTTTGAAGACAGGGTGAGGCTAGTTTCCTTCGTTGTACTGTTTGGTTTTGTGTCTGGCCCTTTGGGTGTTACAGAAAGTTTTGATGTGGTTGTATATGCAGCAAAAATTGTGGGGTCTATTGTTCCTGGGTGATAAATAACTGCAGCACTCGTAGCGTTCATACACTCGACTATCTTGACTGACACCTTACTCTTCAACCGTGTCTGCCCCTGACGCCGGTGCCTCGTGCACCGGCGTTTTTTGTTATCGCCTTGGCGTGGCGCTATCAGCCGGGAGGGAAAGCCTGCTGCGCGAAGGGGAGAGGTCGGGGCGTGGGGTTTGCTCACTGGAGACGCTGGGATACGCTTGTCGCCCGTTTACATCCATGACACAACCCGGCGCCGCATAATGCGAATATGGCCACATCGCGTAAGACGATTCTTCAAGGCATTGCTACCCAAAACACTGTTGGGGCGTTTGATCCTTGGCACCGGCGTGGGCTGGAGTGTGTTGGTCATCGCCATCCTGTGGGTATCGATGCGTGGCGGTAGCGGCCTCGCCGAGGAGATCAATCGGGCGCACCTGGATTACGAAGCTTCGCTGATCGCCCGTAATATTCAGCAATCCATTTCGTTGCGACTCGATACGCTTAAGACCATCGCCTCCTCGCAAGCGGGGGCACTGCAGGGCGATGTGCCGCTGGCCGAAGACAGCGACGCGGACGTGCAGGCGCGTTTGAGCGACCACACGGCGCTGTTGGAGTTGTTCGATTCGGCATTCGTCGTCGATGCCGAGGGGGATGTCATGGGCTTCACGCCGTCGTTGCCGGGCGCCGTGGGCTTGAATGTGGCCGACCGTGAGTATTTTCGCTTCGTCGAGGAAGTGGGTCGTCCCTTCGTGGGCCGCCCGATCATTAGCAAACTCCACGATAGCCGCCCGCTGGTGGTGATGGGCGTGCCGCTCACAGATGCACAGGGCCGTTTCGCGGGCATGCTGGGTGGCGTGGTCAATCTGCGCGACGGACGCTTCTTCCTCGACCTGCGCAGCCTGCGCATCGGCGAGGAGGGATATGCGGTGTTGATGACCAGTGATGGGACGGTGCTCAGCCATCCCGATAGCTCCCTGATCATGCAGCATATCCCTTCCACGCTTGAGAGTCCGGTGCTCGAGCAGGCACTGGATGGTTGGCAGGGCACCGGTACCGGTCATCTCGTCAACGGTGAGCCGGCGTTGATGAGTTACTACCAGGTTTGGAAACCGGACTGGGTCGTGGGTGTCTTCCAGCCGCAGAGTCAAACGCGCCAGCCGATTATCGACTACGTGCGACGTCAATGGTGGGTGGCCGTGGCCGTAGTGCTGTCGATGCTGCCCTTGTTGTGGTGGTTGCTGCATCTGGGGCTTTCACCGCTCCGGCGCCTGGCGCGTCAGATCGCGCAAGTGGGGCGAGGGGATATCACGCGGATTTCCTTGGATACCTCGCTGGAGGAGTTGCGGCGTATCGCCCAGACCTTCAATAGCGTGGAGTTTGAGCGCAATCGCGAGCGTACGGAGCGACGCAGCCGCCAGGCCTATCTCGATGCGGTGTTGAGTTCGTCGCCGTTGCCGATGTTCCTGGCTGATATCAATGGCCGTATCAGCTATGTCAATCCGGCCCTGGAGGCCTTGACAGGGTTGTCGGCGGCGTCGTTCCGGCATCGCGCCTGGTTGCGTCGTCTGCATCCCGAGGATCGTTCGGTGATGTATGCGCTATGGCGCGACGCGAGGGATGGCGGCCACGAGCTGCATCGTCATATGCGTTTTTCCTGCGGAGCGAGGGGCATGATGTGGCTGGAACTTTACACTAGCCAGGTGATGAACGACGGCCAGCCTCAGGGGGTAGTGGGCTTCATCAAAGACATCACCCACCTACGTGAACAACAGAAACGTCAGCTCTGGGAAGCCGAACACGACCCATTGAGCGGTCTGCTCAACCGGCGTGGCTTCGATCGGCGTCTGGAGGAAACCTTCCATGTCTTCCAGGAGCGTGGTGAGAACGCATCGTTGATCCTGTTCGATCTGGATAGCTTCAAGCCCATCAATGACGAAGGTGGTCACGCCCTGGGCGATGAAATGCTGTGTGCGATCGCTCGCTGTCTGGAAGGCTGTGTGCGCCGCGACGATCACTTAGCGCGCTTGGGCGGTGATGAATTCGCCATCCTGCTGCCTGGGTGTGGCAACGCGCAGGCCGTGCGCATCGCCGAGCAGGTCCGCCATGCAGTAAGCGAGTTGTCGGTGCTGCGCAAGGATAAGCGTTATCGTGTCACTGTGAGCCTGGGGGTTTCATGCCTGGGCGCCGATGACAGCGACGCGCAGGCGATGGTCAAGCGCGCCGATGCGGCGAGTTATGAGGCCAAGGCTGAGGGTAAGAACCGCATGATGAACGATGCCCGTTGCGAATGACGCTGCGCCCTGTGTGCAATACGCACCTGTATACAACATAAGAGAGGAATGGCGAGACGATGAAGCACGATACTCTGGTGTTGGGTGCGGGCATGGTGGGCGTAGGCGTGGCCTATCACTTGGCGCGCCGTGGCCGCCGGGTGGGGTTGGTGGATCGCCGTGCGCCGGGCCGTGAAACCTCTTACGGTAATGCCGGCATCATCCAGCGTGAAGCAGTGGCGCCGCATGCCTTTCCGCGTGACATGCACACGCTGTGGCGTGTGCTGGGTAACCAGGGCGTGGATATTCGCTATACACCGTGTGGCGTGATGCAGGCGGGGCGTGCCCTGTGGCAGTACTGGCAGAACAGTGCGCCTGAGTCCTATGCGCGGATCGTTCCCGAATATGCCTCGCTGATCGAGCTGTCGATCACGACGCATGCGGAGATGATCGAGGCATCGGGCGCCGAGGCATTGATTCGCCGTGACGGGTGGATGGAAGTCTTTCGCACGCCGGGGGCGCTGGAGACGCGCTTCAGCGAAGCACGGGTATTGAGTGAGCGTTTCGGTCTGGCGCACGACACCTTGGATGCAGGTGAATTGCGCGAGCGTGAGCCCGATCTGGACGCCCAAGCCATCGGGGCCGTGCATTGGCGTGACCCTTGGAGCGTAGCCGACCCCGGCGCCTTGGTGGCAGCCTACGCACGGGCTTTCGAGGCCGAAGGCGGAGAATGCCTGCAAGGCGAGATCCAAGCAGTTACACGCCACGGTGAGGGGTGGCGCGTGACGACGGACGCCGGCACCTTCGAGGCACGCGATATCGTGCTCGCGTTGGGCCCCTGGGCGGATGAGTGGCTGGCCACGCTGGGGTATCGCCTGCCGCTGTTCGTCAAACGCGGCTATCACATGCATTACGCCACGCGTGACGAGGCGACATTGCACCATTGGTTGCTGGATGCCGAGACCGGCTATCTGCTGTCGCCGATGCGCGCGGGCATTCGCCTGACCACCGGCGCTGAGCTGGCACCGCGTGACGCGCCTGCCGGTTATGCTCAGCTCGAAGCGGCTGAAACTGCAGCGCGGGGCTTATTCCCGCTTGGGGAACGCCTCGAGTCACGTCCCTGGAAAGGGGCGCGTCCGTGTACACCGGACATGAAGCCCATTATCGGCCCGGCGCCACGCCACAAGGGGTTATGGTTCGCGCTCGGTCATGCCCATCAAGGTTTTACGCTGGGACCTGCGACTGGACAGCTTCTGGCCTCGATGATGGAAGGTGAGGTGCCGGCCATCGAGATGGAGCCCTTCAGTGCCGAACGTTTCCTCTAAGCTTCGCTCAGGTTGCTCGATTCAACTTTTCTGATCCACTGCCGATAGTGTCTGCATAAGCGTCGCGGGCGAGCCGATAAGCCCCGCGTTAGCGTGCATCACTATTAAAAGAGGCAGGGATACATGAAGGTTCATTACAGGGGGCTGGCGGGTGCATTAGCGCTCGCCCTGGTCGCCATGCCGGCCATGGCGGAGGTCAAGGTCGGGATGGTCGCGCCCTTCAGCGGGGCGGCGTCATCGCTGGGCGAAGGCATGAAACGCGGTATTGAGGCGCGCTTCGCCGAGGCCAACGAGTCGGGCGGTGTGCATGGCGAGACGCTGACGTTGGTGACACGCGATGACGGTTATGAGCCGTTGCGCTCGGCCAAGGCGACACGCGAGCTTCTGGAAGACGACGATATATTGGCGATGCTGGGCAATGTCGGTACGCCCACCGCAATCGTCAACCTGCCCATCCTGCTCGACCACGAGATGCCGCTAATCGGCGCACTCACCGGCAGCGGTGTCTTGCGACAGTCCCCGCCGGATCGCTATGTCTTCAACTATCGCGCGAGTTATGCCCAGGAAACCGCGACGATGATCGAAGGCTTGCTGATGGCCGGCATCGCCCCCGAGGAGATCGCCTTCTTTACCCAGGCCGACGGTTACGGCGATGCCGGTTACCAAGGCGCGCTGCGCTCGTTGGCCAATCACGGTTATTCCCACCCCGAACGCTTGGCACATGGACGCTATACGCGTGGCACGCGCAACGTTCATCGTGGGCTCGCCAATGTCTTGCAGGCACCCGTTACGCCTAAGGCAGTGATCATCGTGGGCACCTACGGGCCGGCGGCGGATTTCATCCGCGAAGCCCGCAAGGACCTGCCCGATGCGCTGTTTCTCAATGTCTCCTTCGTGGGTAGCCAGGCGCTGCTCGATGAGCTGGGCGATGCCGCCGAAGGCGTGATCGTGACCCAGGTAGTGCCGCCACATACCTCGGACCTTTCCGGCGTCGAGGCATATCGCGCCGCCTTGCAGGCCAACGATACCGACAGCGGCGGCGATTTCGTGTCGCTGGAGGGCTACATGGCGGCGTCGCTGTTCATCAAAGGGCTCGAAGCGGCCGGGGCCGATGCCGATCGCGAGGCCCTCGTCGATGGCCTGCAAGGTTTGGGCGACATCGATCTCGGTATTGGCAAGTCACTGACGTTGGGTCCCAAGGATCATCAAGCGAGCAATTCCGTATGGACCACGCGTATTCACGACGGCCAATTCGAACCTGTCGATTGGTTCACCTTGCTCGATGACGGCGCGGCCAAGGAGTAACCCCATGAAAAAGAGTTTGAGCCTACGGGCGATGTTGATCGGGTTGTTCGTGGCCGCGGTGCTCGGCGCTTTGATTCCCGCGGCGGCAGGATTCTTGTCCAACCAGCGGTTGATTGAAGCGCAGCATCTGTTCACTGACGAGATATTGCCGCAGCAGGCGGCCAGTCGTGACATGAGCGATGCGTTGACGCGCTATCGTCAACGCCAGTCGGACCTGCTTGCCGCCGACAGCGAGGCTGCCTTCGATGATGTCGTCGACCAGGCCGAAGCCGATGAAGCCTTCACGGCGGGGCGTGGACGGCTCGCTGCATTGATTGGCGACGATAACCAGGCGTTGTTCGAGACACTGGATAGCGATTACGCCGACTTGCGCCAGGCCGATACCGCACTGGAAGAGGTGCGTCGCGAAGACGTGGCGCTGACCGCCTCCATGCGTACGCGTATCGCCGAGATGCAAGATAAGATCGGCGAAGTATTGACCGACGCCGAATCGATGGCGGGGCGTGCGACCCTCGAGGACGTACGTCAACAACGGGCCCTGATCCGGCGCATCCAGTCGATGCAGGACGATGGGCTGTCGATGGTGCTGATCTCGATGCTCGAAACGCTGACGGAGCGGCGCGCCAACATCGCCGGACTCAGCGGCGATGTGCAGATGCTAGTGGCGCAGTTGGCCGACCAGGGGCGTCAACTGATGCAGGTCGATAGTCACGATGCGTTGGTCGACCTGCGCTATAACCAGATCGCTCAGCAGATTTCGCGGATTCATCAGGCGTTGGCGAGTATCGAGGGCGCGGTAGGGGCGACGCCGGCCCAGCAGCAAAGTGCCGGTCAGTTGGAAGATGTCGTGACCGAACTGAATGAATTGATGCTGACGGGCGACAACGCTGTTTATGCGTTGCGCGATCGTCAGCTTGGCTTGCGCGAGCGCTCTCAACAGGCCTTGGCGGGCGTTTCCCAGGCAATGGACGGCATGGGCGAGAGCCTGGAGCGCGTCGAGGCCTATGCTGCCGAGCGTGCCGATGAAGCCGCCGAACAAGCTGCCGCGACGGCGCAGGCCGGGCGCGTATTGCAGCTGGTGGTGCTGCTGATCGTGATCGTGGTGCTGGCGGCGGTAGGTTGGCGCGTGATGACACGCGTGCTCAAGCCCATCGGTGAAATGCGTCGCCAGATGGAAAGCATTAGCGGGGCGGCGGGACAAACCGGTGATCTGTCGATGCGTTTGAAGGTGCGCCATGGCGATGAAATTGGTCATACCGCGCAGGCCTTCAATCAGATGATGGTGACCTTCGAGCGGCTGATTGCGCAGATTCGCGACGGGGCCGAGTCGGTGGCGTCCAGCAGTCGTCAGATCGCCTCCGGCAATCAGGATCTGGCGCAACGTACCGACGAGCAGTCTTCGTCGCTGGCCGAAACGGCGGCGAGCCTCGAGGAAATCACCGCGACCGTGAAGCAAACTGCCGACTATGCCCACCAGGCGCGCGACATGAGCCATGGGGTCGGTCAGCGCGCCCGTGAAGCGGGCGACGTGGGTGATCGGACGCATAGCGCGATGCAGGAGATTCGCGAATCCAGTGCCAAGATTTCCACGATCGTCGAGGCGATCGACTCCATTGCCTTCCAGACCAATCTGCTGGCCTTGAACGCCTCGGTGGAAGCGGCCCGCGCCGGTGAGCACGGTCGTGGTTTCGCCGTCGTCGCCGAGGAAGTGCGTCGTCTTGCCAGCCGTAGTGCCGATGAGGCCGAGCAGATTCGCCACTTGGTCAAGGACAGCGTGGCCAAGGTGGGTGAGGGCGCTAACCTGGTCGAAGAGACGGGAGGGCATCTGCGCGAGATCGTCGATAGCGTCGACAAGGTATCGCAGTTCGTCTCCGAAATCGCCGAGGCCACGCAAGAGCAGTCGACGGGGATCGACCAGATCAATCAGGCGATTGCTCAGCTCGACCAGGTGACCCAGCAGAATGCCTCGCTGGTGCAGGAAGCCTCCTCGGCCAGCCTGTCGCTGGACGAACGGGCCAACGACATGCATGTGCTGGTGGGACGCTTCAAGGTGAGCGGTTCGGCCTACTCGGAAGACGACGTCACGGACGACAGCGCCTCGCCCAAGGCGTTACCCGCAACGTGATCGTAGCTTGCCAGCCCCGTCCGGGCTGGCATGAAGAACGCCTTCACTGCCTAGCGCGGTGAAGGCGTTTTTGGTGATACCGAAGAACGCTGATGCATTGGCTTAGCGGTGAGGCTTAGCGAAGAGCGCCGAAGGTTCCAGCAAGCAAGCCTTGTGCTTGAGTGTCGATGGCGAATAGCGCACCGGCATCGGGTTGCGCCGCGAGCGCTGCATCGTCGAGCCCCTTGCGTGCGGTGGTGATGTAGAGAGTGGAAAGGTCGGGGCCACCGAAGGTGCAACTGGTGATGTTGGCGACGGGCATGGGGATTTCTTCGCGCAGTTGGCCTTGGCTATCGAATATGCTGATACGCCAGCCGCCGAATTGGCAGACCCAGAGGTTGCCGTCGCGGTCGGTGGTCATGCCGTCGGGGCAGCCTTGATCCTGGGGGATGCGGATGAAGGGTTCACGGTCCGAAAGGTTGCCATGTTCATCCACGGCGAATCGATAGATGAGGCGTTCCAGCGTGTCTGTGTGGTAGAGCCAATCCCCCTGAGGTGAGAGCACCGGGCCGTTGGTGACGATGTATCCGCTGTCTTGGCGTTGGCAGTCGCCGTCGAGACGCACGCGATAGAGCGAGCCGCTAGTGTGGCCCTCGGCGTCGTCCATGGTGCCGCACCATAGCGTGCCGCTGGTATCGACGACGGCATCGTTGAAGCGGTTTCCGGGAAGCTCAGGCTCGGGGGTGAGCCACTTTTCGAGCGTACCTTCGGGCAGTTGAAGACGCGCGATGGCGTGTCGTAGCGTGACGATGAACCCACCTTCGGCGTGACGATGCACGCTCGTGATTTCCTCGTCGAACGACCACTGGCGCACGTTACCGCCGGCTAGACACTGGAGCTGGTGGCCTTTGATATCCACCCAGTAAAGCGCTTGTTCCGTGTCGTCCCATAGCGGCCCTTCACCAAGGATGTTGTGGGCCGGATGGACGACGCGCGGTGTTGCCTGCGGAGCTATGAGTGTAGGCATCGTGACCTCCTGGGGCCAAAAACAAAAAACCGGTGTCGGAGTTTCCTCCGACACCGGAATAATGGCAATTATGCGTAAGCCATGTCTTCGAGTTCACGTCCCTTCGTTTCGCGGACGAATTTGATGACGAAGAAGATCGAGATGACCGCGCAAATGGCGTAGAAGCTGTAAGCGCCGGTCAGGCCGATGGAGGCGAGCATGATCGGGAAGGTCATGGTGATGGCGAAGTTACTGACCCACTGGAACAGACCAGCGACGGCGAGCCCTGAGCCACGTACCTGGTTGGGGAACATCTCGCCGAGCATGACCCACATCACCGGGCCCCAGGAGCTGTTGAAGAAGAACACATAGGCGTTGGCAGCGATCAGCGCGAGCACGCCGTTGCTATCGGAGAGCTTCAGGCTACCATCGACCATTTCGGCGGTGGAGAAAGCATAGACGAGAATGGCGAGCGTGATGGCCATACCGACGGAACCGCCCCACAGCAGCGGCTTACGTCCAATACGGTCGATCAAGGCGATGGCGCCGAAGCAGGCTGCGATACTCACCGCGCCACTGATGACGTTGATCAGCAAGGCATCGCCTTCGGAGAAGCCCACGGCTTGCCAGAGGACGGCACCGTAGTAGAAGACGACGTTGATCCCCACCAATTGCTGGAACACGGCCAAGCCGATCCCGACCCAGACCAAGTTGATTACCTTGCCGGTCTTGGGATTGATCAAGTCGCTAAAGCGTGGCTTGCGCTGCTCGGATAGAGAGTCGCGGATTTGAGCCAGGCGCTCTTTGGCGTCGCTTTCGTTATAGATCATGTGCAGCACGTGTTCGGCACGATCGTCGCGACGCGCGCTGACCAGATAGCGCGGGCTTTCCGGAATGAATAACAGCGCCACCAGGAAGATCGTCGCGGGGATCAGTTCCATCCAGAACATCCAGCGCCAAGCGGTAAAGCCGAACCACAATTCGGAGGTGGAGCCCCCGGCGACGTTGGCCAGCAAGTAGTTATTCAAAAACGAGAAGAAAAGCCCCGAGATGATGGCGACTTGCTGGATGGTAGCGAGGCGTCCACGCAGGTGTGCGGGAGCGATTTCGCTGATGTAGGCCGGTGCCATGACACTCGCGGCACCCACGGCCAAGCCACCCAGGATGCGATAGATGACGAATTCCAGTGAGCCACCGGCGACACCCGAGCCCCAGGCGCTGACGATGAAGAAGATGGCGGCGACCAGCAGCAGGGTACGACGGCCGTACTTATCGGCCAGACCACCGGCAAAGAACGCCCCCACTGCACAACCCAGCAGCATGGAGGCAACATTGAAACCGGTGCCGACGCTGTCGGAGTTGAACGAGTTTTGCAGGCCATCGACGGTGCCGTTGATGACACCGCTATCGAAGCCGAACAGGAAGCCGCCGATGGCGGCGACACAGCAAGTGAGGAAAACGATAAGGGAACGTTGCGAATCGCTATATGTTGGCATGGTGTGCTCCGTTGTTGTTGGGTGGCGCGGGCGCCAGCGACTAGAGATTACATCCAGCCGGCGTCGACCCAGTAGTTATGGGCGGTACAGGCAGCGGCGTCATCCGAGGCCAGGAACAGTGCCATCGCGGCCACGTGATGCGGGTGTATGCGGACCTTGAGCTTTTGCTCTTCGACGATTTGTTCCTCGTCCGCCGGGCTATACCAACGCGATTGACGTGGCGTCTTGACGTTGCCGGGGATGATGCAGTTGACGCGGATGCCATCGCCGCCCAGGTCGCTCGCCAAGGCCCGAGTCAGGCCCTCGATACCGGCCTTGGCGGTTTCGTAGAGCAGCATGTCGGGCTGCCCCAGGTGCCAGCTGATCGAGCCCAGGTTGATGATCGCTCCCTGGCCTTGACGGCGCATGGCTGGCGCCACTTCACGGGCGGCGAGTACCAAGTGGCGCAGATTGACGCCCATGCGGTCGTCCCAATACTCGGGCGTAATGTCCTCGAGCTTGTGGCGGTCGTCGTTGGCGGCATTGTTGACCAGCACGTCGACATGGCCGATGGCGCCCAGCGTGGCGCTGAGCTGTTCGGGCTGGGTCAGGTCGCAATGATGGAAATGCGGTGCGCCGCCGCATTTCTCGACCAGCTCACGAGAAGGCGTCTCGGCGACGTCCAGGAAATGGACGTCCGCACCCTGGTTGACGAAGGCTTCGACCAAACCGGCGCCAATACCGGAACCACCGCCGGTGATGACCACTTTCTTGCCTTTGAGGCTTGGATAAATCGCGGAACTCATACAGGACCTCTATCGCATTGGGGAGCGGCTGTCGCTAGGCGATCTTTCGTTCTTTAGTTAATAGATTTAACTAAGTGAATGATCGTTCAGAGAAACGGTTATTTCCATGCGACGATAGTCATACGCTCGACTGATAGGAGGTCATGGACATCACCCGAAGGAGCCCCAGGACAGGGGCGACATCGTATTGGCCGCGATAGAGGCTGGTACTTTATGGATACGCTGGTAATGTATTGTCAATTTCGTCGAGCCCCGGCGGCGAGAGGGAGATAATTTGATATATTACGTAACTCGATCCGCATTTCAGCGAGGCACCTTTTATTGCCATGGTCAGTACCTTTGCTCCCCAAGCCGCCGGTGATCTCAATTTTCTCAAGAAGCTCAATCGCAGTTCGATTCTGGGCACCGTGCGCCGCTATCCCGGTGCGACGCGTGCTGACATCGCAGCGCGCACGCAGCTAACCAAGGCCACCGTGGGGGGCGTGGTGCAAGCGCTTCTGGAGCGCGGCTGGTTGCGGGAAGGTGAGTTGCAGCCACGGGGCGGAGGGCGCCCGGGGCGGGCCCTGTATCTGGATGACGCCCATCATGTCCTTTTAGGGGCGGATATCGGCGTGAGGGGGTTACGTATCGTGGCGTGCACGCTCGGCGGCGAGGTGCTTCTGCAGCGCTATGTCACCGAGCCGCCTACGACACCCGAAGCAACGGCGGCGCGTTTGGCCGCGATGTTGCGCGACATGCGTGACGACCCTGGCATCGCCGACCGGCATTGCTTGGGCTTGGGTGTGACGGTGCCGGGGCCGGTTGCCCCGGAGCAGCCCATCCTGCGGCTCGCGCCTAATCTAGGGTGGGTCGATGTCGCTTTCCTTGAGGTGCTTCGCCCGTATCTGCCGGAGCTCGACGGTGCCTGGTTACTGGATAACGAAGCCAACGCCGCCGCTTTCGGCGAGTTCTACTTCCACGACGGTATCCCGCCGGAATCCATCGTCTACATCAGCGCTGGGAGCGGTATCGGTAGTGGCCTGGTTACCGGCGACAATTACCCTCTGGTTCCGCGTGGCGTGCAGGGGCTGGTGGGCGAGATCGGCCACACCATCGTGCAGCCGGGGGGGCTTTATTGCCACTGTGGCAATCGCGGTTGTGCGGAAACCCTGGTCAGTGGTTGGGCGATTCGCGCCGCGTTGGGCATCGCCGATACCGAGAATCTGGAAGCAGCGATAGCGGCGCGCGGCGATGACCCCGACGTCAATGCTGTCCTGCGGCGTGCCGGTGAAGCCTTGGGGACTCTCATGCTTAACCTGCACCACACGCTCAATCCGGCCACGCTGGTGCTTGGTGGATCGCTAATGCATCTGGGTGAGCGTCTAATCGAGCCGGCGCTGGCCTACTTCGAAGCTCACCAGAACGACTTGCTGCGAGGGACGCAACGCGTCCCTATCAAGGTGATTCACGACAGCACCTTCACCGCCGCGCGGGGAGCCGCCGCCCAAGTCATGGCCAAGGCGGCGTTGGAGGCGTGAGGGCGGCCGTTCCGGTGTTAAGACAAGTACCGGTGCTAAGGAAAGTGCTTGCGCTCAGAAAATCACGTTGGGCAGTGTCATCGATACGGCAGGCACGAAGGTCACGATCAACAGTATGCCGACCAAGAGCAGCCAATAAGGCATGATGGCGCGGATGAAATCGGGCACCCTGACGCCGGTGATACTACAGGTGGTAAACATTACCGTGCCGAGGGGCGGCGTAATCGTGCCGATGGAGGCATTGAGGATGAAGATGATGCCGAAGTGCACCGGGTCGATGCCGAACTGGGCGGCAACAGGGGCCAGCAGCGGCGAGAGCACGATGAGAATGGCGTTGCCTTCCAGGAACATGCCCAGCGTCAGCAAAAGGAAATTGGCGAGCAACAGGAACGCCACCGCGCTTCCCACCTCGGATGAGAGCAGCATGGCGATGTCCTGCGGGATGTGCTCCCAGGTCAGAAAGCGCGCGAACCCAGAGGCCACGGCGATGATGAACAGCACGTTGACCGAGGCGAACAGCGATTCCCGCGTGGCCACGGCGACGTTGCTCACGTTCATTTCCTTGTAGACGAACATCCCCACGATCAAGGCATAAAGTACGGCCATGGCGCCGGCCTCGGTCGGCGTGAAGACGCCGACGCGAATGCCGCCGATGACCACGACCGGCAGCAGCAAGGCGATGATGCCGGCGCGCGTCACACTGACCCATTCACGCCGCGAGACCCGTTCCTTGCGCGGCGGCTGGTAGCCCAGTCGACGGCACTGGCGCGATACCAATAGCATCATGCATACCGCCATCAGGACCCCGGGCACCACGCCGGCTAGAAACAACCGCCCGATCGACACGTTGTTGACGTAGCCGTAGACGATCAGCGCGATCCCCGGCGGGATGGTCGAGGTCACCAGCGATGAGGCGGCGGTGACAGCGGTGGAGAACGGCTTGGGATAGCCGCTGGCCGTCATGCTGGGCACCAGCAGCTTGGCGTTCATGGCAGCATCGGCGATGTTGGAACCGGAGAGACCGCCCATGAAGGTGCTCAGCAGCACGTTGGCCTGGGCCAGTCCGCCGTGCAGGCGCCGGGTCATGAGCTCGGCCAGCTTGAGCAGGCGGTCGGTGATGCCGGAGTGGTTCATGAACACTCCCGCCATGATGAAGAACGGGATCGCCAGCAGCGAGATGGACTCCAGCCCCCCGGCCAGGCGCTGGATGAGCAGCATGGTGGGTTGGTCGGCGCCGAACAGAAAATACAGAAACGTCGACAGGAACAGTGCGAAGGCGACGGGGGTGCCCAGCACGAAAAGAAGCAACAGCGCTGCGAGTGCTATGCCTACGGCCATGGGTAGTATCCTTTAGGTATCGCGAGCCAGACGGACGAGGCAGTGGTAGGCCATGATGACGGCACTGACCGGGATGGCGACGTGGATCCACATGTACGGGATCTGCAGCATGGGCGTGCTGCGGAAATTGGAATAGGGCAGTAATTGCAGTCCCCAGTAGCCGAGCACGATGGCGGCGATCAGCACCATGCCGACATTGAAGAGACGGTCGTTCCAGCGGGCGAGCGACGTCGGCAGGTTTTCCGACAGCATGCCGATGAGCACGTGCTCGTTGCGCCGTACCAGGGCGCTGGCGCCGAGGAAGGTGGCCCATACCATGAGCAGCTGAAGGACCTCCTCGGTCCAGGCCAGCGGCGTGTTGAAGATATAACGCATGAAGATGTTGCTGATGGCGACGAGAAAGATCGCGAAGAGTGCCACGCTGGCCAACACTTCATCGAGACGCATGATGCGGTCGATCCAATGGAGTACGCGTTTCATGTGAGGCTCCTCGGTCACGGCAATTACTGTGTTGCCGTCCGTGATACGCGTGCCGGCGCCACAGGCATTTGTGGCGCCGGCGGTCGTTCAACGCTTATCCGTTGATGATCTGGCGAACCTGTTCGTACAGGCCGTCGCTCCACTGCGGGAAGGCGGCGGGCACCTGCTCTGCGGCGCGTTCGCGGAACGGCTGCGTATCTACTTCGTGGACCTCGACGCCGGCATCCTTGAGCTTCTGCAGGGCGACGTCGCTCTGCTTCTCGACCAGTTCACGTAGATGGGTGGCCATGTCCTGCCCGGTCTCGGTCAGGATCTGCCGGTTTTCCTCGCTGAGCTGGTCCCAGAACGCCTTGCCGGTGACGAACGGCGCTACGGTGTTCATGTGGCCGGTCAGGTTGAGGTGCTTGACGACTTCGTGGAACTTGCCGCCGAACAGTACCGGCGTGGGGTTCTCGACCCCGTCGACCATGCCCTGGGCCAGCGCCGGGTAGACGTCGCCCAGCGACATGGGAGTCGGCGTGGCGCCCATCGAGCGCATGGCCTCGACATACATCGGCGAGTTCTGTACGCGGATCTTCACGCCGTCGAGCTCCTCGGGCGTGGTGGCGGGCTCGCGCGAGAGCAGGTGACGCGTGCCGTACACGGTATTGGGGATGACGATGTGATAACCGGCTTCCTCGACCTTCTGGCTCTGCTCGGCGAACCACTCGGAGTCGAAGACCTTGAGCTTGTCGTCGAAGTTGTCGGCCAGGTAGGGCGCGTCGAGCACCGACAAGTTGGGTACCGAGCTCATGAAGTTGCTGTAGGCGGTGATCGTGATGATCGGCGCGCCGAAGCGCGCCTGTTCCATGACATCCGTCTCGGAGCCTAGCTGGCTGGCGGGGAACGCGCTGAGCGTGAGTTCGCCATCGCTGGCTTGCTCGACGTTTTCCGCCCATTCCTTGACGGCGACATCGACCGGCTCACCCGGCTGGTTGCCGTAGGCGACGCGGATCTCGGTGGCGGCCTGGGCGAGATTCAGGCTGCCGAGGCCGGCGATGGAGAGGCTGGTGGCGATGAGCGTGAGTTTCTTGAAACGCATTGTCGTGCTCCTTGGTTGTTGTCGATCGTGCAGCCGGGTTACCGGGAATGCGTCGTGGATTGTGCGCTCGATATGGCGTCATCGAGTCGCGGCGTGGCGATGCCTCGTCGGCGCGCCGATTCGACCACGGGTTGCAGGCGTCGCTGGCACTTCGTGGCGTGGTGCTGGGCGATGTCCTGCAGGGCGTGGTCGAGATAAGGGTTGGCGAAACGCTCGAGCGTGGCGTCGCGATAGGCCTCGAGAGAGGGCCGTTCGAGGTGTTCCGCCAGGGTGGGCAGCACTTCGTCGTCGAGCACCTGGCGCTGTTCCGCCGCCCATGCCGGATCGGCCATGGCCTCGCGCACGAAGCGGATGTGCGAGTGCGGCTCGCGCTGCCAGCGGTGGACGAGATAGGTGTGCGCCAGGTTGAGGATGTGCAGCTTGCGCATCTCGTAGGGGGCCAGGGAGGTCACGCGCTGCACGTCGGGATGCTGGCAGGGCAGTTCGAGGCCGGGCTGGTCCTCGATGGCCCAGAGCGCATACGGCTCGGCGACGGCGCCGACCGGTTCCAGTGCCGCCGAGACGATACGGTCGACGAGGGTGTTGGCCCATAGACAGTGGGTCGTCAGCCAGGCGTTGAAGTCGGCATCGGCATAGTCGCGCTGCGCTAGTTCCCGTACCAGAGCCAGGAGCTGCTCGCCGTTGCGGCTGACAAGCTCGCAGGGCAGCACGGTGAGGCCCTCGCGCCCCGCGCTGTAGCGCGCGTGCAGCAGTTTTGTAAGCTTGCCCGGAAAGCTTGTCGGCACCGCTGCCAGGGCGCTGTCGTCATCGACGCGGTAGCCGCTGTCGCCGGTGTTGGACACCACGAAACGGGCGTGCTCGACGACGTGTCGTTCCAGCGCGTCCCACTGCTCGTCGGCGATCCAGCAGCCGGCGACGCTGGTGACGGTCTCGCGGGTGTCGATGTCGAGGCCGTCGCGACGGCCGCGAATCGCCAGCGGATATTGCCGGTGCGCATCCAGATCGCGGGCTTTTTGCTTGCCGGCCTCGCGCGGCGAGGTCTGTACCACGAGGATGCCGTCGCGCGTATGGCCGGCCTCCCGCGAGGCGTGCACGAACGCGGCCACGTGGCCCAGCAGGAAGCGGCTGGTGCCGAACTGCACGATACCGGCCTCGGCGAGCGTTGGCGCTGTCACAGGGAGACTCCGCGTTTCCAGGGAATGAAATCGAGCTGCGAGAGGCGCATGGCCTTGGTGCGGTACCGCCCCGAGGCGGTGTCGATGCACAGGCGCAGGAGTTCGTCGGCGAGTTCGGCGATGTCCGCCTCGCCACGAATGATGGGCCCGGCATCGAAGTCGATGACATCGTGCATGCGGCGCGCCAGCTCGCTGTTGCTGGCGAGCTTCAGGACCGGTGTGATGGGATTGCCGGTGGGCGTGCCGAGACCGGTGGTGAACATCACCAGGTTGGCGCCGGAGCCGACGAGGGCGGTCGTGGACTCGACGTCGTTGCCCGGCGAGCAGAGCAGGTTGAGGCCCTTGCGTACCTGGGGCTCGGTGTAATCCAGCACGTCGACGATGGGGCTGTCGCCGCCTTTTTTGGCCGCGCCGGCGGACTTCATGGCGTCGGTGATCAGACCGTCGCGAATGTTGCCGGGCGAGGGGTTCATCGAGAAGTGCGCGCCCACCGAGGCGGCGTGACGCTGGTAGGCCTCCATGAGCTCCTGAAAGCGCGAGGCCGTGGCGTCATCACGGCAACGCGCCAGCAATTCATGCTCGACACCGCATAGCTCGGGGAACTCGCTCAGGATGCCGCTACCGCCCAAGGTCGCCAGGCGGTCGATGACGGCGCCGACCAGCGGATTAGCCGAGAGGCCGGAGAAACCGTCGGAGCCGCCGCATTCCACGCCGATGGTGAGCTCGGAAAGTGGGGCGGGATGCCGTTCGACGGCATTGGCGACCTTGAGGCCGTCGAAGATGCTGCCTAGCGCCTGACGGATCAGCTCGGGCTCTGTGTTGGTGGCCTGCTGCTCGAAGTAGTGAACGGGACGCAGACCCTTGGGGTCGCGCTTGGCCACCGCCTCCTTGAGCATCTCGATCTGGGCCTTCTGGCATCCCAGGCTGAGCACCGTGGCGCCGGCCACGTTGGGGTGACAGATGTAACCGGCCAGTAGCTGGCACAGCGACTGGGCGTCGTCGTCGGTGCCGCCGCAGCCCAGCGTGTGGGTCAGAAAGCGCACGCCGTCGACGTTCGGGAACAGAGATGCGTCGGGCGTCGGGGCTGGGGCCGCCTGCGTGTCGCCGTGGAGCATGCGGCGGGCCATGTGCTTGTAATCCCGGTAGGGATCATCACCAATGGCGTCCTCGACGCACTGGCGAAGCACCTCGATGTTGCGGTTCTCGCAGAACACCAGAGGGATGACCAACCAATGGTTGGCGGTGCCCACGCGCCCGTCGGGGCGGTGGTAGCCGTCGAAGGTTTGCCCGGTGAAGGCGCTAACGTCCGGGGCATCCCAATGCTCGCGGTGGCCTTGGGGCTTGGCATTGGCGGTGGAATGCTCGACGTTGGCCGTGGTGATGGCGGCGCCCGCGGCGATGGGCTCAACGACACGTCCCACGGTCACGCCATACATCACGATGAGTTCATCGGGTTGCATGGCGTGCAGCGTGAACTTGTGTTTGTGCTGTACGGCTTCGGACAGACACAGGCGGTGGCCGTTGTCGTCGATTTCCATGCCTTCGGGCAAGTCGCGCAGTGCAACACGCACGTTGTCGTGGGCATGGACACGCAGACTGGGCTGCTGAAGCTGGTCGGAGGCGATGGTCTGGGTCATGCCGAGCGGCCTCCTTCAGCGATGGCATCATCGAACGTCACCATCGCCTTGATGACGCCGGTTGCCGGGTCGCACCACTGCGGCATCAACGAAGGCAGGTCGGTATAACGGCCGCGATGCGTGATCATTGCCGTCGACTGCATGCGGCCTTCTTCCATCAGGCGGGCCACCGTCTCGAAGTCTTCACGCGTGGCATTGCGGCTGCCCAGCAGGCTGAGCTCGCGTTTGTGGAAGTCGGGATCGTTGAAGGTGATGTCGGCCTTGACCACGCTCACCAGCACGTAGCGCCCGCCATGGCCGGCAAAATCGAAACCGCGATTCATGGCGGCGGGACTGCCCGTGGCGTCGAATACGACGTCGGCCAGGGCACCGTCATTGTGGCGCTCGATGGCAGCTTCCACGTCATCGTCCAGCGCGTGCAGCACTTCCTCCACGCCTAACGTATCGCGGCAGAAGGCCAGGCGCTCGCGGTTGGTGTCGACCACCAGCACCCGCGCGCCACGGCTCTGGGCAATTTGCACGATGCCGATTCCGATCGGCCCGGCGCCGACCACTACGGCCAGTTCGTCGGCTTCGATACCGCTGCGGCGCACGGCGTGCGCGCCGATGGAAAGGCACTCGACCAGCGCCAACTGTTCGGCATCGAGGGTGCTCGAGGTGACCAGGTGATCCACGGGCACGCTGAGATACTCCGCCATGCCGCCATCGCGATGCACGCCGATGACCTGCATGTGCTGGCAGCAGTTGGTTTGTCCCTTCCGGCAAGCGCGACATTCGCCGCAATGGAGATAAGGAATGACATAAGCGCTGTGGCCGACGAGCGCTTCATCGACGCCTTCCCCGACGCCGACTATGTCGCCGGACAGCTCGTGGCCCAGCACGCGGGGATAGGTGAAATAGGGCTGGTTGCCGCCGTAGGCATGAATGTCAGTACCGCAAATACCCACGCGACGAATCTTGAGCATGGCCTCGCCGGGTGCGCACTGCGGCTCGGGCACGTCGCGCAATTCCATGTCTTGAGGCTGTGTGCAGACGATCGTGTGCATAAGACTTCCTTCGGCATCGCTAGGCAAGATGGTCAGGCCAGTTGCCTAGCGGTCTTTTGATCTAGAGGTCAGGCCAATTGGCTAACAAGATGCCTAAGCGATGGACCTGACTTCAAGCGTTTTAGTAGTAACGAGGCCTAGACATAAGTCGTGGTCGTCTTTGGTCTAACGCCACGATATGCACGATATTGAAGGCCGAGACCGCCGCCTGGACGGTCTCTGGCGCGATCAAGCTTGCTTGGTGCGCTGCCGTTGCTCGCCGAGGCCTTCGATGCCCAGGCGCATGGTCTGACCGGATTTGAGGAAGACCTGGGGTTTCTGACCCGCGCCCACGCCGGGAGGCGTGCCAGTGGAGATGACATCGCCGGGCTGCAGGCTCATGAAGCGGCTCAGATACGCAACCAGATAGGGGATCTGGTAGACCATGGTGCGGCTGTTGCCGTCCTGGTAGCGCTTGCCGTCGACTTCCAGCCACATGTCGAGTACCTGGGGATCGGCGATCTCGTCGCGGGTGACCAGCCATGGACCGAGTGGGCCGAAGGTGTCGCAGCCCTTGCCCTTGTCCCAGCTGCCGCTGCGCTCGAGCTGGAATTCCCGCTCGGAGACGTCGTTGACCACGCAGTAGCCGGCGACGTGATTCATGGCATCGGCCTCGTCGATATAGCGTCCGCCCTTGCCGATGACGACGCCCAGCTCGACCTCCCAGTCCGTCTTGTGCGAGTCGCGGGGGATCTCCACGTCATCGTTGGGGCCGCAGATGGCGCTGGTCCACTTGTTGAAGACCACCGGCTCTGGCGGTACCTCGGCGCCGGTTTCGGCGGCGTGGTCGGAGTAGTTGAGGCCGATGCAGATGAACTTGCCGACCTGGCCCACGCAGGGCCCCAGACGCGTCCCTTCGGGGATCTCCGGCAGGCTCTCGGGGTCGGCTTGCGCGATGCTAGCCAGGGCGGTGTCGTCGAGCGACTCGCCGGCGACATCCTTGATGAGCGACGAAAGATCGCGAATTTTGCCGTTGGCATCCAGCAGGCCGGGTTTTTCCTGGCCCTGGGGGCCGAAACGTAGCAGTTTCATGAAGTGTCCTCGTATGGGTCGATGGTGTGTAAGTCGGGTGTCAGTTGGCCCAGCCGCCGTCGATCAATTGGGCGGTGCCGGTGATGAATGCTGCCTCGTCGGAGGCCAAAAACGTCGCCAGCGCGGCGATTTCTTCCGGTCTGCCGAGTCGCCCCATGGCCTGGCGGTCGATGAATTCCTGGAATACCGCCGCCTTGTCGCGCCCCTGTTGCTGGGCCTGGGCCTCGATTCGTTGATGCAGCGAGGGTGATTCGACGGTGCCGGGGCAGATGGCATTGCAGCGGATGCCTTGCGTCATGTAGTCGGCGGCCACCGACTTGGTCAAGCCGATGACAGCGGCCTTGGTTGTGCCGTAGGCGAAGCGGTTGGGGATGCCTTTGATGCTGGAGGCCAGAGAAGCCATGTTGACGATACTGCCGCCGCCTCGATTGAGCATGCCGGGGAGGAAGGCCTGAATCATATGGAACATGGCGGTCACGTTGAGGCCGAAGCTGCGCTCCCAGGTGGCGTCGTCGCATTCCAGTATCGAGCCGCCCGGGACCATGCCGGCACAGTTGAACAGAATATCGATCTCGCCAAGTTCACTTGCCAGCGCGTCGATTTCAGCGCGTTGCGTGACATCCAGCCGATACACTTTGGCGCCTTCGAGGTCGGCGAGGAGGCTGGTATCGATATCGGTGGCGATGACGCTGGCGCCCTCGGCGAGAAAGCGCTCCACCGTGGCGCGGCCGATGCCTTGGCCTGCGGCGGTAACCAGTGCCGTCTTGTTTTGAAGTCTCATGGTGTGGCGAATCCCTGCTGAACGTGGGAACATGACGCGGCCAGCCATTCGAAGATCCAGAGGCCTGACCAATGATTGGGCCATCATCTACTGGGCTAGGTCTCGGCGGCAAGTCAATTGCCATCAACTTTAGTCGCAACGCGGTGCGGAGAGACGACGCGATGCCGATTCAAACCATTCGCTCACAACGCCTGTACCGGCAGATCGCCGATCAGTTGCAACAACTGATTCGTGACGGTGAGTTTCCCCCAGGGTCACTATTACCGCCCGAGCGGGATCTGGCGCAGCAACTGGGTGTCAGCCGCGCGTCTGTGCGTGAGGCGCTGATCGCTCTGGAAGTCGTGGGCATCGTCGAGGTGCGCGTGGGACATGGGGTGTTGGTAAAGGAAGTCGATGCCATGCCGCCGGGCTCGGTGATGCAGGCTGCGGCTCGCAAGGAACCATGGGCGCTCGACCCTGAGTTCACCAGCGAGATCGAACTCAATCTCGACGAGGAAATACCTCCGTTTTCCCTATTGCAGGCGCGGCGTTACCTGGAACCCGAGAATGCGGCTCTGGCGGCGATGAACGCCAGTGACGAGGACCTCAGTGCCATACGCGCGGCGCTGGAGCGCAACATCTACGATAACAACCACGGTGGGGGAAACCTGGCGGGGGACCGATTGCTGCACATCCGCATCGCCGAAGCTTCGGGCAATGCGGCCTATGCGCTGTTGATCAAGCACCTGCTGGGCCACCAGTACGGGGTCATGTTCCGGCGCCTGCAGGAGTTGTTCATGGAGACCGGCATGCCGCAGCGCTCGCAGGAAGATCACGAGCGCCTGGTGGCAGCGATCGAGGCGCGCGACCCGGCCGCGGCGCGCCAGGCCATGGAAGTCCACCTCGATCATGTACTGAGGGTTTTTTTCGCGGAGTAGCTGTCCTGTTTCCCATATATCGGGCTTTCCCGAGATCAGCGCGGCAGGATGCGGCCGGCTGCCATTAGCCCCTCCGGGTCGAAGAGGTGCTTGAGACCTTTCAAGAGCGCGTACTCGGTCTCGCCCAAATCCTCGAGGAAAGGTGCCTGTTTGACGCGCCCGATGCCGTGCTCGGCACTGATGCTGCCATGGTGCGCATCGACGAGATCGAACAAGACCTCTTCCAGCTCATGCAATAGCGCTTTCTTGGCCTCGAGATCGAGGTTCGCGGGCGGTAGCAGATTGAAGTGCAGGTTACCGTCGCCGATGTGGCCGTAGGCGATGACCTGTGTCTCCGGCGAGCGCTGGGCCATGGCGTGATTGGCGGCGTCACAGAACGCCGTCAACGACGAAATGGGCAGCGAGATATCGGTGCGCAGGTGTTCGCCGCGCATCTGCTGGCCTTCCAGCATGCTTTCACGTATCTGCCATAGCTGGGCCGCCTGAGACTCGCTGCTGGCGAGTACGCCATCCAGCACATGGCCCTGCTCCGAGCCCGTCTCGAAGAGATGCTCGATCATCGTATCGAGATCCGCCGGGCCACTGGCCGAGACCTCCATCAAGACATAGACCGGGTGTGCTTCGTCGAGCGGGTCGGGGAGATCCGGCGCCGCTTCGAATGCCAGTTCCATGCACACACGAGGGATCAACTCGAACGCCGAGAGCAGGTCGCAGCAACTACGGCGTGCCTGGGCGTAAAGCGCCAATGCCGAGGCGACATCGGGCACCGCGATCAGCGCGGTGCGACTCGTCTGCGGCCGAGGCGCGAGCTTGAGCACGGCGCCGGTGACGATGCCCAGCGTGCCTTCGGCACCGATGAACAACTGCTTGAGGTCGTAACCGCGGTTGTCCTTGTGCAGGGCATGCATGCCGTTCCACAGGCGACCGTCGGGCAGCACGACCTCGAGCCCCAGCACCAGCTGGCGCATCATGCCGTAGCGCAACACATTGAGTCCGCCGGCGTTGGTGGAGACGTTGCCGCCTATCTGACAGCTACCTTGTGCGCCCAGGGCGAGCGGGAAATAGCAATCCGCCTCTTCGGCGGCATCCTTGACGTTTTGCAGGATGCAGCCGCTATCGACGCTCATGCTGAAATTGATGGGATCGAGATGCCGAATCCGGTTCAGCCGCTCTAGGCTGATCATCAGCTCGCCGCGCTCAGGGTCGGGTTGCGCGCCGCCGACGAGGCCTGAATGGCCTCCCTGCGCCACCATGGGAATCTGGTGGCGATGGCAGAACGCGACGATGTCGGCGACCTGTTCGGGAGTGCCGGGACGGGCGATCATCCAGGGATCGCCGCCTTTGTCGCCGGCCCAGTCGGTGGTATAGCGAGCAAACTCTGCGGGGTCGTCGATGACCCCGCTAGCGCCCAGCAGCTCGGTCAGAAAACGATGTAGCTCGGCGGTATCGATCGGCATCGTATCGTCTCGTTGTCCTTTCATGTCACTTGTACCAGAGCACCAGGCCAGGGAAGGCCAGGAACGCGATGAGCAGCGCGATCAGCGTGAAGTAGTAGGGGAGCAGGCTCTTGACCAGTTCTTCGAGCTTGACCTTGCCGACCCCACAGCCGACATAGAGCACGGTGCCCACTGGCGGTGTGATCAGGCCGATACCGAGTACGAACGACATCAGAACGCCGAAGTAGACCGGGTCGATGCCGAGCTTGACCACCACGGGCGTCATCAACGGCGCCAGAATGACCATGGCCGGCGTCAGGTCCATGAAGAAGCCCACGACCAACAGGAACAGCGTCAGAATACCCAGAATGAAGTACTTGTTCTGGGACAGCTCAGAGAGCATGACGACGATCTGCTGTGGAATCAGGTTGGCGGTCAAAAGCCACGCCAGGACGCTGGCAAATGCCAGCAACAGCAAGACCACCCCGGTCAAGCGGCCGGTGGAAACGCATAGGGCGAAGAAGCTTTTCAAGGTGAGGCTGCGATACACGAACATCGAAACCACCACGGCGTACAGCAGGGCGATCGCGGCGCTTTCGGTGGGTGTGAAGACACCGCTCAAGATTCCGCCGACGATGATGATCGGCAGCAGCAACGCGAGCACCGAGTCCTTGAGGGCAGCGATCAGTTCCTTGAAGTCGAATGGCTGCGCGGAGCCGGTCTTCTTGGACTGGAAATACGTCGCCATGGCGAGGCCCAGGGTGATTAGAATCCCCGGTACGATACCGGCCATGAACAGCTGCGAAATCGAGGTGCCGGTCACGACCCCGAAGAGAATCATCGGGATGGATGGCGGAATGATGATGCCGACCACCGAAGCTGCGACGACGATGGCGGTGGCGCGCGGCCCCGAATAGCCGTGTTGCTTCATGGGGTTGATCATCATGCTACCCACCGCGGAGGCGTCCGCCACGGCGGAGCCGCTGATGCCGCCGAAGAACATCGACGTCAACACGGTCACTTGGCCCAGACCGCCGGCGACGAAGCCGACCATGGCGCTGGCCAGGCGTACTAGGCGCTTGGCGATGCCGCCCGAGCTCATGACCTCGCCAACGAGGATGAATAGAGGAATGGCCAGCAAGGGGAATGAATCAAGCCCGTTGACGGCTTCCGATACTAGCGAGGAGAGGCCGTAGTCGGCGAAGTGAAAGATGAACAGGCAGATCGCGGCCAGGCCAAACGAGATCGGCATGCCGATCACGATGCAGGCGAACAGCCCTAAGAGAATGCTCCATAGGATCATGCCGCACCTCGCTTGAAGACTTTATAGAGAAAAATGGTGTTACCGATGATGGTGAGTACTGCCATGACCACCATCGCGCTATAGAGGACGGTCTTGGAAATGCCCAGGAAGGGGGTCGTCCCCACATAACCTGAAACGATGTTGTTGAAACCGAAGAAAATACTGATGCACACGGCATAGATGATCGCTGCTGCAAGCAAGGCGAAAATCTTCTGCAGTATGGGAGGCGCCTTGTCCTTGAATAAGGTCACGGCGACGTGTTCGTTGGTTAGACTGGCGATGCCCGCACCGAGTAGCACCATCCAGATGAAGAACAAGCGTGAGATTTCCGCTGCCCAGGCAAAGGAGTAGCTGAATAAGAAGCGTCCGAAGACGTTCATCGAGACGGTAACGACCACGCCAATGACGAGGAGCCCGATGATGACGTCCAATCCGCTTATCAGCTTGTTCAAGTAGGCGTTACCCGAACGTGACTTCATGAAGCCTCCAAGGAGGGGATGCTTATCGTGTTGATGCCAAAAGCAGGGAAGGGCGTGGCCGACCTTCCCTGCGTACGTGTGTTACTGAGGATGTGTGGTGCTTATTCTTGCTCTTGTGCCTGCTGCACCTGCTCGCGGATATTGTCGATCAGCTCGCCGCCGATCTCATCGCGCCAATCTTCATAGACCGGTTCCAGTTTCTCCTGGAAGACCTTGACTTGCTCGGGGCTCAGTTCGGTGATCTGCATGCCTGAATCTTTCAGGTCCTGCTTGATCTGGTCGTTCAGCGTACGGCTTACGTGGCGCTGGTAATCGCCCATCTTGGTAGCCGCGTCGCGCAGGAGTTGCTGATAGTCTTCCGGTAGACGGTCCCAGAAGCGTGCAGAGACCAAGGTAATGAACGGCGTATAAACGTGGTTGGTTTCAGTGGCGTAGTCCTGAACTTCGTTGAACTTGGACGACTCGATGGTAATCCAGGGGTTTTCCTGGCCATCGACGACACCTTGCTCAAGCGCCGTGAACAGTTCCGCGAAGGACATCGGCGTGGGATTGGCGCCCAGTGTCCGCCAGATATCCAGGTGGAGATCGTTTTCCATGGTGCGGATCTTCAGACCATCGAGATCTTCCGGCTTTTCGACGGGATGCTGACTGTTGGTCAACTGGCGATAGCCATTCTCGCCCCAGCCGATGGCGACCAGTCCCTGAGAGGACGCATCTTCCAGCATTTGTTGGCCGATTTCGCCATCCAGTACGGCATCCGCCATTTCCGGCTGTGGGAACAGGAACGGCAGATCGAATACGGCGAACTGCGGGAACATGTTCACGAGCGGTGAGGTGGACGGCATGGTCATTTCCAGCGTGCCGGCCTGGAGTGCGCTGGTGGCTTCGCGGTCATCGCCTAGCTGCGCACCGGGGAAGAGATCCACTTGGATGTGCCCGTCACTACGTTGTTCGACGATCTTCTCGAAGTACTCGAGGCCGCGGTATTGCGCGCCGGATTCCGTAGTACCGATGCTGAATTTGATCTTGAAGTCGCCATCGGCTTGAACCTTGTCGCCTGTGACGTCGGGCAGCGCGGGCATTTCGGTCGCCGCGGAGGCGCTCAGTGCGGTCAAGCCGAGAAAGGCGCCGCCGACGACCGAAACAAAGCGTGTCGTTGTGGTTGTTGTCATCTTGTCCTCCTGGAACTGATGGTTAGTGCTGGCATGTGTGTCACGAATGACACCGGTATCATCGCGACCTGCACCAAAAACCCTTGCCTACTGATGGGTCGCGCGATGTCTACGGCAGAGTGTGTGTCTGCTCTTGAGCATCTTAATGTTGAACATACACCTAGATGCCCCCCGTTGAGACTTCATCGTTAGTCGTAGATGGCCAATTAATTTTCGTTGGAAGCCGCATGCCAGGCCTCTCCCTCGGGGTAGCGATGACGTTCGAGAGAGTCGTCATGCATGGTGATGCTGTAGCCGGGAGCTTCGGGTACCTGATAGCGGCCACGTTCAATGCGTACCGGATCGACGAAATGCTCATGAAGATGGTCGACGTATTCGAGGATGCGGCCGTCCAGCGAGCCGGAGACGGCGATATAGTCGAACAGTGAGATGTGCTGCGTGTACTCGCACAGCCCCACGCCACCGCCGTGCGGGCAGACCGGCACATCAAACTTGGCGGCCATCAGCAGCACCAGGATCACTTCGTTGAGTCCACCCAGCCGCGCGGCATCGATCTGGCAATAGTCGATGGCATCGGCCTGCAATAGCTGCTTGAACATTACGCGGTTATGGCAGTGCTCTCCGGTGGCGACACCCATGGGGTCGAGGCGGCGACGAATTTCGGCATGGCCGAGGATGTCGTCCGGGCTGGTGGGCTCCTCGATCCATAATGGATCGAATTCCGCCAGGTCGCGCATATTGGCGATGGCTTCGTCCACGTCCCACATCTGGTTGGCGTCCATCATCAACTCGCGGTCCCAGCCGATTTCGTCGCGCAGTATGCGGGCGCGTTGGCGATCCTCCTCGAGGTTGCCGCCGACCTTCTGCTTGAAATGCGTCCAGCCTTCGGCCAGCGCTTCGCGCGCCAGGCGCCGCATCTTGTCCTCGGAGTAGCCGAGCCAGCCGGCGGAAGTGGTATACCCGGGATAGCCCTCGGCGCGCATATGGGCTTCGCGCTCGCCTTTGCCGGCTTCCTTGCGCTTGAGTAGGGCGATGGCTTCTTGCGGCGTCAGCGCGTCGGTGACGAAACGGAAGTCCAGGCAGCGGACCAGTTGCTCGGGGGACATGTCCGCCAGCAGCTTCCAGACCGGTTTGCCTTCGCGCTTGGCCCATAGATCCCATACGGCGTTGACGATGGCCGCCGCCGCCAGGTGCATGACGCCCTTTTCCGGTCCCAGCCAACGCAGTTGGCTATCACCACTGGTGAGATCGCGCCAGAAGGTGCCCATATCGGCGGTTATCGCGTCGAGATCGCGCCCCACAATACGCGAGGCCAACGCCTCGACGCCCTTGACGCAGACATCGTTGCCGCGCCCGATGGTAAAGGTCAGGCCATGGCCTTGATGGTCATCGTCGGCATCGGTGGTGAGGGTCACGTAGGTGGCCGAATAATCCGGCGCTGCGTTCATGGCGTCCGAGCCGTCGAGCTGCCGCGAGGTGGGGAAGCGAATATCACGCGCTTGCAGGTGGGTAATCGTGGTCATGATCTAGGGTCCTGAAGAGAGAGCGGTCTGCGCCGCGTCAACGAGTGTTTTCAGGATCAGACTAAGGCGAACCATCAATAACAGGCCAATCGCAATTTTATTGTGGCGATTTCTTCTAGTTATCGCGTGATGCGAGGGCTCGCGAGGCTGCTCATGGTGCGTTAAGATTTTAATTGAACATTGTGTGCAATATTCAATATTGTGACGTTGGTCTAATCGACGTTTTCCGATCGGCGTCTGAGAGTAGATTTAGAAGCAATGTCCCGAAACCGATGCGTCCCACCGTGGCGGCGAGGCGTGTCCTTGTTACCGAGGTCCATCATGCAGCTCATCAATACGACACCGTCGGTCATCCGACTCAATGCGACCGATAACGTGGGGGTCGCCACGCGTGCCGTGCCGGAAGGCCTGCCGCTCGGCGTCGACGAGTGCGTGGCACGTCACAATATCGATGCCGGACACAAGGTGGCGCTGACACCGCTCGCTGAGGGAGACAACGTCATCAAGTACGGCCAGGTCATCGGCCGGGCGAGCCGCGATATCGACGTCGGCGAACACGTGCATACTCATAATCTTGCCATGCTCGAGCGCGATACGGCGCTGGAGGGCTTCGAGCCATTTCCGCGCACGTCGGCGAGTGATTCGCGGCGCACCTTCATGGGCTATCACCGTCCCAATGGGCAGGTAGGCACCCGCAACTACATCGGTATTCTGTCGACCGTGAACTGCTCGGCGACCGTGGCCAAGGTCGCTGCTGAACGGCTCAATGCGGAGGGTGAAATCGCGGCATTGGGGTTTGATGGGGTGGTGCCGATTACCCACGGTTCGGGCTGCGCGATGAATACCGAGTCCGAGGGGTTTGCATTTCTCGAGCGCGTCATCGCAGGCTATGCGCGGCATCCCAACTTCGCGCACGTGGTGATTATTGGGCTGGGGTGTGAAACCAACCAGGTCAAGCAGTTGGTGGAGAAGTCTGACCTGGAGGATGCCGCGCGCCTGGCGTACTTCAACATTCAGCAGGTCGGCGGCACGCGCGCCAGCATCCAGATGGCCTGCGACAAGGTGCTGGACATGGCGCGCAGCCATGAACGCGATGAGCGCCGTCCCGCGCCGCTCCATCACTTGAGCGTAGCGCTGCAATGCGGTGGTTCGGACGGATACTCGGGTATCACCGCCAATCCGGCGCTGGGGCATGCCGCCGATTTGATCGTGCGCCACGGGGGGAGTGCGATCTTGAGCGAAACGCCGGAGATCTATGGCGCCGAGCATCTGTTGCTGGATCGCGCGGTGAATGTGGACGTCGCGCGTAAGCTGCTGGCACGTATCGCCTGGTGGAAGCACTACACCGAGATCAACGGTGCGGAACTCAATAATAATCCTTCGCCGGGCAATAAGGCCGGCGGGCTGTCGACGATTCTGGAAAAGTCGTTGGGCGCGGTGGCAAAGGGGGGCTCGTCGAGCCTGAACGATGTACTCGAATACGCCGAACCGCTCAAGGTGCCGGGCTTCAATTTCATGGATAGTCCCGGTTATGACCCGGTCTCGGTCACCGGACAGATCGCCTCGGGGGCGACCGTGGTCTGCTTCACCACCGGGCGTGGCTCGGTCTCTGGCTTCAAGCCAGCGCCGTGCCTCAAGTTAGCCACCAACACGCACATGTATGAGACCATGCAGGAGGATATGGATCTCAACTGCGGCGCCATCATCGACGGTGACGTTTCGGTGGAGGAAATGGGTGAGGCTATCTTCGAACGGATCGTCGCCGTTGCGTCCGGAGATGCCAGTGCCAGCGAGTCGCTGGGCTATGGCAGCAATGAGTTCGTGCCCTGGATGGTCGGCGCGATCACCTGACGGACACTGCATTTCCATCACGTTCAAGGGCACTCGAACCGCGCGTGCGCGCACTAATCGGGGGGAGTACGACAGCCGCATGGCCAGATCGTTGAAGGATCAACTTTATCGGGTAGTCCGCGAGGCCATCGAGGATGGGCGTCTCGAGCCGGGATTGGTGCTGCTGGAAGGCCATCTCGCCGAGCATTTCGCAATGAGCCGATCGCCGGTACGCCAGACGTTGGCTCGCCTTCACGAGGAAGGGCGCATCTGTCGCTTCGAAGGGCGCGGCTACCAAGTGGGGACGCAACCCGGCGATGCGGTGCGCCGCTCGTTGGGCAGGAGCGATTTCCGCGCCTCACGTATCGAACGCACGGATACTTGGCGGGCGCATGCCGAAAGCGTAGAGCGCGACGTGGTGCTGTGCTCGATGAAAGGGCGCTTCGAACTCAATGAACTGCAACTGGCGCGTTCGTTGGCGGTGAGTCGGACCCTGACGCATCGCATCCTGCTGTATCTGCAGAGCATCGGTGTGGTGGAGAAGGTCAAGTACAGTAGTTGGACGGTGGTGCCGCTGGATGACACGCGCCTGCACGATCTTTACCAGGCACGGCGTCAGCTAGAACCGTTCATGATGACCCGTGCCGCCGAGACGTTGAGCGACGCGGATATCCAGCGTTATCTGACGCGCTTGGACGATGCCGCGCGCGATTACCCCCAGGTCCCCAGCGCCTTGCTCGATGCCCTCGAAAATGACCTACACCATGAGGCATTGATGCGCGGCAACAACGCCGAAATCATGACCATGTTGCGTCGTACACGGCCGATTCTATTGATTAGCAAGCACCTATTGGGTTCGTCGATCGAGTTGCCTAGCGTGGCGCCGTTCTTCGACGAACACCGCCATGTGTTCGAAAAAGCGCGTGCCCGTCGCGGCGAAGCCGCAGGGCGCGCGCTCGAAGAACATCTGGCGCGCTCCGAATCCCAGGTGCAGGCGCGCCTGAGCGACTTCCGCGAGGCCGGTGCCATTGAAGTGCCGGATTATCTGCGCGAGGTCGCGCCTTCTTGAGTGCGCGACAAAACAAACCCCTGGAGCAGGTTTCCGCAAGGGCGCTATAAACCCTTCCCTGGGCGCTACTTTCGACCTCCTGTCGAAAGACCCTTGCGCCAACCTGCCCCGACTTAACGGTTCGGTGTTGATCAGCCTGGGCGTTCGCCGTTGCGCCGGCGTAGCTCACGGATCAGGGCGCTGTGGTCCAGGTCGCCGTCGCCGTGCGCGACCATATCGGCGAACAAGCCATCCACCAGACGGGATACGGGAAGCTCGAGTGATAGCTCATCCGCTAGCGCTTGGGCGGTTTGCGTGTCCTTCCACTGCCATTTGGCGGGGCCGCCGGGGCTGAAATCTTCCCTAAGCATGCGTTCGCCGTGGACTTGAAGGATCGTCGAATCGGCGAAGCCGCCCAGCAAGGCCTCGCGCACTTTGCCGGGGTCGGCACCGCCGCGTTCGGCGAGCAGCAAGGCTTCGGCCACGGTGGCGATGGTGTTGGCGACGATCGTTTGATTGGCGAGTTTAGTGAGTTGGCCACTCCCCGCGGGGCCGACGTGCACGTCGCGACCGAGGTGTGAAAAAAGCGCTCGTGCCCGAGCATGGGTGGCCGTTTCGCCGCCGACCATGATCGCTAGCGTGCCGTCGATGGCGCCACGTTCGCCACCGGACACCGGTGCATCCAGATAGCCGACACCCGCTGCCTCGGCGGCCTGGGCCTGGCTCCTGGCCGTCTCGACCGGGATCGAACTCATTACCACTAGAATCGCACCGGGTGCCATGTGGGCGATCACGCCGTCGTCGCCTAGCAAGATGTCATCGCATACCGGTCCCGAGCTGAGCATGACCATGATGAGATCGGCGTCGGTGGCGGTATCGTTCGCCGATGGGGCGATTTCGATACCGTGCTCGCGCAGTGTCTCTGTCTTGTCGGGCGTACGATTCCAGGCGCGGACTCGATGTCCCGCCTCGGCGAGGCGGCGGGCCATCGGCGCGCCCATGAGGCCAGTGCCGATGACACCGATGGTATTGATGTCGTGCATGCGCTTACCTCGTGTCATTTCATAACCCCAGTGTGCGACTCAATGAGCTGCCCGCTAGCGTCGAGTCGGCGACGGCCTGACGTAACGAGTCGACGACATCATCGGGCAGGGGAATTCCCTCACGTAGATACCGCTGACGTTTGGCGAGGCCGGATTGGCCGGGTAGACGGACCGCGACATCGGGATCGGCGCGCTCGGCATCGAGACAGCGCTGGGTGAGGAAGTCGGTTTCCTCGACGAAGGCATCGGTGCCGCCGAAGCGCGCTGGGTCGATGACCATCACCGTGGCCGAGGCGCCCCATTGCGTGGGAGCGTCCTTGCGCCCGAAACCACCGAGAGCCGAGGTCAGCGCCTCGACCATCAGTCCCAGGGCGAATCCCTTGTGGCCGAAGGCTTGCCCCCCGAGTGGCAGAATGCTGCCGGGCGGGGTGGTGAAGAAGTCCTCGGGGTCGTCACTGGCAGTTCCTCGGTTGGTGAGGATGGCCGGGTGCGCGAGCTTGCCGCCTGCGGCGCGTGTCTTGTTGACGGTGCCGTTGGTGATGCTCGACATGCTGACATCGATCAGCATGGGGTTGTCGCGACCCGGAATGCCGATCGCCAGTGGGTTCGGCGTGTACACAGGCGTTACGCCGCCATAGGGGGCGACTGACGCCACTGCGGGGTCTGAGCTGAGCACGATGGGCACCAGGTCGCGTTCGACGAGGGGGCGCAGATAGGCCGCCAGGCAGGCGATGTGGTGGGAGCGCTTGAGCGTGACGATGCCGATGCCAAAGCCCTCGGCCGCTTTTCGTGCATGTTTCAGCGCGCGCCTGACCAGGTATGGCCCCAACACATAATGCCCATCGATCGCGGCGGCCACGGGGCTGCTTTCCGTCATCTCGAGCGCATCGGGGTTGCCGCTTGCTTTACCGGCCTTGAGGTCCTTGAGATAACCGTGCGCGAGCTTGATGCCATGTGTGTGGTGGCCGAGAAGGTCGCCCTCGACCAGCACGTCGGCGGTGATGTCGGCGACCTCGCGATGTGCACCGGCCTCCTCGAAGAGGGCCGTCAAGAGCTCATGGAGGTGTTCAGGGGAGTAGGTGGTCATGGCGTCCTCGGGGATTGGGGAGCGCCGCGATAACGGCGATAGAGACGAATGAATAACGGCAGGAACCAGATCAGGATGACCATGGCGCCCAGGCTCGCGCTGATCGGGCGCGAGAAGAAGCTGAGCAGGTCGCCGTTGCTCTTGAGCATCGAGCTCATGAAGTTGTTCTCCAGCGTGCCGCCGAGTACCAGACCCAGAATGGCGGGGGCCATGGGGAAGTCGTTGCGTGCCAGAATGAACGCGACCGAGCCGGTGATCAGCATGATCCAGACATCGGTAATCGTATTGTTGATGGCAAAGGCCCCGACGATGCAGAAGCATAAAATGATCGGCATCAATATCTTGCGCGGAGTCAGTATGAAGACCTTGGCCGAGCGAATGGCGATATAGCCGATGGGCAGCATGATCAAGTTGGCGATGAAGAACACGATGAATAGGGCATAGATGAGCCCGCCGCCGTCCATGAAGATGGTCGGTCCGGGGTTCATGCCTTTCATGTACAGCACGCCGATGACGATGGCGGTGATCGAATCGCCGGGAATGCCGAACACCAGTGCCGGCACCCAGGCGCCGCTGATGCCGGAATTGTTGGCCGAGCTGGCGTCGACGATGCCCTCGATGTGGCCGGTGCCGTAGGCGTCCCGGTTTTTCGACCGGCTCTTGCCCATGGCATAGGAAATCCAGGCCGCGATATCGGCACCGGCGCCGGGCAGCGCGCCGATCAGGGTGCCGGTCGAGCTCCCGCGAAGCAGGTTGCGCCAGTAGCGCTTGAGGTGCTTGGGAACGCTGCTGAAGACCTCGTCCTTATGCACGGCGGGGACGTTGCGGCCCTCGTTGCGCGAGCCGTAGAACATCATTAGCTCGTTGAGCGCGAACATGCCGATCATCACGGGGATGAAATTGACGCCGGCCATCAAGTCCGGGATGCCGAACGTGAAGCGTGGGGCACCGCTCATCATATCGAGCCCGACGGTGGAAAGTAGCAGGCCCACCAGCAGCGACAGGAAGGCCTTGGTCTTGGACCCGATGGAAATGAAGATCGAGCAGCTCAGACCCAGCAGGGCCAGCCAGAAATACTCGAACGAGCTGAACTTGAGCGCGACCTCGGCGAGCGAAGGTGACACGAAAACCAGCACCAGCGTGCCGAACAGCCCGCCAAACATCGAGCACACCAAGTTAGTACCCAGCGTTTCGCGCGCGCGCCCTTGTCGTGCCAGCTGATGCGATTCGCCGACATAGGCGGCCGAGGCGGGCGTACCGGGAATATTGAGATAGGTGCCGGGAATGTCGCCGGCAAAAATAGCCATCGCCGAGGTGGTGACGATCGCCGCGATGGCGGGCGTCGGGTCCATGTAAAAGGTGATGGGCACCAGTAGCGCGACGGCCATGGTGGCGGTCAGCCCGGGCACTGCGCCCACGAATACGCCGAAAATGGCCGCGCCGATGATCACCAGCAGCGTCTGGAAATTGAAGACCAGCGCCAGGCCTTGCAGAAATGCATCCATGGCTTACCCCCAGATGCTCATGAGGCCCTCGGGGAGGGGAATGAGCAGGTAACGAGAGAACAAAAGATCGACGATCAGCGCCGCGACGAGGGAAACGCCAAGTGCCAGCAGAGGCGGTGTGCGCCGTGCCAGCATCAATACGAACATGACCAGGGCGAGGCTGAGCAGGGCGCCCAGCCACTCGCTGGTGAGAATATAGAAAACGATGGCCAGGGCGGGCAGCAGCGAGAGCAGCGTGTTGCGCAGCTGCTCACGCTCCATGCGCCAGGTCATACCGTGTCCGATGCCCTTGAGTGCCCCGACATGACTGATTGCGAGTATCAGACCGCCAATCATGAACCCTCCCCCGATGAGGGAGGGAAACAGTGAAGGCCCATACTGCAGGCTCGGCATGGTGGGGAACTGCTGGGCCACGAGATAGACGATAGCGCCCGCTGCCATGAACGCGAGGCCGAGGAGGAAGTCTTTCATCGTGGCCTCCCGGCTATTTGGCCAAACCGACTTGTTCGACGATCTTGCCGAAGCGTTCGTCCATGTCCGCCATCAGCTGGCCGAACTCCTCGGCGTTGCGCCATTCGGTCCCGAAGCCTTGCTTGGCCATGAACCCTTGGTAGGTATCGCTGTTGTAGGCGGCTTCCAGCGCGTCTTCCAGCGTCGAGACGATCTCGGGATCCATGCCTTTGGGGCCTGCGATACCGCGCCATTCACCGATCTGGTAGTCGCTGCCGATGGCCTCCTGAACCGTGGGGACGTCGGGGAAACTATCCAGGCGTTCGGGTGCCATGATCCCCAGGCTGTTGGCACGTCCGGCTTCTATCATCGAACGGCCTTCGGGCACTGAGCTGGGCACGATGTCGATGCCGCCGGCGGCGAGTTCGGTCATGGCGGGCGCCGCGCCTTGGCTGGGAATCCAGGTGACGCGGTCGGGTTCCATGCCTTGGTCCATCAAGAAGCCGGCGAATGCCAGGTGCCAGACGCCCCCTTGGCCGGTACCGGAGGCGGTGTAAGTGCCCTTGGGTTGTTCGCCTACGGTTTTGACCAGGTCTTCGAGGTCATCGAAGGGACCATCGGCGGCCACTTGAACGCCCGCGTAGTCGTAGTTGATCTGTGCGATGGGCGTGTAGTCACGGTAGGTCAGGTCGGTGAGGCCTTGCCAATGCATCATGTTGATCTCACCCGTCACCAACCCGAGCGTGTAACCGTCGGGATTGGCGCGGGCGATGGCGCTGTGGCCTACCACGCCGCTCCCGCCGGTGCGGTTGACGACGTTGACCGTCGCGCCGAGTTCTTCTTCCAGCGCCTTGCCGATGGTGCGCGCGGTGGCATCGGTACCGCCGCCGGCAGCCCACGGTACGATGATAGTGATGGGTTTTTCGGGGTATTCGGCGAGAGCCGGTCCGGCGATGGCGGTAAGCAGGACGGCGATGCTGGCGAGTCCGGCTTTATTGTGCAGTTTGAGCATGATCGATCCTTGTTATTGGCGTGTCATGAAGTGTTGTCGTGCATGGGATGCGTCTTTCAAGTTAGTTCTTAATGTACATTGTACGCAATATTCATTTATCTAGACTTTGGTCTACCGGGGAGGTTGAATCTCCTCTTTTTTCAGTTAGTTAAATTTCTTTAAAAGCGATCTTCATAGCGCCTCCAAGAGCATGCGCTGAAAATCGTCATGCGTTGGGGCACGCGGATTGGTGGCAGTGGAATGGTCTTCCAGCGCCCACTGGGCAACCGGTGCCAGACGCTCACGCGTGACGCCCAGGTCGCTCAAACGCGTGGGCAAGCCCAAGTCGATATTGAGTTGAATGAAGGCCTCGACGACATCCGTGCCGGGGGCCAACCCCATCGCATCGCGCAGCCGGGCGAACTTATCGCCGCAATGGTCCTGGTTGAAGCGCAGTACGATGGGCATCAGCAAGGCATTGAGTGTGCCGTGGTGAAGCTTTAGATCGTGAAAGCCGCCCAGGGCGTGGGAAAGAGAGTGCACGGCGCCGAGGCCTTTCTGGAACGCCAAGGCGCCTTGCGTGGCGGCCATCAACATCTCTCGGCGTGCTTCTAGGTTGCTACCATCGTTTACGGCGGTGCGGATATAGCGCGTGGCGCGTTGCAATCCATCCAGGGCGATGGCGTCGGCGGGTGGATTGAAGCGTGGGCTGAGAAACGTCTCGACACAATGCGCGATGGCGTCCATGCCGGTGGCGGCGGTCAGGTGCGCCGGCAGCGAGAGGGTCAGCAATGGATCGCAGATCGCCACGTCGGGAATCAGATGCGGCGAGAGGAAGCCGAGCTTACGTTCATCGCGCATGCTGATCAGTGCGGCGCGTCCCACCTCGCTGCCCGTGCCCGCCGTGGTGGGAATGGCCACCAGCGGCAGCACCTGGCTGCCGATACGGGCTGCGCCGCCCTCCATTACCGCATATTGCCGCAGTGGCGCGGGATGGCTGGCCAGCAGGGCGACGCCCTTGGCTAAATCGATGCTCGATCCGCCGCCCAGCGCGACGATGCCATCGCAGGCATGTTCGCGGTAGCAGGCTACGGCGTCCTCGATGGCGACCTCGGTGGGGTTGGCGGGTGTGCCGTCGTAGACCGGGGCCGGGCATGTACCGCCGATGGCCTCTTGAACGCGCGTCACCAAGCCACTGGCGGTGAGCCCGGCATCGGTCACGATCAAGGGCGTGGCGACACCGAGCTGCGCCAATTCGTCGGCCAGATCGTCCAGAGCGTCGTCGCCGAAGCGTATCTTGGTGAGGTAGTTGATGATCGAACTCATGGCGGACTCCTTGTGACCTTGGCATTGCCAAGGCGGGAATTGTTGTTAGCGTTTCGCTCAGGCTATGGCCGCATTGAAATCACAATCCAATCGAAGTTTATGGCATTGTGATTCGTTCTGGTTATCAGGAAGGGCGATCATGACGGCGAGCAAGCTTTCACATGCACATCTGTGTGCCTGGTTGCGTTTCAAGCATCTGATGTTGCTGACCACCTTGGCCGAGAGCCGCAACATGCATGCGACGGCGCGAGCCATGCATCTGAGTCAGCCGGCGGCGAGCAAGATGCTGCGCGATCTGGAGGCGTATTTCGGTTTCGCACTTTTCGAACGTTTGCCGCGGGCCATGCAGCCCACCGAACTGGGCGAGCAGGTCATTCGCCATGCGTGGATCCTGCTCAATGACATGGAACGCCTGGTGGATGACATCAACGATCTGCGTGAAGGGGGCTATGGTCAGCTTCTGATCGGCGCCATCGCCGCTGCCGCGCCGGAAATCCTGCCGGCAGCGATTGCGCGGCTCAAGCGTGATCGGCCACGTTTATCGGTGAGCCTGCAGGAGCAAACCAGCGATCGCTTGTTGCTCGAGCTCGAGCACAAGCGCCTGGATGTCGTCATCGGACGTTTGACGCATGTCAGTCAGCACAATGTATTCGACTTCGAGCCGCTACTGGACGAGCCGCTGCGGGTCGTGGTGCGCCGCGATCATCCCTTGACGCGGCTTGAGCACGCCCCGGGATTGGACGAACTGAGTCACTGGCCCTGGATCCTGCATCCGTTGTCGAGTCCCATGCGTGGCGTATTCGAGTCGGCCCTGGCGGAAGAGGGCATCGCCACGCCGGCCAATGTGGTCGAAACCACTTCGATTCAGGCAACCCTGCAATTGCTGCAGTCCTCGGACATGCTGGCGGTATTGCCGCGTTCGGTGATGCGACGTCCGCTGGCGGGCGGACAATATGTCGTGCTCGAACGTGTGATCGGCAAGCCGCTGGACTACTACGGCATCATTACGCGTCGTCAAGAGCCACACTCCGCGGCCGCCGACGAGTTGATCGCTCATCTGCGGCAGTTGGCCAGCGAGGCGCTGTTGCCGGCGGACGGCGCGAACGACACCTAAGTCTAATGCCCGAGGGCGCGACGATCTGAAATCCTTGAACGACATTCTGTGTGATGTATGACAGCGCGTGCATGGCACGTCTTAGCGTTCAAGGAGATCACGATGTTCGATGAATTGCATGGCAAGCGTGTGCTGGTCACGGGGGCGAGCACAGGGATCGGGGCCGCCGTTGCCCAGCGTTTCGGTGCGCTCGGCGCGCATGTCGTCGTGCACTACAACACCAGCGAAGCCCCGGCTCGTCAGGTGGTCGAGGCTATCGAACGCGACGGCGGCAAGGCGTTCACGCTGCAGCAGGATGTCAGTACCGCTGAGGGAGCGGTCGCTGTCGTCGACCGAGCCGTCTCGCAATTGGGCGGCCTGGATATTTTGATCAATAACGCCGGCGACATGCTGGGGCGCGTACCGGCGGGCGATATCGAGGCTGAGCATTACGACCGGGTCATGGATCTCAACGCCCGCTCGGTGACCCTGGCAACGCGTGCGGCCATCGCGCATTTCCGTCGTCAGGGCGAGGGCGGCAAGATCATCAACACCACTTCGGTGGCAGCACGCAACGGTGGCGGCCCCGGCGCGTCGTTGTATGCCTCGGCCAAGGCGTTCGTGAGTTCGTTCACGCGGGGCATGGCCAAGGAGCTTGCGGCGGATAACATTCGCGTCAACGCCGTGGCGCCGGGGGTCATCGTCACACCGTTCCATGACCGGCACAGTAGCGACGCTCAGCTCGAAGCCATGCGCGCCGGCATTCCCATGGGGCGGCTTGGCACGCCCGAGGAGTGCGTGGGGGCGTTTTTGTTCCTGGCCACCGATGCCTTGAGCGGTTATGTCACCGGCCAGATCGTCGAGGTCAATGGCGGGCAGTTGATGCCCTAGGCACTATCTGAAAAGTGTCTGCGCTTGCCCATACGGCGTTAAAAATCGGCTCAAGGTGCTCATTTACAACGCGTAAACTCCGCCCTTTCGCCGATTTTTGCCTTGTCTGGCCTTCGCTCGCCGACTTTGCAGACAGCGCCTGATTCGATGCGTTGAGACGCAGGCATCGGCCCACGCGGTGCCTGAACCGCGAGGCCATCGCTGGTATCCTTGTCGTTATTCCTCTTCGAAAGATAACGGGATGCCATGGCCTCGCTTTCTTTATTTCTTTCCATCCTGATTTCTGCGGTGGCGTTGACGGCTGCTTTCACCATGCTGGTTTATCGCTGGATGGGGCGGCGTGCCTCGTCTTCTAAGCCACGCGGGAAGTCACGTGACAAGAATGCTGCGTCCAAGCGTTCCAATGCCGCCTCACGCAAAGGTTCCTCTCAGGCGAGCGCCAAGACGCAGAAACAGTCTCCCTCTCGGCCTCGACTGTCGTTCCTGCGCTTGCCGACATGGCTGCGCGCCAGCCTGCCGTTGGGGATGATGCTGACGTTGATCGCGGCTGTGGGGCAGTTGGCGTTGCAGGGCATGCACAATGCGCATCAGGTGGCTGCGAACGATCCGCGCTTGCCGTCGCTGGAAAACGTGCTCGACGGTATTTCATTGCTTGCCTTGATGCTCTTGTTCGTGGGTATCGTCGCCTGGCTTGCGCCTCGTCAATGAAGCGCGATGCATGGATCGGCGCGCCCCAAGCGCCATGCTATAGTGCGCGCCATCACAGGAGAGACCGGTAACCCCATGAATATTCTGATTACGGGCATGGCCGGGTTCATCGGTCATGCCGTGGCCAAGCGCCTGGCGGCCGATGGCCACACCATCGTCGGCATCGACAATCTAAACGATTACTACGACGTGGCGCTCAAGCAGGCGCGCCTCGACGATCTGGCCGCGTATCCCAATGTGCGCTTCGAGTGCATCGATCTTGCCGATCAGGCGGCCATGCAAGCGCTCTTCGCCGGTGAGCGCTTCGAGCGAGTGATTCATCTCGCCGCGCAGGCCGGCGTGCGCTACTCGCTGGACAACCCGCATGTCTACGCGCAGGCCAATCTCGTCGGCCACCTCAACGTGCTGGAAGGCTGCCGCCATCAGCAAGTGCCGCATCTGATCTATGCCTCGTCGAGCTCGGTATACGGACAGAATGCGCATGTGCCGTTCTCGACCGCCGACGCCGTGGATCACCCCATCAGCCTCTACGCCGCGACCAAGAAGTCCAATGAGCTGATGACGCACAGCTACGCCCACTTGTACGGCATTCCTTCCACGGGGCTTCGCTTCTTCACCGTTTATGGTCCGTGGGGACGCCCGGACATGGCGATGTTCAAGTTTACTCGGGCGATTCTTGCCGGCGAACCGCTGCCGATCTTCAACCACGGCGATCTATCGCGGGATTTCACCTATATCGACGATATCGTCGAGGGCGTGATCCGCATTCAGAACGTAATTCCCCAGGCCGATACCGAACGGCAAGCGACGGCGCCGGATCAAAGTACCGCGCCGTTCGCACTCTATAATATTGGCCATGGGAGCCCCGTGGCATTGATGGATTTCGTGCGCGCCCTGGAGCGGGTGACTGGGCGCATCGCGCAATGCGATTATCAACCCATGCAGCCGGGTGACGTGCCGCGTACCTGGGCGGATACCGAGGCCCTTTTCGACGCGGTCGATTACCGCCCGACGGTCGGCGTCGAGGAAGGCGTGGCACGCTTCGTCGACTGGTATCGCGCGTTCTATCACGTTTGATGCCCACTCGGGCTTGACGCCCACGCTTTTTTGATGACATGACACGCAAAGGACGACACACGATGAAGATCAGTATCTTCGGCACGGGATACGTGGGCCTGGTCACGGGAACCTGCCTGGCGGACGTGGGGCACGAGGTCATGTGCATGGACGTCGATGCCGACAAGATCGCGCGCCTCGAACGCGGCGAGATCCCCATCTACGAGCCGGGGCTGGAAGCAATGGTGCGTCGCAATGTCGAGGAAGGACGCCTGCGTTTCACCACCGATGTGGCGTTCGCCGTCGATTTCGCACCGCTGCAGTTCATCGCCGTGGGTACGCCACCCGACGAAGACGGTAGTGCCGATCTGCAATATGTGCTGACCGTGGCGCGCAGCATCGGCCAATACATGCGCGACGACAAGGTCGTCGTCGATAAGTCGACCGTGCCAGTGGGGACGGCGGACAAGGTGCGCGGTGCTGTTCAGGGCGAGCTCGACGCGCGGGGCGCTGCGCTCACCGTCGATGTCTGCTCTAACCCGGAATTCCTCAAGGAAGGCGCTGCCATCGAGGACTTCACCCATGGTGCGCGGATCATCGTCGGCACCGATGCCGAACGTGTACGCGATATCATGCGCGAGTGCTACGGTCCTTATAACCGCCACCATGAAAAGTTGATGTTCATGGATATCCGTAGCGCCGAGCTGACCAAGTACGCGGCCAATGCCATGCTGGCCACCAAGATCAGCTTCATGAACGAGATCGCCAATCTCGCCGAACGCCTGGGCGCCGATATCGAACAGATCCGTCGCGGCATCGGCAGCGACCCGCGCATTGGGTATCACTTCATCTATCCGGGGTGCGGTTATGGCGGATCGTGCTTTCCCAAGGACGTGCAGGCACTGGCGCGCACCGCCGGAGAGATCGGATATCGCGCCGAACTGCTCGAGGCCGTGGAAGGCGTTAACCAGCGCCAGAAAGCCACCTTGTTTGCCAAGCTCTCGCAAGCGTTCGACGGCGATCTGGCTGGCAAGACCATCGCTCTCTGGGGACTGGCCTTCAAGCCTAATACCGACGATATGCGCGAAGCACCCAGTCGTGCCTTGATGGAGGCGTTATGGGCTGCGGGGGCACGCGTACAAGCTTTCGATCCGGAAGCCATGAACGAATGCCGCCGAATATACGGCCAGCGCGACGACCTTGCCCTTGTCGAGAATCGCGAACAAGCCGTAGAAGGAGCCGACGCCTTGGTGATCTGCACCGAGTGGAAGACATTTCGTAGCATCGATTTCGGCTGGCTCAAAGAGACGCTGCGCATGCCGGTGGTGATCGATGGGCGTAATCTGTTCGACCCGCAGGCGGTCAAGCGCGCGGGCTTGCTTTACTTCGCCGTGGGCCGGGGAGATTCACTCCAGTCGGCGTGAGCTGGCTCAGTGGAATATACGAGTCAGTTGGATATGTAAACGGCGCCCGAGGGCGCCGTTTTGCGTTGGAGTGCCCGTCAATCGAGATGGCGCGCTCGATTACTCCGCCAAGGCTTCGAACTGTGGCAGTACGGTCTCCTTCAGAAACGGGCGGTAGTGCGCCTCGGTGACGGTGACGGGGGCGGCGTCCATGCGGGCGATGGCATCGGCCAGGGCCGCTTCGTCCTCGCGGGGGACGAGGAAGTCGGCAAGCTCGCCGGCGAGTATTTCACGCGGACCGGAGGGACAATCGACGCTGACCACGGGCGTTCCCAGTAGCAGCGATTCGATCAGCGCGCGTGGCAACCCTTCGGCGTCCGAGGTCAGAATCAAGGCCTTGGCGTTGCGAATGAACGGATAGGGGTTGGTCTGGTAGCCGGGCAGGATGACGCGCTCGGTGAGTCCCATATCCTCGATCATCGCGCGGAGCTTAGCTTCTTCGTCGCCCTTGCCCTTGCCCAGCAGGACCAGCGGGGTCGTCACGCCGCTGGCCTTGTAGGCGCGCAGCAAGCGGTCATGGCGCTTGCGGGCTTCAAACGTGCCGACATTGATCAGGTATTCGCCGTCCGGCACTGGCGCCGATTCCTCGGCCATGCGCAGGAAGGGCTCTCGCTCGTAAGGATTGTAGATGGCGCGAATCTCGGCGGGTTGGAGGCCGATGACGTTGAGCAAGTTATCCTTGACGCCCTGTGAGACAGCGACGACGTTGCGTCCACTATAGAAGCGATGCACCTTGGCGAATGCCTTGGCGCGCTTACCGGGATCGCTGAATTTCGCCGAGATATCGCTCTTGATCCAGAACCACAGGTTGGGGAATGTCAGATGTCGAGTGATCTTGTCGCAAGAACATGACAGCACGACATCCGGACCGAAAGCGCTCAATGCGTATGCGATACGCGCGGCCTGCCATTTTTCCACCAGCGGCGTTGACAACATCTTGCTGAAACGGTTGATGACCCCGAGATTCTCGATCTCTAATCCTTCCGGCAGGCGGTGCTCGATCTTGTCGCGCAGGATGAAGACCTTGACGACGTGGCCGCGCTGGCGAAGACCGTCGGCCGTATAAAGCAGCGATTTTTCTGCGCCGCCGCCGTATAGATCGGCAATGACGAAGGCAAAGCGTTTGGGCGTTGGCATGAATGTCTTCCCTGGTGGGGGCTAATCCCTATAGCGCGAGTTGGCGAATCAAATACGCTTCGGCAAATGCTCGGTAGCGCTCGCCTTGCAATTTCGTGGGGCTAAGCATGGCCACAATGGTCTGGCGGCGTTGGCGGGCATCTTGAGGCAGACGTTTGACGTGGGTGTCGATCCAGACGATCTCGCCAGCGTCATCGAGCAGCAAGTTGCCATAATGAAAATCGCGATGATAGTAGCCGTGACGAATCAGGGCCACGGCGTCGTCACAGACGCGTTGCAGAAACGCCAAGCGTGCTTCTTCTTCCTGGCGGCGAAAGTAATCCGCACCGGACTCGCCTCGGCCGAGGTGTTCCATGGCCAACAGTGACCCCAGCGGGTTGAAGGGGTTTAAGGCCACGCCAACACCACGGCACTCGATGGCGCGCAGTCCGGCCCGGCGGATGCAAGCATTGGCTCGCCATTCCTTGAGGGCATCGAAACCGCCCAGCAGGCGTTTTTCCAGGATGTCGCGAATCCACCACTTGATGGGGTGGCGCCGTACCGTGTACTTGTCGGCCACCAGTTTGAATAGCGTATTCGACGCCGCATCGAGGAAGAAGCGACTGCTGCCCACCGCTTCCATTTGTCGTGTCGTGCCGGGTTGCGACAACGTGAGGCGGGAGGTGAACGCAAAGCGTGTGCGCATGTAATACCAGCGCGCAACGCCATTGAGCGAGACACGATACAACGGCATGAGTGGCGATCCGCCTCGTTCGGGAAACAAGGCGCTAATCCTCGGGAAGCGGGGGAAGGTTGTCAAGGCGATGTCATGACAGGACTGGCGCCTGCCGTGGCGGCTGGTTACCGTACGCTCAGAGATATCCCCGGATGAGGAAGATGCCATGCTGACGCCCGTGATTCTCGCTGGCGGTAATGGAACGCGCCTGTGGCCGCTGTCGCGTCGCGATACGCCCAAGCAATTCCTGGCGCTGCTTGGCGAGCGGAGCCTGCTGCAAGCGACGCTTTTGCGCCTGGAGGGCATCGGTGTGGCACGTCCCATCGTCGTATGCGCGGATGCGCACCGTTTTTTGGTCGCCGAGCAGTTGCGTGAAATCGACTGTGAGGCGGATATCGTGCTCGAACCCGAGGGGCGCGACACCGCACCGGCTATCGCCATGGCGGCGCTTTGCCAGCAGGCACGTGAAGACAGCGCGAACCGTGACGCGCCTCTGTTGGTATTGCCTTCCGACCACCACCTCGACGAGGTGGCGGCGTTCCACGAAGTAGTGAAGACGGCGCTGCCGGCGGCAGGGCGAGGTGACTTGGTGACGTTTGGCATCGTGCCGACGCGAGCGGAAACCGGCTATGGTTATCTGGAGGTCGCCGATGTCACGGCGGGCTTGCAGCCGCTCGTACGTTTCGTGGAAAAACCGGATGCCGCCCGCGCGCGTGAATTTGCCGATGACGGCCATCATCTCTGGAACAGCGGAATGTTCTTGTTGCGCGGTGATCGTTACCTCGAAGAGCTGAGACATTGGCGCCCGTCCATGCATGCCTCGGTGGAGAAGGCATGGGCCGGGCGCGGCACAGATCTCGATTTTCTACGTCCCGAGGCGGGCGCATTCGCCGCATGCGCCGCCGAATCCATCGACTACGCCGTCATGGAGCATACCCGGGCCGGTGTCGTCATCCCCCTGGCGGCGGGATGGTCGGATGTCGGTTCCTACCAGGCACTATGGGACGTCGCGTCGAAAGACGATGACGGCAACCTGCTGCGCGGCGACGTCATCGCGGAAGACACGCGAGACGCCTGGGTGCAGTCGCAGTCGCGCCTGGTCGCAACGCTCGGGATCTCGGATTTGGTTGTCGTCGAAACCGCTGACGCCGTACTGGTAGCGGATCGCCACCGCGTCCAGGAAGTCAAAACCCTGGTCGCGCGTCTGCAATCGCTCGGGCGTCAGGAAGGCATCGCTCATCGGCGTGCCTATCGCCCCTGGGGCAGCTACGAATGCGTCGAGCAGGGCGCACGCTTTCAGGTCAAGCATATTCGCGTACATCCTGGCGCCCGCCTGTCGCTGCAACGCCATCATCATCGCGCCGAGCACTGGATCGTGGTCTCGGGAACGGCGCGTGTTACCCGGGGTGACGAGGTTTTCCTGTTGGGTGAAAACCAGTCCGCATATATCCCACTAGGTATCGCACATCGTCTGGAAAATCCCGGTCGCATCGAACTGGAACTCATCGAAGTGCAAAGCGGCGCGTATCTCGGCGAGGACGATATCGTGCGCTTTGATGACGACTACCAGCGCGACTGATGAATAAAGAAAAATCTCCCAGTTTCCATATGGGTCTTGGGAGAAAGGCTTAGATGTATAAAAATAAGCGATATCAAGAGAGGCTTAAAGCCTCTCTTTGACGGGGTTTTAGGGTGGGAATGACTATTTTGTCGTGGGAGCTTCGTAATGCGGCGCAGATTTTTCGTTTCCTGGGCACTGAGAAAAAGCGCTGCCGGGAAGAAGCCACCAATGATCACTGTTCTGAATACCCAGATCATGCTTTTCGGATTGATCGATACAGGTTTCTCCTTTTGCCTGATCTGCTCGTATTAATATCCAGCGCTCATCGGGAGACTGTTTGACCCATGCGTAAGCACGTTGTAATTGTTCTTCTAGCGGGGTTTTAAAGCCGAATTGCACGACAGGTTGTTGTGCCTGCAGAACAAATTCTTCATCGAAATCCGGGAGCGCCAATGAAGCGCCTTTTTCTGTGATGCGCTGAACGTTTTGCATCATATCGTGAGGCGACCTGGCTGTATTCATTAGTACATAGCCCCATGTAGACCATGAAACCCAGAAGGCCAGCATCCATATTACAAATATCAACATTCCACGGTGCGGTTTTAACCAGAGGATGAGGGGGATAGACAGCGCACCAATCGTCATCCACCAATTCCAAGGCACTACTCCATAGTGCTGCGATAATTCGTTTAGGCTACTGACTCCATAACTACCTAAGACTCCTGCAGTTAGTAAAGTGCCTGAAATGGCGATGATAGTAAATGTTGCCAAATAATTGAGACCCTTTTGTTGCAATAGGCCGGGTATGGACGGCGCGACCGCCCATATTAACAATGGGATTGTAGGCAATATATAAACGCCTCGTTTGCCTGGCGACAACGAAAAAAACAGAAGGATCAGCAATATTGCGCTCAAAGGCATCCAAATCTTGGCATCGCGTCTTCTCAATCGACGCTGCCAGTGTTTAATAAGCCATGGGAAGGCCAGTATTAGAGGTAGCCATGCCCAAGGAATGACACTGGCTAGATAGTAATACCAAGGGTTCAAGTGATGCCATGAATTGGCATATCTTTCGCCCGTCTGTTTGAAAAGGATATTATCCCGATAAGCTGTGAGACTTGAATCGTCTCCAAATGTGGCGATCAAGACCATGGGCACGACCCACAAGCTAACCGTCAAGATAAGTAATGAAAAACCCTTTATATACTGTTTCCATGCAGGGTGATGCACTACTCCTTGTTTATAGAATAATATCCAGCCGGGTATTAACGCCAAGGGCAGAAAGCCTACCCCCTTGGTCAATATACCGATGCCCATTGCGATCCAACTGACATACCACCAGATATTCTTGGCGTCAATTAATGAATAGCGTAGAAACCCGTAAGCCCCTAACGTAGTAAAAAAAGTGAGAGACATGTCTATTTGTGCCGTCCGAGCTTGAAGAGCAAATTGGAAAGTGCTCAACAGGGCAACGCCGGCTAATAGTGCGATGCGTATACCGTAGAGTCTTTTTGTTAAATCTGCTACTAAAAAAAGAGTTCCGAAAGCGGCAAGTAGAGAGGGAAGCATGAACCCCCAACGTACTGAGCCAGTTAGAGCAATACCTATTGCCATTGCCCACATGAAAATAGGGGGTTTGTCGGGATAAATTTCACCGGCGCGATGAGGAAACCAAAACTGACCCGTTTTAAGCATTTCGAGTGCGTTGAGTGCAAAGCGTGGTTCATCCGCTGGCCATGGATCACGTAGCCCCAGCCCAATCGCTAAAAGTACAAAACTGCCCAGAAGGAAAAGGTACCAAAAAAACCGATTATGGCGAGCCACCGTTATTGGCAAGGGCGAAAAACGCATATAGCTAATCACTTTTCGTTGATTTCCGATGTATTTCATTACGAATTAAAATCATATTACGCATGTATATAAAAAGCCCTGCTCCCTGTCCAACGATAAATACAGGGTCTTGGCGATAAATTGCATAAGCAAAAAGTGTGGCGCCTCCGCCCAGGCTTAATATCCAAAAAGCGTTGGGTACGATACTGCGTCGCGCCTTTTCGCTCACAATCCATTGGACCAAGAAACGGGCCGAAAAAAAACCTTGGCCAAGAAAGCCAACAATCATCCAGGTTAAATCGGGTTTAAACATGTTTATCGGAGTCGTTGTCAGTAGGGTATGAATCTACCAGCGACATTAAATTTGCCGGTAGTCGTGATCGGCGGCGCAACCACATGACACCTAGAATATCTATAATTCCTACCCAAAGTCTGTCATGTAAACCATAGTGTGAGTGTCCGTTTTGACGTTCTCGGTGGTTTACATTCATAGAAATACAGGTCCCTCCCTGCGCTTGAATAAGCGCAGGTATAAAGCGGTGCATATGGTTAAAGTATGGCAGTTTAAGAAACGCATTTTTGTTTATTAATTTAAGGCCACACCCGGTGTCGGGTGTTGAATCATTCAGTAGTTTGCTCCTGATACGGTTGGCGATTTTTGAAGAAAACCTCTTATGCCAAATATCACGTCTTTTATTGCGGTGCCCAGCAATTATCGTGACTGTGTTAGTGCTCGCATATTGATAAAGGATAGGTATGTCTGCCGGGTCGTTTTGTCCATCGGCATCGATAGTCGCCAACCAATCCCCTTCCGCTAGCCTTGCCGCTTGCCAGATAGACGTGCTTTGTCCGGAGCTTTTGTGGTGGCGGTATGCGCGTAGCCGTGGATTTTTCCTGGCTTCATTTGCAAGCCAATTTTGGGTGTCATCTATAGAGCCATCATCGATAACGATGATTTCGTGTTCAATTGAAACAAGTGCCTGATCAATTTCATCAAGCAACGTTGGTAAGTTTTCAACTTCATCTTTTGCAGGAATGATGACTGATAGTGTTTTTGGTCGCATGATTGCATATATAAAGTAGTGGCTTTGTCTTGATTATAAATATTTTTTCTTAAGGTATTCTTAAGTCTTTTGATGAATTTATTTGTTGCGCGTAAGCATGAGTTAAGAAGTGGGGTGACATCATGAAGTATCCTTGTTATATATAAAGTTGATGTGCACATGCTCCCCAGAACTTTTTTAAAATACAGTGAATCACCTTGGGTGCCCTTGTTGAAGATGTGGGTTTTATTCATCCTGTTAATTATTGGAATAGCTTATTTTGGATTAGATTTCAGGATTGCTGATACCGTTTACACGATGGAGGGAGGTGATTGGGCGTTATCGGATTTCTGGCTGACTAAGTATGTTCTGCATGATATAGGGAGACGCTTTAGTATATCTTTAGGTGTGGTGGTTTTGGTGTCAATTGTTACAAGCTTCTTTGTAGGGGCAATGAAAAGTCTGCGTCGTCCTTTGGTGTATCTCTTTGTATCAGTGGCACTTTCCGCATTAATAGTTTCTTCTATAAAGAACAGCATTAATGTGGCATGTCCTTGGGATTTAGTACGCTACGGAGGGAATATTCCTTACGTTGGTTTTTTCCAAGAGTGGCCTTCTAAGTTTCCAGATATTGCATGCTTTCCTGCCGGGCATGCTAGTGCGGGTTATGCCTGGATTGCCTTGTACTTCTTTTTCGACTACCTCTTTGTCTCTTCTAAGTGGAGACGTTTAGGTGCAGGGGGTGCTATGTCTATGGGCCTTCTTTTTGGTATTGATCAGCAAGTTCGTGGGGCTCATTTTTTGTCGCATGATTTGTGGACATTGATGATTAGTTTTAGTGTTTCCCGAATATTGGCGTATCTGTTTTTTGGTTTAATTAAAAATCGAAAAGTCGCTGTTGGTGATCTTGTTAATTCTTGAGGTGAGGTCGTTTATGTATAATTTATTTTCAAGGCTGAGCTTCCTGCGTCCGGTTTTGACGACGGACTTCCTGACCTTTTTGGTGAGCCTTGGTGTTACATTGTTTTATAATACGACTTTTTGGGGTGAGGTTTTTGATTATATCTCTCCAGCAGGAATAATGGACTGGTTGCTTTTGCTCGAGTATGGGGTTGTTCTTACTTTTCTGCAGTTTTTTGTATTTGTCTTTTTAGTGAATCGTTGGCTGGCGAAACCTTTTCTTGTTGCCATAATATGCTTGGCAGCGGCCGTTAACTTTTATACAAGCCGTTATGGCGTATACTTCAATACCGATATGGTGAACAACGTTCTGCAGACGGATACCAACGAAGCTGGTGAGCTGTTTACTTGGGGGTTCCTTGGATACATGATTGTTTATGCCGCTATTCCTTCACTGTTTGTTATCTGGGTGCGTATAAAAAGAGAGAGCCTTTTGAGGTCTGTTTTGAGACGCGCAGTGGTGGTGCTAGCAAGCACCCTGGTATTGAGCGGCTTCATTTTACTGACATTTCAAAGCGTGTCGGCTTTGATGAGGACGCATCATGAGCTGCGTTTCTTGGTCACTCCGGGTAACGCGATAGTCTCTGCTGTTCAAGCTTTAGCTCCTGCACAAGCTCCTCTGCCTGATAAGAAAATTCCGCTTGAGAGCGATGCGAAACTGGCAGCCGCGGCATCGAATGGTAATAGCAAGCCTAAGCTGCTCGTCATTGTGGTCGGTGAGACGATGCGGGCTGCCAATTGGGGGCTCAATGGCTATGAGAGGCAGACGACACCGAAGTTGAATGATCGCAACGTGATCAATTTTCCTCATGTGACATCTTGTGGCACAAGTACGGCAGTTTCTTTGCCTTGCATGTTCTCTCCGCTTGGTCACGATGACTATGCCGAGCGCTATATTAAAAGTCATGAGTCACTTCTTGATGTGTTAAAGCATGCCGGTATTGATGTCGAATGGTTTGATAATCAATCGGGATGTAAAGGAGTATGTGAAGGCGTTAAAAACGAAACATTGTCTCTGCAGAGTTTTCCTGATCTTTGTGCATCGGGCCGCTGCTATGATGAGGCTCTTGTAGAGCGTTTAAAAGATGAGCTGAAGAAAAATTCGTATTCTAACGATGATAAGGTCGTTGTGTTGCACCAATTAGGCAATCATGGCCCTAGTTATTACCAGCGTTATCCTGAGCCTTTTGGCAGATTTGCCCCGGTATGTGAAACTGCTGATTTAAACAAGTGCCAAAAAAATGAGATAGTAAATGCATATGACAATGGCGTTCTTTACACCGATAGTGTCTTAGATAGTCTGATTGCCGCCTTAAAGTCTCAGTCTCAATATTCGGTTGCCATGTTGTATGTGGCCGATCATGGTGAGTCGTTAGGTGAAAATGGTGTTTATTTACATGGATTGCCTTATTCGATTGCACCGAAAGAACAAACGCATGTGCCCATGACGTGGTGGTTGAGTAAGCAGTTTCTTAGTTCCACGGGGCTAAATGTTGGTTGTTTAGAAAAAAGTGTAGAGGGTGAGTATAGTCATGCCAATTTGTTTTCAAGCATTTTGGGATTGATGCAAGTAACGACATCGGTATATAAGCCCGAGCAAGACATAACGACAACGTGTCGCACATGACTTTATAGGCTTGCATGCAGCGGCACCGAGCTGGGGAGTGTATGATGGTTTATAGGTTTCAGTATGACGTGTTAGCAAGGCCTTTTCGGATTATAAGAAACTTAGCCAGGGCCGTCCGTAGCATAGCTGGTGAGGCTCTCTTTAGATGTTTCTTTTTCGAGGCCTGTATTTTACTTTATGCATTTTGCTTGGGACGCTTGTTGTGCCTTTTGCACTGGTGCTTGGCTTTTATAAGATCGTCAGGTATGTTCTTGCGAAGGTCGGCGGAGGGGCGTGAGTTGAAATAGCCGCCTTGAGGCGGCTATTTCAATTATTCTTGGCGTTTTTTTGTTTTTTGACCAGTAAGCATCGCCTTGGAAAGATTTTTGTTTTGTTAACTTGCTTGAAATTATCACACCAATAACATGTAGTATTGCTGCAATAAGAAGGGCGCTTCCTAATATTGGGTGTACAGTTCTATCAGTGCGTTTTCATGAAAGGTGTGCGTTGTTAGAAGCCAGCCAATATTGCTTGCAGTCCAAGTCCTCCTAATAGTAAAAAGACCATGGCGCTGCCGGCGGGATTGTGGCCGTCATAATGTCGTTCATGCCCATGTCGCATGTTTCGTAAATGTTGAAGTATTTCTTTTGGTGAGTAAGTGAAGTTGATGAACCGTGCGTGTCGAGTCCCTATGATTCCCATATGATTCGTAATATTACTACTACGCCTACTGTATACCCTGCCCATTCATGTAGTGTCTGCCATTGGCCAGAGCTCAGCCAGGCTGTCATGAATGCTAGAACCAATGTCCAGTGTAGTATCCTTACTATTGGGTCCCAGATCTTTAACTTTTGCGGATGTTTTTCTTTGTGCGTCATCAGGCTTCTCCATTCTTGGCATGAAGACAAAACCCAATAGGGTCGGTCTATTGCTTGAAAAGCAGCTATTGGAGGCTACATGTTAGGAAGATATTCTGACGCTTTTCTTAAGTGATACCGGTGAAAAGAAAAACACTGCTGAGGGCAAAGAGACATGTAACAAGCTAGGGGCGTGTGTCTGACTTTCTGTTATTAATCCTGGGTAAGCAATCTGAGTGCTCAAGGCAAGGGCATGATAGAGGAATGCCGTAGGCGAGAAAGGCTCGCCTTGACGAGCCTTTTGCAGTTCATGGTGTTCTCCAGACGATAGTGGCTTCCAGGCCGTGTTCAGGGCGGTTGCGCAAGTGAAGCGTTGCCTGCTGACGCTGAGCCAGTTCGACGACGATGGAAAGTCCCAGGCCGCTACCGGTGGTGCGTTGGTCGGAGGCGCGACGGAAACGCTCGGTCACCTTCTCGAGCAGTTCATCGGGGATGCCGGGGCCGCTGTCGCGCACGCACAACTGGGCGACGCCCGAGGTTTCGCTCAGTTCCACCTCGACATGGCCGCCTTCCGGCGTATAGCGCAGGGCGTTATCGAGCAAATTGCGGAACAGGATGCCGACTTCAGTTTCATCGGCATGAACGTGCAGCTGTTTGAGCCCTTCGAGCGTCAGTTGTTGCTGGCGCTCATGAGCGAGGGGCCACAGGTCGGCCATGAGGTCGATGACGATGGAGTAGAGGTCGATCGGCGCGGTGTGGCTGTCCGGTGTGCGATCCAGCCGCGCCAGCACCAGCAGTTGTTCGACGACACGTTGCAAACGTTCGACGCCGGTATAGGCCTTTTGCAGCGATGCGGTTTCCCCGGCCTTGACGTTGTCCAGGTGGATGCGCAACGCGGCCAGCGGGGTGCGCAGCTCATGCGCGGCGTCCGCAGTGAACCGGCGTTCGCGTTCCAGGGTTTCACCCAGCCGGTCGATGAAGTCGTTCAGCGAGTGATGCAGTCCCTCGAGTTCGCGAGGAACGTCGAGTTCGATGTGCCGAAGATCACTGGCATGTCGCCCTTGTACCTGGTCCGAAAGACGCCGAATAGGGATCAAGCCACGGCGGATGATGCGGTTCATCAGCCACAGCATGAGCGGCAATAGGACCAGCATTGGAAGTAGGTTGTTCCAGGTGATACGCGCCACGATCTCGCGCTGGAAATTACTGCGTTGGCCCATGCTGATCCACAGGTCATGGCTATCGTCGAACATGCTGAAGACGCGCCAGCGATGGCCATCGTAGTCGACCCAGCGGAAACCTTCTTCGTCGGGGGCGGGAAAAGGCGCCTCTTGTACCCACTTTCCCTGGAGGAGACGTGGTGTCTTGTCGGGCTTCCATAAACCCAGCGCGAGTTTGCGTTCTTCCTCGTGATACAGCTTGGCCGGGGTGGTGTCATCAGCTCCAAGCGCGACGGGCTGGCCATCGTGATAGAGGCGTGCCGGATAATCGGGGATACTGAGCCGGTTGGCCAGCCGCTTGAACGCGACATCGCTGGCGTTCTCCGGTAGTTGGCCGGCGACAATGCGGCTGTGGAGGCTGAGCTGGGTGTCGAGCACTTCTTCCAGCTCGTGATCGGTGATCAAATACGAGGCGAGCACCGCCACGCCACCGGACACGACGAGTACTAGCGTCAGCGTACGGAGTAGGTAATAGCGAATGGACGTCATACTGCGCGACGATCCAGGCGATAACCGATACCACGGACGGTCATGATGAGCGACTTACCGAACTTCTTGCGCAGATGATGAACGTGGACCTCCACTGCATTCGAGGCGACTTCCTCTCCCCAGCCGTAGAGCAGGCTTTCCAGCCGGGGGCGCGAGAGCACCTTGTCGGGGTGGCGTGCCAGTTCGAGCAATAGGGCGTATTCGCGGCGCCCCAGCGCGATGGCCTGTCCTTGCCAACTGACGCTGTGACTGGCTTCGTCGATGCTCAAGGCGCCGAGTGTCAGGGTGCGTGACGCGCGGCCCTCGGCGCGCCGCGTGATGACGCGCAGGCGCGCCAGCAATTCCTGTAGATTGAAGGGCTTGAGTACATAATCGTCAGCGCCGGCATCGAGTCCACGAATGCGTTCTTCGACGGCGTCGCGTGCGGTGAGGATGAGTATTGGCAGTGAGGAGGAGGCCTCGCGGAGGCGTTTGAGTACTACCATGCCGTCCATGTCGGGGAGGCCCAGATCGAGAATCATGGCACTGAAGGACTCGTTGTGTGTCGCCTCGATGGCATGATGCCCTTCAGTGAACCAGTCCACGGTATAGGCGTCGCGGGTGAGCGCGGTCTTGATGCCATCGCCCAGAAGGGGATCGTCTTCGACCAAGAGTATACGCATGGGGCCTCCTCAGTGTTGGCGCCAGCGTAGCATGATGGGTAAAGCTTAAGTGTTTCTTAAGGCGGGGTGAAACCATCGGCCGCCGCACGCCGACGCTGATAGGAATGAATGTGGCCTCGCCATTGAGCTGCAAGGGAAGGATGATTGTGTCGCTCGATGGCCTGTATCACGCGCCGTGCGGCGTGGTGTAGCGCCGTCAAGTGATGGACATGAGGAATGTCCTCGGGCGCTAGGTGCGAATAGCGGGCGCGCTTCGGGGCGGGGTCGACGCTAAGTACGAGCCTGTCTGGCCGCGACGATTCCCGCACCCGCGAGACACATTGGCGTCGTGACCGACTTTCGTTTGCCGTGACGAGGCCGATATCGACATGCAGTGCACCCTCGACGCTCATAGCGTCATTCGTGTCGGTCGATCGCACATGAATCAGCATCTCGATGCTGCCGCGCGCGACGGTCTCACGGCAGCATGCTTGTTGTGTCTGACATGTGGCCGCCATGGGCTGGACGCGCGTCGGCATGCCGCGCACCTGTCGCTCGAGTGCGGCCTGGTTCTCGCCCAACGTCCATAACAAGGCACCGCGCGGTAGCAACCAATCGATGAGGGTTTCCGCGAAAGGTGTATCAGCGCCTGTGATGAGAATGCGACGTTCCGACCAATCCATGGGATACCTGCCGATGGCGGAGATGAAAGAATCGCAACGCTCGCACGGTAACGCTTAAGAGATGCTTACGTCGCTCGCGGAGACGCCAGTCCCAATGATTTACCCCAGTGGCCCGCCGACAACGGTCTTCTTGAGCCCTGCGAGGATGGCGTCTCCCTCTTCGTGGGCGAGTTCGTCGTACCAGGCGCGGGTTTGCTCCGGTTCCAAACCATGAATCATCGCTGCGCGTTTGCGGGCACGTGAGACGATCTCGCCGACGCGCTCGACACGTGCTGCATCGTAGTGTGTCATCGCCGTGGCAATTGCCGTCGAGGTGTCAGCGTGTTCAGTGAGGGCGTACTGCACGGCTTCGGCCAGCACCCAGGCGTCTTCCATGGCTTGGCAGCCGCCCTGGCCAAGGTCCGGCGCCATGCCGTGCGCGGCGTCGCCGAGCAGCGCCACGCGGGGCGCGGTGAGCGTATCGAGCGGTGGAATATCGTGAATTTCGACGCGCGCCATGTGCTCGGGATCGAAGCGTTCGATCAGCGCTTGTACCGGTTCGGCCCAGCCGGCGAAGTGTTCGCGCAGTTCGTCACGGTAACGCTGGGAGTCGTTGGGCGTGCCGGCGGGCAATGGCACGTCGAAGAAACAGTAGAATTCCGGCGCGCCCTGGTCATTGCCGCCGCTACCCATCGGCATCAAGGAAACTCGCTTGGCGTCGCCCACGTACTGGTCCCAATTATGCAGCGGGGCCAGATCATCATCGGCGGGTACGCGTACGTTCCAGTTGACGTAACCTACGTACTGGCGTTCCACGGCGTGCCCCGTGAGTTTGCTGCGCAGCCGTGAGTGCGTGCCGTCGGCGACTACCAACAAGTCGCCGTGGAGGCTACCGCCATCTTCGAAATGTGCCGTGATGCCGTCGTCGTCCTGGGTATAGTCGAGGCAACGCCGCCCCAACTGAATGTGCTCGGCCCCCACGGCATCGAAGAGGCTCTGCTGCAAGGCGGTGCGTGCGATGGGACAGGCGCGTTGCCCGACATCCTCGAACAGTGGCGCAAGACTGAAATCGGTCAAGGTCTGCCCATGGTGGGTGAGGTAGCGCATGCGGGTCATCTCGCCGCTTAATCGCTCGATGGTCTCGCCGAGTCCCAGACGATGCATGACCTTGACCCCGTTGGGCCACAGAGAAATGGCCGCGCCTATCGGGCGTATTTCTTGGACACGCTCGACGACGGTGACCCGGTGGCCCTGGCGTTGAAAGGCAAGCGCGGCACTCAGGCCGCCCATCCCCGCGCCGACGACGAGTACGTGCAAGGGAGAAGTGTGTTGTGCTGAGCGAGACATGGCGAACTCCTTCAATCGATTGTTATGTCTTACGTAGATTGATGCGGTGTCGTGGCGTTTTCCGTCGTATCAGCGGTCTCCTTGGCATCTTCGGTGCTGCTTGGCAGCAACAGAGTGCACAGGATGGCGGTCAACCCGCCGGTGGTGATCGGTGAAGAGAAGATGCGTTCGGCGGTCTCGGGCAGCCCGGCGAGGGCTTCGGGAACGAGCTGGACGCCGAGCCCCATTCCCACCGACACGGCGATGGTCATGATCGTCTTGCGGGTCATCGCCTGGTCGCTGAGGATGCGGATGCCGGAGACGGCGATCAGTCCGAACATCAAGGTCGTCGCGGCGCCGAGTACGGGGCGTGGAATGAACTGCAGCAGAGTGCCGAGTGCAGGGATGAGCCCCAGTAGCAGCAGGATGACCGCGACGTAGCGCCCCACATGGCGGCTGGCCACCCCCGTCAACTGCACCACGCCGGTATTCTGGCTGAAGGTGGTATTGGGGAAGGTGTTGAAAAGGGCGGCGAGCAATGAGTTGACGCCATCGGCCAGCACGCCGCCGCGTATCCGGCGTTGATATACCGGGCCGCTGACGGGCTCGCCCGAGGCGCGCGACGTGCCGGTGAGGTCGCCCACGGTCTCGATGGCGGTAACCAGAAAGATGAACGCCACGGGGACGAAAGCCGTCCAGTCGAAGCCGATACCGAAGCGCAGCGGTTGCGGCAGGGCGAACCAATCGAGTGCCTCCGGGCGACCTTCGAACTGGCCGGTGATCGCGGCCACGAGACAGCCGATGACGAGCCCGAAGAAGACCGAGCCGATGCGCAGCCAGGTGTATCGGGACATCTGGCAAGCCAATACGACGACGATCACTAGTGCCGCCAGCCCGAGGTTGGCGAGGCTGCCGAAATCCTCGGCACCGAACCCGCCGGCCATGTCGGTGACCCCCACCTTGACCAGCGAGAGGCCGATCAAGGTCACGACCACGCCGGTGACGGTGGGCGTGATGATGCGCTTGAGACGATGCAGCATGCCGCCGAGGGCGATCTCGATGAAACTGCCTACGGCACAGACGCCGAGCAACGTCGCGATGACGGCTTCGTCGCTGGCGCCGCCGGCACGAGCGGTTTCGCCGGCGGCAATCAGCGCGGCCACGAACGAGAAGCTCGTGCCCTGGACGCTCAGGAGTCCCGATCCGAGCGGCCCGAGACGCTGGGACTGCACCCATGTCGCCACGCCCGAGACGAACAGCGCCATGCTGATCAGATATGACATGTACTGATCGAGCCCCAAGGCGCTACCCACGATCAGGCTGGGAGCGATAATGCCCACGAAACTGGCGAGTACGTGTTGTACGGCGGCGAGCAGCGAGGCCAGAGGCCCGGGACGATCCTCGAGGCGATAGAGGGGTTGATCGACTGACATGGCTTGGCTCCTTGTGCCCGATCGTGCGGCGGGCTTTATGTATACAAAATCACGCTGCAATGCATAAGCAATAGGAGTGCCAAGTGTGTGTTATCGCCAGGCTCGCCGTATGCATGGGGGCTGGCGAGGGTCGACGCCTCACGAAGATGCGGGCGCGCGCTTCTGTGGTGCTTCATGGTGATCGTGTGCGTCACGCTGGTGCACGAGGCGGCCGTCGGCCCAGGTAGCGTACACGCAGCGGTCGTCACCCAGTATCATCATCGCGAAGAGGCGCTCGCCGAATGTTTCGGCCACTTGGGTACGGCGTGCCAATAGGGGCGTGGCGGCCAAATCCAGGACGACCATGTCGGCTTCGTACCCGGCTTGTATTCGTCCGATACGATGATCGAGGTGCAGCGCTTTGGCATTGCCAAGCGTAAGCCGATAAAACCCCTGCCAAGCGGTCAACGGCTGGCCAAGCAGGGCGCCGACCTGATAGGCACCTTGCAGTGTTGTCAGCCCGCATAGCCCGGTGCCGGCGCCTACATCGCTGGCCAGGGATGTGACGACACCGGCGTCACGGGTGGCGAGGCGATCGAAAAGCCCGCTGCCCAGAAACAAATTGGATGTCGGCGAGAAGGCGATATTGGCACCGGCATCGGCAAGTCGCGCGCGTTCGTCCTCGGAGAGATGAATACCGTGTGCGTAGGTGCTGCGCGGGCCGACCAGGCCGTAGCGTTCGTAGACGGCGAGATAGTCCCGACACTCGGGAAACAGCTCGGCGACCCAGGCAAGTTCGCCCCGGTGTTCCGAGAGATGGCTTTGTAGATACAGGCTCGCGTCGTTGCGCAGAACGCCGCCAACGGCATCGAGTTGTTCGCGACTCGAAGTCGGTGCGAAACGCGGCGTCAGCGAATACGCCAGACGATCCTTGCCGTGCCAGTCGGCGATCAACCGTTCGCTATCGCGGATGCCGCCGGTCGCGGTGTCGGTGAGCGTCTCCGGGGCATGGCGGTCCATCAGCACCTTGCCCGCCAGCAAGCGCAGCCGGCGCTGCTGGGCGGCGGAGAAGATGCTGTCCACCGAGCCGGGATGCGAGGTGCAGAATACCTGAGCAGTGGTTGTGCCGCCGCGCAGCAGTTCATCAAGGAATCGCTCGGCGACTTCCTCGGCGTGCGCCCGTTCGGCGAAGCGGCATTCGGCGGGAAAGGTGTAGTCGTTGAGCCAGTCGAGCAATTCGCGACCGAACGAGGCAATGATGTCGAGCTGCGAATAATGCACATGGCTGTCGATGAAGCCGGGCATGATCAACTTGCCGCGGTAGTCGACGATCTCGACCTCTTCGGGCACATGCGGGGCGAGGGCCGAAAAGTCGTCGACGGCGCGAATGCGGCCACCTTCCACCCACACGGCGCCGTCTTCCCAATAGCGTAGGCTATCGGCGTCTGGGGTAGGCGCCTCGCCGGGATCGGCGTCGAAGGTCAGCACGGTGCCGCGTAGCAGTTGGGAGTGGGTCATGGAAACGCTCTTGTAAACAGAAAATGACGGAAAAGGAGCTCCGGCGCCCGGTCTCAGAGGCATACATCTTGGCCGGTGACGTGGCGCCAAGTGGCGGGCAGTACCCCACGCTGTGGCGCGTGGACCTCGGCCGGGGCCAAGGTCAGTAATTCGGCGGCGATGGCCAATGCGATCTCGTAGGGATGTTTGCCGCCCGCGCCGGGAATACCGATTGGGCAGCGTACCCGCGATAATGCGGTCGCGTCGTGTCCGGCCTCGCGCAGGGGGCGCTGGAAACTCGCCCACTTGCTTTGCGAGCCGATCAATCCGATAGAGGCTACGCCGGCATGGCTGAGCAAGGCGTCGACGAGGCGGCGGTCCTGGGCATGGTCATGGGTCATGACGAGCGTATGGACACCGTGGGGCAGGCTTTCCAGGGCCGTCTCGATGGCCGGCGCAAGGGCATTCTCGTCGAGGCGATGACAAGCGACGCGCGCTGAGGGTACAAGTGCCGGGAAGACCTCGGCGCGACTGTCGAACCAGTGTATCCGCCAGGGAAGTGGTGCCAGCAAGGGCACGAGAGCCTGTGCGACGTGGCCGGCACCGAATAGGGCGATGTGTTTCTCGGCGCCCGCGAAGTACTCGAACAGCAAGCTGACATGCCCGCCGCAACACTGCCCGCTGCGCCCACCCAAGGGGAAGGCTTCTAGACGCGGTGTGGTTGCCTGCTCACCACGGGTGCTGGCAGCGAGCATCTCGCGTGCACAGGCGATGGCCTGGTATTCGAAACGGCCGCCGCCGAGCGTGTCGTGGCAGGCGTCGGCGGTCACCACCATCTTGGCGCCGGGCTCGCGCGGCGTGGAGCCTTCGGCGCCAACGACGCTGATCAGCACGTGAGGCGCGGCTTCGTCTTGCAGGCGGTGCAAGGCGCTGTGCCAGGTCTCAGCGCTCATCGCGGCGTCTCCGCTGGCGTCTTCGTTTCAGGCACTCGGCGTAAATCCTGCGCGGCGAAGAGCACGCGCTCCGGCGTGGCCGGGGTATCCAGGGCGGGTCTCACGCGATAATCGGCGAGGCTCGATAGTGCGTCGCGGAGCGCCGACCATACCGAAATCGCCAGCATGAAGGGAGGCTCGCCCACCGCCTTCGAGCGGTACAGGCTGGCCTGTGAATTGGGGTGTCCCTCGAGCAGGGAGACGCAAAAGTCGGGCGGTGTATCGCCGATGGTGGGGATTTTGTAGGTCGCCGGACCATCGCTCAGCAGGCGGCCGGTGGCGTCCCACTTGAGCTCTTCGCTGGTCAGCCAGCCCATGCCCTGAATGAAACCGCCTTCGACCTGGCCCGTGTCGATCGCCGGATTCAGCGAGTCGCCGACGTCGTGCAGGATATCCACGCGGGTCACACGATATTCGCCGCTCAGCGTGTCGACGATGACCTCCGAGACGGCCGCACCATGAGCGTAATAGTAGAAGGGGCGCCCTTGGCCGGTGGTGCGGTCGTAGTGAATCAACGGCGTGGCATAGAACCCCGTTGCCGATAGCGACACGCGCCCCAGGTAAGCAGCTTGAATGAGCTCACCCCAGGCGATGCGGTGTTCGTTCTCGCCATGGCCCACCACAAGATCGCCGTTCTCCAGGCGAATGGCCTCGCGGTCGAATTGATAATGCTCGGCGGCGAAATCGAAAAGCCGCTCGCGCACCTGCATGGCCGCGTTGCGGGCCGCCATACCGTTGAGGTCGGCACCGCTGGAGGCAGCCGTCGGTGAGGTGTTGGGTACTTTGTCGGTGCGCGTGGCGGAAATGCGCACGGCACTGTTGTCGAGCCCCAACTCGCGGGCCACGACTTGCCCGACTTTAGTGTGCAACCCCTGGCCCATCTCGGTGCCGCCGTGATTGATCATCACGCTGCCGTCGGTATAGATGTGCAACAGTGCTCCGGCCTGATTGAGGTGCTTGGCAGTGAACGAAATGCCGAATTTCACCGGAGTCAGCGCCAGGCCTTTCTTGAGCACCGGACTGCTGGCGTTGTAAGTGCGGATGGCGTCGCGTCGCGCCCAGTAGTCGCTGTCGGTTTCTAGCCGCGAGACGATCTCATGCAGTAGCGCGGTCTGCTCGACGTGTTGCCCGTAATGGGTGACATCTCGGCCGGGACGATAGAGATTGCGCTTGCGGATCGTCAGCGGATCTTCGCCCAGGTGCCGCGCGATATCGTCCATGGCGCGTTCGACGATCATCATGCCCTGAGGGCCGCCGAAGCCGCGAAAAGCGGTATTGGATGGATTGTGCGTCCGCGCAGGGATCCCGGTGACCCGGGCGTCACCCAGCGAGTAGGCGTTGTCGGCATGGAACATGGCGCGGTCGACGATGGCTTCGGACAGATCCGGCGAATGGCCACAGTCACCGATGACGGTAATATCACCTCCTGTCAGCACGCCCTGAGCGTCGAATCCCAACCGATAGCGGTTATGAAAGGGATGGCGTTTGCCGGTGGCGCGCATGTCATCGCCGCGCGGCAGGCGCATGCGGACGGCGCGCCCGGTGCGACGGGCGAGCAGCGCGGCCAGACACGCCCACGGCGCGGCTTGGGTTTCCTTGCCGCCGAAACCGCCGCCCATGCGACGCACTTCGACGGTCACGGCATGAAATGCCACGCCTAGCACCTCGGCGATGAGTTTCTGCACTTCACTGGGATGTTGGCTTGAGGTATGCACAATGACGCCGTCGTCCTCGTTGGGCAGTGCCAGGCAGGCTTGCCCCTCGAGGTAGAAGTGCTCCTGCCCACCGACGAATTGCTCGGCCTCGAGCACATGAGCGGCCCCGGCAAGAGCCTGTTGCCAATTACCACTTTGCTGAACATGCGGTGGCCGGACCCATTCCTCGGCCTCGGCGGCGGCAACGGCATCAAGCTGCGCGGGCTGAGCGTCGATCTCGACCTCGGCAAGTGCCACGGCACGGCGCGCTGCCTTGAAATCGGTGGCGGCCACCGCGAACAGCGGCTGACCGACATAGCGCACTTCGGCATCGGCGAGCAGTGGATCGCCCGGAAACACCGGGCCGACGTCGGTCTTGCCGGGAATATCGACCACGGTGATGACATCGACAACGCCGGGGGCACGGCGAACGGCGTCGAGATTCAGCTGCGTAAGCCGGCCGCGTGCGGTCGGGCTCAACCCCACCGCAACATGTAGCGCATCCACCGGTGCGGGCTGATCGTCGAGATATCGCGCGCGGCCGGTGACATGCAACGTGGCGCTGTCATGCGTGGGGGCTTGCCGGGGTTCTGCCGGTGCAGTGTGGCGGTCGGTTGTTTCAGGGCCGGCCGGCGGGCGTGAGAGATCAGTGAGCGTACGCATCGAGGCAGACCTCCTGGGTAGCGTCGTGGTCGATCGTCAGGCGCAGGCGTTCGAGCAAGTTGGCGGCTGCGAGGCGGCGGTAGGCGGCAGAGCCACGGACGTCGTCGAGTGGCTGGAAGTCACGTGCGAGCGCTTGGCGAGCCGCATCGAATGTCGCCATATCGGGGGGATGCCCCTCCAGGGCGGCTTCGGTGGCCTGGGCGCGCCGTGGCGTGGCATCCATGCCGCCGAAAGCCAGGTGAACATCGTGCAGACAACCATTTTCCTCGCGCCAGGCAAAGGCGCCGAGTACCGCCGAGATATCGTCCTCGCGGCGCTTGGAAAGTTTCCAGACCTCGAGATGCTGGTCGTGTTCGGGGCGTGGCAGAAAGATGGCGCGGATGAATTCGCCGGGCTCGAGGGCGGTACGCTTATAGTCGAGAAAGAAGGCATCCAAGGGCAGTGTGCGGGCGCCATTGGGGCCTTCCAGTGCCAAGTGGGCATCGAGCGCGAGCAAGATCGGTGGCGTGTCGCCAATGGGCGAAGCATTGGCGATGTTACCACCTAGAGTGCCGCGATTACGGATCTGTGCGGAGCCCAGTCTCCGCAATAGTCGGGCGAACGCGGGATAATGCGCATCGAGCAGCGGTTCGAGGCGGGCGTAGGTGACGCTAGCCCCGATCCACCAGCCGTCGGGTGTCTCGTCGATTGCCTGCAATTCGGTGACGCGACTGACGTCGATCAGGGTCTCGAAGGCCTCGAGCCGTTGCGTGGCCTCGAGCCACAGGTCGGTGGCGCCGGCCACCAGGCGCGCTGTCGGATATTGGCGACGCAGCGCGTGCAAGGTCTCCAATGTGTTCGGGATGGCATAGCCGGTGGCCTCGAGCGTGTCACCCAGGGCTGCGACATTGTCGTCGAGCCTTGGGTCTTCCGCCCAGGGCGGTCGCACGTCGGGTTGATCGGCCATATGGCGTGCGGCTTTCTGGATGGGGCGGTATCCCGTGCAACGGCATAGATTGCCGCCCAGCGTTGCTTCGAGGCATGCATCGTCTAGCGCTACCGGTGACTGGCGCTGGCGTTCGTGGAGTGTAAACAGTGACATGACGATGCCGGGTGTGCAGAAACCGCACTGGCTAGCATGGCATTCGACCATGGCGGCTTGGACGGGATGCAAGGCATCGCCGCGCGCGAGCCCCTCAACGGTGACGAGATGCCGACCCTGCAGTTGATGGGCTGGGGTGATGCAGGCATTAGTGCTGTGATAGTCAAGACGACCGCCGCGGCCTGGCTCTCCGATGGCGACCGTGCACGCACCGCAGTCGCCCGAGGCGCAGCCTTCCTTGGTGCCGGTTCGCTGTAATTCGTTGCGCAAGAGTTCCAGAATGCTGGTCTCCGGCGCTAGCGATGCGCAGCGTTGCGCTTCGCCATTGAGATAAAACTCGATCATCGGAGTGTCCATCGGGTTGTCATTGTGATCCGAGGCGCGCACTGCGCATGCCGATATGACCATATGGTCAACTCTGTTAAGCCTTAATCAAAACAGCGCGTATGACAAGTCCCTTTTGCGCTTGTTTATCGCGCGCCGAGGTGGGCTAAATTGATCGCTCGACTGCGGCGGCAGGGCGTTAGTGTGCGTTGCACTGGCGACGCTCGCTGGGGCAGACTTCTCTACCGGCAGACAAAGAGAGCGGCCATGACATCGATGAATTCACCCGAATTGGGAACGCGGGCACGCAATGAAAGCGTGATTCTCGAGGCGGCCGAGCGTGTGTTCGCGTCTCATGGTTATCGAGGTGCGAGCGTGCAGGCCATCGCTGAAGCGGCAGGGCTCCCTAAATCCAACGTGCTTTATTATGTAGGCAGCAAGCGTAAGCTGTACGTGGCGCTGCTCGAGCGTATGATGGCGCGCTGGAACGCTATGCTTGACGATATTGGCGAGGACGACGATCCGGGCGAGGTGCTGGAAGGCTTCATCCGCAGCAAGATGCGCCTGACGCGGCAACATCCCCAAGGCTCTCGGTTGTTCGCCGCCGAAGTGCTTCAAGGCGCGCCTTTTCTGCAGGAATACTTGCACGGCGAGCTGCGCGAGTGGGTGCGCTCGCGGGCGCGTGTCTTCGAGCGCTGGGCGGAAAAAGGCTTGATGGATCCCGTCGATCCGGTGTGGCTGATTTTCTTGATCTGGTCGGCCACTCAACATTATGCAGATTTCGAGGCGCAGATACTGAGCATCACCGACCAGGGGGCGCTTGGGGAAAGCGATTACCGTGCGATCACCGATTTCTTGTGTCACGTCATCCTCAAGGGATGTGGCGTTCGACCTCCATCTGACATCGACAGCAAGCGTCATTTCCAAGATATCCAAGGTAAGGAGTTAACATGAAACTTTGGGGCATCTTGCTCCTGGTCAGCGGCGGCTTACTCGACGATTCATCGTCGCTGCCAGCGCAGCCCCCCGATAAACCAGGAGCGATCACGGCGCAGATTGCACGCGATCACTTGCAATGGACGTCGGCGACCGATGAAGAGATGTATCTGGCTCAGGCAAGCGTCCGGAAGCTGCTCAAATATCCCGCTACCGCGGTTTTTCGCGATATCCGCGCCGTTGGTCCTCGTGTCGGCGGACCGTCCAATCGCGTGGTATGTGGGCAAGTCAATGCACGTTGTGAACGTGGCGATTATCTGGGGTATCGCTTGTTCGTGGCACGCCAAGGTGCGCAGGCTGCGATCATGTCCTCGAGTCTGCATCGCAGCGGATGGGACCCTAACGCTGTGGCAGCGGCCTTGATCGAGTGGCAGCAGATGGCTTGACGGGTGTTGGGATGCATGGGCCTGTGTGCATCATGATGCGTTCAGCCCTATGTAACTCAGTTTCTCGTTCAGCATCTAAGGCTTTTTGGAGATGCCATGAAAGAACTTCCTGGAGCACTGCTTGGCATCATGGTTGGACTAGTCACGTGGTTAGTGGTCGGCAATGTGCTGGTGGGCGTCATTGCTGGCATCGCTGGCGGAATCGGGTGGGATCTATGGCGCCATCGGTAGAGGCGTCATGGATGGTTGCTTGGCGCTGAAACTTCTTGCGTGTGTAGCCAAAATGGCTTGGCAGAGATTGCCAAGCCATTTTGGAATGTTCATTCCACGCTGGGGTCGTCGTCCGCTTCGCCTGACTTGACCTCATTGTCGGACGCCTTCATTCGCTGACGCTCGGCTTCGGCGTGTTCCATGCTTTGGTAAAGCCCCAGGCTCACGCCCGTATCGCTATCGTAGACTTCATAACGGACGTCGTTCTCATCAGGGCCGGCGATTTTCCGTATCTCAATGGCGTCATGCAGCATATTGGCCTCACTGGAAGGGCGGTATCTGAACGTGGGACTCGTCATATCAACGAGTGTTCCAAGCAATCATCACCATGATGCTAACACAACGAAAAACCGCCGCTATGGTTGACCCATAAGCGGCGGTTTTTCTTGACAATCTTGGTCGGAGCGACTGGATTCGAACCAGCGACCTCTGCAACCCCATTGCAGCGCGCTACCAAGCTGCGCCACGCTCCGTTAACGTTCTTCCGGAAGGCTTTCAAACCGGTGCCGCCCGTGGAACGCTGCGTATACTACCTTGGCTTCCGGGAAATGAAAACCCTTGATAGCGCTTTTTTTTCAACTGCTTGCCAGTGCCCGGCGATGATGAATGTCCGTCGAAGAAAGGTATAAGGCAGTGGAGTGGCATGCCATGAGCTGGAGTGTACAGCGGCATAGGTTAGACGAAAGATGTAGGATGTGGCCGTTTCATGTGGAGATGACGCAATGCCTCTTATTGCGGGAATGAGTGTGCTGTTGGGGTGCCAGTTTCTCGGCGAGATCCTGGTGCATGGGCTTCAGCTTCCTGTGCCAGGGCCCGTCGTGGGCATGGTGGTGCTTTTGGTGGGATTGATGATCAATGGCCGCGTGCCTACGGGGCTACGTACGAGTGGTGAAGGGCTGCTGCGCTACTTGACCCTGCTCTTCGTGCCCGCGGGGGTGGGCATCATGGTGCATTTCGATCTAATCAAGGCGGACTTCTGGCCTATCACCGTCACGCTCGTGGTGTCGACCGCCTTGACCTTGGCCGTCACGGCAAAAGTAATGTCTTGGTTGACGCGGTCGATACCCAGAGATCCGCGCGACGAATGGCGGGAGGAGCGTCCATGAGCATGCCCGCTCCCGCGCTCGAGCAATTATGGGTATATCTCTCCGCCAGCCCGTTGTTGCACTTGCTGGTAACGTTTCTGGCCTTCATGGGGGCGAGTTACCTCAATCGTCTCCTGGGAGGCACGCCTTTCTTGCACCCGGTCGTGCTCACCATCGCGATAATCATTGCCTTTCTGACGCTGACGGGCACTGATTATGCGACGTATTTCGAGGGCGCCCAGTTCATCCATTTCCTCTTGGGACCCGCCACCGTTGCCTTGGCGATCCCACTATATGATTACCGGGAGCGTGTCAGGCGTATGCTGGTGCCGATATTGCTTAGCTGCGCCGCAGGCATCGTGACGGCGGTGACCTCGGCTGTGGGGGTCGCGATGCTCATGGGGGCCAGCCGCGAAACCGTGTTGACGCTATCGCCGAAGTCGGTGACATCACCCATCGCGATGGGAATCGCAGAGAAGCTGGGCGGCATTCCGTCACTGGCGGCGGGTCTGGTGCTGATCACGGGGTCTCTTGGATGTGCCTTGGGACCTATCATCTTCCGTCTTGTCAGGGTGCGCGATCCTAGTGTTCAAGGCTTTACTATGGGGGTGGCGGCTCATGGCTTCGGAACGGCCTATTCCTTTTCTTCGATCGGTGCAGTGGCGGGTGCCTTTGCGGGACTGGCGATGGGCCTGACGGGACTGCTGACGGCTTTCATCTTGCCACCTCTGGTGCATTTGTTCGGATTTTAATGTTTATACCGTTATCTTTTTCATGGCCTCTATTACGAACAACCATCGAAGAATCTGCCTAAAGCTAAAAAGCGGTAACCAAAATGGCAACGCCCGGTAAGGCGTTGCCATACGCCGACTTTCAATATGCCATGACCGCTTATCCTATGAAGTAGTCAAGCCCATAGAAGGCGAAGCAGGGATACGGTGATCAGCGTGATCAGTAGAGTGCCAACGATGTTGAGCAACAGTCCGGCACGTATCATCGATTGAATCTTCATGTGCCCCGTCGCGAACACGATAGCATTGGGTGGGGTCGCGACCGGCATCATGAAAGCACAGCTGGCGGCAATGGCGGCAGGGACCGTGATCAGCAACGGGTCCATGTCCAGCGAGATGGCGAGTGCACCTAGAAGCGGCAGGAAGGCCGCTGCCGTGGCCGTATTCGAGGTGACCTCAGTCAGGAAGATAATGACCAGCACGATGATGCCCACCAGCATCAATAACGGGAATACGCTGAAGATCGAAAGCTGTTGAGCGATCCATTCGGCCAGACCGGAGCTCTTGATCATTCCTGCCAACGCCAGCCCTCCGCCGAAGAGCAGCAGCACACCCCAGGGAAGCTCCTTGGCACTATCCCAGTCGAGCAGAGCGCCACGTGTCTTGTCTCGACTGGGGACGAGAAACAGCCCAATACCGGCAGCCAGGGCAATGGTGGTATCCGATAGCCAGTCGAGCCCAACCTGATTCAAAAGAGGGCGCAGCATCCAGGTGGCGGCAGCGATGAGAAAGATCAGGCCGACCCGGCGCTCGGCGGAGGTCATTGGGCCGAGCGATTCGAGTTCGCGTCGAATCATCTCCCCGCCATCGTTGCTTTGTTGCAAATCGAACCCTTTGTAAGTCAACCACCACCATGTCACGGCCATCATCACGATGCTGACCGGCAAGCCGATGGTCATCCATTGGGCGAAGCCGATATCGATACCTTCGCCGGAGAGATATCCCGCGAGCAAGGCATTGGGCGGGGTGCCGATGAGTGTGGCGACGCCGCCTATGCTGGCAGAATAAGCAATGGCGAGCAGCAGGGCGGTAGCGTAGCGCGAGACCTCACGTGAGTCGCCATCACCCAGCAAGCTGACGACGGACATGCCAATGGGCAGCATCATGATACTGGTGGCCGTATTGGAGACCCACATACTGATGAAGCCTGTAGCGATCATGAACCCCGCGATTTGCTGGCGTGGTTTCTGACCAACGATGCTGAGGACTTTCAAGGCGATACGCCGATGGAGGTTCCAGCGTTGCATCGCGATGCCCAACAAGAAGCCCCCCAGGAAGAGATAGATGATAGGGTCGGCGTAACTGGCTGCTACGGCATCGAGTTCATCGATGCCCAGTACGGGGGCCAGCACCATGGGCAGCAACGAGGTTGCGGGGATGGGAATGGCCTCGGTGGCCCACCAGGTAGCCATCAGCAATGCAAAGCCGACACATGCCCATGCCGGTGACGACATATCGGCTGGCGCAGGTACGGCCAGGCATAGGATGACCCATAGCGGCCCTAGCCATAGGCCGATTTGCGAAGCACTGAGGCCGCGCTTGTCATTAGTCTCTTCGCTCATGTATTGCCTCCTTGCGAGCGGCACAATGATTAATTGGCTTACGATGCTTGTAATGCTACTAAAGTATTAATGCTTGGTGGCTTAGTCATTGGTCTAAGCACGTTTGTGCGGCCTTGCCTACATGGCTTGTTGCAACGTGGCAAGCTCGGTAATGTCCGCGCTCGTTGCCGATTAACTAAACGTATTTGATTGAGGTGCGAGCATGTCCGTAGCGGTGGGCTGGAGTTTGGTGGTGTTGGCGGTGCTGGTCGTCGCTGGTTTGGTGGGATATGCATGGCGATTATGGCGAGAAGTGCAGCGCCGTGAGGCGGCACAGCGTGAGGAAATAGCGCGGGCTCACCGTAATTGTCTCGAGAGCCTCGAGGCGATCGCGACGGCTATGCAGGGGGATCAAGTGGACCTGGTGGAGGGGGCGCTCCGCTGTAAGGTGCTGCTTGATATCATCGATCCCGCGTTGCTCGAGCGCGAGGATTTCAAGGTCTTTGCCGAGATTTATCGGCGCACGGAGCATCTGCACACGCATTCTTCGCGCCAGGATTTGTCGGCCAAGCAACGCTTTGCGGAGGATCGCGAGCGTATCGCGCTGCAAGAAGAGCGCTATGCGGGGCTCCACGAGGCGGCGCGGCAGGTTCTGGTGTTCAAACGCGAATGGCCGACAGGCGCGCAGTGAACCATGACGTAGGAGAAGGGCATGGAAGATCGGTTTATGTCGCTTGATCCGACTGAAATTCGCCACCGTTTGCATGCTGAGCCAGAGTTGTCGGGACAAGAGGTCGCGACAGCGCGGCGCATCGCCGAATGGCTTGAGGAAGCGGGAGCGACACGTATCGTGACAAGCTTGGGAGGGCATGGCGTAGCGGGGATTTTCGCCGCCGAGTGCCCCGGGCCGCGGGTGATGTTTCGTGCCGAGCTCGATGCGCTTCCCATTGGCGAGACTGCGGAGGTGGCATGGCGGTCGAAGTGCGAGCATGTGGCACACAGTTGCGGCCATGATGGCCATATGGCGACATTGCTTGGGCTTGCGCAACGCTTGTCGAAAAATCCACCAGCGTATGGCGAAACGGTGCTGCTGTTTCAGCCCTCCGAGGAGACGGGCCGAGGCGCTCGGGGTGTCGTCGAGTCGTCACGTTTTGAGGAAATCGCTCCCGATCATATTTTCGCACTGCATAACTTGCCAGGTGAGCCGTTAGGTGAGGTCTCAGTAAGGTCAGGGGCATTCACGTGCGCCTCGCGAGGGTTGATCGTGCGTCTCAATGGGGTGTGCACGCATGCGGCCCATCCCGAGCAGGGCCGTAATCCGGCCTTGGCAATGTGCCGGATTCTGCAGGGATTGAAGCGTCTGCCGCAGCAATTGCCAGACGATCAAGGGCTGGTCATGGTGACGCTGATTCATGCGCGTCTGGGGGAAGTGGCCTTTGGCACGTCGCCGGGGCAGGCCGAGGTGATGGCCACCTTGCGTACCGAAGACGACGCGATGATGCGTGCCCTGGCGGAAGCGGCAGTATCGCTGGCCCGGGTCGAGGCCGAAGAGGACGATCTAGGAATCGAAATCGATTGGTGCGATGTCTTTCAGGCGACTCACAATCATCCACGCGCCGTCGAGGCGATACGTGAGGAAGTAGAGGCCTTGGCGTTACCGCTGCGTGAGTTGTCTGCGGCGCATCGCTGGTCGGAAGACTTTGGATGGCTTGCCGCGCAAGGCGAGGGGGCGTTATTGACCTTGGGTAGTGGCGAGCAATGCCATCCTTTGCATCATCCCAGCTACGATTTTCCGGACGCCATGCTGACTCCAGGCATCGACTTGTTCGAACGCTTGGTTAGACGCTACCAGGGGAGCGCGTGATAGTTGTACAAAAATGAGACATCAGGGGGGCATTCGTTCATTTGGGTTTGCATCAATTCCGATAATGCATAATGATGAAGGGGAACTCATCGGTAGAAGCGCTGGTGAAGGGTAAAGCACTGGCTAAACGAAAGGCTTTGTGCTTTCTTTTTTGATGAGGGAAGGGTGAAAAGTCTTTCTCCCACCGGGAACCGCTTCTATACTCGGACCCCGCTGGGTAACGTCCCGTTACGACTAGCGCTGTGTTAAGAAGGAGTCTTACATATGAAAAAATCTACGACTGGCTTGCTGCTCGGTTCCGCGATGATGGTCGGCCTTTCAGGCTGTGCTACTTCGGGTTCTCAGTCCATGTCCCATTCCGATGATCAAGCATGGTACAAGTCACCCTTTGTCTGTGGTTTGGCTGGTGGCTTGATCGGTGGTGGCATTGGCTATGCATCGAGCAGTGACTCGGACGAAGATACCGGTGCTGCCCTTGGTGGCGTCGGCGGTGCGACAGCAGGGGCTTTGCTATGCGCTGATTATTCCGACAAGGTAGTGGACAGTGACGGTGATGGCGTTCCCGATGACCGTGATCAGTGCCCCAACACGCCGGCTGGCGTTGCGGTAGACGCCCAAGGTTGCCCGCTTGATAGTGACGGCGATGGCGTTCCGGACTACAAAGACGAATGCCCGGGAACACCGGCAGGTGTCGACGTCAATGCTCGGGGCTGCCCGCTTGATAGCGACGGTGATGGCGTCCCGGATTATCAGGATCAGTGCCCCAACACACCGGCAGGCGAAGAAGTCAATGCGCTAGGCTGCCCGGCAGATTTGGTGCTGCATGATGTGAACTTCGAGTTCGACTCCGCCACGCTCACCAGCGATGCGGAAAACATTCTCGATGGCGTTGCCGAGAAACTGGCTGCCAACGAGAGTGTGAATGTCCGCCTGGAAGGGTATACCGATTCCATCGGTAGCGCTTCCTATAACAAGGATCTTTCTCAGCGTCGTGCCGACTCTGTGAAGGAGTACTTGGTTTCCAAGGGCGTGGATGGCGACAACATCACGACCATGGGTTATGGCGAGCAGGATCCGATCGCCACCAACGAGACGGCTGAAGGCCGTGCTGAAAACCGTCGCGTTGAGATGGGCGAGCAAGAATAACGATTGCTCAGTTCATGATCGAAGAAAGGGGCGCCTTCGGGCGCCTCTTTTTATTTGTGCCACTGGCACGACTAGACGGCATTCCGCGGGCTTGCTAGTGTGCGCAATTCATCGTTTCATGCGTTTGTGCTGCCTTCCAGTCTCAGTCGTGGGGTTGCAAGCGTATGACACGCAAGGGAAAGGAAGTAGGCCGATAGCTTTCCCTCATTGCTTTTCATCTTCATCGTTTCATGTGGTCCCTGGTATGGGCCACCACTGAATATAAGGGATTTTGCATGCCCATCGTGACCCTGCCTGATGGCAGTCAGAAAACTTTCGATTCACCCTTGACCGTCATGCAGCTTGCCGAATCTATCGGCACGGGGCTTGCCAAGGCCTGTGTGGCGGGAAAGATAGATGGCGTTGCCGTCGATGCGGCCGATCTAATCGAGCGTGACGCCGAGGTCAGCATCCTGACGGCGAGCGATCATGAAGGGGTGGAGATTATCCGCCATTCCTGCGCCCACCTCCTGGGGCACGCCGTCAAGCAGCTTTATCCCGACGCTAAAATGGCGATTGGGCCGGTCGTGGACGATGGGTTTTATTACGATATCGATTTCGGCCAGTCAATCTCGCCGGACGACCTCGACGCGCTGGAAAAACGTATGAAGGTGCTTATCGAGCGTGAATACGATGTCGTTCGTGAGTACGTGTCGAAAGAGCAGGCTCTGGCGACTTTCGCTGAACGCGCTGAGCCGTACAAGCAAGAAATCGTCGAAGGCATCGCCGATGGTGAGACCGTTCGTCTCTATCATCATGAAGAATACATCGATATGTGCCGTGGGCCGCATGTCCCGAATACGCGGCACCTGAAAGCTTTCAAACTTACTAAACTGGCGGGCGCCTATTGGCGGGGGGATGCCACCAAGCCAATGCTGACGCGCATATACGGGACGGCGTGGCCGGACAAGAAGGCCTTGAAGACTTACCTCCAGCGCTTGGAGGAAGCCGAGAAGCGCGATCACCGTAAGCTGGCCCGCAAGCTCGATTTCTTTCACATGCAAGAAGAAGCGCCGGGCATGGTATTCTGGCACCCGCGAGGCTGGACGCTCTGGCAGACTGTCGAACAATACATGCGCAAGGTCTACCAGGACAGTGGGTATCAGGAAATCCGGTGTCCGCAGATCATGGATGTTTCGCTGTGGCAGAAGTCCGGCCACTGGGACAATTACGCCGACAACATGTTCTTCACCGAATCGGAAAAGCGCGAGTATGCGCTCAAGCCGATGAACTGCCCTGGGCATGTGCAAGTCTTCAATTCCGGCCTGCGCAGCTATCGCGAGCTTCCGGTGCGTTATGGCGAGTTCGGTGGCTGCCATCGCAACGAGCCTTCAGGCGCCTTGCATGGCATCATGCGTGTCCGCGCTTTTACCCAGGACGATGGCCATGTGTTCTGCACCGAAGCGCAAGTCGAGTCTGAAGTGACGGCCTTTCATCGCCAGGCTTTGGAAGTCTATCGTGATTTTGGCTTCGATGAGATCGCCGTCAAAATTGCGTTACGTCCCGAGAAGCGTCTGGGAAGCGACGAGAATTGGGATCGAGCGGAAGAGGCGTTGCGTACCGCTTTGGGTCGCTGTGACGTGCAGTGGGAAGAACTTCCCGGTGAAGGGGCTTTCTACGGGCCTAAAATCGAATATCATATGCGTGATTGCCTGGGGCGTGAGTGGCAGGTGGGCACGATGCAGGTCGATTTCATGATGCCGACCCGCCTGGGGGCACAGTATGTGGCCGAAGACGGGTCTCGTCAGGCGCCGGTCATGCTGCATCGCGCCATCGTGGGGTCAATGGAACGTTTCATTGGCATTCTCATCGAACACTATGCGGGGGCTATGCCGTTGTGGCTGTCACCTCTGCAAACAGTGGTCCTGAATATCACGGATGCCCAGCGCGATCACGCCGAGTCGGTATCGCTGCGTTTGCAGAAACTCGGTCTGCGTGTCAAGACAGACTTGAGGAATGAGAAGATCGGCTTTAAAATTCGCGAACATACGTTGCAGAAGGTCCCCTATCTCCTTGTGGTTGGAGATAAGGAAGTCGAGGCCGACTCGGTAGCTGTGCGTACGCGCGGCGGCGAAGACCTAGGCAGCATGACGGTGGACGCTTTCATCGACAAGGTGAAGGCCGAGCGGTAATAGCGACATCTTCCAAGGCAAAAGTGGAGACGGAACCATCAAGAGAAGCAACCCAAGAGGGCGTCCACAGGAAAAGCGCCCACCAATGAACGAGCGGATTACCGAAGATCAAGTTCGCTTGATCGCCAGCGACGGTGAACAGCTTGGTATCGTGCCAACCAGCGATGCCTTGGAGCGTGCCGAAGCAGAAGGTATGGACCTCGTACAGATTTCCAATGCCGATCCGATCGTTTGTAAGATCATGGATTACGGCAAATTCATCTTCGAGCAGAAAAAGCAAAAAGCGGCTCAGAAGAAGAAAACCAAGCAGATCCAGGTCAAGGAAGTCAAATTCCGGCCCGGTACTGACGAGGGCGATTATCAGGTGAAGTTGAAAAACCTGATTCGTTTCCTCGAAGCGGGCGACAAAGGTAAGGTCACGCTACGTTTTCGAGGTCGTGAGATGGCGCACCAGGACATCGGCCGCAAGCTGATGGAACGGATCGCGGCTGACCTCGAAGACATGGCATCTGTCGAGTCTTTCCCTAAGATGGAAGGCCGTCAAATGATCATGATCTTGGCGCCCAAAAAGAAGTGATCCGTTGGCGGTTGAACGGGCAGTCGGCACCGCCGACTGCCGGCCCCGGGTTTTCTGAAGAAACCGAGTGGAGTTTTCCCTCATGCCTAAAATCAAGAGTAACAGTGGCGCTGCGAAGCGCTTCAAGAAGACTGCCCATGGCTTCAAGCACAAGCAGTCTTTCCGCAGTCACATCCTGACCAAGAAGTCGACCAAGCGTAAGCGTCAGCTGCGCGGCATGAAGCAGATTCATGATGCCGACAAGCACCTGGTTCAACGCATGCTGCCGAACCTCTAAGTACTTGTATTCAAAAGTACAGGTTGTCGATTTTAAAAGTCAGGAGTAAGCCATGACTCGTGTTAAGCGTGGTGTCGTCGCTCGTCGTCGGCACAAGAAGATTCTGAAGCAGGCCAAAGGCTATTACGGCGCGCGCTCTCGCGTATTCCGCGTTGCCAAACAGGCGGTCATCAAGGCAGGTCAGTACGCCTATCGTGACCGTCGTCAGCGCAAGCGTCAGTTCCGTGCGCTATGGATCGCGCGTATCAACGCGGCATCTCGTGCTAACGGTCTGTCCTATAGCCGCTTCATTGCCGGTCTGAAGAAGTCCGGCATCGAGATCGACCGCAAGGTACTGGCCGATCTCGCTGTCCATGAAAAGTCTGCCTTTGCCGCGATCGTCGACAAGGCCAAGGCTGCTCAGTAATGGCCGGATGAGATATTCTTATGAGTGTCTCATCATGCGCATGAAGCCGCAGGGGGAGAGCAGCCGCTCTTCCCCTGTTTTTTTGTCTGGGCCATCCCCTTATATGCGATGGTCTATCATGGGCACTTAGCATCGGAGCTAGACGGATGGACCACCTCCCACAACTGGTCGCCGAGGCTCGCGCCGCCATCGAGGGCGCGCAGGATGTCCAGGCGCTCGACGAGGTTCGAGTGCATTTTCTGGGCAAGAAGGGTGAGATTACCGCGCTTCTCAAAGGTCTTGGTCAACTGCCGCCAGAGGAGCGCCCTAAAGCGGGTGAGCGGATCAACGAGGCCAAGCAGATATTATCGGATGAGCTTGAGTCGCGTAAGCAAACGCTTAAGGATGCCGAGCTCGATGCGCGTTTGGCACGAGAGCGCATCGACGTGACTCTACCTGGCCGTGGCGAGACGACGGGCGGCTTGCACCCGGTTACGCGTACGCTTGAGCGTATCGAATCGTTATTCGCGCATATTGGGTTCGATGTGGCCGTGGGCCCCGAAATCGAAGACGATTATCATAATTTCGAAGCGCTCAATATTCCTGCGCATCACCCGGCGCGGGGCATGGCCGACACCTTCTATTTCGATGCTTCGCGATTGTTGCGCACGCACACGTCACCGGTTCAGGTGCGTACCATGAAGGAGCAAGCGCCGCCGATCCGCATCGTCTGCCCGGGGCGCGTGTATCGTAGCGACTCCGATCTCACGCATACGCCGATGTTCCACCAGGTGGAAGGTTTGTTGGTCGATGAAGGCGTCAGCTTTGCTGATCTCAAGGGCACTATCGAAGACTTCCTCAAGGCTTTCTTCGAGCGTGAGACGCTTTCTGTCCGCTTTCGACCATCCTATTTCCCATTCACCGAGCCCTCCGCCGAAGTCGATATTCAGTGCGTGATGTGTGGTGGTGAAGGCTGTCGCGTCTGTTCCCATAGCGGCTGGTTGGAAGTCATGGGCTGCGGCATGGTTCATCCCGAAGTCTTTCGGCATTCAGGGATCGATGCCGAGCGTTATACGGGGTTCGCCTTCGGTATGGGGGCCGAGCGATTGACCATGTTGCGGTATGGCGTCAATGACCTGCGGCTATTTTTCGAGAACGACTTGCGCTTCTTGCGCCAGTTCGGCTGATCTGCGACTAGGACACAGGAAGAAACATGAGATTTTCCGAAACATGGTTGCGCGATTGGGTGTCGCCCGAACTCACGACGCAGGCGCTTGCAGACCGGATTACGATGGCCGGGCTAGAAGTCGATGCCATCGAGGCAGTAGCGGGCGACTTCGAAGGTGTCGTCGTCGCCGAGGTGGTCGCTAAAGAGCCTCATCCCAGTGCCGACAAGCTCAATGTCTGCCAGGTCAATGATGGTGGCGATGAACCGGTACAAGTCGTGTGTGGCGCTCCCAACGTGGCGGTCGGGCAGAAGGTGCCTTTCGCTCGGGTGAATGCAACGCTTCCCGGCGATTTCAAGATCAAGAAAGCCAAGCTGCGTGGTGTGGAATCGCGAGGCATGATTTGCTCGGCCTCTGAGCTCGAATTGGAAGAAGGTACCTCGGCGGGCATTTTGGTGTTGTCCGGCGAGGCGCCCATTGGCGTGTCCCTGCGCGACTGGCTGGCGCTGGACGATCATGCCATCGAGGTGGATCTGACGCCTAACCGTGGCGATTGCTTGAGTCTCAAGGGCATAGCGCGTGAAGTGGGTGTGTTGAGCCGTCTACCGATAACGGTGCCGGATGCCAACATGGTCCCGGCGGTGCATCAAGCGTCGTTTCCGGTACGTGTCGAGTCGCCAGCGAAATGTCCGCGTTATGCAGGGCGCATCATCCGTGGCGTCGATGTCTCGGTGAGCACACCGCTATGGATGTCTGAGCGCCTGCGTCGCAGCGGTGTTCGCACGATCGACCCGATCGTCGATGTCACCAATTACGTGATGCTGGAATTCGGGCAGCCGATGCATGCCTTCGACTTGGCAAACTTGAATGACGCCATCGTGGTCCGCGAAGCGCAAGATGGGGAACGCTTGACGTTGCTCGATGGCCAGGAAATTGCCTTGCGCGAGGGCACTCTGGTGATCGCCGACGAAAAGCAACCGTTGGCGATTGCCGGGGTAATGGGTGGTGAGTCTTCCGGCGTCAATGCCTCGACGCAGGATATTTTCCTGGAGTCGGCGTTCTTTTCGCCACTGGCGGTGGCGGGACAGGCGCGTTCTTATGGCCTGCATACCGATGCGTCACACCGTTTCGAGCGCGGCGTCGACCCGCAATTGGCGCAAGTCGCCATCGAGCGGGCCACGCAGCTACTGTTGAGCATCGTCGGGGGAGAGCCGGGCCCCGTGACCGACGTCATGAGCCCCGATCATTTGCCGCTGGGGCATGAAGTGGTCTTGCGTCGCGAGCGTCTCGATCAGTGCTTGGCCCTGGTCATGGCCGGTGACGATGTCGTTGACATCCTGTCGCGCCTTGGTATGCGCGTCGACGCCATCGACTCAGGTTGGCGGGTGGCGGTGCCTAGCTGGCGTTTCGATATCGCGCTGGAGGAAGATCTCATCGAGGAGCTGGCGCGTATTCATGGATATGACCGGGTCCCTGTGCGACGCCCTTCCGCACGTCTGAAATTAAGTGCCTCCAACGAATCGAGCCAGCCGCTGGCGCGTCTGCGTCGACACTTGGTGGCACGCGGTTATCAGGAAGCGATTACCTATAGCTTCGTCGCGCCCGAGCTGCAAGAGGCGTTGACCCCGGGGGCGGTGGCGCCTTATCTGGCCAACCCTATTTCGTCCGATATGTCGGTCATGCGGGCGAGCTTGCTACCTGGGCTGGTCAAGGCGTTGAGTCACAACCTCAACCGTCAGCAAGCACGTATCCGGCTGTTTGAAACTGGGCTCGTGTTCCGTGGTGAGCTGGATGATCTCGAGCAGGTTGCGATGCTCGGGGGCATCGTGTGTGGGCCGCGACAACCAGAAGGGTGGTCTTCTTCTCGCGAGGGCGTCGACTTCTTCGATCTCAAGGGGGATCTGGAAAGTCTGATGGCGTTGACTCAGCAGCCTGATGCATGGCGTTTCGATGCCGGCGAGCATCCGGGGCTTCATCCCGGTCAGACGGCTCGGATTCTGTGTAACGATCGCCATGTGGGCTGGGTCGGTGCCTTACATCCCGGGGTGCGTGCTAGTTTGGGTATCAAGACCAATGCCTTTGTATTCGAACTGGAGTTGGAGGCGCTGACTCAGGGGAACCTACCGACCTTCGCTCCTTTGTCACGGCATCCGGATGTGCGTCGCGATCTGGCGTTGGTCGTGAGTGACGATGTGCCGGTCATGGCCTTGATGGATGCCATGCGCGAGCAGGCCGGGGAATGGCTGGTCGACATGCGACTTTTCGACGTTTACCAAGGCGAGGGAATCGAAAAAGGCCACAAGAGTCTTGCCTTGGGCTTGACCTGGCAGCATCCTTCGCGCACGCTGAATGACGATGAAATCAATCAGTTAGTCGATGCCATCGTCGGCGAGGCGAAAATGCGCTTCGCGGCGGTCTTGAGGAGTTAATCCCATTAGCCGTTACGAGGATGAGAGCATGGGGGCGCTGACCAAAGCGGATTTGGCCGAACATCTACATGCTGAGCTGGGTTTTTCCAAGCGCGAAGCAAAGTCGATGGTCGAAGCCTTCTTCGAAGAAATTCGCAGCTGCCTACGCGAAAACGAGCAGGTTAAACTGTCCGGGTTCGGAAACTTCGATTTGCGCGACAAGCGCGAACGTCCGGGACGTAATCCCAAGACCGGCGAAGAAATCCCGATTTCGGCGCGTCGCGTGGTGACGTTCCGCCCTGGACAGAAGCTCAAGGCGCGGGTCGAAGATTTCGACGACGCAGACGTTATTCACTGACGCTGCAGTGTCCGCCCATGCGATAACACAATCTCGGGTGATCTCGGGTGCTTACGAGCGCCCGGGTTTGTGTCGTTCATCTTCATTCGAGACGCTAACGACGTGTCATGCATGTGCTAACATGGCGCGCACATTTTACCGTTAATCGACGACTGAACTGCATGCCAAGCATCAAAATCTTCGTAGGTACCATGTACGGTGGTGCCCTAGACGTTGCCGAGCAGGTGGCGCCGCTTTTCGAGCAAGTAGGCTATGAGGTGTCGATCATAGAACAGCCTACTCTCGACGACCTCGATCCTTTACCCGATCTCGCCTTATTCTGCGTTTCCACGACCGGTAGTGGTGATTTTCCCGGCAACTTCGTGCCCTTTGCGCGTGATCTCCGTGAATCGCCACCTGCGCTAAACCAGTGTCGCTATGGATTGATTGCCCTGGGAGATAGTTCCTATGGCGAGACGTTCTGTGGTGCAGGGCGGGCGCTGGATGCCTTGCTGGAGGATCTTGGTGCCCAACGCTTGGGCGAGCGTTTGGAAATCGACGCCATGGAGACTTTCATGGCCGATGATGCCGCCATTCCATGGGTCGAATCATGGATCGACGAGCAAGGGCTGCAGGCCACGTGACGAGTGACACTACGACATGAGTGACACTACGACGTCACCCTCCGCTGCACGCTTGAGCGTCATGATCGGGCTTCTTCTCGTGACGCTGTGCTCTTGGCCGCGCTATCAACTAGGGGGCTATGACACCCACAGTGGTTTGTTGGTCATGGTCGCCTTAGGGTTGGTTGTCGTCATCATCGCCTACTGGCGACGCATGACCGAAAAGCAGCGACATCTGCTCCCGACACGGCTCAAGTGGTTGGCCATGTCATTCGTGGTCGGAGGGATGGTGATGGCCACTTGGCATTACGGCCTGGCAAGCGCCCGGGCTGAGTGGGCGACCGTGCTGTCGCATGGTGCTACAGCAGGCTTGCTACTTCATGCTATTTCGACAGGCTGGCGGGCTCGGCGGTGAGTCTTCTCTGCGCGCCGTGCCGAATCTTGAGCCGCGCTCGGTTTGAACGCAAAACCCCCGGTCCTGTGGATCGGGGGTTTTCGTCTTACGCTCTATCTCCTTATCAGGATTTTTCGCGAATCATCTCTTCGCGCGCCAAGCGTGCTTGTTCCTCGGGATAGGTGGGGAAGTCCACGTAGCCGCGCGCATCACCACCATAGAACGTGTTGGCATCGAAGTCCGCCAAAGGCCAGTCGTTTTGCATCCGCTCGACCAGGTCGGGGTTCGATGTGAAATAACGACCGAACACCGGAAGGTCGATGGTGCCTTCGTTCACCAGTTTTTCAGCTTCTGCCTGATCGAGGTTGCCGGCGAGCAGCAGGTTGCCCTGATAGACGTCACGGAACTGGCGCAGATAATCGCGCGGCATCGGGGGCATGCCTTGCCCGCCCTGGTCGTGCAGGTGCACGTAAGCAAGGCCGCGTTTATTGAATTCGCGTGCGAGGTGGAGATAGGTCTCGCCGTTATCGTCGTATTCCGGCATGTCGAACAGCGTGCCGAACGGTGACAGGCGAACCCCAACGCGCCGCGCGCCAATCATCTTGCTGACTTCATCGACGACCTCAAGCAACAGACGGCAGCGATTCTCACGCGACCCACCGTATTCGTCGTTACGGTCGTTGACGCCGGGGTTGAGGAATTGCTCGAAGAGATAGCCGTTGGCACCGTGAATTTCGACGCCATCGAAGCCTACATCGCGGGAATTGACTGCAGCTTGGGCGAAGTCACGCACGACATCGTGTACTTCGTGCGTCTCGAGACGGCGCGGTTGGCTAGCTTTGAGCATATCTGGCTGGCCGTCGTCGTTATAGCCAAAGGCCATGCCGCCTTGCTTGTCGCTGGGGCCGACAGGTGACGCGCCGGCAACTTGCACTGTGGTATGGGAAACGCGCCCCACGTGCCAGATCTGGGCGAAGAAGATACCGTCGCGCTCGTGCACGGCGCGCGTGGCCTTGGCCCAACCGGCAAGTTGGTCGGGGCCAAAAATGCCGGGATTGTAGAGATAGCCTTGGCCTTGCCGCGAAATGGGCGTGCCTTCGGAGATGATCAGCCCGGCGCTGGCACGCTGGCGATAATAGAGGGCACCCATCTCGGTTGGGATGTCCTCCGGTGCACGTGAACGCGTCATGGGCGCCATCACGATGCGGTTGTTCAAGCGCGTACCATTGAGATCGAAGGATTCGAAGAGTGAAGCCATGCGATGCTCTCCTTGCAGGCAGGCGGTGGATGGAAACGAAGACGCGAGCCACAGGATGGGCTCGCGTACGTCTAAGAGTCTAGAAGATTGTTAGCATTTTAACAATTGCATGAGGTGATCAAGTTGATAAGCAAAGGTTATCTAGCTCCGATCGTTACCCTCGCATGCTAGGCGTTGTCTTCAGTCGGCTCTCAGCCTAGCGTATAACAGGGCACGTATTCGCTCCCTGGCAGTTTCATGCGCTCCTGGGCCACGAACGAGGTCAAGAGCGCGTCGAGATGTGCCATCAAATCCGGTTCGGCATGCAAATGGAAAGGGCCGCGCTCCTCGATGGCGCGAATACCTTCTTCCTTGACGTTGCCGGCGACGATGCCCGAAAACGCCCGCCGCAGGTTGGCCGCGAGTTCATGGACGGGCTGCTCGCGATGCAGGGCAAGCTCGACCATGCTTTCGTGGGTAGGTTCGAAAGGCAATTGAAAGCCGGCATCGACGTTGAGGCGCCAGTTGAAATAGAAAGCGTCGTTCTGACTACGCCGAAACGCACCCACGTCGTCGACGCCTCGGCGCATGGCACGACCGACCTCGGCGGGGTTGTCAATGATGATCTGATAGCGTTCACGGGCCTTTTCCCCAAGTGTGAAGGCCAGGAACTCGTCGATGCGCTTGAAGTAGTCGGCGCTGTCGCGGGGGCCGGTAAAAACGATCGGGAAGGGGACATCGGCGTTGTCTGGGTGTAGCAGAATGCCCAGCAAATAGAGGATTTCCTCGGCGGTCCCCACGCCGCCAGGGAAGATCACAATGCCATGACCGGCCCGCACGAAGGCCTCGAGGCGCTTCTCGATGTCGGGCATGATCACCAGTTCATTGACGATGGGATTGGGCGATTCGGCGGCAATGATGCCGGGTTCGGAAATACCCAAGTAACGACCATTGTGGCGACGCTGCTTGGCATGCGCGACGTTGGCGCCTTTCATGGGGCCTTTCATGGCGCCGGGGCCGCATCCCGTGCAGATGTCGAGATCGCGGAGACCCAGGTGGTAACCCACGTCCTTGCTGTAATCATATTCCTCGCGGGTGATGGAATGACCGCCCCAGCACACCACGAGGCTGGGTTCGCGCGCGGATTTCAGCGTTCCGGCGTTGCGCAGGATATGGAAAACGGCATTGGTGATGCCATCCCCACGCTGGAGGTTGAACTTGGGCGTGTGCTGGATTTCGTTATGAACATAGACGATATCGCGTAGCACGGCGGAAAGGTGCTCGCGAATCCCGCGAATCATCTGTCCATCGACGAAAGCGCTGTGGGGTGCGTTGTCGAGCTTGAGGCGAATACCGCGGTCCTGCTGGAGTACTTCGATCTCGAAGTCGTGGTGTGCCTGCATGAGCGCGCGACTGTCATCGGTAGGGTTGCCGCAGTTGAGCACGGCCAGCGAGCAGCGTCTCAAAAGATCGTGCAGGCCGTTGGCGGAGGTGTCGCGCAGACGGTTGACCTCTTGCTGCGAGAGGACTTCCAGGCTCCCTTCGGGAGAGATAATGGTAGAAAGTTTCTGGGGCATTGACGCATCCTTGTGGCGGCACTAAGGCCGAAGAAAAGCTCCGCATGAGGCGTCGGGCCGAACGTCACTGGCGCGCTGTGCGCCTGGCTCGGTCACAACACTATCCGGGGGCTGCTTCATGTTTCGATGCTAACACGCGATCTTCGGCCACGCAGCGATGTGAGGTGTAGCATAATTTGCTATGATGCCGTTATCACAACCCCCGAAGCCACGGTTATTGCCACGCTAACCTTCGTTGATCGTGTCATGGCTTCGGCACATAAGCAGCTGCCCCGAAACGCCAGCCGGTGGACCCTCACTTCATGTTCAACGCGCAATATTTTCGTACTTTTATCACGCTTGTCGAAACGGGTAGCTTCACGCATACCGCACGCAAGCTGGAAATGACCCAGCCTGGGGTCAGTCAACATATACGTAAGCTGGAACGCTATCTCGACAAGTCCTTGCTGCAGCGGCACGGGCGCCGTTTCACACTGACCGAGGCGGGGCGGCGTGCCTATGACTATTCCGTCAAGCTGTTCGCCGAGCATGAGCAGTTCCGCCACTCGCTGGACAATGACTCGCCGGACACCGGGGAGTGTCGCGTGGCATCGCCGGGTAGCGTGGGGTTGATGTTCTATCCGTTCATTTTGGGCTATCAGCAAATGCACCCGGGGCTGACGGTGACGTATGATTTTGCCTTCAACGGCGAGATCGTCGATGCGGTGCTGGCCGGACGCTTCGACGTGGGCATCGTCACCGACATCACCAAACATCCCGATCTCAATTTCGAGCCTTGGCATCAGGAGCCACTATGCCTGGTCGTTCCGGCGGACTTCGCTGGTACCACTATCAGCGAACTCATGGCGCTGGGCTTCATGAACTATTCCGATGGCATCAACAACGCCAGCTTGCTGTTGCGGCGCAATTTTGCCGGGGAGTTTCGCTCGATGAGCCACTTTCCACAGCAGGGCTTTTCCAACGAGATCAGCATGGTGCTGGATGCGGTGGCGCGTGGTTTGGGCTTTACCGTGATCCCCCGGACGGTACTCGAGACGTCGCCTTGGCAGCGCCAGGTCAAGGAGCTGCCCGTGACTGAATCGGTATACGAAACACTGTATGTCGTGACCAAGCGTGGCGTCGAGATGCCGCGTCGTTACGAGCAGCTGCTTGGCGAGTTTCGGTTGCAGCGCCGCAATGTGCTCTACGGTTACGCCGAGGCACCGCCACTCGAGGAAGACGCCTGACGACAGGCGTTACGTTCTCGACTGAAACGGCCCCATCAAGGTAAGCCTTGATGGGGCCGTTTTGCGTGAGGTGCGATGGGCGCTCAGTGCTCAGGTAGCGTCTCGATACGCCTCAATGGGGGGACAGCTGCAGATGAGGTTGCGGTCGCCATGAACATTGTCGACGCGATTGACCGTCGGCCAATACTTGGCGGCTTTGGTGGCCTCGGTGGGGAAGGCGCCCAGTTCACGTGAATACGGCCGTTCCCAGTCGTCTGCCATCAGGTCCGCTTGCGTATGTGGCGCCATGGACAAGGGATTGTTATCCGCTGGCCATTCACCGGTTTCCACGCGCCGGATTTCGTCACGAATGGCGATCATGGCATCGCAGAAGCGATCGATTTCATAGCGCGATTCCGATTCGGTCGGCTCGACCATCAAGGTGCCGGCCACGGGGAAGGACATCGTCGGAGCATGGAAGCCGTAATCCATCAAGCGCTTGGCGATATCTTCCTCGCTGATGCCGGAAGCCGTCTTGAGAGAGCGGACATCCAAGATGCATTCATGAGCGACGGTGCCGTTGCGTCCTTTATAAAGCACGGGGTAGTGCGCTTCGAGACGCTTGGCGATGTAGTTGGCGTTGAGTATCGCCAGCTCCGTGGCGAGTTTCATGCCGCGCCCGCCCATCATCTTGATATAGGCCCAGGAGATCGGCAGGATCGACGCCGAGCCGTAGGCCGCTGCCGAGACCGCGCCGGAATCCGTTTCGACACCCGGCAGAGGCGTGATGACGTGGTTGGGCACGAACGCGGCTAGATGCGCTTTGACACCAATCGGCCCCATTCCGGGACCGCCACCGCCATGCGGAATACAGAATGTCTTGTGCAGATTGAGGTGCGAAACGTCACCCCCGAAATCACCCGGTCGGCAGAGTCCGACCTGGGCGTTCATGTTAGCCCCGTCGATATACACCTGGCCACCGTTGTCGTGCACGATACGGCAGGCTTCGCTGACGCTTTCTTCGAACACGCCGTGCGTCGATGGGTAGGTGAGCATGATCGCCGATAGCACCTCGCGGTGCTTGTCGGCCTTGCTGCGCAGGTCGTCGATATCGATGTTGCCATCGTTATCGCATTCGACGACGACGACTTTCATCTGTGCCATGGCGGCAGAGGCCGGGTTGGTGCCGTGGGCCGAGCTCGGGATCAGGCAGATATCGCGATGGCCCTGGCCTTGTGACTTCTGATAGCGCCGAATGGCCACCAGGCCCGCATATTCGCCCTGTGCGCCGGAGTTGGGCTGCATGGAAATCGTGTCATAGCCAGTGATCTCGACGAGAAATGCCGAGAGCTCATCGATCATCTGCTTGTAGCCGGCGACCTGGTCCTGCGGCGCGAAGGGATGGATATTGGCGAATTCCGGCCAGCTGATGGGGATCATCTCACTGGTGGCATTGAGCTTCATGGTGCATGAGCCCAAGGGGATCATGGCGTGTGTAAGCGATAGATCCTTATTTTCGAGACGCTTTAGGTAACGCAGCATCTCGGTTTCGCTGCGATAACGCTGGAATGTGGGGTGGGTGAGGAAATCGCTTTCCCGCGCGCAAGCGTCGGGGATGCCGGTCATGCCCTGTGTGTGGACGTGACGATCGAGCTCGCGTACCGACAACCCATGCTCGTCTCCCAGCAATACGTCGAACAGCGTGACGACGTCCGCTGCCGTAGTGGTCTCGTCGAGGCTGATGCCGATATGACCATTGGTGTCGTAGCGTAGGTTGATTTCGTGCGCCAGGCTGCGGCCATGTACCTGGCCGTGATCGAGACCGACCAGCGTGAGTGTATCGAACCAGCTTTCGTGCGCGAGTTTCACGCCGTGACGCTTGAGCCCCTCAGCGAGAATGGTCGTGAGGCGATGGATCCGCGTGGCGATGGTGCGCAGCCCTTCGGCACCGTGATAGACCGCATAGAAGCCAGCGATGTTGGCGAGCAATGCCTGAGCGGTACAGATATTGGAGGTCGCTTTCTCGCGGCGGATATGCTGCTCGCGCGTCTGCATGGCCATGCGCAAGGCACGTTGGCCACGGCTGTCCCTGGAAACGCCGATGATGCGCCCGGGGAGTGAACGCTTGAGGGCGTCGCTAGCGGCGAAAAACGCCGCATGCGGGCCACCGTAGCCCATGGGAACACCAAAACGCTGGGAGCTGCCCACGACGATGTCGGCGCCCAGCGCACCGGGTTCCTTGAGCAGTACCAGGCTCATCAGGTCAGTCGCGACGCAGGTCATGATGCGCCGTTGCTGGGCTGCTTCGAGTTGCGCCTTGATATCGCGTACTTGTCCGGTGGCTCCCGGGTATTGCAGTAATGCGCCGAAAACATCGTGATCGGCCAGAGTCTCGGCGGGCGCGATAATGAGCTCGAAACCGAAATAGGCGGCACGGGTACGCAGGACATCGAGCGTCTGAGGTAGCACATCGTCTGCCACGAAGAAGCGCTCGGTCTTGGCCTTCTTGTTGGCGCGCCGGCACAGGGCCATGGCTTCAGCGGCAGCCGTCGCCTCGTCGAGCAGGGACGCGTTGGCGATCGGCATACCGGTCAAGTCCATGACCACTTGCTGGAAGTTCAGTAGTCCTTCCAGGCGCCCCTGGGCGATTTCCGGCTGATAAGGCGTGTAAGCGGTGTACCAACCGGGATTCTCCAGTACGTTGCGCTGGATGACGGCTGGTAGATGCGTGGGATAATAGCCTTGACCGATGTAGTTCTTGAAGGTCTTGTTCTGGCGTGCCAGCTGCTTGAGGTAGGTCAGCGCTTCCGCTTCGCCACGCGGCTCTTCGAGCGACAGGTTGCGTTCCAGGCGAATATCGCCAGGAAGCGTCTTGGCGATCAGCGACTCGGTGTCGGGAAGCCCCAAGGTCGCCAGCATGTGCTGGACATCGTCCCCGTCAGGCCCATTGTGGCGCGTCAAGAAGTCGTCGTGATTGGCCAATTCGGCCAGGCTGCGGTTGTCGTTTGCCATGAAACCCTCAAGCGTTGGCGGGCGGTCGAGCCCGATTCGACACGAAGCGGCGACATGTAACGAAGATGTCGCCGGCAGAACAGGACAAGTGCAACGTGCGAGACGCGTCAGCCTTCCTCGGCGCTGACGAGTGCGTCATACGCAGTGGCATCAAGCAGTGCCTCGAGCGCGTCGGGCTCAGCGAGCTTGAGCTTGATGATCCAACCGTCCTCGTAAGGGTGGTCATTGACGGCTTCGGGAGAGTCCTCGAGCGACTCGTTTACGGCAACGACTTCACCGCTCAACGGGAGGTATAGGTCGGAGGCGGCCTTGACGGACTCGATGACACCGAATTCTTCTCCAGCGTCGAGTTGACGGCCTGTGTCGGGTAGCTCGACGAAGACGACGTCTCCTAGGGATTCCTGAGCGTGATCGGTGATGCCGATCGTAACAGTGCCGTCATTGTTGTCGAGGACCCATTCGTGGCTGTCGGTATAGCGAAGGTTGGCAGGGATGTGGCTCATCGTGATTTTCCTATACGAAAAGATTTTCTGATTTGGGGAATATGAGTGCCATTATGCCTCATTGATTCGCCCTTGGCATCGTCATCATGCATTTCTTCATGCCATTCGGCTCGACCGCCTAGTCAGGGTGGACAGGATACCGGCGAGCGTCCAGCAAAAAGCCATACTGCCTATAAGCTTGGCATGCCTGGGCTCAAGCGAAGCCGCGACATCCTGATTTGATGAGTTTTTGTGATGGTGCTCTTTACGCGCATCGAAAATGTGGGGGCCAGTCTGCTATTCAGGAGAGAGAAGGAGAGATGTCTTTCGGTTGCCAAGCCGCAGGACAGCGATTAGCCTTCGTTTCTAATAAGAAACTTGTTGTGCTCATGTTTTGCTTGCATGACCACGCGCGTAAGCGATAGAGGTTTCTGTCCGTAACGCTTGAAGCGCTATTTTGCTTTGCGGGTATGGAGAAGCGCCAAGATGATCCGCTAAAGTCGAGAGGGTTTGGTGGTTATCTTCTTGAGCCAACGCCGTCGACGACAGTGCAAACACTGCGCTGGATAACAACAAATGTCTGGGAGGACATCTCGTGGAAACACTCAACGCAATTTTTAGCGCCATCAACGATGTTGTATGGGGTCCCTTGATGCTCATCTTGTTGTTGGGGGTGGGCGTATATCTGCAACTAGGGCTCAAGTTGTTGCCCATTCGCAAGCTGGGAGCGGGCTTCCGGCTGCTCTGGAAAGGGCGCCAGGCCGAAAAAGGGGATGAAGACGAGGGGGAAATCTCTCCCTTCAATGCGCTGATGACATCGCTTTCGGCCACTGTTGGTACCGGTAATATCGCGGGTGTCGCCACTGCCATCTTCTTGGGTGGCCCGGGCGCTGTATTCTGGATGTGGATCACGGCACTAGTAGGTATGGCTACTAAGTTTTCCGAGGCGGTACTGGCGGTTCGCTACCGTGAAGTCGATGCGGCGGGCGATCACGTGGGCGGGCCGATGTATTACATCCGCAATGGCTTGGGTAAAAAGTGGGCCTGGTTGGGTGGCTTGTTTGCGTTTTTCGGCGCTGTTGCTGCCTTCGGGATTGGCAATACCGTGCAATCCAACTCGGTCGCCGATGGTCTCAGCGAGTCGTTGGGGATGCCGCATTGGCTGACCGGTATGATCATCATGATACTGGCGGGTGCTGTGATTCTCGGCGGGATCAAGCGTATTGCCAAGGTAGCTGGCAAGCTGGTGCCGGTCATGGCGATTGCCTATATCGTCTGTGGCTTGCTGGTGCTGATTATCAACATGGATCAGGTCGGTGCCGCGCTGGGACTGATTTTTGGCCATGCTTTTACGCCGGTATCTGCCGCTGGTGGTTTTGCGGGCGCCGCCGTGGCCAAGGCGATTCAATTTGGCGTGGCGCGAGGCGTATTTTCCAATGAAGCAGGGCTGGGTAGTGCGCCGATAGCGCACGCCGCAGCACAGACCAAGAATCCAGTCCGCCAAGGGCTGGTGGCGATGTTGGGTACGTTCATCGATACCATCATCGTATGCTCGGTCACCGCATTGGCAATCTTGACCAGCACCGAGTGGACATCCGGCGAGACCGGTGCTGCGTTGACCGCGATGGCGTTTGATGGTGCGCTGCCGGGCATCGGCCAGTATGTCGTGTCCTTCGCGCTGGCAGTGTTCGCCTTCACGACCATCCTCGGCTGGGCTTTTTATGGCGAAAAGTGCTTCGAGTATCTGTTCGGCGTCGCTTCGATCAAGATCTACCGGGTGGTTTATATTCTGGCGATTCTCGTCGGGGCCGTCGCGCCGCTTGAATTCGTCTGGCTGATGGCTAGCGTCTTCAATGCCATGATGGCGATCCCTAACCTGATTGCACTGGCTCTACTCTCGCCGGTGGTCTTCAAGCTCACCAATGATCACTTTGCCGGCAAGACCGTCTTGCCTGGCGAAGACTTGGACGATAAACGCTGAGCTGTCTTGGGGGCGGCAATCGTCGCCCCTTCACGGATAACGACGAGGAAGCGACGATGTCCGACGACCTTCACCATACGCCGTTGCATGACATGCATGTCTCGCATGGTGCGAAGATGGTGCCCTTTGCCGGTTACAGCATGCCGGTGCAATACGCCTTGGGTGTCAAAAAAGAACATGAGCATACCCGACATGCGTGCGGCTTATTCGACGTATCGCACATGGGGCAGCTCACCGTTTCAGGGCCCTCACCGGCGCGTGCCATCGAAACGCTAGTGCCGGCGGATATCGTCGGGTTGCCAGCAGGTATGCAGCGTTATGCGCTCTTCACCAGCCATGAAGGCGGTCTGCTCGATGACCTGATGATCGTCAATCGCGGCGAAGATCTGTATGTCGTCGTCAATGCTGCTTGTAAGGACCAAGACGTGGCGCATCTCCGTACCGGGCTCGATGCCGAGCATCAGGTGGAAGTGCTTGACCGCGCCTTGCTGGCGTTGCAAGGGCCGCAAGCCAAAGACGTCATGGTGCGTCTGTGCCCCGAGGCCTGCGATCTAGTGTTTATGCATCATGGCCAATTTGAGGCGCTCGGTACCTCATTGTGGATCAGCCGCAGCGGTTATACCGGTGAAGACGGTTTCGAGATCTCCGTGCCTGTGGATGCCGCCGAGCGCCTCGCTACGTGGTTGCTAGAGCAGCCCGAGGTTGAGCCTATCGGCCTGGGTGCACGCGACTCGCTGCGTCTGGAAGCCGGGCTGTGCCTGTATGGGCATGACTTGGATACTCAGACGACGCCCGCCGAGGCGAGCCTTATCTGGGCCGTGGGCAAACCTCGGCGCATCGGAGGCGAACGAGAAGGGGGCTTCCCGGGGGCTGATGTCATTCTGCCCCAGATCGAGACCAAGCAGATCACCCGTAAGCGTGTCGGTCTGCTTGGTGAAGGACGAGCGCCGGTGCGTGAGGGAACATCGCTCTACGACACTGCCGACCGTCATGTCGGCCAAGTGACCTCCGGCAGCTTCGGGCCAACACTGGGCAAACCCGTAGCCATGGCGTATGTGGATGTCGAGTTGGCTGTCGTCGATACGACGCTATATGCGGACGTCCGCGGCAAGCGCTTGCCTATGCATGTGACGCGCATGCCTTTCGTGCCTGCCAACTATTATCGCGGATAGCTCGCGGCATGTAACGAAGGAACGTTATACCGTTATCTTGTTTTTAAAACCTCAAGCAGTGCTTGAGGTTTTTCTATGCGGTGTATAGGGAAAGCTGCAAGGAAAAACGACTGGAGCAAGCGTCCTCAAACGGGAAGAGGTAGCCATTGACCCCGCATGGCAACCCAGAGGCCCGCTTGAGCAATGCTGAACCCCAGTATGGCGCCGGCGGCGACGTCACTCACGTAGTGCAGACCGAGAATGACCCGTGAGGCGGCGATGAGGACGCTCAGCGGCAAGACCACCACGAGCAGCCAAGGTGATGAAGCTGCTGACAGCGTGCAGAACATGACGGCATGTAACGTGTGGCCGCTTGGAAAGCTGTAGCGATCCAGCGCTGGCATCGTGCAGGGAATGCTCGAAAAAGTGATGTAAGGGCGCTCTCGACACAGGCGTGTCTTGAGGAAGCGATAGAAAGTAGCCCCAGTCGCGGCACATAGGCCCCATATCAACGTCAGACGCCATCCCGTCTGGCCATGTACGACCGGCTGCAGCAGGGCAAGGGCAACCCAGGCCGGCCAATCCCCGGCTCTGCTGCAGAACCGAAACACCCCATAGACCAGACGCCGATGACTGAGCAGAGCGATACGCTGGCATAGCTGCCATTCGAGGGTATCGAGCCGGTCAAACATGATGAGGGGTCGTGAGCGCATGCGGCGTCTCCTGGGCCGTCAGTGTTAAATAGGTGAAAAAGCGCTCGCCGACCAGGTCCCAGCTCTGGTGGGCGACTTTCTCGCGGGCGGCGCGTCCCATGCGGGCGCGGCTGGCGGGTTGGAGGCAGAGATCGACGGAGGCCTGCACAAAGGCGTCGTCGTCGTTGGCATCGATGAGGCATCCTTCGTGGGTATCCGCGATCAATTCGCTAGCGGCCGCCTGATCGAAAGCTACTACGGGAAGTCCGCTGGCCATGGCTTCGGGGACCACATTGCCGTATGTCTCCGAGTGCGATGGAAACAGGAATATATCCGCGCTGGCGTAGTGGCGTGCCAAGGTTTCCCCGCTTAGAAAGCCGGTAAAAATCGCCTCGGGAAGCTGGTGCTCCAGATGCTGCCTTTCGGGGCCATCACCGACTAGTACAGTCCGTAGCCTCGGGTATGCCTCCTGCATCGCGCGTAGCGTGCGCACAAGCAGCGGCGTATTCTTTTCACTGGCCAAGCGTCCCGCATAGAGGGCCACGGGCTGGTCGCCATCGACTCCCCATTGAGCTCGCAGATGAGCGTCGCGTCGGGCAGGGGAAAAACGCTGAGCGTCGATGCCACGTCCCAATATGTTCACGCGCTGGAAGCCTCTTTGGTATAAACGCTCGGCCTGGGCGCGGGTGGGCACGAGCGTCATCTGGCAGCGGTTATGAAAGTAACGTAATCCCGCGCCCACGATGCCGCTGGCCCACTTCAAGTGATAGTTCGCCGCGTATTGGTCGAAATTGGTATGGAAACCACCGACGACAGGAATCGATAAATGACGCGCCGTGGCCAGCGCGGCCCAGCCCAGCGGACCTTCAGTCGCGATATAGATGACATCGGGACGTGACTCTCGCCACAAGTTTGATAAGCGCCGCCAGGCGGGCAAGCCGACCTTCACATCGGCGTAACCAGGTAGGGAGAATGCACGAACTTGCATGTCACGCTCGGCGCGTCCTTCTCGGCCGCCTTGTTGGGGCCTCGGACGCACTAGCTGCAGGTTGACGTTGCGGGTGGCGAGGTGATGGGCCAGTTGGTCCAGCGTGTGCGCCACACCGTTGATCTCGGGTGCCCAGGTTTCACTGACCAATGCGACTCGCATGATGCACCTCCGTGGCCTATCAAGACAGTGCCAGGTTCAAGCATCCTGATGACAGCAGTGCGACAGCATCGTGACGATACGATGTCGCCAACCGGGATCACCGTGTTGTTGATGGGGCAGTTATTCCTTGTCTAGCGTAGCACCTGTTTGGGGTCCACGGGTTTTCCGCCATGCCGGACATCGAACAACAGATCATGGCGTCCTGTGTCGTGTCGGTAACCAACATCACAAACGGGCGTGTCTTGTGTTACCTCATCGCCATCTTCGACGAGTAGACGCTCGCATAATGCATAGACACTTTGCATGTTGTCACGGTGATGAATGATCACCACACGTCCCAGTTGCCGCATGCTATCGGCAAAGCGAACGGTGCCATCGGCAACGGCAAGTGCCTGGGCATCCGTAGAGGTTGAAAGCAACATCGGCTGTAGGGTGCCGCGCGAATCGGTGCCATAGGCACGTGCGATTTCATATTGCTTGAGCGGCCAGTGCCATGTGTTAGCGCTATCGGGTAGCGCACCCGGATCGGGAAGCGTACGACTTCGCGTCGTGGACTTGGACGACGTTGACGACGAGGCCTGGGCCGCTGAGGCGGTGGTACGAGCAGAGCCTCCTAGCGGCACTTTGACTAACTGGCCGACATTCAGGGCGTTGGCCGAAAACTGGGGGTTCGCTGTTTGCAAGCGCCGCGCAGTGCTACCAAAGCGCTTGGCGATGCTTGAATAGGTGTCACCCGGACGCACTTGATAGCGATAAGGGCCGCTACCAGGCGCGCGTTCGCGATGGGTGGGTACCAAAATGCGTTGGCCAATGGCCAGTCGACGCGCATCGACACCTGGATTGAATCGTTGCAAGCGCAGTAACGGGACACCTGCTTGCTTGGCGATTTGTCCTAGTGTGTCGCCGCGTTGGATGGAGACCCAGTTGCCAGCGATGTTGCTGCCACGATAGCCACCGGCGCCAGGCCCGCCAGCGCAGCCAGTGAGTATCAAGACAAAGAGGAGGAGGGGAGCGATGAGAGCGCACGATCCTTTTCCTCCCATAGCGCGTTCAGCCATGAATGGAAGCGTTCCTTGTAATGCGGATCCAGATGATAGTCGCCATTGCTCATCCAGGCGGGCACGTCGAGCCGGCGTGCCTCCATGTGTATGGGAGTTTCGCGACCGCAAAGGAAATGCCAAAAGTTCGGGGCCGCATGGCGATAATGAAGCGTGACGTCAAGAATGCCGCTTAAACGATCACCCATTAGACGTATGACTTGAGCTGTGCCGCCGGCCTTGGGGCGCAGCAGATGTCGAAACGGACTCGCTTGCCGATCGCGCTTGGCGGGAGTGAAGCGCGTGCCTTCGACGAAATTGTAGATTGTCATCGGCATTTCCCGCGCACGTTCGCACATGCGTTGCGTCGCGCGGCGATCACGTTCTGCCAACTGTGGCCGCTGGGTAAGCTCACTGCGTGCATAGCGGCGCATGAAGGGGAACTCGAGCGCCCACCAGGCAAGACCTATGATGGGGACGAATATCAGCTCTCGCTTGAGAAAGAATTTGGGCATCGAAGTCCGTCTGTACAGCACGTACTGCATGACGAAGATATCTGTCCAACTGCGGTGGTTGGCGATGACCAGCCACCACTGGCTGGGAGACAGGCCTTCGGGTAAGTGCGCGGTGATCTTTGGCTTGACCCAATGACGGATCCACCAGTTATTGGTGGCGATCCAGGCTAGGGCGATGGCGTTGAGTCCCGCCAGTACACGTAGTCGCAAACGCCTCGTCGGTGTCATGATCTTGAGGAGCGTCAGCAGATAAAGCGGCACGCCCCAGAAAAGCGTATTGGCGATCAGCAACAGCACGCTTATCAGCCCCTTGAGGGTCGCCATGCCGTTCTCCTTCAATGACTTGGCAACTTATGCTACTGGATCGTGTAGCGGCTGCCCAGTCTCGGACAAGGCGATGGTGTGCGTATCACTCGGCGAGCTCAGGGAGATCTACGAAAAGTTCAAGGGCTTCGGGGTTGGCCAGCGCGTCGCGATTCTTGACGGGCTCGCCATGGACAACGTTGCGCACGGCAATTTCGACGATCTTGCCCGATAGCGTGCGGGGAATGTCCTCCACGGCGATGATCTTGGCGGGTACGTGCCTTGGGGTCGTATGCTGACGTATGGTACGCCGGATTTCGTCGCGCTTGGCTTCGTCGAGCACAACATGAGGGCGCAAGCGGACGAAAAGTACCACGCGCACGTCGTTCTGCCAGGTTTGGCCGATGCACAGCGATTCGAGCACGCCATCTACCTTTTCGACTTGCCGGTAGATCTCGGCGGTGCCGATACGCACGCCACCGGGATTGAGGACGGAATCCGAACGCCCGTGGATGATGACGCCCCCGTGGGCTGTCAGTTCGGCATAGTCACCATGCGCCCAGATACCTGGAAAGGTCGAAAAGTAAGCGTCGCGATAGCGCTCACCATCGGGATCGTTCCAGAAGCCAGTAGGCATGCAAGGAAAGGGGCGTGTACAAACGAGTTCACCCTTGTTACCAGTGATGCTTTGTCCATGGTCATCGAAAACGTCGACGGCCATGCCGAGCCCGCGACATTGTAATTCGCCGCGGTAGACAGGGCGGATCGGGCACCCTAGTGCGAAACATGACACGATATCCGTTCCCCCGGAGATCGAGGACAGCATGAGGTCGCGCTTGATCTCGGCATAGACGTAATCGAATGACTCATGGGGCAAGGCCGATCCAGTGGAGAGCAGTGCGCGTAGCGGTGAAAGGTCCACTTGCTTGCCGGGCGCCAGACCTTCCTTTTCACAGGCTGAGAGGTACTTTGCACTGGTGCCGAAAACCGTGACGCCCTCATCGCTGGCGATTTGCCATAACGTGTTGGGGTATGGCGCAAACGGTGATCCATCGTAGAGCAAGAGCGTGGCGCCGGAGCCGAGTCCGGAGACCAGCCAGTTCCACATCATCCAGCCACAGGTCGTGTAATAGAAAAAGACATCGTCGGCGTCGATATCAGTATGCAGACGGTGCTCTTTAAGATGCTGCAGCAGGGTGCCGCCTGCCGAGTGGATGATGCACTTGGGAACACCCGTGGTGCCCGAGGAGTAGAGAATGTAAAGCGGGTGCTCGAAGGGCAGTGCTTGGAAATCGATTTCGCTGGTGTTGTTATCCAAGTAGTCGGCCCAGGCGATGGCGCGAGGGATATCATCGAGAACCGGTGCGTCTTCGAGGAAGGGGAACACCACGACATGCTTGAGCGAGTCTATGGCATTGGCGATATCGGCGATGCGTTCCCGAGTGTCGATAGCCTTGCCGTTCCAAGTATAGCCATCGGTGGCGATCAATACCTTAGGGGCGATTTGCCCAAAGCGGTCTAATACGCCGTTAAGCCCGAATTCCGGCGAGCAGGAAGACCACACCGCACCGAGGCTGGCTGAAGCAAGCAAAGCGATGATGGCATGTTCACTATTGGGGACGAAGCCCACGACACGATCGCCTTCCGTGACACCGCTAGCCTTGAGTGCGTGGGCCAGCCTGGCGACATTGGCGTATAACTCGGCATAGCTGATTACGCGTCGCCGAAGGCGTTCATCGCGAACGATCAAGGCGGGGTGTTCGTCACGCCTGCGCAACATGTTGGCAGCATAATTCAAGCGTGCTTGCGGGAACCAGCGTGCGCCGGGCATGGCATCGGGGCGTACCAGAACGTCATCACCACGCCGCTCGGCGACGATGTCGAGCTCATCCCACAGGAGCTCCCAAAAAGTGTCCAGATGCTCGACGCTCCAGGCATGTAGTGCCTCATAGTCCGTCAGCGATGTGCCATGCTCACGGTTGATGCGCTGCATCAGCGCATACATTTGCGTGCTTTGTATGGCCGTTGTCGACGGCTCCCAAAGGGGCGTGGTCATGTGACCTCCGAGTCATCTATGCCGCTACCTGTCTTCAGGTCGACGTTACATGGAGCGGCATGGGAGCCGCGCGATGATGTTGCGTTGCACCATGATGTCATTAAAAACAAGTCGGTAGTGCGCTGTCCACTCGACGAAAGGGGGAGTGTGATAGCGCGGCATAAGCATTTGGCGTCATGATGACAGTGGGATGATGAAAATCTGACCAATCCAGGACGAGGTGGGAAACGACAAGCCGAAATAGCGTCTTCGACGCCGCTCATGCACAGCGTTATCCACAGTTTTTGTGGATGGTTTTTCTCATCCTCTGAAAAGGGCATATCTGATCTTCTATGCTGAACTGGGGACAGCGATATTCAGGTAGGAGCGGATGTCGTCATGCACGCTAACAGGTAGACTAGTGCGCTTGCCCGACGCACTGCCAGGGCGTGCCTCAGGGAGGCATGCCGAACTCATACGCCACTATCGCCAGGAGGTCGATTTGCGCAGCTTGCCCGCAACCCTTCCCATTCTATTTCTCAGTGAAATCAGTTTCCTGCTCGGCCACGGCTTGATCATGACCTTGCTTGGCGTGCGCATGTCGCTGGAGGGGTTTCCCTCACAGATGGCGGGCTTGTTGATGTCGAGCTTCTCGTTGGGCTTCGTCATCGGGAGTTATCTGATCGAGAAGCGCATCCGCACGGTGGGGCATATTCGCGTTTTTGCGGCTTGTGCGGCCGTGCTGGCGGTGACGGCGATGCTGCATGGGTTATGGGTGGATCCCTGGGCGTGGTTGGTGTGGCGCCTATTCGGCGGTGCAGCGACTGCGGGCTTGCTGATGGTCATGGAATCGTGGGTTTCGGGTGAGTCGACGAATGATAACCGGGGGCGAGTGTTGGGGTGGTACCTGGTCATTTCGACCTCGTCCTTGGCGGTCGGCCAGTGGCTGCTCAATGTCGCCGACCCAGCGACATTCGTGCTGTTTTCGGTCTCGGGGATCCTGTTTACGCTGTCACTGATACCGTTGTCGATTTACCGGATCCAGGGGCCGACGCGTTCGTCGCATGAGGTTTCCAGCAAAATCTCGTTGCGAGAATTGTATCGCCGCGCGCCGGTTGGATTGGTCAGTGCCTTCACGGCAGGGTTGATGGTTCAGTCCTTTTTTGCGATGACGCCCTACTATGGGCAGGAGATCGGTCTATCGACGTCACAAACGGCACAGTTCATGGCTATTACGACTCTAGTGGCATTGGTAGCTCAATGGACGCTAGGGCGTATCTCCGACCGTTTCGATCGCCGCAAAGTGATCTTATGCATGGCTTTGGTGATGGCGGTGTCCGGTGCCATGATTTCGGTGGCGGCACGGTTCGATTTCTGGGTGCTACTCGTGGTGGCCTGCTTCCATACCGCGATGCTGCATACGCTTTACTCCTTGAGCCTGTCGCACACCAACGACTGGCTCGAACCCGAGGAAACCATTCAGGCCAATGCCAAGCTACTGATCTGGTACGGCATTGGCTCGGTAGTCGGGCCTTATAGTGCTTCTGTGATCATGGAAGTGACTGGCCCGGATGGGCTGTGGCTATTCTTGGGAGGCGCCGCGCTGGCCTTGGCGATGTTCGTTATGGCGAGGCTCTACAGCTATAAGGGAGTTTCTCCGGAAGTGGAACAAGAGCCGTATGTGGCGGCAGTGCCAATGGTAGAGTCAACGCATTATCTCAGTGAGATGGACCCGCGTTTCGAGCCTCAGCAATTCGAGCTCGATTTCGAGCCGTCCTACGAAGACGACTGGGCGGCGTACGATAATAGCGAGCCACGGCCAGAAGCGGAAGAAGAGGCGCAATATTAGGCGCTCAGCTCGCAGCGTGTGTGCTGCGGCAACAAGAGCTCCGCCGTGCGTTCGCGGGTTCCGGCAAGCCGCTTCTGTACGAGCGCAAGGCCACCGGTGGCGACGCGATGCTCATCACCGGCGGCGAAGACGGCGCGCTGCGTACAGCAAGCATAGTAGCGGTGATCGAGCAGAGGGGAGATAGGTAGAAGTGTCTGACCTCCCGGCTTCAGTCCCGCTTCGGCAATTACGTCGGCATATTCGGCGATATCGTGTCCTAACCGCTGACAATCGAAGCCGACGTGGTGCATGCGGGGCCCCATGATGGCCAACCAGGCGGCGAGTGGGTGGGTTTCATGCAATTGTTGGTAAATCGCCCACTCGGGCATTGGCCAAGGGCGGCCTCGAGAAAGAAGGTTCTGGCCCTGGCTGTCTTGTGGATGAGCACGGCTGATGAGCGCTTCCAAATGCTGGCGTGGTGCTTGTGTCAGCGTGTCCAGTTGCAGCTCGATAAGCAAAATCCATGCATCGTCATTACCTGGGCTTAGCACATGGGCCAGTATGCCTCGGTCGGCCATGGCATGGTGACCAACACGCCGATAACCGAAATGATAAAGCGCTGGGAGCAAGCGCTGCGCTTGGTAAGGTGCCCGGTTGAGTGTCACCAGCACGCAATACTCAGTACGGTTTTCGAGCGGCCAAAGCGACAAGGCCCCTATATCGGGGTGGCAATGGATATAGTCCAGCCAAAGTTGCTGCAGGAATTCATCGCGTTGCATGATTGACACCTCGCCTCCTGTCGCAATGCACCCAGTATAGTGCTTTCTCATTGCATAGGCGGATGCGGATTCAACGCTTTAACACGTGTCTGCGGAAGGCCGGCAAAAGATAGGCAGCGCCAACACCTGTAACGATGGGTTGGCGCTGAAGGGTCGTTAGCTCTGAGTCGCAGGCATCAGTTCATTATCGCGAACGTGTTGGTCGAACTCAGTGAAGCCGCCGATATGAGTATGGTCGATGAAGATCTGCGGAACCGTCTCAACGGGCTTGCCGATGGTCTTTTCCATATCGGCTTTGGTGATGCCTTCTTCGTGAATGTCGATATAACGGAAACCGAAATCGTCACGCGCTTCGCTCAGCTGTTCGGCAAGCTCCTTGGCGCGTACACAGAAAGGGCAGCCGGGTCGGCCGAAAATCACTGTCAACATAGGAGTCTCCTTAAATTTAGGAATTTGTAGACATTAAATTGGTAGTCATTGTTCCGGAATCACGCATAGGATACCAATAGAGTCTTGCTACACCCGCTATTGGAGGGATCTATAGCAAATCAATTTTGTGCTTCGATCTCTTCGAGCCTGTCGTCGTCGGCTTTCAAGAGGATCTCGCGCAACGCGCCGTATATCCCCGACGCGCCTACCAGTATGTTTTCCCCATACAGTTCGGACGGAATACGGTCGGGGCACTGATAGAGATGCCCTGTCTTGGCGCCTGCTTCACGGGCGATCAGCAAGCCAGCGGCAAAATCCCAAGGCGAGACACTTTCATAATACGCATCAAGACGGCCGCAAGCGACGTGGCATAGATCCAGTGCGGCCGACCCGTTGCGGCGTATGTCACGGCAACTGGTGAGCACGCCAGCGAGGCGGCGGAACAAGGGGGCACGCGCATCGCGGCGATAGGGGAATCCCGTAGCAACCAAACTGCGTGACAATTCACTCGCATTGCTGGCTTGAATGGGCTCGCCGTTCAGCCAAGCGCCTTCTCCGCGTAGCGCCGTGAATGTTTCTCCCAGGAAGGGAGCATGAACGACCCCCAAGCGTAGCTTCCCCTCCGATGCCCAGGCGATAGAAACCGCTACATGGGGATGTCCGTACGCAAAATTCACCGTGCCATCAATAGGATCGACGATCCATACAGCGTCATTGTCTTCGAGCACATCGCGGTCTGGAGAAATTTCCTCCGTGAGGCGTGCATCGTCGCGGAAATTAGCATCGAGCTCGGAAGCGATGAGCCGGTCGATTTCGACATCGGCGTCTGTCACGAGTTCGTCGCCGCGTTTGTAGCGTTGCTGAAACGCTTGCGACTCGCGCGCCGCCACGATGCGCTCTCCTGCTAGCCGTGCGATACGCTCGGCTTCGGCAAGCCGTTGGGAAGGCTCCATGCAGTCTCCTCGGGTCAATGCGTTGCTGCCAGTGCTCAATGTTAGCTTTAGTCTAACAGGCCTGTCGCATGGCGTAAGTGATGCACCGTGCTGGCATATCTCGCAACTCACGTCTTATGCTAAGCGTAGTTCGTCTCGTCATCGAGGAGAGTGCCATGGTAGCCCCTTCCACACTGGGCCATCCGCGTGTCGCGATCGTAACCGGCAGTTCCAGCGGTATCGGTGAAGCGGTGGTCAAACAGTTTTGCCAAGAGGGATTGCAGGTATTGGCAGTGGATGCCAATCCGCAAGGCGTGGACATCGCAGAAGCAGCGGGTGCCGTCTTCTACCAAGCAGACCTCACCGACCCGGAAGCTTGCCGTGGCTCGGTGATGGAGGCCATCAAGCGTTTCGGGCACGTCGATATACTGGTCAATAACGCAGGCATTCAACACGTGGAGGCGCTGGAAGATTTTCCCGAAGCCAAATGGCGCCAGATCATCGACCTCATGTTGACGGCTCCTTTCTTGCTGACGCAGGCAGTGTGGCCCCATATGCGTCAAGGGCAGTGGGGGCGGATCGTCAACATGGCGTCGATCCATGCCAGCGTCGCATCGCAGGGCAAAGTGGGATACGTCAGTGCCAAGCATGGTTTAGTGGGACTGACGCGAACGGCGGCCCTGGAAGGTGGCGCGGCAGGCATCACGGTCAATGCGCTTTGCCCCGCCTATGTGCGCACGCCTTTGGTGGAACGCCAGATCGCGGATCAGGCGCGTCTCAATGGTATGGATGAACAGCAGGTTATTGAAGAGGTCATGCTGAAAAATGCCGCCATCAAACGCCTCATCGAACCCGACGAGGTGGCGGCGTTGGTCAGCTATCTGGCATCGGAACAGGCCGGCGCGGTGACCGGGGCATGCTGGAGCATGGATCTCGGCTGGACCGCGCAGTAAATGGCTATGTCGGCTAGCGCCTGACGGGACGCTTTTGCAGTTTGCGCTGCAGTGTTCGGCGATGCATGCCTAAGGCGCGTGCGGTAGCAGAGATATTGCCATCATGTTCCTGCAGCACTTTCTGGATATGTTCCCAGGTCACTCGGTTCACGGAAGGCGGGCTATCGGCGATGTCGATATCGGGGTCGCCGCCTTCTCGCTCCAGCGACGCCAGTATCTCGTCGGCGTCGGCTGGCTTGCACAGATAATTGACGGCGCCCAGCTTGATGGCCTCTACAGCGGTTGCGATGCTCGAATATCCGGTCAGCACGACCACACGACAGGACGGAGCAAGCGCCAGCAGCTCAGGAAGTAGCTTGAGCCCCGAAGAGTGTTCGAGCTTCAAGTCGAGCGTTGCCATGTGAGGTGGCGCTTGCCGCACGCTGGCCAACGCTTCCTCTTCGGTCATGGCGGTCGTGACCTCGAAACCTCGCCGGCGCATGGCGCGTGCCATTACAAAGCAAAACTGTTCGTCATCGTCGATGATCAATAGCCGTTCAGCATCTGCTGACATGATGTTCTCCGTCGCTTTCAAGCAGGATTGTCTGCCGTCGCCCGTGGCAGTTTGACCTCGGTAAGCGTACCGCCTTCTTCGTGATTGTAGAGGCTGACGCCGCCGCCAAACCGGTTGATGGTGGCGTGGGTCAGAAATAAGCCGATCCCCATGCCTTTGCTCTTGGTTGAAATGAAGGTTTCGCCCAATTGGTCGGCAATGTCCATCGAGACCCCAGGGCCATGGTCGCGGATGTCGATGATGACGTCATCCTGCGTCCAGTCGAGCAAGATGGAAATATCCATGGGATTGGCGTCGGCGGCGTTGTTGAGTAGGTTCATGAGCGCCTGTTCGAGCGTGGTATCGGTAGCAATATAAGGAGTGCCGCGCTTGCCTTGTATATCGATTCGATGGCTTACGTCAGGTCGCAACACCAGCCAACGTTGTAGCACATCACGCAGCCAAGTTTCGGCCGCAGCGATCTCCGGCTTTGCTAGGCGTCTTCTGTCGGCATTGGCCACGAGGGTCTGGAGACGCGCCTTGCAGGTGTCGACTTGCTGCCGCAGTAAATCGATATCCTCCACGAGTGGTGTATTGTCGCGTGCTTCTTGCCGCATCTCGCTGAGCAGCACTGCCATGGTGGATAGCGGCGTTCCCAACTCATGGGCAGTACCCGCAGCCTGCGTCGCCACGGCGAGTACCTGTTCATTGCGCAAAGCTGTCTCGCGGGTACGCGAAAGCGTGAGGTCGCGCCGCCGCAATGCATGTGCCATCTTGAAGATGAAGAATGTCACGAGACCAGCGGACAGGCTGAAGTTCAGCCACATGCCGATGATATGAAGGCGAATACCGGTGCCCACAAATCCGTTGCTTAACTGTGGGACTGGCTCGTAAAACAGCATCATGACGGTGTAACTGGTCAAGGAAGCGGCGGCGATGACCCAGGCGAAACGCCAGGGGAGTGTTGCTGCGGCGATGGTTACCGGGACGAGATAATAGGTAATGAAGGGATTGGTGGATCCGCCCGTGTAGTAAAACAAGAGGCTCAAGCCGCCCACATCTATCAATAAATGCACGAGATATTCGATGTCAGTCACGGCCCTTGGGCGTCCCAGTCGCCACCAAGTAGCGACATTAACCAATCCCATGGCGATGATGACTAGAATGACAGGCATCACATGTAGCTGAAAGCTCAGTACTTCTATCCCGAAAATGATCGCCCCTAGGAAACCAGTCCAGGTGATGCCGCGCACGATGGTCAGCCGTACTAGATTACGGTTGGGGGTGGATAGGGGTAAGGGCTGATGCATGTAGGCTCCGGGCGTGCGACACGAACGATATGATAACCGATAGACGAAAGAGCGACAGCCAAACGGGGAGGGTAATAATGCCGCACCCAGCATTCACGATATAACAAACCGCGAGAGTGCCATCTTCACTCTTTACGAAACCCCTTGCGTTCAGCCCCTGTGGGCCGTAAAGTACGCATCCGCTGCCGGCGACGGACTTCGTGGCCAGCGGTGG